>NZ_JACHDS010000001.1:0-1476026 GCF_014201195.1 Nocardiopsis mwathae | reverse complement strand
TCGGCATCGTCGCCGGCATCGCGGCCCAGTCGACACTGGGCAACCTCTTCGCCGGGCTGCAACTGGCGTTCAGCGACGCACTGCGGCTCAACGACATCGTGGTGTTCGAGGGCAACTGGGGCCGGGTCGAGGAGCTCAGCCTGACCAACGTGACGCTGCGGCTGTGGGACGAACGGCGCCTGGTCGTGCCGGTCTCCCACTTCACCGGCAACGTGTTCGAGAACTGGACCAAGGAGAACACCTCCATCACCGGCTGGGTGCTGCTCCGGGTCGACTGGAGCATCCCCATCGAGCGGCTGCGCGAGGAGGTCGGCGACTTCATCACCTCCCACCCGCTGTGGGACGGGCGGCGCTGGTCGCTCCAGGCCACCGACATCCTGGAAGGCGGCCTTGTCGAGCTGCGCGCCGTGGCCACCACCGCCGATGCCGACGCCCGCTGGGATCTCTGCTGCGACCTGCGCGAGCACCTCATCGGGTTCATCACGACCAACTTCCCGGACTCGCTTCCGCGCCGCCGGACCGAGTTCGTGACCCGCACCGAGGACGACCCCTACGGGCTGGTCTTCCCCGAGTCGGCCTTCCGGCGCCGCCGGGGCAGAGCCGAGGGCACCGGCGGCGCCCCCGACGGCTCGCTGCGCTCGGAGGCGGCGGAGGGGTCCGAGACCTCGCGGACCGACGGCGACGGCGACGGGGATGGCGACGGAGACGGCGACGGCACCTGAGCGGGCCGTCGCCCCCGCATCCTCGCATCGATCTCGGGAGAGCGGTCGGGCTCCGGCCGGAGTCGCGGCCCTCCCCCCGAGAGCGCCGGCGGGAAGGGGAAGGTCAGGAGTCGTCGGACTTGTCGAGCACGATGTCGGTGCCGTCGATGGTGACGGAGAACTTCTCCAGCGGCTCGGTGGCCGGGCCCTTGAGCACCTCGCCCGTGGCGATGTCGAACTCGCTGCCGTGGCACAGGCAGTGGATGTTCTCGGTCTCGGTGACTTCCTGGATCGTGCAGCCCGAGTGGGTGCACACGGCGCTGTAGGCGCGGTAGTCGCCCTTCTCCGGCTGGGTGATGACGAGCTTGCCCTGGACGATGACCTTGCCGCCGCCCTCGGGGATCTCCGTCGTCTGCGCGACGACCCTGCCCCGGAGCACGTCCTGCGGCTTGGGCCGACCCTCCGCGCTGGCGCACGCGCTCGCTCCCACCATGGCCGCTCCCGCGACCCCCGCGGCGCCGAGCAGCCGCCTCCGGCTCATCCCGCACGCACACGTCGCCCCCGCACCCATCACGCGGCTCCCTTCGATCGAACCCGGAAAAGCACTACATAGCGTAGTACTAGTTCGGTGCGGAACGGTCACCGGGGACACGCCCCGATGCCCTGGTCAGCCGCTGTGCACCACGATGGTGCGGGCGACGTGGTCGTGGACCCCCTGCCCATAGGGCCGGGACCACAGCGGCCACAGCACGCAGAAGACCAGGAACAGGATGCCCGCGACCACGTTCCAGCCCGGGATCCACCAGAACAGCACCCAGACATGGAACACCGCGGCGCGGGCGACGATCGAGGCGATCGGGATCGGGCCCGGGTGGCCGCCCCCCTCGCGGGGCGCCACCTCCAGGTCGAGCAGCTTCTTACCGGCCGTGCGGCGCCTGCGCGCCACGTTGACCGCGTCGTACCCGACCAGGATGAGGAAGTAGCAGACGCAGAAGATGATGAAGAAGTTCTCGGCCTTCGCCCCGCCGCCGAGCGCCAGGGCGCCCAGCCAGACCAGGCCCACGATCCCGGCCGCCACGGCGGACGGGACCATCACCAGGACGAGGTCGACGAGCCGCGCGCCCGTACGGCGCAGCCACGTGGCCGGGGGACGGGCCGGCGCGACCTGCGGCACCGGGCCCGGCTCCGCCGCACCCCACCCCGGCTGCGGTGGCGGAGGGGCGTGGGAGCCCCCGTGCGCGGCACCGACGGGCCGTCCCGGCGTCCCGGGCGTACCGGGGGCGGGCACCGCGCCTTCATTCCACGGCGGTGGTTGGTTCATCTGTGCTGCGACCTTCTCGGCAGGGGGCTTGTCGTCGGGGAACGCTCACGCTGTCGAACGCCTGTGTCAGGCGCCTTCCGACGATACCGGCCGCTCTCGCGTGGTCACCACCTCGGTGCCGCCGAGCCGGTCGTGCAGGCCGCGTCCGCGCGGCTGGTCGAGGAAGGCCGAGGTGACCGCGTAGATGGAGACGCCCAGCGCCAGCAGTCCGATGACCGGGACGAAGTTCAACAGCACCGACAGGTACAGGACGGTGGAGCGCTTGAGCACGCCCAGCGCGTCGGCCGGGCCGCCGCTCCCGTCCTCCTCTTCCGTGCTCATGGCGATCCGCAGGCCGCAGAAGAGCTTGCCCGGCGTGGCGCCGTAGAGCGCGGTGAACGCCACCTCATAGCCCGCGTAGAGCACGAACAGGATGAGCGAGGAGACCAGGGAGGCGAGGAACTCCTTCATCATCGTCTCGCTGCCGACCGGCACCTCGTAGGAGACGGCGGCGCTGACCACCAAGCCGATGGAACCGACGATGACCAGGTCGATCACCCGGGCGAGGACCCGCATGCCCATCCCGGCCGGTACCTGGATGCCGGCACCGGGCCGCCCGGAGAGGGCGTCGCTCATCGTCTCCTCGATTCCAGGTGCTCCGACGCCGCGAACGGGCCCCCGGGGGGAGCGTCGTCCAGGCGGCGGCGTCCCAGATGGTCGCGCGTTTCAGTATCCCACCCTAGTGCGTACGCCCCCCGCTAGAGCATCTTGGCGAGGAACTGCCCGGTGTAGGAGCCGTCCGCGGCCGCGACCTGCTCGGGGGTGCCGGTGGCGACGACCGTGCCGCCTCCCGCACCGCCCTCGGGCCCCATGTCGATGAGGTGGTCGGCGGTCTTGATGACGTCCAGGTTGTGCTCGATGACGATGACGGTGTTGCCGTTGTCGGCCAGCCGGTCCAGCACTCCCAGCAGCTTGCGGATGTCCTCGAAGTGCAGGCCGGTGGTGGGCTCGTCCAGCACGTAGACGGTGCGCCCGGTCGAGCGGCGCTGCAGTTCCGAGGCGAGTTTGACGCGCTGGGCCTCGCCGCCGGACAGCGTGGTCGCGGGCTGGCCCAGCCGCACGTAGCCCAGCCCGACATCGTTGAGGGTCTGCATGTGCCTGCGGATCGCGGAGATCGGCTCGAAGAACTCCAGGGCCTCCTCGACCGGCATGTTCAGGACCTCGGAGATGGTCCTGCCCTTGTAGTGCACGTCCAGGGTCTCGCGGTTGTACCGCGCACCGTGGCACACCTCGCAGGGGACGTACACGTCGGGCAGGAACTGCATCTCGATCTTGATCGTGCCGTCGCCCGCGCACGCCTCGCAGCGGCCGCCCTTGATGTTGAAGGAGAACCGGCCCGGCTGGTAGCCGCGCATCTTCGCCTCGGTGGTCTGCGCGAACAGCTTGCGGATGTGGTCGAAGACGCCGGTGTAGGTGGCGGGGTTGGACCGCGGGGTGCGGCCGATGGGGCTCTGGTCGACGTGCACGACCTTGTCGACCTGCCCCAGCCCGTTGACCCTGGTGTGCCGCCCCGGCACCGAGCGGGCGCCGTGCAGCTCCTTGGCCAGGGCCTTGTACAGGATCTCGTTGACCAGGGTGGACTTGCCGGAGCCGGAGACCCCGGTGACGGCGGTGAACACCCCGAGAGGGAAGGCGACGTCGATGTCCTTGAGGTTGTTCTCGCGGGCGCCCTTGACCACGAGTTCGCGCCCCTTGGCGGTGGGGCGGCGCGTGGTGGGCACCTCGATGCCCCGGCGCCCCGACAGGTAGTCGCCGGTGGCGGAGTCGGTGCTGGCGAGCAGCTGCTCGACGGAGCCGGAGACGACGACCTTGCCGCCGTGCTCGCCCGCGCCGGGGCCGATGTCGACGACCCAGTCGGCGGCCCGGATGGTGTCCTCGTCGTGCTCCACCACGATGAGGGTGTTGCCGATGTCGCGCAGCCGCTGCAGGGTCTCCAGCAGCCGGAAGTTGTCGCGCTGGTGCAGGCCGATGGACGGCTCGTCGAGCACGTAGAGGACGCCCACCAGCCCGGAGCCGATCTGCGTGGCCAGCCGGATGCGCTGTGCCTCACCGCCGGAGAGCGAACCGGAGGGCCGCTCCAGGTTGAGGTAGTCCAGTCCGACGTCGAGCAGGAAGCCCAGCCGGGCGTTGATCTCCTTGAGCACCTGGGAGGCGATGACCCGGTCCCGCTCGCTCAGCCGCAGGTCGCGCAGGAACCGGGCGCACTCGCTGAGCGGCAGGGCGCTGACATCGGCGATGGAGGCGCCGCCCACCGTGACCGCCAGGACCACCGGCTTGAGGCGCTTTCCGTCGCACGCCGGGCAGGGAACGGTGCGCATGTAGCCCTCAAGGCGCTCGCGGCTGAAGTCGCTCTCGCTCTCGGAGTGGCGGCGCTTCACCCACGGGATGACGCCTTCGAAGTCGGTGTAGTAGGAGCGAGTGCGCCCGTAGCGGTTGCGGTAGCGGACGTGAACCTGGGTGTCGTGGCCGTCGAGCAGGGCCTTGCGGGCGGTCTTGGGCAGCCGCTCCCACGGGGTGTCGAGGTCGAAGCCGACGGCGTCGCCCACGGCCTGCATGAGGCGTCCGAAGTACTCGGTGGCGTGGCCGCCCGACCAGGGCGCGATGGCGCCCTCGTTCAGCGTCTTACCGGGGTCCGGGATGAGCAGCTCGGAGTCGACCTCCATGCGCGTGCCCAGACCGGCGCACTCGGCGCAGGCACCGAAGGGTGAGTTGAAGGAGAAGGAGCGCGGCTCCAGCTCCTCGAAGGAGAGGTCGTCGTAGGGGCAGTAGAGGTGTTCGGAGAAGACCTTCTCGCGCTCGGGGTCGTCGTCGGGCAGGTCGACGAAGTCCAGCGTGATCGTGCCGCCGGCCAGCTCCAGCGCGGTCTCGATGGAGTCGGTGAGCCGCTTCTTCGCCGACTCCTTGACGGTGAGCCGGTCGACGATGACGGCGATGTCGTGCTTCTCCTGCTTCTTCAGGGCCGGTGCCTCATCGAGCCGGGCCATGGTGCCGTCCACCATGGCCCGGGTGAAGCCCTTGGCCTGCAGGTCCTTGAAGAGCTCGGTGTACTCGCCCTTGCGCCCGCGCACGACGGGGGCGAGCACCTGGAACCGGGTGCCCTCGGTCAGCTCCAGGACCCGGTCCACGATCTGCTGCGGGGTCTGCCGGGCGATCTCCCGGCCGCACTCGGGACAGTGCGGCACACCGATGCGCGCCCACAGCAGCCGCAGGTAGTCGTAGACCTCGGTGATGGTGCCGACGGTCGAGCGGGGGTTGCGGCTGGTCGACTTCTGGTCGATGGAGACCGCCGGTGACAGGCCCTCGATGAAGTCGACGTCGGGCTTGTCCATCTGGCCGAGGAACTGGCGGGCGTAGGCCGACAGCGACTCCACATAGCGGCGCTGCCCCTCGGCGAAGATCGTGTCGAACGCGAGCGACGACTTGCCCGACCCGGAGAGTCCGGTGAACACGATCATCGCGTCGCGGGGCAGGTCGAGGGAGATGTCCTTGAGGTTGTGCTCCCGGGCTCCCCGGATCACCAGCTGCTCGGCCATGTTCTTGCTTCAGCCCCCTCGGCATCGGCGCGCGGTTCGGGTGGAGACACACCGGCCCTGGTCAGGACACCGCACGGAATACGGCCCACCGTGGGCGCGGCGGCGCGACGAGGGCGCGCCGGATGCCGCGGCGATGGACCTTCTAACGGTAACGACTTCGGCGGGCGGAAACTTCCGCCCGGGGGAAACGCGGGGTGCCCGCGCGGATGATCCGGCGGACACCACCACTATAGACGAACATCCGTTCGAACCGCGCTCGTTCCCCCGTCATTCGGCGCCGCCGCGCTCGACCTCCAGCTGCTTCTCCTCGCGCTTGGCGCCGCCCCGGGACCGCAGCAGGCTCGCCACGACAGTGACGGTCATCACGCCGATGATCACGACCAGGGAGGTGCCCGTGGTGATCTCCGGGGCGGCCACGCCGCTCTCGTGCAGCGCGTGCAGGATCATCTTGATCCCGATGAACACCATGATCGCGGACAGGCCCCAGCTGATGTAGGCGAGCCGGTCCATCAGCCCGGCGAGCAGGAAGTAGAGCTGGCGCAGCCCGAGGAGGGCGAAGGCATTGGCGGTGAAGACGATGTAGGGGTCCTGGGTCAGGCCGAAGATCGCCGGGATGGAGTCGACCGCGAACACCAGGTCGGTGACGCCGATCGCGACGATGACCATGAGCATCGGGGTCACATAGCGGCGCCCGTCGATCTTCACCGTCATGCGCGCGCCGTGGTAAGTGTCGGTCACCGGCCAGACCTTGCGGACCATCCGCACCGCGAAGCTGTCGGTGTAGTCGGCGTCCCCGTCGTGGTCGAGGTGGTCGCGGATGATCTTCACGGCGGTGAAGATGAGGAAGGCGCCGAAGACGTAGAAGACCTCGCTCCAGGCGTTGATGGCCTGGGCGCCGATCGCGATGAAGAACCCGCGCATGACCAGCGCGATCACGATTCCGACCAGCAGCACCTCGTGCTGGTACCGGCGGGGGACCGCGAAACCGCCGATGATCAGGTAGAAGACGAAGAGGTTGTCGACGCTCAGGCTCTTCTCGGTGATGAACCCGGCGAAGTACTCCCCCGCCACGGTGGCGCCGGCGAAGTACCAGAGCCCGAACCCGAAGAGGATCGCGATCCCGACGTAGAAGGCGGCCCACCACGCGGCCTGCTTCACACCGAACTCTCGCGGACCGCTCTTCTTGTTCCACGGGCGGTCGACGATGGCGAGGTCGATCACCAGGACGGCGACCATCGCGCCGATCGTTGCGATCCAGACCCACAGGGGAACGTTCATCAGGGCACTCCTCCGGCCGCACACCCGAAGCCGCAGCTTCGCGCATGCCGATCAACCGGAGGTCTCTCCCGCCCACACCGCAGCGCTCGGCGGACGAACGCGGGTAGTGGACCGGCGGCACCGGGAACGCGTCATTGCGATCCGTGATGACGACACCGCCGCGAAGGGATACTCCCCTCACCTCTATCTAGAATGATCCGGACGCGCGGGACATTCCCGCCGGGCCCGGAAGCTGTCGTCCATCATGCCATCTCCCGGCGGCTCTGGGGACCACTCTCGACGGAAATTCGACGGATCGTCCCGCCCGCCTTCCGGTGAGCCATCGAACGGTCGCCCGTGCGCCCCCGGCGCGCCCGATCCGTTCCGGCCCGCGCGGCACCCCGGTGCCCCGGGTCGCAGGCGACGGCCGCGGTACACGGGCGCTTCGGCGTCCACGCTCCGTGCCTCACCCCCGCGTCAACGACGCGTAGACACCCTCCACCTGGCGCAGCGCGTCCTCCTCGGTGGGCAGCCGCTCGGCCGCGCGCTCGGCGTCCGCCCGCATCTTCGCCGCCAGGCCCGGATCACCGAGCACCCGGCCCATCGCCTCCGCCAGCGCCACCGCATCACCCGGCGGCACCAACAGGGCGACGTCCTCGTACAGGTCGGGGATACCGCCCACCCGCGTCGCCACCACGGGCAGCCCGGCACGCAGCGCCTCCATGATGACCAGCGACGGCCCCTCCCACATGCTCGGCAGCACGAACAGGTCCGCGGCCGCGAGCAGGTCCGGGATGTCGGTGCGATGGCCGAGCAGCCGGACCGGTAGGTCGCGCGCGTCGATCCGGCGGGCCAGGTCACCGCGGAGCGGGCCGTCCCCCGCGACGGCGATGAGCGGCGGCCCGGCCTCCGCGGCACCCCGCGCCGCGACCAGGGACGCCGCCTCCAGCAGCACGTCGAGCCCCTTCTGCGCGGCAAGCCGGGCGACCACCAGTACGAGCGGCCGGTCCTCGGGGACACCCAGCCCCACCCGCACGACGTCGCGGGGGACGGCGGCGGGAGGCATCGGCGGCGCCGTGACCACGGCGGGCAGCACCCTGCGGGCACCGTGTGCGCGCATCCGCTCCACCAGGTCGCCGGATACCCCCAGTACGACGTCGGCGCGCCGCGCCACGATCCGCTCCAGCACCCGGAACACCAGGCTGCGCGGACCGGACGCCTGCGGCGGCGCGTTGTGCACGGTGACGGCGAGCGGGGCCGCCCCGGCCAGTGCGCACAGGGCACCGGCGCGGACGCCGTGGGCGTGCACCACGTCGGCGCGGGCCAGCATCCCGCTGAGCCGCGCGACCGCGACGGCGTCGGTCCCCGGGCGCGGCAGCGCACCGACGTCGACGGCGGCGAAGCGCGCTCCGGCGCCGGTGAAGCCGAAGTGCTCGTCGGTGCCCGGAGGCCCGACCACCGCGACCCGGTGGCCGCGGTCGACCAGACCCGCGCTCAGCGACCGGACATGGTTTCCCACCCCCCCGCTGCTGGTACCGATCACCAGCGCGACCCGCATCGTGCTCACCCGATCCCCTCTCATCTGCCCTCACCCTTGACCTCACCGTCGTCCGTGCCACCGCCGGAAGCGCCCCCACCGGGGTTGCCTCCGCCGTTGCGCGCGGTGCCGTCCTCGCCCGGTCCCTCCTGTGCCCCGTCGGCGGCGCGCAGGCGGCGCACCGCGGCGCGCACCGCGCGGCCGTCGATCAGCAGCGCCAGCGCTCCGAAGGCCGCGATCGCGGCCCCTCCCGCGGCCACGGCGGCCGCGGCGTCACCCCACGGCCCGGCCTCCAGGAGCGGCCGGGACCACGCCGAGACCGCCGCACCGGCCGGATACCCCGCCGCCGCTCCGGCGGCCACCGCCAGCAACCCCCGGCCCAGCCCGGCGAAGGCCGCGCGCCCGTGCGCCCGCAGGGTCGCGGCGCCCAAGAGCACGGCGGCCAGTGTCAACCCGAGGGAGGTGCCCGCGCCCAGGGCCGCCACCGTCCAGTCGGGGGGCAGGAGCCAGACCAGGGCCGCGTTGGCGACCATCACCGCGCCCCACCCCGCCACCTGGGCCAGCGCCGCCTCGCGGCCGTGCCGGGAGGCGTACAGCGCCCGGCTGAGCAGGGCGAGAAGGCCGAACCCGACGATGCCCGGCGCGTAGCAGAGCAGTGCGCGCTGCAGCGGCAGCGGGTCGGCCTCGGCGAACAGGGACGCCACCGGTGCGGCCGCGGCGGCCAGCCCGGTCGCCAGCGCCGCCGTGATGATCGCCGAGGCGCGGGCGCTCCCCGACAGCACCCGATCGAACCCCCGCCGGTCGCTCTCCCCGTGCCGGACCGCCAGGGTGGTGAACGCGCTGGTGGCGATGGGGACCGCGATGATCCCGTAGGGCAGCGTGAACAGCACCCAGGCGTAGTTGTTCAGCACGATCGCGCCCGAGCCGCCGCCCCGGTTCGCCAGGGCGGCCGCCAGGAGCAGGCTGAGCTGCATGGCCACCAGCGGCAGCAGTGCGGCCGCGGCCAGCGACCGCACCTTGCGCGCCACCCCCGGCGGGAAGGACAACCGCGGGCGCAGCCCGAGCCGCAGCCGCATCGTCGGGACGAGCGCGGTGAGGAACAGCGCGGCGACACCGGCCGTGGTCCCCACCGACAGGGTCAGCTCCGCGTTCAGCGGCAGGTGGGCCAGGTCGTCGGTGTAGGCCCCGCCCAGGGGACGGAAGGCGATGTAGGCGGCCATCACCACGAGGCTGGAGACGAGCGGGGCCAGCGCCGGGGCGAGGAAGCGCCGGTGCGCCTGGAGGATGCCGTAGAGCACGGCGGCCAGTCCGTAGAACAGGATCTGCGGGGAGAAGACCAGCAGGAACCGGACGGCCAGCCGGACCAGGTCGGCGCGGTCGCACCCCGCTCCCGGGCCCAGCATCACCGCCATCGCCGGGACCGACACCGCGGCGAGCAGCAGGCTCAACGGCACGGCGATGACGACCACCCAGGTGACCAGGGCCGATGCCGTCTGCCGCACCTGCTCGCCCTGCCCCTTGTCGGCGCCGGAGGCCAGCACCGGCACCACCATCCCGGCGAGCGCGCCCCCGATGACGATCTCGAAGAGGATGGTGGGCAGCATGTTCGCCGTGACGTAGGCGGTGCCCAGGCAGTTGTCCCCGACGGTCTGCGAGAAGACCAGGGTCCGCCCGAATCCGGCCATCCGCGCGAAGGCGGTCACCACGGCGATCAGCACCGCCGCACCCGCGACCCCGGCCAGCAGACGTCGCCTCGGGCTCATACCCGCACCCGTCTCCGCCGGCCGGGCCCGCGGCGGCCGCCCGTCCGGCGGCGGGGGCGGCGGGGAGGGTCAGGGCACCCGCCCGCACCGGGTGGCGGGGTGGGCGGGCAGGCGTCGCCCGTCCGGCCCTGCG
Organism: Nocardiopsis mwathae; assembly: GCF_014201195.1. Lineage (NCBI taxonomy): Bacteria > Bacillati > Actinomycetota > Actinomycetes > Streptosporangiales > Nocardiopsidaceae > Nocardiopsis > Nocardiopsis mwathae. The sequence goes on along the minus strand of NZ_JACHDS010000001.1, from coordinate 1,465,742 downwards.
GCGGGGAGGGCGGCTGCGAAGGCGAGCGGGTCACGGCCGGTCCGGGCCCCCCGTATCCGTGCGGCGGGTCGTCCGGAGGCTCTGCTGGGCGGGGACCGTGATCGCCTCGGTGCCGGGTGCCCACGGCACGTCGCCGACGGCCCGGGCCGCGGCCTCCTCCTCTTCCGGCGCCGGTGCCGGAGCGGGGGTGGGAGCCGGGCGTCGCCCCGCCAGGTCCAGGGCGCGCAGCGGCGGAGTGGCGTCGATGACCTTGCTGAAGCTGACGAACTCGCTGGCCAGGGTCAGGCCCGCGACGGCACCGAGCAGCCCGACACGGGCGGAGCGCGGCAGGGAGGCCGCCGCTGCGACGCCGAGGACGGCGCCCAGGGCGTTGGCTCCCGCGTCGCCCATCATGGCGCGCTCGCCCAGGTCCTCGGGGAGCAGCGCGGCGGTGGCGCCGAGCACCGGCCCGGCGGCTCCGGCCCCGGGTCCGGCCAGCGCGGGGACGCCCACGGCGAGACCGACCTTCGCCGCCCGCCCGGGGCGGAGGTCGAACAGGTTGAGGAGGTTCGCGGAGCCGGCGATAAGCGCGCCGTTGACCAGCGCGTCGAACGGTCGGCGGTCGATCATCGCCCCGGCGAGCAGACCGGTCACGCCGATTCCGGCCACCTTCACCGCGCCGGTGGTCACCTCGCCTCGGGCCAGCGCACCCAGGTGTCCCTTGAACCCGCGGGATCCCGCGGAGCCGGAGATGTCGTCGTAGGCGCCGAAGCCCGCCGCCCCCGCCGCGGCGGTCACCGTCGCCGCGCGCAGCCGCCGGGGCACGCCCGGCGCCAGGGCGGCCGCGGCGCAGGTGCCCGCGGCCAGCGCGGGGCCTTCCAGGAGGGTGACCTTCTCGCCGCGGAAGTTGGTGCGGGTCCACAGATCGCGGGAGGGCCCGGAGTCGAGGAACACGTCGTCGACGGTGTCGCCGCGGGGCGCCCGGGTCGCCCGGGTGAACGCCGTCCGCGCGGCGACCGCGCCGAGGACGGCACCGGCCAGCCCCGTGCAGAGGGACCGGACGCGGCTCGCACCGGGGGTGCGGCGAGGGAAGGCCATGGGCTCGCTCCGATTCTTCGTCTTCTTCGTCGTCGAATCCTCGTCAGTACCCCGTCAGCTCCGCATCAAGGCGCCGTGGGAGCGGCACCGGCCCGGTGGACCGGCACCGGGCCCGGCCCGACAGCGGGGTTCACGATGTGGACGCCGACGCCTGCACGTCCTGCTGCTGCCGGTTTCCGTTGTCCGCGTCCTTCTTCTCGACGGGCTCGGGCAGGGGGTCCGGCAGGAAGCCGTCGACACCGTCACCGATGCCGTAGGCGCCGCTGCGCGTGGCCCTCGCGTCCGCGATGACCAGGACGGCGACGACGTTTCCGCTGGTCGACCCGGCGCTGTCGACGGTGCTGAACGCCGCCTCCTCCGCTCGGGCCTGCGCGACGAGACCGCCGGGGTCGGTGGAACCGGTCCCGCCGACCAGCACCGCGCCGTCCGAGGCGTCGTCCAGTGCGCGGGTCAGGGCCAGCATCACGTCGTTGCCCGGAGGATTCTCGGCGTCCTTCGGCGACGGGGCGTTCTCGGCGGTGAACGGCCGCGCCGGGGCGAGAACCACGGCGATATCGGCCCGCTCGGCGACCCGGCCCTGCACGGTCAGCAGCCCGGCCTCGGTGAAGCCGGCGAGTACGGCGTCGGCGTCGAACTCCTCGCCCGCCTCGTCATCGGACCCGTCCGCCGCGTCGTCGTCACCGCCGCCGCGTGCGTCGTCCTCGGGCCGCAGCACGGCGCGGGCGAGCTCGGCTCCGGCCTTCTCATGCGCCCCGCCCTTGGGCAGCCGCATCCCCTCGGCGAGCTGCTCGGTGAGCTCGTCCACGAACGTCGCCTGTCCGGGATCGACGTACTTGTCGGTGAACACCACCTGGCCGGGCACGTTGCCCCCGGCCTGCTCGATGCGGGCGACCAGCTCGTCGCGGGTCGCCGTGTCGACCCCGGGGGACTCCAGGACGACCACGTCGACGTCGTCCAGCAGGTCGGCGAGCATGGCGTCGGCGTAGGCCGAGATGAGTTCGCCTCCGCCCGCGTTCAGCTTGTCGGCGACGTCCTTGTCCGACCGCAGCTGGTCGCTCTGCTCGCGCAGGTCGGAGGTCTCCGACTTGAGCGTGTTCAGAAGCGGGTCCTGCAGCATGGTGGTGCCGAGCACCAGCCCGACCGTCAGCGCGAGGAAGATCGCGACGATGGACACCAGGTGGTAGCGGAAATCGATCACGTGAACAGCCCCGTGAGCCAGTAGACGAGCGCGTCCCAACGCGCTGCGAGGGAGGTGAGATACACCTGTCCCGCCGGCGAGCTGTACGCCGCGACGAGGACGGTGAGCAGAGACGCCGCGACGAGCGCGAGCAGCGCCCACGGCGAGATCCGGCTGCGGTAGAGGCGGCTCACACCCTTGGCGTCCACCAGCTTGCCGCCGACACGCAGCCGGGTGAGGAAAGTGCTGGCCATCCCGGCGCGCCCCTTGTCCAGGAACTCCTCCAGGGTGGCGTGCGTGCCGACCGCGACGATGAGCGTCGCCCCCGAGTCGTCGGCGAGCATCATGGCCACGTCTTCGCTGGTGCCCGTGGCCGGGAACACGACGGGCTCGTACCCCAGGTCGGTGAGGCGCTTGAGCCCGGGGGCGCGGCCGTCCCGGTAGGCGTGCACCACCAGCTCGGCACCGGTGGCCAGGGCCCGGTCCGACACCGAGTCGAAGTCCCCCACGATGATGTCGGGCCGGTAACCGGCCTCCAGGAGCGCGTCGGCGCCGCCGTCCACCCCGATCATGACGGGGCGGTACTCGCGGATGTAGGAGCGCAGGGTCGAGATGTCCTCGCGGTAGTGGTAGCCGCGGACGACGATGAGCACGTGGCGGCCGTCGATGTCCGTCCTGAGGTCGGGGATGCCGACGCCGTCGAAGAGGAGTTCCCGCTCCCGCTTGAGGTACTCCATGGTGTTCGCGGCGAACGCCTCCAGCTGCACCGAGAGTCCGGCGCGGGCCTCGGCCATGGCGGCGGCGACGGAGTCGGTGTTCTGCACGACGCCCTTGGCCAGGACCTCGTCGCCCCGGTACAGGGTCCCGCCCTCCAGCCGCAGCTCCTCACCGTCGTGGACGCGCGCGAAGACCTCGGGGTCGACGTCGTCGACGAGCGGGACACCCGCCTCCACGATCAGTCCCGGCCCCAGGTTGGGGTAGCGGCCGCTGATGCTGGTGGCGACGTTGACCACGGCGGAGACGCCGCGTTCGAGCAGCGCCTCGGCGCTGACGCGGTCGATGTCGACGTGGTCGATGATCGCGATGTCGCCGGGTCTGAGGCGCTTGGTGAGGTCTTTGGTCCGACGGTCCGAGCGGGCGGGGGCGGTAACACCGGCGGAACCGTCGTCGGTGATCGGTCGACGGAGTCGTGTGAGTCGGGCGCTGAGCGCCGCCGGAACCTTCATCGCTCGCATCCTGCCAGAGCCGATTCCGGATTAGTTATAACGGCAAGTACACGGCGTGTTCACCACACTACAGTCGTCCCGGGCATGTTTCCCGTGCTCACCTGGGTGTAAACGAGGTTCAGGTGACGAATCGCTGGCCGGAAGGGGACACGGGTCTTCCCCCGTTGGGCAGGGTCATGCCCCGGGCGGATACGACCGAAACCGCCGCGGGGGCCGACCGGATCAGGAGGCGCGGTCGGCGGCGGCGATCGTGAGCAGCTCCTCGGCGTGCGCGCGCCCCAGCTCGGAGTCTTCCAGGCCGGCCAGCATCCGGGACAGCTCCCGGGCCCGACCGCCCCGGTCCAGCCGGGTCACCCCGCTCTCGGTCACCGTTCCTTCGTTGGACTTCTCCACCACGAGGTGGTTGTCGGCGAACGCCGCGACCTGCGGCAGGTGCGTGACGACGATGACCTGAGCCCGCCGCGCCAAGCGGGCCAGCCGGCGGCCGATCTCGACCGCGGCCTTGCCGCCCACCCCCGCGTCGACCTCGTCGAAGACGAACGTGGGAACGGGGTCGGCGCCCGCGAACACCACCTCGATGGCGAGCATGACCCGGGACAGCTCACCGCCGGACGCGCCCTTGTTCAGCGGCAGCGGCGGTGCGCTGGGGTGCGGGGCCAGGAGGAGTTCGATGTCGTCGCGGCCGTGCGGGCCGAACCCGTCGCCGGTGGTGACCCGCACGCTCACACGGGCGTGCGGCATCGCCAGAGCGGTGAGCTCCTCGGTGACCGCGGCACCGAACCGCTCGGCTGCCTCGACGCGGATCCGGGTGAGCTCGGTGGCGAGCGCGTCGAGCCGGGCGCCGACCTCCGCCTCCTCGGCGCGCAGCTCCTCGATCCGGTCGTCGTCGCCCTCCAGGTCCGCCAGACGCTTGGCGGCGTCCTCGGCCCAGGCGAGGACGTCGTCGACGGTCTCCCCGTACTTCCGGGAGAGCTGGGTGAGCAGGGAACGGCGCTCCTGGACGGCGGCGAGCCGTGCGGGGTCGGCCTCCACCGACTCGGCGTAGGAGGCCAGCTCCGTGGCGGCGTCGCTGAGAACGTAGGAGGCCTCGTCGAGGCGGTCGGCAAGGGAGGCCAACGCGGTGTCGTGCTCGCGCACCGCGGTCAGGGAGGCGCGCGCCGCCGCGAGCAGGCCCACCACGTCGGCCTGCACCTCGGCGGCCGGATCACCGGTGAGCGCCTCGTGCGCCGTGGTGGCGGCGACCCGGAGCGCGTCGGCGTGCGCCAGCCGGTTCTCCTCCCCCAGCAGCTCGGCGTCCTCGCCCGGCCGGAGTTCCGCAGCGGCGATCTCCTCCAGGCCGAAGCGCAGCAGATCGGCCTCCTGCGCGCGTTCGCGCGCGCGGGTGGTGAGCTCGTCGAGGACCTCGGTGATCTCGCGATGGCGGCGGTAGGCCGCCGTGTAGGACGTCCACGTACGGTTCAGCTCGGCACCGGCGTAGCGGTCGAGCGCGGCCCGCTGGCGCTCCGGGCGCAGGAGCCGCTGCTGGTCGGACTGGCCGTGCACGGCCACCAGGTCGTCGGCGAGGTAGGCGAGCAGACTCACCGGCGCCGACCGGCCGCCGAGGGTCGCACGGGACCGCCCCTCGGCCGACACCATGCGGGTCAGGATGAGGACGTCCTCGTCCAGGTCGCCGCCGGCCTCGACGACGCGCTCGGCGACACGGCCGTCGGCTGGCACGGTGAGGCGCCCCTCCACCACCGCGCGGCCGGTGCCCGGACGCACCCGCTGCGGGTCGGCGCGCCCGCCGAAGAGCAGCCCCAGCCCGGTCACCACCATGGTCTTGCCGGCACCGGTCTCACCCGTGACGACGGTGAATCCCGGAGACAGTTCCAGAACGGCGTCATCGATGACGCCGAGACCGCGGATATGGACTTCTTCGAGCACCGAACCCTCTCCTGCTCCCATCACTGGCGTGCCGCCCGCCCTGATGTCGTCCAGGCCCGCGCGGCACCACCGATGTTCGCCTGTGTCCCCGGATCTGTGCGGCCGTCCGGCTACAGGTCGCGTTCGCCGCGCCCGCGCCACCCGGCGACCGGAAGGCCGAACTTGGCGACCAGCCGATCGGTGAACGGGGCGCGCTGCAGACGTGCCAACCGGACCGGCACATCCGAACGCGTTACCTCGATCCGTGCCCCTGGGGGCAATTCGACCATACGGCGTCCATCGCACCAGAGCACGCCCGTGGTCGTGTCCGGTACGACTTCGAGAGCAATGGTGGCATCCGGGGAGACGACCACGGGGCGGGCGAACAGCGCGTGCGCGCTTATCGGCACGACCAGCAGGGCCGCCACTTCCGGCCACACGATGGGGCCGCCCGCGGAGAAGGCGTGGGCGGTGGAGCCGGTGGGTGTGGCGCAGACCACGCCGTCGCAGCCCCAGCGCGACAGCGGGCGGCCGTCGATCTCCAGGACCATCTCCAGCATCCGGCCGGACGTGGACTTCTCCAGGGTCGCCTCGTTGAGCGCCCAGTTGCGGATCGGGGGCGCGCCGCTGTCGCGGCCCCCGTTGTAGACGGCGACGTCGAGGGTCATCCGCTCCTCGACGTCGTAGTCGCGGTCGACGACGGCGCGGACGGTCTCGTTCAGGTCCTCGCGCTCGGCCTCGGCGAGGAAGCCCACATGGCCGAGGTTCACGCCGAGGACCGGGACCCCGGCGGGCCGCGCGATCTCCGCGGCACGCAGCAGCGTTCCGTCTCCGCCCAGCACCATGACCAGCTCGGCGCCGTCGGCGGTGTCGGGGCCGTGGGCCGCTTCGATCGGGTCGAGCTCGTAGCCGGCCTTCTTGAGGTCGTCGGCCTCGCCCGCGGGCATCCTGACGGTCAGCCCGGCATCGGTCAGGCTGCGGTGGACGAGCTCGGCACTGCGCATGGCGGCGGGACGCCCCGTGTGCACCAGCAGCAGCACACTGCGACCGGTCCGGTCCCCCGGCCCGGCCACTCCGCTGCCGCCCTGACCCGCGCTGGTCATGGAAGATCCTCTCGTCACCGTTTCGGCCCCCGGGCCGAGGCCGCTGCACCCCCGGCCGGGTCACGTTACAACGAACCGGAGGGTGCCGACGGCCCGATCCGAACAGCGCCCCCGCGCCGAACGGCCGCCGACGACACGGCCGTATCGCGGCCACATCGCCGTCTGGGGAACGAACCATCGAGCGTGTCTTGTTCCCCGCCCCGTGCCGGAGGCGGTCTGCTACTGCGGCCCCTCGTCGATGGCGCGGCGTAGCAGCGCCTCATCGAGTGGCGGCGCCCCGGCCCGCAGCCACAGGAAGTACTCCACGTTCCCCGACGGGCCGGGCAGCGGGCTTGCGGTCACGGCCTCGGTTCCGAGGCCCAGGGTGAGGGCGTGCGCGGCGACGTCGCGAACCGCTTCGGCGCGCAGCCCGGGGTCGCGCACGACGCCCCCCGCGCCGACCCGGTCCTTGCCCACCTCGAACTGCGGCTTCACCATCATCGCGAAATCGGCCTCGGGCGCGGCGCAGTCCACCAGTGGGGGCAGCACGAGCTTGAGCGAGATGAAGGACAGGTCGCCGACGACCAGGTCGGGGCGGGGCTCACCGACCGACTCCGGGGTGAGGTCCCGGACGTTGCACCGCTCCTCGACGCGGACGCGGTCATCGCTGCGCAGCGACCACGCGAGCTGCCCGTAACCGACGTCGACGGCGAGCACGTGGTCGGCCCCGCGACGGAGCAACACGTCGGTGAATCCGCCGGTGGAGGCCCCCGCGTCCAGGCAGCGCCGCCCCTTGACGTCGATCCCGAAGGCGTCGAGCGCGCCGATGAGCTTGTGTGCCCCGCGCGAGACGTAGGCGGGCTCCTCGTCGGGGACCTTCACCACGATCGCCTGGTCCGTTCCCACCTGGGTCGCGGCCTTCGTCGCCACCACCCCGTTGACGCGGACGCACCCGCCGTCGATGAGTTCGGCGGCGTGCCCGCGTGAGCGGGCGTGTCCGCGACGGACCAGTTCGGCATCGAGCCGGGTTCTCTTGGCCATGGTGAAGGTCGGGCGCCTAACTGAGTCGGGAAAACCTGCGAGGTGACGATACCCGCACCCGGAGGGCCGGAAGCCATCCCCGACCGGTTCAGGGGCCGCCCTGCTCCTCCTGCTGGTCGAGGCTGCCGAGTACGGCCGTGAGGTCCTGGTGGAGCCGGTCGAAGACCGCGACGTGCTCGGAGACCGGCAGGCCGTCGAGGTCGGCCAGCCGCCGACGGGTGTCGTCCAGCGTCCGCTCGGCGAGGCCGGCCGCTGCCTCCTCCTCGCTGGGGGCGCTCACGTCTGCTCGCCCTTCTTCGCGGAGGTGGAGCCCTTCGAGCGGCCGGTCGTCTTCTTCGCGCCCGCCTTGGCGGTGGACCGGGTGCGCGAGGTCGTGCCCTTGGCCTTAGTGGTGGACGTCTTGCGGGTCGGCGACGCGGTGCTCTTCTGGGTCCCGGTCTTCTTCTCGGGCTCGGCCGGCTTCTCCGCCTTCCGCGTTCGGCCGGCCGGGGCGGGCTGCTCGGCCGCGGCGGCGTCCCGGCCGCCCTCCGCCCGCCGTTCCTCGGACTCGGTGGCGGGCTGCTCTTCCGCCGGTTCGCGGTGGGTCTCGATCAGGACGGTCCGCTCCGAGGCCTCCGCTTGGGCCGCCACGGGGGTGACCTGAGCCGCCGTTCCGTTGGCCGTCTCCAGGCCGTCCGGTTCGGCGGGCGTCGCGGACGCTGCGGTCGCGACCGGCACCGCCGCGGCCACCGGGGGCACCACCGGGACCGGGGCCGCCGGGGCGGCGACCGCCGCCGGCATCGGTGTGGGCGCCGGCACCGCGGCCGGCGCGGGGGCCGGGGGTACCGGAGTCCGCCGGGCGGCCAGTCGGCGCTCCAGTTCCGCGACGCGGCGGCTGAGGCGCTCATATTCCGCGCGGGGCACCAGGTCGAGGTTGGCCACGGCCCGTTCCACCTCCGCCTGCACGAGCGCGCCCAGTGCCTGGCGGTTGGCGTCGTTGGTCTCCATCAGGTCGGTGGCGAGCGCCTGGATGTTCTGGCCGACCCGGCCCGTCGCGACCGCATCGGCCGTGTCCCCGGCACGGTCGTCTCCCGCCTTCAGCAGCGTCTTGGCGGCCGCGACCGCGCGCTTGCGGGTCAGCTCGGTCAGGCCACTCGCGGCATCGAGATACGTGCGAACCGCTTCCACGACCATTGTGACGTGCTCCTCAGTGAACGACCGGATCGGATGGCGCGACGGGGGATCAGGCGACAACGCTACCGGGATCATCGCCGTACGTGGAGCGAAACCCGCAGGCGGCACCGGCACTGTGTGGCCCCTCTCCCACCGCTCCGCCGCCCCACGGCACTTCGCCGGGCGGAGATGTGCGGCATCATGGAGCGCATGACCAGCGTTGAAGACTGCCGGAACGCGATCGACCGAGTCTCGGACCGGATCATGGAGGTCGACGAGGCCGACCGGCGCAAACACATCGTGGAGCGCACGATCAGCGTCACCGTCCGCGATCTGGACACCGTGTTCGACATGCGCCTGACGCCGAACGGGCTGGAGGACGTGACCTCCCGCGATGCCGGCACCCCCGGCGAGCGTGCCCAGGTCCGCATCACCTCGTCCGGCGCCGACCTCATCGCCCTCGCCGAGGACCGCTTGGACTTCGGCAAGGCGCTGTTCGCCGGCCGCGTGAAGATCGACGCCAGCTTCAGCGACCTCATGCGGATGCGCAAGTTGCTCTGACCTGAGCACGATTTCTCGGTTAACGGCGGGTATCGTCCAAACGTGCGGAGACATACGGGAACCGATGCCCTGGAACTGGCGCCGCTGCGCGGCCTGCGCTACGCCAGCTCGGATGCCGGGGCGCTGATCGACTCCCCCGCGTTGAACCTGGCACTCGCCCTCGCCCCGCCCTATGACGTCGTGGACGCGGAGTCGTTCCTCGACATGATGCGCGCCGAGCCGCACAACGCCATGCGGCTCACCGCGCCGCCCGCCGGGGTGGAGGCCGAGTCGCTGCCCGGACTCCTGCCCTCCGCCGTCGAGCTGACCGGCCCCGACCGCTACCGGGCGGCCGCCCGCACACTGCGCCGCTGGATCGGCGACGGGATCCTGGTGCGCGACGCGACCCCCGTGATCTACGTCTACGAGCAGACCTCTCCCACCGGGCGCCGCCAGCGCGGTCTCATCGGGGCGCTCCGGCTTCCTCCCCCCGGCGGGCAGGCGGTCCGCCCGCACGAGGACACCGCCCCGGGGCCGGTCGCCGACCGCGCGAGGCTGATGGCCGCGACCCGGGCCAACCTCGAACCGATCTTCCTGCTCTACCGGGGCGGAACCGGTCCGGAGCGCGGGGCGGCCACGCTGGCCACCGACGCCGCGGCGGACGGCGGGTCCACGCCCCTGGTGGACACCGTCACCGGCGACGGCATCACCCACCGGCTGTGGGCCGTCGGCGACCCGGCCGTGCAGGCCGACATCGCCGCCGACCTGGCCACCAGGACGGCGCTGATCGCCGACGGGCACCACCGCTACGCGGCCTACCATCGACTGCGCGCCGAGCACCCCGGCCCCGGGCCGTGGGAGCACGGCCTGGCCATGCTCGTCGATTCCGATGCCTCACCTCCCCAGCTGGGCGCCATCCACCGGGTGCTGCGGGACCTCGACGTGCACGCGGCCGCCCGCACCGCCTCGAAGGTGGCCCGGGTCGAGCGGCTCTCCGAGCCGCTGTCCGGCCCGGAGGAGGTCCAGGCCGCGATGAAACGGCTCCGCCGCGACGCCGCGGACGGCCCCGCGCTCCTGCTCGCCGGGCACCGCGCGGACGCCTGCTACCTCCTGCACGGATTCGACATGGAACGGCTGGCGACCGCGGTCCCGCAGCGCTCGGCCGAATGGCGCGCGCTGCCGACCGCCGTGCTGGAACACCTCCTCTGCCCGCTGTGGGAGATCGACAACGGCCGCATCGACCTGGTGCACGACGACCCCGCCGAGGCACTGGCCACGGCTCGGCCCGAGCTCGACACCGCCGTCCTGGTGCCCTCCCTTCAAGTCGAGGACGTCTACGCCGTCACCGCACGCGGCGAACTCACACCCCGAAAATCCACCTCGTTCGGCCCGAAGCCGCGCACCGGGCTGGTCATGCGCCACCTGGAATGAGGCGGATCCGCCGCCCGGCGCCGGTGGACCGCGGCACCGCTGATACCGACCCGACGAACCCGACGAACTGGTTGACCGATGACCCTGCTCGGCTCCGCACGACCCCTGGACACCGTCTATGACGCCGCGCTGCTCGACCTCGACGGCGTCGTCTACATCGGCCCGAAGGCCGTCCCCGCCGCACCCGAGGCCATCGACAAGGCGCGTGCCAGCGGTATGCGGGTGGCGTTCGTGACCAACAACGCCTCGCGCACCCCCGCCGCGATCGCCGAACGGCTGACCGTACTCGGTGTCCACGCGAAGCCGGGCGACGTCGTGACGTCGGCCGAGGCCGCCGCCCGCATGGTGGCGGAACGCTTTCCGGCGGGCTCCCCGGTGCTCGTCGTGGGCGACACAGGGCTGCGCGTGGCGCTGCGCCGACAAGGCATGCGCCCGGTCTCGGTGGCGGCCGAGCGACCGGTGGCGGTGGTCCAGGGGTACTCGCCGCGACTCGGCTACGACAGCATCATCGAGGGCACCCTCGCGGTCTCCCAGGGAGCGCTGTTCATCGCCAGCAACACCGACGCCACCGCCCCCATGGAGCGCGGCCTGCTGCCCGGCAACGGGTCCTTCTCCCGGGTGATCGCCAACGCGACCGGCGAGGAGCCCCTTGTCGCGGGCAAGCCGATGCGGCCGCTGCACGAGGAGGGCGTGGTCCGGACCGGGGCCACCGACCCCCTGGTGGTCGGCGACCGCCTCGACACCGACATCGAAGGGGCGTGTGCGCGTGGGGCGGCCGGCATGCTCGTGCTCTCGGGAGTCACCACACCCGCCGAACTCATCACCGCCCCACCGCACCGCCGCCCCTCCTATCTCGCCTGGGACCTCGGCGGGCTGAACCTCCCGCACCCCGAGACCCACCTCGACGCCTCCGGCGCGCACTGCGGCGGGTGGACCGCCACGGTGCGCGCAGGGCGCATCGAACTGACCGGTGACGGCGACCGGCTCGACGGCCTGCGCGCCCTGTGCTCCGCCGCGTGGCACATCCCCACCTCACCCATCGGCGGCGCATCCCCGGCGGAGGCGACGAGCCCCGTCCACGGTCCGGCGCTGGCTCAGCTGGGCTGGTGACCGGCGGCCGCGTCGTCGCGGCGCCGACCGCCGCCCGCCGCCGCGCTCTCGACCAGGGCCACCGACGCGGCCTCGACCTCGATCACGCTGGTCACCCCCTTCGCCGAACGCCAGAACCTGCGCCGCAGCGCGCCGCTCACCCGAACGATGTCGCCGATGCGCCAGCCGCGCGTGGCCGCCTCGATCGCGGGCCGGAAGCTGACGCAGGTGATGGGGTCGGCCGGCTGGTTGGGACGCCGGTCCGCGGCGGGCCGCGCGACGGAGATCCGCCAGGTGACCAGATGATCCCCGCTGGGCAGCTCACGTACGTACGGTTCCGCCGTCACCCGCCCCGCCAGTACCACCTCGTTGCGGTGGCCGCGGTCGCCGCGGTGGTCGTGGGCGCGGCCGTTGCGAGGCGCCGGGACGGCCCTGGGCAACGGCGGCGAGGAGGGGGAGGGCGAGCAGGCGTGCGCCGCAGGTTGCGCGGAGCAGTACGCCCGCGCGGCGACCGAGTGGCCGTCGACGGAGCGGGCGGCCACGGCCTGGCCGGTGGTGGAACGGCTGGTGGAGGCGTGAGCGTCGGGCTTCTCCTGCATGCTGGTCCTTTCCCCGTCGGGATAGTCCGGTGCCCCGGCCGGTAGCGCTGTGCGACCGGATGATCCGTGGCGCGCTTCCAGCATCCCGACGCCGGCCCCGGCTCCGAAAGCCGAATCCGCTCCCTGTGGACAACCCGGCCTGGGGTCCGGGCCCGCCGTGAACTAGATTCGGTCTACGGCGGCGTCGGCCGACGCAGAAGGAGGCGAGGAAGTGCACGACGAAACGGGCACGACCGGGCTCCCCAGCGGCATCACTCCCCTGGGCGACGAGGTCTACGCGATCGACACCCGGATGGCCGGATACCCCGGGATCACGTCGAGCTACCTGATCCGGACCGAACGTCCCTGCGTCATCGAGGTCGGCACCGCCGGATCGGCCACGGTGCTGCGTGACGCCCTGGCCGCTCTCGGTGTCGCCGCGCACGACCTCGCGACCGTCGTGGTGACCCACATCCACCTCGACCACGCCGGCGGGACCGGCGACATCGCGGCGATGTTCCCGGGCGCCGAGATCGTCGTACACGAGCGCGGCGCCCGCCACCTGGCCGATCCCACACGGCTGATGGGCAGCGCCCGGATGGTGTGGGGCGACAAGCTCGACGTGCTGTTCGGCCGGATGCGCCCGACCGAGACCGCGCGCATCCGCGCGGTCGCCGAGACCGGAACGGTCGACCTGGGCGCGGGGCGACACTTGACCTGCCACTACACGCCCGGGCACGCCAAGCACCACATGGGACTGCTCGATTCGCTGACCGGCGATCTCTACGTCGGCGACGCGCTGGGGGTGTACAACCCCGACACCTGGGACATCCGGCCGGCGACGCCGCCGCCGGACTTCGACATGGACGCGGCCCTGGGGTCGCTGCGGCTGTTCGCCGACATCAGGGCCCGCCGCCTGATGTTCTCCCACTTCGGTGCGGTGGACACCGTCGACGAGACGCTGGACCGGGCCGGCGCCGAGCTGCACGCGTGGGTCCAAGCGGTCCGCGACGCACGGCGTTCCGGCCCCGACAGCGGTGACCTCGACCACGCGGTGGCGATGGTCCGCGAGCGTGTCCAGGGCCGCTACCGCCCCGTGCCCGACGGCGCGTCCGCGGAGTCGGCGCAGGTGATGGAGATCCTCAGCGGGGTGGAGGGCAACGTCGCGGGCATCGCGCACTGGCTGGACCGGGTCGCCGCCGACCAGCGGGCGGCCGATGCGGCCGCGGCACAGAAGGCGCCGTAACGGCGGAAGGCAGCCCAGCGGCGGGCACCGGGGCTGCGGCGCACGGGCCCCCTCCGGGCCGCGGCGCGGAAAACGGTGTGCCCCGCCGGGACTCCTGCTCCAGGGTCCGCTCGATGAGCCTTGCCATCCGCCCCGTGCGCCCGGAGGACCTCCCCGCCGCGGCCGCCCCGCGCCGTCGCACGTTCCCGTACGAGACCTCCACGGTCGCGGCGCTCCGGTGGCGCATGGAACGGGCTCCGGAGCGGGCGCGGTTCCGGATGTTCGCCGCCGACCTCGACGACGTGTCCGTCGAGGTCGGCGGAAACGTCGTCGGCTACTCACATGCGATGCCGGTCTGGGGCAGCGGCCGCGACGACCAGGGGCAGGCCGTGGTCATCGTGGACCCCGACCACCGGCGCCGGGGGATCGGCAGCCGGTTGGCCCGCGCGGCAGAGGACCGCCTGCGTTCCATCGGCGCGGCCATCGTCCGCGCCGCCGGACCTGCCGACGAGGCCGACGGGTTCGCCACCCGACGCGGATACGCGCGGCGTTCCACCACCCGCCTCCAGGCGGTGGAGCTGACGGAGCTTCCGGTGCCACTCCCCCCGCCCGAGGGGGTGGAGCTGCGCCCCGCCTCCGATGACGCGGACGACCCGGGTCCCGTGCACGCGCTCGACGAGGCGGTGGCCACCGACGAACCGGGTGACACGCCGATGGACGCGATGCCCTACACCACATGGGTCGACCTCGTGTGGAACGAGCCCCGGCCGGACCGCGGGCTGAGCATCGTGTTCCTGGTCGACGGGCGTCTCGCGGGCCTCGTCGCCCTGCAGGCCGACGGCCGGACGCGACTGAAGTCAGAGATGACGGGCACGCTGCGCGAACACCGCGGCCGCGGGCTCGCGAAGTACGCCAAGACCGCCGCCCTTCACCGCGCCCGTGGACACGGCTTCCGCACGGCCTACACGGCCGATGACGCGGCCGACGCGCCGATGCTCGCGATCGACTCCCGGCTCTGTTACCGCCACCACACCACCGAGGGGCTCTACGCACCGGAGCTGTGACCGGGGGCGCCCGGCAGGCCGATGGCCCGCAGCAGGTGGGCGTAGAGGCCGTCGTCCCAGGACAGATCGGAGGGCAGGGCGTCGAACTCGCGGACCTCCACGGTCTCGAAGTCCCCGCTGAGGGCGCCGCGGGCGGCCACCTGGGCGTGGGTCACGACCGTCGTGTGCCCGCTCGCGAGCACGTAGTATCCATCGATGTGGACGTCGGCGAGCTCGGCCCCGGCTTCCTCCCGCGCCTCACGCCGCGCGGTGGCTTCGACGTCCTCTCCGGCCTCGGCATGCCCGCCGGGGAATTCCCAGGCGCGGTACCGGTTACGGACCATGACCGGTCGCTCTCCGGAGAAGAGCAGGCAGACCACCGAGTCGTAGCACTCGGGCGCACCGCCGAGCCGCACCGTCGCCCCGTTGAGTGGGGGACGCCGACTCGTCATCCGGGGGACCTTCCGGTTTGAGGGGCTCGGTCGCGGTTATCCTACAGGGCGTGTCGGTCTCAGATTTCAGACTCATCGCACTGTGACACTGATCTCACGATCAGTGGGAATGCCCAAGCTACGTTAGGAAACCGTTAATGGCGGAGTAACGGACGGCCCGGGACGATTTGGACACCACCCTGCGCATAGGGCAAGGTGGTTGTTTGCGTCGTCATCATGACGCTGGTGTGCCGGGAAGTCTGGTCGGCTGTAAGGACGCAACCCCCAAGGACGACTCGGGAGCTTTGCCATGGTGCAGAAGTCAGGTGTGCATGCGGTCGCTGACGCATTGCGAAAAGATGCGGTCGGTGGCTTCCTGCTCATCGCCGCGGCCATCATCGCCCTCATCTGGGCGAACTCGCCCGCGTCCGGCCTGTACGAGAGCATTCGCGACTTCGAGATCGGTCCCGAGGCCCTCCACCTCAACCTGAGCATCGGCCTGTGGGCGGCGGACGGCCTGCTCGCTCTGTTCTTCTTCATCATCGGAGCCGAGCTCAAGCAGGAGTTCGTCCACGGCGAGCTGCGCAACCCGCGCCGTGCGATGCTGCCGATCGTCGCCGCTCTCGGCGGTATGGTCGTGCCCGCCCTGGTCTACGTCGCGCTGAACATCCACCGCCCCGACGCGCTGCCCGGATGGGGCATCCCCATGGCCACCGACATCGCGTTCGCGCTGGCCATCCTGGCGGTCGTCGGCCGCAATCTGCCCACGGCGCTGCGCACCTTCCTGCTCACACTGGCCATCGTCGACGACCTCGGCGCGATCATGGTCATCGCGATCTTCTACAGCGACAAGCTCGACTTCCTCTACCTGCTCGGTGCGATCGCGCTGCTCGGTGTCTTCGCCTACCTGCAGCGGGGCCGCGGGTTCGCCCGCACGCTGAACCGCTCATCCTTCCCCATGCTGGTCATCTACATCCCGCTGGCCTTCCTCATCTGGATGTTCATGCACGAGAGCGGCGTGCACGCCACCATCGCGGGTGTGGCCATGGGTCTGCTCATGCGGACCAGCATCCACAAGGGCGAGAGCGAGTCCCCGCTGCACCGTGCGGAGCACGCCCTGCGCCCCTGGTCGGCGGCGATCGCCCTGCCGGTCTTCGCCCTGATGTCCGCCGGCGTCGTCTTCTCCGGCATGGGGAGCATGATCACCGACACCGTCGCCCTCGGCATCATCGGCGGCCTCGTCGTCGGAAAGTTCATCGGTATCGTCGGCGGCGCCTGGCTCACCACCAAGTTCACCCGTGCCGAGCTCAACCCCAGCCTGAAGTGGATCGACATCTCCGGGATGTCCCTCCTCGCGGGTATCGGCTTCACGGTTTCGCTGCTCATCAGCGAGCTCGCGTTCCCCGCCGGGACCACCTTGGAGCACGCCAAGGGCGGCGTCCTGCTGGCGTCCTTCCTCGCCACGATGATCTCCGCGGCCATCCTGGTGCGGCGCAACGCCCACTACCGGCGTCAGAGCGAGCCCAGTGTCACCGAGGAGCCGGTCGGCAAGAGCTGACGCCCACGACCTGACCTCCCCGGGGCTCACACCCGCGGAATCACACGGTCATCCGGTGTGCCGTCCCCGCAGACGCGGGGACGGCACACGCGTATCAGGGGGGTGTCGGGTCATGCCGCGACGACGAAGGGCGCCGGTTCCCTGGCAGGGAACCGGCGCCCTTCGTCACATCGCCCGTCGGTCGGCCGAGTCGACCAGCGGCGGCCGGGAACGATCAGGAACGATCCTGCGCGCTCGCCTCTCCGCCTCCGGTGTCCCGCGCGTCCTCCTCGGGTCGACCGCCGCCATCGGGGTCCGCACCTTTCTCGGAGGGAGCGGCCTCGGCCTCGGCCTCGGGTCCGATCTCGTCCTCCAGGGTGAGCTCCTCGGCGTCGGTCCAGACGACGCCGTCGTCGATGTCGACGATCTCCACACCCTCCAGCGCCGCCAGGCGCTCGTCGGCGTCGGTCGACTCTTCCTGGTCCACCGCCGAGGCGCGCGCGAAGTACTCCCGCGCCTCCTTGTCACGACCGAGCTCTTGCAGGACATCGGCGTAGACGTAGAACAGCCGGGCCACGTACGGGCGGGCACGCCGCTCCTTGAGCTCCGGAATCTGCAGCTCGACGAGCGCGGCCTCCGACTCGCCGAGGTCGCGCCGGGCGCCGGACGCCACAATGCGCAGCTCCACGCGGTCCTCGGCTTCCAGGTGCTCGGCCTCGGGCGAGCGGGCGATCTCCAGCGCACGCTCGGGGCGGCCCAGTCCGCGCTCGCAGTCGGCCATGACGGCCAGGAAGTTGTTACGGCCGGTCATTCGCCGCGCAGCACGCAGGTCCGACAGGGCCTCCTGCCAGTTCCCGACGGTGTATGCGGCCACACCGGCCGCCTCGCGCACGGCGCCCACGCGCGACGCCTTGCGGCGCGCGTAGGCGGCATGCCGGTAGGCCAGCTCCGGGTCCTCGTCCAGTAGCCGCCCGGCCATCACGAGGTGGCGGCCGACGACCTCGGCGAGCGTCCGAGGCAGCGAACCGAGCTCGCGGCGGGCCTCGGCGTCGAGCTGGGAGATGGTCACGTCGTCGGGAACAGCGGGAGCGATGTCCCGGGGGTCGCGCTCCTCACCGCGGCGGTCACCACGGTCGCGGTCGTCACGGCGCGGGCGGCGGTCGCGGTCGAAGCGCCCTCCGGAACGGCGGTCGTCGGAGCGGAACGAGCGGCCGCTCCCCCTGGCCTGCCCCTGGCCGTCGCGCCGACCGCCCCGACCATCCCGGTCCTCCCCCCCGTCCCGGCGGCGATCACCGCCCCGATAGCCGGAACGGTCATCGCGACGACCTTCACCACCGCGGAAACCCGAACGGTCATCGCGACGGCCCTCACCACCGCGGAAACCCGAACGGTCATCGCGACGGCCCTCACCACCGCGGAAACCCGAACGGTCATCGCGACGGCCCTCACCACCGCGGAAACTCCCGCGTCCGCCACCCCCGCGACCGAAGCCCGACCGGGAGCGGTCACCACTACCGCCGCCGTCCCTGCGGCCACCGGAACCCCCGGGGCGATTCCCCCCATGATTGCGAGCTCCGGAGCCGTCGCGGCCCCCCGATCGGCTGTCGTCAGTCATTATCCGTCCGTAAGCAGTCAAAAGCGCTGCCACCTACTCGTAGCAGCGCATTGTGATTCCCGGTCATCCCACTTTACGGCATCACGCCCGCCCTGGAGCCCACCCCGCAGCCACGGCGGACCGGTCCACACAGGCGATCCCTCACACCCTGCCCGCCCTGCCTACCGGGCGCTCAGGCAGCCGCCGACCGCACCAGGTCGGAGGCGCACGCCTCTGCGCTCAGCGCGGTGCCCCGCCGGACGGAGGCGGCGAAAGCCTCCTCGCCCAGCTCTTCCCGCACGGACTCCGAGATGCGGTCGACATCGCCGCGTTCCGCCGACGGAAGCGGCGCCCCGATCGCTTCCCTGGCCGCGGCCGCAGCCCCCAACAGCTCGGCCGCGTGACGCGGATGTCCGGTCAGTGCCCGCGCACCCGCCACCCCCTCCAGAGCGAGCGCGATCGCCCTCGGGTCGCCCGTGCTCAGTGCGGCACCGCAGCCTTCCACGTGCAATTCAAGCGCCCGCTCGGCATCGCCCTTCTGCTCGGCGATGAACCCGAGCTCGGCAAGCATCAGCGCCAGGCCCGGCTGGCCCTCGACCTGGCGGCACCACTCCACCCAGGCCCGCAGGCGACTTTCGGCGACGTCCAGTCTGCCCTCGCGCCGGGCGACGAGCGCGAGCCCCAGCTCGGCGTACTCCTGCTTACGCACGTCGGACTGCTCCTCCGCCAACCTCAGTGCCCGCAGATGAAGGTCCTCGGCCCGCCGGTGGTCCCCCCGCAGCAGCTGCACTCTCCCCAGCTGCGACAGCTTTGCGGAGAGCTCACTCCACAACCCGAGCTCCTCGGCGATGTCCGCGCCCTCCCGGTGCAACCCTCCGGCCCGCTCGTAGTCGCCGATGGTCTCGGCCACCATGCCGAGAGCGTCGGTCGCCTGCAGTTCGCCCCAGCGGTCGCCCAGCCGCCGGAAGAGGGCCGCGCTGCGTTCCGCGTCGCGCCGTGCGCCCCTCAGATCCCCACGCATGAGCATGGCCTGGACCGCGCTCGTGCTCAGCGCCGCCGCCTCGCCCCAGCGATCACCGACCGCGCTGAGGGCCGAGAGCGCCTGTTCGACCTGGAACGCACTGCTCCCCAAGTCACCGGTGCCCCATCCGGCGAACCCGAGGAACCACTGGGCGCGAGCCCGCGCACGGGGGTCGCCGATCCCCGCGTAGCTCGACATGTCCGACCTGCGTTGCCCCGGCGGGTAAGGCGCCTCCGCCGCCAGCAGCCGAAATCCGGCATGCCATGCGCCCGCTCTCGCTCGGAGATCCGTTGCTCCATCGCTCAGGGACAGCGCACCCGCCAGTGACCGGACGGCCTCCCCGGTCCTGCCCCGCAGGTACCAGTACCACGCCAGGGCATTGACCAGGCGCAGGGCGGGGTCGGTGTCCGCACGCCGGACGGCATGATCGAGCGCAGAGCGAAGATTCGCTGCCTCGTCGTCCAGGAGCTCCAGCCACTGCCGCTGGTTCGGCCCGTAGAGGTGCGGCTCGGCGCGCTCGGCCAACCGGAGGTAGTAGCGGTCGTGTCGGCGGGTGACTCGGTCGAACTCGTCGGCCTGGTGCAGGCGCTCCACGCCGTAGGCCGCGACCGATTCGAGAAGTCGGTAGCGGGTGCCGGCCGCACCTTCGACCGTGACCACCAGCGACCGATCGACCAGGTCGAACAGCAGGTGGGGGACATCCTCCTCCCGTACCCCCTCCCCCGTGCACACCGTCTCAGCAGCCTCCAGAGTGCAGCCGTCGGCGTGCACGGCCAGGCGACGTAGGACAGTGCGCTCGGACTCGGTGAGAAGCTCCCAGCTCCAGTCGATCATGGCGCGCAGCGTCCGGTGCCGTGACGGCGCACCACGCTTTCCAGCGGCGAGGAGACGGAAACGGTCATCAAGCCGCTCCGCGAGCTCGTGTACGCCCAGCACGCGCACGCGCGTCGCAGCGAGCTCCAGCGCCAGCGGGAGGCCGTCGAGTCGGCGGCAGACGGTCGCGACGGCGTGGGCGTTCTCGGCGTCGAGGGTGAAGTCAGGCGCGGCCGCCGCCGCACGCGCGAGGAAGAGCCGCGCCGCGCTGGACACCTCGACCACCGAGGGGGTCACCTCCACCGAGGGGTCGGGAAGGGAGAGCGGCGGGACGGACCACAGCGCTTCGCCACTCACACCGAGGGGTTCCTGGCTCGTTGTGAGGATACGCAGATCAGGCGCGGTTCTCAGCAGAGTCTCGGCCAACTCCGCGACCCCGTCGACCACGTGTTCGCAGTTGTCCAGCACCAGCAGCATGCGCTTGGGCCGGAGAGCAGCCGCGACACGGTCGACAAACGACACGGGCGCGCCCGGCGGCGATCCGGTACCGGCTGCCGGATCGTCCCGTATGCCCAGCACAGCGCTCACCGCCTCCGCACAACCCGCCAAGCCGTAGCCCGACCCTGGTCGACCGTCAGCCCCTCCGAGCCCGATGAGCTCCACCACCCACACCCCGTCCGGGAAAGAGCGGAGGGACTGCGCCGCTGCTTCCAGGGCCAGCCGAGTCTTTCCGACGCCTCCCGGCCCCGTCAGGGTCACCAGGCGTGCGGAGCGCAACCTGCTCAGTACCTGTTCAACGGCGCTCCCCCGTCCGATGAGGTCCGTGAGCGGAGCAGGCAGGTTCGTGAGCGGTACCGGCGGCGACATCGGCGGCGACACCGACTGCGGCTCCGTCACCGGCGCCTCGGTGGACGCCCACGTCGGCACCGGCGTCCGGGCAGTCGGCGGCTGGGCGGCAATCGGCTGTCCGGCGAACGGCCGTGCGGCAGGGTGTTCAGGTCGACGAGGCAAGGCGAGGCCGGGGTCCTGTTCGAGGACGGCCTGGTGGAGGCCGGTGAGGTCCGGGCTCGGATCCAGGCCCAACTCCTCGGCCAGGTGGCGGCGCAGGTCCTCATAGGAAGCGAGGGCTTCACGCTGCCTGCCGGCTCGGTGAAGGGCCAGGATGTGCGCGGCGCGAAGCCGTTCCCGTAGCGGATGGCGGGCCACGAGGGCAGCCAGTTCGCCGACCAGAGGGTGGTGTTCACCCAGGTCCAGACGGGTCTCCGCGTGCTCCTCCAGCGCGAGGGTGTGCAGTTCCCCGAGACGGGCGATGACCGGTCGGGCGAACTCCGTGTCCGCGAAATCGGCAAGGGCAGGTCCTCGCCACAAGGCCAGGGCGTCGGAGAGCAGATCCGCCCTGGCGCGCAGATCCTCGGTCGCGCGCGCACGCGCGGCCAGCCCCTGGAAGCGCCGGGCATCGACAGCATCAGGAGGCACTTCCAGCGCGTACCCGGGGGCGCGCGACACCACCAGGGTCCTTCCCCCCGGCTGCGCCTCGTCGAGCGCACGCCGCAGCTGGGACACCTTCGCCTGCAAGGCTCCGGTCGGATTGGTGGGGAGCCTTCGTTCCCACAGGTCATCGATCAGCCGGTCGGCCGACACCGGTCGGCCGTCATGCGCCAAGAGAGCGGCCAGCAGCGTACGCACCTTCAGCTCGGGGACCCTGACCTGCTGCCCGTCGGCTGTCCACACGGCCAGCGGACCAAGCATCCCGAAGCGCATGTCGTCAAGATAGCGCAGGGGTCTCCGGAGACCCGGCGGGGTGGGGACGGAAGGCGGCCCGAGGCGAACCGAGACGGCTCCTGAGGCGACCCCTGAAGCGATGACGCCTTGATCACTCCTTTTGATCACGCCTTGATGCCCCGGCAATGCCGCCAGAGCAGTCCCGAAGGCCCCCGAAGTGCACCGGAAGTGTCCCCGAAGTCGATGCGAAGTGCCGGTGGGCAGTCTGGCACCAGCACGGTCGGACATCGGCCGAACAGCACCCCCGAGGAGACACCCCATGACGGAAACCAACCCCGTTCCCGTAAGCGTGATCGGCCTGGGCGCGATGGGCTCGGTACTGGCAACCGCACTCATCGAGAACGGGCACCCGACCACGGTCTGGAACCGTTCGCCGGAGAAAGCCGACCCACTTGTCGAGCAGGGCGCTGCCCGTGCGACCACGGTCACCGAAGCCGTGCAGGCAAGCCCACTGGTGATCGTCTGTGTCTTGGACTACAAGGCCATGTACGAGCTCCTTGATCCCCTGTGCGACGCCCTGGCAGGGCGCGTGCTCGTCAACCTGACCACGGGGACCCCGGAGCAAGCACGGGAGGCCGCCGCGTGGGCGACGCACCGCACGATCGACTATCTCGACGGGGCGATCATGGCCACGCCGCCGGCGATCGGTAGACCGGATGCCTTTCTCCTTTACAGCGGATCCCAGTCGGCCTTCGAACGCCACGAAGCCACGCTCAAGCTCTTCGGTGACGCCTCCACGTACTTCGGCGCTGACCCCGGGCTGGCGGCCCTGTACGACATCGGGCTTCTGACCTCCATGTACATGTCGTTCACCGGCTTCCTCTACGGGGCCGCACTGGTGGGGACCGCCGACGTCAAGGCGACGGCTTTCGCTCCCTACGTCGAGAGCTTTCTCGACGGCGTCGTCCGCGGCGGCATGGGACAACTGGCCCAGCAGATCGACGAAGGCCACTACCCCGACGACGCTTCACCACTCGCAATGCAGGCCGCAGGAATGACCACCTTCATCAAGGCCTTCCAGGACGAGGGGATCGACGTTGAAATTCTGCAGCACATCAAGGGGCTGACCGACCGAACAGTGGCCGACGGCCACACGAAGGCCGGGCTGGCCAGTTTGATCGAACAGATCAGAACTCGGCGGCTGGTCCCCTGACCACGCTGTAGAAAAGCGAAGCCGCAGGAAGGCGAAGCGAAACGGGAATCGGGCGGAAGGGAATCAGACGGAAACAGGCGGTCAAGCCCGCCTGTGCGTCAAGCCCTGCCGATCTTCTCCAATCTCCAGACGAGAGGGTCCGCCGACCGGCCCTGCCCCTGGGGTCCCCCACGCGGTGATCTGGCGAGACGAGCAGCAGCGACAGGGGCGGCAGAGCCGCCCCACCCTACCCCCGGGCGGCGTCTTCCCCCGAGATCATCGGAAGAGCGGGCGGGAAGGCGCTGCCCGGCGGCCTTCCGCCTTCCCCCGTTGATCTCGGAGATATCGGGGTGAAAACCGCGCAGGATACCCCGATATCTCCGAGATCAACGAACAACAACCCCACCCACCCGCGGGTTCACAAACACACAAGCCCTGGCAGCACAAAAAAAGGGGGGACCACCCCGAAAGGCGATCCCCCCAACAAAAACGCGCGGCGGCGACCTACTCTCCCACCCCACCACAGGGCAGTACCATCAGCGCAGGAGGGCTTAACGACCGGGTTCGGAATGAGACCGGGTGTTTCCCCTCCGCCAAAACCACCGCAACCCTCAACCACCACCGGACAAAACCAGCGTGGAAAACCAGGGCCGCAACAGCGGCACAATATGAAAAACAAACGATTCGTGTGCGATCTTCGCCAACCACCCCACCACCCACAAGCGGTGAAAGAAGTCGATAGTGTGCGCGAGCACCCAGCATCTGCGGTGGACAAGCCCTCGGCCGATTAGTACCGGTCAGCTCCACCCCTCACAAGGCTTCCACACCCGGCCTATCAACCCAGTCGTCTACTGGGAGCCTTACCCCCACCGAAGTGGGGCGGGAGACCTCATCTCGAAGCAGGCTTCCCACTTAGATGCTTTCAGCGGTTATCCCTCCCGAACGTAGCCAACCAGCCATGCTCCTGGCGGAACAACTGGCACACCAGAGGTTCGTCCGTCCCGGTCCTCTCGTACTAGGGACAGCCCTTCACAAGTCTCCAACGCGCACAGCGGATAGGGACCGAACTGTCTCACGACGTTCTAAACCCAGCTCGCGTGCCGCTTTAATGGGCGAACAGCCCAACCCTTGGGACCAACTCCAGCCCCAGGATGCGACGAGCCGACATCGAGGTGCCAAACCATCCCGTCGATACGGACTCTTGGGGAAGATCAGCCTGTTATCCCCGGGGTACCTTTTAGCCGTTGAGCGACACCGCTTCCACACGCCGGTGCCGGATCACTAGTCCCTGCTTTCGCACCTGCTCGACACGTCCGTCTCACAGTCAAGCTCCCTTGTGCACTTACACTCAACACCTGATTGCCAACCAGGCCGAGGGAACCTTTGGGCGCCTCCGTTACCCTTTAGGAGGCAACCGCCCCAGTTAAACTACCCACCAGACACTGTCCCCCACCCGGATCACGGGTGCGGGTTAGATGCCCGAAACAGCCAGAGTGGTATTTCACCAACGCCTCCACCACCACTAGCGTAGCGGCCTCACAGGCTCCCACCTATCCTACACAAACCATCCCAAACACCAATGTCAAGCTATAGTGAAGGTCCCGGGGTCTTTCCGTCCTGCTGCGCGAAACGAGCATCTTTACTCGTAGTGCAATTTCACCGGGCCCATGGTTGAGACAGCGGGGAAGTCGTTACGCCATTCGTGCAGGTCGGAACTTACCCGACAAGGAATTTCGCTACCTTAGGATGGTTATAGTTACCACCGCCGTTTACTGGCGCTTAGATTCCCAGCCTCGACCCCCCGAAAGGAATCTAACCGGTCCTCTTAACGTTCCAGCACCGGGCAGGCGTCAGTCCGTATACAGCGTCTTACGACTTCGCACGGACCTGTGTTTTTAATAAACAGTCGCTTCCCCCTGCTATCTGCGACCCCACCCAGCTCCAGAGGAAAACTCCTTCACCAGACAGGGCTCCCCTTCTCCCAAAGTTACGGGGACAATTTGCCGAGTTCCTTAACCATGGTTCACCCGAACGCCTCGGTATTCTCTACCTGACCACCTGCGTCGGTTTAGGGTACGGGCCGCCCACACACTCGCTAGAGGCTTTTCTCGACAGCACGGGATCACTCACTTCACCAAAAACGGCTCGACATCACGCCTCACCCACATAACGAGAGACGGATTTACCTACCTCTCGGGCTACACGCTTATCCCGGGACAACCACCGCCCGGTAGAGCTACCCCACTGCGTCACCCCATCACTTACCTACTACCCTCCTGGGTCCCACGCCTCCACGGAAAAACACCCGAAGGTGAAAAACCGCTTCAGTGGTGGTTAGCATCAAAGGATTCGATACTGGACGCGTGCGAACGGGTACGGGAATATCAACCCGTTATCCATCGACTACGCCTGTCGGCCTCGCCTTAGGCCCCGACTCACCCTGGGCGGATTAACCTGCCCCAGGAACCCTTAGTCAATCGGCGCACACGTTTCTCACGTGTGTCTCGCTACTCATGCCTGCATTCTCACTCGCACACCCTCCACCACACGATCACTCGGCAGCTTCACCGGATGCACGACGCTCCCCTACCAACCAGCACCCTAGGTGCCGGCTCCACAGCTTCGGCGGTGTGCTTAAGCCCCGCTACATTATCGGCGCAGAACCACTTGACCAGTGAGCTATTACGCACTCTTTAAAGGATGGCTGCTTCTAAGCCAACCTCCTGGTTGTCTCAGCAACTCCACAACCTTTCCCACTTAGCACACGCTTAGGGGCCTTAGCTGATGATCTGGGCTGTTTCCCTCTCGACTACGAAGCTTATCCCCCGCAGTCTCACTGCCACGCTCAACTTAACCGGCATTCGGAGTTTAGCTGACCTCAGTAACCTTGTCGGGCCCATCAGCCAACCAGTCGCTCTACCTCCGGCAAGCAACACGCAACGCTGCACCTAAATGCATTTCGGGGAGAACCAGCTATCACGGAGTTTGATTGGCCTTTCACCCCTACCCACAGCTCATCCCCCAGGTTTTCAACCCTGGTGGGTTCGGGCCTCCACGACCTCTTACAGCCGCTTCACCCTGGCCATGGGTAGATCACTCCGCTTCGGGTCTACAGCATGCGACTCAAACGCCCTATTCAGACTCGCTTTCGCTACGGCTACCCCACCCGGGTTAACCTCGCCACACACCATAACTCGCAGGCTCATTCTTCAAAAGGCACGCCATCACCCACACAAAAGCACAGGCTCTGACGGCTTGACAGCACACGGTTTCAGGTACTATTTCACGACCCCTCACCGGGGCACTTTTCACCTTTCCCTCACGGTACTAGTGCACTATCGGTCACCAGGACGTATTCAGGCTTAGCAGGTGGTCCTGCCAGATTCACACGGAATTTCACGGGCTCCGCGCTACTCGGGAGCATGCCCAGCAGCCAGTGCTCTGCCTTCACCTACGGGACTCTCACCCACTCCGGTACCGCTTCCCAACGGATTCAGCTAACAGAACACACAACCACCCCAGGCCGGCAGACCTGAACAGGCACATCCCACAACCCCGCACACGCAACAACTGCCGTCTATCACACGCGCACGGTTTAGCCAACATCCCCTTTCGCTCACCACTACTCAGGGAATCACATATTGTTTTCTCTTCCTGCGGGTACTGAGATGTTTCACTTCCCCGCGTTACCACCAACCGCCCTATACATTCAGGCGGCGGCAACCCGACACAACTCGGGCTAGGTTTCCCCATTCGGACACCCGCGGATCAACGCTCGGTTGACAGCTCCCCGCGGCCTATCGCGGCCTCCCACGTCCTTCATCGGCGCCTGGTGCCAAGGCATCCACCGTATGCCACACATACTTGGCCACCACAGATACAAGATGCTCGCGCACACTATCCACGAATCAAAAAACCAGCCACACACCCAACCACAACACCAGACAGCAGCAGCCGGAACCTCCCACCAACTCCACCGGCCAACAACCAGCGAACAAGCAGGACGACCGCAACCCGGGTCTTCGTCAGGGTGGCAGCGGGAAGACAACCACACGGTCGCTCCCTCAGACACCCAACAGCGCGCCCACACCCCTCTTCCAGGAAAGGCATGAGACGTTTGCTTCTCAAAACCCAGCCATCCCAGGCAACCCCGGTCCAGAAAAACCAGACCAGGAACCCGGGTCCACTTCCGAGTCCGCCGACCAATCGGAAAAACCCTGCGAACGCAGGAACCGTCGGCTATCAAAGACTCCTTAGAAAGGAGGTGATCCAGCCGCACCTTCCGGTACGGCTACCTTGTTACGACTTCGTCCCAATCGCCAGCCCCACCTTCACCCACTCCCTCCCACAAGGGGTTAGGCCACAGGTTTCGGGTGTTGCCGACTTTCATGACGTGACGGGCGGTGTGTACAAGGCCCGGGAACGTATTCACCGCGGCAATGCTGATCCGCGATTACTAGCGACTCCACCTTCATGGGGTCGAGTTGCAGACCCCAATCCGAACTGAGACCGGCTTTTAGGGATTCGCTCCGCCTCACGGCATCGCACGCCCACTGTACCGGCCATTGTAGCATGTTTGCAGCCCAAGACATAAGGGGCATGATGACTTGACGTCATCCCCACCTTCCTCCGAGTTGACCCCGGCAGTCTCCCATGAGTCCCCACCACTACGTGCTGGCAACATGGAACAAGGGTTGCGCTCGTTGCGGGACTTAACCCAACATCTCACGACACGAGCTGACGACAGCCATGCACCACCTGTCACCGATCCCCGAAGGACCCGCTATCTCTAACGGATTACCGGTGATGTCAAACCTTGGTAAGGTTCTTCGCGTTGCGTCGAATTAAGCAACATGCTCCGCCGCTTGTGCGGGCCCCCGTCAATTCCTTTGAGTTTTAGCCTTGCGGCCGTACTCCCCAGGCGGGGCGCTTAATGCGTTAGCTACGGCACGGGAACCGTGGAAAGCCCCCACACCTAGCGCCCAACGTTTACGGCGTGGACTACCAGGGTATCTAATCCTGTTCGCTCCCCACGCTTTCGCTCCTCAGCGTCAGGTAAGGCCCAGAGACCCGCCTTCGCCACCGGTGTTCCTCCTGATATCTGCGCATTTCACCGCTACACCAGGAATTCCAGTCTCCCCTACCTACCTCTAGCATGCCCGTATCCACTGCAAAACCAGGGTTGAGCCCCAGCCTTTCACAGCAGACGCGACACACCGCCTACGAGCTCTTTACGCCCAATAATTCCGGACAACGCTCGGACCCTACGTATTACCGCGGCTGCTGGCACGTAGTTAGCCGGTCCTTATTCCCCACCTACCGTCAACCCGAAGAAAACCCCGGGCCTGCGTGAGTGGTAAAAGAGGTTTACAACCCGAAGGCCGTCATCCCCCACGCGGCGTCGCTGCGTCAGGCTTCCGCCCATTGCGCAATATTCCCCACTGCTGCCTCCCGCAGGAGTCTGGGCCGTGTCTCAGTCCCAGTGTGGCCGGTCGCCCTCTCAGGCCGGCTACCCGTAATCGCCTTGGTAGGCCGTTACCCCACCAACAAGCTGATAGGCCGCGAGTCCATCCCCAACCGAAACAACTTTCCACACCCCACCATGCGGAGGGGCGTCGTATCCGGTATTAGACCGCGTTTCCACGGCTTATCCCGGAGTCAGGGGCAGGTTACTCACGTGTTACTCACCCGTTCGCCGCTCGTGTACCCCCGAAAGGGCCTTACCGCTCGACTTGCATGTGTTAAGCACGCCGCCAGCGTTCGTCCTGAGCCAGGATCAAACTCTCCATCAAAGGTCAAACAACCGCACGCACCCGAGGGCGCGGCGGTAAACCTGGAAGAGATAACCCTGACCGACCAGGTATCACCCTGGCCAATCAAAGGAACCCCGAGCACCAACCGGACACCGCAAGGCATCCGTGTGCCCTAAGGGGCCAAAACAAACTTGGCTGAAAGAAAAACAAACACGCGCTGTTGAGTTCTCAAGAAACAACCGCTCATCCCATACAAGCTGATCCGCAAACGATCCTGATCAGGCTTTTCTGTAGAGGCGGTGCTTTCCGCTTTGTTGTGCCTCCGAATTTACCAGACCTTCTGACATCCACCAAATCGGCGAATTCGGTCGAAATGATCTTGGCTGAAGAGATCCGATTGCATCTCCGGACGGAGGACCGGTGGATGATGCTATCACCCGCGGCCAGCGCCCGGGACAGGACCGCTCGGAGTCCTCATGTGGTTCGGTTCGAGGGCCTTTGCGACCACTCACCGCCCCACATGGGCCTGCTTACAGTAGAGCTCGTGCACGGCTACGTCAAATCGGGTCTCATGTCCACAGTGGTCGGCTGAGGACGTCGAGGGTTGAGACTCCTCGCCAGGCCCCCGCGCCCGCGCGTTCTTGCACCAGGCCCGCACGGTATGTCAGCTTTTGCGTCCGAATGGGTACTTCCCCGGACCGACATCGGCTTAAACGCCACTGGCACAAGGACTTTCGGTGCCTGGGCAGACCCTGCCAGATCCTGGGCACACGTGTGCCCGCCCGGGTGCACTGGCACCTTGGGCGGGCACACGATGGAGGACGAGGGCCGACCGGTCGTTCCCGCGTCGGAGTTGGCTCAGCCTGCCACGATGACGCCACCCACGTTTCGCTTGCCCCGACGCAGCACGAGGTAGCGCCCATGGAGGACGTCCGCTTCCACCACACGCGCGTCGACGTCGGTGACCTTGGTGTTGTTCAGGTACGCCCCGCCCTCCTGGATGGCACGGCGGGCCGCCGACTTGCTGGGCACCAGGCCGCTTGCCGCGAGGAGGTCCACCAGCGCCGGAAGCTCGGCGACCGGCCCCGGGACCTCCGCCTTGGGTACCTCCGCCAGCGCGGCTCCGAGCGTGGCGGCGTCGAGGTTGCCCAGGTCGGCCTGGCCGAACAGGGCACGGCTCGCCTCGATGACCTTCGCGCATTCCTCGGCACCGTGCACCAGTGTCGTGAGCTCCTCGGCGAGTGCACGCTGGGCCGCGCGGGCGGCGGGGCGCTCCGCGGTCTGGCGCTCCAACTCCTCGATCTCCTCCTGTGAGCGGAAGCTGAAGACCTTGAGGTAGCGGATCACGTCACGGTCGTCGGCGTTGAACCAGAACTGGTAGAAGGCGTACGGGGTGGTCGACTCCGGGTCGAGCCACACCGTGCCCGTCTCGGTCTTGCCGAACTTGGTGCCGTCGCTCTTCGTCAGCAGGTTGGTGGTCAGGCCGTGGGCCTGGCCGTGCGGGCGGTTGCCCTCGGTCCGCCGGATGAGCTCAAGGCCGGCGGTGATGTTGCCCCACTGGTCGCTCCCGCCGATCTGGAGGGTGCAGCCGTAGCGCCGGTACAGCTCGACGAAGTCGTAGGACTGCAGGAGGACGTAGCTGAACTCGGTGAAGCTCATGCCCTCGCCGTCGAGGCGGGCCCGTACGGTCTCCCGCTGGAGCATCTGGTTGATGCTGAAGTACTTGCCGACGTCCCGCAGCAGTTCGATGGCGCTGATGGTGCCGAGCCACTCGGCGTTGTTGCCGAGAACGGCGTCGGTCTGCTGCGGCTGTTCACCCTCGGGGGTGAAGCGCAAGAAGGCGGAGAGCTGCCGACCGAGGACCTGCACCCAGTCCTGGACCATCTCGACCGAGTTCAGACTGCGCTCGG
The DNA here is from genome assembly GCF_014201195.1 of Nocardiopsis mwathae. Classification (NCBI taxonomy): domain Bacteria; kingdom Bacillati; phylum Actinomycetota; class Actinomycetes; order Streptosporangiales; family Nocardiopsidaceae; genus Nocardiopsis; species Nocardiopsis mwathae. The sequence goes on along the minus strand of NZ_JACHDS010000001.1, from coordinate 1,435,206 downwards.
CGGTGGGCTTGGGGTCACCGATCAAGCCGGTGCCACCGCCGACGAGCGCGATGGGGCGGTGCCCCGCCTGCTGGAACCGGGCGAGGGTGAGGATCTGGGTCAGGTGACCGACGTGCAGGCTGCCCGCGGTGGGGTCGAAGCCGCAATAGAGCGTGACCGGGCCATCGGCGAGAGCCTTGCGGAGTTCGTCAAGGTCGGTCGTCTGCGCGAGGAGTCCGCGCCACTCCAGTTCGTCGATGATGTCGGTCACTGTGGTCTTTCCATATGAGGTGAGATGACGGGAACCGTCCGACGGCGGACGCCGTGCCCCGGTCACCCGCGGTTCGGGTGGACGTTCTCCACCGTATCCGCTGCCCCCCGGCGACGCCGCATCGATTTCCGCAGTCGGTCCGCGTCCGACGGCGGTGCCCGCCCCACGGCCGACCCGGGAATGCCCGGTTCGGCATCCCCGGGTCGGCCAGGACCGGCCCGTTAGGCGTAGGCGGACCGGACCCCGAGGGCGGTGGCCCGCAACTCCTCGGCCGGGAACCTGGTGGCGTCGATACGCACCTCCACCGCCACGCCGGGCTCGGCCAGCCAGAAGGCTTCGGAGCCGCCGATGAAGCCCCTGGAACGGTCGTTCGTGAACGCCCGCAGCTCCCAGGCGTCGGGATCACGCTCGTGGTACTCGGCAAGGAAGCGCAGCAGTGCTTCGGGGCTGTCCAGCCCGCCACCGCGCATCACGATGACCTGCAGGTCCACGGCGTAGCCGCCTGTGTCGGCCTGCCTCTCCCACACCCGTGAGGCGAATTCGACGCCACCCCACTCGTAGTCGAAATCCGCGACCTCGCCGCCGACGTCGTCCGGTAGGTGGCCGATCGTGAATCCGTCCAACTCCCCACCTCCCTGGTCTGCCGATGCCCCCGTCGCCATCAGTATCGAGCCGATGACGCCGGTCAGGAGAACGGCGAGAAACCGCCGTATGAAGCCCATCGAAAACCTCCGGCCGCCGCCCCGGGAACCCTTCCCGGGGCGTTGCGAGAACTCATACTGCGGGTCACGGTCTCCGCGCCGCCACCCGGGTTCTGCGACCTGTGGACGACCGGCGGAGGACCGATGGCGGAGCAGAGTGCGAGCGCGGTCGGTACCCGCCGGAGGCGGCCGGAGCCGACCGGGTCGATCGCGGACACCTGCGTCACCGCCCCGGTCGGCTCCGGCCACAGGAATTTAACCCGCGGTACTGGAAGAGGACCCGTTCGACGTTCAGTGTCTGAGGTGTTCGCAAGTCCCGCTTGGATTCCTCCCGACCGCAGGAGAAATACATTGCGTACCTTCCGCCGCCGCCTGTTCTCATCGTCGGCCACCGTCTTCGCGGCCGTCCTTCTTTCGGTCTTCGCCCCCGCCGCACCCGCCGCCGCCTCCGTACCTCCGGGAATCCCCTCCAAGTCCACCGCGCAATCGCAGCTCAACGGGTTGACGGTGCAAGCGGAGGGATCGTCCGCGGGCTACGACCGCTCGCTGTTCCCGCACTGGATCACGATCGAGGGCAACTGCAACGCCCGCGAGTACGTGCTGCGGCGCGACGGCAGCAACGTGCGCACCGATGACCAGTGCCGTCCCATCTCCGGGAGCTGGTACAGCGCGTTCGACGGCGTCACCACCACCGACCCGTCGACGTTCGACATCGATCACCTGGTGCCGCTCGCCGAAGCCTGGCGCTCGGGTGCCGACTCGTGGAGCACCTCCAAGCGCCGCGACTTCGCCAACGACGTCAACGCGCCCGCTCTGTGGGCGGTGACGGCCACCAGCAACCGTGCCAAGGGAGACAAGGACCCGGCCGACTGGATGCCGCCCCGCACCGCCGCCCACTGCGACTACGCCAAGGCCTGGATCAACGTCAAACACCGCTACCGCCTGACCGTCGACTCCGCGGAGAAGTCCGCCCTGCAGGGCACGCTCAACAGCCGCTGCTGACACACCCGCGCGCGGCAACGCCCCCTCCCCCGCTCCTACAGAATGGCGAGCACCTTCTCACCGAGGTACTCGGCGATCGCCGGCGCTGACGTGGCAGCCGGGGAGGGGGCGTTGCGCACGCAGACCACCCGGCCATGCGTGTCGATGGCGAAGTCGTCGAGGAGTCGGCCGTCGCGCCCGAGCGCCTGCGCACGCACCCCCGAGGGGGCCGGACGCAGGTCGGCCGCTGTGATCTCGGGGACCAGCCGCCTCGCCTCCCGGGCGAAGGCCGCCGCGGATGCCGCCACCGCGACCTCTCGCGCACCCATTCCCCAGTGGGCGCGGGCGAGCCGCCAGAAGCCCGGCCAGGCCAGGGTGGCGGCGAGGTCACCCGCCCGGACATCGCGGAACCGGTACCCCTCGCGTGCGGCGGCCAGCACGGCGTTGGGCCCCGCCATCACCTCCCCGTGCACGTGCCGGGTGAGGTGGACGCCGAGGAACGGGTAGCGGGGGTCCGGGACCGGGTAGACCAGGCCGCGCACCAGGCCGCGCCGCTCGGGGACCAGTTCGTGGTACTGGCCGCGGAACGGGACGATGCGCGGGTCGTCCCCGGCTCCGGCCATCCGGGCGATCCGGTCGCCGTGCAATCCGCCGCAGATGACGATGCCGTCGAACCGCCACCGGACGCGCTCGCCGTGCGAGGCGCCGGTGAGCGCCTCAGCACCGTCGGCGTCCTGCCGCAGTGCGATCACGGGGCTGCCCAGCCGGATCCGTCCGCCCGCCCTGCGGACGTCGTCGGCGAATGCCTCGGCGATGGCGACGAAGTCGGTGATGGCGGTGCGCGGCGAGTGCAGTCCCTCGACGCCGCGGACGTGGGGTTCGATGTCGCGCAGAGCGTCGGGACCGAGTCGTCGGACCCCCTCGACGCCGTTGGCCGCGGCGCGCTGCTCGATGTCGTCGAGCCGTGCGGCGTCCTCCCGGGTACGGGCCACCAGGACCTTGCCGACCTCCTGGTAGGGCAGCCCGCGCTCGGCGCAGTAGTCGCGCAGCAGCCCCTTGCCGCGGTGGCACAGTTCGGCCTTGAGCGACCCGGGCCTGTAGTAGAGGCCGGCGTGCACGACGCCGCTGTTGTGCCCGGTCTGGTGGACGGCGACGCGGTCCTCTTTCTCCAGGACGGTGACCTGGGTTCCGGGGCGGTTCAGGGTGACCCATCGGGCCAGCGCCAGCCCGATGATTCCGGCGCCGATGATGCCGATGCGTGTGCTGCTCACCCGCGACACGCTAGCAAGGCACGCACCGCCTCACCGGTTCAGGTAGCGCTGGATGAGGGCGCAGGACGCCCGAGACGACAGTGCGGCCTCCTCGATCCAGGTGAACCTGGCCGCCTGGCGGGCGACGCCGTCGTGGTCCCCGAAGAACGCGCCGGCGCCCGACAGCTCGGTGTGGATGACCACGTCTTCGCCGCCTTCCCCGGGTGTGGCTCCGGCGAGGGTCAGCACGCTGAACCCGCCCGCGTGGCCCGGGTGGTCGTGGGCGGTGAAGGGGACGACCCGGAGGGTGACCGCGGGCAGCCGCGCGGCGTGGAGGAGGAATTCGAGTTGGGTGCGCAGCACCTGCGGACCGCCGACGGCGTTGTTCAGCACGGCCTCCCCGATGACGGCATCCAGGGAAACCCTGGATTCGCCCAGCACCGCGCTTCGGCGGGCCGACTGGGCGGTGGCGAGCTGATCCAGGTCCGGACCGTCGAGCGCCTGGACCGCCCGAGCGCACGCGCACAGGTACGCGTCGGTCCGTAGCGGCGCCGGAACGAGCAAGGGCTCCCACAGGCGGATGCGGCTCGCGTCCTGCTCCAGGTCGACGAACTCGGGTTGCAGGACGTCGGAGAACCGGCTCCACCAGGAATTCGCCGCCGTGCGTTCGGCGAGTTCGGTCAGGGCTGCGCGTTCGGTGTCGGTGAGGTGGTAAAGGTCGGCGAGGCAGCGGATGTCGGTGGCCCGGATGGGGGCGGCGCCGGTCTCCATGCGGGCGACGTGCGCGGGCGACCACCCGCACCGCCGTGCCACCTCCCCGACGTCGAGGCCCGAACGCTCGCGCAGCCGGCGCAGCTCCGCGGCGAGTCGGCGGCGGCTGACACCGGGGTTGCGGCGCTCCCTGTCTCCCATGACACGACTGTAGGACCGGGATGTGCCCGGGGACACGGGAATCGGCGAGATCGCACCCCCTTGTCCGGTACCGCATCCCGGTCGTATCAGTCCGGTTTCCCTCCGGTCGCGCGTTCGTCGGCCGCCGCGGGATCAGAGCGCGCGCAGGCCGTCCAGGAGGGCGTAGAGGAGCGGCAGCCCGGTGAGGGTCTGTTCCGGTTCGGGGGCGTGCAGCCGCAGCGCGCCTTCGGCGATCATCCCGGCGGCGAGCAGTTTCACCACGCTGACCGGGAGGTCCAGGTGGGCCGCGAGTTCGACGATGGACTGCGGCTCGCGGGACCGCAGCAGGATCGTCTCGCGCTCGGGGCGCAGGCTATCGGGCGGGCCGGGCGGTCGGGTGGCGGTCACCATGCTGAGCAGGTCGAGGCAGGGGCCTCTGGTGTCCGCGGCGCCGCCGATGGTGATGGCGAAGGGGCGGAGCAGGCGCTCGGACCCCTTATTGGCACGGATATCGGGCTGGCCGCCATGTGTTTCGGGGCGGCCCGAAGGGGGGTGCTGCGCTGGCCCGACGTCCGCCCCGCCGAGCACGGCCGCCCTGTTCTCGGTGGCACCGCACTCCCCTCGTCCGGTCCCGGCCGGGGCGCCCGCGGGCCGACCGGGAGGTGTCGCGCGGCTCCCCCCGCCGCAGGCGGCCACCGGGCCGGGGACGGCCGACGTCGGCACCGCGCTGCGGACGCCGGGTGCGCCCCGGTCGGCTCGATGGCTTCCGACTCTGCCGTTGCCCGCTCTGGTGCCGTCCGCCCTGCCGGTTTCGGCCGTGGCGCTCTTCACGGTGCCGCTGTCTACCCTGCTGCTCATCACTCTGCCGCCCCCGGACTCACTCATCGCTCCGCTCCGTCCCCCGAGTGCCCGTGGTCCGCCGAACGCTGGTCGGGGACCATCACGGGCTCCGGTCGTGCGTCGTGCTCCTCCTCCATCAGTGTTTCGGGCAGGATCGCGGTGGCGCGCGTCCCGCCGTAGGGCGAGGGGAACAGGCGCACCCGCACGCCGTGCCGGGCCGCCAGCCGCGCCACCACGAACAGACCCAGGCGCGGCTCGTCCGGCAGCGCCATGACGTCGAACTCCGGCGCTTCGGCGAGCGTCCGCGCCGCCGCCTGGTACCCCTCCTCGGTCATGCCCAGGCCGCGGTCCTCCACGTCCACCGCGATACCGCCCGCCACCGGCCCGCAGTTGACGTCCACCGGCGCCCCGGCCGGGGAGAACTGGGTGGCGTTCTCCACGAGCTCGGCGATCAGATGGACGATGTCGGCGACGGCGGTGCCGCGCAGCCGCACCCGGGGCGCGGAGGTGAGCCGCACCCGTTCGTAGTCCTCGGTCTCCGAGATCGCGGCGCGCAGCACGTCCACCAGTGGCAGCGGGTCGCGCCATCGGCGGGCCGACTGGGCGCCGCCGAGGATGATGAGGTTGTCGGCGTAGCGCCGGGCACGGGTGGCCAGGTGATCGAGCCGGAACAGGCGCTGCAGCGTCCGCGGGTCCTCCTCGTCGTACTCGATCTCGTCGAGTAGGTGCAGCTGGCGTTGGACCAGCGCCTGGTTGCGGTAGGCGATGCCGAGGAAGACGCGGTTGACGCCCTCCCTGATCTCGGCCTGCTTGACCGCCGCGCCCACGGCGGTGCGCTGGGCGGTGTTGAACGCGTCGGCGACCTGGCCGATCTCGTCGCGCCCGTAGGAAAGGCGCGGGAGCTCCTCGGCGAGGTTCACCCGCTGCCCGTTCTGTGCGCGGTCGACGATGTCGGGCAGCCGGGTGTCCGCCAGCGCGAGGGTGTCGTTGCGCAGCTGGGACAGCCGGCCGACGAGGCGGCGTGAGGCGCGCGTGGCGATGACGATGGAGGCCGTCCCGGCGACGAGGAGGAACACGCACCCGGCGAGGGCCAGTGCGATGCGCTGGACCGCGTCGGCCCACGCGGTGCCGATGGCGGTGTCCAGCTGGGTGGCGACGAGGTCACCGAACTCCCGGTCGGCGCCGCTGGAGGCCTCCTCCCATTCGTCGGCGTCGACGCCGATGTCGAAGTTCCACTCCGCCTTGCCCGGGACGTCGGATTCGCCTACCGGCGGCCGGGTGACCACGGCCCGGCTGAGCCGCTCGGTGTCGGCCCATGGCTGCGCCGCCCGCATCGCCTCGTAGCCGCGCCGTACGTCGCCCCGCAGGTCCTCTTCGGCCCGGCCGAGTGCGGTGCGGTAGGAGGCGGTGAGGTGGGTGAAGTGGGCGGTCTCCTCATAGTCCATTCCGCCCGCGGCGATCGCACCGGCCAGCAGGGCGTTGGCGCGGGAGAACTCCTCGTGCGCCCCGACGAGGTCCTGGGCCAGTTCCGCGTCGGTGCGGCCGGGACTGAGCTCCAGGGCGCGCAGGTGGGCGGCGGTGAGCAGGCCGGTGTCCTCGATCAGCTCGGTGTAGCGGTCGAGAGCGTCGGCGCGGCCGACGGTGCCGGCGTCGACGCCGTCGCGGAGCCGACCGAGGTCGTCGCCGGAGGAGTCTCCGGTGAGGATGTCGGCGCCTGTCTCCGCTTCGGCCGCGGCCCGTGCGGTGTCGGTGCTGTCGCGCTGGGCACCGAGCCGGTCACGGGTTTGCTTCCGCTCGGGGTCGCCGAGGTGGATCTGGGTGAGCCGCCGCTCCTCACGCAGTTCGGCGGCGAGGTCGTCGAAGACGTCGGCGCTCTCGCGTCCCCCCATGACGGAGAGCATCTGCGTGCCGGCCTGGAAGGTGCCGGTGGCGGTCATGACCAGCCACAGGGCGAGAAAGCTGATACTCGGGATCAGGACGATCCGCGAGAGTTCCGTCCGCAGGGTCCGCTCTTTGCGGCCCCTTTGCTTTGGCGGTGCCCCCCGTAGAGCCCCGCGTCGTTGTGTGCCCATGGTCTCCCCCAACCTGGACGGACGCGCGGGTGCGGATCACAGGCCGCGGAGGGGTACCCCTCGGCAGGTGGACACCAACGCGTCCATAGGGCAACGACGCTATCGAAAAACCATGCCTCTGTGTTGTTGTTTCATTACATTCGGTCATTGCCTCCGGCGCCGCCGCATGTGGGGGCGGCGCCGGGCACTGAGCGGACGATGGCGGGGGGACGGTGGGGAGGGACGTGTGCCGGGCTCCGGTTCAACTTTCCGGGCGGTGCCGGGAGCCCACCGGCGAGGGGAGGTCGTCCACGGTGGGCGGGGTGTCGAGGCCGACGGAATTGAGGATCTCCGCGTAGCGCAGGGCGGCGATCTTGGCCAGCGTGCTGCTCGCGCCGAGCGGGGCGCTGCAGCGGGCCGAGTAGCGCTCGCCCAGCTCCGCGAGCCGGTCCACGTCGAATTCCGGGCCGACGATGCTGGGAGCGATGACCGGCCGGACGCATCCGGCGTCGGCGAGTTGGCCGCGCACCTGCTCCAGCGAGGCCTCATCCTCCAGGTCGGCGGGGAGCACCGTGACTCCCAGCCGCGCGGCGAGCAGCACCGCGGTGACACCGGCGGCGTTGACCGCGTCGTCGCCGCCCACGGCACCCACGATCACGCCGTCGGTCATCGTGGTGTTGGGCGCGACGACGCTGATCAGCCGCATCCGGTCGGCGCGCACGAACCCGGACTCGGCAAGGCGCAGATGGAGCACCTCGGCGAGCATGGGGTGGGGGCCCAGCCCGTCGGTGACGCGGACGTCGGCTCCGGTCGATTCGACGGCCTCGGCGATGGCCCGGCTCGTGGCCGGGTGGGGGGCGGTGACCAGGGGTACGACCACGCCTCTGAGGGGGTGCCCGGCCACGGGTTCCAGATCGGCGAGGGCGTCGGCGAGGCGGTGGTCGGATCCCTCGACGCAGCCGATCCGGATGGTGACCTCGGGCCGGTAGGAGCGCAGCAGGTCGACCATCTGGGCGCCGACACCGCCGGTGTCGGCGTCGGAGCCGGAATCGCCCGGCACCGCCAGTACGAGCGTGGGCGTGCCGATCCAGCTGTCGAACGACAATGGATTCCGGTGCCGTCCCGACCGACGTCGCGGGAGATCGCGAGGGGGTAGTCTATCCGGATTCTGCATATTGTCAGGATTCACGGGAAAATGCTAACGACTCGGGAGTAGGGATCGCGCCCCCAGGCCGATTCCGATCGTGAAACAACGGATCGGGAAATCGACCGTCGGGGGGATGGCATGGTGTGGAGGCTGCCCGGCCATGGTAGCGGTCATGTGGACAGGGCTGGGCTGCGCCGCCGCATGACGTGGTCGACCAGGGTGAGAAGGACACGCTTGCTCGATTCCCGGTCCCGCGCGTCGGTCATCATCACGGGGACCTCCTCGCCCACGTCGATGGCGTCGCGCACCGCCTCCAGGGTGTGCGGGTAGGCACCGTCGAACCGGTTCACCGCCACCACGAATGGGACATCCCGGTTCTCGAAGAAGTCCACGGACGGAAAGCAGGTGTCGAGACGGCGGGTGTCCGCCAGCACCACCGCACCGAGCGCGCCGTCGGCGAGCTCGTCCCACATGAACCAGAACCGCCCCTGCCCGGGCGTGCCGAACAGGTAGAGGACGACCCGCTCGTTGACGGTGATCCGGCCGAAGTCCAAGGCGACCGTGGTCGTGGTCTTGTCCTCCACGCCGCCCAGATCGTCCACGCCCATACTGGCCTCGGTCATGACCTCCTCGGTGCTGAGGGGGGTGATCTCGCTGACCGAGCCCACCATCGTCGTCTTTCCCGCACCGAATCCCCCGGCGATGAGGATTTTCACCGCCGTCGGAATGGGAGCGCGGGTTCCGCTGTCAGAGTCTGCGGATGCCATCGAGTACCGCCTGGAGTACGTTCAGTTCGGGAAGGTCGGCCACGGGTGTCGGCGCCCGGGTGAACACGTCGCCCTGTGCGATGAGGTCGCCGAGGAGCACCTTGACCACGGTCATGGGGATGTCGAGTTGTGCCGAGAGCTCGGCGACCGAGATCGGCCTGCGGGAGAGCCGGAGGATCGCGGCGTGCTCGGGCTCCAGCGCGGCCCAGTCCACACGCTCCCGCGCCGCCACGACGATGCTGATCATGTCCAGCCCGCTCGCCGCGGGACGGGTCCGCCCGCCGGTCATGGTGTAGGGGCGGACCAGCGGCCCGGCCGCGCGGTCGACCTGGGCGACGCCGGGCACGGGCCACATGGTGCGCCGATGCTCCAGCGTCCGCCCGGTGGCCGCCTCGTGCGACGGCGGTGCGTCGGTCATGACCCGGCGCCGCCGGTGGCCGTGACCGACGCGGGAAAGCGGGGCGCGGAGCTGAGGAACTGCCCGACGCGGCGGATGCGCATGTTCATCTCGTAGGCCACGATGCCGATGTCGGCGTCCTCCGAGGCGAGCACCGCGAGGCAGGCGCCCTCGCCGGCTGCGGTGACGAACAGGTAGGCGTGCTCCATCTCGACGAGGGTCTGGTTGACCGCTCCCCCGCCGAACTGGCGGCCGGTACCGCGGGCGAGACTCTGGAACGCCGAGGCGACGGCGGACAGGTGCTCGCCGTCCTCCATCGACAGCGCCCGCGAACGGCCGATGAGGAGGCCGTCCGCGGATAGCAGGATGGCATGCTCGACGCTGACCACGCGGTCGACGAGGTCGTCGAGGAGCCAGTTCAGATCGCCTGCCGAATTGCCGCTCTTGTGCACCATTTAATCGCTTTCTCCCATGTGGTCGCCGACCGGACGGCCGACGTGCCCCTCGCGTGTAGCTGCCGCCGTGGCGGACCGGCCCCGCTCCTCTCGGGGGAAGGAGGTGACGATGGCGTCGTCATCGTCACCGCCGCCGCCGACCGCGCCGGGGGCGGCGTCGGGGCTGGCGGTCGGGTCGATCCGGCCCGGCGCACTCTTCGTCCGGCGGAGCCCCGAAGCCGGGGTTCCGGGGCCGCGCCCGTGTGTCCGGGGGGCGGCAGCCGAGGGGCGCGCACCGTTCGGTGCGGGCGCCGCGTTCTGCTGCGGAGCCGCCCCGGACCCCAGGTCGTCCTCGCGTCCGCGCTTGGTTCCGGACTGGAACGCGCTCAGTGCCCGGAGCGCCTCCTCCGGGGAACGCGACGTCTCCGGTCCCCGCCGTGTGGGGGTGGCGGGGTCATTCCTGAGCTGCGCGGCGAGATTGGCCTGCTTGCGGCGCCGAGGCAGCGCGGGTTGGTCCGCGGCACCGCCGCCGGTGTCCTCCGGCGGCCGTGGAACACCCGTCGGCGGGTGCTGGTCGCCGCGCCGGGCCTCGCGGATCGGGAGCCCGTTGGGACCGGTCGTGGTCGATGCCGTTCCGGGCGCCACGGGAACCGCTCCCGGTGGCGTCCCGTGGCCGTTCGCCCGGGGCGCCGCCGGTGCCCCGGAGACCGTCCCGGGCGCGCTGCCCGGGCGCCCGCCCGCACCCCGCTGCCCGGCCAGCAGGTCACCCTTCCCCCGCTCCACGGTCTGGGCGGGTGCCGGAATGCCGCGGCTCGGGGTGAGACCTCCGGGCGGCGTCGTCCCACCGGGCGGTGTGAGGCCGCCGGCAGGGGGAATGCCGCCGGCGGGTGTGATGCCCTGCGGGGGCGTGGCGACGGTGTCCTGGGGCCTGCCCCCGTCCGCGGCGTCACCTGCGGGGCGCCGCCGGCCGGCCGCCTCCCCCGGTGAGATGAGCGCCGACGGGATCAGCACGATCGCCCGGGTCCCGCCGTAGGGGGACGGGCAGAGCTGGACGTGGATGTCGTGCTTCACCGCCAGCCGCGCCACCACGAACAGGCCGAGCCGGGAGTCGGAGTTCATCGCCATCACGTCGAACTCCGGGGCCTGGCTGAGGGTGGCGTTGGCCTCGGCCAGACCGGCTTCGCTCATCCCCAGGCCGCGGTCCTCGATCTCCACCACGACGCCCTTGGGCACGACCTCGCTGTGGATGTGCACCGGGGTGTGCGGCGGCGAGAAGGACGTGGCGTTCTCCACGAGCTCGGCCACCAGGTGGATGACGTCGGCGACCACCGACCCCGACAGCGCGAGGTCGGGGACCACCCGCAGTTTGACGCGGGCGTACTCCTCGGTCTCCGAGATCGCCCCCCGCAGGATGTCGACCAGGGGGATCGGGTTGCGCCAGCGCCGCCCCGGCTGCGCCCCGCCGAGGATGATCAGGTTCTCGGCGTTGCGGCGGCCCCGTGTGGCCAGGTGGTCGAGGTGGAAGAGGTCTTCGAGGAGGTCGGGGTCCTCCTCCTCGCGCTCCACCCGGTCCAGCAGCTGCAGCTGGCGCTGGACCAGCGACTGGTTGCGGTGCGCGATGCCGAGGAAGACCCGGTTCACGCCCTCCCTGATCTCCGCCTGCTTGACGGCGGCGCTGACGGCGGTGCGCTGGGCGGTGTTGAACGCGTCGGCGACCTGCCCGACCTCGTCGGTACCGTGGTCGAGCTGCTTGAGCTCGGTGTCCAGGTCGACGGTCTCGCCGTTCTCCAGCCGCCGCACGATCCGCGGCAGCTCCTCGCGGGCCAGGCCGAGGGTCTCGGCGCGCAGCCGCGCCAGGCGCGTGGTCAGCCGCGCCGCGGACTTCGAGGCGACGCCGTAGGCGATGGTGCCGGCGAACAGGGCCATGATGCCGCCGCCGAGCGCGATGGTGAACATCCACGTGCTCGCGGCGTCCGTGGCGGAGACCACGGCCTGGGTCTGGGCGTCGGTGAGGACGATCAGGTCGGCGTTGACGTCGTCGGCGACGGTGCGCCAGTCGTCCAGTCCGGCGGGCGGCTCCTCGTCGGGTCCCGACTCCTCGCCCTCGGCGGCGTCCACCTCGATGACGGGGACGTTGCGGCTGACCGTCTCGCTCATGGCGTCGAGCTCCTCCCACTGGGAGCTGCCGGTGAGCGCCGCGTGCGCGTCGGCGGTCTGGCCGCGCAGCACGAGGCCGGCGTTGACGATCCGCTGCTGGAAGGCGGTCATCAGCGCGGCGAACCGGACCTGCTCGTCATGGGTGAGCCGGTCGGCGGCGAGTGCGGCGCTGAGGACGGCGTCGGCGCGGGTGAACAGGTCCTGGGCACGCATGAGGTCGACGACGTCGGCGCTGGCGGCGGCCGATCCGCCGTCGTCGAGCTGGCGACCGCCGGCGTCGTAGAGGCGGATGCCCCGGTCGACGACGGCCGAGTACTCCGCGACGGTCTGCTCGACCCCGAGCTCGCCGGCGATGACGTGCCCGCGCAGCTCATCGCGGCGGCCGACGGCGGTGAAGAATCCGCTGGCGACCTTGGCGACCTCGGTGCCGCCGCGGCCGCTCAGGCTCTCCCTGCGGTCCTCCACCCGGCGGACCGCCTCGTCGGTGCCGCTGATCTGGCCGCGCAGCTCCTTGATCGACTCCTCGGAGGGGTCGGCGAGGTGCTCGGCCGCCAGGCGGCGCTCCTTCTGCAACTCGGCGACGGCGTAGTAGAGGTAGGCGCCGGTGCGGCCGTCGCCGGTGGCGAGGCGCAGCGACACGGCCTGCATCAGCATCGCGGTGCTCAGGACGGCGAACAGCACCAGGAACGTGATGCTGGGAATCAGCACGATCCTGTTGAGCTGCGCCTTGATGCTCCGGTCTGCGCCGCCCGGCTGGCCCATTGCGCTCCTCCCGCTGACGTGAGCGCGGGCACCCGGCCGGATCAGGGGGTGGCCCCAGCCCGTGGGAGAGACGGCATCACAGCGATGCCGGAGGCGATATCACGCGAAGCGGCGCGGGCCGCCGTCTCCCCCGATGCAGCACGGGCCACTCCGGACGCTGATCGCGGGAGAGTGCACCCATGGTGCCCACGACTTCTGGACGCTACAGCACATGTACACGCAGTGAGGGGCTTTTGCTGATTTCCCTGCGAGAACCCCGGATCGGACGATGGATTCGGAGGGAAAGCCGGGCTTGTACCGAGTTGTCCACGCGCCCACCGGGCGGCCGGAGCAGGGGAACCGCAGCGGTGAACCGCACCGGCCGAGAGCGGAGGCGGACGCCGTACTCCCACGGCGGAAAGGCCCTGGGCCGGTGCCGGAGTACCGGAGGCCCAGGGCGTGTTCCGTGGGTCATGTCCTGGTGCTGGAAGAGGAGGCGGCAAGCGGGGAACCGCGAGCCGCGAACGCGCGGTCAGCGCCCCGTCGCGTACTCCCGGTGCCGGGCGACCTCACCGCGCAGGCGCTCCAACTGCTCGGCGACCCGCTCGGGGGCGGTTCCCCCCTTGCTCGCGCGAGAGGCGAGCGATCCGCCGACGGTGAGAACGTCGCGCACGCCCGACGTCAGGTGCGGGGAGATCGCGGCGAAGTCGGCGTCGGTGAGCTCGGGCAGGTCGATGCCGCGCTCCTCGCAGGCGCGGACGCACGCCCCGGCGATCTCGTGCGCCTCGCGGAACGGCACGCCGCGGCGCACCAGCCACTCGGCGATGTCGGTGGCCAGGGAGAAGCCCTGCGGCGCGAGCTCCTCCATCCGCTCGCGGTTGAACCGCAGCGTGGCGATCATGCCGGTGAACGCAGGAAGCAGCACGTCGAGCGTGTCGACGGCGTCGAACACCGGTTCCTTGTCCTCCTGCAGGTCGCGGTTGTAGGCCAGCGGCAACCCTTTGAGCGTGGTGAGCAGGCCGGCCAGGTCGCCGACGAGCCGCCCGGCCTTGCCGCGGGCGAGCTCCGCGATGTCGGGGTTCTTCTTCTGCGGCATGATCGACGATCCCGTCGAGAACGCGTCGTCCAGGGTGACGAAGGAGAACTCCTTGGTCGCCCAGAGGATGACCTCCTCGGAGATCCGGGACAGGTCCACCCCGATCATGGCCGCGACGAAGGAGAACTCGGCGACGACGTCGCGCGCGGCCGTGCCGTCGATGGAGTTCTCCGCGGAGGAGGGGAAGCCCAGCTCGGTCGCGACCGCCTCGGGGTCGAGCCCGAGCGAGGACCCTGCCAGCGCACCGGAGCCGTAAGCGGAGACCGCGGCGCGGCGGTCCCAGTCGCGCAGCCGCTCCACGTCGCGGACCAGCGGCCAGGCGTGCGCCATCAGGTGGTGGGCGAGGAGCACCGGCTGCGCGTGCTGCAGATGGGTGCGGCCGGGCATGGCGACGTCGTCGTGCGCCTCGGCCTGGTCGGCCAGGGCCGCGACCAGGTCCAGCAGCTCGGCGGCGATGGCGCGGGCCTGTTCGCGCAAGTACATGCGGACGAGCGTGACGATCTGGTCGTTGCGCGACCGACCGGCGCGCAGGCGCCCGCCCAGGTCGGCACCGACGCGCTCGATGAAGCCGCGCTCCAGTGCGGTGTGCACGTCCTCGTCTTCGAGCACCGGGGTGAAGGCCCCCGAGGCGACGTCCTCCTCCAGGCGGTCGAGCCCGGCCAGCATCGCGTCGAGCTCTTCGGCCGACAGCAGCCCGGCGCGGCGCAGGACGCGGGCATGGGCACGGGAACCGGCGATGTCGTGGCGGGCCAGCCGCCAGTCGAAATGGGTGCTCAGGGAGAGCCGGGCCAGCGCCTCGGAGGGGCCGCCGGCGAACCGGCCGCCCCACAGCCGGGTGACCTGGGTGTCGGGCTCGTCAGCCACGGTCGGGGTCCTTTGCATGATCGGTCGAGCGGTCGGAGTCTCCACTGTCGTCGGGCTCGGGGGGGGACCGGTCGGAGCTCCGACCGGTCCCCCCCCGAGCCCGACGGGGAACGGGGCCGGGCCGGGACTCGGCGGCCCGGCCCCGTCACGCCGAACGCGCCCCGGAGCGCCTCTTCCGCGGATGCCGTGCGGTCGGCGAGCGGCCGCCCGGGTACGGTCCGCGGGCCAGGCCCTAGGGCGTGTTCGGCGGATGCTTTCCTCCTGAGCGAGCGGCCGTCCGGGGCGGCGCTCGCAAGCCGCTTCACGAAGTCGATCCAGGTCGGCTTCACGAGTGGAGCGGCGCGGCGAGCGTCGTTCCGGTGGCCGCGAGCCGGGAATGATCCGTCGAACACGCCCTAGGGCGTGTTCGGCGGATGCTTTCCGGTGAGCGAGCGGCCGTCCGGGGCGGCGCTCGCAAGCCGCTTCACGAAGTCAATCCAGGTCGGCTTCACGAGTGGAGCGGCGCAGCGAGCGTCGTTCCGGTGGCCGCGAGCCGGGAATGATCCGTCGAAAACGCCCTAGGACTGCCGGCGGTCGCGCAGGCTGGCGATCTTGGCCGGCATGCTCCAGATGTCGATGAAGCCGCGGGCCAGGCTCTGGTCGTAGGTGTCGCCGGTGTCGTAGGTGGCGAGCTCGTAGTCGTACAGGGAGGCCTCGCTACGCCGCCCGGTGACGACCGCGCGGCCGCCGTGCAGCTCCATCCGGATGTCGCCGGTGACGTGCTTGTTGGCCTCCGCGATGAACCCGTCGAGGGCGTGCTTGAGCGGGGAGAACCACAGGCCGTCGTAGACGAGTTCACCCCAGCGCTGGTCCACGCCCCGCTTGAACCGGGCCAGTTCCCGCTCCACGGTGACGTTCTCCAGCTCCTGGTGGGCGGCGATCAGCGCGATCGCGCCCGGTGCCTCGTAGACCTCGCGGCTCTTGATCCCCACCAGCCGGTCCTCGACCATGTCGATCCGGCCCACGCCCTGGGCTCCGGCCCTCCGGTTCAACTCCTCGATGACCTGCAGGACGGTGAGCTCCTTGCCGTCGACGGCGGTGGGCACGCCGTTCTCGAAGGAGATGACGACCTCATCGGCCTCGCGCGGTTCGGCGGGGTCGGCGGTGTAGGAGTAGACGTCCTCGATGGGGCCGTTCCAGATGTCCTCCAGGAACCCGGTCTCCACGGCGCGGCCGAAGAGGTTCTGGTCGATGGAGTAGGGCGACTTCTTGGAGACGTCGATGGGCAGGCCCTTCTCCTCGGCGAAGGCGATGGCCTTGTCCCGGGTCATGCCGGAGTCGCGGACCGGGGCGAGCACCTTGAGCTCGGGGAAGAGGGCGGCCAGCCCGGCCTCGAAGCGCACCTGGTCGTTGCCTTTGCCGGTACAGCCGTGGGCGACCATGGTCGCGCCGTGGTACCGGGCGGCGTCGGCGAGGTGCTTGACGATCAGCGGCCGCGACAGCGCCGACACCAGCGGGTAGCGGTCCATGTAGAGGGCGTTGGCCTGCAGTGCGGGCAGGCAGTATTCGTTGGCGAACTCGTCCTTGGCGTCGGCGACGACGGCTTCGACGGCGCCGCAGTCGAGCGCGCGCTGCCGGACGACGTCGAGGTCCTCACCGCCCTGGCCGCAGTCGATGGCCACGGCCACGACCTCGGCACCGGCCTCCTCGGCGATCCAGCCGATGGCGACGGAGGTGTCGAGCCCCCCGGAGTATGCGAGTACGACCCGCTCGGTCATGGGTTTTCTCTCCTTGAGTTGCAGGTGCGGCTTGTCAGCAGGTACTGCGGCTGCCGTCGGGGCCCGCCCCGTCCGTCCCCTCCGGTCGTGGCGCACCTCGGTGGCGGGATGCACCGCGGCGCTCAGGGGCGCCGGTCGGCCAGGCGCAGCAGGGCCGAGGCGAGTTCCTCGCCGCCCTGGGGGTCGCGGGAGATCACCAGGATGGTGTCGTCTCCGGCGATGGTCCCCAGGATGGCGTGGAAGTCGGTGTGGTCGATCGCCGACGCCAGGAACTGGGCCGCACCGGGCGGGGTGCGGACGATGACCATGTTCGCCGAGGCCTCGGCGGAGACCAGGAGGTCCTCGGCGAGCCGGGTGAGGCGGGCGCTGGCGGCCTGCCCCAGGTCGAGTGTGTCGGCGAGGGTGTCGGGCCGCGCCCTTTGGAGGCGCTCACCGCCCTCCCCGGGCAGCACGTAGACGAGGTTTCCGTCGACGGTGCGTAGCTTGACCGCTCCCAGTTCGTCCAGGTCGCGCGAGAGCGTGGCCTGGGTGACCTGAACGCCGCTTTCGGCGAGCAGCCGCGCGAGCTCACTCTGCGACCTGACGTCGTTCCTGGTCAAGACCTCGGTGATCCGCGCGTGCCGGGCGGCCTTGGTCATGGGGGCGGAACCGGCACCGTCGACCGTCATCGTCTGCCGTCCTCTCCCGTGTCGCCGCCGGCGTTCCCGCCGGCGAGGAGGAACGCCAGCAGTGCCTTCTGGGCGTGGCGGCGGTTCTCCGCCTGGTCCCACACGGCGCTGTGCGCGCCGTCGATGACGGAGGCGGAGATCTCCTCGCCGCGGTGGGCGGGAAGGCAGTGCAGCACGACGGCGTCGGCGGCGGCCGCGGCGAGCAAGGTGTCGTCGACCTGGTAGGGGCGGAACGGCGCGTCGCGGTCGCCGGCCTGCGCTTCCTGGCCCATAGAGGTCCACACGTCGGTGGCGAGCACATGGGCGCCGCGCGCGGCCTCCAGCGGGTCGGTGAGGACCTGGGCGGATCCGCCGGTGCGGGCGGCGATCCCCTGCGCGTCGGCCAGGATGGCGGCGTCGGGCAGGTAGCCCTCAGGCGCGGCGATACGGACGTGCATTCCGGCGGTCGCACCGCCGAGCAGGTAGGAGTGGGCCATGTTGTTGGCGCCGTCGCCGAAGTAGGCCAGGGTACGGCCGCCCGTCGTCCCGTGGTGTTCGCGCACGGTCTGCAGGTCGGCGAGGACCTGGCAGGGGTGGAAGGCGTCGGTGAGCGCGTTGACGACCGGTACCGCGCTGACAGCGGCGACGGTTTCCAGCCGCTCCTGGGCGAAGGTCCGCCAGACGATGGCGGCGACCTGGCGGTCCAGGACCCGCGCGGTGTCCTCCAGCGGTTCGCCGCGGCCGAGCTGGCTGGTCTGCGCGTCGATGACCAGCGGCATTCCGCCGAGGTCGGCGACGCCGACCGCGAACGAGACGCGGGTCCGGGTGGAGGGCTTGTCGAAGAGCAGCGCCACGGTGCGGGGGCCGTCCAGGGGCCGCCGGGCGAAGCGGTCCTTCTTCATGGTGTCGGCGAGGTCGAGGACCGCGGACTGCTCGGCGGGGGCCAGGTCGTCGTCGCGCAGGAAGTGGCGGACCGCCGGGAGTGCGGGGTCGGCGGGCGCGGGGGGCGGGGTCATGGCCTACCTCCTGTCTGGCGCACCGTGGCGGCGGCCTGGTCGAGGATCGCGGGGAGTGCTGCGGTGAAGCCGAGGACTTCGGCGCGGGTGATGGTCAGCGGCGGAGCGATGCGGATGGTGTCCGGGGCGACCGCGTTGACCAGGAAGCCGTGCGCGGCGGCGCGTGCCTGGACGGCGGCGGCCGCGGGTTCGGTGAGCCGGATGCCCAGCCACAGCCCGCTCCCGCGGACTCCGGCGAGGAGGGGGTGGCCGGTGGCGGTGATCTCGGCGGCGAGCAGCGCGCCGAGGTCGGCGGCGTTGGCCAGGAGGCCGTCGGCGTCGATGGTGTCGAGCACGGCCAGTGCGGCGGCGCAGGCCACGGGGTTGCCGCCGAAGGTGGAGCCGTGGTCGCCCTTGGCGAAAGCGGTGGCATAGGAGCCGAAGCCGACGCAGGCGCCGATGGGCAGGCCGCCGCCCAGGCCCTTGGCGAGGGTGAGCACGTCGGGGGTGACCCCGGCGCCGTGGTGGGCGAACCAGTGTCCGGTGCGGCCGATGCCACTCTGGATCTCGTCGAGGACGAAGGCGGCGCCGGTGGCGTCGCAGATGTCGCGGATCTCGGCGAGGTAGCCCTCGGGGGCGGGGACGACCCCGGCCTCACCCTGGGCGGGTTCGACGATGACGGCGATGCAGGAGTCGTCGACGGCGCCGCGCAGTGCGGCGGCGTCGCCGTGGGGCACGAAGCGCACATCGGTGCCGAACGGCCCGAACTTGTCGCGGATGGCGGCCTTGCCGGTGAGGGAGAGCGAGCCGGAGGTGCGGCCGTGGAAGGCGCCGTGGGTGGACACGACGTAGCCCGCCCGCCCGGAGCCGTCGCCGTTGCCGGTACCCAGGCCGCGTCCTGCCGCCGCGGCCTTCACCAGCTTGAGGGCGGCCTCGTTGGCCTCGGTGCCGGAATTGGTGAAGAAGACGCGGATGTCGGCGCCGGAGCGGCCCTGCCCTGCGGGGGTACCCCCGCGGCGCAGCAGGTCGGTGAGGCGCTCGGCGAGCTCCACCTCGCGCTCGTGGATGAACAGGTTGCTGGTGTGGGCGAGTGCGGCCGCCTGGTCGGCGACGGCCGTGACGAGGGCGGGGTGGCCGTGGCCCAGGGCGGAGACGGCGATGCCGGCGATCAGGTCGAGGTAGCGGTTCCCCTCGACGTCCCACACGGTGCTGCCCTTGCCGCGGGCGAGCACGATCTCCGGGGTGCCGTAGTTGGGCATGATGGCGGCCGCGAAGCGCTCGCGCAGGTCGGCCGCGCTCGCCGAGCCGGTGGCGCTGCCGCCGTCCGCGGGTCCGCCGGTGTTCACCGGAATGTTCACGCGTTCTCCCCCTGGGTGGTGGTGCCGCCGTAGATGTCGGTGGGCGCGCCGAGTTCGGCCGCCTCCCGGATCTCGTCGACGACCATCGTGCCGACTCCCTGGTTGGTGAAGACCTCCAGGAGCATGGAGTGCGGGACGCGGCCGTCGATGATGTGCGCTTGGGGCACGCCGCCGCGCACCGCGGTCAGGCACGCCTCCATCTTCGGCAGCATGCCCGAGGACAGGCCGGGCAGCAGGTCCTCCAGTTCACCGACGGTGAGTCGGCTGATGAGCTCGGTGTTGGCGGGGTAGTCGGCGTACAGCCCTTCGACGTCGGTGAGCATGATGAGCTTGGCGGCGTCGAGGCCGACGGCGAGCGCGGCCGCCGCGGTGTCGGCGTTGACGTTGTAGACGCCGTCGTCCGATCGGGCGATGCCGGAGACGACGGGGATCCGGCCGTCGGCGAGCAGGCACCGCACTGCGCCGGGCTGCACGTCGACGATCTCGCCGACCTGGCCGATGTCGACCTGTTCGCCGTTGACGTAGGCGTGCTTGCGTTCGGCGGTGAACAGGTGGGCGTCCTCGCCGGACATTCCGACGGCGAACGGTCCGTGCCGGTTGATCAGGCCGACGATCTCGCGGTTGACCTGCCCCATGAGGACCATCCGGACGACGTCCATGGTCTCGGGCGTGGTCACCCGCAGCCCGGCGGTGAAGGTGCTCGGCAGGCCGAGGCGGTCGAGGTGGGCGCTGATCTGGGGGCCGCCGCCGTGCACGACGACGGGCCGCAGCCCGGCGTAGTAGAGGAAGACGACGCTCTCGGCGAAGCGGGTGCGCAGCTCCTCGTTGATCATGGCGTTGCCGCCGTACTTGATCACGACGGTCTTGCCGTGGAAGCGGCTGAGCCACGGTAGGGCCTCGATGAGGATGGCGGCCTTGTCCTGGGCCCCGTGGTCGGGGGGGAATGCGATCATGTGCTGTACGCCGAGTTCTCGTGGACGTATTCGGTGGTCAGGTCGGTGGTCCAGACGGTGGCGGCGACGCTTCCGGCCGACAGGTCGACGGTGACGGTGACCTCGCGGGGCTTCAGGTCGACCTTGGCGCGGTCGTCGCCGACGGCGCCCTGGCGGCAGACCCACACGCCGTTGATCGCGACGTTGAGCCGCGCGGGGTCGAACTCCGCGTCGGTGGTGCCGACGGCTCCGAGGACACGGCCCCAGTTGGGGTCCTCGCCGTACATGGCGCACTTGAAGAGGTTGTTGCGGGCGACGGCGCGGGCGACCGTGAGCGCGTCGTCCTCGCTGGCGGCGCCGACGACCTCGACGGCGATCGACTTGCTGGCGCCCTCGGCGTCGGCGATGAGCTGCCGGGCGAGGTCATCGCAGACCTCGGTGAGCAGGGCCCCGAACTCGGCCTCGTCGGGGGCGGTGCCGGAGGCGCCGCCGGCCATGAGGACGACGGTGTCGTTGGTGGAGAGGCAGCCGTCGGCGTCGACCCGCTCG
The DNA here is from genome assembly GCF_014201195.1 of Nocardiopsis mwathae. NCBI lineage: Bacteria > Bacillati > Actinomycetota > Actinomycetes > Streptosporangiales > Nocardiopsidaceae > Nocardiopsis > Nocardiopsis mwathae. Next base: position 1,414,401 of record NZ_JACHDS010000001.1, on the reverse strand, counting down.
AAGGTGCGGGAGGTGGCGGCGCGCAGCAGGCGGTCGCACTGCTCGGAGGTGAGTTCGGCGTCGGTGGTGATCACCGAGAGCATGGTGGCCAGCGCCGGGGAGAGCATGCCCGCGCCCTTGGCCATACCGCCGATGGTGTAGCCGGGGCCGCGCCGGAAGGCGATCTTGGCGACGGTGTCGGTGGTGCGGATGGCGTCGGCGGCGTTCAGCCCGCCGTCGCGGGCGGCCGCGGCGACGGCCGCGTCCACTCCGGAGAGGAGTTCCGGCATGGGCAGGCGCTCACCGATGAGGCCGGTGGAGGCGACCACGATCTCGCCGGCGGAGTCCTGCAGGGCGTCGGCGACGCGCTCGGCGGTGGCGTGGGTGTCCTGGAACCCGGGGGCGCCGGTGCAGGCGTTGGCGCCGCCGGAGTTGAGGATGACGGCGCGCACCCGGCCGCCCTTGACGACCTGCTGGGACCAGAGGACGGGTGCGGCCTTGACGCGGTTGCGGGTGAAGACGGCGGCGGCGGAGCGCGAGGGACCGTCGTTGATGACGATGGCGACGTCGCGCTCGCCGTCGGCCTTGATGCCGGCGCTGACACCGGCGGCCCGGAAGCCGCTGGGTGCTGTGACGCTCACGGTGCGACCTTTCAGGGGTGGGGCGCCGGTCAGGGTGCGACGCCTGTCATGGGGAGACCGGTGGCCTCGGGGAGTCCGAGCGCGATGTTGGCGCTCTGCAGGGCGCCGCCCGCGGTGCCCTTGGTCAGATTGTCCAGGGCGGCGATGGCGACCATGCGGCCCGCCGCCGCGTCGACCGTCACTTGGACCAGTGCGGTGTTGGCGCCCAGGGTCATCGCGGTGGTGGGCCAGGTGCCTTCTGGCAGCAGGTGCACGAAGGGCTCGGCCGAGAATCGTCGCTCGTAGGCGGCTCTGACCTGCTCTTCGGTGGTACCGGGGGCCAGCGGGGCGGAGCAGGTGGCGAGGATGCCGCGCGGCATGGGGGCCAGGATCGGAGTGAAGGACAGGGTGACGTCGCCTCCGGCGACGCCGGAGAGGTTCTGCACGATCTCGGGGTTGTGCCGGTGGGCGCCGCCGACACCGTAGGGGGCGGCGGAGCCCATGACCTCGCTGCCGATGAGGTGCGCCTTGGGTGCCTTGCCCGCTCCGGAGGTGCCGGTGACCGCGACGACGACGAGGTCGGGTTCGACCAGGCCCGCGGCGAGGGCGGGGAAGAGCGCGAGGGTGGCGGTGGTGACGTGGCAGCCGGGGACGGCGATCCGTGTGGCTCCGGCGAGCGCGTCGCGGGCCCCGGGGAGCTCGGGCAGTCCGTAGGGCCAGGTTCCGGCGTGCGGGGTGCCGTAGTAGGCCTCCCATGCGGCGGCGTCCTTGAGCCGGAAGTCGGCGCCGCAGTCGACGATGAGGACGTCGTCGCCGAGCTGCCGGGCGATGGCGGCGGACTGCCCGTGCGGCAGGGCGAGGAAGACGAGGTCGTGGCCGGCGAGGTTGTCGGTGGTGGTCTCCGCCAGCACCCGGTCGGCGAGCGGCACGAGGTGCGGCTGGTGGTCGCCAAGTCCGGTCCCGGCGTTGCCGCCGGCGGTGAGCGCGCCGATCTCGATGTCGGGGTGGGCGAGCAGGAGGCGCAGCAGCTCTCCCCCCGCGTACCCGCTGGCGCCCGCGATGGCGGCCGTATACCCCATGGCGTCGACTCCCCTGCCCCGTGTTCCTCCGAACTTACCTGCACCATCATGCATGCCAATGCAAATTTATGCAAGCGCCTGCGGGGAAGGTGAGCCAGGTCTCCCCGGTCCCGGACGCTCAGCGACCGGAGATGCGGGTGGCGAGGTCGGCGAAGCGGGAGGTGTGGCAGACGCGGTCGGATTCGCGGCGGTCGGCCGTGCGGTACAGGCCGTAGACGACCTGGGTGCCCACCCAGCGCAGCGGTTCGGGCTCCCAGCCGCGGACGCTTCGGCCCACCCAGGGCAGCCGGGTCAGCTCGCTCCTGTGCCCCAACACCAGATCCCGCAGCGTGCGCCCGGCCAGGTTGGCGGCGGTGACCCCGCTGCCCACATAGCCCCCCGCCCAGCCCAGGCCGGTCTCGGGGTCGAGGTGCACCGTGGGGCACCAGTCGCGGGGCACGCCCAGGACGCCGGACCAGGCGTGGGCGACCGGGACGTCCGAGGCGACCGGGAACAGCCGTGCCAGGACCCGCCACAGCTCCGCGATGGCCTGGGGCGGCGTGCCGCCGCCCGCGTCCTGCCGGGAGCCGAATCGGTAGGGCACGCCGCGGCCGCCGATGGCGATGCGGTCGTCGGCGGTGCGCTGGGCGTAGCAGTAGGCGTGCGCCGCGTCGCCCAGGACCTCGCGGCCCTCCCAACCGATGTGCTTCCACGTCTCCTCGGCGAGCGGCTCGGTCACGATCATCGAGCTGTTCATCGGCAGCCACTCGCGCCGCCGACCCTGCAGTGTCGAGGTGAAGCCCTCGGTGGCGCGGATGACGTGGTCGGCCCGCACCTCCCCGCCGGCGGTGACGGCGACCGGCCGCCGCTCGCCGACCCGGGGCCGGATCTCGGTCACGGCGGTGTCCTCGAAGATGTCCACGCCGAGCCGCTCGACGGCCGCGGCCAGCCCGAGGGCGAGCTTGGCCGGCTGGATGCGGGCGGCGTGCGGGCTGTAGGAGGCGAGCAGTGCGCCGTCGACCTGGAGCCGCGGTTCGTGTCCGTGCTCGATCATGAACACGTCCTCCGGCCAGTAGCCCCACTCGTGCAGGTAGCGGACCTCCTCTTCGAGGCGCGCCCGCTGCGCGGGGTTGGTGGCGACCATGCGCATGCCGCCCTTGACGATGTCGGCGTCGATGCCCTCCGCCTCGGCGGTGGCGATGACCTCGTCGACGGAGGCCATCATGGCGCGCTGCAGGGCGATCACGGCGCCCTTGCCGTGCGCTTCGGCCAGGCGCCGCCGGGATCCGGCGAACTCCGCCGAGAGCCAGCCCCCGTTGCGGCCCGAGGCGCCGAAGCCGGCGAACTCCCGCTCCAGGACCGCCACGCGCAGGTCGGGCTGGGCCCGCTTCAGGTAGTAGGCGCACCACAGGCCGGTGTAGCCGCCGCCGACGATGCACACGTCGTAGTCGGCCGCTCCGGGCAGCGCGGCGCGGCGCTCGGGCAGACCGGGTTCGCGGTACCAGAACGAGACGCCGCCGTTGCGGAACTCCGCCGACCGTGGAATGGCGCGCATCTCGGCCGCGCTGGCGAAGAGTTTCATCTCGGGCCCCCGGACTGCTCGGTGCTGACGGATCAGCGCTGGTTGGTCGGCGTCGGCCAGTGCGCGCACGGTGCTCGCGTCCGCCGGCCATCCGGACCCGGTCGCCCCGCGCACGGGGCCGACCGGGTGCGCCGTCCCGCCGGGCTGCTCCGGGGACCGAGGCGTGCGCGCCTGAACGCCGATCAGGTTATCGGTCCGCACTCAACTCGATGTGGCGGACGCCGAAGTTCCGTCAAGATTCCCGGGCGCGCGGGCGACGCTCCGGCCCGGAGCCGACGCGTCGCCCCGGACTCGGTGCGGTCAGGTGGCCAGGGAGGTGTCGCGGAGCGTGCGGGCGAGCTCGGCGAGCCTGCGCAGCCCGTCCGGGCCGAGGGGGCCGAGCACGTGTTCGCGCAGCAGCGCCACGTGCCGCGCCCGGGCCTCGTCGGCCAGTTCCCGGCCGGCCTCGGTGAGCTCGGCGTAGACCACGCGCCGGTCGGAGGGACACGACCTGCGCGCGAGGTATCCCTTGCGCTCCAACCGGTCGGCGAGCTTGGTGAACCCGCCGCTGCTCAGGCAGACCTCCTTGGCGAGCTTGCTCATCGGCTGGCGGTTGCCCGGCGAGCGCTGCAGCCGGATCAGCACCTCGAACCAGGGGCCGGACATGTCGCCCCCGCTGGGGTCGACGTCCCGCAGCAGCAGCTCACCGGTGTTGTGCAGCGCCTCGTGGAACAGTCCCCAGGCGGTGATGAGTTCGTCGTCGCCGACGTCCCGGCCGGCGGCCGCCTCGGTCTGCGTGCTCATGTCGCCACTCCCCGCGTTCGTCACCCGTTCCTCTGCCGCTAACGATGTTAACAAGAAGCATCTTCCTGGATAAGGAATTGCCCCCTTGGGAACGGGTGACATTCCGGACAGCAACCGATCCGGCCCGACGGCGTCGCCGACGACGCCGGGCCGGCTGCTCCTCGCCGCGGCCTCAGCCGCCCGCCACCCCGGCGGTCCCGGGCTGCGCGCCGTTGTGCGCCGCGGAGACGGCGTCCAGCGCGGAGCGCAGAGTGCTCACCAGGTGGTCGATCTGCTCCCAGGTGATGATCAGCGGTGGTGAGATGAGCAGGGCGCGCGGCACCGCGCGCAGGATCACCCCGCGCGACCGCGCCTCGGCGAACACCTCGGCGGTGGTGATCCCCCGCTCGTCCAGCGTCTCCGCCGACAGCTCCACGGCCGCCATCACGCCCGTACCCGCCCGCACCTCGGCCACCATCGGGTGGTCGGCCAGCTGCCGGACGGCGGCGTCCAGCTGTGCCTCGATCTCCAGCGCGACCGTGAACAGGTCCTCCCGCTCCAGGATGTCGAGGTTGGCCATGGCCGCCGCGCAGCACGCGGGGTGCCCGGCGTAGGTGGTCCCGTGCAGGAAGGGGTTGCCCGGCCGGTCCCAGAACGGCTCCGCGATCTCCCCGCTGACGATCACGCCCCCCAGCGGGAGGTAGCCGCTGCTGACCCCCTTGGCGAAGACGATCATGTCCGGGCGCACGCCGTAGCGCTCGATGCCGAACCAGTTGCCCATGCGGGCGAAGCCGCAGATGACGCTGTCGACGATGAACAGCACCCCGTGGCGGCGGCACACCTCGGCCACCCGGCGGAAGTAGTCGGGACCCGGGGGCGGGTAGACGCCCCCTGCGCCGATCACGGGCTCGGCGAAGAACGCCGCCACGCGCTCCGGGCCGACGCGCAGGATCTCCGCCTCCAGGGCCTCCACCGAGTCGTGCGGGACCACCGAGACGTCCTCGATCAGCGGGCCGAAGCCGACGCGGAACCGCTCCATGCCGATGATGCTGCTGCCGAACCCGTGCAGGCCGTGGTAGCCGCCGGCCCGGCTGATCAGGTGGGTCTTCTCGGCCTGCCCGTTGACCCCCCAGTAGCGGCGGGCCAGCTTGGCCGCGGTGTCGATGGACTCCCCGCCCCCGCAGGTCAGGATGACCCGCGGGTCGATCACGGGGGCGTGCGCGGCCAGCCGCTCGCCGAGCTCCAGCGCCGGGCCGTTGGCGAAGTCCCCGTAGACGGTGTAGGCGTCGAGCCGGGTCATCTGCGCGTGGACGGCGTCGGCGATCTCCCTGCGCCCGTGTCCGACGTTGCAGTACCAGAGGCTCGCGGTCCCGTCCAGGTAACGATCTCCGCTCTCATCCCACAGCCACACGCCCTCGGCCCGCGTGACCAGGAACTTCTGGTTCCGCGTGACGGTGTGCATGTCGCAGAAGGTGTGCCAGAAGCGGCCTGGCTCCTGCTGCTTGGTCGTAGTGCGCGCATACGAAGCCGCTGTTGCGCTCATAGAGCGACCTCCGAGCCTGGTTGTACGTGCGAACGCCAGAGGAAAACACCAACGAGAACTGCTGTTCCGCGAAGCCCGCGAGCCCTCGAACGCGGCAGATGGCAGCAGGCTAGATGCCCGACTGGCCCGGGTTCAAGAGGCGAAACAAGAAACCATCCCCGTATTTACACCGATCATGCGCGCTACCCCCGCAAGGCTTCCCCGAAACCACTGTCGACCTGCGGAAACCACCCGGAAAAAGCGCCCGAAACGGACGTCTCGCCCACGTAATACGGCCCCGCGCCCCGGTCGTCGAACCGGGGCGCGGGGCCGTATCCACGTCGGCGCAACCGCCCGGAGGCGGGGCCGCGGCCGGAAGCGGTCAGCCGCGCAGGACCGCCCCCGTGCGCTCGGTGGCGGCGGCCACCGCGGCATCGCGCGCGGCCGTACTCTCCTCCGCGGTCAGCGTGCGGTCGCCGGCCCGCAGTCGCAGCGTGTAAGCGAGCGACTTGCGCCCGTCGCCGACCTGCGCGCCGGTGTAGACGTCGAACAGCCGGACGCTCTCCAGCAGCTCCCCGGCGCCGTCGCGCAGCGCCTGCTCGACGTCGCCGGAGGGCACCGAGGCGTCGACCACCAGCGCCACGTCCTGGGTGGCCACCGGGTAGGTGGACACCGCGGGCGCGCGGACGGGGGTGACGGCCTGCTCGATCCGGTCGAGCCCGACCTCCATGGCGACGCTGCGGGGCGGCAGGCCGTAGGCCGCGATGACCCGCGGGTGCAGCTCACCCGCGTACCCGACGAGGATCTCCGCCGCATCACCGCCCGGCGCGGCCGCGTACAGCGCGGCACAGCGGCCGGGGTGCCACGGGGCGTGCTGTGCGGCCCGGACGGTCAGCTCCACGCCGGCGACGCGGCCCACCTCACGGGCCGCCTGGACGGCGTCGGCCCACGTCGCGGCGCGGCCCTCGCCCCACCAGCCGGAGGGCTCGCGGTCGCCGGCCAGTACCGCGCCCACCCGGCGCGGCTGGTCGGGCAGGGCGGCCTCGACGGAGGCCAGCTCCTCGGCGGTGGGGCCGCGGTCGACCCGCAGCATCGGCGCCCGCTCCGGGGCGCCGGGCTTGGATGCGTACACCAGGCCCGTCTCGAACAGCGCCACGTCGGCGAGCCCGCGGCCCACGTTGCGCACCAGGGTCTTGAACAGCCCCGGCAGCAGCGTGGTGCGCAGCAGCGGCTCGTCGTCGTTGAGCGGGTTGGCGAGCTTGACGGCGCGGCGCCGGTCGTCGTCGGCGTCCAGCTGCAGGCCGTCGAGGTCGCGCTCGCCCACGAACGGGTAGCTCAGCACCTCGGTGAAGCCGGCGCCGGCGAGCCCCCGCCCCACGGCCCGGCGCAGCCGCTGGCTCGGGGTGAGGCCGCGCCCGGCCGGGGCGCGCGGCGGGATGGCCGGGATGTTCTCGTAGCCCTCCAGCCGCATGACCTCCTCGACGAGGTCGTTGGGATCGGTGAGGTCGGGCCGCCACGACGGCGGAGTGACCCGCCAGACGTCGGCGTCGGCCGGGCTCTCGGCGACCGTGCAGCCGACCTCGGTGAGGCGGCGCCGGACGCCGTCCCTCGGGTAGGCCACACCCGCGATCCGGCCCGGGAGGTCCGCGGCCATGGTGATCGGCTCACGGGGGGCGCCCAGGTCGATGTGGGTGTAGCCGTCCTCGACGCTCGCGCCGCCCAGCTCGGCCAGGAGCCGGACCGCCCGGGTCGCGGCGGCGAGCTGCAGCCGGGAGTCGATGCCCCGCTCGAAGCGGCGCGAGGACTCCGAGGAGAGCTGGTGCCGACGGGATGTGCGCGCGATGTGCCGGTCGTCGAAGTGCGCGGCCTCCACGAGCACCTCGGTGGAGGTCAGGCCGATCTCGGTGTCGAGGCCGCCCATGACCCCGGCGATGTTGATCGGACCCGACTCATCGGTGATGAGGATGTCGTCGGGATCCAGGCCGCGCTTGACGTGGTCGAGGGTCTCCAGCCGCTCCCCGGTACGGGCGAGCCGCACCTCGACGGGGCCGCGCAGCTTGGCGCGGTCCCAGGCGTGCAGCGGCTGGCCCAGCTCCATCATCACGTAGTTGGTCACGTCGACCGCCAGCGAAATCGAGCGCACACCGGTCAGCGCCAGGCGCCGCTTCATCCACAGCGGCGTGGCGGCGTCCGCGTCGAAGCCGGTGGCGCCGCGCAGCACGTAGGTGGAGCAGATCGCCGCACCGGAGGCGCCCTCGGGGCCGGTCACCGAGGCGGGGTAGCCCGCGCCGGGGGTACCGACCGCCGCAGGGTCGTCCAGGCCCTCGGCGGGGTCGTGGAAGGGCACCCCGTAGACGGCGGCGGCGTCGCGCGCCACGCCCCTCATCGACAGCGCGTATCCGCGGTCGGGGGTGACGGCGATGTCCAGGACGTCCTCGCGCAACCCGAGCAGGCCGTAGGCGTCGGTGCCGGGTTCACCTGCGCTCTCGGGGAGCACGATGATGCCCTCGTGGTCCTCCCACAGGTCGAGCTCGGCGGCCGAGCAGATCATGCCCTCCGACACCCTGCCGTAGGTCTTCCGGGCGCCGATCGCGAACCCGCCGGGCAGCTCGGCGCCGGGCAGCGCCACGACGACGAGGTCGCCCTCGGCGAAGTTGCGGGCACCGCAGATGACGTTCTGCGGCTCGCCGGTGCCGTTGGCGGAACCGACGTCCAGGCGGCAGTGGCGGATGGGCTTCTTGAAGCCGGTGAGCTCCTCGATCTCCAGGACGCGGCCGACGACGATCGGACCGGAGATGTCGGCGCCGACCTCGTCGACGGTCTCGACCTCCAGGCCGGCCGCGATCAGCTCGGCGGCCAGCCCGCGCGCGGTGACGTCGGCCGGAAGCTCGACGTACTCACGGAGCCAGGAAACGGGGACGCGCATCAGATCTCCCTCCCGAACGCCGAGGTGAAGCGGACGTCACCCTCGACCATGTCGCGCATGTCCTCCACACCGTGGGCGAACATCAGGGTCCGCTCCACGCCCAGGCCGAACGCCCAGCCGCTGTAGCGTTCGGTGTCGACCCCGGCCGCGGTCAGCACGCGCGGGTTGACGACACCGCAGCCGCCGATCTCGATCCAGCCCTCCGAGCCGCACGTGCGGCAGGGGGAGTCGGGGTTGCCCACCGAGGCGCCGCGGCACACGAAGCACTCCATGTCGACCTCGGCGGAGGGCTCGGTGAACGGGAAGTAGGACGGGCGGAAGCGGGTGCGCAGGCCCTCCCCGAACATGCTCCCGACGAAGGCGTCGATGGCGCCCCGCAGGTGCGCCATGGTGATGCCCTCGTCCACGACCAGGCCTTCCAGCTGGTGGAAGACGGGGGTGTGGGTGGCGTCGAGCTCGTCGGTGCGGAAGGTCTTTCCGGGGGCCACGACATAGAGCGGGAGCTCGCGTTCGAGCAGCGCGCGGACCTGCACCGGCGAGGTGTGCGTGCGCAGCACCAGACCGGACTCCCCGCCCGAGGGGGACTCGACGAAGAACGTGTCCTGCATGGTGCGGGCCGGGTGGTCGGGCAGGAAGTTGAGCGCGTCGAAGTTGAACCACTCCGCCTCGACCTCGGGGCCCTCGGCCACCTCGAAGCCCATGCCGACGAAGATGTCGGTCATGCGCTCGGCGATCGTGGTCAGCGGGTGCCGCGCCCCGCGCGGGGCGCGGTCCCACGGCAGGCTGACGTCGACGGCCTCCTCGACGAGGACGCGGGCGTCGCGCTCCTCCTCCAGAGCGGCCTGGCGCGCCTTGATCGCCTCGGAGACCTCGCGGCGCGCACCGCCGACGCGCTTGCCGGCCTCGGCGCGGGCCTGCGGGGGCAGCGCGCCGATCTCGCGGTTGGCCAGTGCCAGGGGCGAGCGGTCGCCGACGTGGGCGATGCGCGCCTCCTTGAGGGCGTCGAGGGAGTCGGCCGCGGCGATCGCGGCCAGGGCTCCGTCGCGCATCCGGGCGATCTCGTCCGGATGCAAGGGGGTCACCTCGACCGGATCATAGGAACTGTTGGGTGCAGACATGGTTTCGATTGCCTCACCGCCCCCGCCCGTCGGACGGGCGGAGCGGTCGTCACGGCCCGCCGCGTCCGCGACGGGCTCAAAGCCGACAGGAATGCTGGGAAGAACCGCCCGCCGCGGCCCGCCCGGGAACGCTCAGGCGAACTCGGGGGTGCCGGCGGGCATGGTAAATCGGAACTCCGCCCCGCCGCTGGGTGCGCGGCCCACCGTGATCGCGCCGCCGTGGGCCTCGATCAGGCCCTTGACGATGAACAGCCCCAGGCCGGTGCCGCCCCGGCGCCTGGTGCGCCAGAAACGACGGAAAACGCGCGAGGCGGCCCCGGACGGGATGCCCTTGCCTTCGTCGCGCACCGACACCGCTGCTCCTCCCTCGAACGGCTCGATCACTATGTTGACAGTACCAGCGCCGTGCCGCACCGCGTTTTCCACGAGGTTCGACATGATCTGCTCGACCTTGTCGGCGTCCAGCCACATCTCGGGCAGCGGGCCGCGCACCTGCAACCGGAAGCGCTCCTCCGCCTCCCCGGCGGCGACGCGTCCGGCCACGACCTTGCGGGCGCGGTCGGGCAGGTCGACGACGTGGCGGCGCAGCTCCAGGCGCCCGGACTCGATGCGGGAGACGCTGAGCAGCTCGGTGATGAGCCGGGTGACGCGGTCGGCGTCGGCGTTGACCGTCTCCAGCATGAAGATCTTCTGCTTCTCGGTGAGCCGGTCCCACTTGGAGAGCACGGTCGCGGTGAAGCCCTTGACACTGGTGAGCGGGGAGCGCAGTTCGTGGGCGACCGTGGAGATGAGGTCGGCGCTGCGCCGCTCGTTGCGCGTGCGGTGGGCGGCCGAGCGCAGGGTGAGGACGAGCCGGACGAGCCCGCCGCGGGGCCGGTCGCGGACGTAGCGCGCGGCCACGAGGATCTCGCGGCCGTCGTCGAGGAACAGCAGCCGCTCCGGTTGGCGGGTGCGGGTCCGCAGGCCCCCGTAGGGGTCGGTGGACTTCCACCAGTCGCGGCCGTCGGCGTCGTGCAGCGGCAGCACGTCGCGGAAGTCGCGGCCGAGCGCGTCGGCCGCCTCGATCCCGGAGAGCCGGGCGGCCATCCGGTTGAACGTCACGATGCGTCCGGAGCGGTCCGCGACGATCAGGCCGTCGGGAAGGTCCTCGGCCGCCAGCAGCGGTTCGGACGGTGGCAGGGGGTCGGCCGCCGCGTGCGCGGCGCGAGGTTCCGCGTGCCGACGGTCCGTCGAATGGTCGCCATCCACGACCGGCCTCCCCATTGCCCTCATGCGACGCCCTCATGTGGCCATCCGCACCGCTGGACCGCGACGCGCTGTAGTCGGCCCTCCCCGGTGACAGGCCCGATGACTCCATCGAAGACCATTACCCGCCGGTCACCGTGACTACGCGCCGAATTCCGCGCCCGATACGTCCGACCGCCCGGTTCGGAGTCGAGATCCCCGAGCGTAGCGGGAATCGCGGGGGCCGCAGCAACCCGGGACCGCAGGGAGGTATCGGGGCAAAGCATCACGCTCTGCAGTCATGGACGCGTTCTACCAGGCAGGAAACACCGGCCGAGGGAGGTTACCCAGATCACGGGTTGTTACCCCTCTGACGCATGGGAACGCGGAGACGCACGGCACCGGGTGCTCCCGGAATGCCAGCTCGGCGGGATCAGTTCCGCTCGCCGACCGCCGGGGCGGCCGCGGGAACCGCGGAGGCGGCCGCGCGCTGCTCGCGCGCGGTGGTGTAGAGGCAGACCGCTGCGGCGGTGGCCAGGTTCAGACTCTCGGCCGCGCCGAAGATGGGCACGCTGACGGCGCCGTCGGTCAGGGCGACGGTCTGCTCGGGCAGTCCCCAGGCCTCGTTGCCGAAAACCCAGCCGACCCGGTCGGCGAAGGCCCCCTCGTCGGCCGCGGCGTGCAGGTCCCGCGGCCCGCCGCCGTCCGCGGCGAAGATCCGCGCGCCCTGGGTGCGCAGGTGGGCGACGGCGTCTTCGACGCGCACCCCGACGACCACGGGCAGGTGGAAGAGACTTCCGGCCGACGCCCGCACGCACTTGCCGTTGTAGGGGTCGACCGAGGCGTCGGTGAATATCACGACGTCGGCTCCGGCCGCGTCGGCCGTGCGCAGGACCGTCCCGGCGTTGCCGGGGTCGCGCACGTGGGACAGGACCACCGCCAGTCGGGCGTCGCCGACCTCCGGAAGGGGGACGTCGACGAAGTCGCAGACGGCGATGACGCCCTGCGGAGTGACCGTCTGGGCGAGCTCGGACATGACCTCCAGGCTCACCCGGTGCACCGGGATGCCGGCGGCGTAGGCGGCGTCGACGAGGTCGCTGTGCCGCTGGACGGCGTCGGCGGTGGCGTACATCTCCTGGACCCCGCCGGGGGCTGCCAGGGCCTCGCGTACGGCCTGGGGCCCCTCGGCCAGGAAGCGGCGCTCACGCTGCCGGAAGGCGCGCTTGGCGAGCCGACGAGCCCCCTTGATTCGGGGTGACCGGATACTCGTGAACTCGTGGCTCGCCATCGCTGCTATCGCTCTCCTCGCGCGCGACGTCAGGCCGCGGAGGTGGAGGAGGGGGCCGGAACGGCCTTCTTCGCGGTCTCGACCAGGCTGGCGAAGGCCGCCTCGTCGTTCACCGCGAGCTCGGCCAGCATGCGGCGGTCGACCTCGATACCGGCGGCCTTCAGGCCCTGCATGAACCGGTTGTAGGTCAGCCCGTTGGCGCGGGCACCGGCGTTGATCCGCTGGATCCAGAGCCGACGGAACTGGCCCTTGCGGTCCTTGCGGTCCCGGTAGGAGTAGGTCATCGAGTGGAGCATCTGCTCCTTGGCCTTGCGGTAGAGGCGCGACCGCTGGCCGCGGTAACCGCTGGCGCGCTCAAGGACGACCCGGCGCTTCTTCTTGGCGTTGAGAGCCCGCTTCACGCGTGCCACAGTGACTCCCTCGTAGGTTTCCGGTGCGCGCTCACCGCGCCACCGGCCGGCCCGACCCGGTGTCGCCGGAGGGCCGATGTCGAACGAATGTGCAAGCGGCTCTTAGCCGAGCAGCTTCTTGATCATCTTGGTGTCGGCCTTGGCCAGCTGAACGTCGCTGTCGAGGCGGCGGGTCCGCTTGGACGGCTTGTGCTCAAGCAGGTGGTTCTTGTTGGCACGGCGGCGCATGATCTTGCCGGAGCCGGTCACCCTGAAGCGCTTGCTGGCTCCGCTGTGCGATTTGTTCTTCGGCATAGTCGCCGTCGTCTCCTACTCACTCGGCACCGCCACACGATGGTGTGGTGCTGTCTTGCTTTGCACTGGGCACAGGCGAACCCGGCGCTGCTCTCCGCAATTCTCCGGTCGGTACACGTGTCCCTGAGGGACCGCCCTGTACCCGACCGTGTCCCGCGCCGAGGAACCCCGGCGGGTCGGCCCGCGGCCGCCGCCGACCTTGGGCCGACGGCGGCACGCCCTTCACCCGCCCGCGGCGGGACCACTCCGACCGCGGATGGGACGATCCGGGTTCACCCGGGAGGGTGTCAGCCCTCCTGACCGACCTGCTGCCGCTGCTCGCGGCGGCTCTTGCCGCCACCGGCGGCCGCGCGGGCCTCGGCCTTGTGCTCGGAACGGCGCTTGTGCGGGCCGATCACCATGACCATGTTTCGGCCGTCCTGCTTCGGCTGCGATTCGACCGCGCCGAGGTCCTGGACGTCCTCCGCCAGCCGGGCGAGCAGTCGGCGCCCCAGCTCGGGCCGGGACTGCTCCCGGCCGCGGAACATGATCGTCACCTTGACCTTGTCCCCGCCCTTGAGGAACCGCACCACGTGACCCTTCTTGGTCTCGTAGTCGTGCGGGTCGATCTTCGGGCGGAGCTTGATCTCCTTGATGATCGTGTTCGACTGGTTCTTGCGCGACTCACGCGCCTTGACCGCGGACTCGTACTTGTACTTGCCGTAGTCCATCAGCTTGGCGACCGGCGGGCGGGCGGTCGGGGCGACCTCGACAAGATCGAGGTCGGCCTCCTGTGCCAGGCGCAGTGCGTCCTGCACCGGCACGATTCCGACCTGCTCGCCATTGGGCCCGACAAGACGGACCTCGGAAACCCGGATACGGTCATTGATGCGGGGCTCTGCGCTGATGGGACCCCTCCCTAGCTTCGTCGTATGGCTCGTGTCGGGGGTCACCCGGCCCGGTAGGCCGTGAAAAGCGAAAACCCCGCCAGCGGTCGCAAGCGGGGTAGATCCACCGGTACGGCGCGACGGCTGCGCAGGGCCGCCGCCGAAGGATGCGTCCTTCGGGCGGGCATCTGCTCAGCGGTCACCTGCCGCCGCCTCCGACAAGTGGAGCCGACAGGCGAACGCCGCACGTCGCCGACCGGGACCTGCGCGGGCTCACAACCCCGCAGGTGGGAGGATCGACCTCCGCTTACGTGTCCGGAGCGTCGCCGCGCCGGATCAGGTCATTTCCAATTGCCACTCATCCTACTAGATGCGGCAACGGCCTCCGACCACCGGAACGACGGTGTACCCCGTGGTGGAGAACACCCACCCGTGTGACGGGCGTTCCCCGCCCTGTCCATGCTACGAGAGCGGCCACGCCCCCGGAAGTACCGCGGGCGCGCCCAGGGTGAGTTCCGTGGATCATGCCCGGCGGCGCAGCTCCGCCTCACCCGCCGCACGCATGGCCTCGACCGGGGCGCGCTCGGCCCCCGTCATGAGCTCGACTTGGACCGCGGCCTGGTGCAGGAGCATGGGGAAGCCGCCGACCGCGATCCGCCCGGACCGCTGCCCCGCACCGGCCCCGGCCGCGTGCACGGCCCGCGCCAGCTCGGTCGGCCACGGGCTGTAGACCACGTCGAACAGGGCGGCACGGCTCGCCGCGACGGCCGGCACCAGAAGGTCGGCGGCACCGGCCGGGAGCGTGGAGACCACGAGGTCGACATCGAGGTGCCGCTCGATCTCGGCCAGCGGCCGCACACCGATCGCCAGCCCCATCCGCCCCGCCGCCGCCTCCACCCCGGCCGCGCGGGCCGGGTCGCGGGCCAGAACGGTCACGGCGCCCGGATCCAGGGCACCGAGTCCGCGCAGCGCGGCAACGGCGGAGGCCGCGGTGGCACCGCCGCCGAGGACCGCGGCCGACCGCACACGGTCGATGCCCGCCTCACGCAGCGCCGCCATGATTCCGGCGACGTCGGTGTTCCAGGCGTGCACGCGCCCTGCGGTGAACACCAGCGTGTTGGCGCCGCCGACCTGGACGGCCAGCTCGTCGACCTCGTCGGCGAGCTCCAGCGCCACCCTCTTCAGCGGCATGGTCAGCGAGAGCCCCGCCCAGGTGCGGTCGCACCGGGCGAGGAAGGCCGGCAGTCCCGCCTCGTCGCACTCGAAGCGCTCGTAGCTCCACTCCCCCGCCAGGCCCAGCTCCGCGTAGGCCGCGGTGTGCAGGACCGGCGAGAGCGAGTGCTCGATGGGGGATCCCAGGACCGCCGCGCGCATCAGTCGTTCCTCTGGCTCTCGTTGAACTTCTGCTTGAGCCGCTCGAACTCCGCGTAGGTGTCGGCGAACTCGGTGACCCCGTTCTCCGGGTCGGTGGCGACGAAGAACAGCCAGTCGCCGTCGGCCGGGTTCAGGGCCGCCTGGATGGCGTCCTCGCCGGGGGCGACGAACGGCCCGGCCGGCAGCCCCTTGCGCCCGTAGGTGGCGTAGTCGCTGTCCTCGTCCTTGCACTCGGCGAGCTGCTTGTTGGTCAGCGCGATGCCGTGCTGGCCGATCACATAGAAGCAGGTGCTGTCCATGCCGAGCTCCATGTCCTCGTCGAGCCGGTTGTAGACGACCCGCGAGATCTTCGGCATGTCCTCGATGGTCCCCGTCTCGGCCTGGATGATCGAGGCGATCGCCATGATCTCGTTCGGCGTGTGGCCGACCTCCCGCGCCCTCTCCTCCAGGTCGACCTCGGGGGACTCCGAGACGGTCTTGAACCGGTCGACCATGCGCTTGAGGACCTCCGAGGCGGTGTCCCCCGGCGAGACGGTGTAGGTGTCCGGGAAGAGGTAGCCCTCCGTTCCCTCCTCGGCGTAGGAGGGCAGGCCCAGCGCCGCGGTGTCGGCGAAGGCGGCGTCCAGGTCCTCCCTGGACAGATCGGTCTTGTCCGCCAGCAGACCCAGGATCTCCTGGCCCCGCAGCCCCTCCTTGAACGTGATCCGCTCACCGACACGCGCCGAGGGGTCCAGCAGGAGGGCCACCGCGGACTGCGCGCTCATCTCGGAGCGGAGCCGGTAGGTGCCCGGCGACAGCCGGTTGGCCTGGTCGTCGGTGAGCGCGTTGAGGAACGCCCGTGGGCTGGCCACGACACCGGCGTCCGCCAGGGACTGCGCGACCTGCCCGCCGTGCTCGCCCTGGGCGATGACGATCTCGACCTCGCCGCCACCCTCGCCGTTGTAGTCGGGGGGGAACACGTAGGTGCGGGCGCCCCAGGCGCCACCGGCCGCGAGCACGACGAACACGGACGCGGCGGCCATCAGCGCGATCTTCTTCTTCCCACCGCCGCGCCGCCCACCGGAGCCGTCGTCGCCGCCCGTGCCGCGGCGGTCGCGGCCGGCCCGGCCGCGCCGCCCCCGCCGGTGTCCGCGGCCCTCGTCACCGTCCGTCGCCTCGGCCCGGTCCCCGTCGCGGTCCTCCGCGTCGGCCTCGTCGTAGAGGTCGGGGCTCTCGGCGGCGTCCGCGGCACCGGAGGCGGCACGCCGTGCGCGCCGCGGGCGCTCCTGCTCGTCAGGGTCGGGTGCGCCGGCCGGTTCCTCCGCGTCGCGTCCGCGGCTCCGGGGACGCCCGCGGCGCTCCCGCGCGGGGGCGCCGTCCGCCTTCCGGCCGCGCCCGCCCTTGCGTCGGACGGGGACGGAGTCGAAATCGAGGACGCGCGGTGCGACCGGTTCGAGGTCGTCGTCTCCCGCGTCGGACCGCACCTGGTCCAGCCAGCTCTCGTCGCTGGGGACGGCGGCGTGGCCGCCCGGTCGCCCGGGATCGTCGCCGCGGGCGCGTCGGCGCCGCGGCCCGGGGGCACCGGCATCCGCGGCTGCTTCGCGGTCGTCACGGGGACCGGCGGCGTCGCGCAGGGCCCGCTGCGCACCGGTGTGCTCCGCACCGGAGTCGGCGGCGGGGCGCCTGCGGCGTCCGCGGGGCCGGTCGTCGCCGAGAGGGTCGCCACCGCGTGTGTCGTCGCCGCGGGGGGCGCGCTGCGCCCACGCCTCGGCCCGATCGCCGGTCTCCGCGGGCGGTCCGGCGACACGGCGGCGGCCACCCGGGGCCGGCGGTTCGCCGGGGTCCGACGCGCGGCGCGGTGCGCTCAGCGGGTCGGCGTCGGGGGGCGCGTACCCGGTGTCGGGGGTGGGGCGGTGGCGGCGTCCGCGGGGCCGGTCCAGGTCGGGGTCGGGGGGAGGCGCGGTCTCGTCCCATCCGGCGGGGCCGGACGCGGGGAACCGGTGGCCGGAGGTGTCGTAGCCGCCGGGCGCGGGGCGGCGGGGCGGCTCGCGGCGCCAGGGGTCGGTGAGGGGGTCGGAAGCGGGGCGGTACGCCCCGGTGGTGTCCGGGCGAGGGCCGCTCAGCGGATCCTCGGGGAACTCCCGGTCGAGCCGGGCGCGGCGGGCCCGGTAGGGGCGGGGATCGCCGTAGGCCGGATCGACCGGCCCGTGCCCCTGCCGCCGCGGATCACCGTAGGTGTCGTTGTCGCTCATGCGGAATCACCGATCACTTCCCCGGGGGGACGCCCGGTCTGGCGTTCCATGTCGAGCGCGGTCTGCAGCAGTACGGTGGCGGCGGCCTGGTCGACGACCGACCGGCGGGCGCGGCCGCCCTTGGCCCCGCGCTTTCCGTAGGAGGCACCCGACTTGAGCTGGCTCTCCGCGGTCACGGTGGTCAGCCGCTCGTCGACGAGGCGCACCGGGATAGGGGCGAGCTCGGCGGCCAGGGCCTCGGCGAAGCGGCGGGCGTCACGGGCCGCCGGGCCCTCCTGGCCGGACAGGGAGGCGGGGTAGCCGACGATGACCTCACGCGCCTCGTACTCCAGCACGAGCCGGGCGATGCGGTCGGTGTCGCCGCCGCCGCGCGGAACGGTTTCCACAGGGGTGGCCAGCAGGCCGCTGGGATCGCTGCTCGCGACCCCGATGCGCGCGTTGCCCGGGTCCACCGCGAGACGTACACCGTGCCTCAACGGGCGGGCTCCCCCGGGTGGCAGGTGGCCGCCGGCGCCGCGGCGACCGTTCGGGTGCCCGGGAAATGAGGGATCAACTCTCGCATTCCTTCCTCCCCCGCGTGACTGCGGGCGTATCGGGCGAACGGACGCGCCGGTCGGCTCGCACGGGGATGTTCGACCGCGTTGCGCGGTCTTCGTCCAGACAACCCACGGGATGTGTCGGCCACCGGGCGGCCGACACATCCACCATGAGATCACAGAGTCTCGGAAATCCGCTGTTCCACCGCGCGCAGGGCCGCGTCGACGGCGGAGGCGTCGGTTCCGCCGCCCTGGGCGACGTCGGCCTTTCCGCCGCCGCCCCCACCCAGAACACGGGCGGCGACACCGACGAGTTCACCGGCCGCCAGGCCGCCCTCCCGGCCGGCCTTGTTGACGGCGACCACGACGACCGGGCGGTCCTTGGGCACACCGGCCACGGCCACGACGACGGGGCCGTCCTCGCCGAGGCGCCCGCGCACGTCGAGGACGAGTTTGCGCAGGTCGTCGCCTGTGACACCGTCGTCGACCCGATGGGTCACCACGCGTGCCCCGCCGACCGCGCGGGCGCTGTGCGCGAGCCCGCCGGCGGCCTGCAGGACCTGGGCGGCGCGCAGCTTCTCGATCTCCTTCTCCGCGGACCGCAGCCGGGACACCATCGCGTCGATACGCTGCGGCAGCTCCTCGCGCGGCGTCTTGAGCTGCTCGGACAGCTGGCCGACGAGCATCGACTCCCGGGACAGGCGGCGGAACGCGTCGAGGCCGACCGCGGCCTCGACCCGGCGCACACCGGAGCCCACCGAGGACTCGCCGAGCAGCTTGACGATGCCGAGCTGGCCGGTGGCGGCGACGTGCGTGCCGCCGCACAGCTCACGGGAGTAGTCGCTCATCTCCACGACGCGGACACGGTCGCCGTACTTCTCCCCGAACATGGCCAGGGCGCCCATGGCCAGCGCCTCGTCCAGGGTGGTCTGGAAGTCGCGCACCTGGATGTCGCCGGACAGGACGGTGTTGACCTCCTCCTCGACCTCGGCCATCTCCCCGGGGGTGAGCGCCTTGTTCGCGGTGAAGTCGAAGCGCAGCCGCCCGGGCTGGTTCTCCGACCCGGCCTGGCCGGTGCCGCTGCCCAGGGCGTTGCGCAGCGCCGAGTGGATCAGGTGGGTGGCGGAGTGCGACCGGGAGACGGACGCTCGCCGACCGCTGTCGATGACGGCGTGGACCTGGTCGTCGACGGCGAGCTCGCCTACGCGGACCGCGCCCCGGTGGACGAACAGCCCGGGGATGGGCTTCTGCACGTCGTCGACGTCGACGACGCCGCGGCCGTCGGCGGCGATGCTGCCCTTGTCGGCGAGTTGGCCGCCGCTCTCGGCGTAGAACGGGGTGCGGTCGAGGACGACCTCGACCCGGTCACCCGCCCGCGCCACGGTGACCGGTTCGCCGTCGACGATCAGGCCCAGGACGCGGGCCTCGCTCTCGTGGTCGGTGTAGCCGAGGAAGTCGGTGGTGCCGGAGCCGTCGAGCAGCCGCGCGTAGACGCTGATGTCGGCGTTGCCGAGCTTCTTGGCCTTGGCGTCGCGCTTGGCGGTGTCGCGCTGCTCCTGCATGAGCGAGCGGAAGGTGTCCTCGTCGACGCTGAGCCCCTGTTCGGCCGCCATCTCCAGGGTGAGGTCGATGGGGAAGCCGTAGGTGTCGTGGAGCTGGAAGGCGTCGGCACCGGAGAACTGCGTGTGGCCGCCGGCCTTGGTGCGCTCGGCGGCGCGGTTGAACAGGGTGGTTCCGGACCGGAGCGTGTCGGAGAAGTTCTTCTCTTCGGCGTCGATGACGCTGTGGATGGTCTCGGCGTTGCCGCGCAGTTCGGGGTAGAGGTCGCCCATGACCCGGATCGCGGTGGCGGTCAGGTCGTGCATGAAGTGGCGGTCCTCGGCGGTGCCGGACAGCAGCCGCATGTTGCGGATGGAGCGGCGCAGGATGCGCCGGAGCACGTAGCCGCGCTTCTCGTTGCCGGGCGTGACGCCGTCGGCGACCAGCATGGTGGCGGTGCGCACGTGGTCGGCGACGACGCGGAGGCCGACGTCGACCTTCTCGTTGGCGCCGTACTCGGTGCCGGACAGCTCGGCGGCGTGCCTGAGGATGGTGCCCAGGGTGTCGGTCTCGTAGATGTTGTCGACGCCCTGCAGGATGGCGGCCATGCGTTCCAGGCCCATGCCGGTGTCGATGTTCTTCTTGGGCAGGTCGCCGAGGATCTCGAAGTCGGTCTTGCCCGACCCGGGGCCGCGCTCGTACTGCATGAACACGAGGTTCCACACTTCGAGGTAGCGGTTCTCGTCGGCGACGGGGCCGCCCTCGACGCCGTACTCGGGGCCGCGGTCGTAGTAGATCTCCGAGCAGGGACCGCAGGGGCCGGGGACGCCCATCGACCAGAAGTTGTCCTCCATGCCGCGGCGCTGGATGCGCTCGCTGGGGACGCCGACCTTGTCGCGCCAGATGGACTCGGCCTCGTCGTCGTCGAAGAAGACGGTGACCCACAGCCGCTCCGGGTCGAGCCCGAAGCCGCCGTCCTCGGCGGAGTCGGTGAGCAGCTTCCAGGCGAACGGGATGACCTCGGCCTTGAAGTAGTCGCCGAAGGAGAAGTTGCCCAGCATCTGGAAGAAGGAGGCGTGCCGGGAGGTCTTCCCCACTTCGTCGATGTCAATGGTGCGCACGCACTTCTGTGCGCTGGCGGCGCGGGCGTAGGGCGGTGTCCGCTGGCCGAGGAAATACGGCTTGAACGGCACCATGCCTGCGTTCACCAGCAGCAGTGTGGGGTCCTCGGAGACCAGGCTGGCCGAAGGGACCACGGTGTGCCCGTTGTTCTCGAAGAAAGCGAGGAAGCGGCGAGCGATTTCTGCCGTCTCCATCAGCGGCCGTCCTTCAGGTCGGGGGCGTCGATTGCGCCATGCGATTCGTTTGCTCTGCCGGCCGGGAGTGCGGATCGGCCGGGCGGCCGTTGCCTCCCCGCGCCGCCGGGGTTCCCGTCACCATAGAGGCGCCACAACTGGGCCTCGCGGTGTTCCATGGCGTCCACGACGTCCTCGTTGAACTCGCGGAGGGCGGCGCGGTGATCTGCGACATGGCCCTCGACGCGGTCGGCGATACCGCCCGGGCTCCACGCACGTGCCGTGCGGTTGAGCCTGTGCACAACATACCCGCCGATGGCCGCGCCCGCGACCAGATAGAAGATTCGCCCGATCATCGGCGCTCCTTCCTGCGGCGGCTGCGGACCACGGCCAGGGCTCGGCGCTGGCCCATCACGCGGCGCACCGCGTAGGTGAACGACGCGATCTTGACCAGTGGTCCGGTGAACACCGACCGCGTCAGCGCGGTCATCGTGGAGACGTCCTCGGTGGTGTTGGCGACGTTGGCGGTGATCTCCTCGACGCGGTCGAGGGACGTGCCGGTGCGCTCCACGGTGGAGGCGACGTCGTCCAGCAGCGGCCGAGCGCGTTCACCCAACTCGGAGACGACCTTGGTCATCTCCGACAACAGCCGTGTGAGCTTGACGAGGGTCACGCAGAGGAACGCGACCAGAACCGTCCAGACCACGGCGGCGATGAGGGCGGCCAGCTCTCCTCCGGTCAGCATGAGGGCTCCGTATCGACGATCGGGGTCGTTCGATCTCCGGTCAGGGGCTCGCTCGATCACGCTCGCGTGGGTGGGGGCCGGAAGATCGGAATAGGGCAGACCCTATCGCGTCCCATGCGGCGGTCAGGCGCTTCCCCGCTGCGCGTCACCGAACTGTGCCTGCTGGGGAGAGAGACAAGAACGACACCGCGCCATGTCCGCGGCACCGGATCGGCACGGCCGCGATGCGGGCGGCCCGGAGCACCCGCGGTCGAGCCGGAGGCGGTTGCGGTCCGCGGCCTCCGGGACGGCCCCTGACCGGAATCGCCGCAGCTCCCCGCGGCGGGGGGTACCCGCCGGACATCGACGAACCGGGGCGGATGGCGGAGAATCCGAGTGGAAGGACATGATTTGGCTACGATTGCGCCGCCGAGTTCCCCTCCCCCGATCCCCCGGGGCACGACGGAAAGAACGACAGGACCCCCATGAGCCGACGTTCGCAGCGCGAGATCTCCGTTCTGGTACCACCGAACCTCCTCCCGCTCAGCCGGGCCGAGCCCCGTCGGCTCGGGCCCTACCTGGTGATCGGCAGAGTCGGCTCCGGCGGGACGGGGAGCGTCTACGCGGCGGTCAACCCGACCGTCACCGACGACCCGCTCGTCGCCGTCAAAGCGCTGAGCTCCCCGCACCTCGCCGACGACGCCACCCGCGACCTGCTGCACCGGCGCCTGGAGGCCCTGTCCCACGTCGACGGCCGCTGCTACGTCCCGCCCATCGCCTTCGACGCCCACGCCTCACCGCCCTGGATCGCCATGGGCTACGTGTCGGGCATTCCGCTGGCCCAGTACGTCCGGCGGCGGGGCGCGCTGGGGCCGGGCCGACTCATCGCACTGGCGGCGGGGCTGGCCGAGGGAATCCTGGCGCTGCACGCCAAGCAGGTCGCGCACGGCGACCTCAAGCCCAGCAACGTGCTGCTCGGCACCGGGGGGCCGCGCATCCTCGACTGCGCCCTGCCCGGCGACGACGAGCACCTGCGCTCGGCCGCGGCCACCTGGCTGAGCCCCGAGCGGCACGCCGGCGCTCCGCCCGGCCCGGCCGCGGACGTGTTCGCGTGGGGCGGGGTGATGGCATTCGCCGCGACCGGACGGCTCCCCTTCGGCCTGGCCGAGCCGCACATCGTGGCCGGCCGCGTGGCCGACGGGGAACCCGACCTCACCGGTGTCCCCGCCGACCTGCTGCCGCTGGTCTCCCGCGCCCTGGCCAAGGACCCGGCCGATCGACCGACCGTCCGCGAGCTCATCGGGGCCGCCATCGCCGTCTGGGAGCAGAGCGACCTGCAGGCCGAGCGTCAGCGGGGAGAGGACCGGGCGGTGCCGGGTACGGCGGTCACCCGTGTGCTGACCCGGGAGTGGCAGGGCGTCGTGGAGCCGGCGCGGCTCCCCCGCGTGATCACCGTCCAGGAAGGCCCGGACGTACGGCCGGGCAAGGCCGCCTTCGCCGCCGTCGGCGCGGCGGTGGCGCTCGCGCTCCTCGGTGGCGGCGCGTGGGCGGCCTACGGCGCCCTGGGCGGCGGGCCGGAGGAGACCGCGGCTCCCGTGACGGCCTCACCCGCCCCGGACCAGGAGGAGGGCACCACGGTGGTGCGCTTCGACCCGACCCAGCAGGACAACCCCGTCGACGGGCCGTGGGTCTACGTCGAGGTCGAACGCGAGCAGCACAAGGACGACGCCCCGGAGGGCGACCCGGGGTTCCTCACCCAGCGGGACTGGGCGGCGCAGTGGGACGAGACCGGGCGCAGCGAGCGGCGGACGGCCGTGATCGACCCGGAGGCCGAGGTGCGGTGCGCCCGGTTCTGCCGGCCCGGCCCCGGCCACATCGAGGACGGCCGCGGCACCTACGAGATGACCGGCCAGGAGTTCATCGACTACCTCGGGTGGGGCGACATCGTCATCGCCGAGGTGGAGTTCGCCGAGGCCCGGGACGACGACGGGCAGCGGACGATCGTCAGGATCACCGAACTGTTCCCGCAGCCGGTGGAATAGCGCGGTTCACTCCCCGCGCAGGACGTTCCGCAGCCGCTGCAGCACCTCGCCGAAGCGGCGTTCGGCGCCGTGCGTGGTGGGCGTGTAGTACTCGCGGCCGGCGATGCCGTCGGGGGCGTGCTGCTGCGGGGCCACACCGCCCGGGTAGTCGTGGGCGTACTTGTACCCCTTGCCGTGGCCGAGCTCCTTCGCCCCCTTGTAGTGCCCGTCGCGCAGGTGCGGCGGGACCGGTCCGGCCAGGCCCTTGCGGACATCGCCCTCTGCCGCGCCGATCGCGCTGATGACGGCGTTGGACTTGGGCGCCAGCGAGATGTGGATGACCGCCTGGGCCAGGTTGATCCTGGCCTCGGGCAGGCCGACGAGCTCCACGGCCTGGGCCGCGGCGACCGCGACCTGCAGCGCGGTGGGATCGGCCATCCCGACGTCCTCGCTGGCGTGCACGACGAGGCGGCGGGCGATGAAGCGGGGGTCCTCCCCCGCCTCGATCATCCGGGCCAGGTAGTGCAGAGCCGCGTCGGGGTCGCTGCCGCGCATGCTCTTGATGAACGCGCTGATGACGTCGTAGTGCTGGTCACCGGACCGGTCGTAGCGCACCGCGTGCCGGTCGACCGCGCGCTCCACGTCGTCGACGGTGATCTCGGCGCGCTCCCCGGCGACCAGGGCGGCGGCCTCCAGGTAGGTCAGCGACCGGCGCCCGTCGCCGCCGGCGAGCCGCACCAGGTGGTCGGCCGCGTCCTGGGCCAGGGTGTGGCTCCCGGCCAGCCCCCGCGCGTCGGTGAGCGCGCGGTCGAGGAGCAGGCGGACGTCGTCGTCCCCCAACGACTCAAGCGTGAGCAGCAGCGAGCGGGACAGCAGGGGACTGACCACGGAGAAGAACGGGTTCTCGGTGGTCGCGCCGATGAAGCTCACCCAGCGGTTCTCCACGGCGGGCAGGAGCGCGTCCTGCTGCGTCTTGTTGAAGCGGTGCACCTCGTCGACGAAGAGCAGCGTGCGGGTGCCGCGCATGCCCATCTGGCGGCGGGCGTCGTCGATGACGGCGCGGACGTCCTTGACCCCGGCAGTCACGGCGGACAGCTCCACGAACCGGCGCCGGGTCACCCGGCTGACGACGGTGGCGAGCGTCGTCTTCCCGGTCCCGGGCGGGCCCCACAGGAACAGCGACATGGGGGCGTCGTCCTCGACCAGCCGCCGCAGCGGGCTGCCGTCCCCCAGCAGGTGCCGCTGCCCCGCGACCTCGTCGAGCGCCCGCGGACGCATCCGGACGGCAAGGGGCTCCTGGCTGCGCTGCGCTTCGGCACCGGCATCATCGAACAGTGTTTCGGACACGTCTCCCAGCGTAGGCGAGGCGAGCTAGGGGCGCGTCCTCCCGCCCGCCCGCGCTAGTCGCGGGAGCCAGCCCCGGCCATCCGGACCACCAGGATGGCGATGTCGTCACCGCGCCCCGCGGGGACCAGCTCGGTCAGAGCGCTCGCGATGCCCTGCACGCCGACGCTGTCCGCCTGGTCGCGCAGCACGACCCCCACCTGCTCCAGACCGTCGTCCATGGTGCACTCCGAGCTCTCGACGAGTCCGTCGGAACACACCAGCAGGCACTCGCCGACCCGCAGCCGCCGTGTCGAGACCGGGTACTTGACGTCGGCCTCGACGCCCACGGGCGGGCCGGTCTCCGGTTCCCACAGCTCGAAGCCGTCGGCCGTGCCGATCACGGCCGGGGGCTGCCCTGCCCAGGCCGCCTGCATCTCGCCACTGGCAAGGTCGAGCACGAGGTAGCCGCAGGTCGCGAAGACGATCTCGCCGGTCTCGCCGAGCAGGCGGTTGGTCTCGGCGAGGACGGTTCCGGGGTCGCTCTGGTTGGTGGCGTAGGCCCGAAAGGCCACCCGGATCTGGCCCATCGCGGCCGCCGCCTCCACACCGTGGCCCTGGACATCCCCCACGACCAGGCCGACCTTGTCGTCGGGGAGCTTGATGACGTCGTAGAAGTCGCCGCAGACCCGCCACCCGGCGCGGGCGGGCAGGTAGCGGACGGCGATGTCGAGGGCGGCGAACCCGGGGATCAGCGGCGGCAGCATGCGCCGCTGCATGGCGTCGGCGAGCTCCAGCTCGGCCTGCTGGCGGCTGACCCGCTGCAACGCCTGCCCGGCCAGCCCGGCGAGGGTGAGCATGAGCGCGCGCTCGTCGGGTGTGGCGTGGTGGGGCTGGTTCCAGGCGACCTGCCAGACGCCGAGGGCGACCCGGCGGTCGCCGAAGATCGGAACCGTGGCCCAGGACTGCGCGCTCGTGTGGTGCAGGATCTCCGCGGCCGCGGGGAAGCGTTCCACCGCTTCGGCGCGGCTCTCGAAGAAGCGGGGCTGGCGGTCCTGGACGACGGCGCCCATCGGGTAGGCGGTGTCTGCGGCGTCGCGGCCGTCGATCATCGCGATCGCTTCGCTCTTGCGACTGGAGGCGGGGGACGCCCGCAGGGCGCCGTCGACGACGAGCATGACGTGCGCGCTGGTGCCTCCGAAGATCGGCACGAACTCGTCGGTGAGGAGGCCGGTGACCTCGTCGATGGTGGTGGCCGAGACAAGTTTCGCTGCCAGTTCGGTGACCTGGCGCCCTTGCGCGGCCTCGATTCTGCGCCGGTCGGCGAGGCGGCGGACCAGCTGCACGTGCTCGGTGACGTCGTCGATGATGCCGATCAGCCGGGGACGCTCGCCGTCGACGAAGCGGGCGCGGGCGTGCAGCGAGCGCTCCTCACCGGTCCGGTCGAACATGCGGAACCGCTGCTCGTAGTCGCGGCCCTGGTGGGATGCTTCCAGCGCGTCGCGCACGCGGGCGATGTCGTCGCGGTGGACGCGCGCCAGGCAGTCCTCCAGATCGCGGGCGTCGTCGCTGAGCATGCGGCCCAGCGGTGAGGGGCCGAACAGCTCGCCGAGCCGCCCGGTGCGCAGGTCGAGTGTCCACAGCACGGCGCCGGAGTTCTCGGTGCGCAGCTCGGTGATGACGCGCAGGGTCTCTTCGTCGGGCAGCGGCTCGCGGAACAGCACGGCAACGGCGGTGGGATCGCCGTCTCCGCCGATGTCGGCACCGGCGGGGGTGTCACCGCCACCGTCACCGGACCGTGCCGAGGGAACGGAGTGGGCGGGGTCGGCGGATCCACCGGATGCGGCCGCGTTCCCGTTGCCGCTGCCGTGCGCGCTTCCGTCCCCGTCCCCGTCACCCGATCCGTTCGCGGTGTCGCCCGGGCTGCGCTGCGAGCTGTGCGGTGAGGCGAGTCCGCGGAGTTCGACGACCATCCGCAGGGGCGCGCCTCCTGGGATGTCCAGGCGCAGGACGCGCGACCCGCCGCTTCCCGCAGAGGACAGTGCGTCGCGATGCAGGTCCCAGGCGGTCGCCCTGTCCCCTTCCGCCAGCAGTTCGGGCCAGCACCGGCCGCGGAGCGAGGCCGGCGCCCGGTCCGCGACCGCGCCGAACGCTCCGTTCGCCTCCAGGATGTGTCCCCCGCTGTCGGCGACGAGCATGGCGATCGGGGCGTGCCGGAACGCCGCGCCGACGTGATCTCCCGACCGGGCCGGGTCGGCGCCGGGCACTGCGGAGGAACCGGCGAAGCCACCGGTTGAGCCGGTTGTGCCGTTCACGTAATCGATCATCCCTGTGTCGTCCCGGACGTCTCCACCCGCGCCAGTGCACGCTCTCCCCAGAGACCTCCGATTCGGCTTAGTTTACCGACAGGACCGCCTGTCAGGGCAGATGGCGGACGCGTCCCACAATGCGCCCGCGGTACGCCGATCCCGCCTCCGACCTTGTACGACATTTCATAACGACTGCACAAAAATCAGTCATAAGGGAAAAACCCCATCGAATCGACCCGCGGAGGAGGGGGCATCTTTCCGCAATCGTTACTGCGACGTGACCAGGCCCCCGATGGCCCCGCATTGCTCACGACCAAGGCTACGGCACAGGACCGCCATTCAGCCTCCACTCCCCCGCGGGTCCCGACGAGCGATCCGTGATCACCACGGATCGGCGGGCGCCCCTCCCGCACCACAACACAGCCGACCGAAACATGCCGAAACCGGCCAAATTGCACCGATCTTTACGAAGGTTCAGGGATCTACAATTCATTCATGTGC
This sequence comes from Nocardiopsis mwathae, assembly GCF_014201195.1. NCBI lineage: Bacteria > Bacillati > Actinomycetota > Actinomycetes > Streptosporangiales > Nocardiopsidaceae > Nocardiopsis > Nocardiopsis mwathae. Next base: position 1,386,899 of record NZ_JACHDS010000001.1, on the reverse strand, counting down.
GAATCAACAGCCCGCACCAGGGGAATCAGTCGACCGCACCTGATCATCCGCAACTGGACCTGCCGCCTGTGCAGCCACAGCAACCCCGACAGTGAGACCATCTGCTGCCTGCAATGCGGCGCAGCGAAGAGGTAGACCTTCGCACCACCCCTCAGCACATCAGCCACCCCAGGGGGCGGGAACCCCGCCCCCACAGTACGCGTCCACCCGCGCGGCTCACAGGGCATCGTCCAGATCTCACCGGAAACCCCCGCCGGGCCCTCGCCCGTGGATCTCGGGAGAACGGTTCGAATTCCGGCGAGAATTCGAACCGTTCTCCCGAGATCCACGGAGGCGGGGGTACGACATCTGTGGGGTGGAGGCACCCGTGCCTCCACCCCACTCCTCCGCTCCGCCACGGTTCGGCTAAGGCGACGAACCGGCCGCCTACTCGGCCGGCTCCGCCTCCGCTTTCTCCTTACCCGTCTCCGGGTCGGCGTCGATTCCGGCCTCACGGCGCTGGAAGACGGTGATCGGAGTCGGAGCACCGGTGAGCGGGTCGCCACCCGACGCGGTCTTCGGGAATGCGATGACGTCGCGGATGGACTCGCTCTCTGTCAGCAGGGCGATGATCCGGTCCCACCCGAAGGCGATCCCGCCGTGCGGGGGCGGCCCGAACTTGAAAGCTTCCAGGAGGAAGCCGAACTTCGATTCCGCTTCGGCCTTGCTGATGCCCAGAACGTCGAAGACTCGCTGCTGGACCTCGCCCCGGTGGATACGGATCGAGCCGCCACCGATCTCCGAACCGTTGCACACCATGTCGTAGGCATAGGCCAGGGCGTTGCCCGGGTCGGTGTGGAAGGTGTCCGCCCACTCCGGCTTGGGCCCGGTGAAGGGATGATGCACCGAAGTCCAGCCGCCTTCGCCGTCCTCTTCGAACATCGGGGCGTCGACGATCCACAGGAACGACCACTGAGACTCGTCGATGAGGCCGAGCCGACGGCCGATCTCCAGGCGGGCGGCACCGAGCAACTCCTGCGAGGCTTTGCGCTCACCGGCCGCGAAGAACACGGCGTCGCCCGGCTTCGCGCCGACGACGCCGACGAGTCCGGCACGCTCCTCTTCCGCCAGGTTCTTGGCCACCGGCCCGCCGAGCGTGCCGTCCTCCTGAACCAGCACGTAGGCGAGGCCCTTGGCGCCGCGTGCCTTCGCCCAGTCCTGCCAGCCGTCGAGCTCCTTGCGGGTCTGGGTCGCACCGCCGGGCATGACGACGCCGCCGACGTAGGGTGCCTGGAAGACACGGAACGGGGTTTCGGCGAAGTACTCGGTGAGCTCGGTAAGCTCCTGACCGAAGCGCAGGTCGGGCTTGTCCGAACCGAAGCGGTCCATGGCCTCGAAGTACGGCATGCGCGGCAGCGGCAGCGGGACCTCGTATCCCAGTACCTCGCTCCACAGGCGCGCGACGAGCTCCTCGCCCACCTGGATGACGTCGTCCTGGTCGACGAAGCTCATCTCGATGTCGATCTGGGTGAACTCCGGCTGCCGGTCGGCACGGAAGTCCTCGTCCCGGAAGCAACGAGCGATCTGGTAGTAGCGCTCCATGCCGCCGACCATCAGCAGTTGCTTGAACAGCTGGGGCGACTGCGGCAGCGCGTACCAATGGCCCGGCTGCAACCGCACCGGTACCAGGAAGTCGCGCGCACCCTCGGGCGTCGAACGCGTGAGGTTCGGTGTCTCGATGTTGACGAAACCATGCTCGCGCATCACGTCGTGCACCGCATAGGTGGCGGTAGAGCGCGTGCGCAGCGCGCCGGCGCGCTCGGGACGCCGGATGTCGAGGTAGCGATAGCGGAGCCGAGCCTCCTCCGAGATCTCCTGGGAGCCGTCCAGCGGGAACGGCAGCGGAGCCGCCTCGCTCAGCACCTCGATCTCGTCGGCGACGACCTCGACCGCACCCGTGGCGATCTCGGGGTTCTCGTTGCCCTCAGGCCGGATGCGGACCTTGCCGGTCACCTTGAGGCAGTACTCGGCACGCAGGTCATGGGCGAGGTCGTCCTCGCGTACCACCACCTGGACCACGCCGGAAGCTTCGCGCAGGTCGAGGAAGACGACGCCGCCGTGGTCCCGGCGGCGTGCCACCCACCCGGCCAAGACGACGGTCTCGTCGGCATGTTCGGCGCGCAGGGCACCGGCGTCGTGCGTGCGGATCAACGGAGTTCTCCTTCAACGTTCTCAAGTACAACTCATCTTGCCTGACGCGCGCGAAGTCCCGACCCATCTCGGCCACCGCCTCGATCACACACGCGGGTCGGCCTCGGGCCTCGGTCGCCCCCGATGACGGCGGTGTCCGACCGGCTCAGGCCGTTCCTCGGACGGTGCGGCCGGGGTGATCACGGTGGTGGCGCCGGTGGACGGCGCGGCCGACCCGGACGATGCGGGGCACCGGGCCGGGGCGAGTTCTGTGGATCATGCCCTAGCGGCCGGCGATATCTCGCAGGAACGGGTTGGTGGCGCGCTCGCGGCCGATGGTGGTCTGGGGGCCGTGACCGGGGAGCACCGCGGTGTCGTCGGGGTGATCGCGGCAGACGCGGTCCAGGCTGCGCAGGATCTCGGCGTGGTCGCCGCCGGGGAAGTCGGTGCGGCCGATGGAGCCCGCGAACAGCAGGTCGCCGGTGAACAGGATGCCGGGGTGCTCGTCGCCGCCCGGCAGGGCGAAGGTGACCGAGCCGGGGGTGTGGCCGGGGACGTGCTCGACGGTGATGCGCAGTCCGGCGTGGTCCAGCTCCTCGCCGCCGGACAGTTCCACCAGGTCGTCGGGTTCTCCCGGGGTGGCGTCGCCCAGCAGGCCGGACAGTTGCGCGGCCAGGCCGGGGTCGAGGCCCTTGGCCGGGTCGGTGAGCAGCGCGCGGTCGGCGGAGTGGATGTGGACGGGGACACCGTGGGCCGCGCCCACCTGGGCGGCCGACCAGACGTGGTCGAAGTGGCCGTGGGTGAGCAGGACCGCCTCGGGGCGGAGGTCGTGTTCGTCCAGCAGCTTGCGCAGTCCGGCGGAGGCGTCCTGGCCGGGATCGATGACGACGCACCCCGCGCCCTTGGCCGGTGCGGCCACGTAGCAGTTCGCGGCGAGCGGACCGGCGGGAAAGGCGGCGATGAGCACGGCGGGGTCGTCCTCGATTCGTTGTCGGTGGATCACGGGGTGTTCGCGGGGCCGGGCGTGGAGACGGTCCGGCGGCGTCCGCGCGGGCGGCCCTGTCCCTATCCCCGAGGGTACCGAGGACAGGGGGTGGGGGGCGACCGGGTATTCGCGCACCGTCCGGGCCTCCGGTGGGCGGGGACGGTGACCCTCGTGGTTCCCCCGGGCCTGCGGGGGCCTCCGCGGCGGGTCGCGGCGGTACCGCTTCATCACCATTCGATCACCGCGCGCCACTTGGCCCTTTGCCAGACGGCCCGTCGATGCCATATTGGTCGTCGTCATATCTCGGCCGGTCTTCCGGGACCCGGAGTCCGGGGCGGGCCGACATCCCGGCGCTGCGGCCAACGCGTTCGACACCCGCTGGTCCACCCCGCTGAGATGCGATAACAGTAGTCGGACAAGCTCGATATCCGACATTGTGTACGGATATTGTGCATATGCATCGTCGTGTCAGTCCCTGCCTGCCGGAGTGCGCAACCGGACCCGGCACATCAGGTTGTAGGCTGCCGCGACACACACGACCCGACGCCGCGGCGTCAGGCACATCACAGCTGGAGGACACGGTGACCACGGACCCCTGGGGCCGCGTAGACGACGACGGCACGGTCTACGTGCGCACGAGCGAGGGCGAACGTGTCGTCGGTTCGTGGCAGGCCGGCGCGCCCGAGGAGGCCCTCGCGTTCTTCCGCCGCAAGTACGACGCCCTGGTGACCGAGGTCGACCTGCTGGAGAACCGACTCCGCACCACCGACCTGTCGGCGGGCCAGGCGCTGTCCAGCGTTGAGAAGCTGCGCACCGCCGTGCGGGACGCCAACGCGGTCGGCGACCTCGACGGGTTGGAGCGTCGGCTGGACGCCCTCACCGAGCGGGCGGAGCAGCGCAAGGTCGAGCAGAAGCACGCCCAGGAGGCGGCTCGCACCGAGGCGCGCGACATCAAGGAGCGCATCGTCGCCGAGGCGGAGCGCGTGGCCGAGGAGACCACGCACTGGAAGACCGGCGGCGAGCGGATGCGTCAGTTGATCGACGAGTGGAAGGCCGCGCCGCGCGCCGACCGCCCCACCGAGCAGGCGCTGTGGAAGCGCATGTCCGCCGCCCGCAACGCGTTCTCCAAGCGCCGCAAGGCCTACTTCGCCGGGCTGGACCAGCAGCGCGAGCAGATCCGCAAGGACAAGGAGCAGATCGTCGCCGAGGCCGAGGCCCTGGCCGACTCCACCGAGTGGGGTCCCACGGCCGGGCGCTACCGGGACCTGATGCAGCAGTGGAAGGCCACCGGCCGGGCCGACCGGACCAGCGAGGACAAGCTGTGGGCCCGGTTCAAGGCCGCCCAGGACCGCTTCTTCCAGGCCCGCAACGCGGTCTTCGCCGAGCGCGATGCCGAACTGCAGGTCAACGCGGAGGCCAAGGAGAAGATCCTGGAGGAGGCCCGCCAGGAGATCTCCGCGATCGCCGACCCGCGCGAGGCCCGCGCGAGGCTGCGCGCCTTCCAGGAGGCCTGGGAGGAGGCCGGCCCGCTGCCGCGCGACGCCCGGGACCGGTTGGAGGGTGCCTTCCGCAAGATCGAGGAGGGCGTCCGCAAGGCCGAGGAGAAGGAGTGGGAGCGCACCAATCCCGAGGCGCGCGCCCGTGCCGAGGCCACGGTCGCCCAGCTGCGCGACTCCATCGCCGAGTTGGAGGCGAAGCTGGAGAAGGCCCGTGTCGGCGGCAGCGACCGCAAGGTCCGCGAGGTCACCGACGCGCTGGAGGCCCGCCGCTCCTGGCTGACCGAGGCCGAGAAGACGCTCGACGAGATGAGCTGATGCGCTGAGGTGGAGCTCCGCGGCAGGTCGTGGTGTGCCGCGGGGTTCACTCCTGGGCCCAGGTGCCCTCGTCCGTCTTGGGCATCGCCACGGTCAGGACCACGACCGACTCCTCCAGCGCCTCGATGGCGTGCTCGGCGGAGGGCAGGATCAGCACGTCGCCCGTCCGCGCCTCCCACATGTCGGTGTCCGAGGTCAGCCGCACCCGACCGTTGAGGACGTACAGGGTGGACTCGCCCGGGGTTTCGTGCCCCGACAGGGAGTTGCCGCGCATCAGCGCGATCAGGGTCTGCCGCAGGACGTGCTCGTGTCCGCCGTAGAACGTCTCAGCGCTGCGTCCGGCCGACGACCTGGCCGCCGTGTCGAGGTGTTTGCGGGCGAGTGCGTCCAGTGAGAGCTTCAACATACTCGGCAGTATGGCCGCCCTGCGACGAGGGCAGGGCCGACACGCCGCTCAGTTCTTCATCCGGTAGACGTCGTAGACGCCGTCGACCCCACGCACCGCACGCAGCACGTGGCCGAGGTGGGTGGGGTCGGCCATCTCGAAGGTGAACCGGCTCAGCGCCACCCGGTCGCGGCTGGTCTGCACCGTCGCCGAGAGGATGTTGACGTGCTGGTCGGACAGGACGCGGGTGATATCGGACAGCAGCCGCGACCGGTCCAGCGCCTCGACCTGCAGTGCCACGAGGAACATGGAGTCCTCGGTGGGCTGCCACTCGACGTGCACCATGCGCTCGGGGTCCAGAGCCCGGGTGTTGACGCAGTCGCGGCGGTGGACCGACACGCCGTTGCCCCGGGTCACGAAACCGACGATGTCGTCGCCGGGAACCGGTGTGCAGCACCGCGACAGCCGCACCCACACATCCGAGTCGCCCTCCACGACGACACCGGGGTTGCCGCCGGGGCGCTGCCTGGGCTTGGGGCGGGTCGGCAGGGAGGACTCGGCGATGTCCTCCTCGGCGCTCTCGATCCCGCCGAGGGAGTCCACCAGCTTCTGCACGACGTTCTGCGCGCCGATATGCCCCTCGCCGACGGCGGCGTACAGCGCGTCCACGTCGCCGTAGCGCAGGTCGCGGGCCAGGGCGATCAGGGCTTCGCCGCTGAACAGCCGCTTGATGGGCAGCTCCTGCTTGCGCATCACCCGGGCGATGGCGTCCTTGCCCTGCTCGATGGCGGCTTCTCGGCGCTCCTTGGTGAACCACTGCCGGATCTTGTTGCGGGCCCGCGCGCTCTTGACGAAGTTCAGCCAGTCGCGGCTGGGTCCGGCGTCAGGGGTCTTGGAGGTGAGGACCTCCACCGTCTCGCCGTTGTGCAGCTCGCTCTCCAGAGCGACCAGCCGCCCGTTGACGCGCGCGCCCACGGTCCGGTGCCCGACCTCGGTGTGCACCGCGTAGGCGAAGTCGACCGCGGTGGCGCCCTGCGGCAGGGCGATGACGTCGCCCTTGGGGGTGAAGACGAAGACCTCCTGCACCGACAGGTCGAAGCGCAGCGAGTCGAGGAACTCGCCGGGGTCCTTGGTCTCCTGCTGCCAGTCGATGAGCTGGCGCAGCCAGGCCATGTCCCCGGCGCCCTTGGACCTGGTGCTCTCCTTGCCGCCGGTGGCGCGGTCCTCCTTGTACTTCCAGTGCGCGGCGATGCCGTACTCGGCGCGCCGGTGCATCGCGCGGGTGCGGATCTGCAGTTCGACCGGGTTGCCCGAAGGACCGATGACCGTCGTGTGCAGCGACTGGTACATGTTGAACTTCGGCATGGCGATGTAGTCCTTGAACCGCCCCGGGACCGGGTTCCACCGCGCGTGGATGGTGCCCAGTGCCGCGTAGCAGTCGCGGACGCTGTCGACCAGTACCCGCACCGCGACGAGGTCGTAGATCTCGTCGAAGCCGCAGTTGCGGGCGATCATCTTCTGGTAGATCGAGTAGTAGTGCTTGGGGCGCCCGCGCACCGTCGCCTTGATCCTGGCCTCGCGAAGGTCGGCGGAGACGGCCTCGATGACGTCCTGCAGGTAGACGTCGCGACGGGGGGCGCGCTCGGAGACCAGGCGGGCGATCTCGTCGAAGCGTTTGGGGTAGAGCGTGGCGAACGCGAGGTCCTCCAGCTCCCACTTGATGGTGTTCATGCCGAGGCGGTGCGCCAGGGGGGCGAAGATCTCCAGGGTCTCGCGCGCCTTCTGCTCGCGCTTGCGCTGCGGCAGGTAGCGCAGGGTCCGCATGTTGTGCAGCCGGTCGCACAGCTTGATGACCAGCACCTTGATGTCGCGGGACATCGCCACGACCATCTTGCGGACGGTCTCGGCCTGGGTGGCCTCGCCGTACTTGACCTTGTCGAGCTTGGTGACGCCATCGACGAGTTCGGCGATCTCGTCGCCGAACTCGGCACGCAGCTGGTCGAGGGTGTAGGAGGTGTCCTCGACGGTGTCGTGCAGCAGGGCGGCGGCCAGCGTCGGCTCCTGCATGCCCAGCTCGGCGAGGATGGTGGCGACGGCCAGGGGGTGGGTGATGTAGGGATCGCCGCTCTTGCGCTTCTGGTCGCGGTGATGGTGGGCGGCCACCTCGTAGGCGCGCTCCAGCAACCGTACGTCGACCTTCGGGTGGGTCGCCCGCACGGTCTTGATCAGTGGTTCGAGAACCGGGTTCATGGTCACCCCCCGCTGGGCTCCGAGTCGCGCGAGTCGCCGCCGTACTCGCACCGTAGAGGACGGCCCCGGGGGCGCCGGGGAGGCGGGCCGTGCGAGACCGCCACCTCCGGCCCCCGCGGCGGAGCCGTCCGCGGTGCCGGGGGTGTCCGCGTCCGGCCGTCCTCCGGCCGCCGGGGCGTCCCGGCCCTGTCGAGCGGTGGGCGCCGCGGAATCCGCGGCGCCCACCGGACACTCTGATCTTCGCGGCCGTTCCGCACGGGGTGCGGCCGCACCCGCCGGTGGAAGGGCGGACGTCGGTGAGTGCTGGCTCTCGGGCGCGGTCTCGGCCGAAAGTACCTCACGTGGCATGGACATCCCTCCCGCGGCTCGGCCCGGTGCCCGAGAAGGGAACGGTCGTCGCCCTCGCGGCCCGCCGGGTTGACGTCTGCGTCGTGAACGATCGGCTCACCAGTACCGACGCGCCGTCGTAGCTCGGCTATGCCCGTAAGTCTAATGCCCGATTTGTGGGCATCTCCGCACGTCGGAGGGGACGGCCGGGAGCACCGGAACCGGAGGGGACGGGCTCAGACCACGGTGAGAGCGTGGACGTTCACGTCGGACAGCTGATCGCGGCCCTGGAGGGAGGCGAGCTCCATCAGGACCGAGAGTCCCACGACGGTACCACCCGCTTTGCGGACCAGCTCCACCGCGGCCCTGCTTGTGCCGCCGGTGGCCAGCACGTCATCGACGATGAGCACGCGGCTACCAGGAGTGATCGCGTCGGCGTGCATCTCGACCGTCGCGGTGCCGTACTCCAGATCATAGGATTCCCGCAGTGTCCGCGAGGGCAGTTTCCCGGCTTTGCGGATCGGAACGAAACCCGCGTCGAGTTCCAGGGCGACGGGCGCGCCCAGGATGAACCCTCGGGCCTCCAAGCCGACGACCGTGTCGACGCCCGCGCCCGCGTACCGGTCGGCGACGGCGGTCACCACGGCGCGCAGCGAGGCCGGGGTCGCCAGCAGCGGGGTGATGTCCTTGAACGTGATGCCCGGCTTGGGGAAGTCGGGAACGTCGCGGATGCCCGCCGCGATCAGGTCGCTCAGGTCGTCGCGGCGGGTGAGTTGTTCGGCCATGGTGTGGGGTCGTCTCGCCTTCGTCGGAGGTTCGGGGTCCAGGGGTGGGGGATCAGGGGCCGCGGCGGGAACGACGGCGAACAACGCGCACCGGCCCCGCGGTGCGGGGCCGGTGCGCCAGTGCCTCGCCGGTCGCCGCCTCGGCGGCGCGGCGGTCAGTTCTTGGGGCCGCCCGAGCCGCCGGGGAAGTCGGGGCGGTCCTCGACGGGGGTGTCATCCGGAGTCCCCTGGCCGGGGGTGACGACGTCACCGATGCCGATCTTCAGCATCCGGATCCGGGAGCCGGGAGAGATCTCCAGTTCGACCTCGTTCTCCCGGACCTCGACCACGGTGCCGTAGAAGCCGGCCTTGGTCAGCACCTCCACGCCCGGCTGCAGCGTGCTCTGCATCTGGACCTCCTGCTGCCGCCGCTTCTGCTGCGGGCGCAGGATGAGCAGCCAGAACACGACCGCGATCAGCAAGAACGGGAGGATCATCCCAAGGATGCCGCCGCCGTCCTGCTGGGCGGCCGCTAGGAGTATGTCTTGGCCCTCCACGGGGTGTCCTTCCTTGTGTGTCTGCTCGTGGCCACCGCCACGCGGGCATGGAAAACGAAACGTCGCGCCCTGGTCAACGGGCGGCGCGGGCCACATGTTCCCGACGGCTCATGCTCGGGCCGTTCCGGTCCGGCGGCGAGGGCCGCGCGGCACGGGCGAGACCGCGCGCCGGTGAGTTCCGCCACTCAGCTTACGTGCTCCCGGTGTCGGCCGGATCACGAGGTCAGGACGGTTCCGGCGGGTCGGCGGACGCGCCGTCGCAGATCCCGGCGCCGAAGGCGGCGCCCGGGGGCGGGGTGACGCCCATGTGCTCCCACGCCTCGGGGGTGGCCACGCGGCCGCGGGGTGTGCGGGCGATCAGCCCCGACCGCACCAGGAACGGTTCGGCGACGACCTCCACGGTCTCGGGCTCCTCCCCCACCGACACCGCGAGGGTGGACAGCCCGACCGGGCCGCCGCGGAACCGCCGCAGCAGGGCGTCCAGCACTGCGCGGTCGAGCCGGTCCAGCCCCTGACCGTCGACCTCGTAGAGGGTGAGTGCGGCGCGCGCGGTGCCGAGCGTGAGTCGGCCGTCGCCGTTCACCTCCGCGTAGTCCCGCACGCGCCGGAGCAGCCGGTTGGCGATACGCGGCGTGCCCCGGGAGCGTCCGGCGATCTCGACGGCGGCGTCGTCGTCGAGGGCGACGCCGAGCAGCCCGGCCGAGCGGCGCAGGATGAGTTCGAGCTCGTCGGGCCGGTAGAAGTCCATCTGCGCGGTGAACCCGAACCGGTCGCGCAGCGGGGCCGGCAGCAGCCCGGCCCGGGTGGTGGCCCCGACCAGGGTGAACGGCGCGATGTCGAGGGGGATCGCGGTCGCGCCGGGCCCCTTGCCGACGACGACGTCGACCCGGAAGTCCTCCATGGCGACGTACAGCATCTCCTCGGCGGGCCGCGCCATGCGGTGGATCTCGTCGAGGAAGAGCACCTCGCCCTCCTGCAGGGTGGACAGCACCGCCGCGAGGTCGCCGGAGCGTTCGATGGCCGGGCCGGAGGTGATCCGCAGCGGTGCGCCGAGCTCCGCGGCGATGATCATGGCCAGCGTGGTCTTGCCCAGGCCCGGTCCGCCCGACATGAGGATGTGGTCGGGGGCGCGGCCGCGCCGCTGGGCGCCGCGCAGCACCAGCGACAGCTGCTCGCGGACCCGCTCCTGGCCGACGAAGTCCTCCAGCCTCCGGGGGCGCAGGGCGCCTTCGAGCGCCCGGTCGTCTGCGTCGGCGTCGGGTGAGACCATGTCGCGTTCGTGCTCGGTCATGGCGTCGGCGGTTTCCTTTCCTCCTCCCGCCGGTCCCGGGGGTACCGACCGCGGTCACCGCGTATCGGGTCGATCCTGCCGGAACCGGCGGAAGGGATGGTGGGGGTCAGGCGCGGCTGAGGGAGCGCAGGGCGCTGCGGAGCAGCACGGCGACATCGGGCCGCTCGTCGGCTTGGGGAGCGACGGCGTCGGCGGCTGCCTCGGCGTCCCGGGCGGACCAGCCCAGGTTGACGAGACCGGAGACGACCTGGGGGCGCCAAGGCGCGGCGGCCGCGGGTGCCGCGGTGTCGGCCGTGCCGTCGGCTGTACCCGGTGCGCCGGTGGGGGCGCCGAGCTTGTCCCGCAGTTCCAGGACGATCCGCTGGGCGCCCTTCTTGCCGATGCCCGGGACGCGGGTGAGCGCGGCGGTGTCCTCCGCTGCGACGGCCTGGCGGAGCGCGTCGGGCGTGTGCACGGCGAGCATGGCCAGGGCCAGGCGCGGCCCGACCCCGCCGGCGGTCTGGACGCGCTCGAAGACGTCGCGCTCGTCGTCGTCGGCGAAGCCGTAGAGGGTCAGGGAGTCCTCCCGGACGACGAGGGAGGTGGCCAGCGTGGCGGGCTCCCCCACCCGCAGTGCGGCCAGCGTGGCGGGGGTGCACTGCGCGGTCATGCCGACGCCGCCCACCTCGATGACGGCGGTGCCGATGCCCCGGGCCGCCACGCGGCCGCTGAGGAACGCGATCACGGCATTCTCCTACTTTCCTCTCGTGGATCCTGGTCGGTGGGTGTGCGGTGGGGCGGGTGCGGAGCGCGGTCCCGCGTCATCCGCGGGCACGCCGCGCCATCTCCACCTTGCGGGCGAACTCCTGCTGGGCGCGGGCCACCCGGTCCTGGGCGCCGCCCCGCCAGATGTGGCAGATGGCCAGGGCGACGGCATCGGCGGCGTCGGCGGGCCTGGGCGCGGCATCGAGGTTGAGCAGCCGCGCGACCATGTGCTGGACCTGGGATTTCTCCGCTCGGCCGCTGCCGGTGACGGCGGCCTTGATCTCGCTGGGGGTGTGCAGGGCGACCGGCAGGCCGCGGCGGGCCGCGCAGGTGATGGCGATGGCGCTGGCCTGTGCGGTGCCCATGACGGTACTGACGTTGTGCTGCGCGAAGACGCGCTCGACCGCGACGGCGTCGGGGCGGTGCTCGTCGAGCCACGCCTCCATGCCCTGTTCGATTCCCAGGAGCCGGGCGGGCAGTTCGGTGTCGGCGGCGGTGCGCACCACGCCGGCGGCGACGAGGCCGAGCGGCCGCCCGATGGCGCCGTCGACGACGCCGATGCCGCACCGGGTGAGACCCGGGTCGACTCCCAATACCCGCACGCGCGCTTCCTCCGTGTCGTCCGTCGAGGGGTGGTCGCCGCGGCGTGGGGCGCTGGTCGCGGTACCGCCTCGGCTCGGGGCGCGCCGGGCGTCGAACGCCCGTTCGCGGGGTCCGAGCCTACCGGCAGGTGGGGACAGCGGTGGATCATCGACATGCCCGGGGCGGAGGCCGCGGCAGGGGAACCGCGGGGAGGCCCGCGGCGCGGGCCTCCCCGCGGGGTGGCTCAGAAGCCGCCGCGCTGGCGGATGGCGGACAGGTCCTCGCTGATGCGGAAGACCACGATCAGCAGTTCGAGCCCGACGCGGGTGATGAGTACCGCGATGGCACCGCCGAGGACGGCGCCGACCAGGGTGAGGAACCCGCTGACGGGCTCGATCGCCATGATCGTGAAGGCGGTGATGATGCCGCTCAGGGTGAACAGGCCGATCATCACGAGCCACAGGATGTAGAGCAGCTTGATGATCTTGGATGTGACGAAGTCCCGGAAGGAGAGATCGAACAGCGATCCGAAGAAGCCCTTGGGCACCGGCGCCTGCGGCACGGCCCCGCCCGGCGGTGGAGGCGGGGTGCCGGGGCCGTAGGGGCCGCCGGGCGGCGGCGTACCCGGGCCGCCGGGCGGCGGCTGGTGGTAGCCGTAGGGCTGGGAGGGGTCGTAGGGGTACTCTCCGGGCGCGTTCATCGGCCTGGTTCCTCACCGTTGCTCGATCGGGGGACGGCGCGGCCCGTGGAGCCGGGCCGCGGCTGGGCGTCGCCCACCATATCGGGCGATGGGGCCTTCACGGCGAACGCCTCGGGCCCCGGCTGCGGTGCAGCGGGGCCCGAGGCGCAGAGTGCGGGTGTGCCGCGCCGTCAGCCGATCTTCTCCATGACCTCGTCGGGGATGTCGGCGTTGGTGAACACGTTCTGGACGTCGTCGGAGTCCTCCAGGGCGTCGACGACGCGCATCACCTTCTTGGCGTCCTCCTCACCGAGGGGCACCTCCATGCTGGGCAGGAAGGAGGTCTCGGCCGACTCGTAGTCGATGCCGGCCCCCTGCAGCGCCGTGCGGACGGGTACCAGGTCGGTGGCCTCGCAGACGACCTCGAAGGCCGCGCCGAGGTCGTTGACGTCCTCGGCGCCGGCGTCCAGGACCGCGAGCGTGACGTCGTCCTCGGAGGTGCCCTCCTTCGGTACGATCACCACGCCCTTGCGGGTGAACAGGTAGGACACCGATCCGGCGTCGGCCATGGAGCCGCCGTTGCGGGTGACCGCCACGCGCACCTCCGACGCCGCGCGGTTGCGGTTGTCCGTGAGGCACTCGACGAGCAGGGCCACGCCGCCAGGGGCGTAGCCCTCGTACATGATGGTCTCCCAGTTGGACCCGCCGGCCTCCTCACCGGACCCGCGCTTGCGGGCGCGCTCGATGTTGTCCAGCGGGACCGAGTTCTTCTTCGCCTTCTGGATGGCGTCGAACAGCGTCGGGTTGCCATCCGGGTCGCCACCACCAGTACGCGCGGCCACCTCGACGTTCTTGATCAGCTTGGCGAAGAGCTTGCCTCGCTTGGCGTCGATGACGGCTTTCTTGTGCTTCGTGGTGGCCCACTTGGAGTGGCCGCTCATGCGTTTCCTTTCACCATGTCGACGAAGAGCCGGTGGATACGCGCGTCCCCGGTGAGTTCGGGATGGAATGAGGTGGCCAGCAGGGCCCCCTGACGTACCGCGACGATCCTACCGGCCCGGTCTCCGTGGGTGACCTGGCCGATCACCTCGACGTCCGGGCCCACCGACTCGACCCAGGGTGCGCGGATGAACACCGCCACCAGCGGCCCTCCGTCGACCCCCTCGATGTCGACCTTCGACTCGAAGGACTCGGTCTGCCGCCCGAACGCGTTGCGCCGCACCGTCATGTCGATCCCCCCGACGGTCCGCTGGTCGGCGGTGCCGTCCAGGATCCGGTCGGCGAGCAGGATCATGCCCGCGCACGTGCCGTAGGCCGGGAGCCCTTCGTGGACGCGCTCGCGCATCGGGTCCATCAGCTCGTAGCGCACCGCGAGCTTGGACATCGTGGTCGACTCGCCACCGGGGAGGATCAGGCCGTCGATCCCGTCGAGGTCCTCGGGGCGCAGAACGGGGCGTGCGGGCACGCCGAGCCCGTCGAGGACATGCAGGTGTTCGGCGGTGTCTCCCTGGAGGGCGAGGACCCCGATGGTGGGTGTGGCGGACAACGGACTCCCTCGCTCGCTGGTTCACGGTGCCGGGGCTTGTGGCCGGGGCGCGCTCGTCCGGCCACCCGGACATCCAGCCTAGACGCTGTGGTGCTCCGGCCACGACACACGGCGGCACGGCTCCGCCGGCCCCTGCGTCTCAGGGGCCCGGCGGAGCCGTGAGGCCGGGCGGGGCTACCAGCCGCGGCCGGCGTAGCGCTGGGTGTCGTCGAGCTCGTCGAGGTTGATGCCGACCATGGCCTCGCCCAGGCCGCGGGAGACCTTGGCGATGACCTCGGGGTCGGTGTAGTGCAGGGTGGCCTGCACGATGGCGTCGGCGCGCTTGGCCGGGTCGCCCGACTTGAAGATGCCGGAGCCGACGAAGACGCTCTCGGCGCCGAGCTGGCGCATCAGGGCGGCGTCGGCGGGGGTGGCGACACCGCCGGCGGAGAACAGCGGGACCGGGAGCTTGCCGAGGCGCGCGACCTCCTTGACGATGTCGTAGGGCGCGCGCATCTCCTTGGCCGCGCCGAACAGCTCGGCCTCGTCAAGGGTGCCCAGGCGCTTGATCTCGGAGCGGATGGAGCGCATGTGCCGGGTCGCCTCGACGACGTTGCCGGTGCCCGCCTCGCCCTTGGAGCGGATCATGGCCGCGCCCTCGGCGATGCGGCGCAGCGCCTCGCCGATGTTGGTGGCGCCGCAGACGAAGGGGACGGTGAAGGCCCACTTGTCGATGTGGTAGGCCTCGTCGGCCGGGGTGAGGACCTCCGACTCGTCGATGAAGTCGACACCGAGGGACTGCAGGACCTGTGCCTCCACGAAGTGGCCGATGCGGGCCTTGGCCATGACCGGGATGGAGACGGCCTCGATGATGCCGTCGATCATGTCCGGGTCGGACATCCGGGCCACGCCACCGTCCTTGCGGATGTCGGCGGGGACGCGCTCCAGGGCCATGACCGCGACGGCACCGGCATCCTCGGCGATCTTGGCCTGCTCCGGGGTGACCACGTCCATGATCACGCCGTTCTTGAGCTGCTCTGCCATGCCTCGCTTGACGCGGGTGGTACCCACGGTGCTCTCGGTCGGGTTCTCAACGGTGTTGGCCACGGTGCCGGACTCCCAGTTCGTCAGCGGAGAGGGGATTACCCGCCCGCGATGCGCCGCGATCGGTCCGCATCCGGGCTGCTTCACCCCCCATACTAGATCCTCTCCTCCCCACCTTTCTCAGGACATTTCGGTGCCTTTCGCCGCGGGCTCTCGACACTCTGTCCGTCCCGCGGCCGGTCTCGGACGACGGCCGGCTCAGGCGGGGGCGCTCCACGCCGGGGGCTCGTCGTCCATCTCGAAGAACTCCGGCATACGTGCATGCCCGGCCAGCCGGAACAGGGTGACCAGGCGGCTGGAGCGCGCCTCGCGGACACTGGCGACGCCGTCGTTGTAGAAGCGCCGGGCCAGGTGGACGCGCTTGGCCGCGGCCTCGACCTCGGCCAGCAGGTCGTCCCCGACCGGGTCGCGGGTCGCGGCCATAGCGTCGGCGAAGCCGGGCTCCTCCACCACCGCGCGCAGCGCGCGCGACAGGTTGCTCTCGGCGAGCTCGCGCGCGGCGCGGTCGCCGGCGCGGCGCGCCTTGCCCGCGGCGTCGGCCAGCAGCACCGCCGAGGCCGGCTCCAGCTCGGGCGCCGAGGCGAGCTCCAGGACGACGGCACCGCGGCGCTCCAGGGCGGCGTCCAGGGACGCCTGCGCGGTCTCCACCCTGGTGTGCAGCCGGTCCAGCCGACCGGCCCGCCAGGAGACGTAGAAGCCCGACAGCACCAGCAGCGCGAGGACCGCGAAGACGACGGCGAGCAGTTCGGCCACGGCTCATTCCTCCTCGCGCCGTCCGGCGGTCACCGGCCCGGCCGCGGCCCCGGCCAATACGGTCTCGTACACCCGGACCACGTCCTCGGTGACGGTGCGCCAGTCGTAGCCGCGCACCGCGGCCCGCGCCGAGGCCGACAGGGCGCGGCGGCGGGTCGGCGAGTCGAGCAGTTCGGCGGCACCCCCGGCCAGGGCGCCGGGGTCGCCCGCGGCGAACAGGTGGCCGGCCTCGCCGCCGCGCAGCACGTGGCGGAACGCCGGGATGTCGCTGGCCAGGATGGCGGCCCCGGCCGACATCGCCTCGGTCAGCACGATGCCGAAGCTCTCCCCGCCCAGGTTGGGGGCGCAGAACAGGTCGACGGAGTGGTAGGCGCGGATCTTGGCCTGCTCGTCGACGCGCCCCAGCATCGCCACCCGGTCGCGCAGGTCGGCGGGGACGCGCCCGAGCGCCTCGGCGGTGTCGCCGGGGCCTGCCACGAGAAGGCGCAGCCCACCGCGCTCGCGGCCCAGGGCGGTGAACGCGTCCAGCAGTACCCCCAGCCCCTTGCGGGGTTCGTCCAGGCGGCCCACGAAGCCGATCGCGCCGCCCGCGCCGGGCCAGCCGTCCAGCGGCTCGGCCTTCTCGAACCGCCGGACCGCGACCCCGTTGGGGATGAGGACGGCGTCGCCGCCGAGGTGGGCGACGAGGGTCGTGCGGGCGGCCTCCGACACCGCGATCCGGCCGCTGATCTTCTCCAGCGCGGTGCGCAGTGCGGCGGCCGACACCGACATCGCCCGCGACCGGGGGTTGGAGGTGTGGAAGGTGGCGACGATCGGCCCGTCGGCGACCCAGCAGGCCAGCAGGGACAGGCTCGGGGCAGCGGGTTCGTGGACGTGCAGCAGGTCGAACCCGCCCTCGCGGATCCAGCGCCGCACCCGGGCCGCGACCCGGAAGCCGAACGCCAGTCGCGCCACCGACCCGTTGTAGGGGACGGGCACGGCGCGCCCGGCGGGCACGATGTGGTCGGGTAGGTCCGTGTCGGACTCGCAGGGGGTCAGGACCGAGACCTCGTGGCCGAACTCCATGAGCGTTTCGGCGAGGTCGCCCACGTGCTGCTGAACGCCCCCGGGGACATCCCACGTGTAGGGGCAGACCAGGCCTACGCGCATCCTCACCGCCTCCGGCCGACGTCGTCGTCGCGCGGCGGGACCGGATCCGCCGGCGCGTCGGGGGCTCCCTCCACGGTAGTGGCGAGGGTCCCGCCGCGCGCGCTGCCGCGGCGGGTGTCGCCGGGACCGGGATCGCCGACCGGGCGCGCCGGGGCGGGGGCGGTGCGGTCGGCACCGAGGTCGGCGGTGAAGACGCGCTGCAGCATGTGCCAGTTCTCCGGGTGCTCGGCGATCGCCCCCTCGAACTCCGCGGCCAGCCGCTGGGTCATGTCGTGCACCCGGGCCGAGCGCCCGCCCTCGCCGGGGACCGGGATCTCGTCGTGCACGCGCACGCGCATATCCTCTCCCTCGTACCAGAGGGACACCGGCAGCAGCGCGGCGCCGGTGCGCTCGGCCAGGGCGGCGGGGCCCGCCGGCATCCGGGCGGTCTCGCCGAAGAACTCGACCTCGACGCCGCTGCGGGTGAGGTCGCGGTCGGCGAGCAGGCACACCAGGCCGCCGTCGCCCAGCCGCCGGGCCAGGGTGGCGAAGTTGTCGCCGTCTCCCTCGGTGAGCGGCAGCACCTCGATTCCGATGCTCTCGCGGAAGGCGACGAAGCGCCGGTAGACGCTCTCCGGGCGGACACGCTGCGCGACGGTCGTGGGCGGAATTCCGCGCATCGCGATCCACGCCCCGGCGAGGTCGTAGTTGGCCATGTGCGGCAGCGCGGCGACGACGCCGCGGCCGGCGCGGATGTTCTCCTCGACCCTCTCGATGCCGGTGGCGCGGACCCGCCCCAGGACCGTCTCCGCCGACATCGCCGGGAGACGGAACATCTCGTAGTAGTAGCGCATGTAGGAGCGCATGGTGGCCCGGGAGAGAGCGCGCAGCTGGGCCAGGGTGGCGTCGGGCCCGGCGACCCGGCGCAGGTTGGCCTCCAACTGCCGGACACCGCCGATCCTGCGGCGCCAGGAGTGGTCGGCGATGCGGTCGAACACGCGGCGGCCCGGCGCCTCGGGCACTGTGCGGAGCAGCGCCCAACCCGCGGTGAAGGCCGCAGCGGCGGTCCGTTCGTCCATGCCCGTTCTCGCCTCGTCTTCCGTGGTCGTGTGTGATGGCGCGGGTACACGGCCGCGCCTCTGGGCGGGGCCGTGGGGCCCGGTGGTCGGCTGATCGGGTGAACGGAGGTGTCCGCCGGTCAGCGGGTCAGACGTTGTTGGAGTCGTTGGCGCGCCGACGCGGGCCGGTGAGCCGTGCCCGCGTCTCGACCAGGCGCTGGGCGATGGTCACCGCGCTGAGCACACCGAGCAGCCACAGTCCGCCGGCCAGCGCGTAGGGGACGCCCAGGCCGCCCAGGCCGGCGGCGAGCAGGACGAGGATGAGGCGCTCGGTGCGCTCGGCGATGCCCACGTCGCAGTTGGCGCCGAGCCCCTCGGCGCGGGCCTTGATGTAGGAGACGCCGAACCCGGCGATCATGCAGAACAGGGTGAGCCCGGCGAGCACCGGGTCCTTGCCGCCGCCGGTGAACCACAGCAGCAGTCCCGCGAAGATCGCGGCATCGGAGAGACGGTCCAGAGTGGAGTCGAGGAACGCCCCCCACTTGCTGTCGTTGCCCGTGGAGCGCGCCACCGCGCCGTCCAACATGTCGAACAGCACGAACACCGTGACGACGATCGTGCCGATGTAGAGCTCGCCGCGCGGGTAGAAGTACATCGAGCTCGCGACGACACCCACGGCCCCGATGACGGTGACCATGTTGGGGGTGACGCCGATCCGGGCCAGCCCCTGGCCTACGGGGCGGGTCAACCGGGCGACGGTGGGACGCAGGATTCGCAGCATGACTTCTCTAGATCCTAGAGCGGATGGTCCGTGGCACCTGTGGTGCGCCACGCGCACGATGCGGTGCGCGTGGTCGGACTCACTCGGGCGGACGGATCCGGCAGGCGGCGGTCCCGCCCGGCATCCGGTGCCGGTTGGCCGCGACCCACCGGTAGGCGGCCATGGCCACGGGGCGTACCGGGCCCGTGCGCAGCAGCGCTCCCAGCGGCCACCAGGCGCTATGGGGCGATGCCAGCAGCAGCACGGCCACGGCGTCGACGCCGCCCCAGACACGGCGCCCGTCGGGGTGCAGCACCAGCACCTCGTTCTCGGCGCGGGCGCGCTGCTCGTCGGTGACGCCGCCGTCCTGGAAGGGCACCGCCGCGATCCCGGGCGCCACGCGCCGCAGCGCGAAGTCGACGCACGAGCTGCAGAAAGCGCAGTCCCCGTCGTAAACCAGCACCGGTGTCGACATGATGCCTCCGTGGTCCCTCGACCGTGTTCTGTGGATCACGCCCTAGGGCGTGTTCGGCGGATGCTTTCCGGTGGCCGCGAGCCGGGAATGATCCGTCGAACACGTCCTAGCGTTCCGGCCAGTTCTCGGCGAGGATCGCGCGGGTTTCCCGGAGCATCTCCGGGAGCACCTTGGTCTGGCCGATCACCGGCATGAAGTTGGTGTCGCCGCCCCAGCGGGGCACGATGTGCTGGTGCAGGTGGGCGGCGATGCCGGCGCCCGCGGGCGTGCCGAGGTTCATGCCGACGTTGAACCCCTGCGGTCCGGCCGACCGGCGCAGCGCGGCGATGCCGTCCTGGGTCATCGCGGCCAGCTCGGCGGTCTCGGCCTCGTCCAGCTCGGTGTAGTCGGCGACGTGGCGGTAGGGGCAGACCAGCAGGTGCCCGCTGTTGTACGGGTAGAGGTTGAGCACCGCGAAGGTGGTCTTGCCGCGGGCGACGACGAGTCCTTCCTCATCGGGCAGGCCCGGGGCGCGGCAGAACGGGCAGCCGTCGCCGGCGGCCGGCCCCTTGGGCTTGTTCTCACCCTTGATGTAGGCCATGCGGTGCGGTGTCCACAGGCGCTCGAAGCCATCGGGGTCCTTGGCGTTCCCCGCGGACTCTGCCCGCTCCGTACCGCTCATCGCCCGCTCACCTCATCGATTTCGGTCATGGAAGCCATTCTCCCGCTGCTCGGCGGTTTCCAGCATAGGAGGCGTCCGCTGCTCCGGGCGCCGCAGGAGACCACTGTCGCACCACATCCGCGGCCGGTGCGGCCGGGGTCACACGCCCAGGAGGGTGCGCAGGTGGCGCGGGGCGGGCGAACCGTGGGCCAGCATGGCGTCGTGGATCTCCCGCATCCCGGCGCCGGGCCGCGCCTTGCGGAGGTCGCGGGCGAGGTCGGCGACCTCGCGGTAGCCGACGTAGTAGGTGGACAGCTGGGCGCTGGTGAGCTGCGCGCGGCGCCACTTGCCCGCGGCCTCGCCCTCCTCCTGGTGGCCGCGCTCGGTGAGCAGCGCCATGGCCTCGGTCTCGGTGAGGCCGAAGGCGTGGGTGCGCACGTCGAGGATGGCGTTGATGATCATCCGCAGCCGCATCTTGAGCTGGACCAGGCGCAGCGCGAGGTTGTCGCGCTCGGCCCCCTCGGCCCAGCCGTGGTGGGCCAGCACGTCCTCGCAGTAGACGGCCCACCCCTCGATGAACGTGCCGCTCCACAGGGCGCGGCGCACCCGGGTGCCGCCGGTATAGCCGGCGGCGTGAGCGAGCTGCAGGGCGTGGCCGGGGATGCCCTCGTGCACCATGAGGTTGCGCAGCAGCGTGGCGTTGTACTCGCGGTAGAAGGACGCCTGCCGCCCGGCCGACCAGTCGGCGGGCGGGGGCGCGACGGCGATGAGGGTGGGCTCGCCCTCGGCCGGGGACAGCGGCCCGGGCGGGTCGCAGTAGGCGACGGCCACACCGCGCCGCGCCTCGGGCATCGTGATGACCTTGACGGGGTGGTCGGGGACCGAGGCGAGGTCGATCTCCCGCATCCGGCCGAGCAGGTGCTCGAAGGCCTCCTCGGCGAGCGGCCGGATGGTGTCGGCGGTGGTGGCGGTCGCGGTGGCGATCCGGTCGAGGACGTCGCGCACCTGGCCGGGGTAGCGCGGTGTGCCGTCGTACTCGGCGGCGGCCTCCGCGATGGCCTCCTCGGTGGCGAGAAGGTCGCTCTCGGCCCGGGTCAGCAGCGCGTCCTGGGAGATCTCGGAGTCGAGGGTGTACCAGAGCTGGGCGGCGAAGGTGCGCTCGCCCAACCGGGGGTCGGCGGTGGCGCCGTCGAGCCGGGAGCGGAGCCAGTCGAGGTGGTCGCGGAGCGCGGCCACGGCCCCGCCGCGCGCGGCATCGACCCGCGGCCGGAGCGCGGGGGCGTGCTCCAGCAGCGTGTCGACCTCCCCGCCGAGCAGGGTCACGATCCCTTCGGCCTGGGCGATGGCGGTCTCCACGTGGACGCGCGGCATGCCGGGGCCGCCCGCCAGGCGGGTGCGCGCGGTCGCGAGGAAGTCGGGCACGGCGTCCAGGCGCGCGCAGAGCGACGCCACCCGCTCCTCCGCGGGGTGGGTGGCACGGGTGATCAGGCCGTAGAGGGCGTCCCCCGGCAGGTGGAGGAGGGGGTCCCAGGTGTGCGGCCGCAGTTCGGTGAGCCGCCACAGGTCGGCGGAGACACGGTCCCGCAGCATCTCCAGGTCGACCCGGTCGGCGGCGGAAAGCAGCAGGTCGTCGATCTCGTCGAGGGCACCCAGTGCGTCGCCGAGCATCCCGGCGCGGCGCGTGTCGGCGTCGGCGGAGTGGTCGGTGAGCCGGTCGTCGTGGCGGTGGTCGCCCAAGTCGCTGGCCCATTCGGGGGACTCGGCGAGCAGGGCGTCGCAGACGCGCTCCGCGACGTCGTGAAAGCGGTCGGTCATGGCGTCGGCGCCGGCATCGGTACCGCCGTCGGCGCCGGGTTCGTGCCGTCCCTGTGGATCGTTCTCAGTCATCGCCGTTCATCCTGCCCTGTCCGGGGCCGCGTCGCACATCCCCAGGTGGGGCCGGTTAGCGTGAGGAAGGCCGAGTGAGCCGAGTGGAAGGTGTGCCGTGATGCGCGCGACGCGAATCGTCGATCTGAGCCGTCCCGTGGGCGCCGGGACGCAGGTGTTCCCCGGTGACCGGGAGCCCCGGCTGGAGGTGGCGGCGACCACTGCGGTCGAGGGGTTCAACTCCACCGAGGTGCACCTGACCTCGCACACCGGGACGCACGCCGATGCCCCGTACCACTTCCTCGACGAGGGGCCCCGGTTGGAGGAGCTGCCGCTGGAGCTGTTCTTCGGCCGGGCCGTGGTCGTGGACGCGACCGGGAAACCCGACCGCTCCCCCGTCACGCGGGCCGACCTGGAGCCCTGGGAGGCGGAGTTCGGCCCGGGGATGATCGTGCTGCTGCACACCGGCTGGTCGGCGTACTACCGGACCGAGCGGTACTTCGACCACCCGTACCTGGACGGCGCGGCGGCGCGGTGGCTGGTGGAGCTGGGGGTGCGCACGCTCGGGGTGGACACGCTGAGCCCGGACGAGACACCCTACGGCCGCCACCCGGGCGGCGGTTGGGACGCGCACCACGCGTTCCTGGGCGCGGGCGGCACCATCGTCGAGAACCTGTGCGCCCTGGACGAGGTCGACTTCCCCGACCCCGTGTTCAGCGCGTTCCCGATCCGGCTCTCCGCCGGCGACGGCGCGCCCGTGCGCGCGGTGGCGATGCGCACGGCCGACTGACGCCGCGGAGCGCGGTCGCCCCGCTCCCGCGCGGTCGGCGCCTTCCGGCCATGCTCCCGGGCTCACCACTGCCGGGTGCCTACCCCCAGGAGCACGGCGTCAGCGCCAGGTGCCCTGGCCTCCGGTGGAGGTCGGCTGGCCGGCGCCGCCCGGGTCGCCCACGGTGATCGCGTGCTCGACCAGCGTGATGAGCGTCGACTTGGTGGACGTGCGGTCGCGCGCGTCCACCTGGACGATCGGGATCTCGGGGCTGAGGGTGAGCGCGTCGCGGACCTCGTCGGCCGCGTGCGGGTAGTAGCCGTCGAACCCGTTGATCGCGACGATGAAGGGCAGGCGCGCCTCTTCGAAGTAGTCGATCGCGGGGAAACAGTCGGCGAGCCGCCGGGTGTCGACCAGGACGACGGCACCGATGGCGCCCTTGACCAGGTCGTCCCACATGAACCAGAACCGGTGCTGGCCGGGCGTGCCGAACAGGTAGAGGATCAGGTCGGAGTCCAGGGAGACCCGGCCGAAGTCCATGGCCACGGTGGTGGTCTGCTTGTCCGGCGTCTTGGCGAGGTCGTCGACCCCGACGCTGGCGCTGGTCATGACCGCTTCGGTGGTCAGCGGTACGATCTCGGAAACGGAGCCCACGAACGTCGTTTTACCGACACCGAAGCCTCCGGCGACGACGATCTTGACCGACGTCATCGCACTCGCCGCAGCACCGCCGTCATCGGCCGCGCTAGAGCTTGCGAAGTCCACTGAGCACCCTTTCAAGCAGGTTGACGTTGGGCCGGCTCTCGGCGTTGAGCGACGAGCGGATCTGGACCAGACCCTGCTCGGACATGTCCGCCACGAGCACCCGGGCGACACCGAGGGGGATCCGCAGCAGAGCGGAGATCTCGGCCACGGAGCGCCACTCCCTGCACAGGTCACTGATGGCCTGGCACTCGGGGGTGAGGGTGCCCTGCTCGTTGCGGGCCGTCGCCGTCGCCGAGATCAGCGCCTCCAGCGGCAGCTGGGACTTCGGCTTGGTCCGCCCTTTGGTGACGGCGTAGGGCCGGACCAGAGAGCTGGGGCCGTTGGGGGCCGCCGGCCGTGGTTGATGGTCGACTGGTTGCTGGCTAGGTCGTGGAACATCTCCGCCCGGACCGTCCGCCAGGGCTCTGGGGCCGCCGGCGGTCTCCCGTCCGAACCACGAGGCGTTCCCGGCATCTCTACTGTGAGGTGCCACCACTTCCTCCTGTCCGTGGTGGTTCAGTGGATTCACGAGGTACGCGCCGCCGGAGTCAGTGCCCGCCCGGTTCGTTCGACGAGCAGGGTCATCTCGTAGGCGACCAGCCCCAGGTCGCAGTTGGCCGAGGCGAGGGACGCCAGGCACGAGCCGTCGCTGATCGACATGATGAGCAGCAGCCCGCGCTCCATCTCGACGACGGTCTGGGCCACCGCCCCGCCCTCGAAGACACGCGACGCGCCCTGGGTCAGGCTGGACAACCCCGAGGCGATCGCCGCCAACTGGTCCGCGCGGTCCGCAGGGAACCCCGCCGACGCGGCGAGCGGGAGCCCGTCCGAGGACACGACGATCGCGTGGGCGACGTCCGGCACACGGTTTGCGAAGTCAGTGATCAGCCAGTTGAGCTCATTCACCGGTTGACTCATCTGCTCTCCTGTCCGTCCCGGCCTTCGCGCGGGCCACCCAAGCAGGGGCCGCCAGTCAGCCAAGTGTTCTTCGATAGTGACTTTATGGGGAACGTATGTCCTGGAAGTGCGGATGATGCTAATTCATGGCCCATCCGTGATCTTCGGCCACCCCGCGTCCCGGGCGCGCGGGCCCGGACTCGGCAGGCCGGTCGCTGACCGGCCGCGGTCGCACTGGACACGTGCTCACTTCTCCTCGTTCGGCTGTTCGCCGGTGCCCCGCTCGCGCCCTTCGCGGACACCCCGCTGCAGGCCTGAGAACCGGCTGCGGACCCGATCGGCGGACCTGGCGGGGATCTGCCGGACGTTCTCCGGTTGGGGAACCGTACCGGGCACAAGGTTTGCCTTGGGAACGCGTTTTGGCAACCCCGAGGACGTCAGACCGCCCGCGATCGGCTCGGCCGCGGAGCGCGCCGCCTTCCACCCGCGGTCCGCGTCGGAGCGCCACTCGTCCTCGGGCTGCGGCTCGGGCGCCGCCGACTCCCGTGTGCTCGGCTCGGGCGCGACCTGCGGCGTCGCCGCGGGTGCCGGTGCCGGGGCGCCGGTGCCCGCGGCCGCGCCCATGCGGGGCATGGGGCCGGTCTCCGGCTCGGCGGCCGTGGGGCCGCCACTGCGGCGGCGGAACCAGTTCGACTCGATCGCGTCGAAGATCGGCAGCGCCTCGCCGCCGTCCGGCGACGGCGGGACCACGGTGCTGTGGTTGGCTCCGGCGCTGCTGCCGTACCGGCGGGAGAGGTAGGCCGTGGAGCCGTAACCCTCGCGCGACTCGGGCTCGGCGACCGGGCGCGGCCCGGCCTGCTCGGCGGCGGCCCACGGGTCGACCACCGCCTCGGGCTCCCTGCGCCGGTCGTCGGCTCCGCCCGCCTCCGGGGAGGTCCCGGCCGGGGTCCACCCCGGGACCGGGGGCTCCGGCGCCGCAGCGGGCGGCTCGGCCGGCGTGGCCGCGTGCCGGGGGTCGGTGGTCTCGGCCGGGAACGCGCCGGTGGTTCCGGAGGCGTAGGGATCGCCGCCGAATACGTCGCCGCCGAAGGAGCCGCCGCCGGGCTGCCCCGGACGCTCCGGGGCCGGGCTCCGCGTCCCGAACGCCCCGGTGGTGGAGGAGTCGGCCGGCGGGGTGGTGGGCCACTCCGCGCGCGCCGGGGGCTCCGGTGCCGCCGGGGGGGTGCTCGGGGGCAGGGACGGCGACTCCGCCGGAGCCGGCGGTGCCGAGGGCGGGGTGTTCCATCCGGCGCCGCCCCACAGGTCCTCGCCGCTGGGCGGGTGCTCATCGGATCGGGCCGCCGCGCCGGGCTGGCGCTTGGGCAGCCCGGAGGGGGTGCCCTCTCCCCCGTCGCCGGTCTGCCAGACGTCGCCGGGCTCGGCCGGGGCCGGGTTCGCCGCGAAGGCCGCGGCGGCCTCGGCGTAGGTGTCGGGCACGGCCGGAAGTGCGCCGGGCTGGCCGGCCGGCTCGACCGGGGTGATCAGCAGGTCCGGCGGGAAGATCGCGGTGGCGGTGGTGCCGCCGTTGCGGGCCGGGCGCAGCCGCACCTGGATACCGTGGCGGGCGGCCAGGCGGCTGACGACGAAGAGGCCCATGCGGCGGGAGACGGCCACGTCGATGACGGGCGGCTGGGACAGGCGCTCGTTGATCTCGGCGAGCTCGTCGGGCTCCATGCCGATGCCGCTGTCGGTGACCTCGATCCGCACCGCGCCGTTGTCCGCGGCCTCCGCCTCCACGGAGACCTCGGAGTCGTTCGGCGAGAACGAGGTGGCGTTCTCCACCAGCTCGGCCACGAGGTGGATGACGTCGTTGACGGGGCGGCCGAGCACGGAGATGTGCGACGGCGCGCGGACGTTGACCCGCTCATACTGCTCGACCTCGGACGCGGCGGCGCGCAGCACGTCGACCAGCGGCACCGGCTGCGCCCACTTGCGGGTGTTGTCCTGGCCGGAGAGGACCAGCAGGTTCTCGTTGTTGCGGCGCATGCGGGTGGCCAGGTGGTCCAGGGCGAACAGGTCCGACAGCCGGTCGGAGTCCTGCTCGCTCTGCTCCAGGCCGTCGATCAGCCGCAGCTGCCGCTCGACCAGCGTCTGGCTGCGGCGGGAGAGGTTGACGAACATCGCGTTGACGTTGCTGCGCAGCGCCGCCTCGTCGGAGGCCAGGCGCAGGGCCACACGGTGGACCTCGTCGAAGGAGCGGGCGACCTCGCCGATCTCGTCCTCGGTGCCGACCTCGATGGGCTGGACCACGATCTCCTCGGGCGCGGAGCTGGTCTCCTGCATGCGGGTGATGGAGTCGGGCAGGTCCTCCTCGGCGATCCGCAGCGCGCCCTCGCGCAGCCGGCGCAGCGGCTGGACCAGCGAGCGGACCACCAGCGAGGTGATGACGAAGACGGCGCCGATGACCAGCAGGACGAGGAGCGACTCCAGGACGGCCCGCCACAGGGCGGTGGACCCCAGGTCGTTGGACTGGGAGCGCACCGAGGCCGCGAGCTTCTCCTCGACCTCCTGCATCTTGCCCAGGGTCGCGCCCGCGGCCTCCTCATAACTCCCGGCGTCGTCGTTGTCGGTGACGCCGGTGAGCTTCTGGTCGGTCTCCAGTCGCATCATGACGCGCAACCGGGTGGTCTCCATCCGGCTGACCTCAAGGCCCTTGAAGACGTCGTCGAACATCTGCCGCTGGCCGACGGTCGCCGCGCCGGTGAAGTTCTGGACCTCGTTGTCGTAGCGCGCCCGGCTGGAGGCGATGGCCTCCTGGACACCGCTGGACATCGAGCCGCGCATCAGCGAGTGGAGCATGAGCGCCGACTCGTAGGACAGGTGCTCGCGGGCGCGGCTGATCGCGGTGAGAGCGCGCACACTCTCCCGCAGGGAGGTGTCGTCGGTGGACTCGGCGATGGTCTGGTTGAAGTCGGTGAGGGAGTTGATCACCTGGCGGTACTTGGTGGCCGCGGGGAGCACGGTGATGCGGGAGTCCTGGACCTCCTGGCGCACGGTGCCGAGGCTGTCCAGGTTGCTCTGCACCTGTGAGAGGCGGTTGCGGGCCAGCTCGCTGCCGGGGTCGCCCAGCTCGTTGATCTGGTTCTCGACCTTCTGCTGGGCGTCCCGGGTCTCGTTGATCCGGTCCTGCAGGGCGCGGAGCAGCTGCTCGTCGCGCTTGTCGGGGTTGGGGTCGTCGGCGATGTAGACGGCGCTGGCGGCCCGCTCCTGGCCCAGCCGGTTGCCGAGTTCGGAAACGGCCTCACCCAGCGCGGCGGTGCGCTCGATGCGCTCGTGGGTGACCGTGTTCACGACGCTCTCGGAGATCCGCAGACCACCCAGCACCACGGCAACGGCGGTGGGGATGACGATCAGCGCGACGAGCCGGGAACGGACTCGCCAGTTGCGCGGCGTGAACCAGCGGCCGCGGCGCTTGGGCGCTGCGGCTGCGGCGTTTTCCGTCGGCTCCTCGGTAGGGGCGCCGGCTCCATGTTCTGTCGCTCGTGTCGACACGGACCCTCGCAACCTTTCGTGTCACCGCCTCGGGTGATGGGACGTGGACCTCATGAGTACTCGGGTCCGGCAACGTTCGGGAAAACCCTGAGTGACGCCGGGAAAGCCGCTGGGGCCTGCTGTCGCCGACGAAGGCGCGCGGAGGACTAGGGAGGCTCTTGACGCACCGGGACGCGCCTCATGAGGGGTGAGAGGCGTTGTGCTCCATAAACCACCAATGGTGCACGTGAGGTGGATAGCGTACCAATCCACGCAGAGACCTCGGATACCCCGATCCGCCGGTTCCGGCAATCGACTTGGGGTAGATCGTGCCAGATGACCGGATTATTCGCCCAACCGCGCCGATTCCGCAGGCCAGGGCGGCTGTGACACGGGTCCCCCAACGCCTCGATAACTTTTCGAACACGCCACCGACGTCCTGGGCGATAGGTCCGATCACCTGCCAATGTGACTACTGCACACGCATGTTTCGGGGGGAACGTCCGTGGATCAGTGGAAACGGTTATCACATCGTCCAGGTGCGCCCTGTCGGTCGGGGGCGACGCGTGCGGCCTGCTCAGCCGCCCTCAGCCTCTGCCTCGCCGCGCCGCTGACAGCCCTGGCCGTGTCCGGACCGACCGCGCTCGCCGACCCCGTCGGCGACGCCGCGACCGGCCAGAGCAGGTCCGGACCCGCCCTTGCGGCGGCCGCGGACGGCCCCGCCTCGGCCGCCGGGACCGACGCGGCCGACACCGTCGGCGGGCTCAAGGCGGAACTGGCCGCCGTCCGGTCACGCCTGGACGACCTGTACGACGACGCCGACCGCGCGATCCTGCGCTATCTCGACGAGGCCCGGCGCATGGACGAGGCCGAGCGGGCGGTACGTTCCGCCCGGCGCGCCGCCGAACGCGCGGCCCAGCGCCACGAGGACTCCCGGGCCGATGCGGTGCGGCACGCGAGCGCCGCCTACAAGGGTGCCGACCTGCACCCGGCCGCCGCCTGGTCGGAGCCGGGCGGCCCGCAGGAGGTGCTGGACCGCGCCGCCTACCTCAAGGTCTTGTCCGAACGGCGCGGGCATGTCCTCGACCGGGCCAACGCCGGCGGTGTCGCCGCCGACACCCTGCGGTCGATGGCCGACTCCGCCGTCGAGAAGCAGCAGGAGGCCACCGAGGCCGCAGCCGAGGCGAAGCGGGAGGCGTTCGACGCGGTCCGAGCCCAGGAGGAGGCGGTCTCCGGCGTGCTCGCCCGGCAGTCGGAGCTGGAGGCACGGCTGTCCCGCGCCGCGGGCGGCGCCTCGGGCGCGGAGCAGCGGCGGACCGGCGCCCTGGCGCGGGCCGAGCAGGCCGCCCGGAACGGCTCCGGCGACCCGGCGTCCTCCGGTTCCGGGGAGGGGGCCGCGGCGGCGCCGGCCACCCGACCGCAGAGCGCAGGGTCGCCGGATGGCGGTTCCGACCGGCTGTGCACCGGCGGCGACCTGGGCCAGTACGCGAACGGGAGGATTCCCCGCTCGGCGCTGTGCCCGCTTCCCCAGCCCGGCGAGATGCTCCGCGCCGACGCCGCGGCCGCGTTCATCGAGCTCGACCGGGCCTTTGCGAAGCGCTTCGGCCGCGCGATGTGCGTCACCGACTCCTACCGTCCCCTGGACGAGCAGGTCCGGTTGTTCCGCGAGATGGCCGCGGGCATGGCCGCGCGGCCGGGGACCAGCACGCACGGCCTGGGCATCGCGGTCGACCTGTGCGGCGGAGTCAACGAGCACGGATCGGCCGAGCACGGGTGGATGCTGGCCAACGCGCCACGCTACGGCTGGCACAACCCGCCGTGGGCCCGCAACGGCTTCGAGCCCTGGCACTGGGAGTTCTCCGCCCCCTGACGGAGCTCGTCCGCCGACCCGGGGGACATCGACCGCGTGCGCGGCGCGACCGGGGCGATGTCGCCGAGGCCGGCGACAGGGGGTCAGGCGCCGGAGCCGACGCGGATCTCGAACATGCCCAGTGGGCCGCCGTCGACGAAGAGCTCCTCACCGCGTTCGAGCGGCCGGGTCTCGGCCGTCAGGTCGGCCAGCACGGTGCCGACGCGGCCGCCGGTCCACTCCTCGGGGGCGCCGACAGCGGCGGTGGCCAGCACCTCCTCCCCCGCCGCCGCCCGCACCGCGAGGTCGGTGCCGGCGAACTCGTCGGGGGTCACGACCGCCGGGCCGAGCGTGAGGGCGGCCGGGGTGCGCTCCGGGGTGAGCCACAGACAGGCCAGGGTGGACCCGGCGTACCGCCCGTGGGCGTCGAACAGGGCTGCGGTGCCCACCGCGGCCGACAACGCCCCGGACGCGCCGGGCAGCAGCACGCCGTCGTCGGTGCCGCGCACCAGCTCCGGGGCGATGTCGGTCCACGTGTCACCCAGCCGGACGGGCACCGGGTGCCGCGGGCGGACGGGCGGACAGTGGCAGGCCTCGAAGTGCACGATGATCTCGACCGGGTCGGCGAGAGCCCGGTCGAAGGCGCCCCGCAGGGCCGCCCCTCCGGCGGCGAGCAGTTCAGGGACGCTCTCCTCTCCCGGGTAGCCGAAGACGCAGCCGTCGTCGATGGTGCCGGTGCGTTCGCTCCCGCCACTGGGCGAGAGGTAGGTGACCCAGCGCATTGCCGCCCTCTCCTCAGCGGCCCCCTCCTGCGGTGCCGCATCCGCGATCACGGTACCGGAGGTCGCCGCGGCACCGCGGCCGCGGTGCGGGGCCGTGCGCCGCGGCGTGGGAACGGGGCCCGACGCGGACGGGCGCCCGCGCGGAGATGCGCGGGCGCCCGTCGGGTGCGGGGGGACGGGAGGCGGAGGCGGGAAAGCCTCGCCGCGTCAGTCGGCGTCGACGGGGATGACGACGCCCTTCCACTGCTCCTCGATGAACGAGCGGACCTCGTCGCTGTGCAGCAGCTCGTCGAGCTTGGCGATGTCGGCGTCGTCGGCCCTGTCCGCGGCCACCACCAGGCCGTTGGCGTACGGGTTGTCCTCGGTCCGCTCCTGGGCCAGCACGTTGGCCTTCTCGGCGAGGTCGGCTTCCAGCGCGTAGTTGCCGTTGACGACGGCCGCGTCCACGTCGGACAGCGAGCGCGGCAGCTGCGCGGCCTCCACCGGGACGATCCGCAGGTCCCTGGGGTTGTCCTCGATGTCCTTCTCCGTGGCGGCGCTGCCGGCGCCGTCCTTGAGGGTGATCAGGTCGTTGTCGGCCAGCAGGTGCAGGGCGCGGCCCATGTTGGAGGCGTCGTTGGGCACGCCGATCTCGGCGCCGTCCTGCAGATCGTCGAGGCTGGTGACATCGTCGGAATCCGCGTAGAGACCGAACGCCTCCAGGTGCACAGGGTCCACCCAGGCCAGGTCGGCGCCCTTGTTTCCGGCGAGGTACTCGTCCAGGAACGGCTTGGTCTGGAAGTAGTTGGCGTCGATGTCGCCCTGCGTCAGCGCCGCGTTGGGCTGGTTGTAGTCGGTGAACTCGGTGATGTCGATGTTCAGCCCGGCGTCGGCGGCGAGGTTCTCCTGCACGTACTCCAGGATCTCGGCGTGCGGGACCGGTGAGGCGCCGACCTTGATCGTGGTCAGGCCGTCGGCGTCGCCGCTTCCCGCCGCCTGCTCGCTGGGGCTGCCGCACGCGGCGAGCGTGGTGGCCAGGGCCGTGATGCCGATGATTCCCCAGGTTCTGCGCACGGTCGTGCTCCTTGCTGTGTGTGGTGCGGTCGGACGTTCGGGTCGGGGCGGGCCGCGGGGAAGCGCGGGCCTCAGCGGTGGGAGAGCCGCCGGATCAGCAGGTCGCCGAGGCTCTGTGCGGCTTGGACGACGATGACCAGGAGGATCACCGTGGCCCACAGGTAGTAGTCGTCGAAGCGCTGGTAGCCCTCGCGGATGGCGATGTCGCCGAGACCGCCGCCGCCGATGGCCCCGGCCATGGCCGAGTACGAGATGAGCGTGACGATGGTCATGACCAGCGCGGCGATGAGGCCGGGCAGGGCCTCGGGCAGCAGCACCTTGCCGACGATGCCGAGCTTGCGGGTACCCATCGCGTGGGCCGCCTCGATGACCCCGCGGTCGACCTCGCGCAGCGCGGACTCGACGAGGCGGGCGAAGAACGGGACGGCCCCGATGCTCAGCGGGACGATCGCGGCGGTCGGGCCGATGGTGCTGCCGGTCAGCAGCCGGGTCAGCGAGAGCACGGCCACCATGAGCACGATGAAGGGCAGCGACCGCCCGATGTTCACGGCGGCGCTGAGGACCGACCGGAGTACCGGTGCGGGGGTGAGTCCGCCGCGGTCGGTGGTGACCAGCAGCACGCCCAAGGGCAGCCCGACGAGGACGCTGAAGACGGTGGCCCACAGGACCATGTAGAGGGTGTCGAGGGTGCCCAGCCACAGGACCGGCCACATCTCGGGGAGCCGTTCGGCGAATTCGGTCGACCAGGTCATCATGCCGCCACCTCCACGAGCAGGCCCTTATCGCCCAGGTAGTCGAGTGCGGCGTCCCGGTTGGCGCCCCGGATCTGCACGTTGAGCCGGCCCACGGACTGGCCGGACACCGTCTCCACCGCACCGCCCAGGACGTTGACGTCGACGTCGAACTTGCGGGTGAGCTCCGACATCAGCGGCTCGTCGTAGGAGCGCGGGTAGGTGAGGGCGACCACGTCGGGGGCGTCGGTGGGCGGAAGCGGGAACAGCGAGCGGGCCAGCAGCGAGCCCGGTGTTCCGATGAGGTCGAGAACACGGCCCGACTCGCGGACCGCTCCGGACTCCATGATGGCGGCGGAGTCGCAGATCCGCTTGATCACGTCCATCTCGTGGGTGATCAGCAGGATGGTGAGGCCGAGTTCGCGGTTGAGCTCGCGGAGGAGTTCCAGGATGGACTCGGTGGTGGCGGGGTCGAGGGCGGAGGTGGCCTCGTCGCTCAGCAGTACCTTGGGCTCGGAGGCGAGCGCGCGGGCGATGCCCACGCGCTGCTTCTGCCCGCCGGAGAGCTGGGCGGGGTAGGCGCGCGCCTTGTCGGCGAGTCCGACCAGGTCCAGGAGTTCCATGACGCGGCTGCGGCGCGCGGTCCGCCCCACCCCGGCGACCTCCAGCGGGAAGGCGACGTTGCCGGCGACGGTGCGGGAGGACAGCAGGGCGAAGTGCTGGTGCACCATGCCGATGCCGCGCCGTGCCGCGCGCAGCCGGGCGGGGGCCATCGCCGTGAGGTCCTCGCCGTCGACGCGCACGCTGCCCTCGGTGGGGCGCTCCAGCAGGTTGACGCAGCGGAGCAGGGTGCTCTTGCCGGCGCCGCTCTGCCCCACCACGCCGTAGACCTCGCCCTGGCGGACGTGCAGATCGACGTTGTCGAGCGCGAGCACCTCGCGGTCTTTCAACCGGTAGACCTTGCGCAGGCCCACAGCTTCTATCACTGGTTTCCTCGTGGGTCGTGTGGGGTGTCCCGCGGTGCCCGGCGGTGGCCGGGGCGTGCGGTGGTGCCGGGCCGATCCGGTGGGGTCCGCCCGTTTCGGAGTGTGGGGAGCGGACGCCCGTGCGCGGACCGGGCGGGTGGACCACCATGCCGGCCGGGACCGACCCGCGCGTCCGAGCCCGGGGACGGGCCGCGCGGAGTCGGAGAAGCGCCGGAGTACGGCGCGCGGACGCCTGAGAGTGAACGGTCAGCGGCACATGCGACAGAGGCCGCCGGTGGCGCGGTGCTCCATGGAGCAGCGCCGGCGTCCGCCGCGCGTCATGGCGCGGGAGGTCACGTTGCCGCGATCGCGTGAGTTCACGCCCCCTACGAAACCATACCGACGTGGTGTGAAATAGGCTGTTTCGTTCTCATGCTGGGTAACGTTCGCCACAGTTCTCGCCTCCTGTAGCCGAATTCCCCTGTTCCCAGGGGGTTTCTGCACCGGTCTCGGCGAGCGTCCCGCACGCGTACACCTCCCTTGCTTAGACTCAAACAGCGCCCCAAGCACGGACAATCGATTGGCAAACGCGCGGAACTCGCTTAATGTGCCTGAGGCGTGACACCGGGCTCCGCGGAGAGGGAGGAGCGACCCTCGCCGCCGAGTCCCGGTCGCACTGCGGACCGCGGCCCCGGTCCCGGCCCCATGCGAGAGCCGACGCGCAGTGGCGGGTGGAAGGCGCCCGCCTCCCTATCCCGCTCGTGCGTCGGCCTGAACCGAGGAGCGATCCACGTGGAGCCCGACCGACCATTCGGACCGGACGACTTCCCCGATTTCTGGGCCCCCGACCCCCGTGTCGGGCCGGCCCTCCTGCCAGCGGCGGCCCGGCGCCGCCTGCGCCTCTCCCTGCCCGCCCTCGCCCTCGCCGGCACGCTCGGCCTGGCCCCGATGGCGCCGAGCGCGTCGGCGGCGCCCGCCGAGGAGAGCCTGAGCTCCCTGCAGGAGCGCGCCGAGGCGCTGGGCGAGGAGTACGGCGGCCACCTCATCGATATGGAGGGGGTCATCGAGGAGGCGGAGCGCGCCGAGAAGCGGGCGGAGGGGACCAAGGAGGAGGTCGGCACCGCCCAGGCCCAGGTCCGCCAGCTGGCGGTGGCCAGCTACACCCAGGGCGGCGTCGACCCCGCCTTCTCGCTGTTCGTCGACGATGACCCGCAGCGGGTCATCGACCAGGCCTCACTGGTCGGGCACCTGTCCAGCAGCCAGCGCGACAAGATCGAGCGGCTGGAACGGGCCATCGACCGCGACCGGAAGGCCAAGGAGAACGCCGAGGGCAAGGCCGCCAAGGTCCAGGAGGACCTGGACGAGCTGGAGGAGCGCCGCGAGAAGGTGCAGGAGCTCATCGCCAAGCATCCCGTCCAGGAGATGGGGCCGCCGGACAACCTCACCCCGCGCACCCGGCAGATGAAGGAAGTCATCATCGAGAAGTTCGGTGAGGGCAGGGCGCAGGGCGGCGTGGGCTGCTACCGGCCGGACGGCGGCTGGGTCGTCGGTGAGCACCCCAAGGGCCGGGCGTGCGACTTCATGGTGAACAACGAGGGCCGGATGCCCACGCAGGAGAACATCGACCGCGGCTACGAGATCTCGAAGTTCGCCCAGGACAACGCCGAGCGGCTGGGCATCATGTACATCATCTACCGGCAGAAGATCTGGGACGTCCGGCGCGCGGGCGAGGGCTGGCGCGACATGGCCGACCGGGGCAGTATCACCGAGAACCACTTCGACCACGTGCACATCTCGATGTTCTGAGCGGGCGCGCCCCGCCGCCTCACCCCCCGGTGACCAGGGGTGCGTAGAGCACGGTCATACACCCTCCCATGAGGGCCAGCGCGGCACCGATGGCGAGGATGAACACGGCCCAGGCGACGAAGCCGTGGCGGGGACGGTGGTCGGGACGCTGCGGGGAGGACGACGACACCTCTGCTGCCCTTCTCATCACTGGCCCGCCCTGGGCGGACGCCGCGGATAACCGGGGACACCCACCGTATCCCCCGGCCCGCGGCGGCGCGCCGGGGTCGGGGGAACCGGCGGCCGGGGCGGTTGCGATCCGACAACGATCCCGCCGGATTCGTCCCGTTTTCCCAGTAGAGTCGCCACCCTTGACCCCGCGGGCGGCGAATCCATCGCTCCGCGGCGGCGCACAGAACCCCACAACCGGTCCCGATCCCCACATTCCCGCCACAAAACAGTGACGATCCATGACGTTCCCCCGGGACCCCGGAACCTCGGACGATTCCGGAAGCTAGGATTGCCGAGTCCTGCCCCCTGACGCACACGCGGCCACCCGCCGGGTGCGAAGGGTAGGCGGCGAGCCATCGCTTCCGCCCGGAGTCGAGCCGTGGCCACGGACGGGTGCGTCCCATCCTGTGTGCTGCGCGCCGCACGCGGATCAGCGATACGGATCCACCGGTCATCCCGACCATTCACGATGGAACCGGCAACGCGCCGACGCGCGTCTGACGGACAGTTCACATACGCAGCTGGCGCGAGGGGAGTCATGAGCGACAACGGACCCTATCCACAGCCTCCGCAATTCCCGCAGGATGGCGAAGGCGGCTCCGGGGGGCAGCCGCCGTACGGCGGGCCCTATGGGCAGCCCGGGCCCGAGCAGGGTGGCCCCCACCCCGGCCAGCAGTACGCGAGCGGCCCCTACCAGGCGCCCTACGGCGGCCAGAACCCCGGCGGACAGCCGGGCTACCCCTACGGTGCGGCCCAGCAAGGGGGGCCGCAGCCGGGGGGACCCGGGTACCAGCCGCCGCACGACCAGAACATGTACGCCCCTCCGCCGGGGCAGCCGCCCTACGGCGGCCCGGGCATGCCCGGCGGGCCGGGCGACTACCCGCCGCCGCAGAAGAAGAGCAGCGCCGGCATGTGGGTGGTCATCGGCGGCGGCGCGGTCATCCTGATCCTGGTGATCGCCGTGTTCATCGTGGTGCTGCGACCCAGCGGCGACACCTCGGCCGCCGCACCCCAGCAGGCCGAGCAGAGCGAGGCCGACAAGCCCGACGCGGACGCGGACTCCGACGGCGGCGACGAGCCCAAGGCCGACAAGGGCGAGCCGCCCTACGACCTGCCTGAGGACGCCTGCCAGACCTACACCGAGGACAAGCTCAGCGAGTACGCCATCTCGGACGGCAGCAAGAACCTCAGCGACAACCGCTCCAGCTGCCGCTGGCGGGTGGACGGCGAGGGCGACACCTGGGGCTCGTTCTCCCTGGAGTACAAGACCCCCTACGCCGGCTCCGACTCGGTCGAGGGCGCCAAGGACGACTTCAAGTCGGCCGTCAAGTTCGTCACCGACGAGAACAACCGCTACACCGAGCGCGAGGTCCACGAGGAGCAGGACGTCAAGCTCGGCGACGAGGCCAAGCTGGTCTTCTCCACGGAGAAGCTGACCAACTCCAACTACTCGGTGGCCACCCTGCTGGTCCGCGAGGGCAACATCAACACCGAGGTCAAGTTCCAGATGTCGCCCGGCCTGGGCGCCGATGAGAGCGTCCCGGCCCCGCTGAAGTTCTCCGACGTGGAGGACATGATGCTGGACCTGGGCAAGCAGTCGCTGACCCCGATCGGCGCCTAGCCGCCGGTCCCGTCCGCGTGAGGAGGGGGTGTGCCGGCGGTCTCCGCCCGCACACCCCCCCTTTTCGTTTCCCTACGTTTTCGTTTCCCTACGTTTCCCTACGTTGCTCCGCCTGGTGCCGCCGGGTCAGCCGACGAGGTCGGCGCGAACGCGGCGGGCCGCCTCCACCATGTTGCGCAGCGCCGGTTCGACCTCCTCGTAGCGCCGCGTCTTCAGCCCGCAGTCCGGGTTGACCCACAGCCGCCGCGGGTCGACGGCCCGCAGCGCGTCGCGCAGCGCCGACTCGATCTCGTCGGCGGTGGGCACCCGCGGCGAGTGGATGTCGTAGACGCCGGGACCGATGCCGCGTTCGTACCCGGCCTCGGCGAGGTCGTCCACGAGCTCCATGTGCGAGCGGGCCGCCTCGACGCTGGTGACATCGGCGTCCAGCTGTTCGATGGCGCCCACGATCCGGCCGAACTCCGAGTAGCACATGTGGGTGTGGATGCGGGTGCTGTCGCCCACCCCCGAGGTCGCCAGCCGGAACGAGCCGATCGCCCAGGCCAGGTAGTCGGCGTGCCGTTCGGCGCGCAGCGGCAGCAGCTCCCGCAGCGCGGCCTCGTCGACCTGGATGTGCCGGATCCCGGCGCGCTCCAGGTCCGACACCTCGTCTCGCAGTGCCAGCGCCACCTGCCGCGCGGTGTCCCCAAGCGGCTGGTCGTCGCGGACGAACGACCAGGCGAGCATGGTGACCGGTCCGGTGAGCATGCCCTTGACGGGCTTGTCGGTGCGCGACTGGGCGTAGGTGATCCAGTCGACGGTCATCGCCTCGGGCCGGGAGACGTCGCCGTAGAGGATCGGCGGGCGCACGCACCGCGAACCGTAGGACTGCACCCACCCCTTCTGGGTGGTGACGAAGCCGTCGAGGCGCTCGGCGAAGTACTGCACCATGTCGTTGCGCTCGGGTTCGCCGTGCACGAGGATGTCCAGGCCGATGTCCTCCTGCAGCTTGATGACCCGGTCGATCTCGGCGCGCATCCGCCGGGTGTACTCCGCGTCGTCGATGCGCCCGGCGCGGTGGTCGGCCCGCGCCTTTCGCACATCAGGGGTCTGCGGGAACGAACCGATGGTGGTGGTCTGCAGCGGCGGCTCGTCGGCCTGGGCCGCACCGCGGCGGTCGTGGCCGTTGCGGACGGCGCTGTCGCCCAGTGCGTCCAGGCGGGCACGCACCCGGGGGTTGACGAACGCCGCTGTGTCCGGTGCCGAGGTGCGCGCCCGTTCCAGCTCGGCGGCGATGCCCCCGTCTCCGGCCGAGAGCGCCCGGCCGAGCAGCACGACCTCGTCCACCTTCTGCCGGGCGAAGGCCAGGCGCTCGCGGATCACCGGGTCCAGGTCGGTCTCGGCGTCCAGGTCGATGGGGACGTGCAGCAGGGAGCAGGAGGTGCCGACGACGACGCGGTCGGCCAGGCCCAGCAGCGAGCCCAGGGTGGACAGCGCCTTGGGGAGGTCGGCGCGCCAGACGTTGCGCCCGTCGACGACGCCGGCCACCAGGGTCTTGCCGCCCAGACCGGAGACGGCGGCGACCTCGTCCACCGACTCCGGGCCGGCGACCAGGTCCAGGCCGATACGCTCCACGCCGGTGCGCTTGAGGACGTCGAGCGCAGCGGTTCCGATGGACCCGAAGTAGGTGGCGACGAAGAGCTCCGGACGGTCGGTGAGCTCACCGAGCCGGGTGTAGGCCCGCTCCAGCGCGACGGGTTCGGCGCGGCCGTCGTCGGTCGCCAGGATCGGCTCGTCCAGCTGCACCTGGTGCGCTCCTGCGGCGGCCAGGCGGGCGAGGAGTTCGGCGTAGCAGCCCAGCAGGTCGTCGAGCAGGTCCAGCGGCCGCCAGCCCTCCGGAGCGTCGGCGGCGGGCTTGGCCAGCATCAGGAAGGTGAGCGGGCCGACGATGACCGGATGCGTCCGGATGCCCAGCCCCTTGGCCTGGGTGAACTCCGAGAGTGGTTTGGCGGGGTCGGCCAGGCGCGGCCGCCGGCCGGGGGCGAGTTCGGGGACCAGGTAGTGGTAGTTCGTGTCGAACCACTTGGTCATCTCCAGGGGGGCGACGTCGTCGGCGCCCCGGGCCATGGCGAAGTAGCGCCGCAGCTCGGCCTCGCGGCCCTCCCCGGCGAAGGCCGGGGTGCGGAACCGCTCGGGCACGAGGTCGAAGAGGACCGCGGTGTCGAGCATGTGGTCGTAGTAGGAGAAGGTGTTGGCGGGGATCTCCGCCACCCCGGCGTCGCGCAGCGTCTCCCAGACGCCGCGGCGCAGTCGGGCGGCGACGGCGTCCAGTTCGGAGACGGTGGTGCGTCCCCTCCAGTAGGCCTCACTCGCGCGCTTGAGCTCGCGGTCCGGGCCGATGCGGGGGTAGCCGAGCACGGTCGTCGTCATCGGACACCACCGCCGCGGAACGGGGTTCGGATAGTCATCTGGCTCTGTCTCTCCCTCGTCGAACAGCCGTCGGCGGTCCGGCCGTACCGTTCGGGGGAGCAGCGCGGGAGCACGGGTGCACGCGTGGCGCCCGCCGCCCTCGGCCCTCCCTCGGGGCACGTGGACCTACCGCGGACGCGGGCGCGTCCGCGGGCGGAGGGCAGGTATTCGGACTCGTGGGCATGCGCACCGGATGTCCGGTACGCGACCTACCGGCCGCCGCTTCCCAGGCGTTTCGGCCCAGTGCTGTTGACGGCTGTCGTTCCCACTCACCGCTGCGGGGCAGTCCCGGATTCGCACCGGGTTCCCTCTTACGACACGCCCGGCGGATGCCATGCGTGTACCGACCGCGGCTGCCAGTATAGGGACGCGCCCGCGGGCGCTTGAGTCCGACATGCCACCATCCGCCCGAATCATCCCTCTTGCTGGGGTTTTGCGTTCCGGTCAGCGGGTGTTGACGCTCTTATTGCCTGTCAGCACAGCGGGCGGCCCCTCTGCCGTTCTAAGCTCGTTGCGTGGGCCCGGTTCCACCTCCGGAACTCCCCCAGGCGAAGGCGATCCGGACCCCTGCTCGACCGAGATTTCGGGTCTGAAGAACTCCCCAAAAATGCGAAAGACGTTCCTTCCCTTGCAGACAGATCCAGGCGGCTCCCACACGCCGTTCACCACGCCCCATTCGCCCGCGCCGACCGCGGCCGGTCGGCGCACCCCACGCCTGCCTCGGGTCTTCGCCCCGCTCGTGGTCGCACTCGCGACCGCCCTGGCGCTCGGCGCCTGTACCTCGCCCGATGCCGAACGACGGTCGGATCAGCCCGAGCGCGCCAAGGCCACCGGTGAGGCCGACGAGCTCACCGTCGTCGATCTCGACAACGTCCCGGACGTCACCGAGGAGAAGAAGGAGACCGAGGAGAACGGTGTCACGGCGTCGCTGAGCTACCCCAAGGTCCCCAACGCCGACCCGCTCGCCAAGCGGCTCGACGAGATCACCGACCGGGAGCGGGACGACTTCCTCGGGGCCGTCCCCAAGGCCGAGTCCATCAAGATCGGGTGGAACCTGAGCGTCGCCGGCGACGACGTCATGGCCGTGCGGCTGACCCAGGACGAGAAGGACGACGAGGGCGAGCGCACCGCCTGGGCCACCTACTGGTACGACACGGCGACCGGGACCACCGCCTACTCCACCGAACTGCTGGCAGGGCAGCAGGAGCTGGAGACCCTGGACGGGCTGGTGAAGAAGGCCCTGAAGGAGAACGACGGCGACAAGGTGGACACCTCCCACCTCTACCCGATCCTGCGCTCCTATGACTCGATGGGCTTCAACCCCGATGGGGACCTCGTCGTGGAGTTCGACGAGGGCCAGGTCGCTCCGGTGAAGTCCGGCCGGGTCTCGGCGGTCGTCGCGAAGGCGGACGTCGAGCCGCTGCTGTCGGACTTCGGGAGGAAGGCGCAGACCGCGGCCGTCGTCGTCACCCCCGACTACCGGATCGAGGAGGAGCCGGCGGCCCCCAAGGACGGGTCGAAGGCGGGGGTCCCGGGAGTGTTCGCGACGCGAGACGATGATGTCGACTGCTCCGACCCGGAATCCAAGTGCATCGCACTGACGTTCGACGACGGTCCGGGCGAGCGCACCCCCGAACTTCTCGACACCCTGGCGAAGTACGACGCCAAGGCCACCTTCTTCCTCACCGGCGGGCCGGTGCGGGAGCACGCGGCCACCGTGCGGCGCGAGTACGCCGAGGGGCACGAGCTCGCCAACCACACCGTGCACCACCCCGACCTCACCCGGCAGGCCGAGGTGCGAATCCGCGCGGAGCTGAGCACCGTCAACGACCTGGTCCGGCGCGAGACCGGGTTCGACCTGGAGCTGATGCGGCCGCCGTACGGTGCGACCGACGACAAGGTCGCCAAGATCGCCAAGGAGCAGGGGCTCGCGGAGATCATCTGGAGCGTCGACACCAACGACTGGAAGGACCGCGACTCCTCCGTCGTGGCCAAGCGCGCGGTCAAGGGTGCGAAGCCGGGGTCGATCATCCTGATGCACGACATCCACGGCACGACCATCGACGCCGTCCCCTCCATCCTCAAGCAGCTGGATGAGAAGGGGTACCGGATGGTCACGGTGTCCCAGCTGCTCGGCGACACCGAGCCGGGCGAGTCCTACTTCAACGGCCACCCCGAGGAGAAGAAGGACGACACGGACGGCAAGGACGACGGTACATCCGCTTCGTCGGATGAGAAGTCGGACAAGAAGGACGACAAGAAGGACGACAAGGACTGACCGGGGCGCTACCGTCGCCCCCCGACGCGGCGCGCCCCGCGAACGGCCG
Organism: Nocardiopsis mwathae; assembly: GCF_014201195.1. Taxonomy (NCBI): domain Bacteria; kingdom Bacillati; phylum Actinomycetota; class Actinomycetes; order Streptosporangiales; family Nocardiopsidaceae; genus Nocardiopsis; species Nocardiopsis mwathae. The sequence continues at coordinate 1,345,331 of NZ_JACHDS010000001.1, read as the reverse complement.
GTGCGCGCCGCGTCTCATGGGAAACACGTGTCCCCCGGTACCGGCCACCCGCTACCCGGGCGTAGTGTGGTAGGCCGTGGACGTCGGCCGACAGCGTGGCGCTACCGCCACGGCATTCCGACGGCGGCCCGATAGCCTCCGCGGTTTCGGCGCGGGAGGTACCCGTCGCCGTCATCTCCCAATCCCACAGCGGTGTCCTGAAGTGGCCCGCTTAACCCCCCTCACCCGGGGAAAGCGTCAATTGGGCGCACTTCCCCTTCAAGGCGGGAGATCCCCGCTTGAAAAGGCCCAAGAACGCAGAAGGGAAAGGCCGATGGCCGTCGCGTGTCCAGGTGACTACGCCTGGCTGCGAGAGACGCAGCCGGATCTGGCCGAGGCGTACTGCCTCTCCTATGTCCGGGGACTGACCAAGGCCGAGGCGCTGGGGCGGCTCGGCGTGGCGGAGCGGCGCCTGCGCTGCCTACCGATCGCCGAGGCCGTCGAGGCCGGACTGAGCGCCGAGGGGACCCCTCCGCTCACGGTGCACGCCCTGTCCGTCCAGGGGTGGACGGTCATCGTGGAGCCCACCGGGTGCCGCGCCACCCGGCCCGAGTGCTACCGGCAGCTGTCCGCCGAGACCGAGCTGGTGTCGGTACGCGTCCTGATCGATCAGGTCTGCGAGTTCCGCTGGGTCGTCGACGGCGTGCTGCAGACCTTCTTCGACGCCGCCACCCCGTCGGTCCGCCGGGGCACCCGCCCCGACGCGCTGGCCGACCAGATGCAGGCGGTCGGGCTGACCGACGACGCCGAACCGGCCGACCCGGGGGCCGCCCTGCTGGCGCTCGCCGACCGCGTCACCGGTGTCCGGCTCCGTCCCGAATACCTGGACGGTCCGCTGCTCGGCGCCGAACTCGACGCCCCCGCACCGCTCACCCGGGCCTGACCCACCCCGGACGCCTTGCCCGGCCACGAACGAGGGCGCCCCGACCGGAACTCCACTCCCGTGCGGGGCGCCCTCGCCGCTCGGACCGGCCGGGGCCTGAGCGTCAGCCGTACACGTCGTCGTCGGTGATACCGGCGTCCACCCCCACCGCGTCGGCGACCGAGGCGTACCCGGCGGCACGGGCGAGCCGCGCCAGGCCCTTGTGGATCCTGCGCGGCCACAGCGGGCCGCCGTAGATGAGGCCGGTGTAGCCCTGGACCAGGGTGGCCCCGGCGCGGATCCGCTCCCAGGCGTCCTGAGGGGTCTCGATCCCGCCCACGCTGATGAGGACCAGGCGGTCGCCCACGCGGGCTCGCAGCCGCTTCAGCACCTCCAGGGAGCGCCACTTCAGCGGCGCACCGGACAGGCCGCCGGCACCGGCCGCCTCCACCTGCCCGGGATCGGTGCGCAGGCCCTCACGGAAGATGGTGGTGTTGGTCGCGATGATGCCGTCGAGCCCCAGGTCCAGCGCGAGGTCGGCGACGGCGTCGATGTCCTCGTCGGCGAGGTCGGGCGCGATCTTGACCAGCAGCGGCAGCGCCCGGTGGCCTTCGGCGTCCAGTGTGGCGCGCACCTCGGTGAGCAGTGGGCGAAGCCGCTCCACGGTCTGCAGGTCGCGCAGGCCCGGGGTGTTCGGGGAGCTGACGTTGACGACCATGTAGTCGGCGAAGTCGGCGAGCCGCCGCGCGCTGGTGGTGTAGTCCTCCACGGCCTCGGACTCCGGCACGACCTTGGTCTTGCCGATGTTGATGCCGACGACGGGCTCCGGGCGCACGCCCCTCCCCCGGCTCCGCTCCCGCAGCCGGTCGGCGACGACGACCGACCCCTGGTTGTTGAAGCCCATCCGGTTCACGATGGCGCGGTCCTCGACCAGCCGGAACAGCCGCGGGGCCGGGTTCCCGGGCTGCGGGTGCGCGGTCACCGTGCCGACCTCGACGTGCCCGAAGCCGAGCGCGGTGAGCCCGTCGATACCCTCGGCGTTCTTGTCGAACCCGGCGGCCAGCCCCAGCGGGCCGGGGAACTCGCGGCCGAGCGCGGTCACGGCCAGCTCCGGGTCACGCGGGCCGAGCACCCTGCGCATGGCGTCGGCGGCGCCCGGGACGGCGGCGACGCCGCGCAGCGCGGCGAAGCTCAGCCGGTGGACGGCCTCGGCGTCGGTGTGCCGCAGCACGGCGTGAAAGAGCATCTGGTACAGCAAGGGTCAACCTTCCGAGCCACGCTCGCGCTCGGCGAGGTAGCGTTCGAGTTCCGCGCCGAGTTCGTCGGCCGTGGGCAGGGCGGATTCGTCACCGGCCAGCAGGGCGTCGCTGCGCTCGTCGGAGGCCTGGCGCGCCGTCATGATGTCGTCGTACTGGCGCTCCAGGTTGCTCACCACGCGCTGGACCTCCTCGGAGGCGGCCACCTGCTCCTCGATCTCGGCGTCGGTGCCGTCGGCGCTCTCCTCCAGGCTGCGCACGGGCAGCGCCAGGCCGGTGGCACCGGCCACGTAGCCGAGGGCGGCGATCGCGGCGCGCGGGTACTCCGACTGGGCCAGGTAGCTGGGCACGTGGACGCCGAAGCCGATCACGTCATGACCGGCCTCGCCGAGCCGGTACTCCAGGAGGGCGACGGCGCTGGAGGGCACCTCGACCCGGCCGATCCAGGGGGTGTGCGCGGCCACCAGCTCGGGGCGGGTGGCGTGCGCGGTGACGGTGGCCGGGCGGGTGTGCGGCACCGCCATGGGGATGCCGTGCATGCCCACGGTCAAGCTCACCTGGAAGTGGTCGACGAGGCTGCGCACCGCGGCGGTGAAGGCCTCCCATTCGCGGTCCGGCTCCAGGCCGTGGAGCAGGAGGAAGGGCGTGCCCTCGTCGTCGTGCATGAGGTAGAGGTCGAGTTTGGGCTCGGCGTAGTCGGTGTAGGCGTTCTCGACGAAGGTCATCTGCGGGCGCCGGGATCGGTAGTCCAGCAGCCGGTCGATGTCGAAGGTCGCGACGACCTCGGCGGAGTACGCGTCGAAGAGCGCGCTCACGGCCTGCTTTCCGGTCGACCCCGCGTCCACGAACCCGTCGAGGACGACGAGCATGACGGCTCCGCGGATGTCGAAGCCGGGACGCAGCTCGTAGAGGTCAGCGTGGTCACGCACGTGGGCAGGTCTCCATTCGCGAGTGAGCAGGGGCCGCCGGGCGGTGCCCGCGGGCGGGCCCGGCGTAGGGAGGAGCGGTCCCCGCGCGGCGGCCGACGGGTCGACGTACCAGGATAGCGACGCGGGGCGGCGGTCCCTGCCGGGGCCGTGGCGTGCGGGCGCTCCGTGGGTCCCTATTCGTAGCGAACACGGCCCGGCCGCGGCGCATTCCGGCACCGCGGCGGGTTCCCCGCCTCAGCCGCGGCCGACAGGGCGCTCCAGGCGGGCGACGCGCAGCGTCCGCAACCGGTTGAGCGCGGCGGCGACCTCGAATCGGCGGGGCCGGGCGTAGTCACCGGCGTAGCCGCGGCCGAGCGCGGTCACGCCGCCGGACGCGAGCCGCTCGTCGAGGGCGTCGAGAGCCTGGGCCAGGGTGCGCCCGGTATCGAGGAGTCCGTCTTCGGCGAGCAGGCGCATCGCCAGGCCCACGCCGATGACCTGGCCGGGGTCGACGAGCTGGGCGAGGCCGCGGACGTCGATGTCGTGTTCGCCGAAGGTGAGCACGTCCATGTCGCGGCGCTTGAGGCGGGCGCGGCCGCGGGCGGTCGCGTCGACCGAGCGCGGGTCGACCACCCGGTGGGCGGGGACGGTGAACTCGGCGTCGGTACGCTCGGCGGCCAGGCCGCGCGCCCGCTCGGTGACATCGGAAGGGCGGTAGCCGTCGAGCATGATGACGGTGTCGGCGACGTCGAAGTAGTCGCCGCTGCCGCCCATGACGAGCACCGTGGACACACCGTGCTCCCGGTGCAGGGGGCGGACCAGGTCGACGAAGGGCGTGAGGGGTTCACGGTCGCCGTGCACCAGGGCCTGCATCCGGGCGTCGCGGATCATCAGGTTGGTGGCGGTGGTGTCCTCGTCCACCAGCAGCGTGGCGGACCCGGCTTCCAGGGCCTCGGCGATGTTGGCGGCCTGGGAGGTGGAACCCGAGGCGTTGTCGGTGGAGAAGTCGCCGGTGTCGGCGCCGGTGGGCAGGTTGCGCACGAAGGAGGCGACGTCGGTGCGCTCGACCCGGCGGCCCTCCTCGGCGCGGATCTTCACGGCGTCGGGGCGGGTGGCGACGAGTTCGCGGCCGTCGCCGGGGATGTGGTCGTAGACGCCGCGCTCCAGGGCGTGCAGCAGGGTCGACTTGCCGTGGAAGCCGCCGCCGACGATGAGGGTGATGCCCTCGGGTACACCCATTCCCCGCACCTCGCCGCGGTGCGGGAGGCGGACGGTGACCCGGAGGCTGTCGGGGGAGGCGAAGGGGACGGCGTTTCCCTCCCCGTCCATGGGCAGGTCGCTGACGCCGCTGCGCCGCGGAAGCACCGAGCCGTCGGCGACGAAGGCGACGAGGCCGAGGTCGGGCAGCCGGTCGCGCAGGGCGGTGGTGTCCTCGACGGTGTCGGCGAAAGCGACGGCGGCGCGGGTGTCCAGCTCGGGCCAGCGCAGTGCGTCGACCAGGTCGGGGAGGCGGTCGCAGAGCTCGTGCTCGGCGGTGCGGCCGTCGATGCGCCGCCCGTGGCCGGGCAGCTCGATGCCCAGGCGGAGCCGGAGGTCGCCCTCCTCGATCTGCACGGAGGCGCGGTCGATGACCTCCTGGCCGCCGACGTCGATGCGCAGCCGGGAGCCCTTGAGCACGCGGTAGGCGCGGCGGGCCAGGAAGTCGGCGGTGGCGCGGCGGCGCACCGGCGAGCGCCACGCCGAATCGGGCAGTTCGGCGACGTCGGCGGGGATGAGCACGGAGACGCGGGAGGGCGGGGCGAAGGGGTCGGACTGCACCCGGTCGACGGTCAGCGTGAAGTCGCCGTAGTCCCAGTCGCCCTGGAGCGACTTGTAGCGGCCGTAGGAGGCGCCGGACATGTCGCGCAGCTCGGCGGCGAGGCGGGCGTCGTCGCGGCGGCCGTGGATCCGCGGCGGCTCGTTGCGGCCGGGCCGCCGTCCGCCGGTGCGGCCGCGGTGATCCGGGCGCCCTCCGTGGCCCCGCCCCTGGCCGCTGCCGTACCGTCCCGACATGGGTGGATCCCTCTTTCCTTCGAGTGGCTGTGTGCACGTCTGGCTGTGTGCACGTCCCGACGAAGGATGCTATGCGCCCGGCGCCGCCGCGCGCGGCCGGTCCACCGGGCGGCGCGGGGTGTTTCGGCTCACCGCCGGTGTAGGGGGAGGTCGCCGGTGGGACACGCCCGTGGGCCGTGGCGGTGCGCCGCCGCAAGGCCGGTCATGCTTTAGTTTGGCAAAGCCATGCCCGATTTCCGACCGTGTGTCGGAACCGTGCGCCCCGCCGACCCGGCGGCCATCGGCGCGCCCGCTTCACGATCACGGAGGACCCGGTTGAGTCTGCGCAGCTCGTCCAGGGTCGGCTCCCGGTTCACACGGTCCAGCCGACTCGACCGGTTCCGTTCCCGAACCGGGGCCGCCGCGGCCCGGTACCGCCTCCGCGACCTGGCCGGGCTGAGGCGTCCGGCGACGCTCGTGGTGCTGGCGTTCGCCGCGATGGTCGCGTTCGGCACCGTGCTGCTCCTGCTCCCGGCGGCGACCGAGAGCGGGGAGTCCGCCGGGTTCGTGACGGCGCTGTTCACCTCGACCTCGGCGGTGTGCGTGACCGGGTTGATCGTCGTGGACACGCCGGTGTACTGGTCGACGTTCGGCGAGGTCGTGATCCTCGGACTGGTCCAGATCGGCGGGTTCGGCATCATGTCGCTGGCGACGGTGCTCACGCTGGTGGTCACGCGCCGGATCCGGCTGCGGATGCAGATCACCGCGGGGACCGAGACCAAGAGCGTGACGATCGGCGACGTCCGCCAGCTCGTGTCCGGGATCCTGCGGGTGACGCTGATCTTCGAGGCGGCGGTGTGCGCCGTCCTCACCCTGCGGCTGTGGGCCGGTTACGGCGAATCGATCGGGCACGCCGCCTACCTGGGGCTGTTCCACTCCGTCTCCGCCTTCAACAACGCCGGGTTCGCGCTGTACTCCGACAGCCTGCAGGGCTTCGCGACCGACCCGTGGATCACGGTCCCGGTGTCGGTGGCGGTCATCGCGGGCGGTCTCGGCTTCCCGGTCTGGGTGGAGCTGTGGCGCCACGCGCGCCGCCGCAAGGAGCCGCACAGCTGGACCCTGCACGCCAAGATCACGCTGGCCACCACGGGCGTGCTGCTGGCCGTGGGGTGGGTCGCCTTCGTGGTGCTGGAGTGGCGCAACCCGGCCACCATGGGCCCGCTCAGTGTCGGAGACAAGGTCCTCACCGGCTGGTTCCAGGCGGTCATGCCGCGCACGGCCGGCTTCGAATCGCTGCCCTTCGGGGAGATGAACACCCAGACGCTGCTGATGACCGACATGCTGATGTTCATCGGCGGCGGCAGCGCGGGCACGGCCGGCGGCATCAAGGTGACGACGTTCGCGCTGCTGGCCTTCGTCATCTACGCCAACGTCCGCGGCGAGGCGACCGTCCACGTCGGCAACCGCCGCCTGGCCGCGGGCGTCGCCCAGCAGGCCATCACGGTCGCCCTGCTCGCGATCGGCCTGGTCTTCTCCGCGACGATGGCGCTGATGGTCATCACGCCGTTCACGCTCGACGAGATCCTCTTCGAGACCACCTCGGCCTTCTCCACGGTCGGCCTGTCCACGGGCATCACCGGCGACCTGGGCACGATGGGCGAACTCATCATCATCGCCCTGATGTTCATCGGCCGCCTCGGCCCCATCACCCTCGCCTCGGCCCTGGCCCTCCGCCGCCACGTCCGCCGCTTCGAACTCCCCGAGGAGCGCCCGATCGTCGGTTAGGGGGAACAGGGACTACAGTCGGTCGCCCTTGGCGGCGTGGAGGAAGGCGTTCCATTCGCGAGCGGTGAAGGCGAGGTGTCCCGCGCCCGGGTACTTCGAGTCGCGCATTGCGCGGTGCCCCGGGAAAGCAGCCACCTCGACACACTCGCCGGTCGGCTGGCTGTAACTGGAGGTGCGCCACTGTGCCTGCGACACGGACGAAGGCCGAGCCAGGTCGGCGACCTCGACGCACTGGCCACCCGTCCCACTGTGGCTAGATGTGCTCCAGTTCCCGAGCTGCACTCCCCGGCCCGCTTTGTTAGTCATCATTCACGTCCTTTGCCACTGCCATGATCCGCCCGGCCGAGTCCCGTCTTCCCAGCGCAGAAGCGATCAAATACTCCCATATATCTCGACATCGTTGCACGTCTGCATTGTCTTGTAGGTACAGGTCCCCGATGGGCGTTTCCATGTAGACCGCACTGCTCCCCTCCAGTTCAGGGGCTTCCATGATCATGAAGCTCCCAGCAGTCCCCGGGTGCATACCTGCGGAATACGGGACGACTTGAATGGTTACATTAGGGCGTTCTGCCATCTCTGCCAGATGTCGCAGCTGTGCCCGCATGGTCTCCTTACCGCCGACCTCGCGGTGGAGTGCCGCTTCGTCGAGGATGGCCCAGAAGTCCAGGGAACGCTCCGGTGCCAGAAGCCTCTGTCGTGCCATACGGACTTGAGCACGCTGTTCGATCGCCTCTGTGTCGAGGTGGAAGCCCGGGGCACTCATGGTGGCGCGCACATAGTCCGCAGTCTGCAACAGCCCTGGGATGATAAGCGGCTGCCACGTTCTGATCCGTTCAGCACCAGCTTCCATGCCGATGAAGTGGGAGTAGGTCTCTGAAAGGTCCTTCTTGTAGCTGTCCCACCACGCTCGCTGGCGAGCACCCTCGGCTAGTTGGAAGATCTCGCCCCGGGTCTCCTCATCATGGACGTCGTAGAGGTCCAGCAACGCGGTGAGATCTCTGCGCTTGACACGGCGAACCTTCCCCTTTTCCAGTCGCGCCACCGTTGTGCGATGGATTCCGACGCCATCAGCCACATCCGCAGGGGAAAGGCCTGCACTCTCCCGTAGCTCACGCAACCAACGCCCCAGGCGGAGTGAGTTCAGCGTGGGACTCTCAGTGATCATGCGCTCAGTCTCCCGGTGGCGCGAGCGGTTTTCAACAGATTCACTCAAAGTGGTTGCTCAGAGCTTTTGCTCAGTGCAGAGTGAGACCACACGCTCAGAGCGAGCGTCCGCGCACATTGCGTGTCACTACCCCCTGAGCAGGTGGTTTCCTTGACCGGTCAGCTCACCTACGTCCCCCCGCTCAGCATCAAGTGCGGCTGCTTCGAGGGCAGCGCCAGTGAGGTTCCCAACTGCCGCTCGTGGCTCCGTATGATCCTCTGCGACTACCCCGGCGACGTCCTCTGGGTCGCGGAGCTGTGTGTCACCGAGCTCGCGAGTAACGCCCTCGCGCACACCCGCTCCAGCTGGATCGGCGGGGTCGTGTGGGTGCGCGTCGAGTTCTACCCCTCGATGGTCCGCGTGGTCGTCCGCGACAACGGGTCGGAGAAGACGCCCACAGTCAAGGACACCGACTCCGACGCCCTCGGCGGGCGCGGGTTGGCTCTGGTGCGGTCATTGGCCAGCGGATTCGGCCACCGGGGCAACGTCCTCGGTCGCGAGGTCTGGTTCGACCTGGAAGGCACCCCCGAGACATGATCCCGGGAACGACGAAACCGCTCCGGCCCTGGGCTTAGCAGGGCCGGAGCGGCCGATCCGATTATCGCAGAGGCCGACTCAAAGCCGGGTTCCTTCCCCGAGGAAGGGGCGGGGAGGAACCCTGATCAGCCACACGGCGTGTTTCAAGCTCCGGGCTCCAGGCGGATGCGCAGCCAGTGCAGGGCCGCCTGCCCCTTGGCTCGCCGATGGGTTCGGAGGGAGGAGATACGGAGTCCTTCGCTAAGGCGGGTGAGGCGGCGTGCATGGGGGGCAACCGTCTCCACTCGCCCCCACACCCGGATGGTTTGCGTGTCTCGCGAGGTCAGGCTGGCACCCAGCGGTGCTCGCCGGGGTGGATTCGACGCAAGAGTTCCCCCACCTGCAGTTGGGCGCGCCACGGCGCGAGCCGTGTGGCGAGGTCGTCGAGGTAGTCCTGCGCGCGGCGGCTGGCGACTCGGGCGAGGACGTCCACGCTCTGGTGTGCCGCGGGCAGGGCAGCGTCCAGATCACCGGATTGGACGTGCGCTGAGGACACTACGGCCAACCGCAGCCCGAAGGAGCGGGCGAAGCGGTCGGTCGGCATCCGCGCCTGTCCGTTCCAACGCAACGCCGCCTCGGGCTGCCCCAGGTCACGGTGGATCTCCACCGCGTCCGCGGCCAACCGGGCGGGCGTGTAGAAGTCGATCCACGTCGGGTCGTCGCCGCTGCGGACACCAGCCGCCTCCAGTAGGCGCTCCGACATGGCCAGGGCGCGACCGGCCGCGCGAGGACGCAGCGCGCGGCCGTGGGCCCGCGCCTCGATGAGGTGAAGGAATGCTCGCACTCGTGGCGCAGAGCCGCGACGGGTGGCGGAGGTGGCGGCCTCGACCATGTCGAGAGCCTCGTCGTGGAAGCCGCGAAGGGAAGCCTGAAGGGCCATGCAGGACAGCACGTAGGCGCCGAGGCTGACGTCCCCGGCGGCGCGTGCCATGCGCAGGGCCTGGATCCACTGGCGCTGGGCGCGGGCGTGGTGGCCTGCGTCGAAGTCCGCCCACCCGGCCAGCCGGGCGAGGATGGCGGTGGCGGTGAACAGGTCCTTGCCCACCTCGTCGGTGTAGGTGCCGTTGAGCATGGGGGCGCACACATCGCGTAGGCAGACGGCGACCGCTGACACCCCGACGCTGGCGCCGCCGTAGCGGGAGTCGGTGTGGCGTGCCTGTTCGGCGAGATCGGCCAGTTCGGTGATGTCGGCGCGTCCGATGCGCCGACCGCCGTGGTGGGCGGCCGCTTCGTCGGCGTGCTGCGACATCCACCGCAGGGTCGGTGATCCGAACGCTGCGGTGCTGAAGGCGGCGTTGAGGAAGTGGCGGCGGTCCATGTGGCTCCAGAAGGTGCCCGCGGCCTGGATGGCGGCGGGCAGTGATCGGGGGAAGGCCAAACCCACATCTTCGTCGATGGGCTCGGTGCCGGCCAGGCCGATCTCAGCGAGTTCCACCCGGCGCCCGAGGCGTTCGGACAGGGCCGCGGCCAGCAGGCGCGGCGCGGGCGGGCGCGGCTTCATGCCCCGGCTGACCCAGTTCGCGATGGAGGTGTGGGTGTAGGCGGTGGGTGCGCCGGGTGGGGCGAGCTGGTTGATGCGGTGCGCGAGCGCTTTGTGGCTGGCGCCGGAGTGGCGGATGAGGTCGCGCAGCGCGGTGTTCGGGGGGTGGGCCATGGAGTCTCCTCCTGGGGGCGTGCACTGACCGTAGCCGGTGGGTGAGGGCGTGTGAACCCCGCACGTGATTCGTGTGCCCCCGCGTGAGCCCTCCCCCGCCGAGGTGCGCCGGGAGTTTGCTGGGAGGCGTGGCCGTCCGATCCAAGCAGGCCCGGCCATCCGCAAACGGGAGGTCTCATGTGCGCAATCGCCGGTCTCGCCGGCCCGGATGCCTCACTTCACGCCGAGACGGTCACGGCCATGGGGTGGGCCCAGCGCCACCGCGGCCCTGATGGCACCGGGCAGGCGTGTGCCGCCGACGGCCGCGCGGTGCTGGCGATGAGCATCCTCAAGGTCGTCGCGCCGGACGCCGCCGTCGGCCCCTACCGCGATGCGGCCTCCGGACTGATGCTGGCTCTCAACGGGGAGGTCTACAACTTCCGGTGCTTGGCGCGGCGGTGGGGTATCGAATTGGAGCAGCACGAGACGGATGCCCACCTGCTTCTGCGGGCCTGGAACAAGCACGGGCCGCACGCGTTGGAGGAGGCGGACGGGATGTTCGCGCTGGCTGTCTACGACCCCCGCCGCGGTGTGCTGTACCTGGCCCGCGACCGCTTCGGAGAGAAACCGCTGTACTGGCGCCTGGACGGCGGGCGGCTCGCCTTCGCCTCGGAGGTCTCCAGCCTCACAGGGTACGGGCCGGCCGCGCTGGTCTACCGGCCCGAGATGGGGGCGTTGGAGACACCGGTCGCGGCCGACACCCCCTATCAGGGCATACAGCTGCTGCCCCCTGGCGGCGTGCTGTGCTTCGACACCGCCAGCGGCTCGTTGTCACAGGGGCGGTGGTGGGATCTGGCGTCGACCTGCCCCGCCGAGCCGGCGTATCCGGCCGCGGTAGAGCGGGCGGTCGGCCTTTTGGAATCCGATGTGGCCGCGCGGCGCCATGGTGGCAGGGCGGCACTCCTGCTATCGGGAGGGCTGGACTCCGCCCTGCTGGCCTATCTCTTGCGGCCTCAGGTGTGCGTCACCGTTCGTTACCCCGGTGAACAGCGCCTGGATGAGTCGGCCACCGCCGCCCGCGTTGCACGGGCTGTCGGCGCCGAACTCCTCGTCGTCGAACCCTCAGCGCACGACCTGTGCCAGGAGCTCCCCCGCATTGTGGCGGCCCTGGACTACCCGGTCGGCAACGCCTCCCTGCTCAGCGAGCACATGGCCTACCGGGCGATCGCCGACCGCGGGATCCGCGTCGTCTACGGCGGACTGGGCCCCGACGAACTGCTCATGGGCTATGTCCGCCATGCGCTGGTGCTCTTCGGCGCCCGAGCCGTCCTCGCAGGCGGGCTGCACGCCTACCGGCCGCTGGCTTCCAAGCTCATGGGCCCGGCCACGCGGCCGCTTACAGGACCCGAGACCGCCGCGCGTCTGATCACCCGCGGCCCCGACCCCCATGGGCGGGTGCGCGCATTGGTCGCCGACTGCTTCGACCGGGCAGGCGGCGATGCCGCCCGCGCCCTGACCCTGGTGGACCTGGCCACGAGCTGGCGCCCACTCGTGGCCACCAGTGACAAGCTCGCCTCCGCCTTCTCGCTGGAGCGGCGCTCCCCGTACCTCGCCCGTGCCTTCGCCGAATGGTGTTACGCCCTCCCGGCCGACCACAAGATCCTCCGCCCCGCCACGGGCAAACGCGTCCTGCGCGACGCCGCCCGCGAACTCGGCGTCCCGGAGGAGGTGTGGGCCAACGGCGACAAACTGGGCTTCGCCTCACCAGTTCCCGCATGGCTGAACGGCCCGCTCGCGTCATGGGCCGAGCAGCAGGTCCATTCGGCGATCCCCGACGCCCCAGCCGCACTGCATCCCCTGCTCCAGGCAGGCCTGAAACCCGCCGACCGCTACGACCGCACCCGCATGCAGGCCGTCATCTACGCGCAGTGGCTCACCAGCGCCCGCGCAACGGCGGCCTGAGGTGTTCGCTCGCCACACGATCAGCGGGCGCTCTACCGTGGTCGGATGCGAACCGATCTGCCCCGCGGCGCAGTGGCCATCATCACCAACAGCAAGGGCGAGCTCCTGCTCCACCTGCGCGACGACATCCCGTCCATCGCCTGGCCCGGCCACTGGTCGGTGCTGGGCGGCGGATGCGACCCGGGCGAGCACCCCCGCCGGGCGATCGTACGCGAACTGCGCGAAGAGGCCGGGCTCACTATCACGCGCCTGGAAGAGCTCTGCGAAGTCTTCGACGAGCACGGCTCCGGGCAGCTCATCACCGTCTACGCCGCCAACTGGGACGGCGATGCCGCGCTCCTCCCGCTGTCCGAGGGGGCCAAGCTCAGCTGGGTCGCACCCGGCCAGCTCGACACACTGACCATCCCGCCCTTCATCCGCACAGCCATCGACCGCTACCTGGCCGCCCGCCCCTGACCCCTCTTCTCACGGGCGGGTAGCCCAGCCCCTGAGAGGAACGTGTCCATGCGTACAAGTGTCATCGGGTGCGGCTACCTCGGAGCCGTCCACGCTGCCTGCACAGCCGAACTGGGCCACGATGTCATCGGCCTCGACGTCGATCCCGACCTCGTCGACGCCCTTACACGGGGGCGAGCCCCGTTGTACGAACCCGGACTCGACGACCTTTTCCGCCGTAACCTGGCCGGCCGCCGCCTGCGGTTCACCACCTCCTACGACGAGGTCGCCGAGTTCGCCGACGTCCACTTCGTCTGCGTGGGCACCCCCCAGCGCGCCGACTCCAACGCCGCCGACCTCACCTACCTGGACGCGGCCATCGACGCGCTGGGCCCCCGGCTGACCCGCCCGGCGGTGGTCATCGGCAAGTCGACCGTGCCGGTGGGCACCGCCGCCTGCGCGGCGGCGCGGCTGCAGACCCTGGCCCCGGCCGGGCGCGACGTCGAGCTGGGGTGGAGCCCGGAGTTCCTGCGCGAGGGCTTCGGCGTGGAGGACACCCTGCGCCCCGACCGGATCGTCATCGGCACCGACTCCCCCCGGGTCGAGGAGGCCATGCGGGAGGTCTCCGCCGCGCAGATCGAGCAGAAGATCCCGTTCCTGGTCACCGACCTGCAGACCGCCGAGCTGGTGAAGGTCGCCGCCAACGCGTTCCTCGCCACCAAGATCTCCTTCATCAACGCGATCGCCGGTATGTGCGAGCAGGTCGGCGCGAACGTGCACACCGCCGCCGAGGCACTGGGACACGACCAGCGCATCGGTTCTCAGGGCTTGGCGCCGGGGCTCGGATACGGCGGGGGCTGCCTGCCCAAGGACGTGCGCGCGCTCATCGCGTCGTCCAGTGAAACCGGTGCCTATCAGCTCGCCCACCTTCTGCAGGGTGTGGAATCGGTTAACGAGGAACGCCGCGAGTCCGTCTGCCGGGCCGCGCGCCACCTGTGCGGGTCGGTTCGGGGCTCCCGTGTGGCCGTGTGGGGGGCGGCGTTCAAGGCCGGTACGGACGATGTGCGCGACTCCCCGGCTCTGGATGTCGCATCCCGCCTCGTCGGTGAAGGTGCCGAGGTCGTCGTCTACGATCCTCAGGCGATGGACAATGCCCGCAAGGCCCACCCTGACCTCGTGTACGCGCCCAGTGCCCTGGACGCCGTCGTGGGCGCGGACGTCCTTCTCCACCTCACCGGCTGGCCGGAATTCACCGAGATCGACCCGGGCCAGCTGCGAACCGCCATTCGCCACGCTCGGCTGGTGGACGCTCGGGGCGGGCTGGACGTGGGCGCATGGCAGGCGTCAGGCTGGGAGGTCGCAGCTCTCGGCGGCAAGCTCACCCCCGGTGGACGTCGGTGACTCCACGGTGGGCACGGCCGGGCGCGGCATCCGCCCGAAACCCGCCACCGCCGCCTATCTGGCCGAAGCCCTGGCCCGCCGGGCCCGACGCCCGATCACGCCGACCGATCTGGGACTAGGCTCGCCCGCAGACACCCCCGCCGCCACTGGCGACCTGGTGGGCGACCTCGCCCACCTCGGGAGGATGGACGTGGACCGACACGGATTCCTCACCGCCGCCTTCTCGTTGCCCGCTGCCATGGCGGTACCCGGCTCGGCCCCACTGTCCGAGCGTGCCGAGTCCGCCCTGCGGGGCGGGGCGGTGGGCAACGCCGAGGTCGACACCGTCCGCGACGTCGTCCGCGCAGACGAGCGCCTCGGAGGAGGAGTCGGCCGCTCGGCGGTCGTGGAATACCTCAGCAAGGCGTGAACTCGGCCCGCGCCCGTGCAGCGGTGGCCGACATCCGCGCGACGCTGTCTCCGTTCCGCCGCCGGGGAATCAATGAGGCCGCCGAGATCGACGCGATGGCGGCCCGCTGGCAGCAAGTCGCATAGGGATCCCACCGACTACGGGCAGGTCCCGTCTTGGTTTCCGGAGGCGGGCCGCCGGTCGGATTCCGGGCGCATGTCGGCCATGAGGGAGTCGGTGTCGTCCGGTTTGCGGGTGACGAGGCTGACGAGCCAGGTGGCGAGAGTGGAGGCGATGAAACCCGGGATCAGTTCGTACATGTGGGCGCTGAGCGTGTAGTACCACGTCACCGTGGTGACCGTGCCGGTGATGACGCCTGCCGCGGCCCCCGCCGCGGTGGTGCCCTTCCAGAAGAGGGAGAGCAGGAGGGGAGGGCCGAACGCGGCGCCGAGGCCGGCCCAGGTGAACAGGACGAGCCAGAAGACGACGTCGTCGATGCCGGGAACGTGGAGCAGGCCGACCGCGAGCAGGCACATGGCGAGGACCACCCAGCGGCTGACGCGGACGGCGGTGGCCTCCTCCAGCCTGCGGCCTCCGCGGATGAGCCCCAGGTAGATGTCGCGGACCACCGCCGAGGCGCCGACGAGGAGTTGGGAGTCGGCGGTGGACATGATGGCCGCGAAGACCGCCGCCACGAGCAGGCCGGCGACGAACGCGGGCAGGTACTCCGCGGCGAGGAACGGGAAGAGCTGCTCGCTGTCGGCTCCGGGCAGCGCTTCCACGTCGCCGTAGACCGCCCGTCCGACCAGGCCCACCGATACCGCGCCCCACCCCATGAGGACGTTCCACACGGTTCCCCAGGCGGCGGCGCCGCGCAGACGGCGGGGGTCGTCGATGGACATGTACCGGATGATGATGTGCGGGTTGCCGGGTGACCCGAGGCCGATCGCGAGCGCGCCGACCAGCGCGCCGATGCCCAGGGAGAACGGGTCGAGCAGCGACGGGTCCAGCGCGCGCAGGGTGGCCACCATGGGGGTCCAGCCGATGCTCGCCATGGCGATGACCGGCAGCACCACCAGCCCGAAGAGCATGAAGACGGCCTGCACGACGTCGCTGAGCGCCACCGCGGCGTACCCGCCCACGACCGTGTAGAACAGCACGATGCCCGCGGTGATCCACACGCCCGTCGCGGTCGGCAGCCCGAAGGTGCCGGCGAAGGCCTTTCCTCCGGCGGTGAACTGCGCGGACACGTAGGCGATCATGAAGACCGCGATGACCGCGGCGATGAGCGCCCGCAGCCCCCGTCCGCCGCCGAGGCGACTGACGAAGTAGTCGGTCAGGGTGATGTCGCCCCGCCTGCCGGTGAACCGCCGCAGCCGGGGCGCGGCGAACAGGAACAGGAAGAGCTCCATCAGCGTGTAGCCGACGACCGACCAGACGGCCGAGGCCCCCGTCATGAAGGCCAGCCCCGTCAGGCCGAGGAGCAGCCAGGCGCTGCGGCCGGAGGTGACCGCGCTCAGCGCGACGACGACCTGCTTCATCGCGCGCCCGCCGAGGAAGAATCCGGCCGCCGACCCCGAGGCGACGCGGGTGGCGTAAACGGCGATGCCGATGACCAGGACGAGGTAGAGGGTGAAGGAGGCAAGGAGGGCGGCGTCGGGTTCCACGGCGGCCTGGGCGGCCGCGTGGGCCGGGGGGAGGTCGCCCGCCATCGCACCGGCCGCGAATGCACCCATCGCGTCCACCGGCATCATCTCGACTCCCTTCGCGGGAGCCGGCGGGGATCGGCGGTCCGGTCGTTTCCGCGGGCGGCGGTGTGTTCCACGATGGCGGGGGCGTGGATCGGGGGTGCGGGGACATGTGGAGAAGCGGATCGCGCGCGGGTCATGGCCACCTTTGTTTCCGGTCGGGGGGTGTCCGGCGGGGTGTGGGGAAATCCCGTAACCGCGTTGTTCCAGAAGGGTACTCCGGCGCGGTACGAGGTCCGGGAAGTGCGCCGGGTGGTATGGTTCCGTGGCTGGTCAGGGCGGTGGTGTGCACCGCACGGGCGTTCCTGGGGGGCATGGTCGAATGTGCGCGGAACCCGCCGTCCGCGCATTGCGGGGGCGGACCGCCGCCTTGCCGGTGACCAATCCATGGGACGTCCACGTCGACCGGTCGTTCTCCCTACCCGCGGGTTTTCCTGAGGTTAGGCTGACCAATCCCGACGCACGGCTCCGCCTCTTTTTTCTAACCCTTGGATAACCACTGCTTCATCAGAGGCGACCGCATCGCCGGGTTATGGCGAATCAACCCATCAGAATACCGATGCCCGAAAGCTCCGAATCTCCTTAGCGACACCGCAGTGGCAGCGCGGCACGCCGCGCGAAACGCCACCCACGACTACACGGAGAATTCACTTGGAAACGAAGAGTGACATACATGACGCGCGCGGATACCCCACGGACGGGAGCGGAGAATGCCGCGGCCCGTCCGGAATCCCACCCGGCGAACGTGAGGCAGATCGCTGTTCACTCATTGATCCGACTAGGGGTGTCCCCTATTAGCCTCCTCTCAGGCATGATTGCCTCTAAAGAGGAAAAAGGAAGTCTCGCCATGGCCGAACAGACCTACCCCTCACCGCCCCCCTCGCTGAGCATCCGCAGGGCGGGCGTGACCATCCGGCTCACCCCGGAAGCCCTGGTCTGGGAGGACGCGGTCACGGTGAGCCACATTCCCTACACGGCCATCACCGACGCGGAGGCCGACCCCTTCCCAGCCTACGCCAGTAGCCTGAGAGTCACCGTTCGTGACACCGGGACCGGCCATCCGTCCGTCTACGAACTGCTGTGCTCACCCCGCGACGCCACCGCCTTCGCCACGGCCATCACCGCCCAGATCCCCCGGAACGGAGACGCCCCCGCGGCCTCCGCCCGGTCTGCCGTCACCGTCTCGCCCCGCCCCGACGAGCCCCCGCTCCTCGAACGATGCGAACCCCAGGAACTCGCAACACGCGTCCTGCTGATGCTGTTCACCCTCAATTCCCTGGGTCTCATCATCTTCGGTGAATGGTTCTGGGCACTGATGTCCTGGTGCGGATTCATCGGCTGGTACGCGGCAGGCGCCCTTCTCACTCTCTCCGTGAACGGAATTCGCAGCGCGTGGCTGGTGCTGACGAAAGGCGTCCGGATGGAGGCTCGCTACAGCCACACCGAAACCCGGCGCGACGCCGAGGGGAATTCCACCACCTACCAGATCTACACATTCACCGATCCGGACGGATCCGCGCGCGAGTACACCCATATTCCGGGGGACTCCGACCACGCGGCGCCGAAAAAGACCCGGACCATCCGCTACGTTCCCAGCGAACTCCACCCCCGCGATATTTCGTCGACGTTCGAGGTCGTGCTGGCATTCGCGACGACGCCCTTGCTCATCGCCGCCGCGATCTTCGCCGGGGCCATCGGATTCGTGAACATGCCCGGCCGTCTCTTCCTCCTCATCATCGGCTGACCCCCGAAGGACCGATCCCGCGCGACGGCCCCCGTGCGCGACACGCGGAATCGGTGGCGGCGCCGCCCCGGCGAACGGCCCGGCGCCCCCGCCCTTGGGGCGTGGATCGTGGATCGTGTCCTAGCGGAGCGGCAGCGCGTTCCCGTACTCCTCGTCCGGACGAGGACCCAGGATGCGGCGCTCCTCGGGGTGGATGGGGACGTCGTTGATGCTCGCCTCGCGGCGGCTCATCAGGCCGTGCCCGTCGAACTGCCACAGTTCGTTGCCGTAGCTCCGCCAGGTGCGTCCCGCCACGTCGTTCCACTCGTACTGGAACCGGACCGAGATCCGGTTTCCGCCGAAGCTCCACAGCTCCTTGCGCAGCGCGTAGTCGAGTTCCTGCTTCCACTTCCGCGCCAGGAAGTCGATGATCGCGGCACGGCCGACGATGAAGTCGTCGCGGTTCCGCCACACGCAGTCGGGCGTGTAGGCGAGGGCCACGCGGTCGGGCTCCCGGGTGTTCCACGCGTCCTCGGCGGCCTGGACCTTGCGTCGAGCCGACTCCTCGTCGAAGGGGGGAAGCGGCGGACGTGCGGTCATGTGGTCCACCTCCGGGTCGGATCCGTCGACCGTCGCACGCGTCGACAGGCTGCGGAGAACGGTCGTTCTCCTTCGCTTATGTACCCTAGAGAACGACCGTTCTCGCGCGCAAGTACCTCCGATCGGAAAGTTGGCCGACGTGAACCTGGCCGAGGCTCGGGACCGTGTCCTGGATGCGGCCGGACGGCTGTTCTACCGCAACGGCATCCAGGCCGTCGGCATGGACGCCATCCGCGGCGAGGCCGGGATCTCCCTCAAACGCCTCTACCAGTGCTATCCGGGCAAGGAAGACCTGGTCATCCACTACCTCGCACGGCGCGACCTGCACTGGCGCCGCGACCTCACGGCGTTCGTCGAGGCGGCCGACACCGGCGGGCCGCGCGCTCTGGCCGTCTTCGACTTCCTGGGCGAGTGGTTCGACACCGACGACTTCCGCGGCTGCGCCTTCATCAACGCCTTCGGCGAGCTCTCCGCCCGATCGGAGCGGATCGCGCAGGCGACCTACACCCACAAGCGCATGCTCCACGACGACCTCACGGACTTCCTGGAGCTCGACGGCATCGCCGCCGCGGAGAACCACGCCGCCCGACTCCTGCTGCTCGTCGACGGCTCGATCGTCGGCGCGGCGACCGGCAGCAACCCCGACGCCGCCGGGGACGCCCGGGCCGCCGCCGCCGTGCTGCTGGCCGACGCGCCGCGGGCCGCCCCCGGGCGAGCGGCGACGGCCGATCAGTCCTCCGCGCCGCTGCCGTAGGGCCGGGTGATCAGTTCCAGGAAGTGGCCGTCGGGGTCCAGGAAGTAGACTCCGCGCCCGCCGTCGTCGGTGTTGATCTCACCGGGCCGCTCCTGCATCGGGTCGGCCCAGTAGTCCAGCCCCTTCTCCCGGATCCGGGCGAAGCCCGCGTCGAACTCGTCCTCGCCGACCAGGAAGGCGTAGTGCTGGGACGGGATCTCGCCGTCGACGTTCATGAAGTCGAGCGTCGCGGCGTTGTCCAGCTCGACGGCCATGAACGGACCGAACGGCTTGGCCGCCGGAAGGCCGAGGATCTCGGTCAGGAACCGCGCCGAGGCCTCCTTGTCCCGCGCCGCGACAATGGTGTGGTTCAGTTCGATCGCCATGTTCCGGCTCCCATCATCCGCATGGTCCGGGGGATATCCCCCGCTCGCCCCACGACGCTAAAACATCAACCAGGCTTGAGGTCAAGCGGTGCGCGCCCGCGCCCGCCGCTCATCCGAATGGCAGCCGATACTTCAGCCGCCCATAAGCGGGGTGAAAGTCCACGGTGGTCGGATGGGTCCGATGAGAATCGATGATGATCAGCGGGAAGGCGACGAACTCATGTGGCGGATCGCCCGGATGGTGGCGATCTCAATAGTCACCGATTCAACAACCGCGCTCATTCCGGTAATGGCGCGGTCAACGGACCAATGCCCGGGTAGCGGTATTTCTCGGGACCGGCCCCGGGCCGCGCGGAATGATCCCCGTATGCCGTAGATGTGTATGCCGGACTCTCCCGGTCCACATCATGCCGCCGCTCAGGTGAACATGCGGGCGAGTTCGACGCGGGAGCGGATTCCGAGCTTCGTGAACACATTGCGCAGGTGGTGGTCGACGGTGCGCGGGCTGAGGAACAGCTGGGCCGCGACCTCGCGGTTGGTCGCCCCCTCCGCGACGAACCGGGCGATCTGCAGCTGCTGCGGGCTCAGCGACTCCAGGGCGGGCCGTTCCCGGGTGCGGACCGACTCCCCCGATGCCCGAAGCTGCGCACGGGCCTGGTCCGCCCACGGCACGGCGTTGAGCCGTTCGAGCGTCTCCAGCGCACCGTGCAGGTACTCGCGTGCCCGGCGCACCCGGCGGGTGCGGCGCAGCATGTCGCCGAACAGCAGCTCGGTGCGGGCACGCTCGAAGTCGCAGTAGCCCCGCTGGTGCAGCGCGATCGCCTCCTCGAAATGCCCTTCCGCCGCCTTCCCCTGCGCGCGAAGCGCCCGGCATCGCGCGGCCAGCGCGCGGGCGCCGTCGCTGCCGGTCGCCTGCGCCCACCGGTCGAAGGAGCGCAGCGCCCGCTCCGCCCGACCCACGTCATCCGTCCGGATGGCGGCCTCCAGGTAGTGCGGGGCGCTGAGCAGCCGCAGCGCCGTGTGGCCGCGCCCCGGACCGGCCTTGGCCATGGCGCGCAGCCGGACCACCGCGTCGTTCATCCGGCCCATCCCCATGTCGAGGTGGGCGAGCGCCCAGGTCGCCAGCGCCCCCGTGACGCCGAGGTCGTGGGCCTCGGCGTGGCCCAGCGAGGCCGCGGCCTGGCTGCGGCACACGTCCTGCTCCCCCTGGATCGCCGCGACCATGGCGAGGGACGCCCGGTGGTGGCTCGCGCAGTTGCGCTGACCGGTCTCGTCGGCGAGCCGCAGACCTTCGGTGGCGTTGGCCGACACCAGGGGCAGCCGCCCGGTCCACAGTTCGGCATACGTCAGGAACTCCAGCGCGTGGGGCACGGCCGACACCGCCCCGGTCCGGCGGGCCACGGCCACGGCACGGGACAGCAGGTTGTGGGCGCGCAACGGGGCGCCCAGCAGCAGCGCGGAGATCCCGCCCCAGGTGAGTACCTCGGGGTCGTCGACGCCTTCGGAGGCGTGGACCGCGCGGCGCAGCGGTTCGATGCCCTCGGTGTAGCGCCCCCGGTACATCGCCGCCTTCCCGGCGACGTAGTCGAACATGATGCGCGCGTGCGGCGCCTCGTCCGGCCGACGCAGCGCCATCATCCGGTCGGCGGTCGCGCAGAACCGGTGGTGGTCTCCGGACAGGGCGCCGGCCTCCGCCGAGTGGAGCAGGGTGTGCAGGGCGAGGTCGCGGTGGTCGGGCAGCAGCCGCTCGGCCGCACTACCGAGCGCGGTGTGGGCATCGATGGCGATGCCGGTGCGGAGTTCGATGTGGCCGCGGAGGAGTTCGGTGCGGCCTCGGGCGCGGTCCAGCCCCGGGCCGTCGCCGAGTGCGCGCACGCGGTCGAGCAGGCTGCGCGCACGCCCGGGTCGGCCGGTGAGCCAGGCGTCTCGGGCCGCCTCGGTCAGCCGGTCGGCCTTGGCGGCGCCGTCCCGGGTGAGCTCGGCAGCGCGCTCGAAGAGCCGGGAGGAGGTGGCGTAGCCGCTGTGCCCCCGTTCCGCGACCGCGACCTGCTCCAGTTCGCGCCCGCACTCCTCGTCGTGGTGCGGGGCGGTGGCGGCGCGGTGCCAGGCTCCGCGCAGCGGGTCGCCGATCTCGTCGAAGACGCGCGCGAGCACGAGGTGGGCGGCACGGCGCCGGGCGAGCCCTGCGGTGTGGTAAGCGGCGGAGCGGACGAGGGGGTGGCGGAAGCCGATCGCGTCCTCGCCCACCCGGATCAGGTCGTCGGCCTCGGCGGGTTCGAGCGCGCCCAGGTCGGCGCCGACGTGCTCGGCGGCGCGCACCAGGGTCGGCGGCGCGAGCCCTTCGGCCGCCGCCATGAGCAGCAGGAGCGTGCGGGTCGCCTCGGGTAGCCGCCCGATGCGTCGGGCATACGTCCGCCCCAGGCGCCCGCCGGGATCGGGGACGCAGGGCAGGGGTTCGGTTCCGGCGAGCTGGTCGGAGGTGAGCGAGGCGACCAGTTCCACGGCGGCCAGCGGGTTGCCCTGGGCGAGGGCGGCCAGTTCGGTGCGCACGGCGTCGGCCGGGGGGTGGGGCGCGGCGTCGCCGAGGATGGCGTGGATGGCGTCGGCGTCGAGCCGGTCCAGGCGCAGGACGGGGACTCCGGCGGCCAGGCGCGTGTGGTCCTCCTCGGCGGCGCGCACCTCGCCGCGGGCGGCGACGAGGAGGCACATGCCCTCGGTCCCGGCGCGGCGGGCGGTGAAGGAGAGGGCGTCGAGGGAGGGGGTGTCGAGCCAGTGGGCGTCGTCGACGCGGACGAGCAGGGGGCGGTTCTGGGCGACTTCGGTGAGGAGGGAGAGGACGGCGACGGACAGGAGGAAGGGTTCGGGTGCTCCGGCGGCGGACTGGCCGAGGGCGGCGTCGAGGGCGTCGCGCTGGGCGTCGGGGAGCGCGGCGGACCGGCCGGTGACGGGGCGCAGCAGCCGGTGCAGGCCGGCGAAGGCGAGGTCGGTCTCGGCGGGGACGCCGCGTGCTTCCAGCGCGGTGAACTCGGGTGCGGCGGTGCGGGCGTCGTCGAGGAGGGAGGTCTTGCCGATGCCGGGTTCGCCGAGGACGAGCAGGGCGCCGCTGGTGCCCGTGCGGGCGTCCGCGAGGAGGCGGCGGACGGTGCTCCGCTCGCGGTCGCGGCCGTACAGCCGGGCCGGACATGTGATGGGGGACACATCTAGCACACCGCCGAAGTTACTCGTTGGTAAACCAACGGTCAATGCACCGGCGAAATTGCCGATGCGGTCGCAGGCACACATAGCGGACACTGCTTGAAAATTCCCCCACCACGGGAGTGGAGCGCAGATGCGTCGTCTTCTCACCCGCCTGGGCGCCGCCGCGGCCGCGGCGGCGCTGGCGTTCACCCTCGGCCCGCCCGCCGCCCAGGCCGCCCCGGCCGACCAACCCGACCCCGTCGTCTTCGTGCACGGCTTCGTCGGTAAGGGCTCGCAGTGGTCGTCCATGCGGCAGGACTTCCTGGACAACGGCTACCCCGCCGACCGGCTGCACGTCTTCACCTACGACTGGACCCAGAGCAACAGGTCCACCGCCGAGCAGCTCCACGACTACATCACCGGGGTGCGCGTCCGCACCGGCGCCACCCAGGTCGACGTGGTCACCCACTCCATGGGCGGGCTGTCCTCGCGCTGGTACATCAGGTACCTCGGCGGGGCCGACGTGGTCGACGACTGGGTCTCCATCGGCGGACCGAACAACGGGACCCGGGTCGCCGGGTTCTGCTCCACCCTGCTGACCTCCTGCCGGGAGATGAAGCGCGGGTCGGGCTTCCTCGGCGAACTCAACGACGGCGATCCCACCCCGCCCGGCGTGACCTACACGACCTTCCGGTCCCCCTGCGACCTGATCATCTCCCCGGTCGGCAGCACCCGCCTCGACGGCGCCACCAACCATCGGACCCGCTGCCTGGAGCACATCTCCATGATGTGGGACCCGGGCGTCATCAAGGCGGTGCGCGAGACGATCCGGTGACATACCGTCCGCACGGCTGAACGGCCGCCCCGGTGTCCGCGGTTTTCCGCCCGCTGGGGCTCGGGGACGGGCCGGACGCCAGGGGGCCGCCGCCTGCTCACCACAGCACCAGCTTGGCGATCTCGAAGTAGATGATCAGCCCGGTGCCGTCGACCAGCGTCGCGATGAACGGAGCCGACACCACCGCCGGGTCGATGCCGACGCGGCGCAGCACCAGCGGAAGAATCGAGGAGACGAGCGCCGACCACAGCACGATCGCCGCGACCGACAGCACCACCACCAGGGTGACCTGCGGCCCCACCCCCAACATCCAGGCGCGGATCATCGCGGCGCCGGCCATCGCCATCGAGATGAGCATGCCGGTGCCCATTTCCTTGCGAACGACCCGCCCCATGTCCCGCAGGGCCACCTCGCCGGTGGCCATCGCGCGGACGAGGGTGGTGGTGATCTGGGTACCGGTGTTGCCGCCGGTTCCGATCAGCAGCGGGATGAAGAAGGCGAGCGCGATGGCGGCTTCGAGCTCCTCCTCGAAGTGCCGCAGGACCGTGCCCGTGTACGCCTCAGCGGCGAACAGGACCAGCAGCCACAGGATCCGCTTGCGCCAGAGCTTCATCGGGGAGGCGTGCAGGTAGGGCACGTCCAGAGGGGCCGATCCGCCCTGGCGCTCGGCGTCCTCGGTGGCCTCCTCCTCCACGATCTCGGCGACGCTGTCGGCGGTGATGACACCGATGATCCGGCCGTCGTCCACCACCGGCAGGGCCGCGTGGTCGTGCGCGTTGAGCAGGCGGGCCGCCTCCTCGCGGTCCGCGTCGGCCGCGACCGTCACGACCCGGGTCCGCATCAGCTCGGCGACCGGGGCCGCGGCCGGGGCCAGCACGAGGGAGCGGAACGCGACGACGCCGAGCAGCTCTCCGCCGTCGCCCGTGACGTACAGCGTGAAGGCCACCGCGCCGTCGGCGGCGCTCTCCCGCACCCTCTCGATGGCCTCCCCCGCCGGGGTTTCGGCCGGCAGCGCGATGAACACCGGCGTCATGTGCGCCCCAGCGGTCGTCGGCGGGTGGGCCAGCACCGTCCGCAGCGGGGCCGCCCGGTCGCGTCCCATCCGTGCCAGTACCTCGACCACCAGCGGGGAAGGCATCTCGCGCAGGATCGCGGCGGCGCGGTCGGTACGGATGAGACCGAGGACGCCGACCGCGGTCGCCAGCGGCAGCCGGCCGAGGAAATCGGCGGCGGTGTGCCGGTCCACCGACTCCACCAGGCCGGCGGTGGCGGCCGGGCCGATGAGGTGGGCCAGCCGCCCGGCGCGCTCCTGGTCCAGGCCGGCCAGCTCCTCGCCCCGCTCGTGCGGGTCGGTGATGTCTCCGAACCAGCGCTCCAGCGCCTCGGGGCGGGGCTCGTCGAGGATCGTGCGCAGGGAGGTGCGAACGAGGTTCATGGTTTCTCCTCCGGAATTCGTGAGGGAAAGCGCAGGCACGCGGAAATAGCCGTTCGGCGTTCGAACGGAAGTGGCCCGGATGGACGACGTGTACATCGGGGAACGGCAACGCGGACCCCGCAGACAATCACGGCCTCACGGATGCGGGTATTCGAAGGCGGCATTACCGTGGGTCGTCGCGGACGGACTTCGCCCCGGCCTCATCGGCCATCACCTCCCCTGATCGCGCCCGGACCGGCCAGTGCGCCTCTGCGCCACGGACGGGTCGCCCGCGACGGCAGCCGCCACCGGGCGGTGAGGTGGGCCGGACGAACCGCATGCACCGCCAATTGCGGCCGCGGCCCTCGACCAGAGCGCGGGGATACGAAGAACCTCCACGTCAGAGCTTTGGCACTGCGTGACGTGATCCGGTCGCCCGGAAGCCACTTGGGGCCACCCCTTAAGCCGGGGAGGCCTGTCCTAACCCGGCGGCGTCTCTCGACACCGACGGACCAGTGGCCTGTGTTCACGCAGGAGCCTCACCGAACGAGGTGCTGCCCTGCCAGTCTGGCCCCGCCGGGCACTTTTCGTCAAACCGCATATTCGACCGGGCGGACGGCGGGAACGGTGACGAAGAACACCCCGCCGTTTCGCGACCCGCGGCCCTGGACGCGGCGCCGAGAAATCGAAAGGCCGGGAGAATCGACGTTCCGCAAATTCGGCGGCGAATTCTCCGCCCGGGCGACCGATCTCAGGGGTGGCGATTGATCGGCGGCTCGTCGAGGATGAACATCGTCTGGGTGTTGCGGACCTCCGGGATCCGCTGCAGGCGGTCGAGGACGAAGGTGCGCAGTGCGGCGGCGTCGGCCACCCTGACCAGCAGGAGGAGGTCGACGTCGCCCGACACCAGGGCGGCGTGGTCGACCTCGGGGATGTCGCGCAGGTAGTCGCGGAACTTCTCCCAGGAATGCTGTTCGATCCGCACCGAGACGTAGGCGGCCAGCCCGGTCCCGTATTTCTCGGGGTCGATGACGGCGGTGAATCCGCGGATCACCCCCTGGTCGCGCAGCCGGTCGAGCCGGGCATAGGCGTTGGCCCGGGAGATGTGCGCCTGCTGGGCGACGGCGCGGATGGACATCCGGCCGTCGGCGCGCAGCAGCTCGACGATGCGCCGGTCCACCGCGTCGAGTCGCACGGCCATGTGTCTCACCTCACACCGCGTCAGCGGAGATCATCCAGGACGTTCTGCGGCGCTGGGAACTCGCTTCGGCCATCCGTCCACGGTCGCGCGCACGATATGGACACTATGGGGTGATTCACTTCATATTCAAGACATGAAGCGCACCGATGGATCGGCCGGCTCGGCTCCACCACTCCCCTCCCAGGAGCCGATCCGACTTGTGGACCCCGGAGGGAACCGCGTCGGCGAGGGCCTCCACCCCACTCCCGAACCCGGCACCCTGCTGGCGCTGCTGCGGGCGATGATCATCGGACGGCGCTTCGACCGCCAGGCCGGCGCGCTGGCCCGCCAGGGCCGCCTCGCGGTCTACCCCTCCTCGCACGGCCAGGAGGCGTGCCAGGTGGGCGGCGTGCTGGCGCTGGCGGACGACGACTGGCTGTTCCCCACCTACCGCGACTGCGTCGCCCTGGTCACCCGCGGCGTCGACCCGGTGGAGGTGCTGACGCTGCTGCGCGGCGACTGGCACAGCGGGTACGACCCCGAGTCGCACCGCTGCGCGCCGCAGTGCACCCCGCTGGCCACCAACGCCTCACACGCCGTGGGACTGACCTATGCCGCGCGGCGCAAGGGCCGCGACACGGCAGCTCTGGTGCTCATGGGTGACGGCGCCACCAGCGAGGGCGACGCCCATGAGGCCTACAACTTCGCCGCGGTGTGGAACACCCCCGTGGTCTTCCTCATCCAGAACAACCGGTGGGCGATCAGCGTCCCGCTGGAGAAGCAGTCCGCCGCCCCGACCCTGGCGCACAAGGCGATCGGGTACGGGATGCGCGGCTACAACGTCGACGGCAACGACGCTGCGGCCGTCCACTCCGTGGTCTCCCAGGCGCTGGCCGAGGCCCGCGCCGGCGGCGGCCCGGCCATCGTCGAGGCGCAGACCTACCGGCTGGACCCGCACACCAACTCCGACGACCCGCAGCGCTACCGGGACGACGCCGAGGTGGAGTTCTGGCGGGCACGCGACCCGATCACCCGCCTGGAGGCGCTGCTGCGCGGCGAGGGGCGCCTCGACGACGCGGAGCTGGAGCGCGTCGGCGCCGAGGCCGAGCGGCTCGCCGCCGACGTGCGCGAGCGCCTGGACGGGGCGGACGGGCTCGATCCGGAGGACCTGTTCTCCCACGTCTACGCGACCGCCCCGGCGATGCTGCGGCGGCAGCGCCAGGAGCTGCTCGACGAGATGCGGAGGGGCTGAGCGAGTATGGCCGAGATCAGTCTGGCACGGGCGCTCAACCGCGCCCTGAGCGACGCCCTGGCCGACGACCCCGACGTGCTCGTCTACGGGGAGGATGTCGGCGCGCTCGGCGGGGTCTTCCGGGTCACCGACGGGCTGGCCGCCGCGTTCGGCGAGGACCGGTGCTTCGACTCTCCGCTGGCCGAGGCCGCCATCGTCGGCACCGCCGTCGGCATGGCCATGTACGGGCAGCGCCCGGTGGTGGAGATGCAGTTCGACGCGTTCGCGCTGCCCGCGTTCGAGCAGGTCGTCTCGCACGTGGCCAAGATGCGCAACCGCACCCGGGGCCGGGTGGAGCTGCCGCTGGTCATCCGCGTCCCCTACGGCGGCGGGATCGGCGCGGTGGAGCACCACTCCGACTCCTCGGAGGCCTACTTCACCCACACCCCCGGGCTGCGGGTGGTGACACCCGCGACCCCGGCCGACGGCTACTCGATGCTGCGCGAGGCGATCGAGTGCCCCGACCCGGTGGTGTTCCTGGAGCCGAAGCGCCGCTACTGGGCCACGGCCGAGCTGGACCTCCCGGCCCGCACCGAGCCCATGGACCGGGCGGTGGTGCGACGCGCCGGCGGCGACGTGACCCTGATCGCCTACGGGCCGATGGTGGCCACCGCGCTGGAGGCCGCCGAGGCCGGGCGGCGTGAGGGACGCGACATCGAGGTCGTCGACCTGCGCAGCCTCGCCCCGTTCGACGAGGAGACGGTGGTGTCCTCGGTACGCCGGACCGGACGCGCGGTGGTGGTACACGAGGCCTCCACGTTCGGCGGTTACGGCGCCGAGGTCGCCGCGCGCGTCACCGAGCGCTGCTTCCACTACCTGGAGGCGCCGGTGCTGCGCGTCGGCGGACTGGACATCCCCTACCCCCCGCCCAAGCTGGAGGAGTACCACCTTCCCGGTGTCGACCGCATCCTGGACGCGGTCGACCGCCTGCAGTGGGAGTCGGAGTGGGTGGAGGGCAGTGCCGACGGCCGCTCCACCCGGCAGCACACGGGGGTGGGGGCGTGACGGCGCGCGCTTCTTCCCCCGGGTCCGTCCGCGACTTCGCCCTACCCGACCTCGGTGAGGGGCTGACCGAGGCGGAGATCGTCGGCTGGCGGGTGGCCGTCGGCGACGAGGTCGCCGTCGACGAGCCGGTCGTGGAGGTGGAGACCGCGAAGGCGAGCGTCGAGGTGCCCTGCCCGTTCGGCGGCAGGGTGGTGGCGCTCCACGGTGGCCCCGGCGAGGTCATCGCTGTAGGTGCCCCGCTCATCAGCATCGATACCTCGGCCTCGGCACCGGGGGCGGACGCCGGTTTCGGCGAGCCCGGTGTCGTCGTGCCCGGGGCCCGCGGGTCCGCGGAAACCGGCGGCGGTGGCAACGGCGCCACCGCAGGGACGCCGGGGTCCGGTGCGGTCCTGGTGGGCTACGGCACAGGGGAGGGGGCCCCGCGGCGCAGCGGTGGCCGGCGGCGTGCCCCCTCGGCGGACGGGACGCGGACAACGGCGTCCGCGTCTCCGTCCCCGCCCCCCGGCGCGGGGCGGCGCACCGCGGTGGTCTCACCGCTGGTGCGGCGTATGGCGCGGGAGCACGGAATCGACGCCGCGTCGCTGCGGGGCAGCGGCGAGGGCGGGTTGGTGCTGCGCCGCGACGTGCTCGCGGCGATCGAGGGGCGCGAGCGCCCCTCCGCCGCGGCAGGTGTGCCGAGCACCGCGTCGGACGTCGCCGCTCCCGGCGTCGCGGCGGTCGCGCCGCGCGCGGTGCCGTCCCAGGCGGGTACGGGCGAGGAGGAGCGGATCCCGCTGCGCGGCGTGCGGGCCACGATGGCCGAGCGGCTGACACGGTCGCGGCGGGAGATCCCCGAGGCGACGGTGTGGGTGGATGCCGACGCCACCGGCCTGCTGGAGCTGCGTGCGCAGCTGAACGCCGCCGACCCGCAGCGGCCGGTGAGCGTGCTGGCGCTGCTGGCGAAATTCTGCCTGCTGGGGCTGCGGCGCTACCCGGCCCTGAACGGGCGGGTGGACACCGAACGCTCCGAGCTGGTCCGCTTCGGCCGGGTCCACCTGGGGTTCGCGGCGCAGACGCCGCGGGGCCTGATGGTGCCGGTGGTCGGTGAAGCGGACCGGATGACGACGCGGGAGCTCGCGGCGGAGATGTCGGCGGCGACATCGGCCGCGCGGGCCGGGTCGCTTCCGCCGTCGAGGCTGACCGGCGGGACGTTCACGGTGAACAACTACGGGGTGTTCGGGGTGGACGGTTCCGCGGCGATCATCAACCACCCCGAGGTGGCGATCGTGGGGATGGGGCGCATCGTGAAGCGCCCGTGGGTGGTGGGCGAGGACGTCGTGGCCCGCCCGGTGACCGAGCTGACCCTGGCGTTCGACCACCGCGTGTGCGATGGGGAGGAGGCCGGGGGCTTCCTGCGGTTCGTGGCCGACTGCGTGGAGCGGCCCGGTCTGCTGCTGGGCGACCTCTGACCCGCGATGGGGGCCGGGGCGGCTGCGCCCGGCCGGGATACCCGTGCCGTCGGCGGACCCCGCGGGGTTAGGGCGGGGTGTCCGAAGGCGTCGCGTGTCCGGTCAGTCGGCCGACCGGCGGCCTGACCGGGGCGGGATCACTTGCGGCGCAGCTCGGAGACGAGGTTGCGCCACCCGTCGGCCGACTTCAGCGACTGCCAGTCGATGTTGCGGACGGTGTCCCAGGTGGAGCCCGAGCCGTTCTCGCCGGCCTCGGCGAGGGCGTGCTTGGGCTGGGGGCGGTTGCGCTTGGCCAGGACGGCCACCGCGAGGGCGGGGAGCAGCGCGAGGGTGAGGACGCCGGCGGCCATCGGCAGCTCGTTGCCGGCCAGGGAGATGCCCGAGAGGTCGTTGGTGGCGGTGCCGGTCTCGAAGCCGGTGTGCGACTCCTCGCCGTTGCCCGACTTCTGGTCGACCTTGTCGGCCTTGTTCTGCGCCAGCTCGGCCTGCTGCTTCTCCTCGGCCTGCTTCTTCTTGGCCTCCTCGGCCTTCTTCTTCTCGGCCTCGGCCTTCTTCTTGGCCTCTTCGGCCTTCTTCTTCTCCTCCTCGCGCTTCTTCTTCTCCTTCTCCGCCTTGCTGTCCTTCTTGGCGTGCTCGGGGATCGGAGAGACGGCGCTGTTGCAGGTGGTCGAGCCGCTCATGGGCTTGGGCGCACCGGGCTCACCGCGGCCGCTGCCCCAGGAGGTGATGTAGTACTCGACGTCGATGTGGCCGTTGCCACCGGAGACGGTGAGGCTGTTGGTGTTCCAGGACTCGCCGGTCAGTTCGGCGAAGGTCTTGCCGTCGATGTCGAGGAGGACGTTGCAGTTCTCCGCCGGGTTGCCGGGGCCGCGGTCGCCGATGAAGAAGTCGGCGCGCTTGCCGTTGTAGACGATGTAGCCCTCGGTACCGAGCGGCCAGCTGGGGCTGGCGAAGAGGCCCTTCTGCATGGGCTCGCCCGAGGCGGGCAGGCCCGTGTCGCCGTTGATGCCGGAGCCGTCGTCCCAGAAGTAGGACGCTTTGACCTTGCCGTACTGCACAGGATTTTCGGAAGTCATCTATAAGAACCCAGGTTGGGGACAGGGCCGAGCGAGACCGTGGGCACGACGGAGACGGATTCCGGCCACAGGTGTGGGGCAGCGGGAATCGGCTGCGGAGTGCTCTTCGGGAAGGGGTTCGCCTGGCTGGGTCGCCAGACGTCGGGGCCGTGCTCGCAGTTGGGGACGGCGAGCGAAGGGGCAGACGCTCGATTCGCGCGGCCCGGCCCGGAGGAGACGTGGGGGTCTCGTTCACCCGGGGCGTGTTGGACAGCCCGGGGCTCGGCATCGGCGTGATCCGGTGGGCACCACGATGCACCCGCACATCCAGATCACGAACCGATCACCGAGGACTCTAGCCCACGAGAAAGCAAAACGCACCAGGTCAGAAGGTAAAACCGCAGATCAGGTGTGGTCGGGACGGGCCGGGCGAAGGGTAAAACGCCCGCACTCGCGGGCGTTTCGGACGCTCTCGGCTCCCGAAAAGAAGTGCTCATCACACCCGAAAGTGCGCTTCATCTCACGGGAATCACGTGGTCATCTCTTGACCTACCGGTAAGTAGCCGTTCAAGGATCATGTGACCTGCGCCCGCTCGGCGAACCGGGGGTCGCGCCACTCGTCGGTGTCCAGCACCTCCACCAGCGCGGTCGCGGCGTCGAAGACGTCCACGTAGCGCAGGTAGAGCGGGGTGAAGCCGAATCGGAGCACGTCGGGCGCACGGAAGTCGCCGATGACGCCGCGGGTGATCAGCGCCTGCACGATCGGATACCCGGCCTCGGGGTCGGGGTGGGCGAGCGCCACCTGGCTGCCGCGGCGCTCCGGCTCGCGCGGGGTCACCAGCCGCAGCCCGACCGGCTCCACCAGGTCGATGAACATCTCCGTCATCGCCAGGCTCTTCTCGCGCACCCGCCGCATGTCGACACGCGCGAACAGGTCCAGGCTCGCCTCCAGCGCGGCGTCGGCGATCAGGGGCTGCGACCCGCTGAGGAAGCGGCTGGCGCTCACGGCCGGCTCGTAGTCGCCGGTGAAGTCGAACGGCCGGATGTGCCCGTGCCAGCCGCTGAGCGGCTGGCGGGCGGTGGCGTGGTGGCGTTCGGCCACGTAGCCGAAGGCGGGGGTGCCCGGACCGGCGTTGAGGTACTTGTAGGTGCAGCCCACCGCGAAGTCCACGCCGCACGCCGACAGCTCGATGGGCAGCGCCCCCACGCTGTGGCACAGGTCCCAGACGACCAGGGCGCCGCTGTCGTGGGCCATGCGGGTGACGGCGGGCATGTCGCGCAGCGCACCGGTGCGGTAGTCGACGTGGCTGAGCAGGACCACGGCGACGTCACCCGCGCCCAGCGCCGCGGCCAGCTCGGGACCGTCGGGGTCGACCCTGCGCTCGGCGGCGCCCATCAGCTCCACGGCGCCCTGGGTCACATACAGGTCGGTGGGGAAATTGCCCGTCTCGCCCAGCACGACACGGCGGCCGGGGTTCAACCGCAGAGCCGCGACCAGTGCCTTGAACAGATTGGCCGACGTTCCGTCACCGACCACCACCTCGTGCGGTGCCGCCCCCACCAGCGGGGCGAGCTTGGCGCCCAGCGTGCGCGGCTTGTCCCACCACCCCGCGGTGTTCCAGCTCCTGACGAGGTCGCGCCCCCACTCGCGCTCGACCATGTCGGCCACCCGGCCCGGGGTGGCCTTGGGCAGCGCGCCCAGGGAGTTGCCGTCGAGGTAGACGACACCCTCGGGGAGGACGAACTCGTCGCGGAACGGGGCCAGGGGGTCGGCCGCGTCCAGCTTCGCGCACTTCTCTCGTGTGATTCCCGTCATCCGCTCGCTCTCCTGAGGTCGTCGCCGGGCCCGGGGCCCGCCGCTGTCCGAGGTTCCGCCGCACCCTGCCGTGCCTCACGCCGAGGTGCGCAGCGACCAGAGTTCGGGAAAGACGTCGGCGCCGGCGCTCTCGGCCAGCCAGTCCAGGCCGCTGGAGCCCCCCGTACCCGGTTTCGCGCCCATCGACCGCTTGACCGCCATCAGGTGGCGGTGCCGCCAGCGGGTGACACGCTCGGCGGTGTCGAGCAGGACCTCGGCCAGGGCGAGCAGCTCGTCGCCGGGGCGGGCGTCGGCGTAGACCCGGGCCCAGGCACGCTCGACGCCGCGGTGCGGGGTGTAGCGCTGCGACCAGTCGCGGTCGGCCCGCTCGGCGGGGACCGGCAGGCCGCGCCGGTGCAGCAGCCGCAGCGCCGCGTCGTACAGCCCGGGCCTGGCTAGGGCGCGCTCCAGCTCGGCGTGCACCTCGGGCAGGGCGGCATACGGCTCGATCATCCGCCGGGACTTGTTGCCGAGGAGGAATTCCAGGTGGCGGTGGGCGAAGGAGTGGAAGCCGGAGGCCTCCCCCAGCGCGTCGCGGAACCCGTTGAACTCGGTGGGGGTGAGCGATGCCAGCAGGTCCCAGGATTCGGCCAGCACGTCCTGGGCTGCGGTGCCCCGCCGGAGCGCCGCGACGGCCGCGGGCACATCGTCGGCGTCGAGCGCGTCGCAGGCCTGCTCCCAGCGCTGCCGGACCAGCGCGAAGAGCAGTTCCATGACCTGGGTGGTGATGATGAACGAGACTTCGGCGGGCTCGTCCGTACGGGGCCGCTGCAGGTCGTGCAGGGTGTCGATGGCGCCGTAGCGGATGTACTCGCCCGCCTGGGCGACGGTGGCGGTGGGCCTCCCCCGGTTGTCCGCCGCGCGCTGCGCGCGCTCCCGCTCCGCCGTCGGCGCTGCGGCCTTGGCCATCGTTCCCACCTCTCCTGGGCGGCCGCCGGGCGGTGGAGGCGGGTGCCGCCGACTCTTCGTGCCGCCACCCGGAATGTCGCCGCTCGGGGCCAGGTCGCCGAATGTGATGTGAACCTCAGGATGCTGCAGAAAGGGCGGAGGAGAGAAGGGCCGACGCTTGCCATTCGGCACGTCCGACCTAACAATCGTAAGCAATTTCCGCGCTTGAGTTCACGATCGGAAGCCTCATGGAGAGCATCGACTGGCGGATCCTCGCCGAGCTCCAGGCCGACGGGCGGCTGTCCTACAACGAGCTGTCCCGGAGGGTGAACCTGTCCGCCCCCGCCGTCGCCGAGCGCGTGCGCCGCCTCCAGGACACGGGCGTGATCACCGGTTACCACGCGCATGTCGACCCGGAGGCGGCCGGGCTCCCGGTGACGGCGCTGGTACGCATGGAGTGCTTCGGTCCGCTGTGCCTGCTGCGCGACGAGACGGCACTGGCCCTCCCGGAGATCCTCCAGGTCCACCGGGTCACCGGCGACGCCTGCTGCGTCCTGTTCCTCGGCGTCACCTCGATGGCCCACTTCGAGGGGGTCATCGACCGGCTGGCCGAACACGGCCGCCCGTCGAGCACGATGGTCCTCTCCAGCCCCATCCCCTGGCGCCCGGTCACCCGCCCGGACTGACACCCCTGCCCCTTGCGTTGATCTCGGGGATATTGGGGTAAAAATCGCCGCTGGGAGCCCAATATCTCCGAGATCGACGGAGGAGGGGGTGACCGGGCGCGGTCAGGCGCTCAGCGTCCGCATCCGCCGGGTGCCCAGGGCCAGTGCGGCGGCGGCCACGGCGACGGCGACCAGGGCCCCGACCGCGACGGCCGGGTCGGCCAGGTGCCCGGCGAACAGGGCGCGTTCGGCCTCGACGACATAGGTCACCGGGTTGACCCGCGAGACGGCGTACAGCCATCCCGGCCCCTGGTCCATGGGCAGCAGCAGACCCGAGGTGAGGATCAGCGGCATGATGACCGTCTGCAGCAGCCCGGCGAACATGTGCTGCACCTTCAGCACCATGGCCAGCAGGTAGGACAGGGTGCCCAGGCCGATGCCCAGGACGGCCAGGAGCAGCAGCCCGGCCGCGACGCCGGCGGGCGATGGCCGCATGCCGAACGCCGTCACGGCCGCGATGAGGATGACCGCCTGGATGAGGAGCACGACGACGTCGCGCATCACCCGGCCCAGCAGCAGCGCGATCCGGCTCACCGGTGTGGCCAGCAGCCGCTCGTGCGCTCCGCTGTGCAGCTCCGGGAGGAGGCCGAAGCCGGCGAACGCGGTTCCGAACAGGCCGAGCATGGCCAGGATGCCGGGGACGAACCAGTTCCATGGGTCGTCGCCCACGGCGCCGGGGACCCCGGTGAGCAGCGGGCCGAACAGCACGAGGTAGAGCACCGGCTGCAGCATCGCGAAGGCGAACATCGCGAAGGGGTTGCGCAGGGTGGGGCGTAGCTGGCGGAGGCAGATGATGCCGGTGTCGCGGAGGACGTGCATGGCTCCTGTCCTGTCAGGGCGGGTCGGAACGGCGGGGGCGGTGGTCGTGCTCATGGCGTGTCCTCGCGCAGGCTGCGGCCGGTCAGGGTGAGGAAGACGTCGTCGAGGGTGGGGCGCTGCACCTGGAGGGTGAGCGGCTCGACACCGGCGGCGCCGAGCGCGCGCAGCAGCTCGGGCAGGACGGCGTCGCCGCGCTCGACGCGCAGCCGGACGGTGGCGCCGTCGCCGTCGGCGTCGACGTCGTGCGCCGAGGGGATGCGTGTGACCGCTTCGGCGGCGCGGCGCGCGCCGCCGGGCTCGGTGGTGAGGGTGACGAGGTCGCCCGACACCTTGCCCTTGAGCTCGTCGGGGGTGCCGTCGGCGATGACGGCGCCGTGGTCGATGACCACCACGCGGTCGGCGACGGCGTCGGCCTCGTCCAGGTAGTGCGTGGTCAGGACGAGGGTCATGCCCTGCTCGGCGCGCAGGCGGGCGATGTGCTCCCAGAGGTTGGCGCGACTGTGCGGGTCCAGTCCGGTGGAGGGCTCGTCCAGGAAGAGCAGGTCGGGCCGGTGGATGAGGCCCATCGCGACATCGAGGCGGCGCTGCTGGCCGCCGGAGAGGTGGGCGGCCTCCCGGTCGGCCGTTCCATCGAGCTCCAGCAGCGCCAGCAGTTCGTCGGCGCGGGTGCGGGCTTCGCCGCCCGACATTCCGTGGCAGCGGCCCTGGGTGACCAGCTCGTCGCGGACCCGCTGGCCGACGCCGGCGCTGTGGCCCTGGCCGACGTAGCCGATGCGGCGCCGTACGCCCCGTGGGTCGGCCACGATGTCGCACCCGGCCACGGTGGCGCTGCCGGAGGTGGGGCGCAGCAGAGTGGTGAGCATGCGCAGGCTGGTGCTCTTGCCCGCCCCGTTGGGGCCGAGGAAGGCGAGGAGTTCACCGGCACCGACGTCGAGGTCGAGTCCGCGGACGGCCTCGACGGTGGTGCCCCTGGCCGGGAAGGTCCGGGTGAGTGCTCGGGTATGGATCATCTCGACTCCAGTAGTCAAACTTGATTACCGAGGCAAGAATGCACCCTTCCGAAACAGGTAGTCAAACTTGATTACTGCGTTGCGGTGGGCACCCGTCTCAGTCGGCGCCGGGCGGCGCGGAGGCAGGAGCGCCGAACGGGGCGCCTCCGCCCGCGTCGTCGGCCATGGTGTAGGCGCCCTGCTCCAGGCGTTCGATCATGCCGCGGGTGAAGTCGGACGCGGCCTGCGCCTCGACCACCCACCACTCGAAGAGCTCCCAGACGTGCTCGGGTTTGCGCCCCTCCTCCAGGTCGTTCCGCCGCAACGTGGCCAGCAGCTCGTCGGCGGCCTCCAGGTGGGACAGGCGATGCCGCAGATACGTGATGACCGTTCGGCGCGGCAGGCAGGTCATGAACGTGATCCCGGCGCCGAAGAACTCGGGTTTGGCGTCGGCGTCGGAGAGCGCCTTACCCAGGAGCCGCCGGAACTCGGTCTCCCCGTCATCGGTGATCTCGTAGAGGATCCGCTCCGGCCCTTCGTCACTGTCCTCCACCCCGGCGGCGCCGACCATATTCGCCTTCACGAGCTGGCGCAGTGCGTGGTAGATGGACCCGGGTTTGACGTTGGCCCACTGCTCCGCGCCCCACGAGATCAGCTCCCGGCGCACCTGATAACCGTGCGCCCGGCCGAACGCCCGCACTACGCCCAGAACCAGCAACCGCGTCGCCGACATGTCCCGGTGATCCTCCCCACTCGTCCCACCCGCCACCTTGAAGGCTAGGGCGTGTTCGACGGATCATTCCCGGCTCGCGGCCACCGGAACGACGCTCGCCGCGCCGCTCCACTCGTGAAGCCGACCTGGATCGACTTCGTGCAGCGGCGTGCGAGCGCAGCCCCGGACGGCCGCTCGCTCAGGAGGAAAGCATCCGCCGAACACGCCCTAGAACGACGGGAGGCGTGCGGTGGCACCGCCGTCCCCGAGGCGGTGCCACCGCCGGGAACTACGGCAGCGTGTAGTCGCGCTTTTCCAGCAGGGCGACGCGGCCGCCGACCTCGACGGTGCCGTCGGGGCCGGGGCGGACGTCGATACGGGAGCCCACGCCCTGGCGGATGACGAGCGGGCGCCGCAGCCGCTGGCCGAGGCGCAGGGCGGCGGCGCCGGTGGCCTCGTCTTCGGTGATGCCCATCTCGTGCGGGAAGACCCGGACCCGGACGCGCCCGGTGGCCTCACCGCCGTCCTCCCAGGCCCACACGTGCAGGTCGACGCCGGGCTCGCCGCCCTCCATCGCATCGACTTCGGCGGCGGTGGCCAGCCGCCGGGTCGCGAAGACCGGCGCCCGGTCGGGATCGGCGCGGATCCAGGTCCGCTCGCCCTCGGCCCAGGTGGCGACGGGTCCGGCCGGGGGGTTGAGGGTGTCGAGGGCGCGCCCCTCCCGACGCAGCAGCCAGGACGTGCCGACGAGGGGGTGCCCGGCCAGGGGCAGTTCCACAGCGGGGGTGTGGATGTGCAGCCGTCCGGTGGCGGGATCCTCCAGGAAGACCGTCTCCGCGTAGCCGAGGTGGGTGGCGATCGCCTGGCGGGCCGAGGCGGGCAGGCCCGGGGCGTCGAGGAAGACGCCGAGCTCGTTGCCTCCGGTGTCGCCGTCGCCGAGGAACACGGTGGCGATGTGGAGGGTGGTGGTCTGACGCATGGCCGCCACTCTGCCAGCTTCGACCACGCAGCACGAGTTGATTCGCCTACGAGAAGCGATGAAGCAGAACTTGATGATGCGACCGAAGGGCGGCTGCGCACAGGATGCACGCCGACCACCGGTCGGATTCAGGTCACACTCCACGTCCGAAGACCGAGGGAATCAGGCGCCCTAGTATCGTGTTCTGAGTTTTGAGCTGATGATGGGACCTTTACTGGAACCTTCTCCTCGCAGTCCCCGCGCCCACCGACCCCCCGTGCGGCCTCCAGGGCCGTACACGCCCGGTGAGTGCGACACGCGCCGACCGCGCCGTGCCGCCGCGCCCGTCAGCGCCCGGAAGACTGAAAGAGAATCTGGAGTTCCATGTCTCCCCTGGCAACGCTGCGACGCATGCACGCGATCGCCGGCGCCCCCCTGCTGCTCGTCTCGTTCCTCGCCCGACTCCCGGTGTCGATGTCGCTCATCGGCACGCTCACCCTCGTCACCACTCAGGTGGGCAGCGTCGCCGCCGGCGGCGCGGTGTCCGGGGCGCTGGCCCTGGGTGAGGCCATCGGCGGGCCGGTCATCGCGCGCTTCGCCGACCGGCGCGGGCAGCGCCCGGTGGTCCTGCTCACCTCGCTGCTCGACGCGGCGCTGCTCGCCCTCCTGGTCGCCGCCGTCTTCGCCGGAGCTCCCGTGTGGGTGCTCGCCGCGCTGGCGGCACTGGCCGGGCTGTGCATGCCGCAGATCGGCCCGCTGGCCCGATCCCGCTGGATCGCCCTGGCCAAGCGGCGCGAGCACGACCGGGAGCGGTCGATCGCCGCGGCCCTGTCGGTCGAAGGGGTCCTGGACGAGACGGGGTTCGTGATCGGCCCGGCGCTCGTCGGCGTGCTGGCGCTCCTCGTCCACCCCGCGGCCAGCGTGCTGGGGGCGGCCGTGCTCATCGGTGTCTTCGGGGCGCTGTTCGCCGTGCACCCGACCGCGCTGCCCGGCACCCCGTTCACCCCCGGCCAGGACCGGCTGGCCCGGCCCGGCTTGCTGGTCCTGATCCTGCCGATGTTCTGCCAGGGCCTGTTCTTCGGCGGTGCGGCCACCGGCGTCACCGCCTACACCCAGAGCATGGGTCACGCCGATCTGTCCGGCCTGATGTACGCGGTGATGGGCGTGAGCAGCGCGACCGCCGGCCTGCTGATGGCCTCGGTCCCGGCCCGCATCGCGCTGACCGCGCGCCTGCGCGCCGCCTCCGTGGGGCTGGGCCTGCTCTCGCTCCCGCTGTTCCTGGCCCCCGGGCCGGTCGCGCTGGGCGCGGCGATGTTCCTCATGGGGTGCGCCATCGGCCCGCACATCGTCACGATCTTCGGGCTGGCCGAGCGGGCCGCTCCGCCCGCCCGCCTCGGTCAGGCCATGACGCTGATCCTCAGCAGCCTCATCCTCGGCCAGGCCCTGGGCTCGACGGTCGCGGGCCACGCCGCCGAGGCCTTCGGCTTCCACGGGGCGTTCCTGGTCGCCGCCTCGGCCGCCTTCGGTGCCGCGGTGGTCGCCGTCGGTGTGGTCCGGTCCCGCTGGTACGCGGTGCCCGCGCCGGAGCGGACTCGGCCGGCGCCGAGCACCGCTGCGTGAGTCGATGTGAAGGCCGCCCGCACCGCCCCTCACTGAGCGTGACGATCATCATAAGCGGACCACCCGGCCCTGCCGCACCCCCCGTCCCCGACCCCGCATCGATCCGAGAATTGCCTGGTCAAGGGGGCTTTCGAGGGACGTGGCCGGGTACACACTTCGATGGAAGTGTGGTGATTTACCCCGAATGCGTTAAAGATGCATTAACAGCTGCCTGACCACCCGGAATCGGGGCGTACGCTCAAAAATTGTGCTTACGCTGTTCCCTCCCCGCAAACTTCGGATGCAGGACCGCCGAAGAGAGGTTTCCGTGCCTAGTGTGACTGGCCTCGCGCACCTCACGCTCTCCGTGCGTGACCGAGACGCCAGCATCGACTTCTACCGCTCCGTCCTCGGTTTCAAGGAACACAAGACGCGTGACGGCAAGCGGTGGCTGCACACCGAGTGCCGCCACCCCAGCGGTGTCGTCCTCGGCTTCACCCAGCACGAGGACCACTTCAAGGGCAGGTTCGACCACCGCCACGCCGGTGTGGACCACATCGCCTTCCAGGTGAGCTGCCTGGGCGAACTGGAGGGCTGGGAGGAGCGCCTCACCGAGCTCGACATCGACCACTCGCCCGTCGTCCACGCCGACCACGGATCCATGCTGACCTTCGCCGATCCCGACGGTATACAGCTCGAACTGTACTGCCCGGCCGAGCCGGACTCCGACGAGGACTGACCGGCCCTCTCCCCACGGGCCACCGGGCACGACCGGCACCGGCGCCGGCGGACCGCCCTACTCCGGCGCCACCAACTCCAGCCGCACGTCCCGCTCGCCCATCTCCTCGACCGCGGACTGCGGCAGGCGGTCGTCGCTGATGATGAGGTCGAACTCCTCCAGGCGCGCGACCCGGAACGTGCCGAACTTCCCATACTTGGTGCTGTCCACGGTCAGCACGCTCTTCGACGCGATCCGCAGCAACTCCTGCTTGGCCACCACCTTGGCCTCCGACGGCGTGGTGGAGCCCCGCTCCACGTCCCAGGAGCTGCTCGCGATGAACGCGATGTCCACGTTGACCTTGCCGAGGAAGTCCGCGGTGAACTGGCCCACCGAGGAGTGGTCGGCGTGCGAGACCACGCCGCCGGTGTGGATCAGCTCGATGCCGGGGTACTCCATGAGGTGCCCCACGACGTTGAAGTCGTTGGTGATGACGGTCAGTCCCACCTTGTCGGTGAGCATCGGCACCATCTGCAGCGTGGTGGTGCCCGCGTCCAGGAAGATCGTGAAGTTGTCCCGGACCAGCTCCGCGGCGGCCCGGGTGATGGCGCGTTTGGCCGGCACCTCCAGCTGCGCCTTGGCCAGGTAGGAGGGCTCGCTCTTCAGGCGGGCGGCCAGCCGGACGCCGCCGGTGACCGAGAGCACCTTGCCGTCGTTCTCCAGGGCCTGGATGTCCCGCCGCACCGTCATGTGCGAAACGGACAGCATCGACGTGAGCTCGTTGATGCTCAGCACGTGGCGTTCCTGCAAGAGCTTGAGGATGTGCTCGCGACGCTGGTCGGGGATCATCGTTCGCCTTCGGTATCGGTGTTCGTCGTGCGTGTTCACGAGTGTGACCGACGCACTTCCTACACCAGCAGTTTCCCAGGTCCCCCCGGCGTGGCGGGGCGCTCCCCCGGGTGACTCGGCTCGCATCGGGTCCCGCCGCGGACCGGGTCAGCGCGTTTTCCCCGGTCTTCACCACATCGGGGCACCGACTTTGGCACGCTTGTCGCACGTCCCCCCGAGGACATCGTCGTCCACCCCCACCGCCACGGTGGTAACGGAGGTTTGGAGATGACGCTTGCGATCGCGCACCGCGGTGACACCACGGGATTCCGCGAGAACACCCTGCCCGCCATCCGGTCGGCCATCGATCTGGGCGCGCACATGGTCGAGATCGACCTGGACCGCACATCCGACGGGCACGTCGTGCTGATGCACGCCGAGGCGCGCGGGCGGCTGTGGGGCCTGCCCCGTCCGGTCACCGAGATGAGCCTGGCCGAGATCGCGTCGCTGGGGGTCGAGGTCGAGCAGCGCATCCCCACCCTGATGGAGGTGCTGGCGGCGGTCTCCTACCCCCGCCCGACCCGGCTCATGCTGGTCGTGAACGCGGTGGACACCGTCCTGGCCGCCGACGACCTGGTGCACGAGCACGGGCTGGAGGACCAGGTGGTCTACGCGGGGTCGGTCGAGGCACTGCGCGCGATCCGGGCGCGGCGCCCCGAGGCGGACCTGGTGCTGACCTGGGACCGGCCCGCGCTGCCCCCCGCCGAGATGTGGCAGACGCTGCGGCCGCGCTTCTACAACACGCAGTACCAGCTGCTCACCCGCGACCTGGTGACCGAGGTCCACCGGCACGGGTACGCCATCTCCACCTGGATGGTCAACGACTTCTCCGACATGGCCCGGCTCATCGGCATGGGCGTGGACGCGATCATCACCGACCACATGACCGAGCTCGTGAAGCTGACCGGCGATCCGCACGGCCGGGTGGCCGCACAGGAGGCCATCGCCCCATCCGTCCCCGTGCCGAGCCTCGAACATCACCACCTGGGCGTCAACGGCGTCAACGGGGTGACGGCGGTGCGCAGAACACCGCTCACTTCCGGCGCAGAGGGCGGCGGTCGGACGATTTCCGAGCCCCGATTTCACCTTCTGGAGTGAATCGACGGGCGAGCGGCGCTATCCTCGAAATCGATTCGTAACCGAATCGACCCTACCCCTCAAGACAGCGCCTCGCCCACCGGCCGGCGCAGCCCAGAGATGATCATGACGGCCGACCTCTCACCACATGACACACGCCTGGCCGCCGACACCCTGGACGCAGCGACGTCGATCTTCGCGCGTCACGGGCCGCACGGCCTGGGCATGGCCTCACTCACCCGGGAGATCACCGAGCGCACGGGCATCGGCATCGTCGAATTCCGCCGGGACTTCCCCACCCGGCTGGATCTCATGTACGCGGTCGTACTGCGTTCAACGCGGGAATTGGTAGCCCGTCAGATTTCCGATTTCAGTTCGCCCGAATCCCCCGTCGACCGCCTTTCCCAGCTCGTTCGACGACATATCGACCACTGTTGGAAACACCGGACCGAGGAGGAGCTGCGCCGCGCCCTCCTGCCCACACTCCGCGCCATCCACCCGGTGCGCTACCGCGAACTCTCCGACCAGCTGCGCCTCTACCGCGAGCACATCCGGGAGATCATCGGCGACGGTGTCGGGCAGGGCCACTTCCGCGTCGCCGGCCCCGGTATGGCGGCCGGGACCGTGCTGGAGACCCTGGAGTCCATCCTTAACTGGTACGACCCGGAGGGCGGACTCTCCCTGCCCGAGCTGGGCGACGTCTACGTCGACCTGATCATCCACCACCAACTGAGATGCCCGCGGCGGTGACGGCCGCACCCGCCGCCGAGACCGGGGCCGTCCCCCCTCACCCCACCAGGGTCTTGACCGCGGTGCCCAGCTCGCTCAGCGCGGTCTTGGCGTCGGCGAGGTACATGCGCGTGCGGGGATCGGTGTAGAGCTCGTTGTCGATCCCCGCGTACCCGTGACCCAGTGAGCGCTTCACCACGATGACCGTCTCCGCGCGGTCGACGTCAAGGATCGGCATGCCGGAGACCGGCGTCCCGGGGCGTCGCGCGGCCGGGTTGGTCACGTCGTTGGCCCCCACCACCAGGGCCACGGCCGCGCGGGGGAACTCCGGGT
Source organism: Nocardiopsis mwathae (assembly GCF_014201195.1). NCBI lineage: Bacteria > Bacillati > Actinomycetota > Actinomycetes > Streptosporangiales > Nocardiopsidaceae > Nocardiopsis > Nocardiopsis mwathae. Next base: position 1,301,966 of record NZ_JACHDS010000001.1, on the reverse strand, counting down.
TGATCTCGTCCATCTCCCGCATCTGCGAGTAGGGCACCTTGGCCTCGGCGAGCAGCACGTTCATGTGGCCGGGCATCCGGCCCGCAACGGGGTGGATCGCGTAGTCGACCCGAACCCCGCGCTCCTCCAGCAGTTCGGCGAGCTCGTGCAGTTCGTGCTGGGCTTGGGCGGCCGCCAGCCCATAACCCGGCACGATGATGACGCGCCCGGCGTAGGCGAGGCGGATCGCGGCGTCGTCGGCGTCGATGGTACGCACCCCGTCGCCCGCCCCGCCGGGCAGCGCGCCGGCGGCGTCGCCGGTGCCGTAGCCGCCGACGAGGATGGCGCGGATGGGGCGGTTCATGGCGTCGGCCATGAGCTTGGTGAGGATGCCGCCGGAGGCCCCGACGAGCGCGCCCGCGATGATGAGCATGGAGTTGCCGATGACGAACCCGGCCATGGCGACGGCCACGCCGGTGCACGAGTTGAGCAGCGAGACCACCACCGGCATGTCGGCGCCGCCGATGGCCAGCACGACGAGCACGCCCAGCAGCAGCGCGGCGACCACGATCAGCAGGAGGGCCGGCGTTCCGGCCAGCTCGGCGATGAGGCCCACCGAGGCGACCGCGATGACGGCCGCCACCACCAGGTTGACGGCCCCGCGCAGCGGGAGCAGCAGGGGACGGCCCGGCATCCAGCCCTGCAGCTTGGCGGAGGCGACCAGGGACCCGGAGAACGCCACGGTGCCGATGATGACGTCGAGGGTGACGGCGGTGGTGGTGAGCAGCGTGAGGTCCCCGTCAGGACCGCCGAAGCGCAGGTAGTCGTGGATGCCGATGAGGGCGGCGGCCCCGCCTCCGACCGCGTTGAAGAGGCTGACCAGCTGCGGCATGGCGGTCATGGCGACGCGGCGCGCCGCGTACAGCCCGGCGGCCGAGCCGACGAGGGTGCCGACGGCGATCACCGCCCAGCCGGCGGGGGTGACGGTCTGCGCGGCGAGGAGGAGGACGAGGGTCACGGCCACGGCCGCCCCCATGCCCACGGCCGACAGCACGTTGCCGCGCCGTGCGGTGGCCGGGGAGTTCATCAGGTGCAGGCCGATGACGAACAGGGTCGCCGCGGCCAGGTAGACGAGTCGGACGACGACGTCCACGGCGCTCATGGCGCTCCTCCCGTCCCGGGTCGGCGGGCGGCCGCGTCCGGGCCACCGGGGTCGGCATCGACGGCGGCATCGGCCGCGTCCGCGCCGCCGTGGTGCTCCCCGCCGGCTCCGCCGCCGCCCGCGCGGCCGGGACGGCGTCCGGGGCCGCGGAACATCTGCAGCATCCGGTCGGTGACGACGTAGCCGCCGACGGCGTTCATCGCGGCGAACGCGGTCGCCACCAGGGCCAGGGCGTACCCGGCCGGGGTGTCGGCGGTGATGGCGATGATCAGGGCGCCGACGAGGACGACGCCGTGGATCGCGTTGGCCGCCGACATCAGCGGGGTGTGCAGGGTCGCGGGAACACGGCTGATGACGGCATAGCCGACCAGCAGGCTGAGCAGGAAGACGGTGAGGTCGTCAAGCGCTTCGGGCACCATGCCCGTCTCCTTCCGGCATCGGGTCCGCCGCCGGGCCGGGCTCCCCCGGCTCGGCTCCGAGTTCGGCGACGGCCGCTGCGGCGCCCGGGTGCACGACGCGGCCGCCGTGGGTGATGACGACCCCGGCCTGGATCTCGTCGTCGAGGTCGATGTGCAGCTCCCCCTCGCGGACGATGTGCCGCAGCAGGGCGGTGATGTTGCGCGCGTAGGCCTCGGAGGCGGCGCGCGGGACGGTGGCGGCCAGGTCGGCGGCTCCGATGACGGTGACGCCCTTCTCCGTCTCGACGGTCGCGTCGGGCCGGGAGCCGTGCACATTGCCGCCGCGCGGGCCGGAGGCGAGGTCGACCACGACCGCACCCGGCCGCAGGGCGCCCAGCGCGGCGGCGTCGATGAGCAGGGGCGGCCGGCCGCCGAGGGCCTGCGCGGTGGCGATGACGATGTCGAAGCGGCCCAGGATCGCGGCGAGCGCCTCCCGCTGGGCCTGTTGCTCGTCGCCGGTCAGTGCGCGGGCGTACCCGCCCGTGGCGGTCGCCCGGGTGACGGCGGGGAGCCGCAGGGTGTCGGCGCCCAGGGAGCGGATCTCGTCCTGGGCTTCGGGACGGACGTCGTAACCGCTGACGACGGCGCCGAGGCGGTGGGCGGTGGCGATGGCCTGGAGTCCGGCCACCCCGGCGCCGAGCACGAGGACCTGTGCGGGGCGGGCGACGCCGGCCGCGGTCATGAGGAGCGGCAGGTAGCGGTCGTAGGCCGCGGCGGCCACGATGACCGCCTTGTACCCGGCGACGCTGGCCTGGGAGGTCAGCGCGTCCATGGACTGGGCGCGGCTCAGGTTGCGCGGCACCCCGTCGAGGCTGATGGCGGTGGCTCCGGCGGCGGCGAGGTCACCGACGAGCCGCGGCTCGGCCAGGGGGCGCAGCAGGCCGACGAGGGCCTGTCCGGGGCGCAGCCGTCCGTGCAGTTCGGTGGGGTCGGGGACGGTGACCGCGAGGAGGACGTCGGATCGCGCGTAGACCTCCTCCGCAGAGAGAACGGACGCTCCCGCGTCCGTGTAGTCCTCGTCGCCGAATCGGGCGCCGGTGCCCGCACCGGCCTGGACGAGTACCTCGAATCCGGCGCCGGTCAGCCCGGACACGGCCGCCGGCACCACCGCGACGCGCCGTTCCGCGGGCGCGGTCGGCCGGATGACACCGGCCCTCAGGGTCGACACCGCCATATCGGCTACCTCCGCTGGAGAGGTACCCACCGCGCGCCCTCCGGATGCACCGCCCCGCCCCTCGCGTCGGTCGCGGTGGTGGGCACGGGGTGATCGGCGGTACCCGGTGGGCCGCGCCCCGACCGGCGGCCGGTCCGGGGGTGTTCCGGCGGGTGCTGTCCGGGTGGCCGCGCGTGAGGGTCCGATCCGCGGAACGCGTCCTAAGCGACGGTGAACGCGGCCCAGACGATCTTGCCGCGGCCGTCGAGGATGTCCCAGCCCCAGCCGGAGCTGAAGGAGTCGATGAGGGGGAGTCCGCGTCCGCCCTCGGCGTCCTGTCCGGGGTCGCCCAGGACGGGGGGAAGCCGACTCGGGTCGAGCACCATGCAGGTCACGTGGGCGTCGTCGCGGGCCATCGCGTACTGGATGGACCACTGGGCGAGCGACCCGCCGACCGTGGGCACGGCGTGGCGGCAGGCGTTGGTCACGAGCTCGGAGACGACCAGGCGCGCATCCAGGGCGACGTCGCCGAGCCCCCAGCCGCTGAGCACGGTGTCGGTGAAGTCGCGCGCCAGTTTGACCGAGGCGGGGTGGAAGCCGAGTCCGTGCTGGGCCGAGGCGGAATCGATGTAGTGGTGGCCGATGGGCAGGGGGGCGGCCGACAGGCCCGAGCGGCCGGGGCCGACGGTGCCGGGCCGGCTGTCGGCGGACGGCGGGGTCAGCCCGGTGAACAGGTCATCGGGCCTGGAGTATGCAGAGTGCGCATTCATCGCGTTCCTTGCATCGTCGGACTCTTCGCACCACATGGTCCTGCTTGCACCCCGTCCGCGCGTTCTTTCATGTGTAAGCACGGATGCATGTGCATCACGCAGTCTAGTGTGGAGTGGGCGCAAGATCCTCCTTCGGGGGCTTTGTTATGAGAAATTCAACGACCGAGTCCACCCCGCCGGACGCACCACGCTCCAGGGATCGCCGTATTCATGCAGTTCAGTGCGGAAATTCCGGAGTCGCGTCGGGTATTTCGCCGAGATCCGGCGCTGCGCGGCACCGCGGCCCCCGCGAACGGTGTCGCCGCAGGCCGACGCGGCACGCGCCGACCCGGCGACCCCACCGACCGCCCGACTTGTTGCTGATGCAACCATTTGACACGTTCCGTCGCCATTGGCGTAGTTTGCAGGTGCAACCGCTCGATGTAAGCACGGATGCACGTGCACGGGGCACCCACCAGGCGCCGCCCCCGGCGCCCACCTGTCCGGACTCGCCGATCCCCCACCCCGCTCACCCACGAGGAGAGACAGATGCAGCAGGTCTACAACGGCATCCCCGCCGCCGATCTCAACGGCGCCGACTGGCTGAAGAGCAGCATCAGCAACCCCGACGGCAACTGCGTCGAGCTCACCCGCCTGCCCGGCGGCGAGTTCGCCGTGCGCAACTCCCGGCACCCGCAGGGCCCCGCCCTCATCTACACCCCCGCCGAGCTCGCGGCCTTCGTCAAGGGGGCGAAAAAGGGAGACTTCGACCACCTCCTCGACACCGCGGCCGTCGACTGAGCGGGTGGAGGGCGACCCGACGCGGTACCGGCGCCCGCGGCGCGACACCGGGTGGAGCGTTGTCGCACCGGGCATACTTCTGATTCACTGACCGGGCTCGGGCACGCCAGGAGGGCACATGGACAGCAGACGGCCGGCGGCCGAGGCCGCCGCCCCCGCAGCCGACGTACTCACCCCCTCACGGGGCGGGCCGACCGTGCTGCGGATCCTCCTGGGGACCCAGCTGCGCCGCCTGCGCCAGGCCCGGGGCATCTCCCGTGAGGACGCCGGATACGAGATCCGCGCCTCACACGCCAAGATCAGCCGCCTGGAACTCGGCCAGGTCAAGTTCAAGGAACGCGACGTCGCCGACCTGCTCACCCTGTACGGCGTGTCCGACCAGGCCGAGCGCGACGCGCTGCTGTCACTCGCCCACCAGGCCAACACGCCCGGCTGGTGGCACAAGTACAGCGACGTCCTCCCCTCCTGGTTCGAGGTCTACATCGGCCTGGAGGAGGCCGCCGCGGTCATCCGCACCTACGAGCTGCAGTTCGTCCCCGGCCTGCTGCAGGCCGAGGAGTACGCGCGGGCGGTCATCATGCTCGGCCACAGCGGCGACCCCGTCGAGGAGATCGACGACCGGGTCCGGTTGCGGATGGCCCGCCGACAGCGGCTGACCGGCCCGAACGCACCCAAGCTGTGGGCCGTGGTGGACGAGGCCGCGCTGCGCCGCCCGCTCGGCGGCGCAGCGACCATGCGCGCGCAGATCGAGCACCTCATCGAGATGGCCACCCTGCCCAACATCACGCTGCAGATCATCCCGTTCAACAAGGGCGGCCACTCCGCGGCCGGAGGTCCGTTCAGCATCCTGCGCTTCACCGAGGGCGACCTGCCCGACGTCGTCTACCTCGAACAGCTGACCAGCGCCGTGTACTTCGACAAGCCCGACGACACCGACCGGTACATGGAGGTCATGGACCGGCTGTGCCTGGAGGCCCTCTCGGCACCCGACTCCGCCCGGTACCTCGGCACGATCCTCGACGACTTCCGCTGAGCCGCAGCGGCGCGGCCGCTCCTGGGCGCGGCCGCCTCACTTCTTCGCACCGAGCGGACCGATCCCGCCGACGACCCGCCAGCGCACCGGGACCTCGCACACCCCGCCGCCCCCGTCGTCGGCGGACTCCACCCGCTGCACGTCGGGCCCTGGCGCGTCCATCGGCCGCCTCAGCAGCACCTCCACCGCGAAGCCCGTCCGCGGCCCACCGGTGACGCCGATCCCCCGGATCCGGGGGTCGGCGCCGAACCGCTCGCGCAGCAGACGCTTGGCCAGCCGGGCCTGGCGCAGGGTGATCACGAGCCGACCAGCCGGGCGTCGAACTCCTCCAGGACCGCCCGGATCGGGTTCGCATAGGTCAGTCCGGTGCCGTCCGGGCCGCCGAACCGGCTGCCGGCGAACAGCAGCCCCACGGCAGCGCGCCCCTCGCCGGTCCAGATGAGCGAGCCGGAGTCGCCGCCGTCGCTGAAGGCACCGGTGCGCCCGGAGATCTCCAGCTGGTCGTCGAAGACCAGCTCGCCGTGGGGGAAGTTGATGCGCAGCCCGTCGACCTCGAAGGCGGTGATGCGGCCGCGGGTGTGCCCGGTGGTCCGGCCGATCTTCTCCACCGCGACGTCCTCGGTGGCCTCCTCCTCCGTACCGGTGACCGGTCCGCCGGGGTACCGTCCGGCGTCGTGCCCGATCCCGTCGTCGATCCGCGCGATCGCGGCATCGAGGAGGTTGACCCGGTCGGTGCTGAGCGCACTCATGGCCGTGAGCTCACCGAACCGGTCCCTCGGGTCGACCCCCTTGTCGGCGATCCCCGGCTGCAGCACGGTGTCGCCCGGGCTCGCCTGCCCGCTGTCACCCAGCACGTGGTTATTGGACAGGGCGTGCACCACCCCGCCGACCGTGACGAACCCGCCCAGCGTGCCGGCCGTGATGTCCGGGTGGCCGACCGAGCACCCCGGGATCAGCGGACGGTGGATCTTCTGCAGCTCTCCGGGGCTGAGCGCCCCGCCCAGCGCTCGGATCTCCCCGACCTCCACGACGTCGACCTCGCCTCGGGCCTCATCGGCGATGCGGGCCAGCAGCGGGCCGGCCGACGCGGTGTCCCGGACCCGCACCGCGAGAACGTAGTCGCCGGGGGCGGTGCGCTCGACGCCGACGGCGACCCAGGGCACCGCGGTGTCGGCCGCGAGAGCGGTTGCGCGCTCGCGCAGGGACCGCTTGAGTTCTCGGCAGGAATCCAGGTGCATCGCGGCGGCTCCTCGGTCGAGTGATCAATGGTTGACGCGTCAATCACGGTCACTTTCGAGCCTAGGTCCGAGCTCGCCGAATCCGCGGGCGGAATCCGGCCGAAAGTGGCAATTCGTCAGGCGTTTGAAACCGCAGGTGACGACTGTGATCGCGGGCGCCCCACAGGTTTCGCGGGGACCGGTCAGGTGGGCGGTCGCAACACATCCGGATCGACCGACTCGGCGATCGCACGCAATCCGGCGTCGCCGGGGTGGAGGTGATCGCCGGAGTCGTAGGCGGGCAGCAGCCGCTCGGGGACGTCGGGGTCGCGCAGCACCGCGTCGAAGTCGAGGACACCGTCGAAACGCCCTCCGGGCCGCCCGTTGGCGCGGATGAACGCGTTCACCTCGCGGCGCTTGGCGTCGACCTCGGCGGTGCAGTCCCGGAAGCCTCCGCACGGCGCCACCGTGGCGACCAGCACGCGCTTTCCGTGCGCCCGGGTGCGCGCCGCGATCTGGGCGATCGCGGCGGTGACCTCCCCGGCGGTGGTCCCGGTGTGCCGTACGTCGTTGATGCCCTGGAAGACGATGACGGTGTGCGCGTTCGTCTGCGCCAGCACGTCGCGCTCCAGCCGGTTGACGGCGCTGACCCCGGCGGTGTCGGTGCTCGCGCCCCGGCCGGGGTAGCGGTCGGTGACGATCCTGTTGGCGGCGATGCCCTGGTTGAGCACGCCGTAGTCGGGCACGTCGGCCCGGTCCCGCAGCCGCGCGGCCAGCACGTCGGTCCATCGCCGGTCGGCGCCGGGGGCGGAGCCGACGCCATCGGTGATGGAGTCGCCCAGGGCGACCACCGAGCCGGGGCCGCCCAGCACGTCCACCCCGGTGAGGAACGGCCAGGAGGAGAGGGTGCCGGTGAACGGCGCGTCCCCGGCCTCACCGGTGGCGTCACCGGCGCCCGGCGCGGTGGTGTAGTTGATCCCGGTGACCGCGGTGTGCACCGGCGCGGCCGTCACCCGCTCGGGCAGATGGACGCTGACGAGAAGCTCCGCGCCGGCCGGGACGGGGAGCGCGGCCATGTCGCTGAACACCTGCCCGCCTGCGGGGATCCGGGTTCCCGGGGCACCGCCGAAGCCGAGCGGAACCGGCGCGTGCGTTGCGGCGGCGCCCCGGCCGCGCAGGGCGACGGTGACGCGGCCGATGGCCACCGGCTCCTCGGCGAAGGTGTTGTCCAGCCGGACCCGCACACCCAGGCCGCCGCTGGTGGTGCGCAGGACCAGGCGCAGGGTCTGGTCCTCCCAGGGGCCGACCGCGGTGTAGCCGGAGGTGCTGGTGGACCATGCGCCCGTCCACCCGTGCGCGGGGGCGCGCAGCCCGAGGGCGAACACGTGCATGCGGGCCGTGCCGTGGGCGAGGCGGGGCAGTTCCACCCGGGCGACGTCGCGCGCGGGGTCGGCGGGCACGGTCAGTGCGTAGAGCAGGACGGGGCGCGGGACGCGGCCGGTGCGCGCGTTGGCGTACGGAAGCGAGACCGCGGCGGCGGGGGGAGACCCGGTGACCCAGTCGGGGGCGGTGACGGTGTAGTCGGCGGAGGTGCCGTCGGCGTAGACGATCCGCCCGGTTCCGGTCGCGGGGCCCCCGGTGGCGGTGGCGAGGAGGGTGAGCGCGTCCCCACGTCCGCTCACCCCGACCGCCTGGCCGTCGGCGATGACGTTGTCCGGTTCGCCCGGCTCGGTGTCGGGCCAGGTCAGCTCGGTGCGGTGCAGGGTCAGCGGTGCCCCGGGGCGCCAGCCCGCCCGCCGCAGGGCCGCGGCGGACAGGCTGCTGCCGCCGCCGTCGAGGTCCGCGGCGGCCGGGTCACCGTCTCCGGAGATCCCGGCGTTGTCGAAGAGTTCGGGGAGCGGCGGAGCTGCGGCGCGCGTCTCGGCCGCGTCGGAGTCCAGCGATCCGGCCTGGGCGGCGACGAGCCGTAGCGGGGTCAGCGCGGCGACGACGAGGAGGGCCACGAGCAGCAGGAGCACCGGGGGCCAGGCGTGCCCCACCCGGAAGCGGCGGTCCCCGCCCTGTTCGTCCACCCCCGCACCTGCCTCTCGTCCTCACGGGCCGCGCCCGGTGGCCCGCGACCACGGTGAAGAACATGATCCCGGACGAGCCGGGGCGAGGGGCGAATAGTGGAGAAACAGCGGATACGTCACCCGGCCGTGGCGGCGGTCGGCACCGCCGCCGACGGTACACCGAGGCTCGGCGGTTCTCTCCTCTCTGCGCAGGTAAGCCGGGGAGAACGCGGCGGTGTCGGCCGAGTGGCCCGCTGTGTGCGCACCACAGGCGGGCATCGGAGCCGACACCCCGCGTGGGGGATCTCACCCGGTCGAGGGCGTGTTCTGTGGACCATGCCCTGCTGCGCGGCGCCCGGTCAGTGGTCGCGACGGGTGGCGAGGCGGGCGAGCGCGGCCAGCTCCGTCGCGGGGGCCTCGGGAGGGTCGGCCCCGTAGAGCAGGCCGAGCGCCTCGGTCAGCAGGAGGTCGGCCTGGCCGCGCGACCAGGCCCGCCCCCCGGCGGTCTCGACGAGCTCGGCCGCGTGCGCCAGGTCGTCGCCGGACAGCTCGCCGTCGCGCCGGTAGAGCTCGGCCAGGTCCCGCCCGGCACGGGTCGCGGAGGTCAGCGCGGCGACCACCGGCAGCGACTTCTTCCGGTTGGCCAGATCGCTGTGGGCCGGTTTGCCGGTCACCTCCGGTCTGCCCCAGATCCCCAGCAGGTCGTCGACGTGCTGGAAGGCCAGACCGACCTGCTCGCCGAAACCGCGCATGCGTCTCACCCGGTCGGCGTCGCCGCCGCCGAGCACCGCGCCCAGCTCGCAGCAGCAGCCCAGTAGGGCAGCGGTCTTCTGCTCGGCCATGGCCAGGCACTCGGCCAGGTCGACGTCGGTGCGCTGTTCGAAGGACACGTCGGCGCTCTGCCCGCCCACCAGGGACTGCACGGCCGCACTCAGGGTGCGGACGCACCGCCGGGCCTCGGGGTGGGCGGTGGCGGCGAGCACGTCCAGGGCCAGGGTGAGCAGCGCGTCCCCGGCGAGGATCGCCGGCCCGGAGCCGAAGACGGTCCAGGCCGTGGGCCGGTGCCGCCGGGTGGTGTCGCGGTCCATCACGTCGTCGTGCAGCAGGGAGAAGTTGTGCACCAGCTCCACCGCGACGGCCGCGGGGACGGCGTCCTCGGCCATCCCTCCGGCGGCCTGGGCCGAGAGCAGGGCGAGCGCCGGGCGCAGGGCCTTGCCGGCTGGGGCGCGGCCCGGTCGTCCGTGCTCGTCGCACCAGCCGAAGTGGTAGCCGACGACGCGCCGCATCGAGGCCGGGAGTGTCGCGACGGCGTCGCGCAGTGCGGGGTCGACCAGGTCGCGGCTCCACGCCAGGACTTCGCGGGCGGAGCGGTCGCACGCGGGAACGCGACCGGTGGTGGGTGTGCTTCCCATTCAGCGTCCGATCTCGACGTTCTCCAGGACCCCGAGCGCGTCGGGGACCAGGATCGCCGCCGAATAGTAGGTGCTGACCAGATAGGAGATGATCGCCTTCTCGCTGATGCCCATGAACCGCACCGAGACGCCCGGTTCGCACTCGTCGGGGAGCCCGGTCTGGTGCAGGCCGACCACGCCCTCGTCCTCCTCGCCCGTGCGCATCGCCAGGATGGAGGTGCACCCGGACGCCGAGACCGGGATCTTGTCGCAGGGCAGCATGGGGATGCCCCGCCAGGTGGTGACGGCGTCGGTGCCCAGCAGGGTGGTCTCGGGGTAGACGCCGCGGCGGCTGCACTCCCGGCCGAACGCGGCGATGGCACGTGGGTGGGCCAGGATGCAGCGGGTCTTGCGGCGCCGCGAGACGAGTTCGTCGAGGTCGTCGGGGGTGGGCGGGCCGGTTCGGGTGGGGATGCGCTGCCGCAGGTCGGCGTTGTGCAGCAGGCCGAACTCGGGATCGTTGAACAGGTCGTGTTCGCGGCGTTCGTGGAGCGCCTCGACGGTGAGGCGCAGCTGCTGGTGCAGCTGGTCCATCGGGTCGTTGTAGAGGTCGACGACCCGGGTGTGCACCCGCAGCACCGTCTGCGCGACGCCCAGTTCGTACTCGCGCGGCGACATCTCGTAGTCGACGAAGGTGCCGGGGAGCTCGGGCTCGCCGCTGTGCCCGGAGGCCAGCTCGATCTCGGCCTCGCCCCAGCGGTTGTGCGGGCGCTCGGGGGCGGACCGCACCTGGGCGAGGTGCGCGCGCAGGGTCTCGGACCGGTCCAGCACCTCCTGGAACTCCGTACGCCACAGGGTGAGCACGGTGCACCGGTTGACCGCCCGGTAGGTGTCCGCCCACACGGGCGCTTCCCCGACCAGCGTGTCGGCGCCGAAGTGGTCGCCGTCGACGAGGACGTCGAGCAGCGCCTCCTCGTCGTACTCCCCCGCCCTGACCCGGTTCACCCGGCCGTGGACGATGAGGACGAGGCGGTCCATCGGCTCACCGGGGGTGACGATCACCTCGCCGGGCGCGTACCGGCGCTGCACGAACCGGTCGGCGAGCGCGCCCAGGCCGGCGTCGTCGTCATACCCGCGCAGGGCGGAGAGCTCGCCGAGCTCGCGCGGGATGACGCGGACGTCCGTCCCGGTGATGACGAACTCCACCCGCCCGTCGCCCAGCGTGTGGGTCAGCCGGCGGTTCACCCTGTAGGTCCCGGCCTGCGTCCGGACCCACGGCAGGACGCGCTGCAGCCAGCGGGGGGTGATCCCCTGCATCTGCGGCGGGGTCTTGGTCGTGGTCGCGAGATTCCGCGCCGCTGCCGTACTCAGGCTCAGTCGGCCCTGCTCACCTTCGTCACCCGACCGCGTCACCGAATCTCCTTCGAGGATGCGCCGGCCTTCGGGCCGGAGAGGAATCGAACTCCTGCGGAGCCGGACAGGGAGCGGGGTTGCGCCCCAAGGGCGAGACGCCGCTCACATGCTCGGAAGGCCTCAGCGCTGTGCTGGGCGAGAACCGGGCGCGTGCACCTTCTCGGACTCGCTTCCCGGCCCCGGGCCGGTTCCAACCCGTCCGGTGCCGAGGGAGTACGACCTTGCCGGCCGCCGACCTGCGGGGCCTCCTGAGCCAGGAATCCCCTTGCTTCGGCTGGGGGAGGGTTCACGTGATTACCGCCTCTCCTTGGTGGTCGATGTCGGTGGTGAAGCCGTCCGCGCTCGGTGCCGCCCACCGAGCGGAGGGGACGCGCGGGTCGTCGGGCGCCCAGGCAGGGGCACGGCCGGGGCGCCCGCGCGCGGGCAGGGTGCGGTTCCTACCCCTCGCGGCCGATCTCGACGTTCTCCAGGACTCCGAGGGCATCGGGGACCAGGACGGCCGCGGAGTAGTAGGTGCTGACGAGGTAGGAGATGACGGCCTTCTCGTTGATGCCCATGAACCGCACCGACAGGCCGGGCTCGTACTCGTCGGGGATGCCGGTCTGGTGCAGGCCGATGACGCCCTGGCGGTCCTCGCCGGTGCGCATCAGCAGGATGGAGGATGTGCGCGTCTGGGAGACCGGGATCTTGTTGCAGGGCAGCATGGGGATGCCGCGCCAGGCCGGCACCTTGTGGCCGTTCATGTCGATGCTCTGCGGGTAGATGCCGCGGTGGCTGCACTCGCGGCCGAAGGCGGCGATGGTGCGCGGGTGGGCCAGCAGGTAGTCCGGTTCCTTCCACACCAGGGCCAGCAGTTCATCGAGGTCGTCGGGGGTGGGCGGGCCGGTGCGGGTGGGGATGCGCTGCCGCAGGTCGGCGTTGTGCAGCAGGCCGAACTCGGGGTTGTTGACCAGCTCGTGCTCCTGGCGCTCGCGCAGTGCCTGGATGGTGAGGCGCAGCTGCTGCTCGACCTGGTTCATCGGCTGGTTGTAGAGGTCGGCGACGCGGGTGTGGATGCGCAGCACGGTCTGTGCCACGCTCAGCTCGTACTCGCGGGGGGACATCTCGTAGTCGACGAAGGTGCCGGGCAGGTCGGGCTCTCCGGCGTGGCCCGAAGCGAGGTCGACGGCGGCCTCGCCGTACTCGTTGGCGTCGTGGGCCTCCTCCTCTGAGCGGTTGCGGTCGACCTGCGCCCGTAGGGCCTCGGACGCGTCCAGGACCTGCTGGAACTCGGAGCGCTCCAGGGTGAGGACGGTGCAGCGGGTGACGGCCTTGACCGTGGTGTCCCAGGTCGACTCGGCGTCGACCAGCGCATCGTCGCCGAAGTGGTCGCCGTCGACGAGGACGTCGAGCAGGGTCTGCTCGTCGTACTCCCCCTCGGCGAACCGGTCCACCTTGCCGTGGGCGATCAGGTAGACGCGGTCGGCGGGCGCCCCGGCCTCGACGAGCACCTGCCCGGCCTCGTACTGCCGCTGGGTGAAGCGCTCGGCGAGTGCGCCGAGTGCCCCCTCGTCGTCGAAGTCGCGCAGCAGCGGCAGCTCGGCGAGCTCGGCGGGGATGACGCGGACGTCGGTACCGACGTTGGTGAAGGTGACCCGCCCGTCGCCGACGACGTAGGAGAGGCGGCGGTTGACCCGGTAGGCGCCGCCCGACGCCTGCACCCACGGCAGAATGCGCAGCAGCCAGCGGGAGGTGATCCCCTGCATCTGCGGCGGGGTCTTGGTCGTCGTGGCGAGGTTCCGCGCCGCCGCGGTGCCCAGGCTCAGCGGGGTCGCATTGGGGTCGGTTCCGTTACCGGCCTCGGTCTGCTCCGTCATAGTGCGCACCACCACTTTCCTTGGGGTCGACAGGGGTTTTCCACTGCGTGGCCGCCGGATCGCACCCACCGTTCGAACGTCCGCGGGGAACGCGCCTTTTCCGGGCGGGGTTCCTTCCGCGCCGGTGGCGCGCCGCCGAGGGGGATCGAGCGGATGGCGACTTCCGTGGATTCCTGGGGCTTCTCGGGACCGACGTCGTCGTACCCGACGCACTCGTGCACATGCAGTGGGCAACGGGGCAATCACCCGCCTTTTCCGGCGGGAGCGGCATGCGCGTGGATGCGGTCAGCGACCTGAGAAATACCGCTGCGGTCTGCCCGCTCACCACCTGCGAATATGCAAGAACATCGGGATTTCGGCCTGCATCGAATCCGGCGGATCACCGAACCCCACGGAGTCGGCACATCGGATGGCGGAACATCCGAAACACGAATTCGAGATCCACATATCCCCGATACCGGAAGTCCACAAATCAAAATGCCACAAGAACCCAGACAATAGCCAACATATGCCACGGAACAGGTCGAACCAATCGGCGTCGATTCAGGCTCGGAAACGGCCACCGCAGCGGCGACGCCGCCGGCCGAGTGGCCGACGGCGTCGCCGGGGTCGATCGGGTATGCCCCGCCAATCCCGCTACATCTTCTCTGCGTCCCGGGTCACGGCTCACCACACGAGCACGGTGCTGTGGATGTCGAGCCGCCCGCTGCTCCACAGCCAGTCCATCGCCTTGACACTGACCCGCGCGCACCCGTGGGACGCGGGGTGGGGCGGCACGGAGGTGTAGCCGTGGATGGCGATGCCGCGGTTGAAGTACTTGGGCCGGTAGAGCGAGCCCAGCGGGCCCGGGTCCCACGCGTCCACGTCCCGGAAGACGGTGTACCGCCCCTTCGGGGTCACCGCGACGCGCTCCTCACCCTGCGACTCATAGGTCTTCCCCGAGCCGGTGGAGGTGGTGAAGATCTTCTCCACCTCCCCGTCGGAGACCACGAGCAGGAGCTGGCGCTCCAGGTCGATCTCCACGACGTCGCCCGACGTGCTCTGCGCGCGGGGCCGCACACCGTCGTCGAGCGCCTTGCGGGTCACCGGGCCGACGATCCCGTCGCGGTCGATCCCGGCCGCCTTCTGCAGCGCCCAGACGGCGTGCAGCGTGTGGCCGCCGAACTCGCCGTCGGCGGCGTCCAGCCAGTAGCCGAGATCGATCAGCCGTTGCTGGAGGCGCTCGACCTCGGCTCCGGAATCGCCGATGCGCAGCTCCGAGGAGAACATCCGGAATTCGGGGGCCGACAGCGCGGGGGCCGAAGCACCCGGCGCCGCCCCCGCGTGGGCGGCCGCACCCCCGACCGGGAGCGCGACCACGGCCGAGAGGCCCACCGCCACCGCCCGTGCCACGCGCCTCGCGCGCCTCTCGCCCCGCCTCTCGCCGTACCACTCGATGCGTCCCAACGAACGAATAGCCATCCTGACGCATTACCCGCTTTTTACCGAGGATTACCCACGGCTCACCGTGGATCACCGGTCCGCGGACACACCGTAGATCACGTCCGCGCCGCGGCCCGGCTCCCGACCTCGACTTCCCCGAGGGCACCGGGGTTCCGGCCGCGCATCGCCCCACACCGCCAAAATTACGTTTAGTGAATAAATGGACGCGGAATGTAACGTCCGGTGGTCGGTCGGCCCTGGGCCGGGCCGACCGAGCCTCCGGTCCCATCGCCTCGACGAGGAAAGCGAGTCGCCGTGAACGCACGATCGGGCAACGGCAACGGCCGTCCCAGAATGACCAAGACGGAGCTACAGCGACTGATCGTCGAGGGCGGCACCCTCGGCTTCGAGAACCGGGAGAGCCACCACGAGGCGGGCGGACCGCGTCCGACCGTCCAGCAGGGGCAGGTGCGCGAACTCCACGTGTGTATGGGACTCAACGCGTGCCGGGGGCACGACACGGAGGGCAGCGAGAAGAAGACCCCCATGGCGGGGACCTGCACCTGCGCGACCGTGCAGCACGTCTGCCACGCCGACAACCACTGCCGCGGCCAGGGCGGCTGCGGCTATGCGGGAGCGGAGTACGAGCAGTCCATCCCCGGCGAGCAGTCCTGCTCTGAGAACGGCAGCTGCGCCTCCCCCATCAACGAGAGCCGCGTGGCCTCCGCCGGACCGTTCAAGGGGACCGGCGTGTGGAAGCTGGCCCGCAAGCGCTTCGAGCAGCGGATGTGGAACGCCGGCCGCCCCTTCGATCCGTCCCCCGGTGAGGGCTGCCCCGACGATTGGGTCCCGGCCTACGAGGAACGCGTGCGCAACATATTGGAGCCGATCCGCAAGGAGCGCAAGAAGCTGGAGAAGGCGGCCGACGCCGACCGCCGGGTGACCGTGTCCGAGCTCCCGTTCTTCGAGGGTGGCGCCTGATGCCGCCGGCCCGGCTCGGCCTCCCCTACCTCGGGTTCGGGGTCGGGCTGCGGGCGCCCCACTACTCCCATGTGCTGACCCACCGGCCGCCGGTGGACTTCTTCGAGGTGATCACCGAGAACTTCCTGGACGTGGACGGCTTTCCAGGGCACGTCCTCGACCGGGTCGCCGAGGCCTACCCCGTGGTGATGCACGGGGTGTCGATGTCGATCGGCAGCAGCGACCCGTTGGACCTCGGCTACCTGCGCCGAGTCCGACACCTGGCCGACCGGTGCGGGGCGGCGTGGGTGTCGGACCACCTGTGCTGGACCGGGGTGCTCGGCATCAACACCCACGACCTGCTGCCCATGCCGTTCACCGAACGGTCGCTGCGACACGTGGTCGAGCGGATCCGCGTCGCCCAGGACGTGCTGGAGCGGCCGCTGGTCCTGGAGAACCCGAGCAGCTACCTCGAATACACGGCGTCGACCCTCACGGAATGGGAGTTCCTGGCCCGGATGGCCGAGGACGCCGACTGCGGACTGCTGCTGGACGTCAACAACGTCTACGTCTCCGCCCGCAACCACGGCTTCGACCCGGACACCTACCTGGGCGCGGTGCCGCCGGACCGCGTGGTGCAGATCCACCTGGCCGGGCACACCGACCGGGAGACCCACGTGATCGACACCCACGACCGGCCCGTCGCCGACCGGGTGTGGGAGCTGTACCGCGGCGCGCTGGAGCGGATGGGCCCGGTATCGACGCTGCTGGAGTGGGACGACCGCATCCCCCCGTTCCCGGACCTCCTCGACGAGCTCTGCCGGGCCCGCACGCTGGCCGCCGGGCGGACGGGAGCGGTCCACGGCCATGCCCGATGACGCCCTGCGCCGGACGCAGGCGTGGCTGCAGGCGGCGATCCTGGATCCCGGCGCGGCACACGGCCATCCCGGCACCGGTGCGGACGCCCCGGGGGCCGACACCGCGGCCGCCGACGCCGTATCGCGGTACGTGACGGCTTCGGCCACCCTGACCGCACGGTACCGCCTCGCCATCTACCAGCAGGGCTACCGCGCGCGGCTGGTGGAGTGCATGCGGGCGCACTACCCGGTGCTGCACCGGTTGCTCGGCGACGAGGTCTTCGACGCCTTCGCCATGGAGTACCTGCGCGGGCGGCCATCCCGCAGCCACACCCTGCACGCGCTCGGCGCGGAGTTCGCCGACTTCCTGCGCGAGACGCGGCCGGAGGCGGAACCGGACGGCGACGACGCATGGATCGACACACTGATCGACGTCGCCCGCTTCGAACGCGCCTTCGCCGACGCCTACACGGCGCCCGGCCCCGAGAACCGGGACTACCCCGCGTCCGACTCCCTCCCGGACCCCGCGCTCCCGCAGTGGGCGGCGACCGGGCTCACGGCCGCGCCGTGCCTGCGGCTGATACGAGCCGGGGCACCGGTACACGCGCTCGCGGCCGCGCTCCGCCGGGGCGAGGACCCGCCCCTCCCACCACGTCGGCCCGTGCACCTCTCCCTGTCCCGGATCGACTTCACCGTCTGCGCGACCGAGATCGGCGCGCGCGAGTTCGACCTGCTCTCCCGCCTGGCCGCGGGGACGGCGGTGGGCGAGGCGGCGGCCGGGTCCGGCCTGCCGACCGCCCGGGCCGACGCGGCCGTGCGCCGGTGGATGGAACGACGACTGTTCAGCGCCTGTACACCTGCTCCGCCGACGGCGGGCCGGACCTGAGAAGAAGGAACCCGACACCATGAGCACCCAGAGCACCCAGAGCACCCAGAGCACCGAGGCCGTGTACACCACGCCCGACGCCAGTAAGGACATCGAGACGGTGGAGGAGCTGTTCTCGCACCTCTACGACGCCTCACGGGTGGAGATGCAGTCGATCCCGATGTACCTGTACGCCGGCTACTCCATCCAGACCCAGAACTCCTCGCGGTGGGCTGCGGGGGTCGGCGCGTTCCGACTCATCAAGAGCGTCGTCATCGAGGAGATGCTGCACCTGGCGCTCACCCGGAACCTGATCATCTCCATCGGATACGGCGACCGCATCCAGTTCAGCGACCCGGGGTTCATCCCCGCCTATCCGTGCGACATGCTGCACCGCAACCCCGAGGACCCGCTGAAACTTCACCTGGCACCGCTCACCCCGAAGCTGGTCAAGGACGTGTTCATGAAGTTCGAGCAGCCGGCGAAGAAGGGGTCGCCTCCGCAGTCGAAGAACTACGACTCGCTCGGCCAGTTCTACCGGGCGATCTACGACGGGTTCATCCGCCTGTCCGGGATCCTCGACACCGACATCGGCGCGGAGTTCGGCACGGAGGTCGCCCCGGAGAAGAGGTTCCGGTTCGACGCCACCTGGATGAACGACCTGTTCAAGAACAACAAGCCCGAACTGCAGTACGTGGAGACCTACTGGAACGAGGGCGGGGGCGGGTCGCCGATCGTCGTGCACAACCTCAAAACGGCGCTCGACGCGATCAACACCATCGTGGAGCAGGGCGAGGGGATGGACGACGACCGCCAGGTCGTCCCCAAGAAGCCGGCCGACCCCCAGCCGGGCGAATTCGAGCTTCCCCACTACGTCAAGTTCAAGCGGATCGCGGACCAGTGGGAGCCGATCGGCAACATCCACCCCCTCCCTACCGACCCCAGGATCGCCGCGTACCCGGAGGAGGACGGCATCCGCGACCTCGCCGAGTTGTGCAACGCCGCCTACGTCTACACCCTGCGGCTGCTCGACGAGATCTACCGGACCCCGTGGGACGACGTGAAGCCGGGTAAGCGGAGCCCGCGGTACGGGCTGGAGCGCAAGTTCATCGCGGCCATGCAGGGCCTGCTGTTCGGCTGCGTCCGGGAGCTGGTGCAGACGAAGATCACGTCGGGGGCCTACGAGGGCCGCAATGCCGCGCCGACGTTCGAGTACTACGAGTTCCCCGAGGGCGAGGACATGACCGAGCACCTGAAGGACATGTGCCAGGACGTGATCACCGACTTCCCCCGTCTCGGCGGCGACAACGGCGTCCTGTGGCTCATCGACAAGATGCCCTCGCTGGAACCGCTGATCCCGCTGCCAGCGATTCCGAAGGCGCGAGTCTAGCGCCGGACCGGTGCGCCTCCGGGGTGTCGGCGGGGGCGCCGGCACCCCTCGGCTGTCGCAGAATGGGGGGATGGCCGAGAAGCGCGCTCCCCGACTCCCCGATTCCGCCGAACCGCCCTGCCCCTGCGGCCGCCCGGAGGCCTACGGTGCGTGCTGCGGTCGGCTGCACTCCGGCGAGCGGACCGCCGCGACCGCCGAGGAGCTGATGCGGTCGCGCTACAGCGCGTTCGCGGTCGGCGACGCCGACTACCTGCTGAGGTCCTGGCACCCCGGCACCCGACCGCGTCGGCTGGACCTGGACCCGCGGATGCGCTGGCTGCGCCTGGAGGTCATCGCGACAAGCGGCGGCACCCCCTTCCACACCGAGGGCACCGTCTCCTTCCGCGCCGTCTACGACGACGCCGGCCGGGAGGGCGAGCTCCGCGAGGACAGCCGCTTCCTGCGCCACGAGGGAGCATGGACTTACCTCGACGCGCTCGCCTAGGTGTACTGACCACAGAGGTTAGGTACAGCCCGGCAGCGATTCGACAGCACGAGAGGGCCTCCGACATAGGTGTGGATTGTCAAGATCAACACCTGAAGTAGGTCAGGAGGCCCTCCGTGGCCCACACTACCCACGCCAACGCCAAGCTCGCACCCGCAGGCCGCCTCGCCCTGGCCCGCTGCATCGTCGAGGACGGCTGGCCGCTGCGCCGTGCCGCCGAACGCTTCCAGGTCAGCCCCACCACCGCCCAACGCTGGTCCGACCGCTCCCGCACCCTGGGCCAGGCGGGCATGACCGACGCCTCCAGCCGCCCGGCCCGCTCGCCTCGGTCGGCCGCCGGTCGTCGGGGCGCCCCCCTTGCCGCGGAACGGTACGGCGACGCATCCTCCTGCCTGATGAGCGTGGGAGACCGCCGGGCGCGACCGGCGTGCTCGGATACACGCCCATGGTGGCCGAAGTAAGAGGAACGGAACGGCCGACTCCTCTCGCATTTCGGAACTCCCGCCACGCGAAGCGGAATTCCGTGTTTCCGAGTGGTTCGACGCCGCGTATGAGCGGGGAGGCGCGACGCAATGATCTCGCCCCAGGACCCATGAGGGGATGAATCATAAAATGATCTTCGCCGAAGATCGGCAATATTCACCACGTGCTTCCCAGCGCAAACTGAGGTAATCTCAAAAAGCCCCAGCCCACTGGAGTAGGAGCCGCCCCGATGGTGGATACCCCTCCCGCGCCGTCCGTCCTGGACACCTACGAGAAGATCGCTGGAATTTATGATGCGGTCACCGATGTCCCCGGCTATCCGACGTGGATGAAGATTTTCATCGATCTGATCGAGGGACACGGCTGCGCCGGAAAGCGACTCCTCGACCTCGGCTGCGGAACGGGAAAGAGCTCCGTGGCCTTCAAGGACCTCGGGTACGAGGTCACAGGCGTCGACATCTCGCCGGCCATGATCGATATCGCCCGCGGGAAGAAGGAGATGGCGGACATCGAATTCGTCGTCGGCGACCTGCGGCGCCTCCCCGGGTTTCCGGTGTCCTTCGACGCCGCCACGGCCGCGGGCGAGCAGTTCCACTACCTGGCGGACACCGCCGAACTGCGCGCGGCGCTGGAGAGCGTCCGCGGCGCTCTTCGGCCCGGCGGGCTGCTGGTCTTCGAGCTCAACACCGCAGGGACCTTCGCTGCGCTGTGTGCCGCCCCCGCGATCCGGCGGGGGCCCGGGAGCCTCGCGGTCCTCGACGGGACGGCGTCCGCGCCGTTCGTTCCGGGCGGGGGCGTGGAGGTCGTCATGGACTGCTTCACCGCGACCGCGGACGGGACGTGGGAGCGCCTGGAATCGCGCCACCCGCACCGGCACTTCCCGCGCGATGATGTGGCCGCCGCGGTGGCGGAAAGCGGATTCGACCTGGTCGCCGTGTACGGAATCAAGGGCGGGAAACTGCACGAAGGCCTCGATGAGAGTGCCGATCTGAAGGCATTCTTCGTCGCGCGGAACACCGCTTCCGCACAGTAGTCCCTTATTCAAGGGAATCGCCGAGACATTCCGTCAACCGGATCGACCGATCCATGCCGACGTGATCGAACAATGGAGGAGAGGAGGAGACCATGGCGTTCGACCTGAGGATCGAGAAGGAAGAGCCGATCACCATCATCATCTACAGCTCCTGATTCTGATCAGATGCGCCGGGCCGGCCGGACCCGTCCGGTCGGCCCTCTTCCCATGGATTCGGAGAAGGCGATGAAGTTCAAGACGGCGGGTAACATCGGGTGCTACTGGCGAGACGGGGAGTTCCTCGTCAGAAACCACCGGACACGCGCGAACATCACGGCCGACCCGCTCTCCGCCCACGTCCTCGGCCTTTTCACCGAATGGACCGATCCGCGGGAAGCCGCGCAGGACTCCGGGCTCGACGTCCGGTCGGTGGAGAACGCGGCCACGGCGCTGCACGGCGCCGGGCTGCTGCTGGGGGAGGACGACGACGGCGAGGAGGCCGCCGACGAGCGGCTGTGCGCCCGGTGGGGCCCCTGGGCACCGGAAGGGGCGGCCTTCCACTTCGCCACCAGGAACGAGGAGTTCGCCGACGCCACCGACGAGATCAAGGACGAGCTCGTCGCCGGCGGACGACCCGCTCTCTTCACGACCTACCCCGAGGCCGAACGGCTCTTCCTTCCCCGCTCCCCCGTGCCCTTGGACTCCCCGTTCGAGAAGGTCCTGTACGCGCGGCGCACCCACCGGGCGTTCGCCGACCGGCCCATCGCCCGCGAGCACCTGGCCGCCCTGCTGTCGACCTCGTTCGGCCCCAAGGACTTCATCGCGGCCGACCAATTCGGCACCCTCATGCTCCGCACCAGCCCCTCCGGCGGCGCCCGCCACGAACTGGAGGCCTACGTCGCCGTGTTCGACGTCGAGGACGTGGCACCGGGGGTCTACCACTACGGCGTCCGCGACCACTGTCTCGAACTCGTCGCCCGCGGCGACCACCGGGAACGCCTCGCGTCCCTCTGCGGCGACCAGCAGGGCGTCGCACAGGCGGGGGCCGCGGTCGTGCTGACCGCCGTCATCGACCGCCTCACCGCCAAGTACCGCCACCCCCGCGCCTACCGGGTGATGCTGATGAACGCCGGGCACCTGGCGCAGACGTTCGCCCTCACCGCCACCGCGCTGGGACTCGGCCCCTTCCAGACGGCCGCGTTCCACGACGAGGGCGTGGAAGACCTCCTCGGGGTCGACGGCATCACCGAGCCCGCGTTGTACGTGCTGGCGGTCGGTACGCCCGCGGCGGACGCCCAGGGTCGGGTCTCCCACCTGCACGGACCCACCACACTGGACTCCGCTCGGATGACCCGGTTCGACGGCAGCGGGCAGGGTGGCTGATCCCCGCCCGTCCGGATCCGATCCTCCCCCGGCCCCTGGACGGAGGGGCCCCGGACGCCTCTTCGCCCGCTTCTGGGCCGCCCACACCAGCAGCAACCTGGCCGACGGGATCATGCTCACCGCGCTGCCGCTGCTCGCGGTCGCGATCACGACCGACCCGCTGGCGGTCGCCGGGCTGACGGCGGTGTGGTACCTGCCATGGCTGCTGTTCGGGCTGCACGTGGGAGCGCTCGTCGACCGTATCGACCAGCGGGTCGCGATGGTCGCCGCCAACGCGGTCCGCGGCGGCTGCCTGGCCGCGCTGACCCTCCTCACACTGCTCGGTGTGCGATCGGTCTGGCTGCTGTACGCCGCGATGTTCGTGGCGATGACGTGCGAGGTCGTCTACGACACGGCAGGGCGGACCCTGCTCCCGCGCATCGTGCCGCGGCCGGAGCTGCGCCGCGCCAACGGCAGGCTGGAAGGCGGCCGGATCGTCACCGAGGACGTGCTGGGCGGTCCGGTCGCGAGCCTGCTGTTCGCGGTGGCGGCCGCCATCCCCCTGGCCCTCAACGCCGGGGCCTACATCGTCGGGGCGGCCCTCGTCCTCGCCCTGCCCCTGCGCCCCCGCCGAGGTGGGCCGCCCTCCCACTCGGGGCCGCCCCGCCCGCCCCCGTCCCGCGCCTCGTCGCTCACCCGCGAGGCCCTGGACGGCCTCCGCTACATCTGGTCGGACCGCGTCCAGCGGGGCATGGCCCTGTGCGCCGCCGCGGGCTCCCTGGCCGCCGGGGCGCTCAACGCGATCCTCGTCCTGTTCGTCACCCAGACCCTCGGCGTCCCCATAGCCCTGTACGGCGCCTACATGGCGGTCTCGGCCGTCGGCGCGCTGATCGGCGCAGCGGTCTGCGACCGCCTCACCCGCCGCTACGGCGCCGCGCGCGTCCTGGTCGCCACCCACCTCGGACTCGCCTCGGTCCTGGCGGCCCTCGCCCTGGCCCCCGGCGTCCGCCTGGGCGCGCTCGCGGTCGGAGCCCTGGGGCTGGCGATGACGATCATCAACGTCGTCATCATCTCCCTCCTGCAAACGGTCACCCCCGAGGGGGTCATGGGCCGCGCGATGGCCTCCCGCCGCCTCCTGGCCAAAGCCGCCGGCCCGGTGGGCGCGCTGGCCGGGGGCGCGCTGGGGCGGATCGGCCTGGAGATCCCCTTCCTCTTCGCGGCCGTCGCCCTGGCGGCGATCCCGCTCGCCTTCCACCGCACCTTCCGCCTCGCCGCAGCCCGCGCCGCAGCCGCAGAGTCCGCCCCCGCCGCCCGCGGCCCCGACCCGCCCGACGCACCGTCCGCCTGACCGCCGCGGTGCCGGAGGCCTCACATCGGCGCTCCTTCGGCCCGGTGCGCGGAGGTGGCGCGGCCGCCGGGCACCGATCGCGCGCGGGCGTCCCAGGCGCACGCGGCGTCGGCGACCGGGTGGAAGTCGTCCCACGAGACGCCACCCTCGGGCTCGTCATGGGCGACGCTCGAAAAGGGCGGATCCGAGAGGTCGTCGCCCTCGCGCCACACCGCGTCGCACTCCCGGCACACCCACAGCCGCTCGCCCGTGTGCCGGGCCCGCATCTGCCCGACGTCCGCAACTCCGCACAGACTGCAGCACCACACGTCCGCCGCTCCCTTCTTCCCGTCTTCCCGCCGCCGGGGCCCGGTTCCCCGGACCGGCGCGGGGCCGGCCGCCCTGTCCCGACCCGGCAAAGGACGGAGCGCGGGCGGTCGGCAACCCCCGGTCCGGCACATGTGGATGCCGACCGCACGGGGCCACCGACCGCCCGGGGAAGCGGTCACAGGTCGCCGCACTGACCGGTGGCGGGCCCGGCCACGGTGTTGGGAGCGCCGAAATCGGTGACCGACGGTGTGTTGCCGCTGCAGTCGATTCCGCCGCGCACGCGGTTCCCGGCGACGATCACGCCGTACCCGCCGGACGCGGCGTCCTCGGACCACGACGCGGTCCAGTCGTCGGCCGGGGTCTGGGTGTTGCCGCGCAGGGTGACCGGCCCGGTCACCTCCGAGCCCAGCAGCGACGTCTCGGCGCTGCCGCCGGAGATGCGCACCGGACCGACGACGCGGGTGTCGGCGAGGCGGACGGTCACCGCGCCCCGCGCGGTCAGACCGCCCCACACCGTCGCGCCCTGTGCGACCACGGAGGCGCCCGCGGCAACGGTCACGCCCCCGTGCACGGTCGCGCCGTCCAGGCACACCGTTCCCTCGCGCACCTCCAGGCCGCCGCGGTGCACTCCGGTGACGGTGCGCGTGCACGCCGGCTCGGTGCCGGGGACGACGGTCGCCGTGAAGGACTCGGCCGCGCCGATGTTGCCGGCGGCGTCGATGGCGCGGTGTTCGACGGTGTGGGTGCCCCAGCCGGGCTCGTGGCCGTCCACCTCGATCACGGACATCGACAGCCCGCCGCTGCCCAGGCTCCCGTAGACGAGGTCGTCGATGTCGGTCCCCCGCGGGGTGAGCAGGAACGGCGCCTCGGCGTCGGTGGGCCAGCCGTAGTAGTGGTGCCAGCCGTCCCCGTCCACCCGGAACTCGGCCACGACGGGTCCCTCGCGGTCGTCGCGCGGCTCCAGGCCGAGGGTGAGGGAGCCGAGGTGGATACCGTGCTCGCCGTCGGCGCCGCGCACCGGCGCGGCGGGCTCCGACACCTCACGCGGGGCGGTGGGCGGGGTGGCGTCGACGGTCCAGGTTCGGGTGTCGGGGTCGGGCGCCCCCGGGTCGGCGGTGGCGGTGAGCCTGTGCCCGTCTCCGCTCAGGTCGAGCGCTCCCAGGTCGAGGGTTCGCCCGTCGGCGGATGTGGCCACACGTGCGCCGTCGAGCTCCCAGACCACCTCGGGGACCCGGTCGGAGGGGTGGGTGGTCTGCGCGTAGACGACCTCGTCAGCGGCGAGCGGGCGCTCGGTGTCGCGGGCGGCGGCGAACTCGACCGGCGCGTCGTCGGCCGGCCGCGGGGCGCCGACGGTCCAGCCGCGGGTCTGCGTCAGCGCGGCCGACGCGCGGATCTCGGGGTCGCGCACGAAGGGGGTGGGGTCCTGTACCCGGACCTCCACCTCGGTTCCGGCCCCGACGTCGAGGTCGGAGAGGTCCAGGGCACGGCGCCCCTCGGCCTCGGGCAGTTCCTCGCCGTCGACCGTCCAGGTGAAGGTGAGCTCGTGGTAGGCGGGGTACGGCGCATCGACCCACACGGCGTCGTCGGGCCCGACCTCGCCCTCGGGGGTGGAGGAGACCGGCAGGCGTCCTCGGTCGCGCTGCCCGGAGATGCGCTGCACCATGATCTCCCGGCTCACCTGGTCGAAGTAGTAACCCAGGGATTTCATCATCGAGTGGCGGCTGGGGCGCCACACCCCTTCGGAGTGGTAGAGCCCGCCCTCGTGGCCGGGTGAGCCCGCGGCGCCGATGGTGCCGCCGGACTCACTCTCCTCACCGAGCCACCGCCACCACTTGGCGCGCCGCTCCGTCATCGCCTCGGGTGTCATGAGGGTGTGGTGTGCGGAGTCGGGTTCGCCGCGGTCCCAGCGGCCCAGGCTGGTGTCGCGCTGGTAATAGGGGTACTCGTCCTGCAGCCGCCCCAGCGAGTGGCCGAGTTCGTGCGGGCTGATCAGTGCGGACAGCGCGTTTCCGGCCGAAGCGGTGGCGTAGGTGCCCCCGGCTCCGCCGTAGGTGTCGCTGTTGGCCAGGGCCAGGACCTGCCGGTTGTCCGCGGCGACACCGGGGACGAGATCGGCGGCGGCCGCGGCGGCCGCGCTGTCGACGGTGAGCAGGCGCTGCAGCCGGTCGGGCCGGCAGCCGCCGTGGAAGCCCATGCCCAGGGCGGTGTCGCGGGGGCCGGCGGCGAGGTCGGGGTCGCAGCCGACGCCGGACTCGGCCGAGGGGGTCTCGACCGCGTAGACGTTGAAGTAGTCGCGGTAGCCGCGGAAGGGCTCGATGCTCCACTGCACCGCCAGGTGGTGCCGGACCTGTTCGTGGAAGAGCGGCATCTCCTCCTCGGTGTAGCCGTCACCGAGGACGATGAGGTTGAACCGCCGGTTGGGGTCGCCGGTGACCTGGATCGGCACCACTTCGGCGCTCTCGACCGCGCTCTCGACCGCGGTGTCGGCCGCGGTGTCGGCCGCGGCCGGAGGGTGGGTGCTCGCGAACGGGAGCGCGAGCGCGGCCAGGGAGACGACGGTGAGACAGAGTGTCAAGCGTCTGTGCATAGGGGGATCCTTTTGTTCGGTATGCACACTGCTACGGCGGGCGACTGTCGAGCGCAGAGTAACCGCCCGCTCCCTCTGCGGGAAGGGGTGTCGGAGGGGCCGCGGAGGGCATCGCCACGGCGGGGCCGTGCGCGCCCGGTGCCCCCGCGGGCACATCGGCAGGTCGGCGCCGCCGCCACCCCCGCGGGTGCGGGGGTGGCGCTCCCGGTACATCGCGCATGTCAGCCGACCGGTCGCGCGGGTTCCGTCGCGCCGTCACCCGCGCCGTCGCCCGACGCGTCGCCCGGGTCATCGGTGCCGATGGTGCCGATGTGCCGCAGGGTCACCGCGGTCAGAGCCGCCAGCACCAGGACCCCCACCGCGCCGACCGCACCGGCGGTGTTCAGGCCCGCGGTGAAGGACGCGCGCGCCTGGTCGAGCAGGGAGTCGGGGAGCCGCGCGGCGACCGAGGCGGCCCCGGAGAGGCTGTCGCCGAACGGCACGGCGACATCCGCGGGAAGGCCGTCCGCCTGCTCCTCGACGCCTCGCCGGTAGACCGCGGTGGCCAGGCTGCCCAGCAGCGCGATCCCCGCCGCCAGGCCGAAATCCTGGACGGTCTCCGACATCGCCGAAGCCGACCCGGCCTTCTCCGGCGGCGCCGCTCCGACCACCAGATCGGTCCCCAGGACGGCGATCGCGCCCAGGCCCAGGTAGATCAGCGAGAAGCCGGCGACGACCAGGGGGACGCCGTCGTCGCTGCCGACGACGGCGAGCAGGGCGTAGCCCCCCGCCGAGACCGCGAGCACGCCCGCCACGACGTACCCGGGGCGGACGCGCCGCGCGACGAGCGGGGCCGCGACCGCGGACAGCATCATCATCAGCGCGGGCGGGCCGTAGAGCAGCCCCGCGGTCAGCGGCGGGAGGTCCGCCACCAGCTGCAGGTACTGGGTGACCAGCAGCATGGTGCCGCCGACGCCCACCAGCCCGACGAGCATCATGCCCAGCGCGACGCCGAAGGCGCGGTTGCGGAACAGGGTGACGTCCAGGAAGGGGTCGGCCAGGGTCCGCTGCCGCCGGACGAACACCACGGCGAACACCGCCCCGGCCGCGAGGGCGGCCACCACCTCCGGCTGCGGTCCGTCCTTGGCGAACTGCTTGATTCCGTAGACGACCGGGAGGATCGCGGCCAGCGACAGCGCGACGCTGGGGAGGTCGAGCCGACCGCTGTCGGGGGCGCGGTACTCCGGCAGCAGGAACGGGGCGGCCACCAGCATGGTCCCGATGACCGGCACCGCGACGAGGAACGCCGCTCCCCACCGGAAGTACTCCACCAGGGCGCCGCCCACCAGGGGTCCGGCGGCCATGCCGAGCGCGAAGAACATCACCCACATGCCGATCGCCAGCGCCCGCTGCCGCGCGTCGGCGAACATGTTGCTGATCAGGGCGAGCGTCGAGGGCATCAGGGTGGCGCCGGCGATCCCCAGTGCGGCGCGCGCGGCGATCAGCATCTCGGCGCTGGTGGAGTAGGCGGCCGCGAGGGATGCGGCGACGAACGCGACCCCGCCGATCAGCAGCAGACGGCGGCGACCGATCCGGTCCCCCACCGTCCCCATGGTGATGAGGAATCCCGCGATCAGGAATCCGTAGGCGTCGACGATCCACAGCTCCTGGGTGCCCGTGGGCCTCAGGTCCGCCGCCAGGGACGGCAATGCAAGGTGCAGCACGGTGACGTCCAGTCCCAGCAGCATGGTGGGCAGGGCCAGGACCGCCAGTCCGGCCCATTCCCGCGGGCCGGCCCGGCCGCCGCTCGCGCGTCTCATGACAGGGGCTCCTCTCGATCGCGACAACGCCCTCCAGAGTGCTGAGCGGCGCGCACGGTTCCCGCACGCAACGCTCACGGCGCCGCCGGGTAGGGTGCCGTGCATGCGTTACGGAGTACTCGGTCCGCTGGCCGTCTGGGACGCCGACGGGCGGCAGGCGGGGGTCCCCGAGACGAAGGTGCGCGCCCTCCTGGCGATCCTCCTGACGCACCGGGGCGGCCCGGTGCCGGCCGACCGGCTCATCGACGACCTGTGGGAGGGGCGGGCGCCCGGCGGCCCGTTGAACACCCTGCAGACCAAGGTGTCCCAGCTGCGCCGGGTGCTGGGGCGCGACCGGGTGGTCCGGCAGGCCGCGGGGTACCGGCTGCGGGTCGAGGCGGGCGATCTGGACGCCGAGGTCTTCGCCGACCTGGTCGAGCGGGCGGGGGCGGACCGGCATCCGCGGATACGCGCGCGGCTGCTCACCGAGGCGTTGGAGCTGTGGCGGGGCGAGGCCTACGCCGACGTCGCCGACCACGCGTTCGCGCGCGCCGAGATCGCGCGGCTGGCGGAGCTCCGGCTGGCCGCCGTCGAGGACCTGGCGGAGGCGCGCCTCGAACTCGGCGAGCACCGCGCCCTCGCCACCGAGTTGGGCGCGCTCGTGGAGCGGCACCCGCTGCGCGAGCGCCTGCGGGCCGCCCACATGCGCGCCCTCTACCGGGCCGGGCGCCGCGGCGATGCCCTCGACGGCTACGAGGACCTGCGCAACCGGCTCGCAGATGAGCTCGGGGCCGACCCCGGGCCGGAGCTGTGCGCACTGCACGAGGCGATCCTGCGGCACGATCCGGGGCTCGCCGCGGACCCGACCGCCGCGCAACGGCCCCGCACCAACCTGCCCGCACCGCCGACCCCGCTGATCGGCCGTGCCGAGGCGGTGGCCGAGGTTCGGGCGCTCCTGTCCCCCGTGTCGGACGTCCGGCTGCTGTCCCTCACCGGCCCCGGCGGCGTCGGCAAGACGCGGCTCGCGCTGGCCGCCGCCGCAGGCCTGGTCGGCGACTTCCCCGACGGCGTCCTGCTCGTGGAGCTCGCCGGCCTGGACCACCGCTCCACGGCGGAGGATGTGGCCGAGCGGATCATCACCGCGCTCGGCCTGTGCGACGCCGCGGCGGCCGACTCCGACTCCGACCCGCTCGGCCTCCTGTCATGGCTGTCCACCGCGCTGGCGGGCCGGCACGCCCTGTTCCTCCTGGACAACACCGAACACGTGGTGGAGGCGGTGGCCACGGTGGCCGCCGCCCTGCTCGGGGCCGCCCCGACCGCCCGGATACTGGTCACCGGCCAGGA
This sequence comes from Nocardiopsis mwathae, assembly GCF_014201195.1. Taxonomy (NCBI): domain Bacteria; kingdom Bacillati; phylum Actinomycetota; class Actinomycetes; order Streptosporangiales; family Nocardiopsidaceae; genus Nocardiopsis; species Nocardiopsis mwathae. The sequence goes on along the minus strand of NZ_JACHDS010000001.1, from coordinate 1,272,502 downwards.
GGCGCTGAACGTCCCCGGCGAGACGGTGCGCCCGGTGCCACCGCTGGACCTGCCCGAGCCCGGCACCTGCGACCACGGATCCGGGGCCGCCGGTTCCGGCGCGGTCGACCTCTTCGTACAGCGCGCGCAGGCGGCGGTTCCCGGGTTCGCCCTCACTGCCGGCAACGCGGCGGCGGTCGCGGCGATCTGCCGACGCCTGGACGGTGTCCCTCTGGCGCTGGAACTGGTGGCTCCCCGGCTCCGTGTTCTCTCCCCCGAGCAGATCGCGGCCCGCCTGCAGGACCGCTTCGCGCTGCCCACCGGGCCGGTGCGCGGCCGCCCGCCGCGGCAGCGGACGCTGCGGGCGATGATCGACTGGAGCTGGGAGCTGCTCGGGGAAACCGAGCAGGCCGTGCTGCGGCGGCTGGCCGTGCACGCGGACGGCTGCACCCTGCGGGCCGCCGAGGTCGTCTCCTCCGACACCGACATCCCGCCCGATCAGGTGCTGGATGTGCTGACCCGGCTCGTGGACCGGTCGCTGGTCGTCCGCGACGGGGAGCGGTTCCGGCTGCTGGAGTCGGTCGCCGCCTACTGCACCGAGCGCTTGGAGGAGGCCGGGGAGCTGGCGCGGGTGCGCCGGGGCTTCGCCGGGTTCCACGCCGAGCAGGCCGAGTCGGCCGATCGGCACCTGCGCGGCCCGGAGCAGGACCGGTATCTGGCGTACCTGGACGCCGAGACCGTCAATCTGCGCCGTGCCCTGGACACGGCGCTGCGGGAGGCCGACGCCTCGACCGCGCTGCGCCTGGTGAACGGGCTGGCGTGGTACTGGGTGCTGCGCCGCCGGCTGCCGGAGGCGCGCCGGTCACTGCGTGCGGCGCTCGGCACCGACGGCGGACCCGCGCCCGCACGGGCCACGGCCGAGGCCTGGTCGGCCGCGCTGGACCTGTGGGAGGAGCCGATCGACCGCGTCGGCGACCCCCGGCTGAGGTCGCGGCTGCGCTGGTTCCTGGGGGCGGCGCTGTACCGCTCCGGGCGCCGCGACGCGGGCCGCCGCCTCGTCGACGGCGCCCTGGCCGGCGCCCGTACGGCCGGAGACCACTGGGGCCAGGCCCTCGCTCTGGCGGAACGCGCCGAGCACCACCTGGAGGCGGACGACCCGGCGTCGGCCCGGCGGGACGCGGCGGCGAGTGCCGAACTGTTCCGTGCCCTCGGCGACCGCTGGGGCCTGCTACGGGCCGACCGGTCCCGCGCCCGCCTGGCCGAGCTCGACGGCGACCACGCGCTCGCCGCCGAGCTGCTCGGCGGATGCCTCGCAACGGCCGAGGACCTGCGCCTGTGGGTCGAGGTGGTCGAGACGCTCACGCGCCTCGGCCGCACCGCCCTCGCCGAGGGCGACCCCCAACGGGCCCGGCTCCTGCACGAGCGCGCCCTGCGGGTCGCCACGGACCACTCCTACACCCGCGGCGAGACCCAGGCCGCGACCTGGCTCGACCACCACGCCCCACCCGCAGACGACACCCCCGGGCCGTACCCCACCGGCGCCGGTACCACCGCCGCGCTCGCCGAAGCGGACGCCGGCACCTGAGCCCGGGGGCCTGGTCAGCGGGGAGCCCGGTCAGGGGCCGGTGCAGCGGGACGGAGCACCCAGGCGGTGTGGATCGCCGCCAGGGCCAGGATGACCGCGGCCACGGTGCTGGTCACGTGGATCGCGTCGACGAAGGCGACGTGTGCCGCGGTGACGAGGGCGTTCGCGGCCTCCGGAGCGAGGGATTCCGCGGTGTGCACCGCGCCGCCGAGGGTGTCGCGGGCGGTCTCCATCGCCTCACCCGGGACGCCGTCCACGTTGCGGATCGCCGAAGCGTAGGAGGCCCACAGCACGCTGCCGAGGATCGCGATGCCGAGGGCGGCCCCCAGTTCGTAGCCGGTCTCCGACACCGCTGACGCGGCTCCCACGCGCTCCTCGGGCACCGAGCCCACCACGGCGTCGTTGGTCAGGGTCTGGGTGAGCCCCATGCCGAAGCAGATGAGTGCGAAGCCGGCGACGGCCACCGCGGCCGACCCCTGTGGGAGCTGGCTCAGCACCGCGAAGCCTCCGGCCATCAGCGTCAGGCCGGCGGTGAGTGTGCCCCTGAAGCCCAGTCGTGTCGCTGCGCCGACCGCCAGGAAGCTGGCGACGATGGACAGCATCAATCCGGGCAGCAGTGCCAGGCCCGCCCGCAGGGGCGAGATGCCGAGGACGATCTGCAGGAACTGGGTGAGGAAGAACAGCCCCGCGATCATCGTGAACAGTGTGAGGAGGTTGAGCCACACACCGACGCTGAACGCGCGGATGGTGAAGAGGCGCATGTCCAGCATGGGGTTGTCCCGCCGCAGCTGCCTGCGGACGAACACGCAGCCGAAGAACACGCCCACCGCCACGAGCATCAGGGGCACGGGGGCGAGCCCCTGCTCGGCCAGCTTCTTCACCCCGTAGACCGCCGGGAACACGGTGGCGGACACGAGCAGCGCGCTGGCGGCGTCGATGGGGGCGGGATGGGCGGCGCGGTACTCGCGGACGAGGAACGGTGTCAGCACCAGGGTGAGGACGGTGACCGGCACATTGATCAGGAAGAGCGAGCCCCACCAGAAGAACTCCAGCAGGGCACCGCCGAGGACCGGCCCCAGCGCCGATCCCCCGGCCAGCGCGGACGACCAGACGGCGATGGCGAACTTGCGCTGGACGTCGTCGCGGAAGATGTTGCGGATGAGCGCCAGTGTGGAGGGCATCAGGGTGCTACCCGCGAGGCCGAGCAGGGCCCGTGCCGCGATCATGGCCTCCGCATTGGGCGCGAAGGCGGCCGCGAGCGAGGCCACGCCGAAGCCCGCCGCACCCACCATCAACAGGTTGCGCCTCCCCACGCGGTCGCCGAGCGCACCCATCGTGACGAGGAGGGACGCCAGCACCAAGGCGTAGACGTCGACGATCCACAGCAGCTGGACCGACGTGGGTGCCAGGTCCCTGCTCAGGTGGGGAACGGCGAAGCCGAGCACCGTCATATCCACGGAGATCAGCAGGACGGGGAGCGTCAGGACCGCCAGGGCCGCCCATTCCCGCGGTGTCGCCCGCCGGGGGGTCGTCGACGAGGGTGCGGACCGGGGTGCGTCAGCAGAGCTCATTGATTCCATTCCACATGGTGTTCGCGGACATCGGAAACGTTCGGGGAGCCGGACGGGGGGCGCTTCCGACATACGGCGGCAACTTTAGCCAGCGACGAATGCAGGTGGCAAAAAGGATTCACGCGGCAAGGGGCGGCGGACTGGGACGAGAGCGCACACGGCGCCCGCGGAGTGAACTGACCGGCTGTTTCATGCCTCCGCGGCACGGATTCTCGGGGGACCGGATCCGATCGGGACGTCGGGGCGGCCGTCGCGCCGGCGGCCGACAATGGGATTCCAGTGGCCCCGGGGATGCGAATTCCCGATGGATTTTCGGGCCCGGGGAAAATCGTCCGGTGTCGATTTCCGGGGCAGGCCCGCTTCCCGGGGTGCGCGGGGTGGGCCCCGGGGCGGCCCGTGCGACATCCCCGCACTGGACGCGGATTCGGCGTGCCGCCTGCGCCGGTCCGCAGGCCGCCGGGCGGCGGTGGCGGCGCGGCGGCCGTGTCCGGCCATGCCGCGGCGGAACCGCCGGCCGACCATGGCGGCGCATACTCCCGGTGGCCTTTCAGCGAGGTGGCGCCGTTGTCAAGGGGAACCATCGGCAGTTTCCTGCCAGTGATTCCCGGAGACATGTGCATCTGCCGCGCCACGCGCAACGACCCTGCCGATCACACCCATCAGGTAGGCATATATCCTACAAAAAGCGGATATGACTGGGGAGAACCTTGGTGAATCGAGTGTGCACGGATGACGTGGCGCCCGGCGAGCGAATCGACTACTGGCAGCATGTGACCTCGGAGAACTTCGTCCGGTGCACCACCCGAATCGACCAGAGGGACGACGGCTTCTGGGGCCGGGTGGTGTCGACGAACCTCGGCGCCGTCCACTACTCGCTCGTGGAATACACGGCGAGCGGCAGCTACGAGATCTTCCGCAGCGCACGCCACATTCGCCAGGACGAGTCGGACGAATACCTCCTCGAACTGCAGTTGGGGGGCGCTGCCGTCGTCCTCAACCAGGACGGCAGGGAAGCCGGCTTCATCCCCGGCGACTTCGGGTTCCTCGATGTCACGCGCCCCTCCCACCTGGGTTGCGCGCCCCGGTCTTCGGTACGCGCTGTGACCGTGACGTTCCCTCGCCACCTCCTGCCCATCCGGGTGGACAACGTCGCCCGGCTGACCGCGGTCCGGATCGACGGGCAGCGGGGCATGGGGCAGCTGGTCTCCAACTTCCTGGTCGGGCTGGCCGACAACCTGGAGGGCGATCCCGTGGAAGGCGCCGACGGCGTGCGCCTGTCGACCGCGCTGCTGGACCTGTTGGCCGTCGCCTTGGCCGGACGGCTCGAACGCGACTCGGAGGTGCCGCCCGAAAGCCACCGCGGTGCACTTCTGACACGGGTCTATGCGTTCATCGACCGGCACCTCGACGACCCCGACCTGTCCCCGAAGAACATCGCCACCGCGCACCACATCTCCACGCGCTACCTGCACAAGCTCTTCGAGACCGAGGAGGCCACGGTCGTGGAGTGGATTCGGACGCGCCGCCTGGAACAGTGCCGCCGCCACCTGGCCGACCCGGCTCAGCAGACGGAACCGGTGAGCGTGATCGCCGCGCGCTGGGGCTTCCGGGATCCGAGCTATTTCTCACGCCTGTTCCGCGCCACCTACGGCATCCCGCCCCGCGAGTACCGCATCCTGCACTTCGGCCCCGGAGTGGTGCGGCCGCCGGCGCCGAAGCCGTGACGCCGAAGGAGTTCCCTGGGAGTCCAGTGCTGTGCGCTCCAGGACTGGGGACGCCCAGGGCCACTCCCTATCGTTGAATCGACGCCGCCGACCCACGTGTCCCCGCCCCCCATCCGGATGGAACGCCGGAAACGGAGGACGATGGACGAGGGCGAAACGACGTCGTCCACATCGCCTTCCATGGTCGGCGCGATGATGTAGGCCGTTATCACCCGTCCGGCACGAATGCCTTCACCCGCTCGCGCCGGACTTCAGTGTTGCTTTTCCTCAGGGGAGAACAGATCATGCCCGAGCTCGTGTCCCGAGTTCCCTCCACCCGCATCGGCTCTACCGCCTCAGAAAGCTGGGATAACACGCTGACGATAGGCGAGGAGCTCCCGAGCATATGCCTGGTATGCAGCAAGAGCGGCGGACGCGCCGACCTGAGGCAGCAGATCCTGTGCTATCTGGCGCTCGGATACACCGATGAACAGATCGCCAGGCGCCTCTCGCTCAGCGTGCGGACCGTGCGGCGCCGGATCGCCGATGTCATGGAGGAGCTGAACGCGACGAGCAGGTTCGCCGCCGGCGTGAAAGCGACACAGGAGGGCCGGATCTGCAGAAAGCTCGATTGACGAAGATCTGAGTCCGCCGACGACCCCTTTCACAGCAGGCGGAGAAATGCGTGCACGAGCTGCTCGGCCTGCGCCGGATTGAGCCGCGGGTCGCAGACGGAGCGGTAATGGGGGAATACGAGGCGACCGGTGGCTGTTTCGGGAACGTCCACGCACTCGGTCACCGGGTCGGGTGTCAATTCGAGGTGCAGGCCGGCCGGCCATTGCCGGTGTTCCCGCAGCACCCGCACGAACGCCTCCGTCTCCGCGCGCATGGCCGACAGGGACCGGGTCTTGGCCCCGCCGGGCGCGCGGTACGTGTTGCCGTGCATCGGGTCGCTCAGCCAGACGACGGGTATGCCGCCCGCCGCCACCGCTTCGACCAGGGGCGGCAGGGCGCTGTCCAGCTGCTCGGCACCCATCCGGACGATGAACGTCAGCCGCCCGGGCACCGCGTCGGGGTTGAGTCTCCGGACCAGCTCGACGGCGTGGGCCGGCGAGGTGCGCGGCCCGATCTTCACCCCGACCGGGTTGTGCACCGACGCGGCCAGCCCCACGTGCGCGCCGTCCGGCGCGCTGGTCCTGGCACCGATCCAGCCGAAATGCGTCGACGCAGCATAGTCGCCCCGCTTCCCCGTCCGGACCAGTGATTCCTCGTAGGGGAGCAGGAGGAGTTCGTGGGCGGTGTAGACGCGTTCACCCGCCTGCCGACCCGCCCACGAGGCGCGCACCGCCCCGAGCACCGCCCGGGAGCAGTCGTAGGCGTCGACCAGCCGGGTCGGGTCGGCCGCCCGGAGCACCGGGTCGGCGGCCGGGTCGTTGACCGCGTCACCGCGGTAGCTCGGCACGCGGCGACCGTCGGGCAGTGTCTCGTAGGGGTCCGATCGCGGTTTGGCGTACTGGCCCGCCATGCGGCCGACCGGCACCACGCCCAGGCCCGTTCCCGCCCGCAGGACGGATGCCAGTCCCTGCAGGTGATCGAGCTTGCGGCGGACGCGGTCGGGTACGGCGTCGTGGAAGCGTTCGGCGCAGTCGCCTCCCTGGAGTACCAGCGCCTCGCCGCGTGCCGCCCCGGCCAGCGCCCGCTCCAGCTCCCCCACCTCATCCTCGGTGGTCAGGCCGGGCAGGTCGCGCAGCCGCCGCCGGACGTGGTCGAGGAGGTCGCCGTCCTGCCAGTCGGGCTGCTGGGCAGCCGATGTCGCCGTCGTACCGTGGGACGTCGTGCTGAGGGACATGGTCATTGCACACCGCCTGCGATGTTCGAATCGGGTGGGGCGAATCGTCGGTCGTCCATCGGGCCCGCAGCCCCCGCGAGGCATCGGACGCACCCCGCCGGGCGATCCCCGGCATTCGCTGGGGAGATCCTGGGTGAATTCTCAGCGGACGGTCCGGCCGACCATTGGGTCGGATGGGCCCGCGCCGCGGACTTCCCGGCGTCGTGGACGATCGTAGGTGAATGCGTCCGCCGACAGGGCGGTAAATATTTCCTGCCGCAGCGGACGATAGCACGGCGCCACTGCACCCCGAAGCCGACCGCGTCTTCTGAAAATGCCCGCCCAGCTCGCAGAATTCACCCTTGGTGATCACGCGGGCACCCCTTGTCCATTGTCATCTGGCAGGAACCTGTCATGCACTGGAGACCGCCTGGAGAATGTGATTGAATCCAGCACGACGTTCGGGCAAAGAGTCGAAGTAAGGCGGGTATCCATGTCGGCATCCCATGAAGGAAAAGACCAGCTATCGGAACTCCGATCGGAACTCGACGGGATCGACGAGCGCCTTCTAGAAATCATCCGAGAGCGCATCGAGTGCTGCGTCAGAATCGCCCGTCACAAGCAGGACCACGACATTCCTATGATGCAGCCCCACCGAATCGGGGTCGTCCAGGAACGAGCAGCGAAGTACGGTGATGAGAACGGCGTCGACCCGGATTTCCTCCGCCGACTCTACGACCTCATCATCGGCGAAACCTGCCGGGTGGAAGACCTTGTGATGGGAAACACTTCGGCGCGGTGACCACACCGCTGCGTGGTCGCCCCCGCCCCAGAAATGTGGAGCATTCCCATGCTGCGAACGCTGCTCATCGACAACTTCGATTCCTTCACCTACAACCTCAGTGACCTCATCCATCGGGTGAACGGGCGGGCCCCGCACGTGGTCACGAACGACACCCCCTGGTCCGACATCGACCTCGACGCCTACGACTGCGTCGTCGTCTCCCCCGGCCCCGGCCGCCCCCAGCGGGAGCGCGACCTGGGTGTGTCGGCGCTGGCGCTGAAGCAGACCGCCGTTCCCGTGCTCGGCATCTGCCTGGGCCACCAGGGGATCGGCCACATGCACGGCGGGCGCGTGGGTCACGCTCCCGAGCCCATGCACGGGCGTGTGTGCGACGTGCACCATGCCGGACGCGACCTGTTCCGCGGACTGCCCTCCCCCTTCAAGACCGTGCGCTACCACTCCCTGGCGGTCACCGACCTGCCCACCGACCTGGAGCCGCTGGCGTGGACCGCGGACGGCGTGGTGATGGCGGTCCGCAGCCTGCGTGCGCCGCAGTGGGGCGTCCAGTTCCACCCCGAGTCGATCCTGACGGAGAACGGCACCGAACTGCTCGACAACTTCCGCGCCCTTGTGGAGGCCCAAGGATCCCCCCGAACGGCGGCGCCGGCCCCCGACCGCGCTCGCCCCCGGTACCGGATCGACTGCCGGCGGATCGACGCCTACCCCGACACCGCGTCGCTCTTCGCCGACCTCCACGCCGATGCGGAGCACGCCTTCTGGCTGGACAGCTCCCGGACCGACACCGCCTTCAGCCGGTTCAGCTTCATGGGAGACGACTCGGGGCCACTGGCCGAAAGCCTCGCCTACTCGGTCACCGATCAGGCCTGGAGCATCACGCGCGGCGAGAGGACCACGCGCGTCGAGGCCGGGTTCTTCGACTACCTCAACGAGCAACTGGCACTCCGCCGCGTCCAGCATCCCCCCGAGCTGCCGTTCGACTTCAACCTCGGGTACGTCGGCGCCCTCGGCTACGAGCTGAAGGCCGAGACCGGGGGGCGGGCCCGGCATGTCTCCCCGCTCCCCGACGGGCGGCTGCTCTTCGCCGACCGGGCCATCGCGGTCGACCACCACGAGCGGTGCGCCTACCTGCTGGTGCTGACCGATACACAAGCGCCCGACACCGTCCGCACCGGCGCGGAGTGGCTGGACCGCACGGTCCGGGTGGTCCAGCGGCACGCCGCCGCCCGGGAGTCCGCGACCGAGGCGGTGCCCGCGGAGGCGCGCGGGCCGGTGTCCGCCGAGCCGCCGCGGTTCCGGTTCGACCAGCCGCGCGCGGACTATCTCGACAGCATCGCCTCGTGCCTGGAAGCGATCACCGACGGCGAGTCCTACGAGATCTGCCTGACCAACACCGCCGAGGCCGCCTCCCTCGACGCGCCGCTCGACGCCTACCTGCGGCTGCGCTCGACGAGCCCCGTCCCGTTCGGCGCCTACCTGCGGGCGGGGTCGACAACGGTCCTCAGCGCCTCCCCGGAGCGCTTCCTGGAGGTCCGCAGGGACGGCCGGATCCAGGCCAAGCCGATCAAGGGGACCCGGCCCCGAGGTGACACACCGGAGGCCGACGCCGCACTCGTGCGCGAGCTGGCCGCCAACCCCAAGGACCGGGCCGAGAACCTCATGATCGTCGACCTGCTCCGCAACGACCTCAACCGGGTGTGTGCGGTCGGGACCGTGAACGTGCCCAAGCTGTTCGACGTCGAGACGTACTCGCACGTGCACCAGCTCGTCAGCACGATCGAGGGCCGCCTCGCCCCCGGCCTCACCGCCGTCGACTGCATTCGCTCGGCCTTCCCCGGGGGGTCGATGACCGGTGCGCCCAAGATCCGCACCATGGAGATCATCGACGACCTGGAGCGGCGGGCGCGCGGCTACTACTCCGGCGCCATCGGCTGGCTCTCCCTGTCCGGCGCGGCCGACCTGAGCATCGTGATCCGAACCGTGGTCAACGGCGAGCGCTCCTGCACCTTCGGCGTGGGCGGCGCGATCGTCGCGCTGTCGGACCCGGAGGAGGAGTTCGCGGAGACGCTCGTGAAGTCCCGGGCCATGGTGTCGGCCCTCAACGCATCCGTCGAGGAGGACTGATGTCCCGGCGGCGCCGACACGCGCCCGGCCGGGCGGCCGTGGTCGGCTACGGAAACGTGGGCCGGCTGTTCGGCGGCCTGCTCGCCGACGCGGGATGGCAGATCACCGCGGTCGACCCGAACGTCTCCGCGGAGCACGGCGCACCCCACGCGACCGGTGCCATCCGCGCCGACATCGGCGCGCCCACCGCCGAGCTGCGCACATGCCTGGCCGACGCCGACATGGTCATCGTCGCGGTGCCGGAGCGGGCCGCGTTGGCGGCCGTCGACACACTCGACGCCTGCGTCGGCGCGGCGACCCCCGTCGTCGAGACGCTCTCCCACAAGCATCGGTTCCGCCAGGCGGCCAGCGAACGTCTGGCCCCGCGGCCGCTCGTGAGCCTCAACCCGCTGTTCCACCCGTCCCTCGGCTGGGCGGGCAACACCGTGACCGCCTCGGTGGACCGCGGCGGTGAAGTCACCGCCCAGCTGCTCGACCTGATCCGGACGACCGGCGCCCGGGTGCACCTGCTGGACCCCGCCGACCACGACCGGTTCGTCACGTCCGTCCAGGCCGTCACGCACGCCGCCGTCCTCGGCTTCGCCCGCGCGCTGCCCCGCCTGGGGCTCCCCCCGGCCGACGTGATCGCCTGCGCGCCGCCGCCGACCCGGGCGCTGCTGGCCGTGGCCGCCCGCGTGCTCACGGCCGAATCCGAGACCTACTGGGACATCCAGAGCTCGGGCGAACCCGGCGACACGGCCCGCCGGGCGCTGCTCACCGGCATCGAGGACCTCGACCACCAGGTCGGGGCGGGCGACGACGCGGGCTTCGGCGACGAGTTCGCCCGCCTGCGCGCGTGGTTCGGCGACGAGCTCGACGGGTTCGCCGACGACGCCGCGCACATCCTCGGCGCCCTGGTGTCCCGGCGCGCCGCGACCCCCCGACCGTCCACCCCCGCACCGAACCGAGGAGCCACGTGACCGGCATGAACAATGTGCTGCCGACCAGCAGAATCGCACGCAGATCGGCTGCGACCACGGACATGTACGACAGGGCCGTGACGGCCGGCCTGACCGGGCATACCATCACGCAACGGTCCGGCAAGACGGTGCGCCTGTCCGACGGCAGCGAATGCGTCGAGTTCGTCTCCTGCTCCTACCTGGGGTTGGAGGATCACCCGCGGCTGGTGCAGGCGGTGCGGACCGCACTCGACAAGTACGGGACGCACTTCTCCTCCTCCCGCAACAGCATGCAGCCGACCGAGACCGACGAACTGGAAGAGCTGCTCGGCGAGATCTACCCGGGGATGACCGGCGTGGTGTTCAACTCGGTCAGCAGCGCGCACCTGGGCGTGCTGCCGCTCCTCGGTGCGGGCATCCTCCCGGGCTACCCGGTGTCCGCCGACGGCCCGCTGTTCATCGTCGACCGGACCGCGCACGCGTCCATGCAGGCGATCCGGGGCGTCCTCGAACAGGTCGGCCCGGTGGCGCGGTTCCGCAGCGAGGAGCCCGAAACGCTCACCGAAGCGCTGAACCGGGCCGCCGCGGAGCGCCGCACACCCATCGTGCTCGCCGACGGGATCGGCTCCATGGGCGGGCTGATCGACGTCGGCGGACTGCGGGACTCCGTCGCCGAGCACCGCGGCTACCTCTACATCGACGACGCCCACGGCATCTCGATCAGCGGGAGGCACGGCGCCGGATACGCGTTCGAGGCGCTGGGCGGCCGGGTCCCCCCCGAAGTCCTGCTGGTCGGTTCGCTGTCGAAGGCGTTCGGCGGCTCCGGCGGTTTCATCCTCACCCACTCCCCCGAGGACGCGACCATCCTGCGGCGCGAGGCCAACCCCATGGTGTTCGGCCACTCGAACATGATCACCCACGTGGTCGCCAACGCCGAGTCGGCGCGCATGCACCTGGACGGGACCGTGGCCACGCTGCAGGAGGCGCTGTGGGCCAACGTCGAGCTCTTCGACCACGCCCACCGCCGGGAGCTGGTCAACGCCGGCGTGCGGTCCCCGATCCGCGGACTGCCGATGCCCAGCGAGGAAGCCGCGTTCGCCAGCGCCGTGCGCCTGCGCGAGGTCGGCGTCCTGTGCTTTCCGGTCTTCTACCCCGTCGTCGCCAAGGGCACCGGTCTGCTGCGGTTCGCGATCTCCGCGAAGCACACCCCCGAGCAGATCGAGTCGATCGCCCGCCACCTCACCACCGTCTGACCGAGATCAGGAGCCCCCCATGAACTCCCCAGCACCCTTGTCGGGCTTTGACGTGATCGTCGTGGGCAACGGCGCCCTCGGCTCGTCGCTCGCCGTCGAGCTGGCCGGCCGCCACGCGTCGGTCGCGCTGGTCGGCCGCGCCCACCGCCCCTACGCCGCGTCCTCCGCCGCCGGTGCCATGCTCGGCTGCTTCGGCGAGGTCACCACGGCCCTGCTGGACAACGCCTACGGCCAGGCCAAGTTCGACCTCGACCTCAAGGCCAAGGACATCTGGCCGGAATGGCTGGAGGCCATCTCCGGCGGTGTCTCGGACGGGCGCGACATCCTCACCGCCTCCGGAACGACCGTGCTGCTCAACACGGTCGGCACCGACCACATCGACACGCGCAACTTCGCGGCGATCCGCGCCATGCTCGACAAGCACGACGAGCCCTACGAGAAGGTCGACCCCGGCGACATCGCCTGGCTCGACCCTGACCCCAACTCCCGGCCCCTGGAGGCCCTGCACATCCCGGGCGAGCACGCGGTCGACTCCGGTCGGCTGCTGCGGCGGCTGGAGCGCACCGCACGCGACCGCGGCGTGCACATCGTCGACGCCCAGGCGACGGCGGTCGTCACCGACGGCGACCGCGCGAGCGGTGTCGTGCTGGACGACGGTACGACACTCGGCGCCGGGCAGGTCGTGCTGGCGGCGGGCGTCGGCGCGCAGGAACTCGTGGACTCGGTACCCGGTCTCGGCGACCACATCCCCCGGCTCGTCGCCGGGTACGGCGTGTCGGTCGAGATGAGCACCCACGACGGCACCCAGCCCGAGTCGGTGATCCGCACCCCCAACCGCGCGTTCGCCTGCGGTCTGCACGTCGTGCCGCGCGGTATGGCGCGCGTGTACGTCGGCGCGACCAACATCATCAACCCGCGCCCGCTGGCCAACCCCGTCCTGCGCGACCTGGAGTTCCTGATCGGCTGTGCGCACCGCCAGATCCGCCGGAACCTGTGGTCCAGCGACATCGCCAAGATCAACGTGGGCAACCGGCCGGTGTCGCTCGACGGCTTCCCGCTGCTGGGCGAGACGCCGCTGAACGGCCTGTGGATGATGACCGGCACCTACCGCGACGGCCTGTTCCTCTCGCCCCTGCTGGCGCGGGAGTTCGCCCGGCGGCTGTCGGGCGAGGAGCCCGAACTGGTCCTGGACGCGTTCGCGCCCGAGCGCGCGCCGCTGGCGGGCGTGTCCCGCGAGGACGTCATCGAGACCACGGTCGAGCACATGCTGGCGACCGGCTACGAGCACCACTGGAACATCCCGACCGACTGGCAGGAGTACCTGGCCGCCGACCTCAAGCCCATCTACCGGCAGTGGGCCGACGAGATCGACACCGAGTTCACCCCGCCCCCGGAGCTGCTCGCCTCCTCCCGGCTGCACCCGACCATGGTCGAGTGGATGCGCTCCTACTACGACAACTGCCGGGAGCGGTTCGGGGCGCCGGGATCCAGCGCGGGCCCGACGCTGGGCGACCGGGTCGACGAGGCGGCGGAGACCCTCACCGCCGCCCTGGTGTGGACGCCCCGTGACGACGCGCTGGCCCTGGCCGCGCACGCGACCGGCCAGAACGTGGGGGACCTCGATCTGAACGCGGCCATGCCGGACGACGCGGCCGAGACGTTCCGGTCCCTGGTACGCCGGCGCGCCGACCGGGTACCGCTGGAGTACCTCACCGGCCGCGCCCGGGTGTTCGACCTGGAGTTCGAGGTCGGCGAGGGCGTCTTCATCCCCCGTGTCCACTCCGAGGCGATGGTCCGCGACGTGCTGGCGCGCTGCTCCACCGAGCGCCCGCGCGTGGTCGACCTGTGCACCGGGTCCGGCGCCATCGCCCTGGCCATCGCGCACCTGCGGCAGGGGGCGACCGTCACCGGCGTCGACCTCTCCGCCGCGGCCGTCCAGTGCGCCAAGCGCAACGCCGAACGGCTGGGCGCCCGCATCTCCGGCGAGGTCGAGTTCGTGGAGGGCGACGCGTCCGACCCGGCGCTGCTCGGCGACCTGCACGGCGGCGCCGACCTCGTCACGGCCAACCCGCCCTACGTTCCGCACAGCCTGCAGATCCCGCCGGAGTGGGCGGTCCACCAGCCCAGGGAGGCGATCTACTCGGGCTGGGACGGACTGGACCTCACCCGCGCGGTGGCCGACACCGCCATCCGGCTGCTGCGCAAGGGCGGCGTGCTGGCGATCGAGCACTACGATGCGGTCGCCGACGAGGTCATGGACATCCTGTGGTCGGCCGGGTTCACATCGCTGACCAGCCACACCGACCACGACGGGTTCCCCCGCTACGTGATCGCGGAAGCCTGAGGGCACCATGGCACTGTCGCGACGCACCCTCCTCAGGGGCGGCGTTGTGCTCGGCGGCGCGGTCGCACTGCACCCGTGCGACCCGCCGCTCGCCTGGGCGGACGGCTCCGGAATGGTCGTCCGCCAGGCCACCAACATCGCCCTGTCCCATCACGGCGGCACCGGACGCATCGTGTTCGACGCGGTGAACAGCCTGTGGCTGATACCGGTCGCCGGCGGTCCGGCACGGCGGCTCACCGACGACGTGGAGGACGCGACCTGGCCGTCGTTCTTCTCCGACGGCCGGCGGGTCGCCTTCCAGTCGTTCCGCGACGGAACGTACGACATCTGCGCCGTCGACCTGTCGTCCGGCGAAGTCGAGCGGCTCACCCGCGGACCCCAGTACGACCTCGACCCGAGCGTGTCCCCCGACGGCCGGCGCCTGGCCCACGTCTCGGACACCGGCGGCCGCAGCGCCATCCGGATGCTCGACCTGCGCCGCGGTCGCGCGGAATCGGTCATCGGCGCCGATGACGACCGCTCCTACCACGCGCCCACCTGGCACCCCGGCGGCGACAGGATCGCCTACGTCGCCGGGGAGAGCACCATCGAGACCCTGCACCTGCCGAGCGGGCGGCGGGAGGTCCTGCACACCGCACCGGAGGGCCAGTGGTTCCGCGGTACCTCCTACGGGCCCGGGGGCGAACTCGCCTACATCCTGGCCGACGGCCCCCGTGCCACCCTCCACGTCGACGGGGAGGCTCTGACCGGGCAGGGCGAGGAACCGGCGCCGCTCCCGCCCTCCTGGATGTCGCGGACCGAACTGGTCTACGGCGCCGACGGCGAGATCCGGCGGCGCGCCGTCGGCGGTTCCCGGCCCCGGGCGATCCCGTTCGCCGTCTCGCTCGCCCCGCCGGGCCGCCCACCGCGGGTCCGGCGCCCCGTCTCCCTCCCCGAGGAGTCGGCCGTGCGGGGCATCGCGGGCCCGGTACTCTCCCCGGACGGCTCCTGCGCGAGCTTCCGCGCGCTGGGTGCCCTGTGGCTCCTACGGCTCGGCGGGAAGGCGGAGAAGATCGTCGACGACGGGTACTTCGCCTCCGACCCCGCGTGGTTCCCCGACGGGCGTTCGATCGCCTATTCCAGCGACCGCGAGGGTGTGCCCAACCTGTGGCGGCACACCCTGGGGGGCGACGAGGAACGGCTCACCGACCTTCCCGACGGGGCGCTGGTTCCGAGTGTCTGCCCGAAGGGTGAACGGATCGCCTTCCAGGACGAGTCGGGTGCCACCTGGGTGCTCGACATCGCCACCGGGAGGACCCGGAAGATCGCCGCGGCGACGGACCACCCGGGAAAGCCCTCCTGGTCGCCGGACGGCCGGCGCGTGGCCATGGCGGTCGTCTCGGCGGCCTCCGAACGGGACGCCGCCGGGCACAACCACATCATGGTCGTGGACACGACCACGGGGGACACCACCACCCAGGCCGTCGCCCCGCATCGGTCCATCGCCACCCGCGGCGACGACGGCCCGGTGTGGTCGCCGGACGGGAAGTCGCTCATCGTGGTCATCGAGAGCCTCGTGCACCGTGTGCCCGTCGCCGCCGACGGAACCGTGACCGGAGCCCCCGTCGCCCTGTCGCCCCTGGTCGCCGACTCTGTCTCGGTGTCCGCCGCGGGGGACGTCCTCTTCCTGTCCCTCGGCAAGCTGGTCCTCGTCGGGGGCCGGGAGTACGTCCCGCCCCTGACCTGCAAGCAGCCGGCCCCGCCTCCGAAGCAGGTGATCCGGGCGGAGGCACTGTGGGACGGCCGCTCCGACGGGTACCGGAGGAACGTCGACATCACCGTCGACAACGGTGTCATCACCTCCGTCGAGGACGCGCGTCCGGAGCTCACCCCCGCGGTGGAGGCCGGGACCGTCATCCCCGGACTCATCGACGTCCACAACCACTGGCACTTCCGAGGTCGCCAGTGGGGCAGCCGCCAGGGGCCGCTCTGGCTCGCCTACGGCGTCACCACCAGCCGGTCCACCGGCGATCCCGCGTACCAGATGCTGGAGACGCGCGAGGCGATCCATGCCGGGGCCCGTGTGGGACCCCGCTTCCTGGGCTCGGGCGAGCCCCTGGACGGTACCCGCTGCTACTACGCGTTCATGCGCTGCGTGACGTCCGAGAAGCAGCTCCGGCGCGAGATCGAGCGGATCATCGGGCTCGACTACAACGTGGTGAAGTCCTACCAGCGGCTCCCGGTCAAGCTGGAGCGCGCGCTCGTCCGCCGGATGCGCCGGGAGGGCATCCCGGTGGTCTCGCACTACCTGTACCCCGCCATGGCGACCGGCCTCAACGGTATGGAGCACACGGGCGGCGGCAACAGGCTCGGCTACTCCCGGACCCTCAGCGCCGGCGCGGGCCGGACCGCCGAGGACACCATCCGCCTCCTCAGCGGATCGCACATGTGGGTCTCGTCCACCCTGCTCTTCGCGCACGAGATGTTCCTGGAGACCCCGGACCTCGTCGAGGACCGGCGTACGAAGGTCCTCTTCCCGTGGTGGGACTACGAGCGTCTGCTGCAGAAGGTCCGCGAGGCGCCGGACAACGAGATCAACAAGGCCTGGACCGAGGGCGACGTGGACCTTCTGCTCCGCGTCCACAAGGCGGGCGGCACCGTCGTGGCGGGAACCGACGCCCCCCTCGACGATGTCGGGATCGGTATCCACCAGAATCTTCGCGCGATGGTGAAATACGGATTCAGCCCCCGCGAGGCCCTGCAGACGGCCACCGTGAACGCGGCCCGCTGCCTGGGCGCGCCCGACCTGGGCGTCGTCCGTCCGGGTGCCCGGGCGGACCTGCTCGTCATCGACGGCGATCCGCTCAAGGACATCAACGATGCCGCACGGATCGAGCGGGTCCTCGTGGACGGGAAGTCCTATGGGATACCGGAGCTCCTGGCTCCCTTCGAGGACCTGCACACCCCGCAGGGGGCGGCCCTGCCCGCCCTCCGCTCACACGGCTGCTGCCGCAGTCAGAAAGGAAACTAGATGGTAGAGATGACCTCCCCGATCACGACCGAGCGCTTGGTTCTTCGGCCGTTCACCGAACATGACGAAGATGACATGTTCGAGTTCGAGTCGCTCCCCGACGTGGCCCGCTACCTGTTCAACGAGCCGCGCACCCGAGAGAACAACGCCGAGGAACTGGCCGTACGGCAGAAGCAGACCGCCCTTCGCGCCGAGGGCGACACGCTCATGCTCGCGATCGTGCTCGACGACAAGGTCATCGGGTACACCCTGCTGATCTGGCTCAGCGAGGCGAACCGGCAGGGCGAGTTCGGCTACGTGCTCCACCCCGGGTACCACGGCAAGGGCTACGCCTCCGAGGCTGCGGTCGAGATGCTCCGCCTCGGCTTCGAGCAGCTCAAGCTGCACCGCATCATCGGCCGCTGCGACCCCCGCAACACCGGGTCGGCCCGCCTCATGGAGCGGCTCGGCATGCGCAAGGAAGCCCACTTCATCGAGTCGGAGATCTTCAAGGGCGAGTGGGGCGGCGAGCTCCACTACGCGATGCTCGCCACCGAATGGCACGAAAGCCGCAGGGCCGCCCGTTGACCCGCCGGTGCGGGCCACGCAGCTGCGTGGCCCGCACCGGGACCACGGAGTCGGCGCGGGCTTCACCGGCACTGACGGCACGCAGCCCCGAGCCGTGGCGAAGCAGCCGGCGGCCCGGGGCTCGGCGGTGAACGCCCGTGGGGCGGGCGGGGCTCGAACCCGCGACCCAGGGATTATGAGTCCCCTGCTCTGACCAGCTGAGCTACCGCCCCGCGCGCGGGGAATCGAGGGGTTCGTCCGCGCATCGGACCCCAGGGTCTCGGTGACCGGGATCGCCGCCATCTTAACAGGATGCACACCTATGGTTCCGGCCGGAAACCGGGGGCTCCGGGGCGCTGCGGGCCTGTCGCCGGTTCGGCCGGGCGACCCGCGGCGCACGGCCTCGGACAGCGGGGCCGGGGTGCTCATGGTGGGCCGCGGCGTGGGGTGTGAACCCATGACTACTAGGGTGGTTACCCGTACCGCCGGGTAATCGGCGGGCGCGCGGCGTGCGCGGCCGGGGTGGGCCGCGTGCGCGACGTGGGCCGCGAGACAGCATCGCGGGTCGCACATACGTCATCAGGAGAAGAAGGTCATGGCCCAAGTACCCGTCAACGTCACCGTCACCGGCGCGGCTGGACAGATCGGCTACGCGCTGCTCTTCCGCATCGCCTCCGGCCAGCTGCTGGGCGCCGACACGCCCGTCAAGCTCCGCCTGCTGGAGATCCCGCAGGCCGTCAAGGCCGCCGAGGGCACCGCGATGGAGCTCGACGACTGCGCGTTCCCGCTGCTCCAGGGCATCGACATCTTCGACAACCCGGGTCAGGCCTTCCAGGGCGCCAACGTCGCCCTGCTCGTCGGCGCCCGCCCCCGCACCAAGGGGATGGAGCGCGGCGACCTCCTGGAGGCCAACGGCGGGATCTTCAAGCCGCAGGGCGAGGCCATCAACGCCGGCGCCGCCGACGACATCCGCGTCCTGGTCGTCGGCAACCCCGCCAACACCAACGCGCTGATCGCCCAGGCCCACGCCCCGGACGTGCCGTCGGAGCGGTTCACCGCCATGACGCGCCTGGACCACAACCGCGCACTCACCCAGCTCGCCAAGAAGCTCGGCGTCTCGGTCAACGAGATCAAGAAGCTGACCATCTGGGGCAACCACTCCGCCACCCAGTACCCGGACATCTTCCACGCCGAGGTCAACGGCACCACCGGGGCCAAGGCGGTGGGAGACCAGGCCTGGCTGGAGAACGACTTCATCCCGACCGTCGCCAAGCGCGGTGCGGCCATCATCGAGGCGCGCGGCGCTTCCTCGGCCGCCTCCGCCGCCAACGCGGCCATCGACCACGTCTACGACTGGGTCAACGGCACCCCCGAGGGCGACTGGACGTCGGCGGCCATCCCGTCCGACGGTTCCTACGGCGTCCCCGAGGGTCTGATCTCCTCCTTCCCGGTCGTCTCGCGCGACGGCCGCTGGGAGATCGTCCAGGGCCTGGACATCGACGAGTTCTCCCGCTCGCGCATCGACGCCTCCGTCGGCGAGCTGGTCGAGGAGCGCGACGCCGTCCGGAAGCTGGGCCTCATCTAGGTCGGCCAGGGCGTTTCGCCGGGTGCGCCAGAGCGCGCCCGGCGGCCGGGCGCGTCCCTTCCCCCGGGTAGGGCGCGCCCTTCTCCATGTCCGGGGCAGTGGCGCGGAGCGGGCAGTATGGAAGGCGTGAGTCTCATCGATCAACTCCCGCCGGCCCCTGAACCCGATGCCCTCTTCGAAGCGTTCGCGTCGTGGGCCGGAGAACGGGGGCTCACGCTCTACCCGCACCAGGAAGAAGCCCTCATCGAGACGGTGTCGGGCTCCAACGTCATCCTCAACACCCCCACCGGCTCCGGCAAGAGCCTGGTCGCCGCCGGGTCGCTGTTCGCCGCGATCGCCCGCGACGAGTGCGCCTTCTACACCGCCCCGATCAAGGCGCTGGTCTCGGAGAAGTTCTTCGAGCTGTGCGCGGTCTTCGGCACCGAGAACGTCGGGATGATGACCGGCGACGCCAGCGTCAACGCCGACGCCCCCATCATCTGCTGCACCGCCGAGGTCCTCGCCAACATCGCGCTGCGCGACGGTGCCGACGCCGACATCGGCCTGGTCGTCATGGACGAGTTCCACTTCTACGCCGAGCCCGACCGCGGCTGGGCCTGGCAGGTGCCGCTGCTGGAGCTGCCGCAGGCGCAGTTCCTGCTGATGTCGGCGACGCTCGGCGACGTCAGCCGGTTCGAGGAGGACCTGACCCGGCGCACCGGCCGGGAGACGACCGTGGTCAGCTCGGCCGAGCGCCCGGTCCCCCTCTACTACTCCTACCGGACCACGCCGCTGCACGAGACGCTGGAGGAGCTGCTCCAGACCCGCGAGGCGCCCGTCTACATCGTCCATTTCACCCAGGCGCAGGCGGTGGAGCGCGCCCAGTCGCTCACCAGCATCAACATGTGCACTCGGGCGGAGAAGGACGAGATCGCCAAGGAGATCGGCAACTTCCGTTTCACCACGAAGTTCGGCCGGAACCTCTCCCGCTACGTGCGGCACGGCATCGGCGTGCACCACGCCGGGATGCTGCCCAAGTACCGGCGCCTGGTGGAGCGGCTGGCCCAGGCCGGGCTGCTCAAGGTCATCTGCGGCACCGACACCCTGGGCGTCGGCGTCAACGTGCCGATCCGCACGGTGCTGTTCACCGCGCTGAGCAAGTACGACGGCACGCGGGTGCGCCGGCTGAGCGCGCGGGAGTTCCACCAGATCGCCGGGCGCGCCGGCCGCGCCGGGTTCGACACGGTGGGCAACGTGGTGGCCCAGGCCCCTGAGCACGTCATCGAGAACGAGAAGGCGCTGGCCAAGGCGGGCGACGATGCCAAGAAGCGGCGCAAGGTGGTGCGCAAGAAGGCCCCGGACGGTTTCGTCGGCTGGGACCAGGGCACCTTCGAGAAGCTGATCGCCGCCGAGCCCGAACCGCTGAAGTCGCGGTTCCGGGTCAGCAACGCGATGCTGCTCAGCGTCATCGCCCGCCCCGGCGACTGCTTCGCGGCGATGCGGCACCTGCTCACCGACAACCACGACGACCGCCCCACGCAGCGGCGGCACATCCGCGAGGCCATCGCGATGTACCGGTCGCTGCTGGACGGCGGCATCGTGGAGAAGCTGCCGGAGCCGGACGACCGGGGCCGCACCGCGCGCCTCACCGTGGACCTGCAGCCCGACTTCGCGCTGAACCAGCCGCTGTCGACGTTCGCGCTGGCCGCCTTCGATCTGCTCGACACGGCGTCGCCGAGCTATGCGCTGGACGTGCTGACCATCGTGGAGTCGACACTGGACGACCCGCGTCAGATCCTCGGCGCACAGCTGAACAGGGCGCGGGGCGAGGCCATCGCCCGGATGAAGGCCGACGGTGTCGAGTACGAGGAGCGGATGGAGCGGCTGGAGGAGGTCGAGTACCCCAAGCCGCTGGAGGAACTCCTCGACCACGCATACGACGTCTACCGGCGCGGCCACCCCTGGGTGGGCGACCACCCGCTGCAGCCCAAGTCGGTGGCCCGGGACCTGTTCGAGCGGGCGATGACGTTCACCGACTACGTGGGCTTCTACGAGCTGGCGCGCTCCGAGGGCCTGGTGCTGCGCTACCTCGCCGGCGCCTACAAGGCCCTCAGCCAGACCGTGCCCGAGGACGCCAAGACCGAGGAGCTGCTGGACCTCATCGAGTGGCTGGGCGAGCTGGTGCGCCAGGTCGACTCCAGCCTGCTGGACGAGTGGGAGCAGCTCACCAACCCCGCGGAGGAGGGCGCCGAGGCGGAGATCGAGGAGCGCCCGAAGCCGGTCTCCGCGAACCCGCGCGCCTTCCGCGTGCTGGTCCGCAACGAGCTGTTCCGCCGGGTCGAGTTGGCGGCGCGCCGCCGCTATGCGGAGCTGGGCGCGCTCGACGGCGACGAGGGCTGGGACGCCGAGGAGTGGGAGGAGGCGATGGAGGCCTACTTCGACGAGCACGACGAGCTCGGCATCGGCCCCGACGCCCGCGGCCCCAAGATGCTCCTCATCGAGGAGGGAAGCGGGACCTGGCAGGTCCGGCAGGTCTTCGACGACCCGGCGGGCGACCGGGACTGGGGCATCAGCGCCGAGATCGACCTCGCCGCCTCCGACGAGGAGGGCCGCGCCGTGGTCCGCGTGGTCGACGTCGACCGCATGTAACGGCGGCCACGCGGCATACGCCCCGCCCCTGTCGTTGATCTCGGGGATATCGGGGTGAAAATCGGCGCTGATACCCCACTATCTCCGAGATCAACGGAGGAAGAGGGGCGCGAGCGGGGAGGGGCGGCCGGGCGGCTAGAGCTTGTCCTTGGCGTCGCCGCCCGTGCCGTCGTCGGCCTTCATGCGGTCGCTGACCCACGGCACCGCGTCGTAGAGTTCGGCGTTCCAGGTGACGAAGTTGTGCCCGCCGCTCTTGCGCTCCAACAGGTCGATCTGGAGCGGGGGCTCGGCGAGGTCGGCGAAGCGCTTGGGTTCGGCCGGGTCGCCGTCGCCGCCGTCCAGGATGCGGGTGACGAGGATGTCGACGGGCGGCATCGGGCGGTTCTCCAGCCGCCAGAACAGGTCGTTCTCCTGCCGGAACTTCGCGCTGCCCCCGTAGAGGTCGCCCGTCTGCTCGTCCTGGATCGCGCGGAAGTCGCCGGCCAGGGACACGGCAGCGGTGTAGGAGTTGGGGTGCATCATCGCCAGGCGCATGGCGCAGCTGCCGCCGGCGCTGTTGCCCATGATCGCCCAGCCGTCCTTGGTGGGCGCGGTGCGGTAGCGGGCCGACATCGCCTCGGGCAGGTCCTGGGCGTAGTAGGTGCCGGCCTGCGGGCCGCCGGGGACGTCGACGCACTCGGTGTCGTGCGGCGGGTCCGTGGACGGCCGCGCCATCACCCAGATCATCGGCTGCACCTTGCCCTGCTTGCGCAGGTCGGAGACGACCTCCGGCAGCTTCATCCGTTCCACCAGGTTGCGGGCCTCACCCGGGAAGCCGGTCAGCAGGACGCCGACCGGGAACCGCTCCTCGGCGTGCGACTTGGCGAAGTACTCGGGCGGCAGCAGCACGTAGGCCGTGTCCGACAGCCCACTGCGCGCCCCCTTGAACTGCACCTTCTCCAGCTTGCCCATCTTCTCGGGCACCTGGGAGGTCACGTCGTCGTCGGGCAGCGGTTCGGCGACGGAGCCGCCGTCGTCGCCCCCGCTGTCACTCGGGGCGGCGGACGGCGCGTCCTTGCCGAGCAGGTCGTCCCACGTCCCGTAGAAGGAGAAGTGCAGGTTGGCGACGAGCCCGAGGGTGGCGAGCGCGCACAGCTGGACCACCCCGATCATCAGCCCACGCGACACCACACCGAGGATGCCGGAGCGGGCGGCATGCCGCCAGAACACGATCACGGCGACGAACGCCGCGGCGGTGCAGGCGCTCACCGTCCAGAGCAGAGCGGGACTGGTCAATTCCACCGCGAAACGTTCCTTTCGGCGATGATCGGGTGTGCTGCCGGAGCGGGGTGGGGGGTGGGGTCAGGGTGGGGGGTGGGGTCAGGGTGGGGGATGTGCGTACCCGTGCGGGGCGGGGTGCGTCAGGCCGAGGGCGGGTCCGCGCTCAGGCGGTCGCCCAGCCACGAGGCGACCTCGCGCATCCGCGGCTTCCAGGACGCGGCGTCCTCACCACCGCTCTTCGGCAGCCGACTGACCTGCATGGGGTCCTTGACCGCCTGCTCGAAGTCGTCGAGTCCGGCGGCGTCCTGCCCCTTGCCCTGGCCGAGCAGGATCTGCAACGGCGGGCCGGGCAGGTTCTCCGCCCGCCACAGCGGGTCGGTGCTGTGGCGCACGGCCTCGCTGCCGTCGTACAGGTCGGTGCCGCTCGGCTCGTCCGGCGCGGTGACACCGCCGCCGAGCGAGGCCACCGCCGAGAAGTTCGCGGAGTGCACCAGCCCGGCCATCAGTGCGCAGCCGCCGCCGTCGCCGACCCCCGCGATCGCCCAGCCCTGCCGGGTCGGCGCGGTGCGGTAGGTGTCGGCGAGCTGTGCCGGGGCGTCCTGGCCGACGAATGTCTGCCCCTGCGGCCCGCCGGGAACGTCGACGCACGCCTTGGCGTCGGTTCCGGAGAGCCCGACGACGGCCCAGATGGCGGGCGGCCCACCGGCGTTCGCCGGGTCCAGGCCCTTGAGCACGTCCTCGGGCCGCTGGTCGGGACCGGCGGCGATCAGGACGACGGGGAAGCGCGCGTCCTTGCCGTCCCCGGCGAAGTACTCGGGCGGCAGCAGCACGTAGCCGGTGCTCGTCAGACCGGAGGAGGGGCCGCCGAACTCGACGGTGTCCAGCTGCCCGGAGGTGGCGCGGTCGCCGCCGCCGGGGACGGTGCTGGCGGTGACCGCGAGCCCGCCGTCCTTGCGGCCGCTGTGGTCGGCGGCCGCGACGATGTCCTGCGTGCCGTCGCCGGTGCCCAGCAGGTCGCTCCACTTGGGGTAGACCTTGATGTCCCAGTTGACGACGCTGGAGACCGCGGCGAGGGCGGTGACCGTCGCCAGGGCGAGCAGCCCGACACGGCCGAGCACGCTCTTGCCTCCACCCTGGCTCAGCCGGGGCCAGACCCGGACGAGGAGGATGAAGGAGGCGACGGCGAGCAGGGCCAGCAGGAGCATGAACTTCTTGCTCGTCAGGTCGAAGCCGATGTCGTTCACCAGCCTCGCGAAACGGCCCAGCAAGCTCAACTCCATCGAGGGTCCTCCCCGGTCACAGCCGGATCCCCGGCACCGCGCATCCGCATCGTGGCCTCCGCATGACGCGCGGAGGTCCGCCGTGTAACGGTAAGGGGCCGAATCCAGTGGAACCGTCGGCAATCGGCAAAGTCACGGTCAATGCACGGGTGGCATGAATCACGGAAACCGACGCCGGTGGGAGGCCGCGTTATATTCGGCCTCGGGACTCCGAAACCCCCGACGGGAAGGCCTCGGATGCGACGGCGCTCCTTTCTCGGCAGAACGGCGGCATCGGCGCTCGGCGTCACGTCCCTTGCCGCGCTTTCCCCGATCCTCACCGCGCGCCCCGCCGCGGCGCGCCCCACCCCGGGGCCGCCCGCCGCCGGGCCGGTGATCCTCATCGACTGGGACGGGATCGACCCGTCCTACCTCGACGCCCACCTCGATACCCGGCTGCCCCGCCTGCGCGCCCTGGTCGCGCGCGGCTCGCTGTCCACCGCGGCGTGCACCTACAAGCCGGTCTCCAACCCCAGCCGCGCCGGGATCGCGACCGGCGCCCGACCCGCCGTGCACGGCAACGTCGCGTTCTTCCTCGACCCCGGCACCGGCCGCGCGGTCGGGCAGACCCGCGACATCGCCGCCGAGACGATCGCGGAGAGCCTGCGCCGCCAAGGCCGCAACGTGCTGTCGGCGGGCTGGTACATCGTCCAGGACCGCGGTGTCTCCTACGGCGATCCCGAAGGCCTCTACACCCAGGGGACCGTGTGGGAGCAGAACGTCGACACGGTGGTGCGCGCCCTGCGCGGCGAACCGGTGGACTCCGGCGGGACCCCGGTACGACTGCCGCGGATCCCCGACCTCATCGCCGCCTACGCCGCCGACATCGACGACATCGGGCACCGTGAGGGGCCCGACAGCCCCCTCCTCCCGCAGCGGCTGGCCCAGCTCGACACCGGTCTGGGCCGCATCGTCGACGCCGTCGACGATGCGGGCCTGAGCGCCGACGCGACCTTCGTGTTCGTCTCCGACCACGGCATGACCGGATACACCGAGTCCCTGGAGCCGCAGGTACTGGGAGCGCTCACGTGGGCCGGTTTCGCCCCGGAGCGACTGTACTCGCGGCAGGCACCGGCGCCGCTCACCGACGTCGTGCTGACCGCCACCCCGCGCGCGGCCAACGTGTACCTGCGCGGCAGGGCCGACTCCGACCGGCAACGGGCCCGCGTCGAGCACGTACTGCGCCGACTACCCGAACTGGAGGCCGTGTACAACCGCGCCGAGCTCGACGCGATGGGTGCGGCCGCGACCGAGGGTGACTTCGCCGTGGACGCGCGGCCGCCCTACGCCTTCTTCGACCCCGAGGAGGTGGACGGTCGCGAGCGCGGCGGCCACGCGAGCCTCAGGGAGGCGACGGCGCCGCTGGTGCTGGCCGGGGCGGGTGTGGTGCCGGGGGCGACGCCACATGAGCCGCGGACGATCGACGTCGCCCCCACCATCAGCCGCCTGCTGGGGGTGGATCCGCCGGCCGACGCCGAGGGCCGGGTCCTCACCGAGGCACTGAAGCGGCGCATCGCGGGCTGAGGGCGACCCCGGTCGAGACGTCACCCCGGCCCGCCCACCGGCAGGTGGGCGTTGACCGCGCGGACCTCGGGGGCGAGGTCGGGCACCTCCACGACCGTGCGCCCGGCGGCGCGCAGCCGCCGAGCCCCGTCGCAGTCGACGAAGAGCGCCGGTTCCCGCCAGGCGAACACGACGCGCGGGATCGGGGTGGCCAGGATCAGCGCGGTGCAGGGGTGCGGGCGGGAGGCCCGCGCGCTGCACGGCTCCAGAGAGCTGTACAGCGTCGCCGAGCGCAGGCGGGGGTCGTCGCAGGAGAGCGCCCGCAGCGCGACCTCCTCGGCGTGGTCGCGGGGGTCGTCGCGACGCGAAAAGCCGTCGGCGAGCACCCGGCCGTCGGCGCCCAGCACGACCGCGCCGACCGAGAAGGCCGTCGCCGAAGGCGGGCAGGACCGCGACAGGTCGATGGCGGCGCGCAGCCACCGCCGGTCGGCCGCCGTGGCCGCGGTCGACCCCGCGGGCCGGTCGGCCGTCATGCCGGGGCCCCGGGCAGGTAGCGCAGCACCACGATGTCACCGATGGTGCGGGCCTCGGCGAGCCGCATGGGGTCGTGCGGGCCGTTGGCGAACGCGCCGGGGTCGACGAAGCGGGGCGCATCGCCGTCGCCGACGAAGAACGGGGCCACGGCCAGTCGGATCTCGTCGGCCAGCCCGGAGGTCAAGAAGAGCGTGTGGACCCGGCTCCCGCCCTCGACGAGCAGGCGGCGCACCCCTCGCTCGGCGAGGTCGGCGAGGATCGCGGCGGGGTCGGCGGGGGCGCCGGCGTCGATCACTGCGACGTCGGCGGCGCCGCGGAACCGCTCCGTGCAGGACGCGTGGGCCGCGCTGTTCGCGTACACGATCTTCCCGGCATCCCCGGTGGTGAAGAAGCGCGCTTCCGGGTCCAGGTCGCCGTTCTCGGTGAGGACCACTTTGAGCAGGTGGCCCGGACGGCCGCCGGCCTCCCGCCGCCGACGCCGCTCCGGGGAGCGCACCAGCAGCCGCGGGTCGTCCCGCCGCACGGTCCCGGCCCCGACGAGGATCGCGTCGCATCCGGCACGCAGCTCGTCGACCTCGTCGAAGTCCGCCTCGCTGGAGAGTCGCAACCGCTCCGGCGTGGCGTCGTCGATATACCCGTCCACGGACATCGCGCAGCTCAGGATGGTGTAGGGGCGCTCCATGCAGGCCAGCCTAATGACCCACCGCCCGTTCCCCCAATCGGCGTCCCCCCGATCCCCCGTTGATCCCGGGAGAACGGGGCAAGGGCGGAGTGGCATGAGAGCAGGAGTCCGGTTCGGGTGCGGCGGGCATGTAGGAGGCAGGCCGGATGACGGACGGCGGTAGCGAGGTGACGGCGATGCCGGAAGCCGGGTCGGACGGCGCCGCCGCGCCGGTGCTCGGCACACGGGGGACTGCGTGGCGGCCGGAGACCCGGCTGTACTCCGACGGTGTGGTGATCGGCGCCGACGGCACCCCGGTCATCGTCCCGCCGCACTCGGCCCTGGAACGCGTCCCGGCAACGGGGCTGCTCGCCCCCGGCGGGCACCTGTCCGGGGCCGCGGAGGCCACGGACGCGGCCGTCCGGCGCGAGCGGGAGTGGCTCGGGTCGGCCGACGTCCCGGCCGCCGGTTCACCGTGGGAGGACATGGCGCGCACCGCCCTCATCGACATCCGCACCCTGCTGCACCCCGACGGGGCGATGGTCGCCGCGGCCAGTCCGTTCTGGCGGTACGTGTGGCCGCGCGACGCCGCCTTCTGCGTCGTCGCGCTCGCTTTGTGCGGGCTGGGGGACGCCGCGCTGCGGGTGCTGCGCTATGTGGCCGCCATGCAGGAGCCCGACGGCACCTGGCAGGCGCGCTACCTGCCCGACGGGTCCCGGCGGGTCCCCGACGACCGCGGCACCCAGTTGGACGGCATCGGCTGGACGCTGTGGGCCGCCTGGCTGCTGTGGCACACCGAACCGGCCCGGGAGCTGGCTCCCGTGGTGCCCGCTCTGACCGGAGCCGCCGCGGCGCTCGACGCGGCCGTCGACCCGGCCAGCGGTCTCCCCCGCCCTTCCCCGGACTACTGGGAGAAGGCCACCGCCGACGTCACACTGGGCACGGCCGCGCCCCTTCTCCTCGGTGCACGTGCGGGAGCGCGGGTGCTGCACGGCCTCGGCGCCCGCGACGCGGCCCGCCGGTGCGCGTCCGTCGAGGCCCGGCTGGGACCGGGCATCGAGCGGCACTTCGCCGGGGAGGGGTACCCCCGGCGCCGCGGCGGCGGCCGGGACGCCTCCGTCGCCTTCCTGCTTCCGCCCTTCGCCCCGGCCGCGCCCCGCCCGCGCGCCGCCTGGCATCGGACCCTGGCGGCGTTGAGGCTGTCCAACGGGGGTGTGCGCCCCGGTGAGGAGTGGCCGGACACCGCGACCGCCTGGACGCCGCAGCTGTCGCTGTTCGCCATGACCGCCGCCTGCCTCGGTGAGCTCGGGCCGGCGGCGCGGCTGCTCGACTGGCTCGACGCGCACCGTACCCGGCTGGGCGCGCTGCCGGAGAAGGTGACCGCCGACGGCCGCCCGGCCGCCGTCGCCCCCCTGGCCCTGACCGGGGCGAGCGCCCTCATCGCGCTGCACGCGCTGGACGGCCGACCTGTCCCTGTTCCCGCTGCCGTTCCACCGACCTGAACCCCGATCTCCGGGGCCGTCGTGCTCCGGGGGTCGCACCGGAGGTGACCGTGTTCGCGTCCACGGGCAAGCGCCCGCGCCGCCACCGCGCCCTTGCGGCCGGAGGTGCCGCGCTCCTCCTGCTGCTCGGCTCCGCCTGCGCACCCGACCGGGGCCGCGCCGACGGAGCCCTCACCTTCTGGACCCCGCACGTCACACCCGACCGGCTGGCCCAGCAGGAGGCCACGGCCGCGCGCTTCACCGACCGGACCGGGATCGACGTCGACGTCGTGGCGATGGCCGCGGCCGACCAGAACCAGGCCCTGGTCACCGGCGCGGCCTCCGGCGACGTTCCCGACGTGATCCTGCTGGCCCCCGACCAGGCGGCGGCCTGGAGCGGGCAGGGGCTGCTCGACACCGACGTGGCCGCCGACGTCCTCGACGCGCTGGACCGCGCGACGTTCAGCGAGCACGCACTGGACATGGTGACCATCGGCGGCGAGCCCGTCGCCGTGCCCAGCGACGGCTGGGGCCAGGTCCTCGTCTACCGCGCCGACCTGCTGGAGCGGGCGGGCGTGCGGCCGCCGCGCACCGTCGAGGAGGTCGCCCGGGCCGCGGAGCGGCTCGACTCCGAGGGCGTCGCCGGGATCGTGCTCGGCACCAGGCCCGGCGACCCGTTCACCACCCAGACCCTGGAGGCGCTGCTGCTGGCCGGGGGCTGCGAGCTGGTGGACGCGGAAGGCCGGGTCGCACTCGACGAGCCGGCCTGCGCCCGGGCCCTGGACGCCTACGCCCGGATGGCCGACGCGTCGGTCGGCGGCGACCAGGACGTGGAGACCACCCGCGCCGCCTACCTCTCCGGCCGCAGCGCCATGCTCTTCTGGGGGTCGCACATCTTCGACGAGCTCGCCGGGCTGGCCCCCGACTTCCCGGCCACGTGCCCGGAGTGCCGGGACGATCCGGCGTTCCTGGCCGCCAACAGCGGGGTGGTCACCGCCCTGCGGCTGCCCGGCGCCGGCGCGTCCGACGACCCCGCCGACGCGCGGCAGTTCGGCCTCACCCTGAACCTGGGGGTCCCGCGCGGCGCCGACACCGAGTCGGCCCGGCGGTTCATCGAGTTCCTGCTCGGCGACGGCTACACCGACTCTCTGGCCGTCTCCCCGGAGGGACGCATCCCCGTGCGGTCGGGCACGGCCGAGGAGCCCGGGGTGTTCGCCGACGCCTGGGCCGACCTGCCCACCGGTGAGGACCCGGAGGCGCGCCGCCCGCTGTCCGACTTCTACGACGAAGCCACCGTCCAGGGCATCGTCGAGGGCGCGCAGAGCTTCCAGCGTTGGGGGTACGGCACCGAGCACGCTCGGTTCGCGGGTGCGCTGGCCGCACAGAACACCCTCGCCCGGGAGATCGGCCCGCTGTTCGACGGCGCCGACCCCGCCGACGTGGCCGATCGGATGGCCCGGGCCGCCCGCGACGTCCGGGCCGACGTCGAATGAGCGGCCGCGGGACGGCGAGTGCCCCGACGCTGCCCCGCTCCCGCCGCGTCCGTACCCGGCGGGAGCGGGAGGAGCTGCACGGGCGGCTGCTGGTGGCGCCGACCCTGGTGGTGGTCGGGGCGGTGGTGCTGTTCCCGTTCCTGGCGGTGTTCGTGCTGTCGCTGCAGGACATGCGGCTCATCGACATCCGCGGCTTCTCCCCCGCCGACCTGGAGGTCACCCTCGACAACTTCGCCCGGGTGCTCTCCAGCGCCGGGTTCTGGGCGGCCGCACGCACCACCCTCGTCTACGCCGCGGTGACGACGGTGGGATCGCTGCTGGCCGGGCTCGTCCTCGCGCTGGCGCTGCGCCGCCCGTTCGCGGGCCGCGGCGCGGTGCGCGGGCTGCTGCTGGTGCCCTACGTGCTGCCGGTGGTGGCGGCCACGACGATCTGGTCGACCCTGCTCAACCCCCAGTACGGGGCGGTCAACGAGATCGGGCAACGCTTCCTCGGCTGGAGCGCGCCGATCAACTTCCTCACCACGCACGGCATCGACATCGCCGGGATCCCGGTGCCCGTCGCGCTCAGCGTCGTCATCCTCTTCGAGATCTGGAAGTCGTTCCCGCTGGCGTTCCTGTTCATCACCGCGCGGTTGCAGGCGGTGCCGCGCGACCTGGAGGAGGCCGCGGTGGTGGACGGCGCCTCCCCCACCCAGGTGTTCCGCCACGTTCTGCTGCCGCAGCTCGCGGGCGTTCTCGCACTGCTGGCGCTGCTCCGGTTCATCTGGTCCTTTCAGAACTTCACCGATATCTGGCTCCTGACCGGCGGTGCCGGCGGAACCGAGGTGGTGGCGGTCCGGGTGTACGAGGAGCTGGTGACCCGGGCGAACATCGGCACGGCCTCGGCGCTGGGCGTGCTGATGACGCTCGCGCTGGCCGGGCTGCTCGTGCTCTACCTGCGGATGGTCCGAAAGGGGCGGGTGTGATGGCCGACCGGCACGCGGCGGCCGGGGCCCGCGGGCGGCCCGGGGAACTCGACGCGAGCGCGGGGCGCCGCGGGCACCGGAGCGGGACGCGGCGTCGGCCGCTGGACCGGCACACGCTTGAGGTCGGGATTCTGGGGGTGCTGCGGATCGCCGTGATCGCCGCGGCCGTCGCCGCGTCGGCCGGGCCGCTGCTGTACGGCGCGGTCCTGTCGGTGCGCCCCTTCGGTGATGTCGTCGCCGACCCGCTGGCACTGCCCGCTCTCGGCGAGGTGGATCTGAGCGCCTATGCCAGGGCGATGGCCGACGAGGCGGCGGGCGGGTTCGGGCTGGCCCGGTTCATGCGGACGTCGGTCACGGTGGCGGTGTGGACCACGGTGCTGGCGGTGGCGTGCAGCGTGCTGGGGGCCTACGCGGCGGTGCGGCTGCGCTTCTTCGGCCGCGACACCGTCAACGGATTCTTCCTGGCGGTGTACCTGTTCCCCGGGATCGTGCTCGCGGTACCGCTGTTCGTGCTGTTCAGCCGGATCGGCCTGACGGGTTCGCTGGTGGGCCTGGTCATCATCTACATGGCCCAGACGATCCCGGTGTCGCTGTACATGCTGCGCGGCTACTTCCAGGCGGTCCCGGCCGGTGTGGAGGAGGCGGCGGAGGTCGACGGCTGCAACCGGGTGCAGGTGATCACCCGGGTGGTGCTGCCGATGGCGCTGCCCGGGGTCGCCGCGACAGGGCTGTACGTGTTCATGATCGCCTGGAACGAGTTCCTGTTCGCGCTGCTCTTCCTGGTCGACGACCGGCAGCGGTGGACGGTGTCGCTGGGCATCGCGCGGCTCGCCGACTTCGCCGTGCCCGCGCCCGTGCTCATGGCCGGGTCGATCGCGATCACCGTCCCGGTGGTGGCGGGCTTCCTGCTCGCCCAGCGCCTGCTGGTCTCGGGACTCACCGCCGGCGCGGAGAAGGGCTGAACCTGCCTCCTCCTCCGTTGGTCTCGGCGAAGCGCACCGAAAAGTCGCCGGGATTCGGTGCGCTTCGCCGAGACCAACGAGGGGACCGGTCGGCGCCCGTGCCAGGTGAAAAGGGGCGCCGACCGGTGGGACGGCCGCGGCCGACGCCTCAGGCGTCGGCCGCGGCCGCGCTCGGCGCGGAGCGGTGGCCGTCGGCCGACCCGCGCTTGGCGTTCTGGATCTGGTTGTAGACCCGCGCCCGCAGCTCGGCGAAACGCGGCAGGGCGCGTGTCGTGAGCTGGTCGCGCCGGTCGGGCAGGTCGATCGCCACGTCGTCCTGGACGACCGTCGGCGAGGACGACAGGACCAGCACGCGCTGGCCGAGGTAGACCGCCTCGTCGATGTCGTGGGTGACGAACAGGACGGTGATGGAGAACTTCCGCCACAGCTCGCGGATCAGGTCCTCCAGGTCGGCCCGGGTCTGGGCGTCCACGGCCGCGAACGGCTCGTCCATGAGCAGCACCCGCGGCTCATAGGCGATGGCGCGGGCGATGGCGACGCGCTGCTGCATGCCCCCGGACAGCTGCCAGGGGTAGGACGCCGCGAAGTCGGCCAGTCCCACCGCCTCCAGCGACTCGCGGACCAGCTTGCGCCGCCGCGACGCCGACAGCTTCTTCTCCTTGAGCGGCAGCTCGACGTTGTCGCGCACGCTCATCCACGGGAACAGGCTGCGGCCGTACTCCTGGAAGACCACGGCCATGTCCCGAGGCGGGCCGGTGACCCGGTTCCCGGCCAGCTCGACGCTGCCCGAGGTCGGGGCCATCAGCCCCGAGATGCACTTGAGCAGGGTGGTCTTGCCGCAGCCCGAGGGGCCGACGAGGCAGGCCAGCTCGCCCTCGCCGAGCCGGAAGGTGAGGTCGCGGACGGCCTCGACCTCGCGGCCCTCCCCCCGGTAGATCTTCTGCAGCCGGGTCACCTCAAGCATTGCGACCTCTCCTTGACAAAGCCGTTGGGGTTGGGGGTGCGGGGATTCGGTGGGGTGCGCATGGCCGTCACTCCCCGCGGCTCGCGGCGCGCACGCCGCGGTACCAGCCCAGGACGTAGCGCTCCGCCACGCCGAACAGCACCGACAGGAGGAACCCGATCAGGCCCAGCAGGACGATGCCGCTCCACATCTCGGGGATGGCGAAGCTGCGCTGGAACTGCACGATGCTGAAGCCCAGGCCACTGGAGCTGGCGAACATCTCGCTGATGACCATGAGGATGATCGCGATGGACAGCCCCTGGCGGAGTCCCGCCATGATCTGCGGGCTGGCCGAGCGCAGCACCAGCGTGGTCAGCCAGCGCCGACCGCGGATGCCGTAGCAGCGGCAGGTGTCCGCCAGCACCGGGTCGACCGCGCGCACGCCCTCGATGGTGTTGAGCAGGATCGGCCACACGCACCCGGAGACGATGACCGCGAGCTTCATCGGCGTGTTCACGCCGACCAGCAGCATCAGCAGCGGGACCAGCACGGGCGGCGGGACGGCGCGGAAGAACTCCAGCACCGGCTCGCCGACCGCGCGGGCGCGGGGCGACAGACCCAGGGCCACCCCCAGGGCCACACCCACCACCGCCGCCAGCGCGAACCCGCTGAGCAGCAGGCCGACACTGGGCAGCACGTCGACGAAGAAGCGCTCGGAGATCCAGACCTCGCGGAACTTCTCGGCGATGACGTCGGGCGTAGGCATGTAGTAGTTGCCGGAGGAGGCGCTGCCCGCCCACCACAGGGCGATGAGCAGCACCGGCAGCAGGAACAGCTCCAGCAGGCGCGTCAGCACGCCGCGGGGGCGTGCGGCCGTTGTTCTCATGGCGGTCACAGGGCCTCCCCCCGGACGGACGAGTGCCAGCGCAGGGCGCGCCGCTCCAAGGCGCGGATGCCCGTGTTGACGAGGACGCCGAGCGCACCGGTGGCGACGATCAGCGCGTAGACCTCGTCCAAGGCCCCGCTGGAGCGCGCCACGGCGATCTCCTGTCCCAGGCCGGGGCTGCCGATGACCAGCTGCGCGGTCACCGTGAGGACCAGCGCGACGGCGGCGCCGAGCCGCAGCCCGGTCATCAGGTAGGGCAGCGCGGAGGGCCACACGACATAGCGGATCCGCGCCATGCGGCCCAGCCCGTAGCAGCGGGCGGTCTGGTCGGCGACCGGGTCGACGTCGGCGACACCGTAGAGCACCTGGATGTAGATCTGCCAGAACGCGGCGTAGACCACGAGCAGCAGGGTCGAGCGGATGTCCGTGCCGTACAGCAGGATCGCCAGCGGGATCAGCGCCACGGACGGGATCGGGCGGAGGAACTCCACCGTGGAGGTGGTGAAGGCGCGGACGCGCGGTGCGGACCCGATGAGGAAGCCCAGGACGACGGCGGCCGCGAAGGCGATCGCCAGCCCCAGCGCCCAGGCCGCGACGGTGTCGCCGACCGCGGCCCAGAAGGTCGCGCCGCCGAGCCGGCCGCCCAGCGTGATCGCGACCTCCGAGGCCGGCGGCAGGTACCGCGGGTCGGCCGCCCCGATGCGGGGCAGCGCCTCCCACAGCACCAGCAGTCCGGCGACACCGGCCGCGCCCAGCAGGGCCCGGTTCGCGCCCGCGCCGACGGCGGCGTCGGGTGAGGTGTTCGCGGTTCGGGTCACTGGTAGAGCTCGTCCAGGTTCGGCTCGGAGTCGATCAGGCCGTCCTCCTTCATCAGCTCACCGAGCACCTGGGCGGACTCGGTGTCCTTCTGGGAGGGGTAGTTGGGCAGGCGGATCTGCTCGATGAGGTTCTCGTCCATCTTGGTGTAGGTGGTG
This sequence comes from Nocardiopsis mwathae, assembly GCF_014201195.1. NCBI lineage: Bacteria > Bacillati > Actinomycetota > Actinomycetes > Streptosporangiales > Nocardiopsidaceae > Nocardiopsis > Nocardiopsis mwathae. Next base: position 1,237,625 of record NZ_JACHDS010000001.1, on the reverse strand, counting down.
AGGATGCGGCGCACCTCTTCGGGGTGGCTCTGGGCGTAGGCCTGCGACTCCGACATCGCGGTGGTGAAGGACTTGGCCAGCTCGGGGTTCTCGGCGAGGAACTTCTCCGAGGTGAAGTAGACGGCGACGGAGAGCGACTCGTGGGTGTCGACGAAGTTGGAGGCGACCTCGGTGGCCCCGTCGTTGAGCGCCATGGTGAGGAACGGCTCGACCACCCAGGCGGCGTCGACCTGCTTCTTCTCGACGGCGGCCGGCATGTCGGGGAACGCCATCTCGACGAACTCGATGTCCTCGGGGTCGCCGCCGGCCTTGCGGACCGAGTTGCGCACGGTGGTGTCGCCGATGTTCTGCAGCGTGTTCACCGCGACCTTCTTGCCGGCGAGGTCCTTGGCGCCGGTGATGGAGCTGCCTTCGGGGACGACGACGCCGCCGAAGTCCTTGCCCTCTTTGCCGGTGCTGGCCACGGCGTTGTTGATGATCTTCAGCGGGAGGTCCTTCTCCCTGGCGACGATCAGGGACGTCACGTTGCTGAAGGCGATGTCGAAGTCGCCGCTGACGACGCCCGGGATCGCCTCGGCGCCGCCCTGGACGTTGGTGATGTCCAGCTCGATCCCGAGGTCCTCGAAGTATCCCTGGTCCACCCCGAGGTGGAGGGCGGCGGTGTCGACGACCGGCATGGAGCCGATCTTCAGTGTGGTGAGCCCGTCCTTCTCCGCGGCATCACCGCCTCCGCAGGCCGCGGTCGTGAGCAGCGCCACGACTCCGGTCAACGCGAGGATCTTTCGACGCATCGGGGGTCTCCTGAGATAAGGGAACGTGGGGATGGGCCGGGATCGAGACGATCGGCGGGACTTCGCCCCTCGGTCCGGCTCCCGGTGGGCCTGGACCGAAGCGTTCGCAGCATCCGGAGGTCCGAGGACCCGGAGACGGAGGTCATGTGCGCCTTGCGAACTAGCGTGCTTGTCGCGAACGTACGGCACTGCCATTCTGTCGTCAACCCAACACTTGGGGTTGAGAACGCGCACCCGGCACTGCCGCGAATCCGCCGCGCCCCGGGGGCCGGCGTATGGGATGGCAGGATGACCCGCCCGCCACGACGGCTCTGACCGGCGCGACCTCCCCGATCGTCGCACATCCGCGGGGGTGGCCACCGCCCCCGGGAGGCGAAATCGACCGCGATCCGATGAGACGTGGCCAACACTGTGACGGCCGCCTCGCCGCTCCCGCCGGCCGTTGTCCGACCTGCGGGTGGCGCACCGTGCCACGCACAGCGAACCCGCGCGGACACCCTGTTCGTTATGAGAACATCGCTGAACACCCTGTGCCGTAAACGCTGCCGCACGCCGATCACCCCTGAACCAGGAGCAGTCTGACCATGACCACCGGAGCGACCCCGGAAGAGCCGAAGGCCCGCGGCGCGCACTTCGTGCAGTCGCTGGATCGGGGCCTGGCCGTCATCCGGGCGTTCTCCGAGCAGACCCCGGCGATGACGCTGAGTGAAGTCGCCCGGACCACCGGACTGACGCGGGCCGCGGCCCGCCGCTTCCTGCTCACGCTGTCCGACCTCGGCTACATCCGCACCGACGGCCGGATGTTCCGGCTGACCCCGCGGGTGCTGGAGCTCGGCTACGCCTACCTCTCCTCGGCCGACCTCCCCGAGGTGGCCCAGCCGCACCTGGAGCGGCTGGCCTCCGAGGTCAACGAGTCGTCCTCGCTGTCGATCCTCGACGGCGACGACGTGGTCTACATCGCGCGGGCCGCCACCACGCGGATCATGACCGTGTCGATCAACGTCGGCACCCGCTTCCCCGCCTACGCCACCTCCATGGGGCGCGTCCTTCTGGCCGGGCGCCCGCCCGCGCAGCTCGACGCCTACCTGGAGCGGGTGCGGCTGGACCCGCTCACCTCGCACACGATCGCCTCCGTCGAGCGGCTGCGCGCCGAGCTGGAGAAGATCCGCAACCAGGGCTGGGCCGTGGTCGACCAGGAGCTGGAGGAAGGGCTGCGCGCGGTGGCCGTGCCCATCCGCGACCACCAGGGCAACGTGATCGCGGCCACCAACATCTCGGCGCACGCCAGCCGCCGGTCGGCCGAGGACGTGCGGCGCGACCTGCTGCCGCCGCTGCTGGCCACGGCCTCCCGCATCGAGGCGGACCTGGAGATCGCCTCCCGGGGATGACCCCGGCACGCCCCCGCGCCCTCCCCCCTTCACCCTCACCTCCCATCCGGCCGTCGCCGCGCCGACCCCGGTTTCCGCGCCCGGGCACCCGCACGCTCGGTTGACCGGGCGTGCACGCGGCGCTAACGTCTGCCCAACGGTGTTCGCACTATGAACATCCATACGCGATACGAACAGGAGGTGGGGCGGCACATGATCCTCCCGCTGGAGGAGGCGGTCGGTGAACTCGTCCACGACGGGGACACCGTCGCTCTGGAGGGCTTCACCCACCTGATCCCGGTCGCGGCCGGCCACGAGATCATCCGCCAGGGCCGACGCGACCTCACGCTCGTGCGGATGACCCCCGACATCGTCTACGACCGGATGATCGGCGCCGGGTGCGCGCGCAAGCTGGTGTTCTCCTGGGGCGGCAACCCCGGCGTCGGCTCCCTGCACCGGTTCCGCGACGCCGTGCAGAACGGGTGGCCGGTCCCGCTGGAGATCGAGGAGCACAGCCACGCCGGTATGGCCAACCGCTACGTGGCCGGAGCCTCCGGCCTGCCCTTCGCCGTGCTGCGCGGCTACAACGGCACCGACCTGGTCGGCCGGACCGACGGGATCGCCACCGTCGAGTGCCCCTTCACCGGCGAACTCCTCACCGCCGTCCCCGCGCTCAACCCCGACGTCACCGTGGTGCACGCCCAGCGCGCCGACCGGGCGGGCAACGTCCAGCTGTGGGGCATCACCGGGGTGCAGAAGGAGGCCGTGCTCGCCGCCCGGCGCTCGCTGGTCACCGTGGAGGAGGTCGTCGACGAGCTGGCCCCGGTCCCCGGACAGGTGCTGCTCCCCGCGCGCGTGGTCACCGCCGTCGCCGAGGTCCCCGGCGGGGCCGCCCCCTCCTACGCCCACGGCTACTACGCCCGCGACAACGCCGCCTACCAGGCATGGGACGACGTCAGCCGGGACCGCGACCGCTTCGCCCAGTGGCTCGACACCCAGATCGCGCCCGTCGGCGCGGCCGACAGCGAGGAACAGGTGAGACCGTGACCCGCGACCAGCGGCCGACCGCTCCGCCGGCAGCGGCGTCCCCCGCCTACACCGCCGACGAGATCATGACGGTGACCGCGGCACGCGCCCTGACGTCCGCCATGGCCTGCTTCGTCGGCATCGGCCTGCCGAGCACCGCCGCCAACCTCGCCCGGCGCACGCACGCGCCCGGCCTGTGGATGATCTACGAGTCCGGCACGCTCGGCGCCGAACCGGACACGCTCCCGCTGTCCATCGGCGACGGCATCCTCGCCGAGACCGCCGACAGCGTCGTGTCCGTCCCGGAGATCTTCAACTACTGGTTGCAGCCCGGACGCATCGACGTCGGCTTCCTCGGCGCCGCGCAGATCGACCGCCACGGCAACATCAACACCACCGTCATCGGCGCCTACGACGACCCCAAGGTCCGGCTGCCGGGCGCCGGAGGCGCCCCTGAGATCGCGGCGTCCTGCCGTGAAGTCGTGGTGATCGTGCGGCAGAGCAGGCGCACCTTCGTCGAATCCGTCGACTTCGTCACCTCCGTCGGTCACGGCCGCGGCCCCGGCGACCGGGACCGCCTCGGCCTGCGCGGCGCCGGACCCACCCGCGTCATCACCGACCTGGGCGTCCTCGAACCCGCCCCGGACAGCCGCGAGCTCACCCTGGCCAGTGTCCACCCCGGCGTCACGCTCGACGACGTGCGCGCCGCCACCGGCTGGGACCTCGCCACCGCCCCCGACCTCACCGTCACACCCGAGCCCCGGCCTGCGGAACTGGCGGCCCTGCGCGACCTCACGCGATCCTAGAGAACGGGTGAGGCGGATCACTCCCGCCCCACCCGCCCCGAACCGGCCCACACCTCACCCCTCGCGGAGGATGGAGACCTGATGACCGACGCGTTCGTCCTCGACGCGGTGCGCACCCCGTTCGGCAGGTACGGCGGTGCCCTCGCCACGACCCGACCCGACGACCTGGCCGCCCACGCCGTCACCGGGCTGCTGCGGCGTGCGCCCGCCCTGGACTCGGCCGCCGTCGAGGACGTCTACTTCGGCGACGCCAACGGCGCCGGGGAGGACAACCGGAACGTGGCGCGTATGGCCGCGCTGCTCGCCGGGCTCCCCACCTCGGTACCGGGCGCGACCCTGAACCGGCTGTGCGGGTCCGGGCTGGAGGCCGTCATCGCCGCCAACCGCGCGGTGGCCGTCGGCGACGCGTCGCTGGTCATCGCCGGTGGCGTGGAGTCGATGAGCCGTGCCCCGTGGGTGCTGCCCAAACCCGCCAAGGGCTTCCCGGCAGGTCACGAGACGCTGCACTCGACCACCCTGGGCTGGCGGATGGTCAACCCGCGCATGCCCGGGGAGTGGACGGCCTCGCTCGGCGAGTGCACCGAGCAGGTCGCCGCGGAGCACGGCATCGGCCGCGCGGAACAGGACGCGTTCGCGCTGCGCAGCCACACCGCGGCGGCGGAGGCCTGGGCCAAGGGCGTCTTCGACGCCGAGGTGGTGCCGGTGCCCGGGGTGGAGCTCGCCCGCGACGAGAGCATCCGGGAGACCTCGGAGGAGAAGCTCGCCGGGCTCAAGCCGGCCTTCCGGCCCGACGGCACCATCACCGCGGGCAACGCCTCACCCCTGAACGACGGCGCGGCCGCACTGCTGATCGGGGACGCGGCCGCGGCCGAGGCCACCGGCATCACGCCGCTGGCGCGCATCGTCTCCCGGGGCGTGGCCGGGGTCGACCCGAACCGGTTCGGGATCGGCCCGGTGGAGGCCGCCGAGACCGCGCTGCGCCGCGCCGGGATCGGGTGGGGCGACCTTTCGGCCGTGGAACTCAACGAGGCGTTCGCCGCCCAGGCGCTGGCCTGCCTGAAGCTCTGGCCCGAGCTGGACCCCGCGATCGTCAACCCCAACGGCGGCGCGATCGCCATCGGCCACCCGCTGGGTGCCTCCGGCGCGCGCATCCTGGGCACACTCGCCCACGAGCTGCGCCGGCGGGGCGGCGGCTGGGGGCTCGCCGCGATCTGCATCGGCGTCGGGCAGGGGCTCGCCGTCGTGCTGCACGCAGAGTAAGGAGAGAAGAGGATGACATCCCACGCAGCCGCATCCTCCGGCGACCGCCCGGAGGCGGCGGCCGAGTCGGGCGGCGCGGGCCGGGCTGAGCCGGACTCGGCGACGTCGGGCTCGGCGAAGACAGGCCGTCTGGAGGTCCCGGGCTACGTCCGCGACCACGACGTCCATCCTCCGATGGACTACCCCGGCTACCGGAGCACCGCGCTGCGGCACCCCGGCCGCGCCCTGAAGCTCCTGCCGCACCTGCTGACCGAGGTGACCGGGCCTGTCCTGGGCGAGGACCGGATCGGCGAGCTCGACCACGACCTGACCCGCCAGCACGACGGCGAGCCTCAGGGCCAGCGGATCGTCGTGCACGGGCAGGTGCGCGACAGCGACGGCCGTCCGGTACCGCACACCCTGGTCGAGATCTGGCAGGCCAACGCCGGCGGCCGGTACCGGCACGTGATGGACAACTGGCCCTGCCCGCTCGACCCGAACTTCACCGGGGTCGGCCGCACGCTGACCGACGCCGAGGGCCGCTACCGCTTCGTCACCATCCAGCCGGGCGCCTACCCGTGGAAGAACCACGACAACGCCTGGCGCCCCGCGCACATCCACTTCTCGCTGTTCGGCCAGGCGTTCACCCAGCGCCTGGTCACGCAGATGTACTTCCCGGGCGACCCGCTGTTCTTCCAGGACCCGATGTGGAACTCGATCCCGGACGAGAAGGCGCGCGAGCGGCTGGTGGCGCGGTTCGACTACGCCGACACCGTGCCGGAGTGGGCGCTGGCCTACGAGTGGGACATCGTCCTGCGCGGCCGCGAGGCCACCGTCTTCGAGTCGGAGGAGGACGACGAGTGACGAAGCAGAGCACACCCGCCACCGGCACCGACATCGGCACCACCCCCTCCCAGACGGTCGGCCCCTACCTGCACATCGGCCTGCCCTGGCCGGACGGCCCGTTCGCGGTCGAGGAGGGGACTCCGGAGGGGGTCTGGATCCGCGGGACGCTGTACGACGGCGCCGGGCAGCCCATCACCGACGGGCTCGTCGAGACCTGGCAGGCCGATCCCGACGGCCGCTTCGACCACCCGGACGACCCACGCGGGGCGGTGTCCCGCCCGGGCTTCCGCGGCTTCGGCCGGTGCCCGACCGACGGCGGCGGGGAGTACGGCATCTTCACCCTCAAGCCCGGCCCGGTGCCGGGGCCGGACGGCCCGCAGGCCCCGCACATCGACGTGTCGGTGTTCGCGCGCGGCATGCTGCACCGCACGGTGACCCGCATCTACTTCCCCGACGAGGCACAGGCCAACGCGGCCGACCCGGTGCTCGGCGGCATCGACGACCCGGCCGCCCGCGCCACCCTCATCGCCCGACCGGACCCTGATAGCGGCGGCTACCGCTTCGACATCCGGCTGCAGGGGGAGGACGAGACCGTGTTCTTCGACATCTAGGTGGAGGATGGGTGGGGTCGGGTCGGCCCGGAAAGCGCTTACCCACCCCCTCCTCCGTTGATCTCGGAGATAGTGGGGCCTCAGCGGCGATTTTTACCCCGATATCTCCGAGATCAACGGAGACAGGGCACCGCGGGATCGTGGAATCGGTCCGTTGAATACAGAGAAGCAGCAGACGCACAACGCGAGGAGTGAGGTGACGGGGGTGGCGGAGGCGCCCGACGACGCGCCCGGTGGTCCGGGCGGCGGGCTGTTCGGCGGCATGTTCGCGCACGGCCGCGTCGAGGACCAGGTCGGCGACGAGGCGTGGCTGCGGGCGCTGCTCGACGCCGAGGCCGCGCTCGCACGGGCCTGCGCACGGGGCGGGGTGATGGGCGCGGCCGACGCCGAGGCGATCGCGGCGGTCTGCGTTCCGGAGCGCTTCGACGCCGGTGCGATCGGCAGGGCCGCGGCCGCGTCGGGCAACCCGGTGGTCCCCCTGGTACGGGAGCTGACCCGGGCCGTGGGCGGCGACGCCGCGCGGCACGTGCACTACGGCGCCACCAGCCAGGACATCATGGACACCGCGGCCGTTCTGGTGAGTCGGCGCGCCGCCGCGGTGATCCGCTCCGACGCCGACGCCCTGTGCGAGGTTCTGGCCGTGCTCACCGAGCGGCACCGGTCCACTCTCATGCCCGGCCGCACCCTGCTCCAGCAGGCGCTGCCGACCACCTTCGGGCTGGTGGCGGCGGGCTGGCTGGAGGCGGTGGGTGGCGCCTCGGCGCGCCTGGGCGCGTCGGCGGAGCTCCCCGCCCAGCTCGGCGGGGCCGCCGGGACACTGGCGTCCCTCGGCGAGGCCGGGCCGCGCGTGGCCGCGGCGTTCGCCGACGAGCTCGGGCTGGCCGAGCCCGCGCTGCCCTGGCACACCGACCGCGGTCGCGTCGCCGAGCTCGCCGGCGCCCTGGCGCGGCTGTGCGGGGCCGTGGGCAAGGCAGCCGGTGACATCGTGCTGCTGGCGCAGACGGAGGTCGGCGAAGTCGTCGAGGCGGGCGGCTCCGGTGTCGGCGGCTCGTCCACGCTGCCGCACAAACGCAACCCGGTGGCCGCGGTGTCCGCGCGGGCCGGTGCCGCGCAGGCGCCGGGGCTCGCCGCGACGCTGTTCGCCGCCCAGGTACAGGAGCACCAGCGCGCGGCCGGGGCGTGGCAGTCGGAATGGGTCCCGCTGACGCAGCTGCTGCGCGTCACCGGGTCGGCGGTGGCCTGGCTGCGCGCGTCGGTGGAGCGGCTGGAGGCGCGTCCCGAGCGCATGCGCGCCAACCTCGGCCTGACCGGCGGGCTGCCGCTGGCCGAGCGCGTCACCACCGACCTCGCCCCGGAACTGGGCCGCCTGGCCGCCCACGACCTGGTGAAGGCGGCGTGTGCGGAGTCCGTGGACTCCGGGCGCCGACTGGTCGACGTACTGGCCGAGCGCCTTGCGGGGCGCCGGACCGCCGCGCAGCTCGCGGCGCTCCTCGATCCGGCGGGGTACCTCGGCGCCGCGGACGCCTTCGTCGACCGGGCGCTGTCCGCCCACCGGTCCCGAGCGAGAACGGTAACGGAGGAACGCCGATGAGTGTCGATGTGCATGCGACCGCCGACGGCCCGGCCGACGCGCCCGTGGTGGTGCTGTCGGGGTCGCTGGGCAGCACCCTGGAAATGTGGGAGCCGCAGGTCGCGGCGTTGGCGGAGCGTTTCCGAGTGGTCCGGTACGACATCCGGGGGCACGGCCGCTCGCCGGTTCCCGACGGGCCCTACTCCATGGCCGACCTCGGCGGCGACGTGCTGCGGCTGCTGGACCGCCTCGGGGCGGACCGGGCCTGCTTCGCGGGGCTGTCGATCGGCGGGATGACCGGGCTGTGGCTCGCCGCGCACGCGCCCGAGCGGGTCGACCGGCTCGCCGTGCTGTGCACATCGGCGCTGCTCGGCCCGGCGGACTCCTGGGCGCAGCGGGCGGCGACCGTGCGGGAGCGGGGCGCGGGGGCGGTGGCCGAGGCGGTGGTCGGGCGGTGGTTCACCCCCGGCTTCGCGCGGCGGGAGCCCGGTGTCGCGGAGCGGATGCGTGCCATGGTGGCGTCGACCCCGGCCGAGGGCTACGCGGGCTGCTGCACGGCCATCGGGCGGATGGACCTGCGCGCCGACCTGGCCGCGATCACCGCGCCGACCCTGGTGGTGGCCGGCGCCGACGACCCCGCGACGCCTCCGGAGCACGCCGAGCGCATCGCCGCCGGGATCACCGGTGCGCGGCTGCGCGTGCTGGCCGACGCCGCCCACCTGGCCAGTTGGGAGCAGGCCGACGAGGTGAACGGGCTGCTGCTCGGCCACTTCGCTCCCGTCGGCGCCGACCCGGCGGCCGATGCCCGACCGACCACCTGAGCCATGCGCGACCGAGCTGGAGACCGACCCGATGAACAGCGACGACGCACAGAACGGTGTCCTGCGGGACACCACCCCTCAAGACGATGCCGGGCGGCACGCCGCCGGTATGGCGGTGCGCCGCGCCGTGCTCGGCGATGACCACGTCGACCGTGCCGAGGCGAGGAAGACGGAGTTCACCGCGCAGTTCCAGGACATGATCACCCGCTACGCGTGGGGCGAGATCTGGACGCGGCCGGGTCTGGACCGCAGGACGCGCAGCTGCATGGTGCTGACGGCGCTCGTCGCCAAGGGGCACTGGGACGAGCTGGCGATGCACGTGCGCGCCGCCGTGCGCAACGGGCTGACCGCGGACGAGATCGGCGAGGTGTTCCTGCAGGCCGCGATCTACTGCGGTGTCCCCGCGGCGAACAAGGCGTTCGGGATCGCGCAGCGGGTGCTCGCCGAGGTCGACGGCTGACGCTGACGGCCGCCCACCCCCACCGTTCCCCGTGTCGATCATCCGGGATGATCGATGCGAATACACCCCACCTCCGGATGAATTCAGAAAGACCGAGGACTCCCATGCGCACCCGCGTCGGCATCATCGGGGCCGGACCTGCCGGCCTCTACCTCTCCCACCTGCTGCACCGCTCCGGCATCGAGTCCGTGGTGCTGGAGCGCCGCGACCGCGACTACTGCGAGCGGCGGCAGCGCGCGGGGATCGTCGAGCACGGCGTCGCCGAGGCGCTGATCGCGGCCGGTGTGGGCACGCGCATGGAGCGCGAGGGGTTCCGGCACGAGGGCATCGAGCTGCGCTTCGGCGGGCAGGCCCGCCGCATCGACTTCACGGCCCTCACCGGCCGCAGCGTACGCCTCTACCCGCAGACCGAAATCGTGCGCGACCTCATCGCGCGGCGGATCGCCGACGACGGTCGGCTGCTCTTCGAAGCCGAGGCGAGTGCGATCGAGGGCGCCGAGACCGACCGTCCGCGCATCCACTTCACGCACGACGGCACGGAGCAGGTGCTGGAGTGCGACTACGTGGTGGCCTGCGACGGCTTCCACGGCATCGGCCGGGCGTCGCTGCCCTCCGACGTGGTCCGCACCTTCGAGAAGGTCTACCCCTTCGGGTGGCTGGGCATCCTGGCCGACGTGCCGCCGTCGTGCGACGAGCTGATCTACGCGCACCACCCGCGCGGTTTCGCACTGCACAGCATGCGCTCGGAGTCGGTCAGCCGCCTCTACCTGCAGGTCCCCAACGGGACGGACGCGGCCGACTGGTCCGACGAGCAGATCTGGGACGAGCTGTCGGCCCGGTTCGCGCTGCGGAGCGGTGGCTGGGAGCTCAAGCGCGGCCCGATCACCGACAAGAGCGTGACGCCGATGCGCAGTTTCGTCACCGAGCCGATGCGGCACGGGCGGCTCTTCTTGGCCGGGGACTCCGCGCACATCGTCCCGCCCACCGGAGCCAAGGGCCTCAACCTGGCGATGAACGACGTCATGCTGCTGGCCGAGGCACTGGTCGCCGAGGACCGCCGGGGCACCACCGAACTGCTGGACGCCTACTCGGACACGGCGCTGCGCCGCATCTGGCGGGCCATGCACTTCTCCTTCTGGATGACCACCCTGCTGCACACCCTGCCGGAGGACGACGCGTTCGACCAGCGGCTGCGCCTGTCCCACCTGGAGCACATCGCGGCCTCGCCGGCCGCGGCCACCCACCTCGCCGAGAACTACACCGGCATTCCGCGCATCTGACGCACCATGGGCCCCGGGTCGCTCCGCGTCGCCGATCGCCGGGTGGCGGTGCGGAGCGGCCCGGGCCGGTTCACGGGCCGCCCGACTCCGACCGAATCCCCCTTTTCCGGCGAAGTCGCCTATTATCATGCACGTCAGGATGGGGTAAGGGGATTCAGTCCCGTATTTTCTTGGACGAAGGACCCGAAAACGGTGACCCGAATCGGGGGTGAGGAATACAATCCGGAGAGTCAACGCCGACTCCCCTACCTCCCCGTCGAGGACGGCCATGCCCCGCTACGAGACCCCCCGTTTCCTGAAAAACCTGGGCACCACGTACACCCCGCCCGAACAGGTCGACATGAACAAGCCCAACATCGCCCGGGTCTACTCCTATTACCTGGGGGGAAAGGACCATTTCGAGGTCGACCGGGAGATGGCGAACTACGCCGCCGAGATCGTTCCCGGCGTCAATGAGCTCGCGATGGGCAACCGCGCATTCATCCAGCGCGCGGTCCGCTACCTCGCCATGGAGCGGGGGGTCCGGCAGTTCCTGGACGTCGGCTCGGGACTGCCGACCGAGGCCAACGTGCACGAGGTCGCCCACGAGGCCACCGACGACGCCCGCGTCCTGTACGTCGACAACGACCCCATCGTGCTCGCGCACGCCCGCGCGCTGCTCGCCGGCGACGCGAGGACCGGCGTCATCAACGCCGACCTGCGGCGGCCCCAGGAGATCCTCACAGCGCCCGAAACCCGCGACCTGCTCGATTTCAACCAGCCCGTGGGGCTGATCCTCGGCGGAATCCTGCACCACCTGGCCGACGAGGACGACCCGGAGCGCCTCACCCGGGAACTCGCCGACGCCCTCGCGCCGGGCAGCTTCCTGGCCATCAGCCACTTCGCGCGGCCCGACCACCGGAGCCACCCCGAGGAACACGACCGCGCCCTGAACCTGGAGGCGGCCTTCCTGAAGAAGCTGGGCACGGGGCGGTGGCGCACGCCCGAGGAGATCCTGGCCTACTTCTGCGGCTGGAAGCCGGTCGAACCGGGAATGGTGCCGCTCCAAGACTGGCGGCCGCTGCCGGACGCCGCCCGGGTCGCGGGCACGTACCGGATGTCGCCGACCACCCGCCTGCTCATCTTCGGCGGCGTGGCCAAGAAGCCCTGACCCGGTCTCCGGGCACGGGCCCCATCAGGCGTCGGCAGCGGCGGCAGTCGGCAGTCGGCAGTCGGCAGTCGGCTAATCGTGTCGCCTGGAGGCCGTGTTCGGGACGGGCTCCGCCGTCATCCACCGCCCCTGTGCTGGACACACTCCGTGCCCTCCCCGACAGGCTGCGCCAGAGTCAGACCGAATTCGGCCATTCTGCCGCGAACCCCCCTCGGATCGGCCAAGCTGTAACCCACTGTTCAGCGACGAGGGTGGCAGCGGACAGGCGGTGAACCGCGTCCGGGCGGCTCACCGCGCGATTCAGGACGGTGGCCCCCTCCCCGCAGAGGAGAGGCAATGGGTATACGGGACTGGCCCAGGAAACGGGGCTTCATCATCGTCTCCGTCCTCGCGTCGATCATCGCGATATTCGTGTTCACCACGGGAATCGTCTCGATTCCCGACATGCTGTCGCGGATTCAGGGGGCGCCGGAGAACGCACAGGGCGGGAACGGCGGCGCCGAGACATCACCCTCGCCGACGGGCATGACGCCGTCGCCCTCCGCTGACCCTTCGCCCAGTGAGTCGGCCGCCCCTTCGCCGCCGGAAACGGGCACGATCCGGCGCAGCGAGGAAGGGGTCACCGTGTTTCACGGCTACGGCATCGACCTCGACGCCTCCGAGGAGGACTCCCACGACTGGCGCTATGGTGCCGGAACCTTCGACCACGACTTTCGCTGGGTCGTCGGTGTCGTCTCCGTGGAACACAAAATCGTCCCCTCGGCTCCCGACCCCGAATCGTGCCTCGGGACCGGGTATTCGAGCAGCATCATGCAGAGCGACCTACCGAGCGACACGGTGATGTGCGTCAAGACGAGTGAGGGCAGGTTCGGCCGCATCACCTTCACGAGCCGCGACCCTGCGGCCGACTCGATCACGTTCGACGTGGTCGTGTGGAATAACTGAGGTACCCACACCGGGGCTGCGGCCCCGCCGCCACCACCCCGATGAGGACCCGGCGCCCCCGCACGACCGGCGCGCGACAGCGGGTCTGGAGACGGGCGGCCCGGTGACGACAGTGGCCCACCGTCGATGACGGTGGGCCACTGTTCATGGAAGCTCCCGCGACTGGACTCGAACCAGTAACCTGCCGGTTAACAGCCGGCTGCTCTGCCAATTGAGCTACGCGGGATCGTTCTCCCTGCCGCCCCCGGAAGCCTGCGCTTCCGCCGAACGACATGGAATACACTAACGCACCTTCAGCCGTGCTCGTGACACGTTTTCGGCTCCCTTTCGGCTCCCTGCCCGGCTCCCGGACGGGCAGGCGCATCCCCCGTAGCGTGCGTTCCGCCACCGAAGCGTCGTCCTCCACCGGGGCACCGCCCGGCCGCGGCGGGGCCGTCCGAGCGGACGATGGCCCGGGAACGGCGAAAGCCAGGCCTCGGGCCTGGCTTCATGTGTGGCTCCCGCGACTGGACTCGAACCAGTAACCTGCCGGTTAACAGCCGGCTGCTCTGCCAATTGAGCTACGCGGGATCGTTCTCCCTGCCGCCCTCGGAAGCCTGCGCTTCCGCCGAACGACATGGAATAGGTTAGCGCACTTCCCGGCGTGCTCGTGACAGGCTTTCCGCCCGGCACCGCCCGCGGGGCCGGGGACCCCGCCCTCATGTGGCGTCGGCCGGGGGCGAGCGTCGGCCGACCGGCTCCGCCCCGCACGTTCCGCCTCACACCGGGGGCGTCCCGGGCGGTGGCATCCCCGGTATGCGCCGACATGCGCGGTAACGTCGTAGGCATCAGCACCGTCGAAGCAGCACGAGTGACGCCGAGAGGGACCCATGCGCTACCGGATCACGTTCGTCGCAGGCCTGGCCATCGGGTACGTCCTTGGGGCAAAGGCAGGCAAGGAGCGCTACGACCAGATCGCGCGCACAGCCCGCCGCATCGCGGAGAGCCCCGCCGTCCAGGAGACCGCAGGGCTCGTGGGCGCCCAGGTCGGTAACGCCGGCAAGGCCGTGTACGCGAAGGTCAACGAGAAGTTCCCGGTGGAGTCGGTCAAGGACTTCCTCGCCCGCCCCACCGACGAGGAGAACTCCGAGCTGCACACCGGCAACCTCAACGGCTCGGCCCCCGACGAAGCCGCGCGCTGACCATCGCATCCGCGGGGCCGACGGCGAGCCTGGTGGTCACGGTGTCCCGAGAAGCGCCGGCGGCGGCCGGGCGGCCACGGCCGACGCGGGGCGGCACAGGTGCAGGCGGGCGTGGCAGTAGTCGTCGGCGTCGGCCTCCGCGTCGTGCGGGTCCTGGCCGGTGGCGCGCGGGATCATGGCGGTGCTCGCCGGAGAGGGCGCGGCCGAAGGGGGATCCCGGTCTGCGTTACGAGCGCCGGGGCTGCCGCAGGACAGGCTGCCGCGGCTGTTATGGGCGACCGAAATCGCGGCAGTAGCGTTCGCTTCCGGGTCGGCGCCCGTCAGGCGCGGGCAAAACTTCGGGCCTGGGGCGGATCGGACGCGGCCCTCCCCCACCACGCGCGGAATTCGTGCAGGCGGAGCGCGTTTCGCGACGTCGTGGCCGGACAAGATGAGAAACGGTCCGTCACCACGCACGATAGGAACTGCTGATGCGGAGCTTTCCGGTCATTGCGGCAGCCCTCCTCATCGCCGCCACCGCCCTTCCGGCCGCGGCCACGTCAGGTAATCTCACCTGGACCTTCGACCAGGAAAAGTGGCACGTCCACGCCGACCCGGCGTCCGGCTGCTACACGATCGCCGGCCAGAACTCCGCTGCCACCGTCCTGTTCCGCAATGAGAGCCGGAGGGGAGTCATCCTGCACGAGGACACGCGCTGCCACGGGCCATCCGACTTCCTGGCCCCGAAGCGCGAGAGCCGGTTCCCGGCACGGAGCTACGGTGTTCTGTAGTGGCTGCGGGCCGCATCCCTCAGGGGCATAGGTTGGAGGCATGAACCCACTGCGCCCGCATGGTCTGCCCCGCGAGGTCCGTGCCCGGCTGGACCTCGCCCGGGGCGAACGCATCCTCGCGCATGCCGAGGCGGCCGAGGGCACGCTCGTGGCGACGACACGTGCGCTGCACCTGCCCGACGGCCATGCCGCGCGCTGGGAGGTCATCGACCGCGCCCGCTGGGACGAGAACGGCCTCCGCTTCACCGAGGAGGGCGCGGGCGAGCGCACCTACACGCTCGACCGGCCGGGACGGCTGGCCGAGACCGTGCACGAGCGGGTCACCGCCACCATCCTGGTCAGCCACCACTACTCCGTCACCGGTGACCCCGACGGGCTCGGCTTCACCCTCGTCGCGCGCAGGCCCCCGGGCGGGTCCGACATCGCCTGGCAGGTCCACCTCGACGAGGGCGTCCACCCCGACGACCCACGGCTCACCGACCTCGTCCCACAGGCGCTGGCCGTGCTCCGGGCACGGACCGGGGTCTAAGGCCGAGGCCGCCCCTCCCTTTTCCGATCCAACCCCCCGGCCAGGACCTGGGCCAGGTGCAGTGTCGGACGGCCGGTGTGGTGCTCGATCTGGGTGCGGCAGCTGAATCCGTCGGCGAGCACGAGCGTGTCCGGGGCCGCGGCGCGCACCGCAGGGAGCAGGACGCGTTCGCCGACCGCCGTGGAGACGTCGTAGTGCTCGGCCTCGAAACCGAAGTTGCCCGCCAGGCCGCAGCAGCCGGAGTCCAGCACCTCGCCGTCGATGCCCGCGCGCCGCATCAGCTCGCGGTCGGCGTCGAAGCCGATGACCGCGTGCTGGTGGCAGTGGACCTGGCCGATCGCCGCCGCCTCGACGTGCGGCGGCTCCCAGTCGGGGGCGTAGGCCCGCAGGAACCCGGCCAGGGTGTGCACCGACGCCGCGACCCGTTCGCTCTGCTCGCCGGGCACCAGCTCCACCAGGTCGGTGCGGAGCGCCGCCGTACAGCTCGGTTCCAGCCCGACGACGGGCACCCCCGCGGCGACGGCGGAGGCGAGGGCACGCAGTGTGCGGCGCATGACGGTCCGCGCCACCCCCAGCTGGCCGGTGGACACCCACGTGAGTCCGCAGCACACCGGCCCGCGCGGCAGCACGACGCGGAACCCCGCCGCCTCCAGCACCCGCACCGCGGCCACCGGTACCTCCGGCGTAAGGTGGTCGCCGAAGGTATCCGGCCACAGGACGACGGCCCCTCGGCGCACCCCGTCCGTGCCGACCGGTGCGAGTCCGGGAACGGTGTTCCCCGGCGAGGCCCGGGCACGGCGCCGGAACCAGCGGGTGAAGGTGGTCCGGGAGAACTCCGGGATGGCGCGCTGCGGCGCGACCCCGCCGAGCCGCTTCAGCGCGTCGCCGAGGTACCGTGCCCCGCCGAGCCGGTTGGCCTCGGCGGGCGCCAGCGCGGCCAGCCGCGCCCACAGCGGCAGCCACCCCATCGAGTAGTGCGAGGCCGGGCGGATCCGCCCCCTGTAGTGGTGGTGCAGGAACTCGGCCTTGTAGGCGGCCATGTCCACGTTGACCGGGCAGTCGCTGCGGCACCCCTTGCACGACAGGCACAGGTCGAGGCTGTCGCGGACCTCTTCGGAGCGCCAGCCGTCGGTGATCACCTCACCGTTGACCATCTCGAAGAGCATCCGCGCCCGCCCGCGCGTGGAGTCCTTCTCCTCGCGGGTGACCATGTAGCTGGGGCACATCACGCCCGGGCCTTCGCTCCGGCGGCACTTGCCCACACCGGAGCAGCGGCGCAGTGCGCGGGCGAAGTCGCCGCGGTCCTCCGGGTAGGCGAGCACTGTGAGCGGTGCGCTGAGGGCGGCGGGGACGCGCAGGTCGGCGTCGAGCGGCCGGGGGTCGACGATGGTTCCCGGGTTCATCCGGTTCTCCGGGTCCCAGATCGCCTTGAACTCGCCGAACGCGCGGCACAGCCGCTCGCCGTACATGCGCGGCAGCAGCTCGGAGCGGGCCTGCCCGTCGCCGTGCTCGCCGGAGACGGAGCCGCCGTGCGCGGCGACGAGGTCGGCGGCCTCCTCCATGAAGGCGCGGAAGCCGCGGCGCCCGGCCGGGTCGCCGAACTCGAAGTCGATGCGGATGTGGATGCAGCCCTCGCCGAAGTGCCCGTAGGCCACGCCGTCCCGGCCGTGCCGCCGCATCAGCGCGTCGAACTCGCGCAGGTAGGCTCCGAGGCGGTCGGGCGGGACCGCCGCGTCCTCGAACCCCGACCAGGCCTCGGTGCCGGCGGGGGTGCGCGAGGTCAGCCCGGCCCCCTCCTCGCGGATGCGCCACAGCGCCCGCATGTGCGCGGGGTCGGTGACGACGGCGGCCTCCAACGGCCGGGCGGCACCGCTCAGCCCACGTAGCAGGGTGCGGCCGGCCGCGGCCGCCTCCTCTGGGTCGGCGCCGCCCATCTCCACCATCAGCCAGGCGTCGCCCTGCGGCAGGGCGACTCCGGAGCGCGCCCCGGGGCGGTCGAGGGCCGCGACGAGCCGGTCGTTGAGGCCCTCGACGGTGAGAGGGCCGTGGCCGAGGAGTTCGGGCACGGCGTCGGCGGCCTGCGGGGCATCGGGGTAGCCGAGCACCACCAGGGCGCGGGCGGGCGGGGCGTCGACGAGGCGCACGGTGGCTCCCAGCACGGTGACGCAGCTGCCCTCGGTCCCGGTGAGGGCTCGGGCGATGTGCCCGCCGTGCTCCGGGAGGAGCCGGTCGAGCGCGTACCCGGAGACCCGGCGGGAGAAGTCGGGCATGCCGGTGCGCAGGTCGGCCATGTAGGTGGCGGTGAGGTCGCGCAGCGCCGCGTGGATCCGCCCCTCGGGGGTGGGCAGGGCTGCGAGGCGGTCGAACTCCTCGGCGGAGGTGGCGCCGACGGTCATGCGGGTGCCGTCGTACAGCAGGACGTCGAGGGATTCCACGTTGTCCGCAGTGGTCCCCCACGCCACGGAGTGCGCCCCGCAGGCGTTGTTGCCGATCATCCCGCCGAGGGTGCAGCGGCTGTGGGTGGAGGGGTCGGGACCGAAGGTCAGCCCGTGGGGCGCAGCGGCGGCCCGCAGGTCGTCGAGTATGACGCCGGGCTGCACGCGGGCGGTGCGAGCGGCGGGGTCGAGGTGGTCGATCCCGGTCAGGTGCCGCGAGGCGTCGATGACGAGCCCGGGGCCGATGGAGTTGCCGGCGATGCTGGTGCCTCCACCCCGCGGGGTGATCGGGACCCCGTAGGTTCGGCAGGCGGCCACGGCGGCGATGATGTCGTCGGTGGTCCTGGGGACGGCGACGGCGAGCGGGACGTGACGGTAGTTGGAGGCGTCGGCGGTGTAGAGGGCGCGGGCACCCGCCCCGAAGGACACCGTGCCGGACAGGTCGGCGCTCAGCGCACGCCGGAACCCCTCCACATCGATGTCGTGCTGTGCCGCGGCCGGTGCCGCGGCGGCACGGGCTGTGGCGGAGTGGGCTGCGGTGGCGCGGGATTCGGCTGTGTTGTCCACGCCTCCCACCCTGGCGCCGCCGGGCGGCCGCTGACAACACCACCGCGCCCGTCACGACCGCACGCGATACACCCGCACCCGACACGCCCGCGCCGCGGATCGCGTGTGGCCGCCGCCACCGGGTGTCCACCGGAACCCCTGCCACTTCCTGACACCGGTTGTCAGTCTCGGTGCCGATACTGGACGTCATGACGACGACGATGACGACGACCTGGCAGACGTTCAGCGATGAGGCACCCGAGCTGGCAGCAGCCATGCGGGCCCGGTTCGAGGCCACCGAGCACCATGTCCTGGCCACCCTGCGGGCGGACGGATCGCCCCGGGTCAGCGGGACGGAGGTGGCCTTCCACGGCCCCGACATCGTCCTCGGCTCGATGCCCGGCTCGGTCAAGGCCCGCGACCTGCAGCGCGACGGCCGTTTCGCGCTCCACGCCAACCCCGGCGACGGGTCGATGGACGGCGGCGACGCCAAGATCGCCGGTGTCGCGGTCGAGGTCACCGACCCGGAGGAGATCGAGGCGTTCCGCGAACGGGGCGTTCCGCCCGGGCCGTTCCACTTGTTCCGGCTGGATCTGACGGATGCGGTGCTGACCGCGGTGGAGAACGACCGCCTGGCCATCCGCCTGTGGCGGCCCGGCCACGCGGTGAAGGAGCTCAGCCGGGCCTGATCCGGTGGGGCAGTGGGGGGAATCGGGCTTGCCGGGGGCCTTGCCCGCGATCTCCCGCAGAGCCTTGCGGTGGAGACGAGCAGCAGCGACGAGGGAGGGTGGGGGCGTGGGGCGGCCGGTCGCCCCACGCCCCTGCCTCCGTTGATCTCGGAGATATCGGGGTCTCACCGGCCATTTTTCACCCCAATATCCCCGAGACCAACGGACGAGAGGGAGGGAAAACGCTATCCCTGGGCGACGGCCGGGTGTGTGCGGGTGAAGGGTGGCCGGAATGGGTTTCCGCGATGAGCATGGGAAAAAATCCGGCGAAACGGGCGCGATGAGATGCGAGCCCATGATCATCTTCGAGGAGGGCCCGGGGCTCCCGGATCGCGGAAACCGCTGCACGCGAAGCGGAAACCCCGGATTCCGGCCGGGCCGAAGCCGCCGATCCGCCCGCCCCAACCATCCACCGCACCCGAAAAGCCACCGGACAACGCTTTCCCACCCCTCCCCCGATGATCTGTTCCCGAAATGGCCCCGCGGGAGAGCTCCTGCCCGCACCTCAGACCGCCCCGGGCGCCCGACGGCCCCGCCCTACCCGTCCCTGCGCAGGGACTCGTCCATCGCGGTGACCAGGTCGCCCTCGGGGTCCATGTCGAGGTTCCACATCATCAGGCCGCCGAGGTTCAGTTCGCGGACGTAGGCGCCCTTCATGCGGACGATCTCGGGGGTGTCGTACGTCCACCACTCGTTGCCGTCGTACAGCCAGTAGGCGCCGTTGACCGGGTCGAAGAAGCGCTGGCCGCTGCGGTACTTGAGTTCGCCGTACGGGTCCGTGGACTCGCCGTAGGAGCCCTCCGCACCCGCCTCCGCCTGGCTGTAGCGGCCGAAGTCGTCCGGCCCCACCCCGGTCCAGCCTCGGCCGAAGGCGGGAAAGCCCAGGACCAGCTTGTCGGCCGGAAGGCCGTAGTCGAGGTACTGGCGCACCGTTCGGTCGGTGCTGGCGTCGTCGGGCGCCCCCGGGGGCGCGTACAGCTGGGAATGGTGGTCGGTGACGTCGCTCCAGGCACCCGTGAAGTCGTAGCCCTGGACGGTGACGAAGTCGACCTTGGCGAACATCTCCGGCTCGTAGCTGGCCGGGATCTGCTCCTCGCCGTTGGCCACCGAGACCGACAGGTCGTAGCGCTCGCCCGTCTCCGCCCCCAGCTCGTCCATCTGGCGGCGGAACTCCTCCACGACGAGGGTGAGGTTGCGGCGGTCCTCCGGCCGCTCGACGTTGCCCTCCTTGCCGCCGGACACCGGCCACTCCCAGTCGATGTCGATGCCGTCGAAGGCCCCCTCGGCGACGCCTTCGCCGCCCTGGGGTTCGTCGCCGAGGCGGGGCAGGTCGCCGCGCAGCCACAGGTCGATGCACGAGGACACGAACTCGCGCCGGGACTCCTCGTCCTTCACCGCGTCGGAGAAGTAGGTGGACCAGTTCCACCCGCCCAGGCTCAGGCCCACGCGCAGGTCGGGGTACTCCTCGCGGAGCAGGAGGAGCTGGTGGAGGCTGCCGGCGATCGGCTGCTCGTAGCTGTCGGCCTGCCCGTCGACGCTCTCGTCGGCGTCGTAGCGGCGCTGGTACAGCTCCCACGGCTGGTCGGAGTCCTCGGGGATCGAGCACCGGCCGTCGGAGTCGACGTCGCCGAACGCCCAGATGATGCGGGTGAGCCGCTCGGCCGCCCCGCTGTCGGCGACATCCTTGAGCAGGTAGTCGCGGTTGGCCGTGTTCCATTCGGCGAAGTAGGCCATGCGTTCCAGCCGCGCGGGGCCGTCCCCGCGGCCGGCGTCGGTGATCACGCTGAACGCGCTGAAGAACAGGGCGCCGAGGGCCACCGCCGTGATGACTCCGATCAGGGCGGTCCTTCGCCGTGCTTTCGAGGGCGGTTTTTGAGCCGACATCACACTTGACGGTAGCCTTTGCCGCCCCTGCTGCGTACAGGAGTCGCGTCCGATCGGCCACATCAGGCCGTTGCGCGCGCCCGGGGAACTCGGGTGTCGCTCCGCCCGTTGGATATGCCCAGGTCGAGGTCGGGTGGTCGGCGCACCGGTCCACGACCGCGCACCACACGGCGCCGAGGCCGCAGGCCACTCCGTGCCCGGGCCGCCTCCGGGCCGCGGTCACGCCCGTGGTCGTGCCGCGGTCAGTCCAGGAAGTCGCGGAGCATCTGGGCACGTGACGGGTGGCGCAGCTTCGCCAGGGTCTTGGACTCGATCTGGCGGATGCGCTCCCGCGTCACCCCGAACTCCCGTCCCACCTCCTCCAGCGTGCGGGGGTGTCCGTCGGCCAGGCCGAAGCGCAGCTGGATGATGCGCTGCTCGCGCTCGGACAGCCCGCTGAGCATGACCAGCAGCTGGTCCTGCAGCATGATGAACGCCGCCGCCTCGACGGGGACGACGGCGTCGGAGTCCTCGATGAAGTCCCCGAAGTCGGAGTCCTCCTCACCGATGGGCGCATGCAGGGACACCGGTTCCTGGGCGATGCGCTGGATCTCCTGCACACGGTCGTCGCCGAAACCCAGTTCGCGGGAGATCTCGGCGGGGGTCGGCTCGCGGCCGAGTTCCTGGTGCAGTTGGCGCTGCACCCGCATCAGCTTGTTGATGGTCTCCACCATGTGCACCGGGATGCGGATGGTGCGCGCCTGGTCGGCGATGGCCCGGGTGATGGCCTGACGGATCCACCAGGTCGCGTAGGTGGAGAACTTGAACCCCTTGGCGTAGTCGAACTTCTCCACCGCCCGGATCAGCCCCAGGTTGCCCTCCTGGATCAGGTCCAGGAAGAGCAGGCCGCGGCCGATGTAGCGCTTGGCGATGGACACGACCAGTCGGAGGTTCGACTCGATCAGGCGGCGCTTGGCGCGCTCACCTTCCTGGACGAGATGTTCGAGGTCGTCGACGTCCTGGCGGGAGATCTGTCCGGGGACGGCGGAGCGGCGGCCGTCCCGAAGTTTCTGCCCGGCGTAGAGTCCGACCTCGATCGATTTGGCGAGTTCCACTTCTTCTTCTGCCGTGAGCAGCGGAACACGGCCGATCTCGCGCAGGTAGATGCGCACCAGGTCGCTGGTGGAGGTGCGCCGCCCGAAGTCGGAGACCGACGGCGGCGGTTCGTCCGCGACCGGGTCGACGACGTCGACCCCCCGCTGGGCGAGACCGCGCACCACCGGGTCCAGAGACTCGGGTGGGGCGTCCAACCGGTCCAGGGCGGAGGCGACGTCGGCGACGGTCACCGCCTCCCCGGATCGTGAATCCGCGACGAGTTGCGCCACCTGCCGGATCGGCGGCATTTCGCTGGGCAGCACCGATAGAGCCACGCTTACAGTGTGCCCGGTTCCGCCCCGGCATAGAGAGAACTATTTTTGTCACCACGCTGCTACGTGGCCCCGGAACCCCGCTCGCGTATCAAGCGTCTCTGCTGCTCAACGCCCATGAGTTCGGTGAAAACGCGTTGGTATTCCTCGGCATCGGCAGTCGGGTCCAGCCGTCCGAGCCGCGACTTCAGGTTTGCCACCTGGCGATTGATGGAATGAATCCTGATCGTGCCGAGGATTTCCTTGGCGTAATGTTCGTCGAGTTCTCCATAGACCTCGATCGGTTCCACCGCCAGCTGGGTGACGAAGGTGCGCTGCGCCTCGTTGGGCGCGGAGTCGCGCAGCCGCGTGGCCCACTGTGCGGGGTCGCCCACCGCGGCCACTCCCCCGTTGCCCCGGATGAGCTCCGCCATGGCGCGGTGCTGGGGCACCGTGAACGTCTCCGCGTCCAGCGTGTCGAACTCCGCGGCCAGGGCCGGGTACTGCACCGCGATCTTCAGCGCCTGGCGCTCGCGCTGCAGCGAGGGGTCGCGCAGGTCGTAGGGGGCGGTCTCGGCCGCACCGGGCGGGGGCGCAGGGGCGGGGCGGCCGCGACCCGGGCGGCGTTCGCCCTCGGGGCGGCCCATGTGCTGGGCGACCCGGCGCAGCACCTGGCGCTCGTCCATGAACCCGGTCCACTTGTCCAGGTCCTTGGCGTACTCCTTGCGGAGCCCGGCGTCGCGGATGGTGGCGATGATGGGCGCCGCGGCGTCGATGGCGGCGAGGCGGCCCTCGTTGGTGTCGAGGTTGTGCTCCACGATGCGGCTGCGGATGACGAACTCGACGAGGGGTTTGCGGCCGGCGACCAGGTCGCGCAGTGCCCCGTCCCCCCGCTGGATACGCAGGTCGCAGGGGTCCAGCCCGTCGGATTGGACGGCAACGAAGCTGTCGGAGCTGAAACCGTGGCTCTCGTCGAAGGCGCGCAGCGCCGCCTTCTGCCCCGCGGCGTCGCCGTCGAAGGTGAAGATCACCTCGCCGCCCTGGTTGGAGCGGCCGAGCAGCATCCGCCGCAGGATCTTGGCGTGCTCCTCGCCGAAGGAGGTGCCGCACGTGGCCACGGCGGTGGGGACCCCGGCGAGGTGGCAGGCCATGACGTCGGTGTAACCCTCGACGATGACGGCCTGGCGCTGCCGGGCGATCTCCCGCTTGGCGAGGTCGAGCCCGTAGAGGAGGTGTCCCTTCTTGAAGATCGGGGTCTCGGGGGTATTGAGGTACTTGGGGCCGTCGTCCTCGGGGTCGAGCTTGCGCGCGCCGAAGCCGACGACATCGCCGGTGACCTCGCGGACCGGCCACACGAGCCGGTTGCGGAACTTGTCGTAGGCGCCGCGCCGCCCCTGGCTGGCCAGTCCGGCGGTGATGATCTCCCGGTCGGAGAACCCCTTCTTGCGCAGGTGGGTGGTGAGGGTCTCCCAGCCGGGCGGGGCGAATCCGATGCCGAACTTCTCGGCGTCGGCGCGGGTGAACCCGCGCTCGCTCAGGAACCGTCGCCCCTCCTGCGCCCCCGGGCTCAGCAGCTGCTCGACGTAGAACGCCGCGGCCTCCCGGTGCGCCTCGATGAGCCGCTGCCGCTGGCCCTGATCGGCCCGAGCGGACCTGCCGCCGTGCTCGTAGCGCAGCTGGACCCCGGCCTGCTGGGCGAGGTGCTCGACGGCGTCGACGAAGCTGAGCTGTTCGATCTCCTGGATGAAGCGGATGACGTCGCCGCCCTCGCCGCAGCCGAAGCAGTGGTAGAGGCCGCGGGCGGGCGTGACGTTGAAGGAGGGCGACTTCTCGTCGTGGAAGGGGCACAGGCCCTTCAGCGAGCCGCCTCCGGCGTTGCGGAGCTGAAGGTACTCGCCGATGACGTCGGCGATGGGGGAGCGCTCGCGCACGAGCGCGATGTCTTCGTCTCTGATTCGGCCGGCCACAGACTAGAGCGTATGTCCCCCCGCCCCCAGTTTCACCGTGCTTCTCTCACCTGTGCGGGAAAGTGGATTACGGACGGCCCGCATGCGAGAGTCAGGTGGTGAGCATCACTCCCATGTCCGATGGAGAGCCGATGAGATGAACAGATGGCCGATGACCCGGGCGCCGCTCCGCGTCGCCGCCGTCGCCGCGGCCGCGGCCCTGCTGGGGCCGACCGCGACGGGGTGCAGCCTGCGGCCCGGTCACGACCCCGACACGGTCACCGTCGTCTACTCCCACTACGGCACCTTCCGCGCGGCCGACACCCTGATGCGCAAGGTCAAGGAGGAGTTCGAGGCGGAGAACCGGGGCGTCACCGTCGAGCTGCGGCCGATCGAGGCCCCGCCCGAGGACTACCAGGCGCAGGTCAACCTGATGAACCAGTCGGACGACGAGGCCCCGGACATCATCTACGAGGACAGCTTCACCATCAACCAGAACGTCGACGCCGGGTACCTGGCCCCGATCGACCACTACTGGGAGGAGTGGGATGAGGCGAAGTACTACCAGGAGCAGGCCGACGCGGCGGTGATCGCCCTTGACGGCAAGCGCTACGGGGTCATGGTCGGGACCGACACGCGCGGGCTCTGGTACAACACCCGGCTGTTCGAGCAGGCCGGAATCGAGCTGCCCTGGGAGCCGGAATCCTGGGACGAGGTGTTGGGCACCGCCCGGGAGCTCAAGCGCGAGATCGGCGACGACGTCACCCCGCTCAACGTCTACTCCGGAACGCCCATGGGCGAGGCCGCGTCCATGCAGGGCTTCCAGATGCTGCTGAGCGGCACCGGCGACGGGCTCTTCGACGAGGAGTCGCGCAGGTGGGTGGTCGGCTCCGCGGGGTTCGCGGACTCCCTGCGGTTCATCGACACCATCTACTCCGAGGGCCTGGCCCTGGACCCCCAGGACGCGCTCAACGCGAACGTCGGCACGATCAACAACGAGGAGCGGATCCCCGCCGGGGAGATCGCGATCAGCCTCGACGGGTCCTGGATCACCCAGAGCTGGATCGCGACGGCGGGTAAGCCGTGGCCTGAGTGGCCCCGGACCATGGGGTTCGCCCCCATGCCCACCCAGCACGGCCAGGCTCCGGGCACCACCAGCATGTCCGGCGGATGGACGCTGGCGCTGGGCTCCAAGAGCGTCAACCCCGACCTCGCCTGGGAGGTCATGAAGCACACCCTGAGCAAGGAGAACGCGACGCAGTTCGCGATCGAGGGGGCCCAGATCCCGGTCCGCGTCGACGTCGCGGAATCCGCGGAGTACCTGCAGGTCAACCCCATCGCCGAGGAGGCGGCGGCGCTGGTGGAGGTCACCCACTTCCGTCCCGCCTACAGCGAGTACCCGCGGATCTCGCTGGCGATCCAGGAGGCCATGGAGGCGGTCATGCTGGGCGATGCCACCCCCGGGCAGGCGGCACGCGCGTACGACGACCGGGTCGAACACCTCGTCGGTTCCGACAACATCACCTCCGGTGGGTGAGGCGGCACCGGGGGGAACGGTACCGGCGGCGACTCTCACCGAGCCGCCGTACAGGACGGGGAGGCGGGCGCCGCCGGGTGGCGGGGCCGGGCGGCGCCGGGGTGCGCGGCGCGCGGCCGCGCGCCGCCTGTTACCCCTCGTACCCGCGCTGCTCCTCCTGCTGTCCTTCTTCGCCGGCCCGATCCTGTGGACGGTGTGGGCGTCCCTCACGAACGCGGCGCTGACCGGGTCGGCCGCGGCGCACACCGAGTTCGTCGGCACGGCCAACTTCCAGCGGCTGCTCGCCGACCCCGCGTTCTTCAACTCGGCCCTGCTGACGGTGGTCTTCCTGGTCGCCTCGGGGGTCGTCGGCCAGACCGTGCTCGGGCTGGTGCTGGCGCTGCTCATGCAGAACCGCGGCGCCGCCGTACGGATGGCGGTGGGCGGGGTGGTGGTCGGGGCCTGGGTCGTCCCCGAGGTCGTCGCGGGGTTCGTGTGGGTGGCGTTCCTGGAGCGGGAGGGCACGCTCAACGGCCTGCTTGAGGCGGTGGGGGCGCCGACGCAGAACTGGCTGTACACGGCGCCTCTGCTGGCGGTGGTCCTGGCCAACGTCTGGAAGGGCACCGCGTTCTCGATGATGTCCTACTCCGCCGGGCTGGCCGAAATCCCCACCGATCTGAAGGAGGCGGCGCGGGCGGACGGCGCCGGGCCGGTGCAGGTGGTGTGGCACGTGGTGCTGCCGCTGCTGCGGCGGACCGTGGCCACCACGCTGCTGCTGGTGACGCTGCAGACGGTGCAGGTGTTCACGCTCATCTACGTGATGACGGCCGGAGGCCCGGGTGATCGCAGTATGACGCTTCCGCTGCTGATGTACCGGGAGGCCCTGCGGTTCGGCGAGTTGGGGTACGGCACCACGGTGGCACTGGCGCTGCTGGTGATCGCCGGGTCGCTCTCCGCGCTGTACGTGCGGGCGCTGCGGCCGGAGGAGGTGCGGTGAGACGCTCGGTCGCCTCGCCCTCGCGCGCGGCGGGGTCGGTGCTGGTGCACGGGGTGCTGGCGGTGCTGGCGGCGGTGTTCCTGCTGCCGCTGGTCTGGATGGTGGTCGCGGCGTTCGACGCCGAGCCGTCGCTGCGCGCCGCGCCTCCGGCGTCGCTCACCCTGGATCACTTCTCCGCGGTGCTGACGCCCGAGACGGTTCTGGTCCCGGTGGCCAACAGTGTGCTGATCTGCGGAGGTGCGGCGCTGGTCACGGTGGCGGCCTCGCTGCTGGCCGCCTACCCGCTGTCGCGCTACACACTGCGGTTCAAGCGGCCGGTGATGTACGTGGTGCTGTTCGCGACCGGGCTGCCGATCACCGCGATCATGGTGCCGGTCTACGGCCTGTTCGCACAGGCCGGGCTGTTGGACTCACGGCTGTCCACGTCGCTGTTCCTGGCCACCGCCAGCCTGCCGTACGGGATCTGGATCTCGAAGAACGTCCTGGACGGCATTCCGATCGAGCTGGAGGAGGCGGCCTGGGTCGACGGGGCGTCGGTGTGGCAGTCACTGCGGCTGCTGGTGCTGCCGCTCGCGGTGCCGGGGATGGCCGTGGTGGGCATTTTCACCCTGGTGCTGACCTGGGGGAACTTCTTCGTCCCGTTCATCCTGCTGAACAGCGCCGACCGGCTTCCGGCGGCGGTGAAGATCTACGCGTTCTTCGACCAGTACGGCGGGGTGCGCTACGGAGAGCTGGCTGCCTACTCGCTGCTGTACACGCTTCCGGTGGTGGCCCTGTACCTGGCGGTGTCGCGGGCGCTGAGCGGCCGGTTCGGCCTCGGTGGCGCGATGAAGGGGTGAGCGCCCCGCGGTGCGGCGGCCGGCGGGAGACGGCATGGAAATGGCAGCGGCCTGGAAGAGGCACGGAAGAGGCGACCGGACCCGGGGGGATTGTGGACTCCGGCCGCCTCATCCGAATCCCCCGCTCCGAAAGGCGGGCGGGAGAACCGGTTCTCAACCTACCGACAGCGCCCCGCACGGATCGCCCCGTTTCCGCCCTGCTGTCCGATCGCGTAAGCGGATCGTGATGCCCGGGCCGGAACCGGTCACCGGGGACGGAGGATCATCGCGGGGCCGGCGGCCACCCGCCGCCACTCCCGCCCCGCACGGCTCAGGCCGCGGTGTAGACGACGAAGGAGACCGCGATGTAATGGCAGATGTAGGCGGCGATCGTGAACGAGTGGAAGACCTCGTGGAAGCCGAACCAGCGCGGCGCGGGGTTCGGCCGCTTGAGGGCGTAGACGACGGCGCCGACGCTGTAGAGCAGGCCGCCGACGATGATCAGGATCCAGGTGGCGGGGTGGGTACCGCCGATGAGCTGGGGGAAGAAGAGCACCGCCACCCAGCCGATGGCCAGGTAGAGGCCGGTGGACAGCCAGCGCGGGGCGTCGGGCTTGAACACCTTGAACAGGACACCGGCGACCGCCCCGCACCAGATGAGCGCGAGCATGGCGGTGCGCAGTGTGCCGTCGAGGACGAGCACGACGAACGGCGTGTAGGTCCCGGCGATGATCAGGTAGATGTTGGCGTGGTCCATCCGGCGCAGCACCGCGACCCCGCGCTGGGACCACCGGCCCACGTGGTACACGGCCGACGTGCTGAACAGCAGCATGGAACTGGCCGCGTAGACGGCGGCGGAGAGGCGGCCCGGCAGTGTGGGGGCGAGGGCGACGAGGACCAGTCCGGCCAGCGCCGCCACCGGGGCGGTGCCGAGGTGCAGCCAGCCGCGCAACCGGGGTTTGAGGCCGGTCAGCGGGGCTGCGTCGGCGCGGGCGCTGCGGTGCGCCGCCGCACCGCCGGACTGCTCTGCGGCCATCTGCTCTTCTCCGTCGTGTCAGGCCTCGGGGAAGGCCGACCTAGGGGGCGCGCCGGGGCGGCGCCGGGTTTCTCCGCCTTCACCCTACCTACGCGACCGTAGGTTACTCGTCGGTCAAGATGTGTCGCTCAGCACAGCCGGGATCGGTCGGTTTTGACGGATTGGATCAAAGTTTCACACCGCTGGACTGCTACGGTGCATTCAAGCGCATCTGACCTGGCCTATCACCACACGGGTCGACCCCTTTGACACCACTGTGACCCAGGCCATCCGTGCGCCGTTCCTGGACCATTGGTCTACACCGGTCGTACGGCCATGAACTGGGTAAACACCGATACATGGACGTAGTGGAAGAAAAGTCGGCGGAGGCCTGGGTACAGTCCCCGCAATTCGAGGTCGAGCGACCGAAGAGAAGGAGCATCCCGTGCCCAAGTACGTCTACGAGTTCACAGAGGGCAACAAGGACCTCAAGGACCTTCTCGGAGGGAAGGGTGCGAACCTCGCCGAGATGACCAACCTCGGCCTGCCGGTTCCGCCCGGGTTCACCATCACCACCGAGGCCTGCCGGCACTACCTCGAACACAGCCGCAACCCTGATGGACTCGACGCCGAAATCGACGCGAAGCTCGCCGCGCTCGAAGCCGCGATGGGCAAGAGACTCGGCCAACCCGACGATCCGCTCCTGGTCAGTGTGCGCTCCGGCGCGAAGTTCTCCATGCCGGGCATGATGGAGACCGTCCTCAACATCGGCCTCAACGACACGTCCGTCCAAGGGCTCGCAGCCCAGGCGGGGGACGAGCGCTTCGCCTGGGACTCCTACCGCCGCCTCATCCAGATGTTCGGAAAGACCGTGCTGGGCATCGACGGCGACCTCTTCGAGGAAGCCATCGAGGACGCCAAGCGCGCCAAGGGCGTCACCGACGACCTCCACCTCGACGCCGACGACATCCGCAGCCTCGTCGCCGCCTTCAAGGGCATCGTCGCCGCGCAGGCCGGGCGCCCCTTCCCGACCGACCCCCGCGAGCAGATGGACCTCGCCATCGCCGCCGTGTTCGACTCCTGGAACGCCCCCCGCGCCGTCCTCTACCGCCGCCAGGAGCGCATCCCCGTCGACCTCGGCACCGCCGTCAACATCTGCTCCATGGTCTTCGGCAACCTCGGCATGGACTCCGGAACCGGCGTCGCCTTCACCCGCGACCCCGCCTCCGGGCAACAGGGCGTCTACGGCGACTACCTCGCCAACGCCCAGGGCGAGGACGTCGTCGCCGGGATCCGCAACACCGTGCCGCTCAGCGAGCTGGAGAAGCTCGACAAGGCGAGCTACGACGAGCTCATGGCGATCATGGAGAAGCTCGAAAACCACTACCGGGACCTGTGCGACATCGAGTTCACCATCGAGCGCGGGAAGCTGTGGATGCTGCAGACCCGGGTGGGCAAGCGCACCGCCGCCGCGGCGTTCCGTATCGCCGACCAGCTCGTCGACCAGGGGATGATCAGCCGCGCCGAGGCCGTCTCCCGGGTCAACGGCGACCAGCTCGCCCAGCTGATGTTCCCCCACTTCGACGAGTCGGCCGAGCGCCGACGCATCGGCCGGGGCATGAACGCCTCCCCCGGCGCCGCCGTCGGCAAGGCCGTCTTCGACTCCGCCACCGCCGTCGCACGGGCGCGCGCCGGCGAGAAGGTCATCCTGTGCCGCCGCGAGACCAACCCCGACGACCTCGAAGGCATGCTCAACGCCCAGGGCATCCTCACCAGCCGCGGCGGCAAGACCTCGCACGCCGCCGTGGTCGCCCGCGGCATGGGCACCACCTGCGTCTGCGGCGCCGAGGAGCTCGACATCGACGTCAAGAACCGGCGGATGACCGCACCGGGCGGCGAGGTCGTCGAGGAAGGCGACACCATCTCCATCGACGGCGGCTCCGGCGAGGTCTTCCTCGGCGAGGTCCCGGTGGTCGACTCCCCCGTCGTCCGCTACTTCGACGGAGAGATCGGCCCCGACTCCGCCGAGGCCGACGACCTGGTACGCGCGGTGCACCGGGTCATGGAGCAGGTGGACGCCGACCGCCGACTGGGCGTGCGCGCCAACGCCGACACCCCCGAGGACGCCGCCCGCGCCCGCCGCATGGGCGCGCAGGGCATCGGGCTGTGCCGCACCGAGCACATGTTCCTCGGCGACCGCCGCCTCCTCGTCGAACGGCTCATCCTCTCCGAAACCGAGGACGAGCAGGAGAAGTCCCTTGCCGCGCTGCTGCCGCTGCAGCGCGAGGACTTCGCCGGGATCTTCGAGGCGATGGACGGCCTGCCGGTGACCGTCCGGCTGCTCGACCCGCCGCTGCACGAGTTCCTGCCCGACCTCACCGAGCTGTCGGTCCGCGTCGCCCTCGCCGAGGCCCGCGGCGAGCAGGATGAGAACGACCTGCGGCTGCTCCAGGCCGTGCAGCGGCTGCACGAGCAGAACCCGATGCTGGGCCTGCGCGGTGTACGCCTCGGCCTGGTCGTGCCCGGCCTGTTCGCCATGCAGGTCCGGGCGATCGCGCAGGCGGCCGCGGCGCGGATCAAGGCCGGCGGCGACCCCCGGCCGGAGGTCATGATCCCTCTCGTCGGCACCGTGCAGGAGCTGGAGATCATCCGCGAGGAGTCCCTCCGGGTGGTGCACGAGGTCGCCGCGGAGCAGGGCGTCGAGCTGGACTTCCCGATCGGCACCATGATCGAGCTTCCCCGGGCCGCGCTGACCGCCGGGCAGATCGCCCAGTCCGCGGAGTTCTTCTCCTTCGGCACCAACGACCTCACGCAGACGACGTGGGGCTTCTCCCGGGACGACGTGGAGGCGTCGTTCTTCTCCGCCTACCTGGAGAAGGGCGTCTTCGGCGTCTCCCCGTTCGAGTCGCTGGACACCGACGGCGTGGGCCGCCTGGTCCGGATCGCCACGGAGGAGGGCCGCGCGGCACGTCCCGGCATGAAGATCGGCGTGTGCGGCGAGCACGGCGGCGACCCCGCGTCCGTGCACTTCTTCCACCGATTGGGGTTGGACTACGTGTCCTGCTCGCCGTTCCGAGTACCGGTCGCCCGGCTGGAGGCCGGCCGGGCCGCGGCGCGCGGCTAGCGCGACGGACGCCGCCGCTTGCGGTGGTGGGAGGCGCGTCGGGTCGCCCCACCACCGTCCGCGGACGGCATCGTGCTGGAATACCCGCTCCAGTCCGACATCTCGGACCGCCACCGGTAGCGTGTCGACTTGGCCGTGGTCGCGGACACGACGGTGATCGGCGTCCCGTTCGCCATCGCCGCTGCGTCGGCTATCGTCAGGCGAATCCAAGTACATCGCAGCTGGGGGTGATGAGGTGCGGTCTGTGGGGGACGAGCGCGGCCGGGAACCGCGCGACGACCGCCGGGGCGACGTCGCCCCGGACCCGGAGGCCACCCGCGTCTTCACGCGCGGCGGCTCCGGCACGGCGGACGACCCCTACGGCGCACCCGGTGCCCAGCCGGTCCGGGGACCCGTCGTCGAACGGACCCGTACGTTCACCCGCGAGGATCCGGGCGGCGGGCCCGATCCGGCGGAGGACGGCTTCGGCGGCGACATGCCGGAACGCGGACGGCGCGGGCGGCGCGGACGGCGTTCCCGCCCGGCCGCGCCCGACCGTCCGCGCCGCCGCGTGCGGATCCGCTGGATCGTGGCGCTGCTGCTGGTCACCGCGCTGGCCCTGCCCCCGGGGACGTGGGGCTGGGTCTGGTACACCGCCCGCCAGGACGAGCGCCCGCAGTCCGACGCCATCATCGTGCTCGGCGCCAGCCAGTACAACGGGCGCCCCTCCCCCATCTTCGAGGCCCGACTGCGGCACGCAGCCGACCTCTACCGCGATGGCGTCGCCCCGGTGATCGTCACCGTCGGCGGGAACCTCCCCGGCGACAACTTCACCGAGGCCGGAAGCGGACGCGACTGGCTGGTCCAGGTAGGGGTGCCCGCCGAGCAGGTGGTGGCGGTCGACACCGGCAACGACACCCTGCAGAGCATCGAGGCGGTCGGCCGGGTGTTCGACGAACGACAGTGGGCGACCGCCGTGATCGTCACCGACCCCTGGCACAGCCTGCGTTCCCGGCAGATGGCCCAGGACTTCGGCATCGACGCCAGCACCAGCCCCGCCCGCTCCGGCCCCGCCGTCATCGAACGCCGCACCCAGGTGTGGTACATCACCCGGGAGACGGCGTCGCTCTGGTACTACTGGATCTTCGGAAGCAGCAGCGACATCAGTGTGGACGCGGCCTGAGGGTGATCGAGCGCGCGGAGGCGGCGATGCCGACCGGCCGAAGGCCCCCACCGCAACACCGCCGCAGCAAGCGAGACACCCGAAGCCCCAACCACACCACTGAGGGTGATCGAGCGCGCGGAGGCGGCGATGCCGACCGGCCGAAGGCCCCCACCGCAACACCGCCGCAGCAAGCGAGACACCCGAAGCCCCAACCACACCACTGAGGTTCACTCCACCTCCCGTTCGCGGAACCGTCATGAGGTCTGCGTAGAGTCGGATGCATGTCGCCGACTCCCGAAGCACCCGTGGCCGGATACAGCTCCCATGACCGGGAGCGGTGGGCCGGTGAATCCGCGAAGAACCGGGCGCGCGGGCCGTTCGAGCGGGACCGGGCCCGTGTGCTGCACAGTTTCGCGCTGCGGCGGCTGGCCGCCAAGACGCAGGTGGTGCAGCCCGGAGCCAGCGATTTTCCCCGCACCCGCCTCACCCACTCGCTGGAGTGCGCGCAGATCGGGCGCGAGCTCGGCCGCGCCCTGGGCTGCGACCCCGACCTCGTGGAGGCCGCGTGCCTCGCCCACGATCTGGGTCACCCGCCCTTCGGGCACAACGGGGAGAAGGCACTGGACGCCGCGGCCGCGGCCTGCGGCGGTTTCGAGGGCAACGCCCAGAGCCTGCGCCTTCTGACCCGTCTGGAGGGCAAGGTCCTCGGTGACGGCGGGCGCAGCGCCGGACTCAACCTGACCCGCGCCACCCTGGATGCCACGCTGAAGTACCCGTGGCAGCGGGGGTGCGGCGGCGCCACGCACAAGTTCAACTGCTACCCGGACGACACGTCGGTCTTCGAGTGGATCCGCGCGGCGGCGCCGAGTACCCGGACCTGTTTCGAGGCCGATGTGATGGACTGGGCCGACGACGTCGCCTACTCCGTGCATGACCTGGAGGACGGCCTGTACGCCGGGTGGGTGCGGCTGGACGCCCTGCGCTCCCCGGGCGAGCGGCGCGAGGTCGCCGCGATCGCGGCCCGGCACTACTGCGACGCCGGCCCCGGTGAGCTGGAGGAGGTCTTCGGCGATCTGGTGGCCGAGCCGTTCTGGCCCCGCGACTTCACCGGGGACGTGGCCTCGCTCGCCGGGCTGAAGAACCTGACCAGCGAGCTCATCGGCCGCTTCTGCAGGGAGGCCGAGCAGGCTACCCGCGCCGCCTACGGCCCGGCCCCGCTCACCCGCTACACGGCCGACCTCATCGTCCCGCGGCGCGCGCTGCTGGAGTGCGCGCTGCTCAAGGCGGTGGCCGCGCACTACGTGATGGCACGCACGGAGGCGCAGGAGTACCAGGCCCGTGAGCGCGAGCTGATCGCCGAACTCGTCGCCGCCGTCCGCCTCGGCGCCCCGGAAACGCTCGACGAGTCCTGCCGCGCCGACTACGAGCGCGCCGACGACGACGCCGCGGCGCTGCGCGTGGTCATCGACCAGGTGGCCTCGCTCACCGACACCTCGGCGCGCGCCTGGCACCGGCGCCTGACCCGCTGAGGGCCGTTCCCGCACGGCCTCCGGCGTCGATCTCGGGGGTACCGACCGGATCCGGGGCGGAATGAGGTCGGTACCCCCGAGATCATCGGAGCGACAGGTGTCAGCAGCCGGGCAGGCGCTCCAGCAGGTACATCTCGACCTGGTCGAGGGAGACGCGCTCCTGCGACATGGTGTCGCGTTCGCGGACGGTCACCGCGTTGTCGTCGAGGGTGTCGAAGTCGACGGTGACGCAGAACGGGGTACCGATCTCGTCCTGGCGACGGTAGCGGCGGCCGATGGCTCCGGCGTCGTCGAACTCCACGTTCCAGCGCTTGCGCAGGGCGGCGGCGAGGTCGCGGGCCTTGGGCGAGAGAGCGGCGTTGCGGGACAGCGGCAGCACCGCGGCCTTGACCGGGGACAGTCGCGGGTCGAGACGCATGACCGCGCGCTTCTCCATCTTGCCCTTGGCGTTGGGGGCCTCGTCCTCGCGGTAGGCGTCGAGCATGAACGCGAGCATCGCGCGGTCGACACCGGCCGCCGGCTCGATGACGTAGGGCGTGTAGCGCTCGTTGTTCTCCTGGTCGAAGAAGGAGAGGTCGGTGCCCGAGGCCTCGGCGTGCGTCCGCAGGTCGTAGTCGGTGCGGTTGGCCACGCCCTCCAGCTCGCCCCACTCGCCGCCGACGAAGCCGAAGCGGTACTCGACGTCCACGGTTCGCTTGGCGTAGTGCGCCAGCTTGTCCTGGGGGTGCTCGAACAGCCGCAGGTTGTCCTTGGAGACGCCCAGGTCGACGTACCACTGCAGGCGGGTGTCGATCCAGTACTGGTGCCATTCCTCGTCGGTGCCGGGCTTGACGAAGAACTCCATCTCCATCTGCTCGAACTCGCGGGTGCGGAAGATGAAGTTGCCCGGGGTGATCTCGTTGCGGAACGACTTGCCGAGCTGGCCGATACCGAAGGGGATCTTGCGCCGCGCGCTCTGCTGCACGTTGAGGTAGTTGATGAAGATGCCCTGGGCGGTCTCCGGGCGCAGGTAGGCCAGGCCGGACTCGTCCTGCACCGGGCCCAGATAGGTGCGCAGCAGGCCGCTGAACGTGCGCGGTTCGGTGAACGAGCCCTTGGCGCCGCAGTTGGCGCAGTTCAGGCCGGCCAGGCCGTTCTCCGGCTCCTTGCCGTGCTTGTCCTCGTAGGCCTCAAGGAGGTGGTCGGCGCGGAAGCGCTTGTGGCAGGACATGCACTCGGTGAGCGGGTCGACGAACGCCTTGACGTGGCCCGACGCCTCCCACACCTCGCGGGCGAGGATGACGCTGGAGTCCAGCCCGACGATGTCGTCGCGCTCCTGCACCATCGAACGCCACCACTGGCGCTTGATGTTGCTCTTCAGCTCGACGCCCAGGGGGCCGTAGTCCCAAGAGGCGCGCAGACCCCCGTAGATCTCGCTGGAGGGGTACACCAGACCCCGCCGCTTGGCGAGGTTGACGAGGGCGTCCATTGCCTCTGACTTAGCGGCCATAAGTACTCAGACTCTCCATCCGGCTGGCGGTCGGCGGATCGCTCGACGCGATGCTCGATGTTGACGATAAGCGCCCAGCTTAAAGGC
The DNA here is from genome assembly GCF_014201195.1 of Nocardiopsis mwathae. Lineage (NCBI taxonomy): Bacteria > Bacillati > Actinomycetota > Actinomycetes > Streptosporangiales > Nocardiopsidaceae > Nocardiopsis > Nocardiopsis mwathae. The sequence goes on along the minus strand of NZ_JACHDS010000001.1, from coordinate 1,201,590 downwards.
CTGCGGGCACTGGCGCGCACCAAACAGCCGCCCCCGCGGGGGCGATGAGGATCGCACCGACGACGATACGCGCGATCGCGCGCCGTATCGAATCGCCGTTACCGCGGCCCCGGCGTGTGCCCGGACACCACCTCATAGGCACTGGGTTCGTCGTGGGCGAGTGAGAGCAGCGGCACGGCCGCCATCCGCACGTCGTAGTCCGACAGCGCCCGCCGGTAGTGGCCGGGCCCCTCCCACTCGGTGACGACGGTCCACAGCGTCGGCTCGTCCGCCGCGCGGCCGATCCAGGAGTCCTTGAACCCCGGGCGGCCGCCGAGGGCCGAGAGCGCCGCAGAGGCGCGCGCCACGAAGTCGTCGGCTTCCTCCAGTGGCACAGTGTAACGGGTGATGACGATCACGCCCCCATCCTCTCACCCCGGCCTCCCCCGCCGCACGCGGGGGAGGCCGGGTGGGCGGGTCAGGCGTCCCCGAAGACCCGGTCCACCACGCGGGCGGCGGCGTTGCCGTCGTCCAGCGGGCAGAACTTCTCGGTGAAGTCCCGGTACTTGCCGCTGTAGTCGTCGGCGACCTCGTCGATGTCCAGCAGCGAGGCGATGACGTCGTCGGACTCCACCAGCAGTGGCCCGGGCGCAGTCTCCTCGAAATCGAAGTAGAAGCCGCGGAGGTTGTCGCGGTAGCCCTCGATGTCGTAGGTGAAGAACAGCATCGGGCGACCGGTGTTGGCGAAGTCGAACATCATCGACGAGTAGTCGGTGACCAGCACGTCGGTGATCAGGAACAGCTCCATGATCTCCGGGTACAGCGACACGTCGTAGACGAAGTCCTCACCGACGATGGGCACGCTGTCGACGACGCGGGGGTGGCGCCGGACCAGCAGCACGTGGTCGTCGCCGAGCTTCTCGTACATCCGCCGCAGGTCCAGGTGGAGGTCGAGCTTGTGCTTGCCGCGCGTGTAGTACTTGTCGTCGCGCCAGGTCGGCGCGTAGAGCACCACCTTCTTGTCGGCGGGCAGGCCCAGCCGGCGCCGGGTGCGCTCGGCGATGGCGTCGCGCTCGGCGGAGAAGAAGATGTCGTTGCGCGGGTAGCCGGTCTCCAGGATCTCCCCGTCGAAGCGGAAGGCGCGGCGCAGGATGGGCGTGGCCCAGGGGCTCGGTGAGACCAGGTAGTCCCACTGCTCGGTCTCCCACGCCAGCTTCTCGTGGTAGTCGCGGGACTTGCCGCGGATGTTCTCGATGTCGAAGCCGATCCGCTTGAGCATCGAGCCGTGCCAGGTCTGCACCACCACCTGGTCGGGGCGCCGGGCGAACCAGGCCGGCTGGCGGGAGTTGGTCACCAGGTACTTGGAGCGGGCGAGCGCCTCGTAGAAGTCGCGGCCGTTGTGGCGCACCGCCGACACGTCACCGGGCAGGTTCACCTGGCCGTCCTTGACCAGCCACGACATCGGGTAGTCGGCCCACCGCCCGCCCCGGGACCGCAGGCATGCGTAGATGCTGTGCGGACTGTCGGAGAACTGGCGGCCGGTGTAGCTGTCGAAGAGGATCCGCTCCTCGGCGCTCTCCCGGCGCAGGGCGGGGTAGACCTCCTCGCGCAGCCGCCGCTGCGCGAAGGTGCCGCGCTCTTCGGGCCGCAGGTCGCTGCCGACCTTGAGCACCGGTATGTCGGAGCCGGAGTGGGCGAAGGTGTAGGTGCGCTCGGGGGTGGCCAGCTCCAGCGGCATCGCGCGGGTGACGTCCTCGCCGCACTCGGCGCCGACGTCGCTGGACGCGCCGTCGTCCAGGTGGACGCGGCCCCACAGCTGGTAGGTGCCCGCGGGCAGCGGCAGCTCGCCCGAGAGGGTCGGGATGGCGGAGGGGGTGAAGACCGCCCGGAAGGCGGTGCCGTCGCGCTCGACGGCCACGGTGTGCTCCTCGTCGCGGCCGCGCGCCTTGAACACCAGCTCCATCCGGGCGTCGGCGGCGTACTCGCCGCGGAGCACCAGGTCGCGGCCGTCCCACTCGGCCCCGTGCACCGCGGGGCGCGCCCATCCGGCACGCAGCCGCAGGTGGCCGGTGGCGGTGCGCTGCACCGCGACCTCGTGGTGCCCGTCGCCGGCGGGGTGCGCGGCCGCCTCGACCTCGTCCGGCAGGACCAGCGGCAGGGCGGCGCCGTCGGAGGTGACCAGTTCGGCCCCCCACTGCTCCTGGCGGATGACGCCGCCGCCCTCGTCCACGGCGTTGTCGATCAGGTCGGCGGCGGGGACGCGGACGGTGAAGCGGGCCCCGTCGGCCGGCGTGGAGCGCAGGGGGTAGCGGAGCCGCGCGGTGCCGGGCAGGCGGGTCAGCCGCAGTTCGCGGGCCTCGGCCGCGGGCGCCGAGACGAATTCTCCGGTGAGCTCCACCTCGGGGCGGTCCCCGGAGTGGTCGACGCGGTACTCGGCGATCCTGGCGCGCACCGGGTCGACCGCGATGGTCAGCTGCGCGTCGGCGTTCCACCAGGGTCGGACCCAGACGTCACCGTGGACCCGCGCGTAGCCGGGGCGCTCCGGCGGGCCGGAGACCGGGTTGCCGACGATGCGGCGGCGGATCAGGCCGCGGTTGAGGACGACCAGCTCGATCTTCCACTCGGTGGGCCGCCACTGGCCGGACAGCCGCAGCCGGGACGGGTCGACGGTGACCTCGAAGCCGCCGAAGTCGTGCCGCGCCGCCTCGGGCACGTCGGGCAGCCGGTACTCGGCGGCGCGCCGCACCCGGACCGGGACGGGCACGCGCCGCCCGGTGTCGGAGTTGACCGCGAACGCCACCAGCTGCTGCTGCCAGCGGCGCCCGGCCCGCAGGTGCAGGATGCCCACACGGCCGCTGACGACGAGCTTGCCGTCCCGCCACCGCACGCCCTCGGTCTTCTGGCGCACGCGCAGTTCGGAGTCGAGGCGGTAGACGCCGCGGGGGATCTGGGCGGCCTCGTCCTCGAAGAACGGGTAGCGGATGTAGTAGTGCAGGCCGCGCCGGACGACCGGGGCCTTCTTCAGCTCGACGCTCTTCTGGAAGGTGATGGCCTCCAGCACCCGCGCGTCCTGCCGGGCGCGCACGAGGTGGTAGTTGAGGCGGTGCAGGGCGGGCAGCGCGTCGACGACCTTGGGCCCCGCCTTGGCGAGATAGGCGCCCGCGAGGTCGTAGAAGCGCTCGCGGGTCTCCTGCTCGGCGTCGTCCATGCGGAGCAGGACCGCCCGCACGTGCGTGCGCAGCGCCCGGTCGTCCCACAGGGCGCGGTCGGCGGGGCTCAGCGAGTCGGCCAGCTCGGCGATGGCACCGAGGCGGCGGGCCATGGTGTCGGGCCGGGCGAGGTTCTCCCCGGTCTCGCGGTCGCGCAGCAGCAGGACGGGGGCGGTGAGCACGTCGACGGTCTGGGCGGCGAACAGCGCACGCAGTACGGCGAGGTCGCCGTCGGCGTCGTCGAACGCGGCCACGGTCTCGGGAAGGCGCTCCCAGAAGGAGCGGCGCCACATCTTGTTGCCGAACTGGCGGTCGCCCAGCAGTGCGGTGGTGACGCGGACGTCCACGCCGGTGCGGTTCTTGGCGAAGACCTTGCGGTGCGCGGCCGAGGGGCGCACGCCCAGTTCGTTGAAGCGGTGGACGTTGCCGGTGGCCACGTCGGAGCCGGAGGCGTCGAGGGCGTCGGCGAGGTAGTCCAGGGCGTAGCCGGTCAGCGCGTCGGCACCGTCGATGAACACGAGGTAGTCGCCGCTGGACGCGCGGGCGCCCTGCCTGCGTGCGGCGGCATGGGAGGGGGCGGGGGTGCCGAGCAGGGCGGCGGTGTACCCGGGGGGCGGTGCGGCGGCGAAGGCTCGGGCGGGAAGAAGGGCGTCGTCTCCGGTGCTGTCGGCGGACTCGCTGTCCTCTCCGCCCTCGTCGCCGGCCCGTTCGGTCTCGGTGTCGCTGTCCTCGGAGGTGGCGTCGGAGTCGCCGTCGTCGTCCGCGCCGCCGGCGGTCTCGTCGGAGGTTGCGTCGTCCGCGGGATCGCGGCGCCCGGTGGTCCGGCCGCCGGGGCGGGCGACGGGGGCGAGGACGACCTCGACATCGCCGTCACCGCGCGCCCGCCCGCTGAGCGAGTCCAGGCAGTGCTGCAGGTGTGGCTCTGTGACGTCGAACGACACGATGACGCTGAGCTTCGGCACGGAACGACTACTCCCGGTTATCACGTGTGGGAAATGGGGGGCGGGCACACTGGTGCGTGACCGGGCTGGGGTCCGGCTTCAGCGAAGCGGTCACGCTAGGCCGACGCTGATAAGTGCCGGGTAAAGGACCCGGCGTACCCCTGCCGCGCGGCGGGCGCCGCAGGCGACACCGCACCGCATAATCCAACATAACCGCAGGGACGGGTGGGTTTACGCACCGAGGTCGGCTGTGGTCCACCTGTTGGCGATATCGATATCTCAGTAGGCTCCACCTGGTGCCACGTAGGCGTTCGATGAGTTCAAGGAGCCGTGTTGTCCCCCAAGCGCAAGAAGAAGCGCGAGAACCGCCCCGACCAGCGGGGGCGGTCGGCGTCCCGGCCGCTGCCGCCGGGGGATTCGTTCTACACCCCGAACGCGGGGCCGCTGCGCCATGAGATCGAGCGGCGCAGTGCGGTGCCGCTGGTGTGGTTGCACAACGCGCCTCGGTGGATCCTGCCGGTGGCGATGGCCGCGGTGTTCGTGGCCGGGCTGCTGCTGGCCGGGCCGCTGGGCACGGTACTGCTGGCGCTGCTGGCGGGGTTCTTCGCCTGGCTGGCATTCCTGGCCTGGCCGGGGCTGCGGCGGGGGGAGCGGGTGATGCGGGTGGTCGTGGTCGTCACCCTGGTGGCGCTCGGACTACTGCAAAGCGGACTATTCTGACCACTTGCGGCGAATGCCTGGCAACAGTATGTTTTGACAACCATTTTCGTTTTCGGCACACTTGACACGTGTCCGTCGAAAGCACCGGTGAACGGCCTGCCCAGGCCGAGCCGGACCCGCGCCCAGCACCGCCCGCGTTCTCCGTGGCCGACGCCGTCGTCGCCTACGAGCGGACTCCGGTCCTGCGGGGCGTCACCTTCGACGTGCCCGTGGGGCAGACACTCGCCATCCTCGGCCCCAACGGCTCGGGCAAGTCCACGCTCATGCGCGCGATGCTGGGCATCGCGCCGCTCACCGGCGGCCGCATCGATGTGCACGGCGCCCCGCTGGGCCGTTTCCGCGACTGGAGCCGGATCGGCTACGTCCCGCAGCGCCTGACCGCGGGCGGCGGCGTCCCCGCGACCGTTCGCGAGGTCGTGGCCTCCGGGCAGGTCGCGCGGCGTCGCCGGTTCCGCCGGGCCTCGGCCGAGGACCACGCGGCCGTCGCCGACGCCCTGGACGCCGTCGGCCTCGCCGACCGCGCCGACGACTCCGTCCACGAGCTCTCCGGTGGCCAGCAGCAGCGCGTTCTCATCGCGCGCGCTCTGGCGGGCAGGCCGGACACCTTCGTCATGGACGAGCCGATGGCCGGGGTCGACTCCGGCAACCAGGAGGCACTTGCCGCCACCATCCGCCGGGTCACCGAGCGGGGCGCCACCGTCGTGGTGGTGCTGCACGAGCTCGGCCCGCTGGAACCGCTCATCGAGCGCAGCCTGGTGCTGTCCGAGGGACGGATCGCACACGACGGCCTTCCGCCCCGGCCCACCGGCGCGTGTGCACGCCCGGGCCACGACCACGTCCACCCGCACGTCGGCGAAACCCCCGCGCCGGCGGCCGCCGTGCCCGACATCGAGGTACCCCGCCGTGCCTGACCTGCCCCTGCTCGACCTGCTGGAGTACGACTTCATGCAGCGGGCGCTCATCGTCGCCGTACTCGTCGGCCTCATCGCGCCGGTCATCGGCACCTTCCTGGTGCAGCGCCGCCTCGCCCTGCTCGGCGACGGCATCGGGCACGTCGCGCTCACCGGCGTCGCCCTGGGATACCTGACCGGCAACTCCCCGGTCATCGTCGCGCTGCTGGTGGCCGGGGGCGCCGCCGTCCTCATCGAGCTGATCCGCGTGCGCGCCCGCGCGAGCGGCGACGTCGCCCTGGCCCTGCTCTTCTACGGCGGCATCGCCGGCGGCCTGCTGCTCATCGGCCTGACCCCGGGGGCCAACACCGCGACGCTGACCGCCTTCCTGTTCGGCTCGGTGAGCAGCGTCAGCCAGGAGGACGTCTGGGTGATCTCCGCACTGGCCGTCGTGGTGATCGCGGTCATCGGCTACTTCGGCCGCGAGCTGTTCGTGCTCTGCCAGGACGAGGAGGTCGCCCGCGCGCACGGACTGCCGGTCCGCCTGCTCAGCCTGGTCATCGCGGTCACCGCCGCGCTGACCGTGGTGCTGGCCATGCGGGTGGTGGGTGTCCTGCTGGTGAGCGCTCTGATGGTGGTCCCCGTCGCCGCTGCCCAGCAGCTCACCCGCAGTTTCCGGGTGACCGTCGCACTGGCCGTGGTCATCGGGGTGATCTGCGCCGTGGGCGGTCTGTCCACGACCTACTATGTGGAGGTGGCACCGGGCGGGGCGATCGTCCTGCTCACACTCGTGGTGTTCGCGGTGGCAGTGGTCATCGGTCGGGCGACGCGCGGTCGGCGTGGTGTGCCCCACACCCCCCGTGAGGAGGATGCGGCCGCTACGGTCGGTACGATGCCCCAGACCGATCGGGGGAGCGTATCCACATGAGTACACGTCGCGAGGCCGTCCGGCAGGCACTGAGCGAGAGCAGCGGTTTTCGCAGCGCCCAGGACCTGTATGCGGACCTTCGCTCCGAGGGCTCGAAGATCGGGCTCACGACCGTCTACCGGGCGCTGCAGGCGCTGAGTGATTCCGGCGAGGTCGACGTGCTGCGCACCAGCGATGGCGAGGCCGTCTACCGCGCCTGCATCACCGACACCCACCACCATCACCTGGTCTGCCGCGAGTGCGGCAAGGCCGTGGAGGTCGAGGGGCCGGCCGTGGAGAGATGGGCCGAGAGCATCGGCGCACAGCACGGGTTCAGCGATGTCACGCACACCGTCGAGGTGTTCGGGACATGCGCGCCGTGCACCGCGGCGGCGCAGTCGGAGAACTAGCGGCCTCTCACCGGCGGCCTGTCCATCCTCCGTCGGTCTCGGAGATCGCGGGCGAACATCGCGCGTGACACCCCCGACGTCTCCGAGATCGACGGAGGAACGCGGAAAGGCGCGCCCCGGTCCGCGGACCGGGGCGCGCCTTTCCGCCTGGGTCGGCCGTGTCCGCCGAGGTCAGCGCAGTCGTTCCAGGTTGGGCCGCTTGGGGGCCAGGCCGTCTCCGGAGGAACGCCCGGTCAGGCGGCGGTGGATCCAGGGGACCAGGAACTCCCTGGCCCAGTGCAGGTCGTCCTGGCGGGCCATGCGCCAGTCCTTGGGGGCCTCCGGCGGCCACGGCTCGCGCCAGTCGGCGTCGACCGGCAGCCCCAGCACCTCGCAGGCCCGCAGCGCCAGGCGGCGATGGCCCTCCGGGGACAGGTGCAGCCGGTCCCAGCTCCAGGCACGGTGGTCCTGCAACGGCTTCATACTCCACAGGTCCACGACCGGGCAGCCGTACTCGTCGGCGATGGCGCGCAGGTGCATGTTGTAGGTGGCGACCTTCCCCCGCAGATGGCGCATGACCGGTTGGAAGCCGGTATCCATGCCGGTGAAGATCACGATCGTCGCGCCGGTCTCGCTGAGCGCGGCGATGGTGCGGCGGAAGATCTCCGCGATCTCGTCGGGGTCGGTGCCGGGGCGGATGATGTCGTTGCCGCCGGCGCAGATGGTGATCAGGTCCGGCCGCAGCTCGATGGCCCGCGGCACCTGGTCGGCCGCGATCTGCCGGATGAGCTTGCCCCGGACGGCGAGGTTGGCGTAGCGGACCTCGGCGACGTTGTCGGCGAGGTGTTCGGCCAGGCGGTCGGCCCAGCCCCGGTACCGGCCGTTCGGCGTGTCGCCGCTGTCCGGGTAGGGGTCGTCCAGTCCCTCGGTGAAGCTGTCACCCAGGGCGACGTAGGAGATGATGCCGTTCTGACCCAGGTCCGGGTCCAACTCAAAGCCGCGCATAGTAATCGATGATGCCTCGTGACACCAGGGTTACGCGATAGTAGGTTACTGAATTGCGGCGCTTTGTAACGGGTTTCACCATCTGTCCGCACTTCCGGTATCAGCAGGACCGGCCCGCGGTCGCGCTCCGCACGGGGCGGCGGGGCGGGGTGGAGGCCGACCAGGCCGCACCCACCCCGCTGGCACGCGCTCGGCCTCAGGCGGACGGCCCGGCGGCGGGCGCCTCCGGGACCGGGTTGGGCACCGCGCCGCCGTAGCGGCGGTCCCGGCTGGCGAAGATCTCGCAGGCGTGCCACAGGTGGCGGCGGTCGAAGTCGGGCCACAGCGTGTCGAGGAAGACGAACTCGGCGTAGGCCGACTGCCAGAGCAGGAAGTTGGAGGTGCGCTGCTCGCCCGAGGAGCGGAGGAACAGGTCGACATCGGGGATGTCGGGCTCGTCCAGGTAGCGGGCGAAGGAGGACTCGGTGATCTTGTCCGGGTCGAGCCGTCCCTCGGCCGCCGCGCGTGCGATGGCCTTGGCCGCGTCGGTGATCTCGGCACGACCCCCGTAGTTCACGCAGAACTGCAGGGTGAGCGCGGTGTTGTGCCGGGTCATCTCCTCTGCTTCCTCCAGCTCGGAGATGACGCTCTTCCACAGCCGCCCCCGGCGGCCGGCCCAGCGCACCCGCACCCCCATGGCGTGCAGCTCGTCACGGCGCCGCCGGATCACGTCCCGGTTGAAGCCCATGAGGAAGCGCACCTCCTCCGGCGATCGCTTCCAGTTCTCGGTCGAGAAGGCGTAGGCGGACAGGGCGGGGATGCCGAGCTCCAGTGCGCCCTCGATGACGTCGAACAGCGAGCCCTCTCCGGCCTTGTGCCCCTCGGTGCGGGCCAGGCCCCGCTCCTTGGCCCACCGGCCGTTGCCGTCCATGACGATGGCGACGTGCCGCGGGACCAGCTCCTTGGGCAGGCCGGGCGGGCGCGCCCCGCTGGGGTGCGGGGAGGGCGGCGTGTACCCCTGGGCGGGGGTCTTCGATGGTGAGGAGTTGAACAGGCTCAAGAACGCTCCACAAGGCGCAGAGATCGGATTCCGTTTTCGAGGTGCCACTGCAGGTAGGCGGCGACGAGTCCACTGCACTCGTTGCGGTGCCGCTCCTGGCTGGCGTCGGCCTTCGGCCAGTCACCGCTGAGCAGCGCCGACATCAGGCGGGTCGACTCCGGCGCGGGATGGGTGCTGCCGTGCGGCCGACAGGGTGTGCACACCGTCCCGCCGGCGTGGACCGCGAAGGCGCGGTGCTCCCCGCGCGTTCCGCACCGCGCGCACTCCTCCAGCGCGGGCGAGTAGCCGGCGACCGCGAGAGAGCGCAGTAGGTAGGCGTCGAGCACCAGGCGGGGGTCGTGCGCCCCCTCGCCGAGCGTCCGCAGCGCGCCGATGAGCAGCAGGAACTGGCGCAGGGCCGGGTCCTTCTCGACGGCCACGATCTTCTCGGCCGTCTCCAGCATGGCGGTGGCGGCCGTGTAGCACGGGTAGTCGGACACGATGGACTCGCCGTAGGCCCGCACCGATTCGGCCTGGGTGATGACGTCGAGCGTGCGGCCGGTGTACAGCTGCACGTCGATGTGGCTGAACGGCTCCAGCCGGGCGCCGAAGCGCGACTTGGTGCGCCGCACCCCCTTGCCGACGGCCCGGACCAGGCCGGTCCGCCGGGTCAGCAGCGTCACGATGCGGTCGGCCTCCCCCAGCTTCTGGGTGCGGAGGACGACCCCCTCGTCACGGTAAAGGCTCACACCTCCATTGTCGCGGATGCGCAGGGCGGACGTGCGCACGAGCGGCGCCCACCGCACCGCGCGGCCCGCCTCGGCCCGCAGACCTGCGGCTTCCCTCCACATTCGTCCCCAAGGTCCCTTAAGAGCCTGATGTGGTCTACGATCGCGCGAGCACCGACATTCCCTACCGAACGGGGGCTGGCTTTCATGGCACGCGGACGCCGCCGAGTGTCGAGGAACCGGGACGAGTCGCCCGGGGCCCGGCAGAGACCCAAGCCGTCCACCAGGTCGTCCACGGCGCGCGACCGGTGGAAACGGCCGCTTATCGGGGCATTGGTCGCCGTTCCCGTCGGCCTCGGAGTGGCCGCCGGCCTCGTCCTCGCCCAACTGCCCCAGGGGCACGGCCCGGCTCAGGCCGGATCGGACGTGAGCAACGCATTCCCCGACGACGGCCTGCCGCCGGCCGTCTCCGACGACGACTTCTTCCCGGACTCCGGCGACGCGGACGGCGGATCGTCCGACTCCGCCGACGGCGAGGGGCGGCGTGAGGCCGCCGCGACCGCCGAGGGCGAGGTGAAGGCCTCCGAGTCCCCGGAGGGCGGCTCCGGCTCCTCCGCGGGCGGTGACGCCTCCGCTCCGGGCGGCTCGGGTTCCTCAGGCGGCTCGGCGAACGCGGGCTCCTCAGGGGGCTCGGGCTCGCCCGGCGGCTCCTCCGGCGGCGGATCCGGTCGGACGGCCGATGTGGTCACGCTCGCCAACTCCGAGCGCGCAGCCGCAGGCTGCGAACCGCTGCGGGTCGACGAGCGGCTCACCACCGCCTCCCAGAAGCACAGCGAGGACATGGCCGCCCGCGACTACATGGCGCACGACACCCCCGAGGGCACGACCCCGGCCCAGCGCGCCACGGAGGCCGGCTACGACGCCTGGTCCGGCGAGAACGTCGCCGCGGGCCAGCGGTCGGCCGACGAGGTGATGGACGCCTGGATGAACAGCGACGGCCACCGCGCGAACATCCTCAACTGCGACTTCAAGGCGATCGGCGTCGGCGAGGCCGACGGCCGCTGGACGCAGAACTTCGGCTGGGAGTAGCCCGCCCCCGCGCACACCGGTGGCCGGTGCCCTCCGAGGGCACCGGCCACCGTCACTCTCGCTCTAGGGCGGATTCCTTCCGGTGAGCGAGCGGCCGTGCGTGGCGGCGCTCACAAGCCGCTTCGCGAAGTCGATCCAGGTCGGCTCGGCGAGTGGAGCGGCACCGCGAGCGTCATCCCGGTGGCCGCGATCCGGGAACGACCCGCCGAACACGCCCTATGGCCGGTCGAGGCCGCGGCGCGCGGCCTGGCCGACCGCGCTGCACACGGCCTTCAGCGACGCCGTGGTGATGTTGTGGTTGATGCCCACACCCCACACGACCCGGCCGTCGACCTCGGCCTCGACGTAGGCGGCGGCGCGCGCGTCGGTGCCCTCGCTCAGCGAGTGCTCGACGTAGTCGACCACCCGCACCTTGACGTCGATCCCGGCCAGCGCGTCGCAGAACGCCGACAGCGGGCCCTGCCCGGTGCCGGTGATCTCCCGGATCTCGCCGTTGACCCGCACGTCGGCGCTGATGCGGTAGTCGGCGCCGTCGCCGCTGCCGTGCACCGACCGGTGCGCCAGCACCGCCACGGGGCCGTCCTCGGCCAGGTAGGTCTGCTCGAAGATCTCCCAGATGCGCTCGCCGTTGAACTCGCCGCCCTCGGTGTCGGTGTGCTCCTGCACCATGTGCGAGAACTCGATCTGCAGGCGGCGGGGCAGGTCCAGGGCGTGGTCGCGGTGCAGGATGTAGGAGACGCCGCCCTTGCCGGACTGGCTGTTGACCCGGATGACGGCCTCGTAGTCGCGGCCGACCTCCTTGGGGTCGATGGGCAGGTAGGGCACGTGCCAGGGGTAATCGGCCACCGGCACCCCGGCCTGCTCGGCGTCGCGCTCCAGCGCGGCGAAGCCCTTCTTGATCGCGTCCTGGTGGGATCCGGAGAACGCCGTGTAGACCAGGTCGCCGCCATACGGGTGGCGGGGGGCCACCGGCAGCTGGGTGCAGTACTCCACCGTGCGGCGGACCTCGTCGATGTTCGAGAAGTCGATCATCGGGTCCACGCCCTGGGAGAACAGGTTCAGCCCCAGGGTGATGAGGTCGACGTTGCCGGTGCGCTCGCCGTGCCCGAACAGGCAGCCCTCCACCCGGTCGGCCCCGGCCATCACACCCAGCTCGGCGGCGGCGATGCCGGTGCCGCGGTCGTTGTGCGGGTGCACCGACAGGCACACGTGCTCGCGCCGGGTCAGGTTGCGGCTCATCCACTCGATCTGGTCGGCGTACACGTTGGGGGTGGCGCGCTCGACGGTGGCCGGCAGGTTGAGGATGATCTCGCGGCCCGGTCCGGGCTGCCAGACGTCCATGACGGCCTCGCAGACCTCCAGGGCGAAGTCCAGCTCGGTGTCGATGAAGATCTCGGGCGAGTACTCATAGCCGAAGTAGCCGCCCTCGGCCAGGGCGGAGTCGGCCAGGTACTGTTCGGCGAAGCGCATGACGTGGCGGGTGCCCTCCACCGCGATGGCCTTGCAGGCCTGCCGGTCCACGCCGAAGACCACCCGGCGGAACTCCGGCGCGGTGGCGTTGTACAGGTGGACGGTGGAGCGTCTGGCGCCGGCCAGGCTCTGCACGGTGCGCTCGATCAGGTCTTCGCGGGCCTGGGTGAGCACCGAGATCTGCACGTCCTCAGGGATGCGGCCGCCCTCGATCAGGGAGCGCACGAAGTCGAAGTCGGTCTGGCTGGCGGCGGGGAAGCCGACCTCGATCTCCTTGTAGCCCATGCGGACCAGCAGGTCGAAGATCTCGCGTTTGCGCTCGGGGTCCATCGGCTCGATCAGGGCCTGGTTGCCGTCGCGCAGGTCGGTGGAGAGCCAGCGGGGGGCCTGGGTGATCGTTTTCGCGGGCCAGGTGCGGTCGGGCAGATCGACCGCGGGAAAGGGGCGGTAGCGCTGGAAGGGCATACCACTGGGTTGCTGCTGCGGAACCATTTCGGGTGCTCCTGAGGTGTGCTCGCGGTGTCGTGGCCGACCAGACCATGGCAAAGCCCCGCGGCGTGGGAGTCGACCTCGTGCTACCGACCCGCGCCGCGGCCGCTAAGGAGGAGCAGCTCGCGCAGCATAACGCTGATCACAGTACCAGACCCCGCAAAGGTCACGGCGAGCGGCGGCACGCCCCGCACGGAACCGCCGCCCACCGCCGCGCCACCGGGCAGGGGCGACGGTGAAGGGCGCCGCGGTGACCCGGCCGAGTGGCCACCGTGGCGCCCTGGTTCGAACGGCCGGTTCCGGTCAGGCGGGTTCCGGCTCGAACTCCTTGACGGCGTCGATGGACGGGCCGTGCGGAGTGTTGGCCTCGCGCTCGATCATGACCTCCACCAGCACCGGCCGGGAGGTGCGGCGCGCCTCCTTGCGGGCCCATTCCAGGGAGTCGCGGATCTCCCCCGGCTCCAGGACCCGCCGCCCGGAGCAGCCGTAGGCCTCCATGATCTTGACGTTGTCCGTGCCGTACTCGTCGTAGTGGATGTCGACCTGGTAGTTCATGTCGTAGGGGATCTCCGCCTGGCGGATCAGCCCCAGGTACTCGTTGTTGATCATGATGAGCACGAACGGGACGTCGTACTGGGCGCCGACGGCCAGTTCCTCCACCATGTACTGGAAGCCGTAGTCGCCGACGATGCCGACGACCTCGGCATCGGGCTCGGTGGCCGCCAGCGCCTTCTTGACGCCGATGGCCGCCGGGATCTCCCAGCCGAGCGGACCGGCCTGGCCGCAGATCTGGTAGTGCCGGGGCTTGTAGGCCTTCTGGTGCTGGCCGCCCCAGATCTGGTAGAGGCCGATGGCGGTGACGAAGTAGGTGTCGGCGTCGAAGACGTCGTTGATCTCCTTGTAGACGCGCGGCGCCTTGATCGGTGCGGCGTCGAAGTCCTCCCGGCGGCGCAGCGTGCGCTTGAGCTCGCCGACCCGCTCCACCCAGGCCCCCGGATCGCGCGCGGCGCCGCGCCGCCGCGCGGCGTCCAGCAGCGCGCGGAGGAACAGCCGTGCGTCGGAGACGACGCCCAGGTCCGGCTCGAAGACCTTGCCGATCTGAGTGGGCTCGATGTCGACGTGGATGAACCTGCGCCCGCCCCGGTAGACGTCCAGCTGTCCGGTGTGCCGGTCGCCGAAGCGGGCGCCGACCGCCAGCACCAGGTCGGACTCCAGGAAGGAGGCGTTGCCGTAGCGCTGGGAGGTCTGCACACCGGTCATCCCGGCGTACAGCGGGCCGTCCTCATCGACGGCGCCCTTGCCCATGAGGGTGACCTGCACGGGGATGTTCAGGTACTCGGCGACGCGGCGCAGCTCGTCCGCCGCCTCCGCGATGATGACCCCGCCCCCGGCGAGGATCAGCGGACGCTCGGCGGCCAGCAGCATGTCCAGTGCCCGCTCCACGCGCGGCAGGTGCGGGGCCACGGTGCTTACGGCCAGCGGTGCGTCGATCTCCGGGTCATAGGAGATGACCTGCTGGGCGATGTCGAGCGGAATGTCGATGAGAACGGGGCCGGGCCGCCCCTCGCGGGCGATCCGGAACGCCTCGCGGAAGATCCACGGCGCCTGGCCGGCCTCCTTGATCTGCACCGCCCACTTGGTGACGGGCTTGGCGATGTCGACGATCTCCACCGCCTGGAAGGCTTCCTGGTGCAGTCGGGTGGAGACCGCCTGGCCGGTGATGCACACGATGGGAATCGAGTCCGCGAGTGCGGTGTAGAGGCCGGTGATCATGTTGGTTCCGGCGGGGCCGGACGTGCCGATGGCCACGCCGACCTTGCCGTTGGTCCGGGCCCAGCCGTCGGCCATGTGGGTCGCGCCCTCCTCGTGGCGAACGACCAGGTGTTCGATCCCGCCGACCTCCTCCAGCGCCTTGTACAGGGGGAGGATCGCGGCCCCGGGGCAGCCGAAGGCCGTGTCGACGCCTTCGGATTTCAGGACCTCGACGACGGCGTTCATCGCGGGCATCTGTACCATCTTCATGAACCCTTCACGTGCTAGGGGGTTTTAGGGGGTCCGCCGGCGGTCCCTGGGGTGCGGCCAACACCCCGGCTGCCGGTTCTCGCGCGGAGCACAGATATAAGTCGCGAGTCCGGACGGCCAGAACCGCCGGCGGAGCCCGTCTTTCCGGTCGCCCGGCCGGGCCGTCCGTCCCAGCCGCGGCACCCGCGTGCGTGGGGCCGACCCGGCTCCGGACGGACCGGTCACGCCTCGGTCGGCGCGGACAGCTGCTCGACGATCTTGAGCAGGGCGGAGTGGTCCAGCCCGCCGTGCCCCTGTGCCTTGAGGGCGCCCACGAACTGCGCCACGAGGGCGCCGAGCGGGATCGCCACGCCGGCCTCGCGGGCGGCGGTCGTCACGATCTTCATGTCCTTGTCGTGCAGGGCGATCCGGAAGCCCGGGTCGAAGTCGCGGTCGCGCATCTGGGCGCCCTTGCGGGTCATCACCGTGCTACCGGCGAGTCCGCCGTTGAGCACGCGCAGCCCGGCGTCGGTGTCGACGCCGTGTGCCTCCAGGAAGACCAGGGCCTCGGCCACGAGCTGGATGTTGCCGGCGACGATGAGCTGGTTGGCGGCCTTGACCGTCTGCCCGGCGCCCGAGGGCCCGACCAGCACGGGGGTGGTGCCGAGCACGTCGAACACCGGCCGGGCGGCGTCGAAGTCGGCCTGGGCGCCGCCGACCATGATGGAGAGCTGGGCCTCGATGGCGCCGGCCTCGCCGCCGCTGACGGGGGCGTCCAGGACGCGGAAGCCGCGCTCGGTGCCCTCGGCCGCCAGCGCGCGGGAGACGTCGGGGCGGATGGTGCTCATGTCGATGAGGAGGGCCCCGGGCGCCGCGTTGGCGAACACGCCGTCCTCGCCGCGGAGGACGGACTCGACGTCCGGGGAGTCGGGGACCATCGTGATGACGGTGTCGGCGTCGGCGACCGCCTCGGCGATGGACAGCGCGGCGTGGCCGCCCTGTCCGGCGAGCTTCTCGGTCTTGGCCGGGTCGAGGTTGTAGCCGGTGACGCGGTACCCGGCATTGACGAGGTTGAGCGCCATGGGCAGGCCCATGATGCCCAGGCCGATGAACGCGATGCGGTCGCCGGTGCCGCTGTCGGGGGCGAGGACGTCGCCGCCCTGGGACGGGTCGTGTGTCGCGGACATGTCGTGCGGTGTCCTTTCGCTGGGGATGTGGGGGCGTGGCCGGTGCGGCGCGGGTCGGTCGGCCGGTCAGGCGCGCAGCCAGCCGAAGCTGTCGGAGCTGGGGACGGTCGGCTTGTACTCCAGGCCGACGTGGCCGCCGTAGCCGCCGGCCTGGGCCGCGGCCAGGAGGGCGTGGATCGGAAGCTCTCCGGTACCGGGTTCGCCGCGGCCGGGGGCGTCGGCGATCTGGATGTGCCCGAAATCCGCGGCGTGGTCGCGGACGACCGAGGCGACGTCGTCGCCGTTGACCGCGAGGTGGAAGAAGTCGGCGAGGAGGGCGACGTTGCGCGCACCGGCGGCGCGTGCCCTGGCCACGAAGGCCAGCCCGTCCGCGGCGGTCGTGAGCGGGTAGTCCGGTGCGCCGCTGATCGGCTCGATGAGGACGGTCCCGTCGACGGCCGCGACGGCCGCGGCGGCGGCGAGCACGCTCTCCAGGGCGAGGCGGTCCTGCTCGGCCGGGTCGACGCCCTCCTGGCGCAGGCCGTAGAGCGCGTTGAAGGCCCGGGTTCCGGTGCGTTCGGCGATGCCGAGGACGACGTCGATGTTGTCGCGGAACTCGCCGACCCGGTCGGGTCGGGAGAGGACCCCGCGGTCGGGGCCGGGCAGCGCCCCGGCGAAGAAGTTGAGGCCGGTGAGGTGGACGCCGGCGTCGTCGAGGGCCGCGATGAAGGCCTCGACGTCCTTGTCCGCGGGCACCGCGCTCTCGAACGGCCACCAGAACTCGACGGCGTCGAACCCCGCCGCGCGCGCCGCGGCCGGGCGCTCCAGCAGCGGCAGCTCGGTGAACAGCAGCGAGCAGTTCACGGTGTAGCGCAGCGTGTGCCCCGGTGCGCCGCCCGGTGCGGGGCGCCGTGCGTGGCTCATGTGTCGTCTCCTTGACGGGGGCTGGGATCAGATGCGAACCAGATCGTTTATTTCATTATGCGGAAACTAGTTTTCACTTGAAGGAATGATTTGAGTGTGCGCCGCCGCCGCGGGCTTTGTCAACCACCCGCCCGGCTCCCCGTCGGCGGCGGGCGGGCGGCGCCGGAATCGGACGCGGCGGAATCTTGACAACAGCACTGTGATCAGAGCTACAGTCCGACATGTAGAAGGAAGTTTCTGCACTACGAAATCTGACCGAAACACGGAGGTGGCCGCCGCCACCTCCCACTGGAGACGTACATGCCTGACAGCACCCCCGGAGAGGCGGTGAGCGACCCCGGACTGGCGCGCGTCAACGCGCTGCCCCCCGCGGAGTTCCACACCGAGTTCGCGCGCTGCCTCGACGTCGACCGCTGGGTTCGCGCCCTGGCGGCCGAGCGCCCCTTCGCCTCGCGCGAGGCGCTGCTCGCCGCCGCCGACACCCACGCCCGGGGCATGACCGACGACGAGGTCCGCACCGCGATCGCCCGGCACCCCCGCATCGGCGAGCGCGCCCAGGGGACCGACACCGAGTCGCGGTGGTCGCGCGGCGAGCAGTCCGCCGTCACCGCGGCCGGCGCCGACGCCGAGGCCGCGTTCCGGGCCGCCAACGCCGCGTACGAGGCCCGGTTCGGCCACATCTACCTCGTCTGCGCCAGCGGCCGCTCCAGCCAGGAGCTGCTCGACGACCTCAAGCGCCGCATGGACAACGACCCGGCCGCCGAGACCCGCGTCGTCGCCGACGAGTTCCGCAAGATCGCGCTCGTGCGCGTCGGAAAGGTAGTGGACGGATCATGAGCCACGTGACCACACACGTCCTGGACGCCGCGCTGGGCCGCCCCGCGGCCGGGGTGCCGGTACGGCTGGAGGCGGCCGCCGACGCGGAGCGCACCTCCTGGACACCCGTCGCCACCGGCGCGACCGATGACGACGGCCGCATCCCCGACTTCGGCCCCGAGCAGCTGCCCGCCGGGATCTACCGGGTCACCTTCGACACCGCGAACTACTTCGACCGCACCGGGCAGCGCGGGTTCTACCCCGAGGTCAGCGTGGTCTTCGACCTCAGCGACGCCGGCGCGCACTACCACGTGCCGCTGCTGCTGAGCCCGTTCGCCTTCTCGACCTACAGGGGGAGCTAGACGACCCACGGCCCCGGCCCTCTTCCTCTTCGAGTGCGTGACAGGTCCTTCCGCATGACCAGCGGTCCTCCCTCGGGCGCACCAGGTACTGACTTCACTCACACCGAATGGAGCTGACCCCACGTGGGAATCCGACTCGGAGACAACCAGTACGGCAAGGCCGAGGTACGCCTGGTCCACATCGACCGCGGCACCGACGTCCACCGCGTCAAGGACATCAGCGTCACCTCACAGCTGCGCGGCGACTTCGAGGCCGTGCACGTCGAGGGCGACAACGCCAACTGCCTGCCCACCGACACGCAGAAGAACACCGTCTACGCCTTCGCCAAGGAGAACGGCGGCGTCGGCGCCATCGAGGACTTCGCCCTCCTGCTCGCCCGGCACTTCGTCGACGAACACGACTGCGTCCGCGGCGCCCGCGAGGAGATCGAGGAGTACGGCTGGGACCGCATCGACACCGCCGACGGCCCGCACGACCACTCCTTCGTCCGTTCCGGGGGCGAAACCCGCACGACGGTCGTCACCAAGGACGGCGCCGAGGAGTGGGTCGTCTCCGGCCTGCACGGCCTGACCGTGCTGAAGTCCACCGGCTCGGAGTTCCACGGCTACCCCAAGACGAAGTACACGACACTGCGGGAGACCACCGACCGGATCCTGGCCACCGACGTCACCGCCCGCTGGCGCTACATCGGCACCGCCGTCGACTGGGACACGACCTACGCGTCGGTCCGGGCGATCCTGCTGGAGGCGTTCGCGACCACGCACAGCCTCGCCCTGCAGCAGACGCTGTACGAGATGGGCAAGGCGGTGCTGGAGGCACACCCGGAGATCGCCGAGATCCGGTTCTCGATGCCGAACAACCACCACTTCCTCGTCGACCTCTCCCCCTTCGGGCTGGACAACCCGAACGAGGTGTTCTACGCGGCCGACCGCCCCTACGGAAAGATCGAGGCCGCCGTCGAGCGCGACGACGCCCCCGACGCCGGCCGCGCCTGGGAAACGGTCCCCGGCTTCGTGTAGCCGCCGCGGCGGACGGCGGCCCCGGCCCGGGCCCCCTTCAGCAGGGGCAGGCCTCGCCCCGGCCCCTGCCGTCCGCCGTCGCACCCGCCTCCGACTCCCTTCTCCCCCACCCCCGCAGACGTCACCCGGCGTCTCCGATCCCGCACGTCCACCTCCCGTGAGTTCGCACGCTCGCGACGACGGGCGCCGAGCGCCGGCTCCCACCGGTACTTCCGCCTCGGTGCCCCCGCAGTGCCCGACCAACCGAACGGCCCGATCCCCCACCGGCCGAGGTCCCCCACCGGTGATCGGGACCGGGCAGCACCGAGCGCAAGGGGCTGGAAACCGGCATGAGATTCTCGAAGTCCGGCAAGGACGACTCGGCCGAAACAATCGCCACCGCGAACGACCCGGAGCCCGGGTCACCCGATCACCCGTCCGCGGACGGACCCGCGCCCCCCCCGACCCGAGGACGAGAAGCTGCCCGCCCGGCAGACGCTCGTCTACGGGCTGCAGCACATCATCACCATGTACGCGGGAGCGGTCGCCCCCGCGCTGATCCTCGGCGGCGCCGCCGGAGTCGATACCGTCGGCATGGGCGTCCTGGTCAGCGGCGCGCTGATCATGGCGGGCATCGCCACCCTCATCCAGACGCTGGGCCACCGGACCATCGGCGCGCAGATGCCGATCGTGGTCGCCGCCTCCTTCGTTCCGGTGGGCGCGATGACCGGCATCGCCGCCGACGCGGGTCTGCCCGCGGTGTTCGGCGCCTCGCTGGCCGGGGGCGTCTTCGCGCTCTGCCTCACCCCGTTCTTCGGGCAGCTGGTCCGGTTCTTCCCGCCCGTGGTGACCGGCACCATCATCACCGTCATCGGGCTGTCCCTGATGCCCGTCGCGGTGGGCTGGATCATCGACGGCAACACCGCGATCGTCAGCGGGGAGGAGACGCCCGTCCCCGCCATGGGCGACCTCGCCCTGGCCGCGGTGACGCTCGCCCTGGTGCTGCTGTTCTCCCGGGTGCTGCCGGGCATCTTCGGCCGGACCGCCGTGCTGCTGGGTATCCTCGGCGGGACGCTCGTCGCGGCGGCCCTCGGACGGGTGGACTTCAGCCGGGTCGGCGAGGGCACCGTGTTCTCGCCGGGGTCGCCGTTCCACTTCGGGCCGCCGGAGTTCCAGATGGCGGCCATCCTCACCATGTGCGTCATCATGCTGGTGGTGCTCACCGAGGGCGTCTCCGACCTCATCGCCGCCGGCGAGGTCACCGGCATCAGGCTCGACGCGAAGCGCATCGCGGCCGGGCTGCGGGCCGACGTCAGCGCCTCGCTGATCGGCCCGATCTTCAACGCGACCCCGGGCAGCTCGTTCACGCAGAACATCGGGCTGCTCGCGCTCACCGGGATCAGGAGCCGCTACGTCGTCGCCGCGGGCGGCGGCATCCTGCTGACGCTCGGGCTGTTCCCGGTCCTCGGCCGGGTGGTGGCGGCCATCCCGATGCCGGTGCTGGGCGGCGCCGGGCTGGTGCTGTTCGGCACCGTGGCGGCCAGCGGGATCCGGGCTCTGGGCCGGGTCGACTACTCCGACAGCCTCAACCTGATCATCGTGGCCACATCGCTGGGCTTCGGGCTCATCCCCCTCGCGGCGCCGGGCTTCTACGAGGGGTTCCCGCCCACCATCGCGCTGGTCCTGCACTCGGGCATCGTCGCCGCCGCACTCAGCGCGATCGTGCTGAACCTGTGCTTCCACATCATCGGCGGGCGGCGCCGCGCCACTCGGCCGCCAGGGGACGAGGCAAGGGACGGCACAGCCGCTCAGCCGTCCAGGACGGCATAGCCGCAGGAGACCGCGTCGGCGGTGGGCGGGTTGGCAACCCCTCACCGCCGATCTGGCCGGATGTGGCCACGGTGTGGTCGCGCCGTCGCCCGCCGTGACAGGTCCTACCTGCCGAAGGCCGGATGTGACCGCACCCACCCCCGGCACATCCGACTTGTCCACGTATTGACGATTCCCTCCCGCCTCCCTCCAATGGGCAGTGCAGTTCAGCGCCTCACCTCCCCCTCTTCCCCCACAGGAGGCACTGTGCGACGGAGCAAACTGTTCATCCCCGCCGCTCTCATCCCCCTCGTGATCAGCACCGCCGTTCCCACCGTCGGCGCCGCCGAGTCCGCCGCGGACGGCCCGCCCCAGCGCTACGCGGTCCACGGCCCCTCGACCCCGCAGGAGCGCACCGAGGTCGCCGCGACCGGGGTCGCCATCGACCAGGTCGGCGCGGACTCGGTACACATCACCGCCGACCCGGCCGGGGCCGACGCCGTCTCGGACCTCGGCTACGACCTCGTCGAGCTCCCCGACCCGAGCCCCTCGGACGCCCCGGGCCTCCAGGACTTCCCGCCGGAGGACTCCGACTACCACAACTTCACCGAGCTGACCGAGGTCGTCGACCGGACGGTCGCCGAGCACCCCGACATCGCGACGAAGTCCGTGATCGGCTCCTCCTACCGCGGCCGCGACCTCATGGCCGTCAGGATCAGCTCCGACGTCAAGGCCGACGAGGACAAGCCCGAGGTCCTGTTCACCCACTCCCAGCACGCCCGGGAGCATCTCACCGTCGAGATGGCGGTCTACCTCCTCGACCTGTTCACCGAGGGCTACGGCAGCGACCCGCGCATCACCGGGCTCCTCGACAGCCGGGTGATCTGGATCCTGCCCAACGTCAACCCCGACGGCAGCGAGTACGACATCGCCACGGGCAGCTACCGGCACTGGCGCAAGAACCGCCAGCCCAACCCGCGCACCACCGCCATCGGCACCGACATGAACCGCAACTGGGACTACAACTGGGGCTGCTGCCGCGGCTCGTCGGGCTTGCCCTCCTCCATCGTCTACCGCGGCTCCGCCCCGGAGTCGGCGCCCGAGGTCAAGGCCGTCGCCGACTTCGTGCGCAGCCGGGTGGTCGACGGCGAGCAGCGGATCACGACCGCCATCGACTGGCACACCTACGGCGAACTGATCCTGTGGCCCTACGGCTACACCTACAACGAGGTCGAGCCCGGCATGTCCCGGGACGAGTACGACACCCACGCCGAGCTCGGCCGCCTCATGGCCCGGACCAACGGCTACACCCCGCAGCAGTCCAGCGACCTCTACATCACCGACGGGACCATCAACGACTGGCTCTGGGGTGAGCAGCGGATCTTCAACTACACCTTCGAGATGTACCCGCGCAGCGCGGCCGGGGGCGGCTTCTACCCGCCGGCCTCGGTGATCCCCCGGGAGACCGCCCGCAACCGCGAGGCGGTCCTGCAGTTCCTGGAGTACGCCGACTGCCCGCAGCGCGTCATCGGCAAGGAGGCGGAGTACTGCGGCTGACACCCTGACCCGATAACCCCATGATCACTCTGCGGCCCCGGACGCGAGCGTCCGGGGCCGTGTGCCGTGCCCGACGGCTGCGCCGGCTAACGGCGCAGCAGCCGCCCGCGCGGCGCGTCCGGGTCGACAGGTGCGCCGCGCAGCCACGTCCGGCGGACCACGCCCTTGAGCTCGCGGCCGTCATAGGCGCTGATCGGGTTCCGGTGCTGCAGGGTCGCCGCGTCGATGCGGGTGAGCTCCTCGGGGGCGACCACGGCGAAGTCGGCGTCGTACCCCACCGCCAAGCGGCCCTTCCCGGCCACACCCGCGATCTCGGCGGGGCTCCGCGCCATCCACCGCACCACGTCGGCCAGGGAGAAGCCGCGCGCCGACGCCTCGGTCCACACGGCCGCGAACCCCACCTGCAGGCCCGACACCCCGCCCCACGCCGTGCCGAAGTCGCCGGTGCCCAGGTGCTTGAGGTCGGGCGTGCTCGGCGAGTGGTCGCTGACCACGCAGTCGATCAGGCCGTCGGCCAGCGCCCGCCACAGGGCGTCGCGGTTGGCGGCGCCGCGGATGGGCGGACAGCACTTGAACTGGGTCGCCCCGGCCGGCACCTCCTCGGCGGCGATGGTGAGGTAGTGCGGGCAGGTCTCGACGGTCAGCGGGACCCCGTCCTCCCTGGCCTCCCGGATCAGCGGCAGCGCCGTCGCGGTGGACAGGTGCAGGATGTGCGAGCGGGTGCCGGTGGCCCGCGCCGTGTCGATGACCAGCCGGATCGCCGCGTGCTCGGCCTCGTCGGGGCGGGAGGCGAGGAAGGAGGCGTACTCCCGGCCCCGGGCCTGCGGGGCGGCGTCGAGCACGCCGGGGTCCTCGGCGTGCACGATGATCGTCCCCCCGAGCGCGCCGATCGCGGCGACGGCGCTGCGGTACTCCTCGGGGCTCAGGTGGCCGAACTCCTCCACGCCGGAGGGCGACAGGAAGGACTTGAATCCGTAGACGCCCTGTTCGTGGAGGGCACGCAGCTCCGCGGAGGTGTCCGGGCCGGTGTTCTCGGGGACGGCGCCGCCCCAGAATCCGACGTCGACGGCCACCTGGCCGTCGGCGGCCGCGCGCTTGGCGTCCAGGCCCGCGACCGTGGTGGTGGGCGGGACGCTGTTCAGCGGCATGTCCACGATCGTGGTCACGCCCCCGGCCGCGGCGGCACGCGTGGCGGTGGCGAAGCCCTCCCACTCGGTCCGACCGGGTTCGTTGACGTGCACGTGGCTGTCGACGAGGCCGGGGAGCAGTACCTCGTCGTCGGCGAGCTCGGCGATGTGCTCGGCGCTCATCGCCGCGCCGTACTCCGCGACGGCGGCGATCCGCCCGTCGCGCACCCCGACGGCCGCGGGGCGCTCGGCCGCGGCGGTGTCAGTGGCGGTGTCAGTGGCGGTGCCGGTCTCGGTGATCGCGCGC
This sequence comes from Nocardiopsis mwathae, assembly GCF_014201195.1. Lineage (NCBI taxonomy): Bacteria > Bacillati > Actinomycetota > Actinomycetes > Streptosporangiales > Nocardiopsidaceae > Nocardiopsis > Nocardiopsis mwathae. Next base: position 1,177,688 of record NZ_JACHDS010000001.1, on the reverse strand, counting down.
CGCGCGCGGATCACCAGGTCGTAGTCGTGTCGTCCGGTCATCTCCGGTGATTCCACTCCTCAGTCCATGGCCCTCCGTTGATCTCGGAGATATCGGGGTGATACTCGCCGGTAAGGCCCCGATATCTCCGAGATCAACGGAGGGGGGTGAGTCCAGGGGGTCGGCTAGCCGACGCGGCGGCGGGCGAGGGAGAGCAGGGCCGCGGCGCTCGCGCCGGTGGCCTTCTCCACCTCGGCGGTGTCCAGGGCGCCGCAGTTCAGCCCGCGGGCCAGGGTGCCGGCCAGGGCCTGGGCCGTCGCCGGTTCGTCGAGGACGCCCCCGCCCTGGGAGCCGAGGTAGGCGCGCAGGCGGTCGGCGGCCGGGGCGAAGGCCTCCCGGTAGAAGGCGTAGGTGGCCAGGTAGCGCGTGGGGAGCTGGTGCGGGTGCAGGTCCCACCCCTGGTAGAAGGCGCGCTCCAGGGAGCGGCGGACCAGCGAGGCGTGCAGCTTCCAGGCCGCACGGATCTCCTCGGGGGCGCCCACGGGCAGCACGTTGGTGGAGCCGTCGGACAGCCACACCCCGGTTCCGGCGGCGGCCAGCTGCATGACCGCCTTGGCGTGGTCGGCCACCGGGTGGGCCATGCTCTGGTGGGCGGCGGCCACCCCGCACGCGGCGCTGTAGTCGTAGGTCCCGTAGTGCAGGGCGCTGACGCGCCCGGCGCCCGCGTGCACCATCCGGGCCACGGCCGCGGCGCCGTCCGCGGAGAGGACCGACTGCGGCGTCTCGATCTGCAGCTCGAAGCGGAGCCGCCCCTCGTCGAGGCCGAACCGCGGTTCGAGCTGTTCGGCCACCCACGCCATCGCCTCGACCTGCTCGACCGCGGTGATCTTGGGCAGGGTGAGGGCGAAGCCGTCGGGCAGGTCGCCGGCGCGCTCCAGCACCTCGGCGATGAACATGGCCAGTGTGCGCATTCCGCGGTGCCGCCCCGCGGCCTCCATGCCCTTCATCCGGATGCCGACGTAGGGCGGGGCCGCGCCCGACTCCAGGTCGGCGCAGAGCGCCGCGGCGGACTCCCGGACGTGGCGGTCCTCCTCGGCGTCCGAACGGGTGCCGTAGCCGTCCTCCAGGTCGATCCTGAGGTCCTCCACGGGTTCGGTGCGCAGCTTGTCCAGGACGCGGGGGAGGCAGTCGGCCACCATCTCCGGGGCCAGGCCGGTGGCGGCGGCGAGTTCCGCGGCGTCGGGGGCGGTCTCGCGGAGGACCTGGGCGGCCGCCTCGCCCCAGGTCGGCGCGATTCCGGGGCGGATGCGGTCGGCGGGGATGTAGACGGTGTGGACCGGCTGGCGCCGCCCCCGGTCTCCGGGGTAGTCCCGGAGCAGCCGCGCGTCGGCGTCGGCGAGCCGCCTGTCAAGGGCGGCGTTCAGATCGGCCAGGCCGATACCGGCCAGGTCCGCACCGCGGTGCGGAGAACCCTGCGTACCCACTGCTGATGACCCTTTCCGTCGGTCAGTCCGGTTGGTCACGGCCGGGCTGCCCCTACAGAATCCCGATCCGAGTGCTTCTATATAGCGGACACTAACTTCTACAATTCGGAAGAACAAGAGCAAGCAGCGGAGACAGTGATGTACCGGGGCCACCACCGGCACCGTCGGCACCACCGTGCGGCTCCGTGCGGCTCCGGGGACCCCCGGACGGGTACCCTCCACTGCTTCCGTATCGCAGAATGAGAACTCCGAAGAGTGTGACCGCCCGGTACGGCGACCGGCCGGAGCGGCCACGTGTTGGGAGCTGGAGACCCTTGGCAACGTCACAGACCGCGGCCGGCGGCACCGAGGCCGCCGACAGCACCGCCCCGGACGCCCTGGCGTCCGGCCCCCGTACGCGCGCAGGCGGGGTCCAGTCGCTGGACCGGGCCTTCGCGCTGCTGGAGATCATGGCCGACGCGGGCGGGGAGACCTCGCTGAGCGAGCTCGCCGATGCCTCCGGCCTGCCCCTGCCCACCATCCACCGGATCATCCGCACCCTGGTCGGCAACGGTTACGTCCGCCAACTGCCGTCGCGGCGCTACGCCCTGGGCCCCCGCCTCATCGGCCTGGGCGAGAGCGCCTCCCGCATGCTCGGCACCTGGGCCCGGCCCCACCTCTCCCAGCTCGTCGAGGACCTCGGGGAGACCGCGAACCTGGCGATGCTCGACGGCGACAAAGTCGTCTACGTGGCCCAGGTTCCCTCCCCGCACGCCATGCGCATGTTCACCGAGGTGGGGCGGCGCGTGCTGCCGCACTCCGCCGGGGTGGGCAAGGCCCTGCTGGCCCAGCTGCCCGAGGCCGAGGCCCTGGCGACCGTGCGGCGCACCGGCATGCCGGCCGCCACCGACCGCACCATCACCACCCCAGAGGCGTTCGCCACCGAGCTCGCCGAGATCCGCGGACGCGGCTACGCCATCGACGACGGCGAACAGGAGATCGGCGTACGCTGCCTGGCCGTCGGGGTGCAGGGGGGCCCGGCCATGATGGCCGTCTCCATCTCCGGCCCCGAATCCCGGGTGAGCTGGGACTTCGTCGAGAAGGCCGCGCCGATCGTGCAGCGCACCGCAGGTGCGCTGGCCGCCGACCTCAACCACCAGAACTGAACCGCCCGGGCGGCGCGGACGCGCCGCGCCCCACCCGGCGACGAGGCCGGGTGGGGCGGAAGAACGGTGGCGGGCGCGGCGGCGCCCCGGGGTCAGGTCTGCTGGTCGAAGCCGAGCCTGCGCAGCTGCTTGGGGTCGCGCTGCCAGTCCTTGGCGACGCGCACACGCAGGTCCAAGAAGACCCTGCTGCCCAGAAGCGCCTCGATCTGCTTGCGCGCCGTGGTGCCGACCTCGCGCAGCCGTGCGCCCTTGGCTCCGATGACGATGGCCTTCTGGCTCGGGCGCTCCACATACAGCGAGGCGTAGATGTCGACGAGTTCCCTGCCCGGCGCGGTGTCGGGGCGGGGCGCCATCTCGTCCACCACCACCGCGATCGAGTGCGGCAGCTCGTCGCGGACCCCCTCCAGCGAGGCCTCCCGGATGAGCTCGGCGACCAGCATCTCATCGGGCTCGTCGGTGAGGTCGCCGTCCGGGTAGAGCGGCGGCCCCTCCGGCAGGTGGCCGCACAGCACGTCGGTGAGTGTGTCGAGCTGGAAGCCGCCGTCGGCCGAGACCGGGACGATGTCCGCCCACTCCCCCAGCCGGTCCACCGCCATCAGCTGCTCGCCGACCTGCGATCTGTCGGCCAGGTCGGTCTTGGTCACCACCGCCACCACCGGGGTGTCGCGCTGGGCGGCGAGCTCTCCGGCGATGTAGGTGTCCCCGCGGCCGATCGGCTCGTCGGCCGGGATGCAGAACACGATTACGTCGACCTCGACCAGCGTCGAACGCACCAGGCTGTCCAGCCGCTCGCCCAGCAGCGTGCGCGGCTTGTGCAGCCCGGGGGTGTCCACGATGATCAGCTGCGCGTCGTCGCGGTGCACGATGCCGCGCACCGTGCGCCGGGTGGTCTGGGGCCGGTTGCTGGTGATCGCGACCTTCTGCCCGACCAGCGCGTTCATCAGTGTCGACTTGCCGACGTTGGGTCGGCCGACGAAGCAGGCGAACCCGCTGCGGAAGCCCTCCGGGTGGGCGGGCATGGCCAGCGGGACGCGCAGCTTCTCAAGGTCGAGGTCGTTCATGGTTCCAGTGTCGCCTGTCGTGGGGTGCGCTCGGACCGCGGGCGCGCCCGGGGCGCCGCACGCCCGCCTCGGCGAGGGGCGGCGCCCGGGCGGACGGGCGTCATGAGCGCGTGATACTCCGTGGGACGCCGTCCGGGCCGGCCAGCAGCAGCAGCGCCGTCTTCAGATCCGCGGCCGCCGCGGTGTCGGCCTCGGGGAGCTCGGCCGCGTCGGTGACCACGGCGGCCGCCTCCAGCGCCGCGGCCTCGCTGGAGACCGCCGCCGCGACGGCCGCCTGCAGCGCCGACAGCTTCAGGGAGGGCAGGGCGACGGTGGTGGCCACGTACGTGCGGCCGGTCTCGTCGCGCACCGCCGCACCCTCGCGTGCCCCGCTGCGGGCACGGGAGGCGCGGGCCAGCGTGATCAGTTTCTCGTCCTCGGGGTCGAGTGCCGGGGGGGCGGTGTCGGTCACGGGTCGGCTTCTCCTTCGGTCACCGGTGGGAACGGGCGTTCGTCGTGCGTGCGGACCCGTCGGGCGGTCGGGACCCTGGCGGGGCGTCAGTGGGGGACGGAGCCGTCCGCGCGGTCCGTCCGCGCCGCCTCCTCCGGGATCTTCTCCACCAGAACCGTCGCGGTCCGGTTGCGGCGGCCCACCGCCTCCTCGGCGGTCAGCCGCAGTCCAGCGTAGTCCGCCTGGGAACCGCTGATCGGCACTCGCCCCAGAGCGTAGGCCAGCAGCCCGCCGACCGTCTCGACATCGGCTGCGTCCAGCTCCACGTCGAACAGCTCGGCCAGCTCGCCCAGGGGCAGCCGCGCGGTGACGCGCGCCCGGTCCTCGCCCAGCCGCTCGATCGGCGGGATCTCGTCGTCGTACTCGTCGGTGATCTCCCCGACGATCTCCTCGACGATGTCCTCGATCGTGACCAGCCCGGCCGTTCCGCCGTACTCGTCGATCACCACGGCGACGTGCGTGCGCTTCTGCTGCATCTCACGCAGCAGACCGTCGATGGGCTTGGAGTCCGGCACGTAGTAGCCGGGGCGCATGACGTCGCCCGCGGTGAGCTTCCCGACCGCAGCGGCGGCACCCTGGTCGGCCCACAGCTCACGCATCCGCGCGGCCACGTCCTTCAGGTAGAGCATGCCGACGACATCGTCCTCGTCCTCGCCGATCACCGGGATGCGGGAGAACCCGCTGCGCAGCGCGAGGCTGAGGCAGTCGTCCAGCACGGCGTCGCGGTCGACGAACAGGATGTCGGTCCGCGGGACCATGACCTCGCGGACCGACGTGTCGTCGAGCTTGAACACCGAGTGGATCATCTGCCGCTCCTCGGCGTCGATGACGTGCCCCCGCTCGGCCAGGTCGACCATCCGGCGCAGCTCGTCCTCGCTGCTGAACGGCCCCCCGCGGTCGCCCTTGCCACGCGGGGTCAGCGCGCGGCCGACCCGGACCAGGACACGCTCCAGCGGGCCCACCAGGACGCCGGCGGGCGCCACCAGGGCCGCGCTGGCCAGCGCGATGGAATCGGCGAACTGGCGGCCCAGGATGCGCGGGGTGACCCCGATGAGGACGTAGTCGACCAGCACCATCACCACAGCGGTCAGCCCGACGGCGGTCCAGCCCAGGCCGAACCTGCCGATGAACCCGACCGCCAGTGCCAGCCCCGCCAGGACCTCGCAGACCACCCGGAGCAGCAGCACCAGGTTGAGGTGGCGCACCGGGTCGGCCGCGATGCCCTCCAGGCGCCGGGCGCCGATGCGCCCCGCCTCGACGAGGTGGCCGACCCCCATCCGGGCGGTACGGGTGACCGCGACCTCCGCGCTCACGAAGAACGCCGCGAGCACGGTGAACACGGCGGCGGCCGTGAACGCCCCGACCGGCGGGATCGCGGCCTGGGCCGCGATCGCCGGTCCGGCCGACTGCGGGGCGACCGCCAGGAGGAGGTCCCCTAAGCCGGCGGAGCCGGTTCCGCTCATCGGTCCGTGTCTTCCCTGTCCGTCTTCTCCTCGGGCGGAGTACCGGCGGCCTCGGCCGCGAGCAGGCCGCGCCAGCCCGCCAGGATCTCCCCCTGCAGGCCGAACATCTCCCGGTGCTCCTCGGGCTCGGCGTGGTCGTAGCCCAGCAGGTGCAGGATGCCGTGCGTGCACAGCAGGTCGATCTCGTCCTGGGTGGCGTGCCCGGCCTTGGCGGCCTGCTTCGCGGCCACCTGCGGGCAGATGATCACATCGCCGAGGATCCCCGGCTCGGAGGTGCGCTCCCCGCTGCCGGGCCGAAGCTCGTCCATGGGAAACGACAGCACGTCGGTCGGCCCGGGCTCGTCCATCCAGCGGACGTGGAGCTCGGTCATGGGCTCCTCGTCGACCAGGACGACGGACAGCTCCGCGAGCGGGTGGATCCGCATCGCGTCGAGGGCGTAGCGGGCCAGCCGGGCCAGCCGCGCCTCATCCGCGGGGACGCCGGATTCGTTCGCGACGTCGATACTCATCTACTCAGCGCGCCTTATCTGTGCTCTTCTTCGTGCGGATCGACCGCCGGCGTCAGCCGGCGTCAGCCGGCGTCGGCGGCGCCGTCGGTGCCGCCCGCCGCGGACCGGCCGTGCGCGGGCGCGGAGCCCGGGCGGCCGCCGGAGCGGCCCCTGCGGTGGGTGGTGGCCTGCTGCGTGCCCTGCTGGTTCCGCTGTTCATGGTCATACCGCCCGTAGGCGTCGACGATCGCGCTGACGAGCTTGTGCCGCACGACATCGTTGCTGTTCAGCCAGCAGAAGTCGATGTCGTTGATGCCATCGAGGATCCGCTCGATGGTGCGCAGGCCGCTGGACTGCCCGTTGGGCAGGTCGACCTGGGTGACATCGCCGGTGACCACGATCTTGGAACCGAAGCCCAGCCGGGTCAAGAACATCTTCATCTGCTCGGGCGAGGTGTTCTGCGCCTCGTCGAGGATGATGAAGGAGTCGTTCAGGGTCCGGCCGCGCATGTACGCCAGCGGCGCCACCTCGATCGTCCCGGCGTCCATCAGCTTGGGGATGGAGTCCGGGTCGATCATGTCGTGCAGCGCGTCGTAGAGAGGACGCAGGTACGGGTCGATCTTGTCGTAGAGGGTACCGGGCAGGAAGCCCAGCCGCTCCCCCGCCTCGACCGCGGGCCGGGTCAGGATGATCCGGTTGACCTGCTTGTTCTGCAGCGCCTTGACCGCCTTGGCCATGGCCAGGTACGTCTTTCCGGTACCGGCCGGGCCGATACCGAACACGATCGTGTGCTTGTCGATGGCGTCGACGTAGCGCTTCTGGTTGAGCGTCTTGGGCCGGATGGTGCGCCCGCGCGCGGACAGGATGTTCGTCGTGAGAACGTCGGCGGGGCGCTCCGCGCTCGTGGAGCGGAGCATGGACAGGGTCCGCTCCACGGCGTCGGGGGTGAGGTGGGCGCCGTTCTTGGCGAGCTCGATGAGCTCCTCGATCAGACGCACGGCCGCCGCCGTCTCCTCGGGGCCCCCGCTGATGGTGATCTCGTCGCCGCGGACGTGGACGTCGCTGTCGATGGAGCGCTCCACCGCCCGCAGGACCTCATCGCCCGACCCCAGCAGGCTGACCATCGTGTGCTCTTCGGGCACCACGATCTTGACCTGGGTGCTGTGTTGTGTTGATTCGACCATGGTGTGGCCTTAGCGGCCGTCTCGCCCCTACCTCTCGCGTCCGTTGGGCTGCATGGTGCCTGGGTGCCCCGGCTGAGAGTCGGGATGCGACCGGTGCGCCGCAGTGGCGTGATCGCAGAGGCCCCAGCGAAGGCTGTCGTCGGTTGAAGTCTATCAACGGAGCCCCTGCCGACCCGCGCGGAGGAACTACCCGGGCGGCCACTCCAGGCCGCGCCCGCCCAGCACGTGGCCGTGCACGTGGAAGACGGTCTGCCCGGCCCCCGCACCCGTGTTGAACACCAGGCGGTAGCCGGTGTCGGCGACGCCCTCGGCGACGGCGACCTCGTGCGCCTCCCGGGCCATCTCGTCCATCAGCCCGGCGTCGGCACGGCCGACCGCGCCCGCGTCGGGGTAGTGGTCGCGGGGGATCATCAGCACGTGGGTGGGGGCCTGCGGGTTGATGTCGCGGATGGCGATCGTGCGCTCCGTGCTCCGCACGATCTCGGCGGGCACCTCGCCCGCGACGATCTTGCAGAACAGGCAGTCGGATGCGGTCCTGGCCACCGGCCCTCCCTGGGCGTCTCCCGTACGGCTGAGCGTTTTCTCCACTCCGAACTCTAGCGATTTCCGGCGACCGACGTGTCCCTCCCCTCCGGCGTTCCGCGGGGATACGGCCGCGTGTGCGCGGGTCGCCCGCCGGAACGGGCACGGGCGGCTCCGGACGCGGTGCCCGCTACGGCCCCCGGGGCACCGAGAAGACGGCTATTCTGTTGCTTCGCGTGACTTCGCCCACGCCGCACCGGTTTTGCTATGGTCGCTTCGCTTACGGACCGTAACGGCGCAGCGAACAGCCACGCCTGAAGGGAACCGATGACCCCTCCCGGCACACACCAGGGTCGGACGACACAGTCAGGTGAGAAGAACCGGCATGCCCTTTCGTAAACCCGGCGACAAGGGCACGCGTCCAACGGACGTGACAGAAACGATGGTCGCGGGAGCCTCCACCGCAGCGGTGACCAGGGTCGGATGGGATGCCGACCAAGCAGTGACTCAGCTGTACAGCGAGCACTACCGGCCCCTGGTGCGGCTGGCCGCCCTGCTCGTCCGCGATTACGCGACCGCCGAGGAAGTCGTCCAGGACGCGTTCGTCGCCATGCACGGCGCCTGGCGCCGGTTGCGGGACCCGGGCAAGGCGCTGTCCTACCTGCGCCAGTCCGTGGTCAACCGCGCCCGCTCGGTCCTGCGGCACCGGGCCGTGGTGGAGAAGCACGCGCCCAAGGCGCTCCCCGACGCCCCCAGCGCCGAGCACGGTGCGCTCGGCGAACTGGAGCGCGCCGCTGTGATCGAGGCCCTGCGCCGACTGCCCACCCGGCAGCGCGAAGCGATCGTGCTGAGGTACTACGGTGATCTGTCCGAAGCGCAGATCGCCGACGCCATGGGTATCAGCCGGGGCGCGGTGAAGAGCCATACCGCGCGGGGCATCGCCGCGCTCCGCACGGTTCTGGAGCAGACGACATGACCGATCCACACGACGAGGGCTTCGAAGAGCGCCTGCGCGCGGTCCTGCGCGCCGAGGCCGATTCCGTGACGCCCTCACCCGAAGGGCTGGAGAAGATCCGCGCCCGAACCGAGCAGCGGAGGGCGCTGTGGACCTTCGGTCTGCCCTGGATCCGCCCGGTGCTGGCCGTGGGGGCCGCGGTGCTCATCGCCGGCTCGGTACTGGTGGGAACGCCTCAGGTGCGCGACCAGCTGCTGCCGTCGGCGCTGACCTCGCCGACGGGCGACACCGGCGCGCCCGGTGAGCCGAACGGGCCCGGGCAGGCCGCCGATCGGATCACACCGCCCCAGCCGGAGGACTCCGGGGAGTCCTCCCGAGAACCGTCGGGCGACCCGACGCCGACCGGCCCTGAGGCCGGGAGCGACGGCGAGGACGACGGCACGGCGGGTGGCGGGTCGGCCGCCACCACGTCCTGCCCGCCCGGCCGCACGCCCGCGTCCAGCACACCCCGCGACGGCGCCACCCGCGACGACCGGCAGGAGGCGGAGCGGAACCGGGCCGACTGCGTGCCGGCCGGCGGGTCCGACCAGCCGGGGGACAACCGGGGCGGTGGCTCCGACAACGGCGGGAACGGCGGCGGGAACGGCGACGGCGGGGCCGGGACCGGCGAGGGCGGCTCCGGCGGGAGCGACGACACCAACGGCGGTTCGCCGTCACCCGACTCCGGTTCGGGAGCCGGGACGGGCGAGAACGACGCGGCCGGGGAGACGACACCGACGACCACGGCCGGCACCCCCGAGGTCTGACCGCGCCCCGCGGCCCCGTTCTCCGCGGGTCGCGGGGATGGGGGATACGGGTGCGGCACCCACCGGTGTACACCCGCGTCCGCGGGACCTGGCGGCGGAGAGGGCGGGGAGACGTTCGCCCGCGGGGCGGGCTACCAGCGGCCGCAGCGGGCCTGGAGGACGGCGAGCGCGGCCACGCCCGCCGTAGAGGTCCGCAGCACCGTCGGGCCGAGGAGCGCGCGTACGGCACCGGCCTCATCGAAGGCCGCCAGCTCCGCGTCGGCGAACCCGCCCTCGGGGCCGACCACGACGACGATGCCCGTCGCGGGGTCGGTGCCGCCGCCCTCGGGCAGCGTCAGCGCCGAGAGCCGCTCCTCGGTGTCCTCGTGCAGCACGATGCCCAGCCCGGCCCCGGCGAGCAGTGCTGCGACCTCGCGCGTCGCCGCCAACCCGGCGACCTCGGGGACGCGGCTGCGCCGGGCCTGCTTGGCCGCCTCACGGGCGGTGGCACGCCACTTGCCCAGCGCCTTGGCCGCCCGCTCGGGCTTCCACCGGGTCACGCAGCGCTCGGCGGCCCACGGCACGATCACGTCCACCCCGGCCTCGGTCATCACCTCGACGGCCAGCTCGCCGCGGTCGCCCTTGGGCAGGGCCTGCACGACCGTGATGGGCGGGCTGGGCGCCGGATCGACGCAGCGCTCCCGCACTTCGCAGACCACCGCGTCCTTGGCGACGTCGGTCACGACGCAGCGGGCCCTGGTCCCGGCACCGTCGACGAGATCGACGGTCTCGCCGACGGTGATCCGGCGCACCACGGCCGCGTGGCGCCCCTCGGGTCCGGACAGCAGCACGCGGTCCTGGTCGAGCTCCCCCGCCCCGGCCAGGAAAACCGGAGGTGTCACTGGTTCACGTCCCCTTTTCGCCCGGGCTTGTGCTACCTGGCGCCGAACGCGTCGCGCAGCTTGGAGAACAGCCCGCTGTGCCCGGGGCTGAACCTGCCCGGAGGCTGGTCCTCACCGCGCAGTTCGGCGAACTTGCGCAGCAGGTGCTCCTGCTCCTCGTCCAGCTTCGCCGGTGTCTCCACGTTGACCTGGATCATCAGGTCACCGCGGCCGCCGCCGTCGAGGCGCTTGCTGCCGCGCCCGTTGAGCGTGATGACGTGCCCGGAGTTGGTGCCGGGCCGCAGGTCGATCTCCTCGGTACCGTCCAGCGTCTCGAAGGTGAACGACGCACCCAGCGCCGCCGCCGTCATCGGCACGGTGATGGTGCAGTGCAGGTCGTCGCCGCGCCGCTCGAAGATCGGGTGCGGGCGCTGCACGATCTCCAGGAAGATGTCGCCGCGCGGGCCGCCGTTGGGGCCGACCTCGCCCTCTCCGGCCAGCTGGATCTGGGTGCCGTCCTCGACACCGGCGGGGATCTGCACCTTGCGGGTGACCTTCTCGCGAACCCGCCCCTCGCCGGAGCAGTCGGCGCAGGGGTCGGTGATCACGCTGCCCTGGCCCGAGCACTGCGGGCACGGGCGGGTGGTCATGACCTGGCCCAAGAACGAGCGCGCCACCTGGGAGACCTCTCCCCGCCCCTGACACATGTCGCAGGTGCGGCGGTGGGTGCCCTTGGCGGTCCCCTCGCCCTGGCAGGTGTCGCACAGGACGGCGGTGGGGAAGGTGACGTCCTTGGTGACGCCGAAGGCCGCCTCGGCGAGGTCCAGCTCCACGCGCACCTTGATGCTGCGGCCGCGGCGCACCCGGTCGCGCGGTCCCCGACCGCCGCCCGGCTGGCCGCCGCCGAAGAAGGCGTTCATGATGTCGTCGAACGGGAAGCCCGTCGCCCCGAAACCGCCGGCGCCGGCGCCGCCGCCGGGTGCGAAGGGGTCGGCGCCCATGTCGAACATGCGGCGCTTGTTGTCGTCGGAGAGGACCTCGTAGGCCTGCGTCACTTCCTTGAAGCGCTCCTGGGTGGCCGGGTCGGGGTTGACGTCCGGGTGCAGCTCGCGGGCGAGTCGACGATAGGCCTTCTTGATCTCGTCTTTGGACGCGTCCCGGCGCACACCGAGGATCTCGTAATAGTCGTTCGCCACTTACTGTCCCGCCAAAATCGTGCCTACGTACCGAGCCACAGCGCGTACCGCTCCCATCGTTCCGGGGTAATCCATGCGTGTCGGACCGACCACGCCGAGCTTGGCCAGTGAGTGATCACCGATGCCGTAACCAGCGGAGACGATCGAGGCCGATCTCAGGCCCTCGTGGGAGTTCTCCTCACCGATGCGGACGGTGAGCGAGGAGGGGTCCCCCGCCTCACCGAGCAGGCGGATGAGGACCACGTTCTCTTCGAGCGCTTCGAGTACCTCCCGAAGGCTAGCCGAGAAATCCATCGCCGCGAGATTCGCCGTCCCCGCCAGGACGATCTTCTCCTCGCTGCGCTCCACGAGACTCTCCAGAAGGACCGACAGCACCGAGGCGGCCATCCGCCGGTCGTCCGGGGGCACCAGTGCGGGCACGTCGGCGACCGCGGGGGGAACGTCGCTCAGCCCCTTGCCCACCAGCAGCCGGTTGAGCAGGGTCCGCAGGCTCTCCACGCTGCTGTCGTCGACCCAGTCGAGGTGGTCGATGACCCGCTGCTCCACCCGCCCGGTGTCGGTGATCAGCACCATCATCACGCGCCTCGGGCCCAGCGGCACGAGTTCCACGTGCTGCACGGCCGAGCGGGTCAGCGACGGGTACTGCACGATCGCGACCTGGCGGGTGAGCTGGGCGAGCAGGCGCACCGTGCGGGCGACGATCTCGTCGAGGTCGATCGCTCCGCCGAGGAACGTCTCGATCGCCCTGCGCTCCGCCGAGGACAGGGGCTTGACCGTGGACAGGCGGTCGACGAACAGGCGGTAGCCCTTGTCCGTGGGGATCCTGCCGGCGCTGGTGTGCGGCTGGGTGATGTACCCCTCTTCTTCGAGAGCCACCATTTCGTTGCGGATGGTCGCCGGTGAGACACCGAGGCTGTGCCGCTCCGCCAGGGCCTTCGATCCCACGGGCTCCTTCGTGGACACGTAGTCCTCGACGATGGCACGCAGAACCGCGAGTTTCCGGTCGTCGAGCACGCGCTCACCTCCTGGCACTCCGTGGTCTTGACTGCCAATTCTAATGTCCGCCGCAAGGTCGCCCGGGGGAGCGGCCCGGCGGCCCGGGGCGCGCCGTACCCCCGCTCCCCCTCGGCGGCGACCTGACCACACCGTCGTCCCGGTCCGCCACTACAATCCAGGGCCGTGCACAGCGACTCAGGCAAGGGCAGAGGGACCGGCTCCGGCGACCGGCGCTACGCCGACCGCTACGGCGGCGACGTTCTGGCGGGCGGCCCGCGCCGCCCCGAGAAGGGGCGGGTCCCGGAGGTCACCATCGAACCGGACCTGGTCGCGGAGTCGGCCGACGGGCGCTTCTGCGGCGCCGTCGTCGACTGGGACAAGACCACCGTCACCCTGGAGGACCGCCACGGCGCCCGGCGCGTGTTCGACCTCACGCCCGCCGCGTTCCTCATCGACGGTGAACCGGCCACGCTGGTCCGCCCGACCGCCGCGCCGCGGGGACCGCTGCGCAGCGCCTCCGGCTCCATCGCGGTCCGGGGGGCGCGCTCGCAGATCGCCAAGGAGAGCCGGATCTATGTGGAGGGTGTGCACGACGCCGAGCTGGTGGAGCGGGTGTGGGGCCACGACCTGCGCGTCGAGGGCGTCGTGGTGGAGTACCTGGAGGGCGTCGACCACCTGCCCGAGATCGTGCGCGATTTCGAACCCGGGCCGCAGCGGCGGCTCGGCGTGCTGGTGGACCACCTCGTGCCGGGTTCCAAGGAGAGCCGCATCGCCGAACGGGTCCGCTCACCGCACGTCCTGGTGACCGGCCACCCCTTCGTGGACGTATGGCAGGCGGTGAAACCGTCGGCACTGGGTATCGAGGCCTGGCCCGAGGTCCCGCGCGGCGTCCCGTGGAAGGAGGGGGTGCTGCGCGCGCTGGGGAGCCGCGAGGAACCGGGGGAGGCCTGGCGGCGCATCCTGGCCTCGGTACGGTCATATGCCGACCTGGAACCCGAACTCCTCGGCCGCGTCGAGGAACTGATCGATTTCGTTACCGCCCCCTACGTGGTGGAAGACTAGTCTCGCCCGAGAGCCGACCGCGGGCACGCCCCGCGGTCACCCCCTCGCGGGAGGTCGGACGAGACGATCGCCCCCACCACAAGCGGCATACCCAAGGGACATGATGAGCGAGACCCCGCCCAACGGACCACAGCCCCAGGACCGGCCCGCAGACGGCCAGCCGGCGCCCGGCCCCACCCCTCCCGACGCGCAGCCGGGCCCGGGTCAGGCGGGGACCGGTGGGCAGCCCGGGTACGGCCCGCACCCCCACCCCCAGCAACCCGGGTTCGCCCCGCCGTACCCGCAGCAGGGTTATGAGCAGCAGCCGGGGTACGCCCAGCCGGGCGGCGGACAGCAACCGCCCCAGGGCTACGGGCCGCCCCAGCCCGGATACCCCCAGCAGCCGCAGCAGGCCGCCTACGGGCAGCCGCCCCAGGCTCCGCCGTACCCGCAGCAGCCCGGTGTCGGTTACGAGCAGCAGCCGGGGTACGCCCAGCCGAGCGGCGGACAGCAACCGCCCCAGGGCTTCGAGCCGCCCCAGCCCGGATACCCCCAGCAGCCGCAGCAGGCCGCCTACGGGCAGCCGCCCCAGGCTCCGCCGTACCCGCAGCAGCCCGGTGTCGGTTACGAGCAGCAGCCGTTCGGACCGCAGGGCTACGACCCGCAGCAGGGGTACGGCCAGCAGGGCGCCGCGGACGACACCACGTGGGCGATGATCGCGCACCTGTCCGGCCTCATCATGTCCTGCCTCGGCTGGATCCCGGCGCTGATCGTCTTCCAGGTGAAGAAGAACCACTCGGCGTTCGTCCGGCACCACGCGGGTGAGGCGCTCAACTTCCAGCTGACGATGCTCATCCCCTACGCGCTGGCCTGGATCGTCTTCCTCGGCCTCGGCGTCTTCTCCCCCGACACGTCCTGGATCGGCTCCGTGCTGATCGCGGTCTTCTGGGCGGTGGCCATCGTGCTCGGCGCCATGGGGGCGCTCGGCGCGAACAAGGGCACCTTGCACCGGTACCCCTTCGCCATCCGGATGGTGAAGTAGGCGGTGGCGATCACGGGGGTCGGCGCCGAGGAACCCCGGCGCCGACCCCCGCGTCTCATCGACGATGCACCTCCACACCCCGTTCCCGCACGTCCGAGACGCCGCTACGGTGGCACCAGCGAACGTGTTCCATCGACCGGTGTGGTCGGCAGCAAATCGAGGAGATCATGAGCAACCCGTATCCGCCCGGCCCACCGCACGACGGGCAGAACACCCCCTACAACCACCCCGGCGGGTACTCCCCCCCGCCCGGTGCCGACCCCGGCCACGGTCCGCAGAGCGCCCCGGGCATGCCGCCGGGCATGGGCCCGCAGCCCTACCCCCAGCAGCCGTACCCCCAGCCCGGCGCCTACCAGCAGCAGGGCCACTACCAGCAGCCCTACGGCTACCCGCAGCAGCCCTACGGCTCCACGCCGGACGACCGCACCATGGCGCTGCTCGCACACCTCGGCGGGCTGTTCCTCAGCTTCCTCGTGCCGCTGGTGCTCTACCTGGTGAAGAAGGACGAATCGCCGTTCGTCCGGCACCACGCGGCCCAGGCACTCAACTTCCAGATCCTGGTGCTCATCGTCTACGTGGTCTCGTGGGTGCTGACGCTCGTCTTCATCGGCGTCCTCACCTTCTTCGCGATGTGGATCGCCGCGGTCGTCCTGGGCATCATGGCGGCCGTGGCCGCGAACAAGGGCGAGTGGTACACCTACCCGATCGGCGTCCCGGTCGTGAAGTAGGAGCCGAGGCCGCACCGCATCGCGGCGCCGGGACCGGCGTGCCGGTCCCGGCCGCGGCCCAAGATCCGACCGGGCCGCGGCTAGTCGAAGCCGCGGTTGCGCGCGTGGATGCTGACCACCAGCCCGATCGCGATGAGGTGGGCGACGGTGGCGGTACCGCCGTAGGACACGAAGGGCAGCGGCAGGCCGGTCACCGGCGCGACCCCGAGGGTCATCCCGATGTTGACGAAGCTCTGGAAGGCGAACCAGGTGGCCACACCGACGCAGACGAGCCGCCCGTAGGGATGGGAGCACCCTGCGGCGATCCGCAGGATGCGCTGGATGATCAGCGCCAGCAGCCCGATGATCGTCAGCCCGCCGATGAACCCGAGCTCCTCGGCGGCCACCGTGAAGATGAAGTCGGTGTGCTGCTCGGGCACGAACCGACCGCTGGTCTGCTCACCCTGGAACAGCCCGGTGCCGTTGAACCCGCCGGATCCGATGGCGATCATCGCCTGGTTGGAGTTGTACCCGGCGCCCTGCGGGTCGGCGCTGGGATCGATCATGGTGGCCACCCGGTCCAGCTGGTAGGGCTGGAGCAGCTCGAACCACCACACGCTGAACGCGGCCAGCGTGCCGCACCCCAGCATCCCCACGACCCAGCGCAGCGGTGCCCCCGACACCGTGAGCATGCCCAGGAAAATGGCCCCCATGACCAGCCCGGTTCCCAGGTCGGGCTGGAGCGTGATGAGGGCCATGGGAATGGCCAGCGCGACCAGGCTGAAGAGCACGTCGCGGGTGGTGGGGGCGTGCTCTCCGTCGCGGGGCTCGCCGAGCAGCATGGCCAGGGCGAGGATCAGCCCCACCTTGGCCAGCTCGCTGGGCTGGGCCTGGACCCCGGCGACGACGATCCACCCCCGGGAACCGTTGATGGTCTGGCCCAGCGGGGTGAGGACCACCAGCAGGCCGATCAGCGAGCACACGTAGGCGATCGGCGCGTACGCGCGCGGCGCCCGGTAGTCGACCGCGGCCACCAGCAGGCACAGCACCGTTCCCACGGCCAGGTGGACGAGTTGGCGCTCGACGTAGCCCAACGCCCCCGACGGGTCGCGCGGGTCGTAGGTCGACGCGCCGACCAGGACCACGCCGAGCGCGGACAGCCCCAGCACGGCCGCCAGCAGGACCCAGTCGAAGCGCCGCGGCCGACCCGCGGCGATGAGGCCGCCGACCCGTTCGCCCAGTGTGGTGCGGGGCAGGTGGGGGCTGGTGTAGGGCATCATCGCGCCTCACCCCGCTCCCGGCCGATGGCGGACACCCCTGCTCGTGCGCCGATCATCCGCTCCCCCTCCGGTTCCTCCGCCCTGCGCGGCCGCCCGCCCATCTCTCCCCGGCCGCCTACTCGCCCGCGGCGACGACGGTGCCGTCGGGACGGATCTCGGGCAGGTCCGACGGGGGTTTGCCGCCGGGCAGCGCGGGGTCGACCGGCTTCACGTCCTCCTCGCCTTCCTCCCCCGGTTCCGCGGCGTCGTCCGAGGGGACGAAGCCGTAGATACCCTCGTAGATCTCCCGGACGATGGGGGCGGACGTGGTGCCGCCGGTGCCGCCCTGGGAGACGAGGACCGCCACCGCGAACCGCGGGTCGTCGGCAGGCGCATAGGAGGCGAACCACGACGACGTCTTCTTGCCGACGATGGTGGCCGAACCGGTCTTGCCCGCGATGGACACCTGGCCCTGCGGGAATCCGTCGAAGGCACCGCGCCCCGTGCCCTCCTTGGGCACCTGGGTGAGCGCCTTTTGCAGGTAGGCCAGGGTCTCGTCGTCCAAGTCGAGCTTGCCCAGCTCCTTCGGCGGGATCTCCTCGACCTGCTTGCCGTCGGCGGAGACGAACGCCTTGCCCACCCGCGGCTCGTACAGGGTGCCGCCGTTGGCGATGGCGGCATAGGCATTGGCCAGCTGCAGCGGGGTGACCAGCACGTCGCCCTGGCCGATGGAGAAGTTCACCGCCTCGCCCGCGTTCCACTCGAAGCCGGTCTCGCAGTGCTCCCGGGCGAGCTTCTCCAGGTAGGCACGGTGCGAGCCGTCCTCGACCTCCGGGTATCCCTTCTCGGCCCGCTTGCAGTTCTGCTCCCGGGTGGACTCCCAGAACTCGCGCTTCCACTGCCGGTCGGGAATGCGGCCGCTGCTCTCGTTGGGCAGGTCGATCCCGGTGGGCGCGCCGAACCCGAAGCTCTTGGCCATGTTCGACATGACCTCCTGGGGGTTCTTGGACGGGTTCTTGCCTCCGTCCTCCCGCCACATGTCGTAGCCGAACTTGTAGAAGACGGTGTTGCAGGAGACCACGATGGCCTTGTGCAGGCTGACGCTGCCGTGGCCGGCGCCCTCGTAGTTCTGGAAGGACCTGTTGCCCACGTTGATGGAGCCCGGGCAGGCATACGTTCCGTTCAGCGGCGACCCGTTCTTCACCGCGGCGGCCAGCGAGGAAACCTTGAAGGTCGAGCCGGGCGGGTACTGCCCCTGCAGCGCCCGCGAGATCAGCGGCTCCCCCGCGTCCTTGCTGAGCATCTCGTCGTAGGTCTCCTGGTCGATGCCGCCGTTCCACACCTCGGGGTCGTAGGTGGGCACGCTCGCCATGGCGATCACCCCACCGGTGCGGACGTCGAGCACCACGGCCGCAGCGGAATCGGCCACATAGCCTTTGCCGAGGCCGCGAGCGCGCTTCATCCCCCGCTCCAGTGCCTTCTCCGTGATGGCCTGGACGCGCTCGTCCAGATGCGTCACCAGGTGCATGCCGGGCTCGGGCGCCTTCTCCTCCAGCACACCGATGACCTGGCCCTTGTTGTTGACGCCGAGCGTGCGGACCCCCGCGGTGCCGCGCAGCCGGTCGTCGTACATCGCCTCCAGGCCGTCGCGGCCCACATGGTCGATACCGCTGAACTGGACGCGCAGCTCCTCGCGCGCCTCAAGCTCCTCCTGGGTGACCGGCTGCAGGTAGCCGAGCGTCTGGGAGGCGCGCTCCCCGTTGGGGTACTCGCGGACGGCGTGCTGCTGCGCCGAGATGCCGGGGAAGTCCTCCTGGCGCTCCAGGATCTGCAGCGCCTTCTTCGGGTCGACGTCCTCGACCAGCGTCACCGGCTGGTAGGGCGACCCGGGCCAGCAGGGCCGACTCACCTCGGGGCCGCACAGCCGGATGCGCTGCAGCACCTCGTCCTCCGGCACCCCGAGTACCCGGGCGACCTTGCGCAGCACGCCCTCGCCGTTGTCGTCCTGGGCCATCACGGCGTGATAGTCGGCGGAGACGACGAGCTCGGTCCGGTTGCGCACCAGGGAGCGCCCCGCGGCGTCCAGGATCTGACCGCGGGTGGCGGGGACGATGAGCTGCTGGGCGTGGTTGGCCACCGCGAGGTCGCGGTAGTGGGCGTTCATCGGCACCTGCAGGTACCACATCCGCCCGGCCAGCACCGCGAACAGGGTGTAGACGAGCAGCTGGGCGAGGAGCAGCGGGATCCGGCCGGGCGGGCGCCGGTGCCCGAGCCCCGACGGGGGCTCCCACTTCCACGGCTTCCAGCGTCGTCTCATCGGCGCAGACTCCCCGCCGCCCACGGTGCGCCCGCCACGGAGCCGAAGTCGTCACGGGACAGGTAGCGCATGATCTTCCCCACCGGGTGGAGCACCAGCGGGCTCACCAGCATGGTCACCACCACGCTGAGCAGGATGGTCCAGGAGGCGCCGCCGAGCGAGAAGCGGGGGTCGCCGATCACGAGCCCGATGAGCGCGAACCCCGTGGCCACCCCGAAAGCCGCCAGTGCGGCCACCGAGTAGGAGCGCATCCCGAAGGTCGGCGCCCATCCGGCCAGGTACCCGGCCAGGCACAGGACCAGCGCGTAGCGGCCCACCTCGTGGTCGGCCGGTGGCAGCACGTCCATCGCCAGGCCCGCCGTGAACCCGACGAACGCGCCGGTCATCGGGGTGGAGGCGAGCGCGACCGCGGTCACGGTCAGTACCACCAGGTCCGGCCCCACCCCCCAGGGCAGCGGCAGCCGGTTCACCACCGCGGCCTGCGCCAGCACCGCCGTCACCAGTAGAACCGTCGTCACCACCGGTTTCATCGCACCTCCCCCGATCCGACCGCCCCCGGGACCCGCGCCGCCCGGCCGGCTCGTGCGTCGGTGACGCGCCGCTGCTCCGGCGCCGGCGGCAGCACCGAGTCGCGGGGGTCCCGCTCCGGGCCGGCGACCACCACCCCGACGATGTCCAAGGCGCCGATGTCCGCGGCCGGGTCGACCTCGGCCACCCGGCTGAGCGCACCGGGGGTGTCGCGCACTTTGGCGACCGTCCCGATGGGCACACCCGGGACGAACGGCATGCCGTCGTGCGAGCCCAGGGTCACGATCCTGTCCCCCTCCCGGACCTGCGCGTCGGCGTCCATCAGCTCGAATCTCAGCGGAACGCTGTCCCCGATGGTCCGCGATCCGCCCTCGGCCACACCGATCCGTTCCGATCCCTCCAACCGGGCGCCGACGGCCGAGGAGGCGTCGGTGATCAGCAGGACCGTCGCGGTGTCCGCTTCGGCGCGGGTGACCCGGCCGACCAGCCCGTCACCGTTGAGCACGGTCATGTCGGCGTGGACGCCGTCGCGGGTTCCGGCGTCGATGGTGACCGTGGAGGACAGGCCGCGCGACGTCACGCGGGTCACCGCCTGGGCGGGGACGATCTCGTACCCGCCCAGACCGGACAGGCCGAGCAGTCGCTCCAGTTCCCCGGCGCGGCCCTCGTCCCGGCTCCGGTCCTCCAGTGCGGCCGCCAGCTCCCTGTTCTCCGCCTCCAGTTCGGCGATCCGTTCTCGGGCACCCGGCGCGGCGGTGAGCGCGGCGTAGGCCCCCTTGACCGGTCGAGCGACGGCGGAGACGCCGGCGGCGACGGGCGAGAAGGCGGCGTCGCCCGCAGCGCGGGCCGCCGCCGTGACGGGATTGTCGCTGTTCTTGGAGTCCAGGATGATCAGGGCGAGGGCGATGGCGAGGAGGAGGGCAAGCCGCGACCGTGAGGTGCCGCGTCCCACCCTTACCGCCGCCGTTCCGGAACGAGCACCTGGTTGAGGCGCTCGTAGTTCTCCACGCAGGTGCCCGAGCCGATGGCCACGGAGTCGAGGGCGTTCTCCGCGAGGTGGATGGGCATCCCGGTCTCGTGCCGCAGACGGTCGTCCAGCCCCCGCAGCAGTGCACCGCCCCCGGCCACGGCGATCCCGCGGTCCATGATGTCGCCGGACAGCTCGGGCGGGCACTTGTCGAGTGAGGTACGCACCGCGTCGATGATCGAGGTCACCGGCTCCTCGATGGCCTGGCGGATCTCGGCGGCCGAGAGCACCACGGTCTTGGGCAGCCCGCTGATGAGGTCGCGGCCGCGGACCTCGGCATGCAACTCCTCGGTCCCGGTCGGGTAGGCCGATCCGATGGCGAGCTTGATCTCCTCGGCCGTGCGCTCCCCGATCATCAGGGAGTGCTCCTTCTTGACGAAGGTCATGATGGCCTCGTCCAGCTCGTCGCCGCCGACGCGGATCGACTGCGAGGTCACGATGCCGCCCATGGAGATGACCGCGACCTCGGTGGTGCCGCCGCCGATGTCGACCACCATGTTTCCGGTCGGCTCGTGTACGGGTAGCCCCGCGCCGATGGCGGCGGCCATGGGCTCCTCGATGATGTACACGCGGCGCGCACCGGCCTGGTAACCGGCCTCCTTGACGGCCCGGTGCTCCACTGAGGTGATCCCGCTCGGCACGGCCACAATCACGCGCGGCTTGGCGAAATGCCGTCTGCGGTGGATCTTCTGAATGAAATAGCGCAGCATGCGCTCGGTGATCTCGAAGTCGGCAATGACGCCGTCCTTCAGCGGCCGGACCGCCGTGATGTTACTGGGTGTCCGGCCGATCATCTGTTTCGCCTCGATGCCGACCGCGACGATCTTCCCCGTCGAGGTGTTCAGCGCGACGACCGAGGGCTCGTTCAGCACGATGCCTCGTCCGCGCACGTACACCAGGGTGTTCGCGGTCCCGAGGTCGACCGCCATGTCACGGCCGAGAAAGGCGAGATTGTTGGTCATGAATCGTCCTCAGCGGCACCAAAACAGGTGCTGCACCCATGGGGCGGTCAATACGGTCTCGTTCCTCGCGGAAGCGGATTCAGTACCCGTATCGTAACGCTCGGCACTTCGATGGTTACGTAAACACACCGAAATCAAGGGGCTGTCGAGGACAGAAAATGCCTGGCCACAGCCCGGCAAGAGGCAAAAGCGCCGGGCTGCGCCCGGCGCGCGGTTCCCCGCCGTCGGAAACGATCAGGCGGCCAGGTCGGGGAAGAACAGCTTGATCTCGCGCTCGGCCGAGTAGGTGGAGTCGGATCCGTGCACGATGTTCTGCTGCACCTCCAGCGCGAAGTCGCCGCGGATGGTGCCGGGGCCCGCCGCGACGGGGTCGGTGGCACCGGCCAGCGCGCGGAAGGCCTCCACCGCGCGTTCGCCCTCCACCACCATGGCGACGAGCGGGCCGCCGGTGATGAACTCGACGAGGGAGTCGAAGAAGGGGCGCTCCGCGTGCTCCTCGTAGTGCGTCTTGGCGATGTCGGGCGTCAGTGTGCGCAGGTCCATCGCGATGATCCTGAGGCCACGGCGCTCGATGCGGCTGATGACCTCGCCGATGATGTTGCGACGCACACCATCGGGCTTGATCAGGACTAGGGTGCGCTCCACGGTGCCACTCTCCTCGACTGCTAGCTGATGATCGGCGGGGTTCGGCGGCGGAACACGACGCGCCCGGAACCTGGGGGAAGAGCAGCGGTGACCGCCGACCCGGCCATCCGTAACCCTATCGCCTCAGCAACCCAATCCGAGGCGGAACCGCAGAGGGTGCCAGGGATTCGGAGGAGAGCACATCGACGGCATGCCGGGTGATGGGATCATCCCCACCCGTTCGCGGTGGCGGCGCCTCCGCTCGCTCGAACGCCATCGCGACGGCACCCCCACCCGCGCTCCGGCTCCTCACTCACTCCACCGCCGAAACCACTCGGCCTCCGGCACCGGCATCGGCGCCTCCGCTCGCTCGAACGCCATCGCGTCGGCACCCCCACCCGCGCTCCGGCTCCTCACTCACTCCACCGCCGAAACCACTCGGCCTCCGGCACCGGCATCGGCGCCTCCGCTCGCTCGAACGCCATCGCGTCGGCACCCCCACCCGCGCTCCGGCTCCTCACTCACTCCACCGCCGAAACTACTCGGCCTCCGGCACCGGCATCGGCGCCTCCGCTCGCTCGAACGCCATCGCGACGGCACCCCCACCCGCGCTCCGGCTCCTCACTCACTCCACCGCCGAAACTACTCGGCCTCCGGCACCGGCATCGGCGCCTCCGCTCGCTCGAACGCCATCGCGTCGGTCTTCCTACCGAGGATCACGCCTGCGATCCACAGTCCCACGAAGATGACGCCCAGAACGGCGAGCCCCGGAACGAGGAAACCGCTGGCGAGGAAGGCCGCCTGGAGCACGCAGGCCGCGTAGAACCCCCAGCGGAACCGCTGCAGGGCGGCGAGTACCAGCGCCGCGGCGGCCAGACCGCCCCACACGCCGCCGGCCAGCGCCGGGGGGTACCCGCCGAGGTTGATGGCCACCGGGATGGCCAGGCCGATGACGATGACCTCGAAGGCGAGCACGACCGAGCAGATCGTCCGCATGTCCTACTGTCCCCCCTTGACCAGGTGAATGGCGTCCCCGGCGGTGACCACGGAGCCGGTGACCAGGACACCGGTACCGCCGAACTCCCCGGTCTCCTCCGCCAGCGTGACCCCCATGTCGATGGCGTCGTCCAGCCGCTGGGCCACATGCACCCGCTCCGCACCGAAGATCGGCTCCGCGATCTCCCGGAGCCGATCGGGGCTCAGGCTGCGCGGCGAGGAGTTCCGGGTGACCACGACCTCCGCGAGCAGCGGCTCCAGCGGCTCCAGGATGCCTTCGACGTCTTTGTCCGCCATGATCGCCACGACGCCCACGAGCCGACTGAAGCCGAAGGCCTCCTCCAGGGTGGCCGCCGACGCCGCCATCCCCGCGGGGTTGTGCGCGGCGTCCACCAGCACGGTGGGGCTGGTCCGCACGATCTCCAGGCGCCCCGGGGAGTCGACCCCGGCAAGCGCGGTGGCGACCAGTTCCGGATCCAGGCCGTCGTCGCCCTCGCCGGGCGCGGCGAACGCCTCGACGGCCGCGATGGCCGTGGCGGCGTTCCCCGCCTGGAAGGAGCCGAACAGCGGCAGGAACACGCCCTCGTAGCCGCCGCGCAGCCCCTTGACCGAGAGCTGCTGGCCGCCGACCGCGATCTCGCGGTGCAGGACGCCGAACTCCATGCCTTCGCGGGCCACCTGGGCACCGGTTTCGGCCGCGCGGCGCAGCAGGACCTCGGCGGCCGGAAGCTGCTGCTGCGCCAGGACCACGACCGAGCCGGGCTTGATGATGCCGGCCTTCTCCTCGGCGATGCCCTCGACGCTGTCGGGAAGATACTCGGTGTGGTCGATGGCGATGGGGGTGACCACGGCCACGTCGGCGTCGATCACGTTGGTGGCGTCCCAGCTGCCTCCCATGCCGACCTCGACGACGGCCACGTCCACCGGGGTGTCCGCGAACACGGCGTAGGCCATGGCGGTCAGCACCTCGAAGAAGGACAGCGGCACGTCGGAGCCCGCGTCGACCATGTCGACGTAGGGGCGGATGTCGTCATAGGCGGCGACGAACCGCTCCTCGGAGACGGGCTCCCCGTCGATGACGATCCGCTCCCGCATCGTGCGCAGGTGCGGGCTGGTGTAGCGGCCGACCCGAAGCTGGCGCTCGCGCAGCAGCGCGTCGATCATCCGCGCGGTGGACGTCTTGCCGTTGGTCCCCGTCAGGTGGATCGAGCGGTAGGCGCGCTGGGGCTCGCCGAGGAGGTCGAGGAGGGCCCGGACGCGGTCGGTCGACGGGTCGATGTCGGTCTCGACCCGGCGGGCGGTGATCTCGGCGACGACCTGGGTGTAGCGCTCGTGGGCGCCCTTGTCACTCACGACGGGAGATGGGTCGGGGTATGCACGTCCTTCAGCCTACTCATCCGCGGACCCGGTCGGGTACCGGCACCACGCGGCCCCGGCGCTGGTGGGGGCCGGTGCGCTGCGGTCGGGCGGACCCGCCGGGTGATGTAGTACTGGGGGCATGTCGAGTTTCGAGACCTTCTTCGCCGAGTGGCGCCTGAAGCGCCCGGGCTACCGCCGCAGCCTGTCCCGCGCCCTGGACCTGCGGCGGGAGCTGGACATCGCGGAACCGCCGGTGCTGGGGGTCGTCGGGTCCAAGGGCAAGGGGACGACCGCCACCTACGCGTCGGCGTGCCTGGCCGCGGCGGGGTTGAACGTGGTGACGGTCACGGGCCCTAGTTTCCGGAGCCATCGTGAGCGGGTCCGGTTCAACGGGGTCGCGATCGACGAGGCGGGGCTGGCGGAGATCGCCGCGCGCATCGAGAAGGCCCGGGAGCGGATCGGTCCTCCGTCGGACGACGGCTACCTCTCGCCGAACACGCTGTTCATGACCGCCGGCCTGCTGGAGGCGGAGCGACGCGGCGCCGACGTCTGCGTGGTGGAGGCGGGGATCGGCGGCTACCGGGATGAGCTGCGGCTGCTGGAGCCGGCCGTGGTCGCGATGGCCAAGGTGTTCGCCGAGCACGTCGGCCTGATCGGTGACACCGTGGCCGAGATCGCCCGGGAGAAGGCGCGGGTGGCCGGGGAGCGTACGGTGGCGTTCGTCCGGCTGACACAGACCGGCGAGGTGGCGGAGGTGGTCGACGCCACCGTGGCCGAGGTGACCGCGGACCGGGTCCGACCCGAGGTGGTGCACCCCGGGTCGGGGCGGGGGCCGTCGCCGGACGTGCTCCCGCCGGGGCTGTCCGCGGCTTCGGCGGAGCTGGGGTGCGCGGCGGCGCACCGGATGCTGGCGGTACTGGGCCGCGCGCCCGCCTCCCCCGAGCGGCTGCACCGGGTGCTGTCCTCGCTGCGGCTGCCCGCACGGCTGTCGCGGCACACGGTGGGCGGGACCGAGGTGCTGATCGACTCGGCGATCAACCGGGCCGGGATCCGGGTGGCGCTGGAGCACGCCCGGGGGATCTGGCCGCGTGTCGACCACGCGCTGATCTGCTTCCCCGACCACAAGGATGTCGACGGCGCGATCGCGGAGCTCGGCGACATTCCGGTGACCTTCGCACGCCTGCCCGACGAGCACCTGCGCTTCGAACACGAGATCCCGGCCGCGTGGCGGGTGGTGGAAGCCGAGGACCTGGCACCCGCGGACATCGCGGGCATGGGCGAGCACGTGCTGGTGCTGGGGACGGTGTACTTCACCGGACGGGCCCTGGACGTGATCGACGCGGAGACGGAACGGCTGTTCACCGCCTGAGGGAGGCGCGGACACGCGGCGGCCCGCGCCCCTGCCCGGGCGCGGGCCGCTCGTCCGTCGGGCCGTAGGTCGGCCTCTACCGGCCGGGCTTGTAGCGCGGCTGGCTCTGCGGGTTGAACTCGTCATAGGTGACCTTCTCGGCCGGCCTGAGCCGCCGGTCGTCCACCTTCAGGACGTCGAACCCCCGGGTCATGTCGTTGGAGTAGATGTAGCCGTTGTAGTAGTAGGCCGACCAGCTGCCACCGCCCACGAGCCGGTTCTCGTCGATCGGGCCGCGGTCGAAGTAGCCGATCTCCCTGGCGTTCGCCGGGTCGTTGAGGTCGATGATCGAGACACCGCCCTGGTACCAGGCCTGGACGAAGAAGTCCTGGCCGGGCACCGGGATCAGCGAGCCGTTGTGCGCCACGCAGTTCTCGGTCGCGGACTGGTGCCGGGGCAGCTTGTAGTAGCCCTCGAAATCGAGCTTTCCGTTCTTGAGGGTGTAGATGGCGTTGGCGCCGCGCTCCGGGCCGATCCGCTCGTTGCAGGTGGCCGCTCCGCCGCCGCCGAGTTCGTCGGTGAACAGGACGGTCTTGGCGTCGTTGCTGAAGGTCGCCGAGTGCCAGAACGCGAAGTTGGTGTCGCGCACCTGCTCGGTCACCACGGGGTTGACCGGGTCGCTGATGTCCATCAGGATGCCGTCGCCCATGCAGGCGCCCGCCGCGATGTCCTTCTCCGGGTAGGCGGTGATGTCGTGGCAGCCCTCGGTCGGACGCAGCAGACCGGGCTGGTCGTGGTTGCCGCCGTCCGGGAACAGCACGGGCTCGGCCACGACCTTGGCCGAGGCGGGGTCGTGCGTATCGACCTCGATGATCGAGATCTTGTCGTGCGGCGGCTGGCAGTTCGGGAACCGTTCGGAGGGAGCGTAGGACGAGACGTAGATGTAGTCCGTCCGGCCGTCCTTACCGGGGACCAGGGTGTTGGTGTGCGATCCGCAGTCGGTCCGGATGGCCGCGACGTACCGAGGCGCCGTCTTGTCGGAGATGTCGAAGATGCGGATGCCCTCGAAGGCCGTCGGGTCCGCCGGCGTGCTGGACGCGGCGCCGCACTCCTCACTCCTCCGCGGGTAGTCGACCGAGAAGTACAGCAGGTCGCCGCTGACGGTGACATCGCCCTGGCCGCCCTCGCACAGGACCTTGCTGACGATCTGGGGGGATTCGGGGGTGGAGATGTCGTAGATGACGAAGCCGTCGTAGTTTCCGGAGATCGCGTAGTCGCCGGTGAACGCGAGGTCGGAGTTGGTGTTGGTGACCGGGGACGGCTTGGGGACGTTGGCCACGTGGGTCACGTTGTCGCTGGTGACGACGTCGTCGGCGGGGCTGTCCGCTGCCGCTGGAGCGACGGCCGTGCCCAGGACCAGGGACGCGGCGCCGACGAAGGTGAGGAGACGGTGTCCGGTTCGTGGCCCGACGCGTCTTCTCTTGGACAGTGTGGGGGATGTGGGCATCTGGACTCCTTCTTCCGATGCACGCCGAAACGATAGAAAACTACATACATCTCCGGCATGTTGTACAGACTCGCCGTGTCGCATTACGAAGTCTGGACGATTTGCCACCCTTGACCGGTGTAAGACCCCCTTCGCCGTTACCTGTGGCCAACCGTCCAGATA
The DNA here is from genome assembly GCF_014201195.1 of Nocardiopsis mwathae. Lineage (NCBI taxonomy): Bacteria > Bacillati > Actinomycetota > Actinomycetes > Streptosporangiales > Nocardiopsidaceae > Nocardiopsis > Nocardiopsis mwathae. The sequence continues at coordinate 1,150,180 of NZ_JACHDS010000001.1, read as the reverse complement.
CTGGACAAATCGCCCCGCGGGCGAGTAGAAACACCGGGACGGCGGCTGCGGCCGCCCGACAGGCAGGACGACCGCCGGCGGCCGCGCCCCCGGCACCGAGGAGAGAATGGAGCCGTCCGTGCGGAGTTGGATACTGGCGGCGGGTGCCGCCGTGGTACTCGCGGGGGCGGCTGCCTGCTCCGGGGACGGCGGCGGGTCCGACGGCCCGCCCGCACTGGACCCCGGCGCGCCGGGCGACTCCCCCACTCCCGCCTCAGAGGAGCGGATCGCCGCGGCAGCCGAGGAGGTCGGGCACAACGAGGCCGACGTCGACTTCCTGCTGCGGATGATCGAACACCACAGCCAGGCCCTGGAGATGTCCGACCTCGCCGAGGACCGGGCCGACAACGAGGCGATCACCGCCATCGCCGACCGCATCGCCGCCGCGCAGGGTGCGGAGATCGATGTCATGCAGGGCTGGCTGGAGGAGCACGTCTACGGTCCCGCCCGCGAGAACCCCAACCACCGCAACTACTGCGGCGTCGACGGTGCCAAGGGCGGCGACGGGGGCGGCTCGGGCGCGCACCACGGCGGCGACGTCACCTGCCCCACCGACCTCGACCACTCCTCGATGCCGGGCATGGCCACCGAGGCGCAGATGAAGGAACTGCGCCAGGCGGAGGGGGCGGAGTTCGACGAACTGTTCGCCGAGCTCATGATCGCCCACCACCAGGGCGGGGTCGACATGGCCGAGGACGTCGTGATCGATGGCAAGGACACGACCGTCCTCAAGATCGCCAACGACGTGATCTCCGAGCAGAACGCCGAGATCAAGCGGATCCGCGCGGCCCTCGCGACCTGACCCTTCCCGCCCGGTCCCCCACCGCCCCGACGCTGGGCCGGGGATAGCGCCCCCGTCCCGTCACGGACCCGTTCGGTGTCCCGCGTTCGACGGAGGATCAGGGGCGGAGGGACCGGGGGCGGCGCCTAAGCGCTCTTCTCCTCGCGCTCCGGTCCGGCGTCGGCGCGGGGGACGATGGTCGGGTTCACGTGTTCCAGGACGGCTTCGCGGGTGATGATCACCTGGCCGACGTCCTCGCGGCTGGGCACCTCGTACATCACCGAGAGCAGCACCTCCTCGATGATGGCCCGCAGGCCCCGGGCTCCGGTGCCGCGGATGATGCCCTGTTCGGCGATGGCGTCGAGGGCGTCGTCGGTGAACTCCAGCTCCACGTTGTCGAGCTCGAACAGTCGCTGGTACTGCTTGACCAGGGCGTTGCGCGGCTCGGTGAGGATGCGGATGAGGGCGGCGCGGTCGAGGTTGTGCACGCTGGTGATGACCGGAAGCCGACCCACGAACTCCGGGATCATCCCGAACTTCAGCAGGTCCTCGGGCATGACCTCGGCGAAGTGGTCGTCGGACTCCTCGACCTTGGGGCGGATCACGGCGTTGAAGCCCATGCCCTGGCGGCCGACCCGCGACTCGATGATCTTCTCCAGGCCGGCGAACGCGCCGCCGCAGATGAAGAGCACGTTCGTGGTGTCGATCTGGATGAACTCCTGGTGCGGGTGCTTGCGCCCGCCCTGGGGCGGCACGCTCGCCGTGGTGCCCTCAAGGATCTTCAGCAGCGCCTGCTGCACGCCCTCGCCGGAGACGTCGCGGGTGATCGACGGGTTCTCGCTCTTGCGGGCGACCTTGTCGACCTCGTCGATGTAGATGATCCCGGTCTCGGCCTTCTTGACGTCGTAGTCGGCCGCCTGGATGAGCTTGAGCAGGATGTTCTCGACGTCCTCGCCGACGTACCCGGCCTCGGTGAGCGCGGTGGCGTCGGCGATCGCGAAGGGGACGTTGAGGATCTTGGCCAGCGTCTGCGCGAGGAGGGTCTTGCCCGATCCGGTGGGGCCCAGGAGCAGGATGTTGGACTTGGCGATCTCCACATCCTCCTCGCGCGGGCGGTCGCCCTCGGAGCGGACGCGCTTGTAATGGTTGTAGACCGCGACCGACAGCGCCTTCTTGGCCTGTTCCTGGCCGATCACATACGAATCGAGGAACTCGTAGATCTCCCGTGGCTTGGGCAGGCTGTCCCAGGTGAGCTCGGTGGCGTCGGCGAGTTCCTCTTCGATGATCTCATTGCACAGATCAATGCATTCATCGCAGATGTAAACGCCGGGGCCGGCAATGAGCTTCTTCACCTGCTTCTGGCTCTTGCCACAGAACGAGCACTTCAGCAGGTCTCCACCGTCGCCGATGCGTGCCACCCAGCTTCTCCTTAAAACGTAGGCCGCCCCGCCATCTCCTCCGCCCGCTGTACGGCGGAGCGCGTATCGCGCTCCCGGCGTATGCCACGCGGATGGCGTGCCCTGTAGTAAAGCAAGCTACCGCTTTTGCAGGATATGCGCTCCCGGCCGAGCGGTGGACGGGGCGATCTGTATCGCTCTTGTCGAGACTAGGCGAAGAAGTGGACCGGCTTCACCACTCGGTGTCCGACCGGCGTCGTTCCACCGGTCCACGTCGACGTTCCAGGCCCGTGAGTCGACCCTACTTCAGGGAGGTCTTGCGGTACGGGAGGACGAAGTCGACGATCCCGTACTCCTTGGCTTCCTCCGCCGTGAGGATCTTGTCCCGCTCGATGTCGCGGGAGATCTGCTCCTTGGAGCGGTCGGTGTGCCGCGCGAGCGTGCTCTCCAGCTGCTCACGGATCCGCATGATCTCGTTGGCCTGGATCTCGATGTCACTGGCCGGCCCGAAGGTGCCCTCGGTCGCGGGCTGGTGGATCAGGATCCGCGCGTTGGGCAGGCAGCCCCGCTTGCCCTTGGTGCCGCCGGCGAGCAGCACCGCGGCGGCCGAGGCGGCCTGGCCGATGCACACCGTCTGCACGTCGGGGCGGACGAACTGCATCGTGTCGTAGATGGCCATCAGCGCCGTGAACGACCCGCCCGGCGAGTTGATGTACATCTGGATGTCACGCTCGCCGTCGATCTGCTCCAGAGTGAGCAGCTGAGCCATGATGTCGTTGGCCGAGGTGTCGTCGATCTGCACCCCGACGAAGATGATCCGCTCCTCGAAGAGCTTGTTGTACGGATTCATCTCCTTGACGCCGTACGACGTGCGCTCGACGTACGACGGCAGCACGTAGCGGCTCTGCGGGCCCGCCGGGGCCATGCCACCGGCCGGGCTGAGGTTGTACTCGCTCATGTTCGGGCCTTCCCAAAAGCGCCTATCCACTGGACTCACCTGGACTCACCGATCAACGGGACTGCGTCGTACCGGTCACGTCGAGGGTGCCCTCCAGCACCTCGTCGATGAACCCGTACTCCTTGGCCTCCTGGGCGGTGAACCAGCGGTCCCGGTCCGCGTCCTTCTCGATCTGCTCCTGGGTCTGCCCGGTGTGCAGCGAGATGCGCTCCAGGAACATCTTCTTGATGTAGAGCAGCTGGTCGGCCAGGATCCGGATGTCGGAGGCGGTGCCCCCGATGCCACCGGACGGCTGGTGCATCATGACGCGGGTGTGCGGCAGCGCGTAGCGCTTGCCCGGGGCACCGGCGCACAGCAGCATCTGGCCCATCGAAGCGGCCATCCCCATGCCCACCGTGCGGACGTCGTTGGGGATGTACTGCATGACGTCGTAAATCGCCATGCCGGCGTAAACCGATCCGCCCGGTGAATTGATGTAAAGCGTGATGTCCTTGTGGCGGTCCTCGGCGGACAGCAGTAGAAGCTCACCCACGATGCGGTTCGCGATCTCGTCGTCGACCTGCTGGCCGAGGAAGATGATGCGCTCACGCAGCAGGCGCTGGGACGTCTGCTCGAACATCGGGGGAAGCGGCGACTCGGGCGTACGGGCGTCGATTCGCATGGACTCATTGAAGGTCGGCGGCACTCTCGTCACCTGCTCCGGATTCGAAACGGTTGCGACGCTTGCGACACTAACGCGGTTCGGACGCCCGCTCGCACGGATCTCTTCCCTGTTCGCTTTGAGCGCAGGTGCGGACCGCGCCGGGCCGGGCTTTGCGGCCCAGAGCGAACGAGCCCCGCTCCCCACCCGTGAGGATGGGGAGCGGGGCTCGCCGGTGCACCACCGCACCGGACCGGCCCTCGGGGCCGGTCCGGTGCGGCTGGGCGACTACTTGTCGCTCTGCTTCCCGGCCTGCTCGGCCTCGGCCGCGGGGGCCTCCTCGGCCGCCGCCTCAGCGGAGCCCTCGGCGTCCTCGGAGACCTCGGAGACCTCGGAGACCTCGGCCGCACGCTCCTGCTCGACGACGTTGCCGGACTCGTCGGTGATCTTGGCCTTCTCCAGGACCAGGTCCATGGCCTTGGCGCGGACCACCTCGGTGTAGGCGACGCGGATCTGGTTGGACTCGACCAGGTGCTGGGCCAGCTGGTCCGGCGAGACACCCATGCGCTGGGCCTGCTCCACGACGTAGGAGCTCAGCTCGTTGTTGTCGGCGGAGAGCTCCTCCTGGAGCGCGAGCTGGTCGAGGATGAAGCCGGCCTTGACGGCGGAGGTGGCGCCCTTGGTGAGCTCCTCCTCGAACTCCTCCTCGGTCTGCTCCTGGGACTCCAGGTAGGACTCCTTGGTCAGCCCGCCCTGCGCGAGCTGGGCCTCCAGGCTCTCGCGGCGGCGGTTGACCTCGTCCTCGATGATCGAGTCGGGCAGCGGGATGTCGATCGAGTCGACCAGCTTCTCCAGCGCGCGGTCGCGGCCCTGGGAGAGCTGCTGCAGGCGGCGGTTCTGCTCCAGGCGCGTCCGGACATCGGCGCGCAGCTCCTCGATCGTGTCGAACTCGCTCGCCAGCTGGGCGAACTCGTCGTCGAGCTCCGGGAGCTCCTTGACCTTGACGCTGTGCACGGTGACGGTGACGTCGGCGTCCTTGCCCTCGTACTCGCCGCCGACCAGCTTGGTGGCGAACGTCGCGGACCCGCCCTCGGACAGGCCCTGGATGGCCTCGTCGAGGCCGTCGAGCATGGTGTTGGTGCCGACCTCGTAGGACAGGCCGCTGGCCTGGACGTCGTCGAGCTTCTCGCCGTCGATGGCGGCGGACAGGTCGATGGAGACGTGGTCGCCGGACTCGGCCGGGCGGTCCACACCGACGAGGGTGGAGAAGCGCTCCCGCAGGTTGGACAGCTGGTCTTCGACCTGCTCGTCGGTGACGGCGGCGTCGTCGACGGTGACCTCGATGCCCTCGTAGTCGGTCACCTCGAACTTCGGCCGGACGTCGACCTCGGCGGTGAAGGCGATCTCCTCGTTGTCCTCCAGCTTGGTGACCTCCACCTCGGGCTGGCCGAGAGCGAAGATCTCCTCCTTCTGGATGGCCTCGTTGTAGAGCTCGGGAACGGCGTGGTTCACCGCCTCGCTGATCACCGCTCCGCGCCCGACGTAACGGTCGATCAGCCGCGCAGGTGCCTTGCCCGGGCGGAAGCCCTTGATGCGGACCTGCTTGGCGAGCGACTTGTAGGTCACGTCGAAGGCATGCTCAAGTTCCTCGAAGGGAACCTCGATGGTCAGCTTGACCCGGGTCGGGCTGAGCTCCTCGACATCGGTCTTCACGGGGCGGTACTCCTAGATATCCGGCTTGTTTTCCGGGACGACCCGGCTCGAACAGGCACGCTGTCGTGCGGCCACTGGGACCAACCCGTGCGCACGGGGAGCGGACTCCACTGCTGCCCTCCGGCCACGGTACGGCATACGCCGAAGACCGTGGGCTGCGGAAGCCGCCCGGTGGGACCTGCCGAGAGGCGGGGTCTTCGTTCGCGGTTCTTAAAGTGAGCTGATCACGCCAAGTCTAGGGCAGGCGCACAGGAGCTCACAGCAGCCGGACGCGGGCCGCCGATCCGCCGTGAGCCGATTTCTCGTCGGGGTGGCGGGATTCGAACCCGCGGCCTCATGCTCCCAAAGCATGCGCGCTAACCAAGCTGCGCTACACCCCGTTGACTCGCGCCTGTACCCGTCGGATGCGACGAATGGTACGAGCATCCCCACGGAGACGGTAATGTTGTCCCCGTCGGCTCCACGAGTCTAGAGGAAACTCTGACGAGCTGACGCCATGCGGGCGTAGTTCAATGGTAGAACTCCAGCCTTCCAAGCTGGTCGTGCGGGTTCGATTCCCGTCGCCCGCTCCGCATCGCTTCGGGCCAGGCCTACCGGGACGTTCCGGTGCGCCTGGCCCGTCGCCGTTCACGTCCGTCGTCGCAGCGGTCCGTCCCCACTCGGCCCGCGTGTGTGCCGAGGGACGGGCCGGGCGCCGGAATACCGGAGCCGCGAGGTACGTTGACGATGCGGGCGCCGTCGGCACGGCGGCCCGACAAGGTCGTTCGCGCCGGTTGCGAAAGTTGAGTCGATGTCGAGTCCCGATCCGCTGTTCGTGCGTGTGCCCGGACTGGTGGCGCGCTGGTTTCGCGAACCCGTCACCGGAAACGGGAGCGGGAACGGCGACGCCCGCGGGAACGGGGGCGAAGGCGCGGGAACGCCGCCCGCCGTGGTGACCGGAGTCTTCGACGTCCTGCACGTCGGGCACGTGCGCTTTCTTACGGCGATCCGCGACCGCGGCCTGCCCCTGGTGGTGGGCGTCGAGGACGACGCGCGCGTCCGCGCCTGGAAGGGCCCGGGTCGGCCGGTCAACCCCGATACCGAGCGCGCCGAGATGCTCTCCGCGCTCGCCTGCGTCGACGGTGTGTTCGTCATCTCCGGCCCTCCGGAGACCGCCGACTGGGAGACCTACGCCGACCTGCTGCGCCCCCTGGCCCCTGCCGCGCTGGCGTTCACCGCAGGCGACACCTACACCGACGCCAAGCGGCGCGGCGCCGCGGCACTGGGGGCCGAGGCCTGGGAGCTGCCACTGACCCCGGGCCGGTCGACCACGGCCGCGCTCGGCCGCCTGGCACGCTCCCTGTAGCGGCCGGTCCGTGCCCCGCCGCCGCGCGGGAAGCAGGAGATCACCGGCGGCGTTGACCCTGAGTGCGGCCCAACAGCCGCCGGTCAGCGAGCTGGAAGGGTGGCGATCGGGGATGATGACGGGTGGCCCGCCTCTGTACCGGACCCTGGTCAACGACGGCAGCGCTACCCGGAGCCGGCTGCCTCCGGGGATCGTCCGGCGGATCAGCTCCTACGCCCGCCCGCACTGGCGGGCGATCCTGTTCTTCCTGGCCACGACCTCGGTCAGCGCCGCCATCGTGGTCGCCAACCCGCTGCTGCTCAAGACCATCATCGACCACGGCGTCGCCCCGGGGAACACCGGGCTGGTGACCTGGCTGGCGCTGGCGGTGGCCGCGCTCGCCCTGCTGGAGGCCGCACTGGGGCTGACGTCGCGCTGGCTGTCCTCGCGCATCGGCGAGGGCGTCATCTACATGCTGCGCACCGAGGTCTTCACGCACGTCCAGCGGATGCCGCTGGCGTTCTTCACCCGCACCCAGACCGGATCCCTGATCAGCAGGCTCAACACCGACGTCGTGGGAGCCCAGCGCGCCATCACCTCGGTGCTGCAGTCGGTGGTCTCGAACCTGATCAGCACGGTCGCCGTCGTCGCCACCATGCTGGTGCTGTCCTGGCAGATCACGCTGCTGGCGCTGCTGCTCATCCCGCTGTTCGTGCTTCCGGCCAAGCTGATCGGCCGCCGGGTCGCGGCGATCTCCCGCGACGGCATGAACCTGAACGCCGAGATGAGCTCGCTGATGACCGAGCGCTTCAATGTCGGCGGCGCCATGCTGGTGAAACTGTACGGCCGCCCGGAGGAGGAGTCGGCGGGGTTCGCCGTCCAGGCGGGGCGGGTGCGCGACATCGGGGTCTCCCAGGCGGTGCTCGGCGGCCTGCTGTTCACCCTGATCGGCCTGATCACCGCGCTGGCGACGGCCGTGGTCTACGGTGTCGGCGGGAACCTGGTCATCGACGGCGCCTTCGAACTGGGCACCCTGGTGGCGATGACGACCCTGCTGGCGCGGCTGTACGCACCGGTCACGGCCCTGTCCAATGTGCACGTCGAGGTCATGACCGCGCTGGTGAGCTTCGACCGGGTGTTCGAGATCCTCGACCTGAAGCCGATGATCGGGGAGCGCCCGGACGCCGCCGACCTGCCCCCTGGCCCGCTGCGCGTCGAGTTCGACGGGGTGTCGTTCCACTACCCGAACGCCGAGCAGTCCTCGCTGGCGTCGCTGGAGCTGACGCCCCAGGCCGAGAGCATGGGCGACACCCAGGTGCTCAGCGACGTGTCGTTCACCGCCGAGGCCGGGCAGCTGGTCGCCCTGGTCGGCCCGTCCGGCGCCGGCAAGACCACCCTGACCCACCTCGTCTCCCGGCTGTACGACCCTGTGCGGGGCGCGGTCCGCATCGGCGGGGTGGACCTGCGCGAGGCGCGCTTCGCGTCGCTGCGCGACGCCGTGGGCGTGGTCACCCAGGACGCCCAGCTCTTCCACGACACCGTGGGGGCCAACCTGCGCTACGCCCGCCCGGACGCCACCGACGAGGAGCTGGCCGAGGTGCTGCGCGCGGCCCAGCTCGGCCGCCTGCTGGAGACGCTGCCCGACGGTCTGGACACGATGGTCGGCGACCGCGGGTACCGGCTGTCCGGCGGTGAGAAGCAGCGGCTGGCCATCGCCCGGCTGCTGCTGAAGGCGCCGGCGGTGGTGGTGCTGGACGAGGCCACCGCGCACCTGGACTCCGAATCCGAGGCGGCGGTGCAGAAGGCCCTGCGCACCGCCCTGACGGGCCGGACCTCGCTGGTGATCGCGCACCGCCTGGCGACCGTCCGGGAGGCCGACCTGATCCTGGTCCTGGAAGACGGCCGGATCCTGGAACGCGGCACCCACGAGCAGCTGCTCGGCCGCGGCGGCCTGTACACGGCCCTGTACCGCACCCAGTTCGCCTCCCAGGAGAAGTCCCGGGCGTAGGGACCGCACCCGCCCCCTCCTCGGTGACCATGCGTTCGGCGGGATCGATCGGACGTCATCGACGCCTTGCGCCATGGCCACCGGGAAGGGCCGGGATCGATCCGCGCCGCCCCCGACCGCGAGATGCAGATCACGCATTATTGCGCTTGGAGAAAGTTTGCAGTTGGTGCAAGATTATCCTCGTTGATGCGGGAGACCCGGGAGGAGGCACCGGTGGGGCTGCGCGAGCGGAAGAAGCGGGCGACGCGGCGGGCGCTGCAGCGTGCCGCGGTCGAGCTGGCGATCGACCGCGGGGTCGAGCGCGTCACGGTCGACGACATCGCCGCGGCCGCCGACGTCTCCACGCGCACCTTCTTCAACTACTTCGCCACCAAGGAGGACGCGCTCGTCGGCGACGGGCCGCCCTCCCCCGGAGCGGACGCTCGGCGGGTGTTCGTCGACGGAGGGCCCACCGGCGACCTGGTCGACGACCTCCAGGCCTTCCTCCTCTCACCGATCCTCGATGACGAGGAGGACCTGCCCCTGCTCGAAGACCTGCGTCGGCGCAAGGCCCTCATCGAGCGGGAACCCCAGCTCATCCCCCGAGTCATGGCCACCTTCCACGCCATGGAGCAGGGGGTGGCCGAATCCTGCGCCGCCCGCTTCGGCGACGACCCCGACGACCTGCGGCCGCAGCTCCTGGCGACCGTGGGCACGGCGGCGGTCCGCTTCGTGATGAAGCGGGCGACCTGGTCCGGCCAGGAGGGGCCGCAGAACGTCCGCGCGATCTCGGACGAGGCCTTCTCCGTCCTCCGGCATGCCCTGGCCGACCAGGGCTCGGCCCGCCGGGGGCCCTGACCCCCGCCCGTCGAAGGCCGACCGAAGACGATCCATCGAAGGCCGGCGGCGGCCGCCGTTCCGCGGCCGCGCCTCTCCCGGAAGCGAGCAGCACTGAAGATGTCATCGGCTCACGAGGCACGACAGCCGCCCGACGGGTCCGCAGCGGCGGACGCGTCGGAGACGGCGCCGACCGCACCCTTCACCAAGAAGCAGGTCCGCTGGGTCCTGCTCGGCGTCATGCTGACGATGCTCCTCGGTGCCCTCGACCAGACCATCGTCACCACCGCCCTGCCCACCATCGTGGGCGAACTCAACGGGCTGGAGCACCTGTCCTGGGTCATCACCGCCTACATGCTGGCCGCCACGGTCGGGCTGCCGATCTACGGCAAGGCGGGCGACCTCTTCGGGCGCAAGGTGGTCTTCCAGTTCGCCATCGTCGTGTTCCTGATCGGCTCGGTCCTGTGCGGCGTGGCCCAGGACATGAACCAGCTCATCGCGTTCCGCGCGCTGCAGGGCATCGGCGGCGGAGGGCTGATGATCAGCGCCCAGGCGATCATCGCCGATGTCGTCTCGGCGCGTGAGCGGGGCCGGTACATGGGCGCGATCGGCGGTGTGTTCGGGTTCGCGTCGATCGCCGGGCCGCTGCTCGGCGGCTTCTTCACCGACCACCTCGACTGGCGCTGGATCTTCTACATCAACCTGCCGCTGGGCGCACTGGCGCTGGTCGTCACCTCGGTGGTCCTGCGGCTGCCCGGGCGCAGCGGCCCCAAACCCAAACTCGACTACCTCGGCACACTCCTGCTCGCGACGGCCAGCGTCTGCCTGGTGCTGTTCACCAGCTGGGGCGGGAACACCTACGCGTGGACCAGCCCCGTGATCATCGGGCTGGCCGTCGGCGCCGTGGCCAGCGCGGTCCTCTTCGTCGCCGCGGAGGCGCGGGCCGCCGAGCCGATCATCCCGCTACGGCTCTTCCGCGACCGCGACTTCGTGCTGACCGCGCTCATCGGCGTGTGCGTCGGCATCGCGATGTTCTCCACCGTCTCCTACCTGCCCACCTTCCTGCAGATGGTGAACGGGGTCAGCGCGACCGAGTCCGGTCTGCTGATGATCCCGATGGTCGTGGGCATGCTGGTCGCCACGATCGGCACCGGGCGGCGGATCGCCGCCACCGGGCGGTACAGGATCTGGCCGATCATCGGAACGGCCGTGGTCGTCGTCGGCCTGTTCCTGCTCGGTGGAATGGACGCGAACACGCCGTACGTGTACAACGCGAGCGGCATGGTCCTGCTCGGCCTGGGCGTGGGCATGGTGCTGCAGAACCTCGTGCTCATCGTGCAGAACAGCGCGCCGCCGCGCGACCTGGGCACGGCGACGTCGGCCAACAACTACTTCCGGCAGATCGGGGCGTCGTTCGGCATCGCGGTCTTCGGTTCGGTCTTCGTGAGCCGACTGAACGACCGCCTGGCCGACCTGCCGCCGCAGGCGGCCGGAGCCCTGCCCGTGCAGGGGGGCGAAGCGGGCATCAGCTCGATGACCCCGGAGATGCTCCAGGGGCTCCCCGAGGGGCTGCGGGAGTCGATCGTGCACGCATTCGCCGACGCGCTGCCGCCGATCTTCTACTACGCGATCCCGGTGGCGGTGGCCGGGTTCGTGCTCTCCTTCTTCCTGCGCGAGAAGCCCCTGTCGACGGAGATCGGGGCGGCGCGCGACGAGGCGGGCGCCGGCTGACGGCGCTTGCGCCCCGGCGCCCGCCGGGGCCACCGACCGGCGTGGGGCGGGCCCACCGGGCACGCGGTCCATCCCACGCCGCTACTCGTCGGTGGGCTTCTTCCGGCCCCTGGGCCTGTCGTCCTTGGACTTCTTGGCCTTGGGCTTCTTGGCCTTGGGCTTCTTGGCCTTGGGCTTCTTGTCCTTCTTCGCCGGTTTCCCGGCCGACTTCTTGTCGGGCTTGCCGGGCTTGCCGACCGGTTCGGCCGCCCGTTCGGCGGCCTTCGCCTTCTTCTTGAGCTCGGCCTTCTTCGGCTTCTTGGCGTTCTTGGAGGTCACATGGGGTTCAAGGGACTCCGGGAGCGGCGCGATACCGGGGCCGCCGTCGAAGATCCAGTCGTCGAGGTCCTCGATCAGCCGGTCCTCGGTGAACTCGCCGAGCCAGACCGGGCGGCCGCCGCCTGCACGCCCCTGGGTGGAGGGCTGGACGACCACCACGTTGGCCTTGAAGCAGATTCCGAGGCACTTGCTGACCCGGACCGGTACACTGCGCCCTTCGTGGTCCTCGATCCCGCTCAGCCGCCGCAGCTGCCCCTTGTGGTCGACTCCCGGCCGCTTCTTCTTTGTGCCACAGCAACACCCGCGGCACACCACGAGCTGGCACGGCTGTCCTGACGGGGACACCGCTCGTCGAACCTCCTGCATGATCGGGGGAAACCGGCTCCTGCCCGCCTAACCGTATCGTCGCAGTTCATAACGGCGCACATCGGACGTTGTGGGCGCTGCTGACACCGCGGTGCCCCGGCCCACCGGGGCCGGGGCACCGCGCGCGATCGCCGGCTCAGCGGTCGCGGTCGTCCTTCCGCTCCTCGTCCTGCTCGGCGAGGATGTCCTTGCCCTTCTCGGCGGCCTTGTCGATCTGCTCGTCGTACTTGCCGCCGGTCTTCTCCTTGGCGGCCTCGGCAGCGGCGTCGACCCCTTCGGCGACCTTGTCGCGGTTCCTACCCGCCGCCTTCTTGAGCTTGTCCATGGCGTCCTTGAGACCGGACATGCGCTCACCCCCTCCGTCCGTACGATCACGGCGCTCTGGAGCGCCGAAAACGCCATACCCGCTGGACAGCGGCGCGAATCGCATGGAGGTAGGCGGGTGGGGCACCGGGCCGCCCGCGCGCCTCAGATGCCCAGGACCATCCGGGCCACGCTGAAGTAGATGAGCAGGCCGGTGGCGTCGACGAGGGTGGTGACGAGCGGAGCCGAGACCACCGCCGGGTCCACGCCGATGCGGCGGGCCAGCAGGGGCATCGTGCTGCCGATGACCGCGGCCCAGGTGCAGATGGCGATGATCGAGATCGCCACGGCGACGGCCACACCGCCGGGCACCACCAGCAGCCCGACGGTCAGCGCGATGAGGGCGAGCACACAGCCGAGCATGAGCCCGACCCGGCACTCCTTCCAGGCCACCCCGGGCAGGTCGCGGACGCGCACCTCGCCGACGGCCAGGGCGCGGACGATCGCGGTGGCCGACTGGGAGCCGACGTTGCCGCCGGTGCCGGTGAGCATGGGGATGAACAGGGCCAGCGCGGTCACCTGTTCCAAGGTCGCCTCGAAGTGGGTGAGCACGGTGACGGTGAGCGTGGAGGCGACGATGAGCAGCAGCAGCCACACCACCCGGGCGCGGGCCAGGCGCGGCACGGTGACCGACACGTAGTGTCCGGCCACGGGGCTGGCCGCGGACTGACGGGCGATGTCCTCGGAGTCGGCCGCTTCGATGAGTTCGAGGGCGTCGTCGAAGGTGAGCAGGCCGACGAAGCGCTCCTCGGAGTCCACCACCGGAAGGGCGACGAGGTTGGCCTCCTGCATGAGCCGGGCGGCGCCCTCGGCGGGCTCGGTGGCCCGGACCCGCGGCACGAAGACGTCGACGATGTCCTTGACCAGGCTGTCGTCGTCGCTGACGACGAGGTCGCTGAGCTGGACGATCCCGGCGAGTCTGCGGCCGTCGTCGACCACGGGCAGGATGTAGACGGTCTCGGCGTCGGCGCCCTTGGCCCGGACCACCTCCAGAGCGCGCCCCACGGTCAGGTCGCGGTGCAGGACCACGGTCTCGGGGGTCATGTACCGGCCGACGGACTCCTCGGGGTAGCCGAGCAGTGCGGCGGTCATCCGGCGCTCGGCCTGGCTCAGGCCGGCCAGGGCGCGGGTGGCGATCTTGGCGGGGGCCTCGCCGATGAGCCGCGCCCGGTCGTCGGGGTCCATCTCCTCCAGCAGCTCGTGGAAGGCGGAGTCCCGCAGGCCGAGGAGGATCTCCTGCTGGTGGACGGGGTCGAGCTCCTCGAAGACCTCCAGCTCCCGGTCCTTGTCGAGGAGCCGGAAGGGGACGATCATGTACCGGGCGTCCATGCGTTCGAGCTCGTCGGCGATCTCGTAGGGCGGATGCTCGGCCAACCAGAGTCGGATCCCGGTCAGGTCGTTGTCGACGATCATCTGGGTGAGGTCTTCGCCGCGCTCGTCAGCCATGCTGAGCACCCCCTTGTCGTATCGCGTGCCTGCCCCGGGCCGGACCGGCGGGTCTGTGCGGCGCAGGGCACGGGGGGTGGGCGGGTGTGGAGTACCCGGAGGCGGCGCACCGCTGCCTGGCCCCGGCCCCATGGGCGCACGGACGCCCGAGCGTTCTCGGACGTGCGGACGCTCGTGGGAGCCCAGGGATCAACCGAAACCCTACCGGTAGCGGGCGGACGGGTGCGCCTCCGCCACCGAACCGGAAAGGGCGGCACGTCTTGCCGTCCGGGCGGTGCGGTTCAGGGGCGCCAGATCACGACGAGCGCGATGTCGTCGTTCTTGTCCTCGCTCATCGTGTCCACAATGTGCGCGGCGCCGGTGTCGAAACCGGTGGTGACCAGGCGGTCGGCCACCCCCAGCAGGCGGTCGACGCCGGCGTCGAGGTCCTCGCCGGGGGTCTCGATGAGCCCGTCGGTGTAGAGCATGAGGGCGTCGCCGGGCCGCAGCCGCCCCTCGACCGGGGTGTAGGTCATGCCGGGGACGACACCGAGGACGACGCCCTTGGCCTCGGTGGGCGACCACTCACCGGTGCCGCGGTCGAACTGGACCGCGGGCGGGTGTCCGGCGGAGGTGATGAGGTAGTCGCCGGTGGTGAGGTCGAGGCTGAGGTGCACTGCGGTGACGAATCCCTCACCGAGCGCGGTGCGGGTGAGATGGTCGTTGCAGTGCGTGAGGAACTCACTGCTGGAGACGGCGCTGAGCAGGCCGCTGAACGCGCCGGAGAGTAGCAGGGCGCGGGTCCCGGCGTCGACGCCCTTGCCGGAGACGTCGACGACGGCGACCTCCAGGCGGTCGCCGTGGCGCATGGAGACGACGAAGTCGCCGCCGAACGAGGAACCTCCGGCCTGGCGGAGGATGGCGGTGGCTCCCCAGCCCTCCGGCAGCTCCGGCAGCCGCCCCTGGTCGCGGAGCCGGTCGCGCAGTTCCAGGAGCATCTTCTCGCCGCTGAGCCCCTGCACGCCGAGCCGTTCGCGCACCCCCGACAGCAGGTAGGCCAGCACGGCCGTGACGCCGATGGTCACCAGCAGGCCCGGACCGATGTGCCCGAAGTCCAGGGCGAACCCTGTGAACAGGAGGACCGCGGCGACCACGACGAGCAGGAACGCCAGGCTCTTGCGCTTGAGCAGCAGGCCGCCGGCCAGGACGGTGAGGATGACCGCGCTGGGCGGGAACCACCCCGGCGGGCCCCACACGGCGCCGACGCCGATGCCGACGGCCAGCGCCACCAGGGTGATCAGTACGAGGCGGTAGCGGAACAGGACCTTGCGCCGCAGGAGTGCCACGGCGCGCTGCCACTGGGAGCGGGCGTGGCGGGCGAGCCGGACGGTGGCGGGGGTGGTCATCGCGGCGACAGGGCAGCGCGGTGCGGCCGCGCCGGTGTCCCGCTCGTGCGGCGGGCCCGCCGCGGCCCCGTCGAACGGACGGTCCGATACCCGCCGCATGTCACTCCGGATCTCCAGGCAGAACTACGCATGGTCAAGTATGGCCGGTGACGCGGCCCGGCGTCAGGCGTCCCCCGGGTTGGCCGCCGAATCGTTGGAAAATCGCCGACCCGGACGATCATGAATCCGCTCTGCGGCCTGCTCACAATCCACGGCCCGGCCGGGGCTCGGGCCGCCGGTGCGGCCGCCGACGGCGCGTCGCGGAAAATCACTCGCCCGAACGTCACTCGGGGTGATAGTCACGTGAAGCATGTCGCATACCCAGCCTGGTTCCGCGCAGCACCCGCCCGCCGATTCCGCTCCCGCCTCCGGCTACGCCGTCCGCCCCATCGGAGAGGACGAGTTCCCGGCGTTCCGGGACATCCTCGGCGAGTCGCTGATGTTCGGCGAGACCAGCGAGAGCATGAACGAGGTCTACCTCGGGCTGACCGAGTTCGACCGCACCCTGGCGGCCTTCGACGGTTCCCGGATGGTCGGCACCGCCGTCGCCCACTCCTTCGAGATGACCCTGCCCGGCGGGCCGCGCCGGGTCGCCGGGGTGTCGGCGGTCTCCGTCTGGCCCACCTACCGCCGCCGCGGCATCCTCAGCGCGATGATGCGCCGCCAGCTCGCCGACATCCGCGAGCGCGGGGAGCACGTGGCCGCCCTGTTCGCCAGCGAGGGCGCGATCTACGGGCGGTTCGGCTACGGCCGGGCCTCCCAGGCGGTCGCGACCACCGTCGACACCCGCGTTGCCGCGCTGCGCGCCGACATCCCCCGCGACCCCGCCCTGCGGCTCCGGCTCACCACACCGGCGGAGGCGGCCAAGGAGCTCGCGACCGTCCACCGGGCCGCCGCTCCGCAGCGGGTCGGGGAGTTCCAGCGCGACGAGACGTGGTGGAAGGCGGTCCTGGTGGACGAGCCGGAGCGGCGCGGCGGCGCCAACGCCGCCCGGTGCGCGATCGCGGAGGACGACGCCGGGCCGCTCGGCTACGCCCTGTACCGGACCAGGTCGAAGTGGACCGACCACGGCACGCCCGACTGCCGGGTGCAGGTGGGGGAAGTGGTGGCGACGGCACCGGCCGCGCACGCCCTGCTCTGGGAGCACGTGCTGACCCGGGACCTGGTGACGACCGTGGCCACCGACATGATCGCGCCCGACGACCCCCTGTTCTACCTGCTGGCCGATCCGTCCCGGGCGCACCGCCAGTCCGTCGACGGCCTGTGGGTGCGGCTGGTCGACGTGGGCGGCGCGCTGGAGGAGCGCGGGTATGCGGCACCGGTGGACGTCGTGCTGGAGGTGAGCGACACCCACTGCCCGTGGAACGCCGGCCGGTGGCGGCTGACCGCCGACACCGAGGCCGCCCGGTGCACCGCGACCGACGCGGAACCCGACATCCGGCTGGACGTCTCCCACCTCGGCTCCGCCCACCTCGGTGCGCAGAAGCTGGGTGCCTATCGCGCGGCCGGGCTCCTCACCGAGGAGACCCCGGGTGCGGTGGACCGCCTCGACACCGCGCTCAGCCGCTCCGATCAGCCCTTCTGCGGGGTGATCTTCTAGTAACCGCACCCTGCGGGGGCTTTTCACCGGCGGCGCCGCGTACTACCGTCGCGGGCAGAAGCGTGACCGGAGGAAACCTCCGCAGGACGAGCACGTGGAGCGGGAGATCCCGACATGGGACGGACGCAGGTGACCCTGTCCGCCGCGATGCGGGCGCGGGACGTGTCGCGTCCACTCCCGGTGCACGGGCCGGCCGCGGCGGAGGACCCCCCGGAGCACGCGGGCCCCGGCCCGGTCACGGGCGACGGAGGGCGCGACGGACCCGCGCACCGGCAGCGCCGCGGGCCCATCGAGCCGCCCGCCGATCCCCCGGAGCCACCGACCGGGCCGGACGCTCTCCCGACGCCCGCGCCCCCCGACCCGCTGCGGATGCCCCCGGCACCCGGGCGGCCGAAAGGCGACCGCCGACGGCGCCGTGCGCGCCGTCGGCGGTGAGTGGGCTCGGGTCGGGCCGCGGTCGGAGGGCCGACCGGGGCGCATGCGGAACGCTCCCTAAGGCAGCGGGGGCAGCTCGCCGGTCCGCTCGTAGTCGGAGAGCATGTCGATGCGGCGGGTGTGGCGCCCCTCCTCGCTGTAGGGCGTGGTGAGGAAGAGCTCGACGAAACGGGTGGCCTCGTCCAGCGAGTGCATCCGGCCGCCGATGCTGATCACGTTGGCGTCGTTGTGCTCGCGGGCGAGCTTCGCGGTGTCGTCGCTCCAGGCCAGGGCGGCACGGATGCCCTTGACCTTGTTCGCGGCGATCTGCTCGCCGTTGCCGGAGCCGCCGATGACGATGCCCAGGGAACCCGGGTCGGCCGCGACGCCCTCGGCGGCGCGCAGCACGAAGGGCGGGTAGTCGTCCACCGCGTCGTAGACGGCCGGTCCGGCGTCCACGACCTCATACCCCCGCTCTTTCAGCCAGGAGACGAGGTGCTCTTTGAGTTCGAAGCCTGCATGATCGGATCCAAGGTATACACGCACGACACCAGTGTGGCAGGTCAGCGGGGCGGGTGGGCGCGCGGGGACGGTTCCGCACGACGACGGTGCCCGCCTCCGCGACGGGAGACGGGCACCGTGGTGTCAGTGGGCGCGGATCGCAGCCTCGTCAGAGGCCGGCCGCCACGTGGGTGATGCTCAGCCCCATCGCGGCGAACAGGACCATGGACCCGAGCGCGATGACGTTCACGATGATGATGTCCTTGACGTCCGCGCTCAGCGGGCCGGCCTTGGACTCCTGGGGCTTGCTGCTCAATGTGCTTACCTCGGCTGCTGGGTGGCCTGATATTCCACCTTCGATAGTGCCATACGCCGTGGTCACACCGGATATGACCCCACTCACTCCGCCCCGGTCTACAGCTGGATGGCCTTCACCTCGCAGAACTCCTCCAGGCCGTGCAGCCCCCGCTCCCGGCCGACACCGGAGCGCCGGTAGCCGCCGAAGGGCGCGCGCACGTTGAACCTGCCGCCGTTCACCTCCACCTGCCCGGTGCGCAGCCTGCGCGCGACGGCCAGGGCGCGCTCGGAGTCGGCGGCCCAGACCGAGGCCGCGAGCCCGTAGTCGGTGTCGTTGGCGATCTCCACCGCCTCCTCCTCGGAGTCGTAGGGGATCAGCGCGAGCACCGGGCCGAAGATCTCCTCACGGGCGATGCGCATGTCGTTGCGCACGTCGGCGAAGACCGTGGGACGGACGTAGTAGCCGCGGTCGAGGCCGTCGGGGGCCTCGGGTCCGCCGGCGACCAGGCGGGCGCCCTCGCGCACGCCGACGCCGATGTAGTCGCGGACGCGGTCGCGCTGGGCCGCGGAGACGAGCGGCCCCAGCCGGGTGTCCTCGTCGAGCGGGTCGCCGGGCGTGTACTTCGCAACGGTGTCGGCCGTCAGCCGCACCGCCTCGTCGTAGCGGGCGCGCGGCACGATCATCCGGGTGAGCGCGTCGCAGCTCTGCCCGCTGTTGTTCATGACGTTGGCGACGCCCCGCTTGACGGCGGCGTCCAGGTCGCCGTCGGGCAGGACGACGTTGGGCGACTTCCCACCGAGCTCCAGGGCCACCTTCTTCACGGTCCCGGCGGCCAGCTCCGCCACCCGGGTGCCGGCCCGGGTGGAGCCGGTGAAGGAGACCATGTCGATGCCGGGGTGGGCGGCGATCGCCTCCCCCACGACCGGCCCGGTGCCTGAGACGAGGTTGAACACCCCGGGCGGCAGCCCGGCGTCGTGGCAGGCCTCGGCCAGCGCGTAGGCGCTCAGCGGGGCGACCTCGCTCGGCTTGAGCACGACCGTGTCGCCCACCGCCAGCGCGGGGACCATCTTGAGCACGACCTGGACCAGCGGGTAGTTCCACGGCGTGATGCCGCCGACCACCCCCACCGGCTCGCGCACGATCAGCGAGTTGCCGACCTTCTCCCCGGTGAAGTACCGCTCCCCCACCTCGTCGAGGATGTCGAGGAAGTCGGCGAACATCGCGAGCGGGACCCCGGTCTGCACCCGGGTGGCGAACGTGAGCGGCGCGCCGACGTCGGTCACGATGAGCGCGGCCAGGTCGTCGGCGCGCTCCTGCAGCAGTTCCAGGACACCGGCCAGGTGCGCGCGGCGCTCACCGACGCTCAGCCCCGACCAGGGGCCGAACGCCTCGGAGGCTGCGGCCACCGCGCGGTCGACGTCGTCGGGGTGCCCGGCCGGAACCGTGGCGACGACCTCCTCGGTCGCGGGGTTGACGACGTCGATCGCCTCCGAGGACGAGGATGCGGTCCAACCGCCGTTGACATACAGGGATCTCATGCGACCCCCATTCCCCGAACCGGTGCGGTCATCCCCCGGAGCGACGCGCTTTGCGCCCCGGGAGAGTCCGGAACCGGTCAGCCCCAGTGCGGCGGGCGGTCCTCCAGGAGCCGGGCCGTGTCAGCGTCGACGCCGGCATCGGGGACGCGCTCGCCCCACCCGGCCCCCCGCTCGTCGCCGGTGGTGTCGGGAAGGATCTCCATGCCGTCGTCGAACAGGTCGACCGGGCGCTCGTCCTCCGGTGTGCTCATGCCTCTGCTTCCTCGTGCCTCGTCGGGCCCTGCCGGCCCGTCGGTCGTTGCGTCGGTCAGTCGAAGATGGGGTCGCGCGTCCGGCTGCGCTTGAGCTCGAAGAAGCCGTCGGTCCCCGCCACCAGCAGGACACCGTCCCACAGCTTCCCCGCCTCTTCGCCCTTGGGGGCGGGCGACACGACGGGGCCGAAGAAGGAGACGCCCGCGACCGAGATCACCGGTGTGCCGACCTCCTCGCCGACGCGGTCCATTCCGTCGTGGTGCGAACGGCGCAGGGCCTCATCGTAGTCCGTCGACTCCATGGCGCCCGTCAGGTCCTCCGGCAGCCCCACCTCGGCCAGGGCCTCCCGGACGGCCGCGGCGGAGCGGTCCTTCTGGAGGTGGATGCGGGTGCCCAGGGCCGTGTAGAGGGGGCCCAGGACCTCGTTGCCGAACCGCTGCTCGGCGGCGATCGCGACGCGCACCGGCCCCCACGCCTCGCGCAGCAGCTGTCCGTACCCCTCCGGGACGTCCTTGTGCTCGTTGAGCACCGACAGGCTCATCACGTGCCAGCGCGCCCGCACCGGGCGGACCTTCTCCACCTCCAGCAGCCACCGGGACGTGACCCACGCCCAGGGGCAGGCCGGGTCGAACCAGAAGTCCACCGGGGTCGGTTCCGTGCTCATGTGCGTTCTCCATCCGTGAACGGTCGGCCGCGTGCCCGCACCACCCGTCCGGCGGGACATACGGTTCAACTGCTTCCTCTCCCGCAACCTCGCCGCCTGGTTCCGCATTCCTGGGGCAGGCGTGGCAGGATCTAGGGCGACGACAACTCACAACGGGACGGCCCGCCGTGCGCGGATCCGCGGCGCGGGCGGTCATCATCTCCGGCCGGCGACGACGGCGGCCGTGAAGGGAGTGGACGTGGCGGGCAACCTGACACGCGACGAGGCACGCGAGCGCGCGCGGATTCTCAGCGTGACCTCGTACGACGTGGAGCTCGACCTCACGACGGGCGATGAGACCTTCCGGTCGGCCACCGTGGCGCGCTTCGACTGCTCCGAGCCGGGTGCCGAAACGTTCATCGACCTCGTCGCCCCGAAGGTGCATTCCGTCGTGCTCAACGGGCGCGAGCTGGACGTCGACACCGTGGTCGCCGACGGGAGGATCACCCTGCCCGGCCTGGAGGCCGCCAACGAGCTGCGGGTGCTCGCCGACGCCGCCTACATGCGCACGGGCGAGGGCCTGCACCGCTTCGTGGACCCGGTCGACGCGAACGTCTACCTGTACACGCAGTTCGAGACGGCCGACGCGCACCGTATGTACACCTGCTTCGACCAGCCGGACCTCAAGGCGCGCTTCGAGTTGACCGTGCTCGCCCCGGCCGACTTCGAGGTCGTGTCCAACAGCGCGCCCGACGCCTCCCGGGAACCGGTCGAGGACGGCGCGGGCCGCCCTAAGGCGCGCTGGCACTTCCCGGCGACCGAGCCGGTCTCCACCTACATCACCGCGCTCATCGCCGGTCCGTACCACGCGGTGCGCGACGAGCACGACGGTATCCCGCTGGGCGTCTACTGCCGCGCCTCGCTGGCGGACCACCTCGACTCCGACGCGATCCTGGAGGTCACCAAGCAGGGCTTCGACTTCTACCACCGCGTGTTCGGCCTGCGGTACCCCTTCGGCAAGTACGACCAGCTGTTCGTGCCGGAGTTCAACGCCGGCGCCATGGAGAACGCGGGGGCGGTGACCTTCCTGGAGGACTACGTCTTCCGTTCCCGGGTCACCGACGCCCACTACGAGCGCCGCGCCGAGACCATCCTGCACGAGATGGCGCACATGTGGTTCGGCGACCTGGTCACCATGCGCTGGTGGGACGACCTGTGGCTGAACGAGTCCTTCGCGACCTACGCGAGCGTCCACTGCCAGGCCGAGGCCACCCGGTGGAAGGACGCCTGGACCACGTTCGCCAACGTGGAGAAGTCGTGGGCGCTGCGCCAGGACCAGCTGCCCTCGACCCACCCGATCGCCGCCGACATCCCCGACATGCAGGCGGTCGAGGTCAACTTCGACGGCATCACCTACGCCAAGGGCGCCTCGGTACTCAAGCAGCTCGTGGCCTACGTCGGCGTGGACGCGTTCTTCGCCGGCGTGCGCGAGTACTTCAAGGAGCACGCCTGGGGCAACACCGAACTGCGCGACCTGCTGGTGAAACTGGAGCAGGCCTCGGGCCGCGACCTGTCGTCCTGGTCGCGCGAGTGGCTGGAGACCGCGGGCGTCAACACCATGCGCCCGGAGTTCGAGGTGGACGCCGACGGCGCCTTCACGTCGTTCGCGGTGCTGCAGGAGGCGGCGCCCGACCACCCGACGCTGCGCTCCCACCGGCTGGCCATCGGCCTGTACGACCGCACCGACGAGGGCATCGTGCGCCGCCGCCGGGTGGAACTCGACGTCTCCGGCCCGCGCACCGCAGTACCGGAGCTGGTCGGCGAGACCCAGCCCGACCTGGTGCTGATCAACGACGACGACCTGACGTTCACCAAGATCCGCCTGGACGAGCGCTCGCTGCGCACCGTGGTGGAGGGCGTCGGGGAGATCCGGGAGTCGCTGCCGCGCGCCCTGTGCTTCTCCGCCGCCTGGGACATGACCCGGGACGCCGAGATGGCCGCCCGCGACTACGTCGAACTGGTCATCTCCGGGATCGACGGGGTCAGCGACGTCTCCGTGGCCCAGATGCTGCTCCGGCAGGCCATCGCCGCGCTGCACAGCTACGCCGCCCCCGACTGGCGCGAGACCGGCTTCAACCGTCTCGCGGCCCGCCTGCGGGACCTGCTCACCGCCGCCGAGCCCGGCAGCGACTTGCAGCTGGCCTACACGCACGCGTTCGCCGACGCGGCCGTCGACAGCGAGCACCTGTCGCTGCTGCAGGGGCTGCTGGACGGAGCGATCACGGTCGACGGCCTGACCATCGACACCGATCTGCGCTGGCGGCTGCTGCGCCGCCTGGTCTCGGGCGGGAAGGCCGGGGAGAAGGAGATCGCGGCCGAGCTGGAGATCGACCCGACCGCGACGGGCGAGCGCCAGGCGGCCGGGTGCCGCGCGGCGATCCCGGCCCCCGAGGCCAAGGCGGCCACCTGGCAGCGGATCCAGCACGCGCCGGACATGGCCAACGCGGAGTTCCGGGCGACGCTGGGCGGCTTCAACGAGCCGGCCCACCGCGAGCTGTACCGGCCCTACGTGGAGAAGTACTTCGGCCTGCTCGCCGACGCGTGGAAGAACTGGACCGGCGAGTTCGCCCAGTCCTTCGCCGAGGGCGCCTACCCGGGCAACCTCATCGAGGAGGAGACACTGCGCCGGACCGACGCCTACATCGAGGCCGAGAACCCCGCCCCCGCGCTGCACCGCCTGCTCATCGAGGGCCGTGCCGGCGTCGAGCGCGCCCTGAAGGCCCAGCGCCGCGACGCCCAGGGCTAGCCTTCCGCCAGGAGCGACCGGGGTGGTCGCCGCGACCCCGGAGGCGGGTCGCGGCGACCACCCCGGCCAGTCGTCGGTCGCGGAGACATCGGAGGGAAAGGCGCCCGCGAAGCCCCGGTGTCTCCGCGAACGGCGGAAAAGGGTCAGCGGCGGGTGCGGCGGGGTGCGGACCACCGGGGGCCGTCGAGGGCGGCGCGCATGTGGGAGGCCGCCAGGGGGCGCAGGGCGCGGCGCACCTGCGCGCACAGCTGGGGGTCGGCCACGAGTTCGTCGAGTAGCACCGGCTCACCCTCGGCGCTGGTCAGCGGGATCCGCCAGTTGGGGTACTCGGTGCTGGTGCCGGGCTGGTTCTGCATGCGGCGGTCGCCCACCACGTCGGCCAGCGCGATCCCGATCATCCGGGCCGGGGTGCGCGCGAGGTAGGCGTGCAGCGCTACCACGACCTCGGCCGGGGTGGAGACGGGGTCGATGTCGGGGGCCAGCAGGCCGAGCTCGATGAGCAGCTCGCGCCACACCGCCACCTGCTCCTCCGCATCGGCGCGCTCCTCCTTGACGGGGCGGCGCAGCAGGCCGAGGCGGTCGCGCAGCTCGACGTGCTCGGCCGACAGGTAGGAGGCGACCGGCGGGAGGTCGTGGGTGGCCACGGTGGCCAGGCACTCCGAGCGCCACTCCTCCGGGCGCCGCGGCGTGCCCGCGCCGTCCCGCTCGAACCACAGCACCGACGTGCCCAGGACGCCGCGCTCGGCGAGGTGGTCGCGGACCCACGGCTGCACCGTGCCCAGGTCCTCCCCCACCACCACCGACCCGGTCTCCCTGGCGGTCAGGGTCAGTGCGCCCACCATGCCCTCGTGGTCGTAGCGGACGTAGGTGCCCTGGTCCGGCTCCGCCCCCTCGGGGATCCACCACAGCCGGAACAGGCCCATGACGTGGTCGGCACGCACCCCGCCCGCGTGCCGCATGGCCTGGCGCAGCACGTGGCGGAAGGGGGCGTAGCCCTGTTCGGCCAAGCGGACGGGGTGCCAGGGCGGCTGTGCCCAGTTCTGGCCCTGCTGGTTGAACGCGTCGGGCGGCGCCCCCACACCGACGCCGTCGATGAGGGAGTCGCGGTACATCCACGCGTCGGCCCCGCCCGGGCGCACCCCGATGGCCAGGTCGTGCACGACGCCGATGGACATCCCGGCGGCGCGGGCTCCCGCCTGGGCGGCGGCGAGCTGGTCGTCGAGGATCCACTGCAGCCAGCGGTGGAACTCGATGTCGGGCCAGCGGCGCAGCGCCTCACGACCGACGGTGTGCGCGCCGACGTCGCGCAGCCGCTCGGGCCAGTCGCGGTAGTCGGAACCGTACTGCTCGGCGAGCGCGCACCAGGTCGCGTACTCCACCAGGGAGGCACCCTCGCGCTCTAGGAAGGCCTGGTAGGCGGACTCCCGGGCAGCGGTCCTGCGCACCTGGAACAGGGCCAGGAGTGCGGCGCGCTTGGCTTCCCAGACGCTGTCGCGGTCCAGCAGGTCGGCGGTGCGGCCGCGTTCGCGCAGCGGGCGGGCGAGGCGCTGGATGCCCTCACGTTGGGCGGACTCCAGACGGGTGTACTCCGGGACGTCCTCGATGCGGATGTAGAGGGGACTGGCGTAGCGGCGGCTGACCGGGAGGTAGGGCGAGGGTTCGATGGGCGGCGCCGGCTCGGTGGCGTGCACCGGGTTGATGACGGTGAAGTCGGCACCCAGGTCGCGCGCGCTCCAGTCGGCGAGTTCGGCGAGGTCGCGCAGGTCGCCCATGGCCCAGGAGGCGCGCGAGCGCAGCGAGTACAGCTGGACCGTCAGACCCCAGGCGCAGCGGTCGCGCAGGGCTTCGGGGAGATCGAGCCGGTCGGGGACCACCAGCAGAGGGGCGCTCTGGGCGACGGCGCCGTCGTAGGCGTCGGCCCCGCGCCCGGTGCGGGCGGGCGGGATGTGTTCCACGTGCAGCCGGTGCACACCCAGGGGCAGGCCGGGGTCGGGTTCGGCGCGGTCTCCGTTGTCGAGCTGTACCCAGGCATGGGTGCCGTCGGGCAGAGGGAGGTGGGGACGCCGCCCCTCCCGGACGACGACGGCGGGCGGCAGCAGGCGGCGCCCCTGGGCCGACCAGTGGGCCTCCAGCGCGGCCCGGGGGTCGGAGACGTCCACGCCGAGGGCGGTCAGCACGTGCCGCAGGGTGTCGAGGGGCACCTGGACGGTCCGGCCCCGCCAGTCCTCGTAGACCGTCGCGACGCCGTGCTCCTCGGCCAACCGGGCCAGATCCGCATCCCTCACAAGAAACGATGATGCCCTACCGCGCTCTTCCGTCGCGGCTACGCCATACCTTGATCGCGCGTTGGACCCGCCGTAATCCGGCAGTACGGCTCCCGGAGCCCTCCTGCCTCACCCGTTGGCACATCATCCGCATTCCGGACGGATATCCGAAACCGGGCTATCTGCAGAAAATCAACCCATGATCCCCAGAATGCCGTGCATAATCGGACGATGCTCCGCTCCTACCGCCGGCTCTTCGCGATCCCCCACGTCGGCTCCCTCCTGAGCTGGTCGCTGGCCTCCCGCCTGTACATGCCGGGGCAGCCGATCGCCATCACCTTCCTGGTCGCCGACTGGACCGGCTCCTACACCAAGGCCGGCCTCGTCGTCGGCCTGCTCATCCTGGGCACCGCACTGGTCGCGCCGATGCGGGGGCGGATGGCCGACCGCGGCCACGCCGCCCGCATCGTCGTCGTGTGCGGCGTCGTCTACGCCGCCGGACTCAGCGCCATCGCCCTGCTGCCGGCCGAGCGGTGGTGGGCGGCGTTGCCGCTCGCGCTGGCCACGGGGTTGTTCTCACCCCCCGCCAACCAGATCGTGCGCGCGCTGTGGCCGCGCCTCACCCGCGGCCGCGACCTGCAGGCCGTCTACGCGGCGGAGGCGACCCTGCAGGAGCTGCTGTTCGTACTCGGCCCGATGCTGGCGGCGGGGGCGGTGGCGTTCGCGGATGCGCGCGTCGCGCTGGTCGTGCTGGCGGCGACGGCGCTGGTCGGCTCGCTCGGGTTCGCCGCCGCGCTGCGGCGCGCCGGTGTGGCCGACGCCGCGCCGCCCGCCGGGGAGGCTTCGGCCCACGAGGCGTCGACCGGTGCTGCGGGGCCGCGGCCGTCCCTGCTGGCCTCCGGCGGGTTCGTGCTGTTCATCGCCATGCTCTTCGCGCTCGTCGCCGGGATCATCGGGGTGGACCTGGTGCTGGTGGCCTGGGCCAACGAGCTGAACAGCCCCGCGCTGGCCATGGTGCTGGCGGCGGTGTGGGCGCTGGGCTCGCTCGTCGGCGGCCTGGTCGCGGGCGCGCTGCCGGGCACGCCCCGGCTCTCCCGCCGATTCGCCGGCTCGGCGCTGGGGATCGTGCTGCTGGTGCCGTTCTTCCCCCCGGTGACGCACCTGCCGACACCGATGCTGATCCTGCCGGTGCTGTTCGCCTCGGGGCTGTTCATCGCGCCGACGCTGGCGGCGGCGATGGGGCGGCTCAGCGCCACCGCCCCGCCGGACCGGCGCGCCGAGGCGTTCGGGTGGATGACGACGGCCCAGACCGCCGGATCCGCGGCCACATCCCCGCTCATGGGGGCGCTCATGGACTGGGGCGGTATCGCGTCGGGGGCCGCGGGCGCGGCCGCGCTTGTCGTGCTCGCCGCGGCGATCAGCCCGTTCCTCCCGGTGGGGCGCGCGGAACCCGAGGAGCCGGAGGGCGGCCGCGGGGCGCCGGACACGGCCGCGCGCCCCGCGGAGGGCGAGTCCGCCCGCGAAGGCAGGGGGCGCTGACCCGGTAGGGGCGGCGGCCGTGCGGGTCACCGGCTCCAGATCGGCGGAGTGCGGTCGATCCAGGGGTGCGCCGCCTCCAGTTGGGCGGAGAGGGACAGGAGCATCGGCTCGCCGCCCATGGGGCCGCTGATCATGACGCCGATGGGCAGGTCCTCGTCGGTCCAGTGGAGCGGGACGCTGACCGAGGGCTGCCCGGTGACGTTGAACATGGAGGTGAAGGGGGTGAACGCGGTCATCCGTGCGAACTCCTCGGCCGGGTCGGTGCCGAAGTGGCCGACCGGTACCGGGGGCAGCGCCAGCGTCGGGGTCAGCACCGCGTCGTATCCCAGGACCCGGGGCAGTGCGGCACGGACGCCCTGCTGGAGCGCGGTGGTCGCCCGCAGGTAGTCCTGGGCAGAGCAGGAGCGGCCGCGTTCGCGCAACCAGCGGTTGAGCGGGCGCAGCAGCTCCTCGCGCTCCGGCGGCACCGGGACGGCCAGCGCCATCACCGCCCATACCGTGGCGAAGTGGTCCATCGCCGCGGAATCGAAGGGCGGCTCGATCTCCTCGACGTCGTGGCCGAGGGAGACCAGCAGCTCGGTCGCCGACTCGTAGGCGGCGACCACGTCGGGGTGGACCTCCGCGCCGGGGACGACCGGGGCACGGAAGCGGGCGAGGCGCAGCCGACCGGGGTCGCGCCCGGCGTGGCCGAGGAAGGTCTCCCCCGCGGGCAGCGGCGGGGCGGTGTAGTAGTCGCCGGGGATGCTGACCGACATGACGTCGAGCAGCAGCGCGGCGTCGCGCACCGTTCGGGCGAGGGGGCCCGCGGTGGACAGGCCGATGAGGTCGGGTTTCTCCGGGGCCCCGCTGATGCGGCCGCGGGTGGGCTTGATGCCGAAGATGCCGCAGACACTGGCGGGGATGCGGATGGAGCCGCCGCCGTCGCTGGCGTGCGCGACGGGCGCCAGGCCCGCGGCCACCGCGGCCGCGGCGCCGCCGCTGGATCCCCCGGCCGACCGGGTGAGGTCCCAGGGGGTGCGCGCGGGCGGGGCGACGTCGTTCTCGGTGTAGCAGGGGGATCCGAACTCCGGTGTGTTGGTCTTGCCGGGGAAGACCGCGCCCGCGGCACGGAGCCGGGTGACGACGGCGGCGTCGTAGTCGGGGACGTTGTCGGCGAACGCCCGGGAGCCGTAGGTGTGCCGGACTCCGGCCTGGGGGTCCAGGTCCTTGATCGGGACCGGCACGCCGAGCAGCGGGGGCAGGTCCTCGGGCGATTCCTGGATCACCCGCTTCTCCGCGTTTCGCGCCTGCTGCCTCGCCTGTTCCTGGGTGACCGTAATGAAGGCACCGACGCGCTCGTCATGCCGTTCGATGCGCGCCAGGTAGTGGTCGGTGATCTCGGTGGGGGAAAGTTCGCGTTCCCGCACGGCGCGGGCCAGCTCGATCGCCGTGAGGTGGTGGATCTCCGTCATGAGCCGAGGGTAACTGGACGCATGAGGCCGGGGGGCGGCGCGCCCCGGGAAGCGGCTGCGGGCGCCTTCTCTAGAGAGGTCGGCCGATAAGGACCAGATATTCCCTGCCGCAGGCGCCTGAACACGTGAGAAACACCTCGCCGCAGGGAAGAAAAGTGTGAGATCCGATGGACTATGACTCGCAAATCCAGGGATCTACTCTTTCCATTGTGGAATCGGCAACCAGAGTCAAAGAGGGCGACCAGGGCCCCGAACCGTCCTACCCGTCCCCGTTCGTCACAGCCGACGGCGGTCGTTTCCGAAGTTCGCTCGGTCTCAGAGACGCCACGGCCGGAACCTATGGCTCACTGCTCGCCGGAGAGTCGGCGCGACGATGGGCGGTCCGCGCCGGCATGGCCGTCGTGGTCGGCTTGGCCGTCGGATTCCTCACGAGTGACTGGCGCATCGGCGTGACCCTCGGTGCCGCCGCGCTCATCGGTATGACCGTCTACTCCGTCCGGCGCTACTCCGAGGTGCCGCGGTGGCGCACGCCCTCGGCCGCGCAGCGCAAGACCGAGGCCCAGCTCCGGGTGATGCAGCGCATGGGCTACCGGGTCCTACACGCCCGCGGCATCCCCGGCGGCAACGGGCAGATCGACCACTTCATCGTCGGGCGCCGCGGCGCGTTCGCCATCGACTCCGAGTCCTGGGACAAGCGTCTGCCGCTGCGCAACAAGCTGGAAAAGCTCTACCACGGGCGGTTCTCGAAGAACGAGCGCATCGATGAGGCCTTGGAGGAGGCCCTCGTGGCCCAGCGCCTCATCAGCGAGGAGCTCGGCCGCGAGATCAAGGTGCGCGCGTCGCTGGCCATCTACGGACCGGGCATGCCGTGGGACAGCCACCGGCTGCGCGGCGTCGACATCATCCAGGGACACAAGGTGCGCAAGTGGCTGCGTACCGGAAAGGACCGGCTGACCGAGACAGAGATCGAGGAGATCTACCAGGCGGCGCTCAAGGTCCTTCCGCAGCGCTACTGAGGGGTGCTCCGCGCGGAGCGTCCCCGAGGCGGCGCACCTGAGCGAGCCTCGATCGGCCCGATCCCCTGGCCCCGGTCGGGCGGGATGGGCGGCCTCGGTCCGCCCATCCCTCGCTTTCCTCCGCCCGAACCCCGCCATCTCAGCATCCGGACGTTCGATCTTCTCCACCGAGACGCGAGCACGTCGCGGGCACGGCTACCATCGAGAGGAACCACTCGTAGTCGATGGGAGTCCCACCCCATGCCCGCGCTTCGCTCACGCACGGTCACCCACGGCAGGAACATGGCCGGAGCGCGCGCCCTCATGCGCGCGTCCGGCGTGGAACGTGAAGACTTCGGCAAGCCCATCGTGGCCGTCGCCAACAGCTTCACCCAGTTCGTTCCGGGCCACGTCCACCTCCGCGAGGTGGCCGACGTCGTAGCGGACGCCGTTCGCGAGGCGGGCGGCGTCCCCCGCGAGTTCAACACCATCGCGGTCGACGACGGCATCGCCATGGGCCACGGTGGGATGCTCTACTCGCTGCCCAGCCGCGAGTTGATCGCCGACGCCGTGGAGTACATGGTCAACGCCCACTGCGCCGACGCGCTCGTGTGCGTGTCCAACTGCGACAAGATCACCCCGGGCATGCTGCTGGCCGCCATGCGGCTGAACATCCCCACGGTGTTCGTCTCCGGCGGCCCGATGGAGGCCGGCAAGGTCACGGTCGTCGAGGGCACCGCCACCACGGTCCGCAAGCTCGACCTGATCAACCCGATGATCGCCGCCGCCGACGAGAGCGTCTCGCAGGCCGAGCTGGACGAGATGGAAGAGGCCGCCTGCCCCACCTGCGGCTCCTGCTCGGGCATGTTCACCGCCAACTCGATGAACTGCCTGACCGAGGCCATCGGGCTGGCCCTGCCCGGCAACGGCACCGTGCTGGCCACCCACGTCGCCCGCAAGAGGCTCTACGAGGACGCCGGACGCCTGGTGGTCGAGGCCGCGCGGCGCTACTACGAGGACGACGACCCCTCGGTGCTGCCGCTGTCCATCGCCACCCCGGCGGCCTTCGCCAACGCCATGGCACTCGACGTCGCCATGGGCGGCTCCACCAACACCATCCTGCACCTGCTGGCCGCGGCCACCGAGGCCGGAGTGGACTTCGGGCTCACGGAGATCGACGCGCTGTCGCGCCGGGTGCCCTGCCTGTGCAAGGTCGCGCCGAACACCGACAAGTACCACATCGAGGACGTCCACCGCGCCGGCGGGATCCCCGCCATCCTCGGCGAACTCGCCCGCGGCGGGCTGCTCGACACCTCGCTGCCGACGGTGCACGGCCGCACCGTCGGCGAGCTCCTGGCCGCGTGGGACATCGCCTCCGACCGAGTCCGGCCCGAGGCCGTCGAGCTGTTCCACGCCGCCCCGGGCGGTCGGCGCACCACCAAGGCCTACTCCCAGGACGTCCGCTGGGACACCCTGGACACCGACCGGGCAGGCGGCTGCATCCGCTCCGTCGAGCACGCCTACACCGCCGACGGCGGCCTCGCGGTGCTGTCCGGCAACCTCGCCCCGGACGGCGCCATCGTCAAGACGGCCGGGGTCGAGGAGGAGCTGTGGACGTTCAGCGGCCCGGCCAAGGTCTTCGAGAGCCAGGAGGACGCGGTCGACGGCATCCTCGGCAAGCGCGTCGAGGCGGGCGACGTCGTCGTCATCCGCTACGAGGGCCCCAAGGGCGGCCCCGGCATGCAGGAGATGCTGTACCCGACGAGCTTCCTCAAGGGCCGCGGCCTGGGCAAGGCCTGCGCCCTGATCACCGACGGACGCTTCTCCGGCGGCACGTCGGGCCTGTCCATCGGCCACGCCTCCCCCGAGGCGGCCTCGGGCGGCGACATCGCCCTGGTCGAGGACGGCGACATCATCTCCATCGACATCCCCGGCCGCGGTATCACCCTGGAGGTCCCCGCCGAGGAACTGGAGGCCCGCCGCGAACGCCTCCTCAAGGAACTCGGCCGCTTCCGCCCCAAGAACCGCGACCGCCCGGTCACCCCGGCCCTCCGCGCCTACGCCGCCATGGCCACCTCCGCCTCCACCGGCGCCGCCCGCGACGTCACCCAGGTGGAGTAAGCCGACTCGCGGCTCCCGTTCATGGCCGCCCCACCGCACCGGACCCTTCCGGCCGCGGTGGGGCGGCCGACTTGTGTGCGGCGGTGCGCTCGCCGAGGTGAGCGAGCAGAACGCGCAGCAGGTCGGCGAGCTGGTCCCGCTGATCGGTGGTGAGGCCGTCCAGCAGGCTCTCCTCATGTCGGAGCAGGTCGTCGACGGTCCGCTCGATGAGGGCGTGCCCCTCCGGCGTGAGCTCGACGGTCGTGCTGCGCCCATCCGCCCCCTCTTTGAAGCGGCGCACCAGGCCCTGCTCCTCGGCACGGGCCAGCCGCAGCGACACCGCCCCCGGGCTGACCAGTGCGGCCCGGGCGATCTCTCCGGGGGTGAGCCGGTAGGGCGGACCGGCCCGCCGCAGGGTGCTGAGTAGGTCACGGGTGGCGGCGTCCATGCCCAGGCGGGCCATGGTGCGCCTGCGGTCGTCGTCGAGAAGCTTGGCCACCTGCCAGACACGGGTGATGACGCCGATGGAGTCGACCGGGGTGCCGGGCCGCTCGCGCAGCCACGCCTTCTGGATGCGGTCCACCGCGTCCTCCGTTGGCTGGGTGGCGCCCTTCGCGGGT
The DNA here is from genome assembly GCF_014201195.1 of Nocardiopsis mwathae. NCBI lineage: Bacteria > Bacillati > Actinomycetota > Actinomycetes > Streptosporangiales > Nocardiopsidaceae > Nocardiopsis > Nocardiopsis mwathae. The sequence continues at coordinate 1,117,835 of NZ_JACHDS010000001.1, read as the reverse complement.
GCTGCCGCACACTCCCCAGCGCACTTTTCTCCGTGTTCACTTCCCATAGTGGTACTTTAGCGCTGAAACACATATTTCAGCACTAAAGGAGATTACTGTGGCGCGCGTCGTGGTGTCCGGAGGCGGGACAGGTATCGGCCGGGCCGTGGCCGAGCACTTCGCATCGTCCGGAGCCCGGGTGACGATCCTGGGGCGCCGGGCCGAGCTACTCCGGCAGGCCGCCGAGGCGATCGGCGCCGATGCGGTGGTCTGCGACGTGGCCGACCCCTCCGCGCTGGAGGCCGCCCTACCCCGGCTGCCCGAGGCGGTCGATGTCCTGGTCAACAATGCAGGCGGAAACGCCGACCTGGACGAGCCGCCGAGACCGGACGGCGATGCGGGGGCCGGCGGAATGCCCCGCACCGGGGAACTTGCGGAGCTGGCAGCAGGCTGGCGGCGCAACATCGACGCGAACCTGCTCTCGGCGGTCCTGCTCACGGCGGCTCTCCGCCCCCGGCTCACCCCCGGGGGCCGCGTGGTGACCATCGGGTCCATCGCCGCTCGGACCGGGGCAGGGTCCTACGGAGCGGCCAAGGCCGCCGTGGAGGCGTGGACGGCCGACCTGGCGGCAGAGCTCGGTGGTCAGGAGATCACGGCCAACGTGGTCTCACCCGGACTCACCGTCGGCACCGAGTTCTTCCGTGGCCGACTGGGCGAGGAGCGCGAGCGGCGGCTCATCGCTGCCACCGCGACCGGGCGGGCCGGAACCCCCGACGACATCGCCGCTCTGGTCGGCTTTCTCGCCTCCCCCGGCGCCGGACACATCACCGGCCAGGTACTGCACGTCAACGGCGGCGCCCACCTCGGGCGCTGAGGCGTGGCCGGCCCGGCCGCCATCCGGCCGGGCCGGCCACCGGGCCACCGGGCCACCGGGCCACCGGGCCACCGGGCCACCGGGTTCTCCATTGCGGGGCGGGCGGAAAGGGCGGCGCCCAGGGCCGGTGGGGTCCTGGGCGCCGGTGGCCTGGGGCCGTGGGGCGTTCTCGGTTGTTCTCCTTCGGCTCTTCTTCGGGCCGGTCAGGCCGCCACTCGGGCCATGTACGGCGCCCACTGGGGGTCGCCGTGATTCTCGCCGTTGATGAGCCGCCAGTGCAGGCCCCGGGGAACCGTGGGTGTGACGTTCAGTTCCCAGCCGAGCTCGTCGAGGAGGCGGTCGGCCTTGCGGTGGTTACACGGTTTGCACGACGCCACGACGTTCTCCCACACGTGGGCGCCGCCGCGGCTGCGCGGGATCACGTGGTCGATGGTCTCGGCCCGCTTCCCGCAGTAGGCGCAGTGGTGCCCGTCCCGGCGCATGAGCGCCACCCGGGTGAGGGGGACCCGTCTCCGGTAGGGGACGCGGATGTAGCGCCGAAGCCGGATCACCGACGGAACCGACAGCGCGGTGGACGCCGAGTGCAGGACGGCGCCTCCGGCGTCGCCATGCACGACTTCGGCTTTTTCCCGCAACACCAGCAGGATCGCTCGCCGCAACGGTAGGGTCGTCAAAGGTTCGTAACTCGCGTTGAGAAGCAGCACGTGGCGGTGGACTGTGCCGCCCTCCGTACCGCGTGCGGTGCTCATCGCGTCTCCCGTGCCGGCGTGTCGGCCGGCGAGCCGCCTGTCTCTTCCCCGGCCAGCCGATCGGCCAGCCAGGCTGCCTCCTTGTGTACCGGTCGCATGACCGGAACCGTTCGCGTTTCCACACGGACCTCCCGTGGGTGGTTCCCGCCGAGTAACGTCCCGCATTCAGTTTGCTTGGTCGAAGCGCTCCACCGCCACCCCAAATACCGGGAGCCCGGGAAAACCTCCGGGAAACTCATCTTCTGCCACCGTCCCCCTTTTCCCAGTCAGCCGCGCCGGGAGCGCACGCCAAAGGTCTGTGGATAGAGTTCGGACATGCCTGTACGCCGTTACCCCGCCGCCGAGCGGCTGGAACTCAGCGAATCGCTGCACGGATACGACATCCGTGACCCCTACCGCTGGCTGGAAGAGGCCGATTCCGCCCAGACGAAGGAGTGGGCGGCCGCCCAGGACGGCCTCTATACCGAGGAGGCCGCGAGCCTGCCCGCCCGCGAGTGGTTCGCCGAGCGCATCCACGAACTCATGGGTGCCGGGTTCGTGGGCGCGCCCGTCTGGCGGGGTGAGAGGCGCTTCTTCACCCGCCGGACCGCCGAGCAGGAGCACGGGGTGCTGCACACCGTGGACCCGGACGGCGGCACCGAACGGGTGCTGATCGACCCCACCGCCATCGACCCCAGCGGCGGCACCACGCTCGACTCCTGGCGCCCCGACCGCGAGGGCCGGCTGATCGCCTACCAGCTCTCCGAGGGCGGCGACGAGGAGTCGCTGCTGCGCGTCATGGACGTGGCCACCGGTGAGGAGGTCGACGGCCCGATCGACCGCTGCCGCTACTCCCCCATCGCCTGGCTGCCCGGCGGCGAGGCGTTCTACTACATCCGGCGCCTGGCACCCGACCTGGTCCCCGAGGGCGAGGAGCAGTACCACCGGCGCGTCTACCTGCACCGGGTCGGTACGCCCGTCGACGAGGACGTGCTGATCTTCGGGGAGGGCCGCGACAAGACCGAGTACTTCGGCCTGTCCCTGAGCCGCGACGCGCGGTGGCTGGTGCTCACCGCCTCAAAGGGCACGGACGCGCGCAACGACGCCTGGATCGCCGACCTCTCCGGGGCCGGCCCCGAGGCGCCGCGCTTCGTGCCGATCCAGGAGGGCGTGGACGCCGAGGTCTCCCCGCACGTGGGACGCGACGGCCGGCTCTACCTGTTCACCGACCGCGACGCACCGCGCGGCCGCCTGTGCGTGGCCGACCCCGCCGCGCCCTCCTACGCGCACTGGCGCACCCTCATCGCCACCGACCCGGACGCCGTGCTCGCCGACTTCGCCGTCCTGGACGGGGCCGAATCGGACACCCCGCAGCTGCTGGTCTCCTGGCGTCGGCACGCCATCAGCGAGGTCACCGTGCACGACCTCGCCTCCGGCGAGCGGCGCGGCGCACTACCGCTACCGGGCCTCGGCTCGATCGGCGGGCTGATCGAGCGCCCCGAGGGCGGGCACGAGGCGTGGTTCGGCTACGCCGACAACACGTCGCCGACCGCGGTCCACCACTACGACGCGCGGACCGGCGAGGTGTCCCTGTGGGCGAGCCCGCCGGGCACCCTCGACCTTCCCGAGGTGCGTACCGAGCAGGTCACCTTCACCTCCCGCGACGGGACGGCCGTGCGCATGCTGGTGGTCTCCCCGCCCGAGGAGGACGGCGCCGGTCCGCGCCCCGCGGTCCTGTACGGCTACGGGGGCTTCTCGATCTCGCTGACCCCGGGTTACAACGCCACCGCGCTGGCATGGGTGCGGGCCGGGGGCGTGTACGCGATCGCCAACCTCCGGGGCGGTCTGGAGGAGGGCGAGGAATGGCACCGCGGCGGCATGCTGGCCGCCAAGCAGAACGTGTTCGACGACTGCGCGAGCGCCGCCGAGCACCTCATCGCCACCGGTGTCACCACCGCCGACCGGCTGGCCGTGATGGGCGGCAGCAACGGCGGGCTGCTGGTCGGCGCGTCGATCACGCAGCGCCCCGACCTGTTCGCCGCAGCCGTGTGCTCGGCTCCGCTGCTGGACATGGTCCGCTACGAGCGCTTCGGGCTGGGGCAGCTGTGGAACGGCGAGTACGGCAGCGCCGAGGACCCCGAGGCGCTCGGCTGGCTGCTGGCCTACTCGCCTTACCACAACGTGCGCGAGGGCGTGCGCTACCCGGCGACGCTGTTCACCGTGTTCGACAACGACACCCGGGTCGACCCGCTGCACGCCCGGAAGATGTGCGCGGAGCTGCAGTACGCCACCGGGGCGCCGTTCGAGGAGCGGCCGATCCTGCTGCGCCGCGAGGCCGATGTCGGGCACAGCTCCCGCTCGGTGAGCCGCAGCGTGCGCCTCAGCGCCGACCAGCTGGCCTTCCTGGCACACCACACCGGCCTGAAGGTGGACGGGCCGGTGTGACCGGCGTCTCCGAGGCCGGGCGCCGCTGTCGCCCGCCGACCTGAGAGAATCGCCGGGTTGCAGCGTGGACGACCGGTGGAGGGATGACAGCCGTGACCGAGCACATGACCGCGACCCCCGTCTCGGAGGACCCGGGGGGCGGTCCCCGGCGGCATGTGTACCTCGCGACCGTCCGCTTCGCCGACCTGGACCCGTTGAACCACGTCAACAACGTCCGGATGCTGACCTACCTGGAGGATGCCCGGGTCGCGTTCCTCAAGTGGGACGTGCCGGAGGTCGGGGCGGCCCGAGTGGGCGGCATGGTCGTCGCCCGGCACGAGGTCGACTACCTGCGCCCGATCCTGCTGCGCCCGGAGCCGGTGCGCGTCGAGACGTGGGTGTCGGAGATCCGCAACGCGAGCTTCCGGCTGGAGTACGAGATCCTCGACGACGACCACGTCTACGCGCGTGCCGCCTCGGTCATCGTCGGCTACGACCTGGAGTCGCAGTCACCCCGCCGCCTCGACGAGGATGAACGGGCCTACCTCGGGGAGTACCTGCACCCCGTGACCGGCGGTGAACATGGGAAATGATCGGGCGGAATGATCGGGCGGAACGGGCAGGACCGGATCCGCCCCCATGATCATCGGAGCGAGATGCGGATGGGTTCGTCGCCGTCGCTGTCGTCGCCGCTGCGCTCCACGCTGATCGAGGTGGGGTCGGCGACCTGAGCCGCAGCGGCCTGCTCCGCCGCGGCTTCGGGGGCGTTGACCATGCTGTGCGCGGCCATCACCATGTACTCCCACATCTGCCGGTCGAGCGGTGCGGGGAGAGCGATGTCGTCCATGGCGGCGCGCATGTGCCGCAGCCACCGGTCGCGTTCGGGGGCGCCGATGGTGAAGGGGACGTGCCGCATGCGCAGCCGGGGGTGGCCCCGGCGCTCGCTGTAGGTGCGCGGGCCGCCCCAGTACTGGATGAGGAACAGGCGCAGCCGCTCTTCGGCCGGGCCGAGGTCCTCCTCGGGGTACATCGCCCGCAGCACGGGGTCGCCTGCGACGCCCTCGTAGAAGCGGCGGACGAGGCGGACGAAGGTCTCTTCGCCGCCGACGGCCTCGTAGAAGGTCACTTGGTCATCGCGCGCGGAAGTCATAGTCACCGGACAGCCTATGTGCTCTCCGGCCGCCTGGCGACCGCCGGGGCCCACCGGGAACGGGCCGACGACTCGGCGGATACGGCGCGGCCCGGATCCGCCCTCCGGCGGATCCGGGCCGTGAGCCGGAGACGTCGGTGGTCAGTCGCGGGTGAGCTTGCGGTGGGTCACCGCGTGCGGGCGCGCGGCCTCAGGGCCGAGACGCTCGATCTTGTTCTTCTCGTAGGCCTCGAAGTTGCCCTCGAACCAGTACCAGTCGGACTCGCCCTCCCACGCCAGGATGTGCGTGGCGACGCGGTCCAGGAACCAGCGGTCGTGGCTGGTGATCACCGCGCAGCCGGGGAAGTCCAGCAGCGCGTTCTCCAGCGAGCCCAGCGTTTCGACGTCCAGGTCGTTGGTGGGCTCGTCCAGCAGCAGCAGGTTGCCGCCCTGCTTCAGGGTGAGCGCGAGGTTGACGCGGTTGCGCTCACCGCCGGACAGCACACCGGCCGGCTTCTGCTGGTCGGAGCCCTTGAAGCCGAACGCCGCCACGTACGCGCGGCTGGGGATCTCGACGTTGCCGACCTGGATGAAGGTCTCGCCGTCGGAGATCACCTCCCAGACGTTCTTGTCCGGGTTGATGCGGCTCCGGTACTGGTCGACGTAGGAGATCTGCACCGTGTCGCCGACGTTGATCGAGCCGCCGTCGGGCTGCTCCTCACCGACGATCATCTTGAAGAGGGTCGTCTTACCGACACCGTTGGGGCCGATGACACCGACGATGCCGTTGGGCGGGAGCGAGAAGCTCAGGCCCTCGATCAGCTGCTCCTCGTAGCCCTTGCTGAGGTTCTTGACCTCGACCACCGTGCCGCCCAGGCGCGGGCCCGGCGGAATCTGGATCTCCTCGAAGTCCAGCTTGCGGGTCTTTGCCGCCTCGGCGGCCATCTCCTCGTAGCGCTGGAGACGGGCCTTGCTCTTGGTCTGGCGCGCCTTGGCGTTGGAGCGGACCCACTCCAGCTCTTCCTTGATCCGCTTCTGCCGCTTGGCGTCCTTCTGCCCCTCGACCTTCAGGCGGGCGGCCTTGGTGTCGAGGTAGGTGGTGTAGTTGCCCTCGTAGGGGTAGAGCTTGCCGCGGTCGATCTCCAGGATCCACGTGGCGACGTGGTCGAGGAAGTAGCGGTCGTGGGTGATCGCGACGATCGTCCCCGCGTAGCTCTCCAGGTGCTGCTCCAGCCACTGCACGCTTTCGGCGTCGAGGTGGTTGGTGGGCTCGTCGAGGAGGAGCATGTCGGGCTTCTCCAGCAGCAGGCGGCACAGCGCGACACGGCGCTTCTCGCCACCGGAGAGGTTGGTGACGGGGGTGTCGGCCGGCGGGCAGCGCAGCGCGTCCATGGCCTGGGCCAGCTGGCTGTCGAGGTCCCAGGCGTTGCGGTGGTCGAGCTGCTCCTGCAGCTTGCCCATCTCTTCGAGGAGATCGTCGGAGTAGTCGGTCGCCATCTTCTCGGCGATCTCGTTGAACCGGTCCAGCATCCGCTTGGTCTCGGCGACGCCGTCCTCGACGTTCTGCAGGACCGTCTTGTCCGGATCGAGGTGCGGCTCCTGGGCCAGCATGCCCACGCTGAACCCGGGCATCAGCCGAGCCTCACCGTTGGACGGCTGCTCGACGCCCGCCAGGACCTTCAGCAGGGTGGACTTACCCGCGCCGTTCGGCCCGACGACACCGATCTTGGCGCCGGGCAGGAACGAACCCGAAACGTCGTCCAGGACGACCTTGTCGCCGTGCGTCTTGCGCACGTTCCGCATGGTGTAGATGTACTCCGGCATGCTCTCCAGCCTAGGGCGTACGCGCAGGTGCCCTTGACATCACGGCGGATTCGCATCGTCCGCGCCCGTCCCGGTCGTCCCTGCTGCTCCGGTCTGCTCCACCGCCTCCGGCAGGGCCGTGGGACCGTCCGGGCCGGCCAGCGGCGCGACCCGCTCCAGCCACTCGGTGCTCATCGGCTCCCACTTCTCCGGGGGCATCCCGCCGCGCACCGCCTGGCGCACCAGCGCCGCCATCGTGTAGTGGGGCGCCGACTCTTCGACGCGGTCCAGCGCGACGTCGGCCAGGGCGGTGTCGCCGCTCTGCCAGGCGGCAAAAGCGAGTAACGCTCCGGGGGCGGCCGCGTATTCCGGGCCCACGTGCCGGAAGACGTGGCGCCACAGTCCGACGTGGGTGTCGATGTGTTCGGCGTCGATGAGTGCCCACGCCTCGTCGCGCACGCGGACGCTGGCCAGGACCAGGCCGAGCCAGGCGATGGCCTCCGGGTCGTCGACGAGGCGGCCGTCGCGCGCGGCGCCGACCGCCGCGTGTACCGCGCGCACGCCCTCGACCCGCAGGGCGGTGCGCACCGCCGTGGGGCCCAGGTCGGACGCGTGGCGACGCAGCCGCGCGGCGCGCGCCTCGGCCTGGGCCGTCGCCCGCCGCATCTCGGTCGAGCGCGGTCCGCCGACCGGGGCGACGAACTCCTCGATCAGCCGCCGGTCGCGCCAGGCGGTGAGCCCACCGACGACCGCGGTGGCCGGGACCGTGGAAGTGCCGACGTCGTAGGCGACTCCGTCGGGCGGGCAGCACTCCGGCGCGGAGCAGACATAGGACCAGTAGCGGCCGCCGACCACCCGCAGCGCCTCCCGCACCGGCACCCCGGCGGCCGGGGCGTGCGCGCGCAGTGCGTCCACCAGCGGGGTGATGCGGTGCGCCGGGCCGTACCCGACCGCGATCACGTTGGCGCAGCCGGCCTCGGCCAGCAGTGCGGCGACCTGCCGGCCCCACTGCGCGGGCAGGTCGGGCGGCCGGTCGGCCAGGTCGCAGCGGAGCACGCAGCGCAGGCGCGCGGCTCCCGGGCGGAGCCCGAGGATGACGAGGCAGTCGGCGGGGTGGAAGCCGAGGAGGTAGGGGACGGCGGCGATGACGTCGGTGGGGCCGCCGATGGTGAGGGTGGGCGGATCGGTGAAGGAGGAGAGGTGCGGACCGTCGTCGTGTGCCATGCGTCCACGGTGGGTGATCGCGCGATCACCCGGCAAAGGCGCCGTTCGGCCCTGTGGACGCCCGGAGACCCGGCGCCGACCGGTCCGGGGGTGCGGGAGGGGCGACGCCGCCGCGCTCACCTCGCGCGATGCCGGAGCGGCGACTGCCGCAGGGTGGGCGGCCGGCGCAACGCGGGAAGGCACACGCGGTCGCGTCCGGCGTCCTTGGCCCGGTAGAGGGCGAGGTCGGCGGCGGCGAGCAGGTCGACGAGGTCGTCGCCGTGCGTGCGCAGGAGCGCCACCCCGATCGAGACGGTGATGTCCACGGTGTGCTCGCCGATCGCCAGGACGGTGCGGCCGACCGTGCAGCGGAGCCGTTCGGCCACCCGGCACGCCTCGGCCATGTCGGCGCCCGGCAGGAGCACGACGAACTCCTCGCCGCCGAAGCGGCCGATCCTGTCGCCCTGGCGCAGCTGGTGGGCGAGCGTGGCCGCCACGCCCGCCAGTACGTGGTCGCCGACCAGGTGCCCGTAGGTGTCGTTGACCCGCTTGAAGTGGTCGATGTCGATGACCAGCACCGCGGCCGACCGCCGTCCGTGCACGGCGCGGCGCAGCTCGGCGCGCGCCTCGCGCTCCCAGGTCGCCGCGTTGAGCAGCCCGGTCTTGGGGTCGGTGCGGGCGGCGGCCTGCAGCTGCTGGTACATCAGGCTGCGCTGGAGCAGCATGACCGGCGGCACGGCGATGAGCAGCAGCAGTACCGACAGTCCGGAGAGGATGGCGACGGTGAGCCCCACGCACATCTCGACGCTGTCGACGGTGACGGCCTCGCGGTCCCACAGCAGTCGGCGCCAGGTGGTGTCGGACGCGCTCAGGTGCACGGCCATCGCGATGGTCAGCGTGTTCAGCACGGTGAACAGGGCGCAGCAGAACACCGCCAGCAGCGCCCCCGACCCGGTCACCAGGATCTCCCGGCCGATGTGGGAGGGCATCCCGGCCGGGCCGACGATGTCACCGGTGAGGGCGAGGTGGAAGACGGCCGAGGCGATGAACCCCGACAGCCCGACCGACGCGGCGTTGAACACGCGTCGGTGCAGCATGGTCCTCCTGATACGGAACTGCAGGAGGAGATAGACCGGAATGGGGATGATAAGGGAGTACACCGGCGGTAGGAGCAGAAGGGTGGGAAACCACCACGCCCCCAGCAGATCGCGGGTCAGACCGGTCGGGGTACCGAGTCGGCGCATCGCCTCCACACAAATCGCGGCACATACCACGAGTGAGCAGAAGGTGACCATCTCCTCACGGCGCGCGGGGGTCAGCGCCGCGGAGATCGCAAGCAGCGACACCGCACAGACCAGCACCATCGCCATGAACACGAGGAGCGGTCGGGGTTGGTCGAACAGCGCCCACCGGCGCGCCTGCCAGCTCCAGGACCGCTCACGTTCGGTAACTACCCGCTCGGCCACCGCCATGTCGATCCCCCCGCTCGCCACCAGTGCACCCGGACCGGCCCTCACTGGCCCTCGCCACCCGAACCCGCTGGGACAGGGCGGCTTGGGGTGACACGACCCGACATTGAATCACAGTCAGTGACACCTTAATCGCCGATTGTGCATTGCGGAGCGGAAACCACTAGATTGAGGCACGCTGCAGCCCGCCCATTACGGTCAGGCGGCCGCACGACGGGGGTTGGCCGACACGTGCGGCGCGGCGATCATGGCCTGGGGCGCGGCCCGGTCGGCCGCGAGTCGGTGAACGGCGTCGCGGGCGGCCCCGGCGATCGTCCGGATCCGCCGCGAGCGCCCTGGGCACCGTTACCGAGTGTGCGCACACAGACTGGGGGGACTATGGCCGCCGGCATCCAGTGGGTCTAGCCGCTTCTGCGACGGAGGACGGCGCCGGGCGGGGGAGGCGACCCCCGCCCGGCGCCGTGAGCGGATCCGGTGGGCGTGGGTCCGCCCGAGCGTGTTCGCCGGGTGCTCTGCGGAGAGCGGGCGGCCGCCCGGGGGACATGGACCGCGCAACGCGACCTGGGGCGTGTCTGACGGATCGTTTCCGGCTCGCGGCCACCGGAACGACGCTCGCTGCGCCGGACGGCTGCTCGCTCACCGGAAAGCATCCGCCGAACACGCCCTAGTGGCTCCCGTCCTGCTCATCGTGCTTCACCAGGGCGGTGCCGAGCGCCCGGCGGAAGGCGCGGTAGCGGGCCAGCTCCTCTTCCAAGGGCGTGATGACCAGCTCCTCGGCGATCGCCCGGACCCGCTCGGCGCTCTCCCTCTCGACCTGGTCGCGGCGCTGGGTCGCGGCGACCGACACGAGGTTGCGGCAGCCCACGTCGGTCAGCCAGCCCACGGCCAGCGTCGCGACCACCACGGCCCCCGCGAAGCCGAGGTAGGCGGGGTCGTCCAGCAGGCCGATGCCGGTGAGCCCGCCACCGACCCAGCTGACCAGCAGGGTGCAGAACCAGGCCAGGCCCGCGCCCGCCGTGGCCAGCAGCGCGTACTGCAGGACGCGCACGATCTGCCACCACAGCGGTGTGTCCTCGGCATCGGGCACGGTCTCGCTGATGGCGTTGCCCAGGCCCACCGGAAGGTCGCGCAGGTTGCGGCGGGCCGCCGCCCGCAGCCGCTTGGGCCACGGAGACGGCAGGGAGCCCCCGGCGCCGTCGGCGATCTGGGCCGTCGCGGTCTCGATCTCGGCCTGGTGGGCGTCGACCGGGCCGGTCACGCCGCGTTCGTCGTCGTCGCTGTGGAAGCCCATGCGGATGGCGCGCAGCGGATCGCGACGCAGCTTGCGCGCCCAACGGGTGACCGGCCAGCCCACCCGTCTGCTGCCGCGCCGCTCGTGCGCCGTCTCGGTGGTGTCGGCGATGGCGGAGACCCCGCTCGCGGACAGCAGGTCGGTGACCAGGCGCAGGCGGCTCGCGTCGGACACCGCGGGCGGCTCGGCGGCCCCCCGGTAGCGCTCGAAGCCGACGATGACCTGGTCGAGGTCGGCGACGAGCCGGTCGATCAGCGCCCGCCGCTCGGTGACGGTCCCGATGAGCAGCTCGCGCAGGTCGCGGACGCCGTGGCCGGTGAGGACGGATGTGGTGAGCACGCGCGGGTGCACACCGGACTCGGTCTCCAGCAGCCGCCGCAGGTCGGTGAGGAGCTCTTCGAGCTCCTCGGGCTCCACCCGGTCGACCTGGTTGAGCACGGCGACCGTGACCGCACCGTACCCCGACATCTCCTTGAGGTAGCGGTGGTGCACCGCGGCGTCGGCGTACTTCTGCGGGTCGAGGACCCAGATGAGCAGGTCGGCGGCGCCGATGAGGCGGTCGGCCTCGGCGGTGTGCATGGCCCGCACGGAGTCGTGGTCGGGCAGGTCGAGCAGGATCAGACCGCTGAGCTCGGAGTTCCCGGTGTCCAGCACGCTGGTGCGCGAGTGGCGGCTGCGGTGCGGGACGCCGAGCCAGTCCAGCAGGCCGTCGGCGCCCTCGTTCCCCCAGACACAGGCGTGCGCCGAGGAGGTGGTCGGGCGGGTGATGCCGACCCGGGAGAACTCCAGCCCGCACAACGCGTTGAACAGCGACGACTTGCCGCTTCCGGTGCCGCCCGCGAGCGCGACGACGGTGTGGTCCCCCGAGAGGCGGAGCCGGGCACCGGCATGGTCGAGGAGGTGGCGGGCGTGCGCGATGAGCTCGGGGTCGAAATCGTCGCGGCCGATCGCGACGATCTCGGCCAGCGCGTCGAGGCGGGCGATCAGCTCCTCGCGGGTGGTGGCGGGCATGGGCTGCCACGGGTCGTTGGAGCTGATCCGGTACTCGTCGTCCTCATCGGTCGCGGTCGCCGCCCAGGCGGAGGAGTCCCCGCGGGTTTCGTCGGTGACGATGGGGATCGGCCCGGTGCGCCGACCGGCGATCTTGGAGGTCTCGTCGTCGGCCTCGGTGAGCGCGCCCACCCAGTCGGCCAGCCGCTCGGGGTCGTCGGGGTCGGTGCCGTCGTGGACCGGGCCGGTCCCCGGGGCGTCGGGGTCGACGGTGTCCTCCGGGGGGCCGACGGCCGTGTCGGCCGCGACCGCGGACGCGGGCCGCTTCGGGGCGGCGTGCCGACCGCCGCGGGTCGGGCGCTCGGGGCGGGCGCCGCCGTCCGAGGCGGCCGGGTCAGCGGGGTCGGCTCCCCCGGTGGCCGGGCCGTCGGTGCCCTGCGGCTCCGGCGCTGCCTGCGCGGCGGAATCCGCCGGGGGCGGAGCGGTGTTCGCCGCCGCAGCCGGCGGGACGGTGCCCGGGTCGCCCGGGGGTGCCTCCGCGGTCGCGGGCGGCGGAGTCATGGCCGTTCGCGGGCCGGTCGCGGAGCGGCGGCCGCCCACGGGCGGGGCACCGGCGTCGGTACGCCAGCCGGCACCGTCGTCCGGGTCGTCGGCAAGGAGGTCGGGGTTGGTCCTGCGTCGGCGCCCCCCTCCGACGCGGTCGACGGCGCGCCGCAGCGCCGGGTAGGTGCCCGAGGCCGATGCCGCGTCCGGCGCGGGGCCGACCGGCCCGCCGACCGCGCCCGCGGCGGCGTCGCCCCACTGCTCCGCCCCGGCCGGGCGGGCGCGGTTCCCGTCCCCGGGGTGGCCGGGCGGCGGAGGGGCGTCCTGCTCGTCGGCGAGGGAGGGGTGGGGGCCCGACTGCATGTCGACGGCGCGGCGCAGCGCCGGGTAGGACGCGGGGTCGGACGCCTCCGGGTGGCTCGGCGGCCAGGCGTTGCCCGCGGGCTGCGTCCACCCGGCGTCCCTGCGGACCTTGGCCGGGAGGGAGTAGCCGGTCCACTGGTCGTCGCCGCGTACCCGGTGTGCGCCGTCAGGCGCCTCCGGGGCGTGCCGCGCGGGATCCGCGGGAGGAGATGCCCCCGGATCGGCCTGGGCTCCCGCCACGTCGGGTTCCTCGTCGGCGTGAGCGGGGTTCCGCTGAGTCGTCATCGCGCAATCTCAAGGTTGTACGTGGCCTGGTAGAGCTGGACGGCATCGGCTTCTTGCGGCAGCCCCGCCGCGGACAGTGCGTCGAGGAAGCGCGCGCGCTCGGTGTTCAGCAGCTCGGTGACGCACCGCTGCAGGTCGTCGCGTGCCATCGTGCCAATGTTACGCAGCGATTCGGCCCCGAAGAGCCCTTTCAGCAATCGCTGCGGCGTCGGCCCGGCGCTGCGCGGGGTGGTCGGCTCCACCGCCGCGTACCCCAGCAGGTCGACGATGAGGACGAGGGTGAACGCGGTGGCGTCGAAGGTGACGAAGCGGGCGACGGACCGCTTGGTGGCGCCGTCGGCCGCGACCAGCTCCGCCACGCGCTGCTGCCAGCCCGTGATCTCCTCACGTGTGCGGCGGGCCAGCTCGCCCCCGGCCGCCTCGCCCCGGGCCGCGTCCGCCATGGCCGCCGCACCGGGGACCTCCTCCCACCGCTCGGCGACCTGCTCGGCGGCGCGCCCCGCCGAGGACAGGATGAGGGCCTGCAGGCTGTCGCGGACCGCGCCCTGCAGCGCCTTCACCCGCTCGGCGGCCTGCTCGGAGGTCGTGGCGCGCCGCTTGCCGCGCAGCCGCATGGTGCGGGCCAGCTCGCCGCTGGCGGCGATGTCCTGCCAGCGCGCCAGCAGGTTGCCGCGGAGCAGTGAACCGTCCTGGACGGACCGGGTGACCTCGGCGACCGCGGTGTCGTAGGCGGTGGCCGCCGACTTCTCCAGCACCCGGCCGATCTCGACCTGCCGCTCGACCTGCTTGGCGAGTTCGGGCACGCGGGTGCGGAAGCTGTCGACGACGCCGATGAAGGTGCGCCGGGAGACGCGGTCGCGCTTGGCGAGGTCGCCCGCGACGTCGGCCAGGTAGTCGCGGATGCGGTCGGCGGTGTTGGCGGTGAAGCGCTCACCTGCGATCTGGTCGGTCTCGGGGATGTGGAACCGGGCCGCGTTGCCCAGCCCGTTGGCGTCCAGCATGGCGCCGAAGTGGTGGGTGAGCTGTTCGTGCCCGCGCTCGGGCACCCGCGAGAGCACCACCGCGAGCGAGGTGTCGCGGTCGCGCGCGACCTGCAGGAACTCCCAGACCCGGGCGTCGGCGTAGCGGCGGCTGGTGGTGACGAACACCCACAGGTCGGCGGCGTCGAGGAACTTCGCTGCGAACTCGTGGTGCGCGGCGACCGCGGAGTCGACGTCGGGGGTGTCCAGCAGCGCCACGCCCTTGGGCATGCACTCGCTGGCGGCCAGCACCAGCATGCCGTCCTTGCCCGGCATGGCCAGCCCCTCCTGGCGCACGCGCGGCAGCGTGGGTAGGAAGGAGGCCTCGTTGAACCAGTCGACGTCGGCCGGGTTGCAGGCCAGAACGGGGCTGTTGGTGGTCGGGCGGCGCACCCCGGTGGTGGTGACCTGCTCCCCGACGAGGCTGTTGACGAGGGTGGACTTTCCGGCGCCGGTGGACCCCGCGACCGCGATGAGCAGGGGGGTGTCGGGGCGGCGTACGCGCGGCAGCACGTAGTCGTCGAGCTGGTGCAGCACGTCGGCGCGGGCCGTCACGCCCTCGGTGGCGCCGGGCAGGCCCTCGGCGAAGGTAATGGCGCGCACTCGGTCGCGCAGCCCTTCCAGGACGCGTTCGAACCTGCTGTCGTCGGCGACCCCGCCCCGGTGCTTGGCCTTGGAGGAGGGGATGGCGGGCCGGGCGCCTTCGTGCCGGGCGGGTGCGCTCCGCCCGGGGGCGGCGGCCGACTCCGCCCTCGCTTCACCTGGCCCTGTCGATTCCGGCGCGGCAGGCGGCCGGGGCATAGCGCTTCCGCCCTTCTCCTTGCTCTTCGCGGTCACCTGATCCGGTTCCCCTCGGGGGATTCGTCGCCGCCGGGGCCGTTCGTCCTCACCGGCGGCTCACCCGGCCCCTCGTGCAGTATGTCAAGTTCGCGGGCCGCATCCACCACTTCTCCGATGACGATGACGGCCGGGGGGCGCACCCCGGCGTCCGCGACGGCCCGCGCGACCGTACCGAGGGTGGCGACGATCGTCCGCTGCGTGGGCAGGGTGCCGTCCTGCACCACGGCGACGGGGGTGTCGGCCGCGCGCCCGTGCTCGATCAGGGCGGCGGCGATGGCGCCGACGCGTTCCACCCCCATGAGTACCACGAGGGTCCCGCCGGCCCGCGCCAGCCCGGCCCAGTCGACGGTGGAGCGCCGGTCGCCCGGGACGACGTGGGCGGAGACGATGTGCAGGTCTTGGGCGACGCCGCGGTGGGTGGCGGGGATGCCGGCGCCGGCGGGGGCGGCCAGGGCACTGGTCACGCCCGGCACGACGGTGACCGGGACACCGGCGGCGGCGCAGGCCGCCGCCTCCTCGCCGCCCCGCCCGAACAGGAAGGAGTCGCCGCCCTTGAGCCGCACGACGAAGCGCCCCGCCAGCGCCCGGTCGACGAGGACCCGGTTGATCTCCTCCTGCTTCATGGAGCGGCCGTAGGGGATCTTGCTGGCGTCGACGATCTCGACCTCGGCGGGCAGCCGGTCGAGCAGGGACATGGGCGCGAGCCGGTCGACCACCACGACGTCGGCCTGGGACAGCAGTTGGCTGCCGCGGACCGTGATCAGGCCGGGGTCGCCGGGGCCGCCGCCGACCAGGGCGACACCGCGCAGTGGTTCGCGGCCGCGGCGCGCGTCCAGGGTGCCGTCGGACAGGCCGTCGGTGATGGCGTCGCGCAGCCCGGCCGCTCTTCGCGGGTCGCCGTTGGCGACGACACCCACGGTCACGTCGCCCACATTGCCGCTGGCGGGGGTCCAAGCGGTGGCGGCGTGCCGGTCGTCGGCGCGCACACACCATAGCCGGGCCGCCTCGGCCTCCTCGGCGACCGCGGCGTTGACCTCGGGGGCGTCGGTCGCGGCGTGGACGAGCCAGAACTCGCCGAGGCGGCCGTCGCGCACATCGCCCGGTTCGAAGCCGCGCCGGTGCCAGGTGATGCGGCCGGCCGAGGCGAGGTCCTCCAGGGCCGCCGTGGCCTCGGGCGCGATCACGGTCACCTTCGCCCCTGACTCCAGCAGGACGGGGACCCGGCGCTGGGCGACGCGGCCGCCTCCGACGACCAGCACGTCGCGCCCGTTCATACGCAGGCCGAGAAGATACGTCACCTGGGCTGACCTCCAGATCTGTGACCGCGTCCGAACGCGGGCCACGTCGTGCCCGGGACCGGCCGATCCGCCTTCGCCGCGACCGTCTCCCGGTGCCCCACGCCCCTGCTCCGGCACGTGTTCACGCTGCTCGTTCCCGCACCCGTGCTCGACGCTGAGGCGGAGTGCGTCAATGCCCCAAAAAATACCGTGTCAAACCGGGGTTTCGCCCGCGCTCCCGCACATAATGCACGCCGAAGTCCTGCATAAACCGCAGAATCGGCCGTGATTTCCCACCCACTGCCACTTGTCCGAAACCGGGGCCGAGCGATCGGCCGCGGTCCCGGCCGCCCTGACGCCGTGTGCGGGAACCACTGCGGCGCAGTGGTTCCCGCACGCAACACGGAACCGGGAGCGGCCGTGCCACGCCCCCGCTCCAAGCCTCACCCCCGCTCGGAGACCCCGGCGGAGTCGAAGGTCGCGACGTCGCGAAGGGCGCGCGCCGCGGCCTGCAGCAGCGGCAGCGCGAGCAGCGCGCCGGAGCCCTCGCCCAGCCGCATCTCCAGGTCGACCAGCGGCCGCAGCCCGAGGTGGTCCAGCGCCACCGTGTGCCCGGGCTCCGCGGAGCGGTGCCCGGCGAAGCACGCGTTGGTCGCCTCCGGGGCGATGGCGGCCGCCGCGAGCGACGCCGCACCGGCGATCACCCCGTCGAGCAGCACCGGAACCCGCAGGGCGGCCGCGCCGAGGATGAACCCGGCCAGGGCGGCGTGCTCCAGGCCGCCCACGGCCGCGAGCACGCCCACGGGGTCCTCCGGGTCGACCGCGTTGACCGCCAGTGCCCGGCGGACCACCTCGACCTTGTGCTCGTGCACGGCGTCGTCCACCCCGGTGCCCCGCCCGGTCACCTCGGCCGGGTCGGCACCGGTGAACGCGGCGATCAGGGCGGCCGAGGGCGTCGTGTTGGCGATGCCCATGTCCCCGGTGATCAGGCACCGGTTGCCCGCCGAGGCGAGGTCGCGGGCGACCTCGATGCCCGCCTCGATGGCGTACTCGGCCTGGGTGCGCGTCATCGCCGGGGCCCGGCTGATGTCGGCCGTGCCGCGCGCGATCTTGCGCGGCAGCAGGCCGGGGACCGCGGGCAGGTCGCCGACGACACCCACGTCCACCACGGTCACCTCGGCACCCACCTGCGCGGCGAAGGCGTTGGCCACGGCGCCCCCGGACAGGAAGTTCTGCACCATCTGCGCGGTGACCTCCTGCGGCCAGGAGGTCACCCCCTGGGCGTGCACGCCGTGGTCGCCGGCGAAGATCGCGACGGCGGCCGGCTCGGGGATCGGCGGCGGGCACTCCCCGGACAGCCCGGCCAGCCGAACCGCGACCTCCTGCAGGTCGCCGAGCGCACCCGGCGGCATCGTCATGCGCGAGTGCCGGTCCTCCGCCTCGGCCACGGCGCGCGGGTCGAGGGGGCCGATGGCTGCGATGGTCTCCTCCAGCAGACTCGTCGGCTCTTCACCGGGCAGGCCGCGGCGCCCGTAGTGGTCGCGGTGCACGGCCCAGGACAGCGGGCGGCGCTGCGCCCACCCGCCCAGGGCGAGCTCCGGCTCGGTGGGGAAGTCCTCCACATAGCCCACGCACAGGTAGGCCACCACCTGCAGGTGCGGGGGGAGATCGAGGACGGCGGCGAGATCGCGCTCGTCGAAGAAGCTCACCCAGCCCACCCCGAGGCCCTCGGCACGCGCCGCCAGCCACAGGTTCTGCACGGCCAGCGCCGTGGAGTACGCGGCGGTCTGCGGCTGCGCGTGGCGCCCGAGGGTGTGCCGTCCGCCGCGCGTCGCGTCGACGGTGACGACGATGTTGAGCGGGGTGTCCAGGATCGCCTCGACCTTGAGCCCGGAGAACGCGCGGGCGCGGGCGGCCGGAAGCGCGCGGGCGTACTCCTCGCGCTGCGACTGGGCGAGGTCCTGGACGCTCGCGCGGACGGCCTCGTCCTCGACGATGAGGAAGTCCCACGGTTGGGAGAAGCCGACCGACGGCGCCATGTGGGCCGCGCCGAGGACCCGCGTGAGCACCTCGTCGGGTACGGGGTCGGCCCGGAAGCCCATCCGCACGTCGCGGCGCTCGCGCATCGCCCGATAGATGGCGTCGCGGTCCTGCTCGGCATAGGTGTGCAGGTCGGGTGGTGCGGGGACGGCCGGCGGCGGTTCGGACGGAGCCGACTCCGCGGGCTCGTACCGCGGCGCGAACGGCGGCTCGTGCACCGGCGCCGGCTCGGCGTGCTGCGCGCGATCGTCCGTATCGCCCCCCGGAGGGTCGACGGTGGTCGCGGGGGCGCGGTCGGGGCCGCCTCCCCGCAACGGGATGACGTTCGGTTCCAAAGGGGATTCCGTTTCCTGTTCCTGTCCGGTGTGCTGCTGGGTCTTGTCGCGCCGGGCCGGGGGCCGGTAGGGCGGGGCGGCGTCCCCCGTGTCCGGGTCCGCAGCGGGCACCGGCGACGGCACCGCCTCCGCCGGTGGCGCCGGTGCGGCGCTCCCGGCCGCCCCGCCCGCGCGGTCGGCCTCCGGTCGGGGCGCGGGTTCGGACGCGGGCGTGCGCGGCGCCGCCGCGGGCTTCGCCGGGGTGTGGAACGGGTTGCGCCGCGGCGCGGTGGCCGCGGTCCCGGCCGCGGGGGCACCTGCGCCCCGGCCCGCCTCCGGCAGGTCGTCGAGCAGTCCGCGGGCGGCCGATCCGCGAGTGGGACGGCCGGCGGAGTTGCGCGCGTCCGCGGCCGACCTGCTGTCCCTCGCCCCCCGGCGCGCGGGGTAGCGGCGCTTCTCGTCACCGGTCATGGTGCTCCTCCGGCGGTACCGGCCGCGGCACCGCCCCGGCAGGTCGCGTCTCTCTTCGGCATGTTCTCCCCCTTGTCACCGACGCCGAGACCTGACGTGATCCCCCGGGCGCACCCGTGCGCCGCCGTACGCCCGCCCGGCGGCGGGCACCCGGACACACGACGCTTTTCACCTCCGACTCGGCTACAGCAACTGTGCCAGAACCCGGGTCATCCGCAGAGCGGTATCCCGCTCGCGGACGGCGACGCGCAACCAGTTCGGCCCGAGACCGGGGAAAGTGTCGCCGCGCCGCAGTGCGATGCCGCGGTTTCGCAACCCGGCCCGCAGTTCCTCGCCCTTCTCCGCCCTGACCAGGAGGAACGACGCCGCGGCGTTCGGGGTGACGTGCAGGCCCAGGGCGGCCAGGTCCGCGGCGAGCGCGGCCCGGTCGGCCGCCAGCCGCTCCGCCCACGCGTCGGCCTCGGCCACCGCCTCCGGGGTGCTGCAGGCCTCGGCCGCCACGAGGGCGGGGGTCGACACCGACCACAGCGGCTGCGCCTCGGCCAGCCGGGCGACGAGCCCGGGGTCGGCGAGCAGGTACCCGGCTCGGAGCCCGGCCAGGCCCCAGGTCTTGGTGAGGCTGCGGACCACGGCGAGGCCGGGGACCCCGGCGCGCGCGGCCAGCGATTCGGGTTCGCCCGGCACGCAGTCGGCGAACGCCTCGTCGACGACGAGGACCCGCCGGGGGCGGGCCAGGCGCTCCAGGGCGGCGGCCGGGTGCAGGACCGAGGTGGGGTTGGTGGGGTTGCCGACCATGACCAGATCGGCGTCCTCGGGGACGCGCTGCGGGTCGAGGGTGAAGTCGGGCGCGAGGACGACCCTCTCGACCCGGTGGCCGGCCGCGCGCAGGGCCGCCTCGGGCTCGGTGAACTGGGGGTGCACCACGACCGCACGGCGCGGCCTGAGCACCCGCGCGAGCAGCACGAACGCCTCGGCCGCCCCGGCGGTGAGCAGCACCTCGGCCGGATCGCGCCGGTGGCGCCGGGCCACGGCGCGGCGCGCCGCGGAGGGGTCGGGGTAGGCCGCCAGGTCGGCGACGGACGCGCGGATCCGCTCGGCCAGCCACGGCGGGGGCGTCCCGGTCCGCACGTTGACCGCGAAGTCGAGCAGCCCGGGGCCGGTCTCGGCGTCGCCGTGGTGCCGCAGGTCCGCCTCGGCCGCGGTCGACGGGGGCGCGCCTGCGCCCGCAGACCGTCCCACCGTGTCCCGCACCAGAAACCACCTCGCCGAATTCCCGTTCCCGCGCCGCACCGGACGACAGCGCACCCTACACCCGCGCTTCCCGCCCCCTCGGCCCGGCCGCACCGTTGCGGAGCGGCCGAAGCGCGCACCGGGTCGGGATTTCGGTCGCCCCATCTGCACCTATTGCGAATCTTTGGCTATTGCAAAGCGCACGACCAGGGCATTACCTTCAGGGAGCCGTGGTGTTCGGGAAGTCCGGTGCGAAACCGGCGCGGCCCTCGCCACTGTGAACGGGAAGCCCGGGGCCCCGTCCCCTGCCTCCGGCGGAGCGGGCGGTGACGGCCACTGGGAGGGCATCCGTACGCGGACGCTCTCCTGGGAAGGCCGGCGACGGGCGTCGACCCGCAGCCAGGAGACCGGCCACGGCATACGACGACCGTCCACGAGGTGTTGGAGATTGGTCCCCTACAGATGCATATCGCCGAAGGTTTCCTCCCGCCCGTCCACGCCGTGGCCTGGACCGCGGTCTCAGCGCCGTTCGTCATCCACGGCGTCCGCGCGCTGACGACGACGATCCGCACCAACCCCGAGTCCAAGCTGCTCCTCGGCGCCGCCGGCGCCTTCTGCTTCGTGCTGTCCGCCCTGAAGATCCCGTCCGTCACGGGCAGCAGCTCGCACCCGGCCGGGACGGGTCTCGGCGCGGTCCTCTTCCGACCACCCGTCATGGCCGCACTCGGCACGATCACCCTGCTCTTCCAGGCGTTACTCCTCGCCCACGGCGGGCTGACCACGCTCGGCGCCAACGTCTTCTCGCTCGCCATCGTCGGCCCGTGGGTCGCCTACGGTGTGTTCCGGCTGGTACGCGGGCTCACCCGGGCACTCACCGAGAACACCTCGCTGGGGCTGTCGGTGTTCTTCGCGGCCTGCCTGGCCAGCCTGGCCACCTACTCGGTGACGAGCCTGCAGCTGGCACTGGCCTTCCCCGACGCCCAGGCCGGCGTCCTGGGCGCGTTCATCAAGTTCGGCACCATCTTCTCCGTCACCCAGATCCCGCTCGCGGTCATCGAGGGCCTGATGACCGTGGTCATCGTGCGGCTGCTCATCAGTGCCAGCCGCAGCGAGCTGCTGCGACTCGGCGTGCTGCGCTCCGCGGCGACCGCCGGTGCCCCGACCGAGCGAAAGAAGGCCTGAACGATGACACCGGCACAGCCGCAGCAGCCCCGGCCGGACCAGGGCACCGACCCCCGCCGGGACGGCGGCCCGCGCCCCCGGGCGTGGATCACCTGGGCCATGGTGGCCGTCATCGCGGTGATCGCGGCGCTTCCACTGGTGACCGGCGCGGGCGACCACCTCGACGAACCCTTCCCCGGCGCCGACGAACAGGGCGAGGAGGCCGTCGAGGAGATCGCACCGGCCTACGAGCCGTGGCTCGACCCCTTGTTCGAGGCCCCCTCGGCCGAGGTCGAGTCGGGCATCTTCGCGGTGCAGGCCGCGATCGGCGCGGGCATCATCGGCTACTACTTCGGTGTCGTGCACACGCGCTCCCGTATGCGCCGGGAACAGGCCCCGGCACCGTCGGCAGCCGCCTCGGCCGCCGGGACCACCGGGGCTCCCCGGGACCCCGACGCCACGGACGCGTCCCCGCACGGGGACGCCCCGGACGGCACCGCCCCCGCCCGCGACTGAGCGGCGCCCGCGATGCTGGCCATCGACGCCGCCGCCTACCGCAGCCCCTGGCGGGACGTGCACCCCGCCGTCAAGGGCACCCTTTTCGGCGGGCTGCTGCTGTGCGCGCTGGTGCTCCCCGCCTGGCCGGGGGCGGTGATCACGGCGGCGGCCGCGCTCGCCGTCGCGTTCGGCCCGGCGGGGGTGGACCCGCGCGCGTTCGCGCGCGCGGCCTGGGCGCCACTGCTGTTCGTCCTCACCGGGTCGGTGGCGCTGCTGTTCAGCGTGGGCGCACCCGACGGAGCGGCCACCGGCCCCGCCCTGGGGCCGGTGGCGTGGGACCCCGACGGCCTCGCCCGCGCCGCCGAGATCGTCGCCCGCGCCACCGCGGCCCTGATGTGCCAGCTGCTGTTCGCGTTCACCACCCCGCTCGCCGACCTCCTGCCCCGGCTCACCCGCATCGGGCTGCCCACCGCACTGGTCGAGATGGTCGCCCTCATCTACCGGATGCTGTTCGTGACGCTCGACACCGCCCGCCGCATCGGCACCGGGCAGGCGGGACGGCTGGGATACGCGAGCCGCCGGGCGTGGATCCGCTCGGTCGGCTCCCTGGGCGCCGCCCTGTTCATCCGCTCCTACGACCGGGCCCAGCGCATGCAGCGGGGTCTGGAATGCCGCGGGTACACCGGCGAGCTGACCGTGCTCGTCGACGACCTGCCGCTGCGCCCGCGGGCCGTCCTCGCGGCCGCCGCCGTCCCCGTTCTCGTCGCGACGTCGACCCTCGTCCTCGGAGCCTGGCTGTGACCTCGATCGACCTGCCCCCCGGCGGTGTCCGCGACACCGCGCCCGCCGTCCTTGCCGGACGCGACCTGACCTTCGGCTACGACGACGCCGAACCCGTGTTCACCGGGCTCACCGTGGAGGTCCGGCCGGGCGAGGTGCTGGCCGTGCTCGGCCCCAACGGCGGCGGCAAGACCACGCTGCTGCGCCTTCTGTCGGGGAGCCTGCGCCCGCGGTCCGGGCAGATCCTGCTGGACGGCACCGGGGTCCCGCAGAGCCGGCGCGGCATCGGCGGCCTGCGCCGCCGGGTGCAGCTCGTCTTCCAGGACCCCGACGACCAGCTGTTCTCCGCGAGCGTGCGCCAGGACGTGTCGTTCGGCCCGCTCAACCAGGGGCTGGACGCCGAGGCGGTGCGCGAACGCGTGGACCGGGCACTGCACGCGCTGGACATCACCGCCCTCGCCGACCAGCCCACTCACCTGCTCTCCTACGGTCAGCGCAAGCGCGTGGTCCTGGCCGGGGCGGTCGCGATGCGGCCCTCGGTCCTCGTCCTCGACGAACCCACCGCCGGCCTCGACCCGGCCGGGGTGGAGGCGATGCTGGCCACCCTGGAAGGGCTGCGCGCCGCGGGCACCACCCTGGTGGTCTCCACGCATGAGGTCGACCTGGCCTACCGGTGGGCCGACCGCGCCCTGGTCATCGACCGCGGCCTGCTCGGCTCGGGGCCGGTCCGCGAGGTCCTCGACGACACCGCCCTCCTGGCCGCCGCCCGGCTGCGCCCGGCCTGGGGCCCGGCCGTCGGCCGCGCCCTGCGCACCGCCGGCCTCCTTCCCGTCGGCGCCCCCGACCCCGGCACCCCGGAAGAGGTCACGGCCCTCCTCCCCCACGACCGTTGATCTCGGGGCCGTCGACCGAATTCTCGCCGGTATCCGGTCGGCGGCCCCGAGATCAACGGTCGTGTCGGGGCGTGCGGGGGTGCGAGCGGGCGACGGCGGCGGTGGCGTTGGCGGTCTTCCGCTTGGCCGCGGCCAGCCCGGCGCAGCAGCCGACGTCGGCGGCGGCGCGCAGTGCGGCGGCCTCGGCGACACTCGGAGTGCCGGCCCGGGCCCGCACCGCCTCGCTGGGATGGGGCACGTCCACGCCGGCCAGTTCGGCGGCCGGGTAGGTGACCACCGGCCAGCCGCGCTCGGCGGCGGCGCGCAGGATACCCTCCTCGTCGGCCTTGCGGTCGACGGTGGCCAGCGCGCGAACCGACTCCGGGGCCAGTCCCGCCTCGGCGAGGATCCGGTCGATGAGGCCTCCGACCTCCGCGGCACTGACGCCGCGCACCGCGCCGACGCCCACGACCAGGCAGGGCGCAGGGCCGCCGGCCGAGGACCCGGTGTCGCTCATGCGGTCTCTCCCTCCGGCCGCGGTGGGCCGGGGCGCCCACCCGACGGTGCGGCTCATGCGGCCGACGGGCTGTCAAGGGCGCGGGCACCCCTCCGCGGGGAAAACGCACACCCCCTTAACGCGATGTCCGTCCTCCCCCTTAGCGCGGGAGAAAGGGTGCCAATCGGCGAAGATCCCTTGCGAACCCGGATCGGCGGATTCCAGAATCAGGTGACGTCGACGACGCGACATTTCATTGAAGCACGCCGAACGAGCACGACCGACCGATGACGCCGAATCGGCTTTCCGTTCGATCAGCGCCACGCACCGGCATCGAACCGCACCGCCTGCGGTTCCCACGGGGGGATCCGCGCCTCCAGCGCGGCCGAGTGGGGTATCGACGGACATCCACCGGGGCGCCGATGAACCCGGCCGGGGCATTCCCACCCTTTTCTCCCTGCCTGCGGCCGACAGCCATGCCGGCGCCCGCGACATTCACGAGGGAAACACCATGCCGCCCACACCGACCCGCTCCGAATTCCGACTCGGCACCGCACCGGGGGGACTGCCGCAGATCGGCCACGCGATGGAGTTCCAGAAAAGGCCGCTGGAATTCATCACCTCGTTGGCGCCCTGCGGCGACCTGGTCGAGTTCCGCCTCGGTGAGACACCGGTCTACCTGGTCCGACACACCGAGCTCATCCAGGACATGCTGCGCGACACCCGGACGTTCGACAAAGGCGGCCCCATCTTCGAGAAGTCCCGGGCCTTCTTCGGCAACGGGCTGGCCTCCTCGGAGGACGCGATCCACCGGCGGCAGCGCCCGCTCGTGCAGCCCTCCATGCATGTGCGCCGTATCGCCGAGTACGTCGAGGTGATGCGTGAGGAGGCCGTGAAGGTCACCGAGTCGTGGACGGAGGGCCGGAGCATCGGCATCACCGCCGCGATGCAGGCGCTGACCACCGGTGTCACCGCGCGCACGATGTTCTCCACCGGCGGCGGCCCGGACGCGGTCGCCGAGGTCCACCACTGCCTGCCCATCATCCTGCGCGGCGTCTACCTGCGGATGACCGCGCCCGAGGAGATGGTCGAGCAGCTCCCCGCCGCGGAGCGGGCGGAGTTCGACGACGCGCTCGCCCGCCTGCACGGCTTGGTCGACAAGATCATCGAGGACTACCGGCGTTCCGGTGTCGACCACGGCGACGCGCTGTCGATGATGCTGTCGGCCCGCAACGAGGACGGTGAGGGCCTGACCGACCAGGAGATCCACGACAACGTCCTGAACCTGTTCTCGGGCGGGGTCGAGACCACCGCCTCGTCCCTGGCATGGACCTTCCACCTGCTCGCCGAGCACCCCGAGATCGAGCGGCGGATGCACGATGAGCTCGACGGGGTCCTCGACGGCCGCGCCCCGGCCAACGACGACCTCAACCGGCTCCCGTTCACCCGGCGCGTGTTCACCGAGGCCCTGCGCCTCTACCCGCCGGTCTGGCTGGTCAGCCGCACCGCACCGACCGACGCCGAGCTGGGCGGCCACCCGGTCCCGGCCGGCAGCACGCTGATGTACAGCCCCTACGTGGTGCACCGCGACCCGGAGGTGTTCGCCGACCCCGACACCTTCGACCCGGACCGGTGGCTGCCCGAGCGCATGCGCACCCACCCGCGCGGGGCGATGATCCCCTTCGGGGCGGGCCGCCGCAAGTGCCTCGCCGACAACTTCGCCATGACCGAGGGCGTCCTCGCGCTCGCCATCATCGGGTCGCGGTGGCGGCTGCGCCATGCTCCCGGCACGACGGTCACCACGCACGTGGCCGCGACGCTGGGCCCCGGGCCGCTTCCCATGACCCCGGAAGCGCGCCGGACCGGTGCGGGGCTCGCCGCCCCCCGATGACCGGCGCCGAAGGGTGGGGGCGGGACCTTGGGCGGCACCGCCCCCACTCGGAGGAAGGCCACCCTCCCGGCCACCCTCCCGGCCACCGTCCGATGCCGGGAGGCGCCCCGAAGGGCCCCGGGAGCGCGCCGACTCCCGGGGCCCCTGGGCGTCAGGCGTCGCAGCAGCCGCCGGCCGCGGCGGCCTGCGGGGCGGGGACGCCGACCTTGGGCATGCCCAGCAGCACGCCCGGCGCCTGCTCCTGCTCCCCGCCGTTGCGCGCGGCCCAGGCGTCGCCGGCGCGGGTACGGCGCAGGGCGCGCACCCCGGAGTCGGCGACCAGATGGTGCGGCGCCGCGTAGGTGACCTCGACGGTGGCCAGGTCGCCGGGGCGCGGTACCTCAGCGCCCTCGTCCAGTGAGAAG
Organism: Nocardiopsis mwathae; assembly: GCF_014201195.1. NCBI lineage: Bacteria > Bacillati > Actinomycetota > Actinomycetes > Streptosporangiales > Nocardiopsidaceae > Nocardiopsis > Nocardiopsis mwathae. The sequence continues at coordinate 1,091,461 of NZ_JACHDS010000001.1, read as the reverse complement.
TGCACGAGCCGGTTGTCGGGCGCGCGCCCGGACAGGCGGCGCCGGTCGCCGTCCTTGCGGCCTTCTCCCTCGGCCACCAGCACCTCGACCTCGCGGCCGACGAGCCCGCGGTTCTCCTCGATGGAGATGGACTCCTGCAGCTCGATGAGGCGTTCGTAGCGCTCCTGCACGACCGCCTTGGGCACCTGCCCGTCCATCTCGGCCGCGGGCGTCCCCGGCCGCTTGGAGTACTGGAAGGTGAACGCAGCGGCGAACCGCGCCTCGCGCACCACGTGCAGGGTCTCGGCGAAGTCCTCCTCGGTCTCGCCGGGGAAGCCCACGATGATGTCGGTGGTGATCGCGGCCTCGGGCATCTTCTCCCGGACCCGGCGCACGATGTCGAGGAAGCGCTCCTGGCGGTAGGAGCGGCGCATGGCCTTGAGCACGCGGCTCGACCCGGACTGCAGCGGCATGTGCAGCTGCGGCATGACGTTGGGGGTCGCGGCCATGGCGTCGATGACGTCGTCGGTGAAGTCGCGCGGGTGCGGCGAGGTGAACCGGACGCGCTCCAGCCCGTCGATCTCCCCGCAGGCCCGCAGCAGCTTGGAGAACGCCTCGCGGTCGCCGAACTCGCTGCCGTAGGCGTTGACGTTCTGCCCGAGCAGCGTCACCTCGATGGCGCCCTCGGCGACCAGCGCCCGGACCTCGGCGAGGATGTCGCCGGGGCGGCGGTCCTTCTCCTTGCCGCGGAGGGCGGGGACGATGCAGAAGGTGCAGGTGTTGTTACAGCCGACGGAGATGGCGACCCATGCCGCGTAGGCGGACTCGCGGCGGGTGGGCAGGGTGGAGGGGAAGGTCTCCAGCGACTCCTCGATCTCCACCTGCGCTTCGCGCTGGACGCGGGCGCGCTCCAGCAGGGCGGGCAGCGACCCGATGTTGTGGGTGCCGAACACGACGTCGACCCAGGGGGCGCGGCGGACGATCTCGCCGCGGTCCTTCTGCGCGAGGCAGCCGCCCACGGCGATCTGCATGCCGGGGTTGGCGTCCTTGACGGGGCGCAGGTGCCCGAGATTGCCGTAGAGGCGGTTGTCCGCGTTCTCCCGGACCGCACAGGTGTTGAAAACGACGATGTCTGCGGTGCTGTCCTCGGCTGCGCGCTGGTACCCCGCGTCCTCCAGCAGACCGGATAGGCGCTCGGAGTCGTGGACGTTCATCTGGCAGCCGTAGGTCCGCACTTCGTAGGTACGACTCTGGCTCACCGTTCCAGGCTAGTTGCTCCCCGGCCCCCGGTGTCCCGCTCAGAGCGCCGCCCGCGCGGCGGCCCGGCCGCAGCGAGCCCACCATCACGGGCTGTGATATCACACCGCCGGAGTGGTGACAGCACGTAGTGCAGCACCCGCCTGGCCACATCCGGACATTAGTGCGTTTCCGATCTGTTTCCCGCATAACGAATCCGCTACTAGCAGCGCCGACGCACCGGCTGAGTGGTGACAAACACACTCGGCGGGGGCTAGGTTCCGGCACATGACCGCTACTTCCCTCGTCGTGCTGGAGAACGTCAACAAGCACTTCGGCGACCTCCACGTGCTGCGCGACATCAACATCACCGTCGACCGCGGTGAGGTGGTCGTGGTGATCGGGCCCTCGGGCTCCGGAAAGTCGACCCTGTGCCGGACCATCAACCGCCTGGAGACCATCGACAGCGGCCTGATCACGATCGACGGGGTGCCCCTGCCCGAGGAGGGACGGGGGCTGGCGCGGCTGCGCAGCGACGTCGGGATGGTCTTCCAGTCCTTCAACCTGTTCGCGCACAAGACCGTCCTGCAGAACGTCACCCTCGGGCCGGTCAAGGTGCGCCGGCAGAACCGGGCGGAGGCCGAGAAGCGGGCCTGGGAGCTGCTCGACCGGGTCGGCATCGCCGACCAGGCCGGGAAGTACCCCGCGCAGCTCTCCGGCGGCCAGCAGCAGCGCGTCGCCATCGCCCGCGCCCTGGCGATGGACCCCAAGGTGCTGATGTTCGACGAGCCCACCTCCGCGCTGGACCCCGAGATGGTGCAGGAGGTGCTGGACGTCATGACGGCGCTGGCCAAGGAGGGGATGACGATGGTCGTCGTCACCCACGAGATGGGCTTCGCGCGGCGCGCCGCCAACCGCGTCGTCTTCATGGCCGACGGCCAGATCGTCGAGGAGAACACGCCCGACGAGTTCTTCACCGCCCCGCGCACCGAACGCGCCCAGGACTTCCTCTCCAAGATCTTGACCCACTGAACCGGGCCCACCAGGTCCATCCCGCTCCTCCGTCACCGCGGCCGGAGCAACCCAAGGAAGAGGTTAGGGATCATGCGGATTCGTTCCATCTCCACTGCGACGGCCGGCGTCGCCGCACTTGCTCTCGCGCTAACGGCATGCGGGGGCGGAGACGGCGGTGCCGATGCCGACGGCGGGGACGGCGGGACCATCACCATCGGCGTCAAGTACGACCAGCCCGGCCTGGGCCTGGAGGAGGGCGGCGACAAGCCCGTCGGCCTCGACGTCGACGTGGCCACCTACGTCGCCAAGGAACTGGGCTACGACGAGGACCGGATCGAGTGGACGGAGGCCGCCTCCGCCAACCGGGAGACCTTCCTCCAGCAGGGCACCGTCGACATGATCGTCGCGACCTACTCGATCACCGACGAGCGCAAGGAGCTCGTCGACTTCGCCGGCCCCTACTACGTCGCCCAGCAGGACATCCTGGTCCAGGACGGCGACGACTCCGTCGGGTCGGCCGAGGACCTCGCCGGCAAGAAGCTGTGCTCCGCGTCCGGCTCGCGCTCCGCGCACACCATCACCGACACGATGGAGATCGACGCCGAGCTGCGCGAGACCCAGAACTACTCGGAGTGCCTGCAGCTGCTCACCGACGGCCAGATCGACGCGATCACCACCGACGACACCATCCTCGCCGGGTACGCCGCCCAGCAGCCCGGCAAGTTCCAGCTGGTCGGGCAGGACATCCAGGAGGAGCGGTACGGCATCGGCCTGCCCAAGGGCTCGACCGAGCGGTGCGAGGCGGTCAACGAGGCCATCGCGAAGATGTACGAGGACGGGTCCGCCGAGAAGTTCCTCGACGCGAACTTCGGCGAGGCGAACTTCGACTACGACAAGGAGCAGCCGGAGTTCGAGGGCTGCGCGTAACCACCCGACCCGCAGGACCGACCGGGGGCCGCGCTGCCCCCGGCGGTCGGCATCGACCGGCTTGGACCTATGGAAGCCTTCCTCGACAATTCCGGCGCCATCATCGATGGCTTCTCCTGGACCGTCCGCCTCGCGCTGATCAGCGCGCTGTTCTCGTTCATCCTCGGCGTCGTCCTGACGGCGATGCGGGTCTCCCCGGTGCCGCTGCTGCGCGGCATGGCGGCCGTGTACGTCGAGGGGATCCGCAACACGCCGCTGACGCTGGTCCTGCTCTTCTGCGGGCTGGGGCTCAACAGCGGTCTGGGACTCAGCTTCCACGAGAGCGTGCAGTGGAACGTCTACTGGCTCGCCGTGCTGGGGCTGTCCGCCTACACCGCGTGCTTCGTCTCCGAGGCGCTGCGGTCGGGCATCAACACGATCCCGTTCGGCCAGATCGAGGCCGCGCGGTCACTCGGGTTGACGTTCCTGCAGAACATGCGGCTGATCGTACTCCCGCAGGCGCTGCGGTCGGTGATCGGCCCGCTGGGCAGCGTGCTGATCGCGCTCATCAAGAACACCACCGTGGCGTCGGTCGCGGGTCTCGGGGTGCAGGAGGCCTCCCGGCAGATGAAACTCATGTTCGACCAGGGTGTCGTCCCGGTCATCCCGACCTTCATCGGGTTCGCCATCGGGTTCCTCGTCCTGTGCCTGCCCACGGGCTACCTGTTCGGCTGGCTGAGCAAGCGGTTGGCGGTGGCGCGGTGAGCATCCTCGGGCAGCAGCAGGCCGGCGTCCTCTTCGACGCGCCCGGCCCCAGGGCGAGGGCGCGGCAGCGCCTCTACAGCGTCCTGGCGTTCGTCCTCGCGATCGGCGTGGCCGCGTTCGTCTACCTGGGCTTCAACAAGACCTGGGAAGACGTCCTGGACGCGCCCGGGAGCCTGTTCACCGCCGAGGTGTGGCAGGTCGACGAGGCCGGGCAGTGGAGCGCCGAGAAGTGGGAGCCGTTCCTGGACCCGGCGATCTGGACCGACATGGTCCTGCCGGGCATGATGAACACGCTGCACGCGGCGGCCGTCGCGGCGGTCCTGGCCATCGTCTTCGGCATCGTCTTCGGGGTCGGTCGACTCTCCGAGCACTGGTGGATCCGCGCCTTCTGCGGCGCCGTCGTGGAGTTCTTCCGCGCCATCCCGCTGCTCATCCTGATCTTCTTCACGCTGGCCACGCCTCTGGCCGCCAACCAGCTGCTGGGCGTGCCCTTCGGGACGTTCCAGGTCAGCCCGCTCACCGCGGTCATCGTCGGGCTGACGCTGTACAACGGGTCGGTGCTGGCCGAGGTGTTCCGGGCCGGGATCAACGCGGTGCCCCGCGGGCAGGCCGAGGCCGCCTACTCACTGGGGATGAACAAAACCCAGGTGATGACGTTCATCCTGATCCCGCAGGCCGTCACCAGCATGATGCCGGCGATCGTGGCGCAGCTCGTGGTCCTGCTCAAGGACTCCGCTCTCGGCTACATCGTGGCCTTCCCCGAGCTGCTGCGCGGGTTCTCGCTGATCGGCACACGCTTCAACAACGTCATCCCGGCGGCGATCGTGTGCGCCGCGATCTACATCATCATCAACCTGGCCCTGGGCCGCCTGGCGGTGTGGCTGGAGCGGCGCAACGCCCAGCGCGGCAAGGCCACGGCCAAACCGGCGACCGCGCCCGGAGTCCAGGACGTCGGCCCCGCCGACCGGACGGGGGCCGCGGCCGAACCCCGGGGGCGGGGGGAGCCCGGGGGACCGAGCGGTCCGCCCACCCCGCCGGCCCGGTAGGACCCGGCGGCCGCTCCGCACCCCCGCGGCGCTCCCGGTGGCCCCGCTGCGATCGCAGCGGGGCCACCGGCGTCAGCGGCCGCCACCGCTCCGCGTCGGTCACACCCTGGCAACGGATGCCCCTCACTCGTGACCAATCGGGATAGGCCCCACTAATGTCGACATGTCATCCGATCCCCACTCACGAGTGCGAAGTTCATCCATGATCGACCGAGTGACGGCCCCCCACGGCGCCTGGCCATCGCCGATCATCGCGCGTGACGTCGCCCGAGCGGAGAGACGGCTCGGCTTCCCCTCCGTCGTGGGCGAGGAGATCTGGTGGGAGGAGGCCCGCCCCGAGGAGGACGGCCGCACGACCGTGATGCGCCGCGACGCCGACGGCACCGTGACCGAACTGCTCGGCGCCCCCTGGAGCGCCCGCACCCGCGTCCACGAGTACGGCGGACGCTCCTACCTCCCGGTGCCGCGCCGCGATGACAAGGCGATCACCCGGCACGGCATCGTCTTCGCGAACCACCCCGACCAGCGGCTCTATCTGCTGGAACGGCTCTCCTCCGAGCCCCGGCCGCTCACCCCCGAGCCGCCCGCACCCGGCGCGCTGCGCTACGCGGACCCGGCCCTCGCACCGGACGGCAAGCGCGTCATCTGCGTGCGGGAGCGGCACGCCGAGGACGGGACGGTCACCCGCGCCATCGTCTCCCTCCCCCTGTCCGGCCGCGCCGCACACGACCCCGGCGCCATCGTGGAGCTCGTCAGCGGCGCGGACTTCTACGCCTCCCCGTCCCCCTCCCCCGACGGCCGCCACCTGGCCTGGGTGTGCTGGAACCACCCGCGGATGCCCTGGGACGGCACGGAACTGCGGGTCGGCACGCTCACCGACACCGGGGTGAACGACGCCTACCTGCTCAAGGGCGGCGTGGCCGAGTCGGTGCTGTCGCCGGTCTGGCGGGACGAGAGCCACCTGTACTTCGCCTCCGACTGGCCCGGCTGGTGGAACCTCTACGAGATCGGGCTCACCGGCCAGGCCATCGCGCTCCACCCCGCCGAGGAGGAGTTCACCCCGGGGTTCACCGAACTCGGCGCCGAGCCCTACGTTCGGCTGGCCGACGGCCGCCTCGTCGTTCTGCACGGCCGGGCCGACCTGCGGCCCGGCGTCTACGACCCGGCCACCGGCGACCTGACCGCGTTCTCCTCGCCGCTGACGACCTGGGAGACCCTCGCCACCGACGGCCGCACCGTCGTAGGGCTGGCCTCAGGGCCGACCGACGCCCAGAGCCTGGTCCGGCTGGACCCCGGGACCGGCCGCACCACCACGCTGCGCCGCTCCCTGGACGCCGTCCCCGACGCCGACTACCTGCCGCGCCCCGAACCGGTCACGCTGACCGGGCGCTACGGCGCCGAGATCCACGCCAACGTCTATCCGCCGACCAACCCGGGGGCCGAAGCCGACGGCCCCGCACCCTACGTCGTGTGGGTCCACGGCGGCCCGGTCGCGCGCGCCACCACCCGGCTGGACCCGGCCAAGGCGTACTTCACCAGCCGCGGCATCGGGATCATCGACGTCAACTACGCCGGGTCCGTCGGGTTCGGCCGCACCTACCGGCAGCGGCTGCACGGCCAGTGGGGCGTGCTCGACGTGGAGGACTGCACCGCCGCCGCCCGGGCCCTGGTCGATCAGGGCATCGCCGACCCGGAGCGGCTCGCGATCCGCGGCGGCAGCGCCGGGGGCCTGACCACGCTGCTCGCGCTCACCGGCGACACCTTCGCCTGCGGGACCTCGCTGTTCGGCGTCACCGACCTGCTCCGGTTGGCCGGCGAGACGCACGACTTCGAGGCGCGCTTCCTCGACTCCCTCATCGGCCCGCTGCCCGGCTACGCCGCCACCTACCGCGAGCGCTCCCCCATCGAGCGCGCACACGAGATCGGTGTGCCCGCGCTCGTTCTGCAAGGGGCCGATGACCGCGTCGTCCCGCCCGCGCAGGCCGAGGATCTCGTCAGGGCCCTGGCCGACCGGAAGGTCCCGCACGCCTACATCGCGTTCGAGGGCGAGGGCCACGGCTTCCGCCGTGCCGACGCCCGGGAGCGGGCACTGGAGGCCGAGCTCGCGTTCTACGGGGAGGTCTTCGGCTTCACCCCGCCGGGGGTCCCCCGGATCGAACTGACCACCGAGTACCGGGAACCCGAGACGGCCGCGGAAGCCGCGACCGGGCCCGCCCCCGCCGACGAGGGCCCCCGCTGACCCCGCGCCGGCGGCGCCCCCGCCCTTCCGAGACCAACGACGGGGCGGGGCGTCAACGGGCGGTTTCCGTGGCGCGGGACTCGCGGATGACGGTGACCCGGATCCGGCCCGGGTAGGTGAGCTCCTCCTCCACCCGCTTGGCGACGTCGCGGGCGATGACCTGGGCCTGGATGTCGTCGACGGCGTCCGGGCGCACCATGACGCGGACCTCGCGCCCGGCCTGCATCGCGAAGACCCGCTCCACGCCCGCGTTCTCGTGGGCGATCTCCTCCATGCGACGCATCCGCTCGGTGTAGGACTCCAGTGACGCGCGCCGGGCGCCCGGGCGGCCGCCGCTGACGGCGTCGGCCGCCTGGGTCAGCACGGCCTCCACGGTGCGCGCCTCGACCTCGTTGTGGTGGGCCTCGATGGCGTGCACGACGTCCTCGGACTCGCCGTACCGCCGGGCCGCCTTCGCCCCGGCCAGTGCGTGACTGCCCCGCGACTCGTGTGTCAGGGCCTTGCCGACGTCGTGCAGCAGGGCGCAGCGCCGCATCAGCACCTGGTCCATGCCGAGTTCGGCGGCCATCATCCCGGCCGCGTGCGCCGACTCGACCACGTGCCGCAGCACGTTCTGGCCATAGGAGGTGCGATACCGCAGCCGGCCCAGCAGGGCGGTCAGCTCCGGGTGCAAACCGGTGATCCCGGTGTCGGCCAGCGCGTCCTCGCCGGCCCGCACACACGCCCCCTCCACCTCGACACGGCTCGCCTCGTAGGACTCCTCGATCCGGTGCGGGTGGATGCGCCCGTCGTGCACGAGCTTCTCCAGGGTGAGGCGGCCGACCTCGCGCCGCAGCGGGTCGAAGCAGGAGAGCAGGACCGCCGCCGGGGTGTCGTCGATGATGACGTTGACCCCGGTGACGGTCTCGAAGGCGCGGATGTTGCGGCCCTCCCGGCCGATGAGGCGCCCCTTCATCTCGTCCTCGGGGAGGTGGAACACCGAGACCACCGACTCCGCCGTCTGCTCGGTGGCCAGCCGCTGGACGGCCGTCGTGATGATCTCCCGCGCCCGAGCCTCGCCCTCGCGTTGCGCCTCCTTCTCGATGGTGCGGACGAGCAGCGCCGACTCGCGCTCGGCCTGCGCCTCGACCTCGGCGACGAGCCCGGCCCGCGCCTCCTCGGCGGTCAGCGACGCCGCGGCCTCCAGCGCCCGGCGGCGCTCCTCGTCCAGCAAGGCGAGCCCCTGCTCACGTTCGTCGAGCAGGGCCGCGCGTTCGTCGGCGCGGCGCCGCTCCTCCGCCAGTCGCCCCAGGTCACCGTCGAGCCGCCGCTCGCGTTCGGCCAGCCGCGCCTCGCGCCGTTCGACCTCGCCGCGCCGATCGGCCAGCTCGGAGCGGGCCGCGGCCCGCTCCCGCTCCGCGTCGGCGCGCCGCTCGGTCAACCGCTCCTCGGTCTCCTGCACCAGCCGGGCTGCGGCCCGCTCCGCCTCGGCACGGACCCAGGCGGCGCGGCGGCGGGCGGCGTCGACCTCCGCCCAGGCGGCGCCCAGGCGGCGGCGCAGCGCGGAGAGGAAGCCGACCAGGGCGCAGAGGACACCGCCGAGCACGGCCAGGGCCACGAGTCCGGCGAGCAGCGGGCCATCGTTGACCGCACCCATGTTTCCTGCCCCACCCCCACAGCATGTCCACGGCCGCGGGCCGGCCCCGAGGCGCCCGCCGTCCGGTCGGTCCGCGGACGACCGCGGGTCGGCCGACCCCGGCTCGCACCGGCGCGCACGTCGCCCTACCGCGCGGGGGCACCCTGCGCGTGCGGAGCCGACGGGTCATGCACGTATCGCTGCGGTGAGGCTAGGGGCGCCCGCCCGACCCGGCAACCGGTACGGACGATCGCGGCCCGGCCGATGAGCGGGCCGCGGTGGCGGCAGGGAGGTTCACCAGGTAGAACGGCGCCGCGGGGGGTGTCAGGGCGACGGGAAGACGTCGCCGGGCCACCGGGTGGGAAACCGGGTGACCTGGAACTCCGGGCCGGTGGCCGGGTGCCGTCCCGGGTGGGGCAGCGGCTCAGGGGCCGAGGTCCGGGTCGGGCAGCTGGAACCCGGAGCCCTCCGACTCCAGCTCCTCACGGACCACCCGGTAGGCCAGCCCGGCCGGGTACCCCTTGCGCGCGAGCATGCCCATGGCGCGGCGTACCCGCGCCTCGTCCGGGGCGCCGCGCGTGCTGTCGAGCTTGCGCCGGACGAGTCGGCGCGCGGCGGCCTCCTCCTGATCGGCGCTGATGTCGTCGACGGCGTCGCGGACCGTCTCCTCGGCCACACCGCGGCGCCGCAGCTCGGCGGCGAGCGCGCGGCGGCCCAGCCCCCGCCCGGCGTGCCGGGAGTCGACCCACGCACCGGCGAACGCGGCGTCGTCGATCAGCCCGACCTCGCCGAAGCGGCCGAGCACCGATTCGGTGACGTCCTCGGGGATGCCGCGCCGCCGCAACGCCTGTTCGAGCTGGGCCCGGGTACGCGGGGCGGAGGTGAGCAGCCGCAGGCAGATACCGCGCGCCTTGGCCTCGGGATCGTCGTCCGGCCGGGTCGCCCCGGCCGGATCACCCTCCTGCTCGGGCTGCTCGCCGTCCGCCGATACCAGCGGGTCAGGCATCCGTCGACGGGGTCGCCTTGGCCTTGGTGGTGCGCTTGGCCGCCGGCGCGGCCGCGGCCCCCTTGGCGGGCGCCTCCTTGGCGGCGTCGGCCGCCCTGTCCTTGGCCGCGGGCGCGGCCCCGGCGCTGTCGTCGCCCTGGACGGGGATGCCCAGCTTCTCCTTGATCTTCTTCTCGATCTCGTTGGCCATGTCGGCGTTCTCGCGCAGGAAGTTGCGCGCGTTCTCCTTGCCCTGGCCCAGCTGGGTGCCCTCGTAGGTGTACCAGGCACCGGACTTGCGCACGATGCCCTGCTCCACGCCGAGGTCGATCAGCCCGCCCTCACGGGAGATGCCCACACCGTAGAGGATGTCGAACTCCGCCTGCTTGAAGGGCGGCGCGACCTTGTTCTTCACGACCTTGACGCGGGTGCGGTTGCCGACGGCGTCGGTGCCGTCCTTCAGCGTCTCGATCCGGCGCACGTCCAGGCGGACCGAGGAGTAGAACTTCAGCGCCCGGCCACCGGTGGTGGTCTCGGGCGATCCGAACATGACGCCGACCTTCTCGCGCAGCTGGTTGATGAAGATGGCGGTGGTCCCGGTCTGGTGCAGGGCACCCGCGATCTTGCGCAGCGCCTGGGACATCAGCCGGGCCTGCAGGCCGACGTGGCTGTCGCCCATCTCGCCCTCGATCTCGGCACGCGGCACGAGCGCGGCGACGGAGTCCACGACCAGGATGGAGACGGCGCCCGAGCGGATGAGCATGTCGGCGATCTCCAGCGCCTGCTCACCGGTGTCGGGCTGGGACAGCAGGAGGTCGTCGGTGTTGACACCGATCTTCTTGGCGTACTCGGGGTCGAGCGCGTGCTCGGCGTCGATGAACGCGGCGATGCCGCCCGCGCGCTGCGCGCTGGCCACCGCGTGGAGGGCGACGGTCGTCTTACCCGAGGACTCCGGGCCGTAGATCTCGACGATCCGGCCCCGGGGGAGACCGCCGATGCCCAGCGCGACGTCCAGGGAGATCGCGTCGGTGGGGATGGACTCGATCGGCGGCCGGTCGTCATCGCCGAGGCGCATGACGCTGCCCTTGCCGAACTGGCGCTCGATCTGCGCGAGCGCGGTCTCCAGAGCCTTGTCTCGGTCAGCAACTGCCACGGGGAACCCCTGTTGGGTCGGTGTCTTCTTCTTCATCTCGGGAGTGACGCTACGCGGTCGCTGAGACATTCGACGACGGTTCCGCGCCACTCTGTGGACGGCCGCCGCACCACCGCCGCTGCACGGGCCAGGCGGACGTCCGCCCTGATGGGCGTTGCATCGACCACCAGTGTCTCACGCCACTTCCGTGGACTTGCGGATACAGGACCACCCTACCCGAACTTCTGTTCGATCGAACGGGTGGCCGGTGCGGCGCGCCGCACCGGCCACCGTCACAGCCGCCAGGGCAGGTCCTCCGGATCGACCTGGCAGGCGGCGATGCTGCCGCGCGCCTCGCCGATCCACGCGCGCACCTCGTCCTCCGAGGCCGCCCCGAACAGGGAATCCTCACTCGGCCCGCCCTCGGCTCCGCCGGAAGCGTCGCCCTCCAACCAGGCGCCGAGCTCCACCAGCACGGCGGCGCGCCGCTGCTCCGGTTCGGCCTCCGGGTCCAGGCGCGCCACCCCCTCGGAGCCGCACGCCACGGCGGTGTCGGGGACCAGCCGCCGGGTGAGGGTCGCCGCGACGTCGCGCTCGGCGTCCCACCCGGGGCGGATACGCAGCCACAGCACCCCCTCGCGCTCTCCGACGAGCACGTCGGCGTGGCTGCGGGCCAGGCTGAGGTCGCGTATCTCGGTGAAGTCCACCGCCTCGGCCCCGTAGGCGCCGACCAGGGCGGCCGCCCGCTTGGTGGTGTCGGTGAGGTAGGCGGCGTGCCCCTGGTGCACACAGACCCGTACCGCGGGGTCGTCCTGGCACAGCTGCGGCTTGTCCGGGGCGTACTCCACCCACCCCCATGCCGGGTACGGCGGAATCAGGGCGACGGCCACCGCCAGCAGAACCGCAGCCGGGCCGTAGGAGGCGGCCGACCAGGACCGGCCACCGCGCATCAGCCGGTCGGCCAGGACCGCCGCGACGATGAGGACGAACGCCGACATCCCCAGGCGGAAGGCGGCGAAGGGGCGTTCCTCGCGCATGCCGAGGTACGGCCGGTCCGCCACCACCGCCGGAGTGAACCCGCTCCACGCACCCAGGGCGCCCGGCAGGTAGAGGGTCAGCAGGGCCACTCCCGCGGCGGCCGGGACCGCGAGCGGGTTGGCGATCGCCGCCCCGACGAGGTAGCCCAGCGCGACCACCGCCGCGAATTCGACCAGCACACCGCCCACCACCAGCAGGTCGGGGCCGCCGTGGCCGGCCCCCTGCGCCGTCCGCCACAGCAGCGGCACCAGTCCCAGCAGGTAGGCGCCGAGGAACCAGCCGAGGGCGGGGACGGCCTGGCGCCACACCGACGGCCAGCCGGTGCGACTCTGCCAGGTCTGGGCGAAGATCCGCGTGCGCGGGGTGAGCCGACAGGCGATGAGGCCGGCCGCGGCCGCCGCGACGACGGTCGGCAGCCGCATTCCGTCGGCGATCAGACCGGAGGTGTGCGTCCAGTCCGGGGCCGTGAGGGACAGCTGGTCGGCGGTGGCGTAGGCGGTGAGGAGGGTGATGGCGAGGGAGGGGAGGGCGAGGAGCAGCGGGGGCAGGGGCCAGCACGCCCGGTGGAGCCGCAGGGGGATCATGGCTCTCCTCGGGATCGCTCCGCGCCCGCGCGGTCGGAGCCCTCGGCTCTACTCACCGGAACGCCTGCCCCGGCGTCTGTGCCGAACCCGCCGCGCAGTGCCCGCTCCGCCCACAGCTCCGCGGCCCCGGTCGGCGTCCCCTGGAAGAGCATCCGGCCGTCGGCCAGCACGCCGACGTCGGCGCACATGCCGGCGACGTCGGCCGGGTCGGACGCGGAGAGGATGACCGCGCGGTCCGCGGCCAGGCGGGACACGATCGCGCCCAGCCCCGCCCGCCGGTCCTCGTCCAGACCGTCGGCGGGCCCGTCCAGAACCAGGATCTCGGGGTCATGGGCCAGCGCCGCGGCGAAGCCCACCAGGCGGCGGTCGTCTGCGGACAGGGAGCCCACCCGGCGGCGCCCGTGGCCGTCCAGCCCGACCGCGGCCAGCGCACGCTCGGCGGCCGCCTCGCACCGCCCCCGGCGGACCCCGCTCACCCAGGCGCAGTAGGAGACGGTGTCGGCCACGGTGAGCTCCCCGGCGAGGGTGTACTGCTGCGGAACGAAGCCGACCAGCCGCCGCGCGGCACGGCGCCCCGGGACACCGCCGACGTCATATCCCCCGACGATCAGGCGCCCCTGCTGCGGCTGCTTCAACGTGACGATCAGGGAAAGGAGCGTGGTCTTTCCCGACCCTTTCTCACCGACCAACCCGGTGACCCCGGAACGGACCGTCCAGGTGATTCCGTCGATCACCTTCGACTTCTCGGAATACGCGAATTCCACACCTTCGGCCAGGACCTGCATGAGAACCGCTCCTTGTCGACCACCGGCGCACACCGGTCTCGGGGGGAAATCAAGAAATCCATCGTACGGCGGCCCCATTCGGACCACCCGAACTATGAAAAGCGGTTGGACGAGGATTTCAACCATTCAAGGTTCATCGAAATCTTCGGCGGAATTCGTCGGAACCGGTGAACACGGTGGGGTCGCTCTCGATCCCGAAGTCGGCCGCACGGCACCCTGTGGGGTCGACCTACCGCACGCCCGGGGAACCGTCGCCGCGGCGGGCCGTCTATCTGGCCGTGGAGGGCAGGCCGAAGGTGTCGCACACCGCGCGCCACACCTCCTTGGCGCCGATCCCGTCGGCGAGGGCCTGCTGCACGGTACGCGAGCCGAGGGCCTCGATCACGTAGTCGCGGGCAAGGCTCTCGGCGTACGCCTCGCCGAACTGCTCGTACATGCGGTTCCAAAAGTGGGAGAGTCTCATCCCTACCAGTATCGGCATCAGCACGTGTCGTGTCGATTCGCAGTTCGGAGCCGCCCGACCGGTGGGCCCCCGGTGTTCCGTCGGTGGCCCGGTGCAGACTGGGGCCATGAGCTCCGACTCGCCCGGAACCGGTCGCCGCGCCGCGCTCGACCGTTTCTCGCCCGCGACGCGCACCTGGTTCGCAGCCGCGTTCCCCGCCGGGGCGACCCCTGCGCAGACGGGGGCCTGGGAGGCCATCTCCGGAGGCGGGAACACGCTGGTCATCGCGCCCACCGGCTCCGGCAAGACGCTCGCGGCGTTCCTGTGGGCGCTGGACGGACTGGCCACGGCGGCCGAACGCCCGACGGACCGGTCGCGGCGCTGCCGGGTACTCTACGTCTCCCCGCTGAAGGCGCTGGCCGCGGACATCCAGCGGAACCTGCGGGTGCCGCTGTCGGGGATCCGGAGCGAGGCCGCGCGGAGGGGCGAGCAGGTGCCCGACATCTCCGTGGGTGTGCGCACCGGCGACACCCCCGCGGCCGAGCGTCGCAAGCTCGCCACCGCGCCGCCGGACATCCTCATCACCACACCCGAGTCGCTGTTCCTCATACTCACCTCGCAGGCGCGCAGCGGCCTGTGCGGGGTCGAGACGGTCATCGTGGACGAGGTGCACGCGCTGGCGGGCACCAAGCGCGGGGCGCACCTGGCGCTGAGCCTGGAACGCTTGGACGCCCTCCTGGACCGGCCGGCCCAGCGCATCGGCTTGTCGGCGACGGTGCGCCCCGCCGAGGAGGTCGCCTCCTTCCTGGGCGGGGCACGCCCGGCCGCCGTCGTCCACCCGCCCGACCGACCCCGCTTGGACCTGCGGATCTCCGTCCCGGTGGAGGACATGGCGAACCCGGAGGCCGGTGTCGACCCCTCGCGCGCGGATGACACCGCGGCCAAGGCACGCACCTCCATCTGGCCGCATGTGGAGTCCCAGGTCCTCGACCTCGTCGAGCGACACCGATCGACCATCGTCTTCACCAACTCCCGCCGTATCGCCGAACGACTGTGCACCCGCCTCAACGAGTTGGCGACCGAGCGGCGAGCCGACGAGGGAGCGGAGCCGTCGGTGGCAACAGCCGAAGGCACCACCACACCGACGGCGCAGACGACCGAGAAGGCGAACGCGAGCAACCACACCCAGCGGCGAGCCGACGAGGGAGCGGAGCCGTCGGTGGCAACAGCCGAAGGCACCACCACACCGACGGCGCAGACGACCGAGAAGGCGAACGCGAGCAACCACACCCAGCGGCGAGCCGACGAGGGAGCGGAGCCGTCGGTGGCAACAGCCGAAGGCACCACCACACCGACGGCGCAGACGACCGAGAAGGCGAACGCGAGCAACCACACCCAGCGGCGAGCCGACGAGGGAGCGGAGCCGTCGGTGGCAACAGCCGAAGGCACCACCACACCGACGGCGCAGACGACCGAGAAGGCGAACGCGAGCGACCACACCCAGCGGCGAGCCGACGAGGGAGCGGAGCCGAGGAACGGCCCGGACGTGTTTCCGCCGCACGCGCGGCCCGCCGAGGTGGCCGGGCAGTCGGGGCAGAGCCGGGGCGCCGACCGGGTGGTGGCGCGGGCGCACCACGGGTCGGTGTCCAAGGGGGAGCGCGCGGTCATCGAGGGGGAGCTGAAGGCGGGGCGGCTGCCCTGCGTCGTGGCCACCTCCAGTTTGGAACTGGGCATCGACATGGGCGCGGTGGACCTGGTGGTCCAGGTCGAGTCGCCGCCGTCGGTGGCCAGCGGCCTGCAGCGCGTGGGCCGCGCCGGGCACCACGTTGACGAGGTCTCCCGGGGTGTGCTGGTCCCCCAGTACCGCGGTGACCTGCCGGCCGCGACGGTGGTGGCGGAGCGCATGCGGTCCGGGGAGATCGAGGAGCTGCGCATGCCGCGCAATCCGCTGGACGTGCTCGCCCAGCAGGTCGTGGCGATGGCGGCGATGGAGGAGTGGGCGGTCGCCGACATCGCGGCGCTGGCCCGGCGCGCGGCCCCGTTCGCGGCGCTGCCCGATTCCGCGCTCTCCGGCGTGCTGGACATGCTTTCCGGACGCTACCCGTCCGACGAGTTCGCCGGGCTGCGCCCGCGCCTGGTGTGGGACCGGGAGGAGGGGACGGTCACGGCCCGCCCGGGCGCCCAGCGGCTGGCCGTGGTCAGCGGCGGGACCATCCCCGACCGGGGCCTCTACCCGGTGTACCTGGTGGACGCCCCGGGCTCGGCGGACGGCCCGGCCCCGGACAGCGGGGCGCGCCGGGCGCGCGGCGCCGGTCCCAGCCGGGTGGGCGAGCTCGAAGAGGAGATGGTCTATGAGTCGCGGGTGGGCGACGTGTTCGTCCTCGGCGCCAGCTCGTGGCGGATCGAGCGCATCACCGCCGACCGCGTGCTGGTCTCACCCGCGCCCGGCCGCCCGGGGCGGCTGCCGTTCTGGAACGCCGACGCCCTGGGGCGCCCGCTGGAGCTGGGGCGGGCGATCGGCGCGCTGCTTCGGGAGCTGGGCGGACTGGGCCGCGCGGCCGCGCTGGAGCGCGCCCGGGCGGCCGGGCTGGACGGGTGGGCCGCGGCGAACCTCGTCGCCTACCTGGAGGAGCAGCGCGAGGCCACCGGGCACGTGCCCGACGACCGCACGATCGTGGTCGAGCGGTTCCGCGACGAGCTGGGCGACTGGCGCCTCGTGGTGCACTCGCCGCTGGGGGCGCGCGTCAACGCCCCCTGGGCGCTCGTGCTCGGGGCACGGCTGCGGAATCGCTACGGCCTGGACCCGGAGGTGGTGCACGACGACGACGGCATCGTCCTGCGGCTGCCCGACGTCGAGGAGCCGGCGGACCGGAGCGGCCGCGCACACCGGTCGGGGGTGCTCCCGGAGCTGCTGACCCTGGATCCGGAGGCCACCGAGAGCGCGGTCACGGCGGAGATCGGCTCCTCGGCCCTGTTCGCGGCCCGCTTCCGGGAGTGCGCGAGCCGGGCGCTGCTGCTGCCACGCCACCGCCCGGGGCGGCGCATGCCGCTGTGGCAGCAGCGTCTCCGTTCCGCCCAGCTGCTGGCGGTGGCCGCGAAGTTCGGGTCGTTCCCCATCGTGCTGGAGACGGTGCGCGAGTGCCTGCGGGACGTGTTCGACGTGCCGGGGTTGGCCGAGCTCATGTCCGACATCGCGGCGCGGCGGGTGCGCATCGTCGAGGTGGAGACGCGGCAGGCGTCCCCCTTCGCCCAGTCACTGCTGCTCGGCTATACGGCCGCGTTCCTCTACGAGGGCGACGCGCCGCTGGCCGAGCTCAAGGCGCAGGCGCTGACCCTGGACTCGGCGCTGCTCGCCGACCTGATCGGCCAGGCCCACCTGCGGGAGCTGCTCGATCCGGGGGTGGTCGCGGAGGTGGAGGCGCAGCTGCAGCGCCTGGCGGGCGACCGGCGGGTACGCCCCGAGGGCGGTGTGGAGGGCATGGCCGACCTGCTGCGCGAGCTGGGGCCGCTGACAAGCGCCGAGGCGCGGGAGCGGACGGCCGACACCGGGAGCGGTGCCGACCCTGGGGCTTGGCTGGCCGAGCTGGAGGAGCGGCGCCGGGCGGTCCGTGTGCGGGTGGCCGGTGTGGAGCGCTGGGCGGCGGTGGAGGACGCCGCGCGGCTGCGCGACGCCCTGGGGGTGGAGCTTCCCGCGTGGCTCGCCCGGCCGGGGGGCGGCGCCGACACCGCGTTCGCGGGCACGGCCGCGGCGTTCACGGCGCCGGTCCCCGATCCGCTGGGCGACCTGCTGTCGCGCCACGCGCGCACGCACGGCCCGTTCACCGCGGACGGCGTCGCGGCGCGGTTCGGGCTCGGCCGCTCGGTGGTGCGGGACGCCTTGCGCCGGCTGGGGGCCGAAGGCCGGATCCTGGAGGGCGAGTTCCGGCCGGGCGGGCGCGGCACGGAGTGGTGCGACGCCGAGGTGCTGCGGCGGCTGCGGCGGCGCTCGATCGCGCGGCTGCGGCGCGAGGTGGAGCCGGTCGCGCAGCGGGCGCTGGCCCGGTTCGTGCCCGCGTGGCAGCACGTCGGTCCGGTCACCGCCGAGGTGGGGGGCGGCGCCTCCGCCCGTCCCCGCCCCGCCGGGCGACGGCGGCTGCACGGCCCGGACGCGGTGTTCACCGCGGTGGAGTCGCTGCGCGGCGCCCCGGTGCCCGCCTCGGCGCTGGAGTCGCTGGTCCTTCCCGCCCGGGTCGAGGCCTATGCTCCGGCGCTGCTGGACGAGCTCACCCAGGCCGGTGAGGTGGTCTGGGCGGGTGCCGGGGCCATCGCCGCGGGTTCGGGGCGCGGCGGATCGCGGGGCGGGTCGGACGGGTGGGTGTGCCTGGTTCCGGCCGACGAGGCCGAGACGCTGCTGCCGGAACGGCTCGACGCGGACTTCTCGCCGCTGCACGGGGCGGTACTGGAGGCGCTGCGCGACGGCGGGGCGCTGTTCTTCCGGGACATCGCCGACCGGGTGATGCGGCGCGAGGGGGTCGCTGCGGTCTCCGACGCCGGGCTGGTGGCCGCGCTGTGGGATCTGGCCTGGGCCGGGTGGATCACCAACGACACGCTCGCGCCGCTGCGCTCCCTGCTCGGTGCGGGCGGCACGGCCCACCGCGGCCGGTCGCGGCGGCCGGTTCTGCCGACGCGGACCGGGCCGCCGACCGTGGCGGGCCGCTGGTCGGTGCTGCGGGACCGTGAGGGCGACCCGACGCTGCGCGGCCACGCCGGTGTCGCGGCGCTGCTGGACCGCTACGGTGTGGTCACCCGGGGCCCGGTCGTCGCCGAGCAGGAGCGCCGGGGAGAGCGCCGCCGCGACGGGGGCCGAGGGGCCGGGGGGTTCAGCGCGGTCTACCCCGTGCTGCGCGCCTTCGAGGACGCGGGCAAGGCCCGCCGCGGCTACTTCGTGGAGGGGCTCGGTGCGGCGCAGTTCGCCCTGCCCGGGGCGGTGGACCGCCTGCGCTCCTTCGGGCCGGAGCCCGACGGCGCCGGGGGCGCGGGGCCGGCCGCGGAACCGGCGCTGGTGCTGGCCGCGGCGGACCCGGCCAACGTGTACGGGGCCGCCCTGCCCTGGCCGGAGACCCCCGAGGCCGGTGCGCGGCCCGGCCGGAAGGCCGGGGCGCTGGTGGTCCTCGACGGTGGGGAACTCACCCTCTACCTGGAGCGCGGCGGCCGGACGGTGCTCACCTTCGGCTCCGGCGAGGCGGTGCTGGCGAGGGCGGCGGCCGCCGTCGCCGACCTGGTCCGCGCGGGGCACCTGTCGGCGCTGACGGTCGAGCGCGCCGATGGGCAGCCGGTGTTCGGCACACCGCTCGACACCGCGCTGACCGCGGCCGGCTTCCACCCGACCCCCAAGGGCCTGCGGCTGCGGTGACGCGCACCGGCCGGAAGCGTGGGAATTTCGACATCTGCGGGCTTCACCCTGCAGCCGAAAAATTTTCCGGTGACCTCGCCCGGGAATTCATATCTCCGCATGATCGGCCGATCACCCAGCGTGTGAACATGACACTGCGCCGCCGCGCGAACGCCATTCGCGACCATGAACGCGAATGCTTCGGAGGATTTTTCAATCCGCGGGAAACCGGATCTCCCCCGGCCTTCCGGTCAACCCCTAACCGACCTGGATCCACCCCACTCCGCGGAAGCACCGACTCCACCGCGACGCCCCGATCGGAGAAAAGTCACCCCCCGGGGATGTCCGCTTTCGGACACGCGGTGGCGGCGACGCGACGAGTCGGAGGGATACCGCCCACTCCCGGGTTTCCCCAGCTCAGAACCGCATAAAGGGTTGCGCGATGATGGTGAATACCGTATTCATCCTACCATTATTCGGTTGACGGGAACGCACCCCGGCTGCACTATGAACCCCGCCTTCGTACTCATGAGTAATGAAGGCAATCGACTTCCACCGGACGAAAGACGGGGATCCATGTACGGGGAACAACTCACCCAGGTCTACGAGGAGATCTACCAGAGCCGAGGAAAGGACTGGGGCGCGGAGGCCAGGTTGGCCATCGACCACATCAAGGCCCGAGCACCGAAAGCCGATTCCCTTCTCGACGTCGCCTGCGGAACCGGTGCACACCTCTCCGAATTCTCCGCTGCCTTCCGACGCGTCGAGGGCGTGGATATCGAGGAGAACATGCTCAGGGCCGCCAAGGCCCGCGTTCCCGACGTGCTCCTGACCCAGGCGGACATGCGCGATTTCGACCTGGGGCGAAGATTCGACGCGGTCTGCTGCATGTTCTGCTCGTTGGCCTACCTCCCGACCGTCGAGGACATGCGGGCCGCCGTCCGGACCATGGCCGACCACCTCGTCCCGGGCGGCGTCATCGTCATCGAGCCGTGGTGGTTCCCGGAGAAGTTCATCGACGGCTACGTCGCGGGTGATCTGGCCAGGGGCGACGACCGCACCATCGCACGCATCTCCCACTCCGTCCGCAAAGGGGACGCGACCCACATGGAGGTCCGCTTCCTCGTCGGGGACTCCGACGGCATCACCGAGTTCACCGAGATCGACGTTCTCACCCTGTTCACCGAGGACGAGTACCTGTCCGCGCTCGCCGACGCGGGATGCCCGGCCGAGTACCTGCCCGGGGCACCGACCGGGCGCGGGCTGTTCATCGGCGTCCGGAACTGAGACCCGCCCCGCGGAACGGACGCCCGCCCCCCTGCTCCCGGGGCCGGGAAACCGGTGGACGGCCGCGACCGCCGGCACCATCATGGCCCGCAGTCCCGCCCCGCCGACGAAAGGCCCGCCGCATGCCCTCCGCCTCGATTCGGCTCCTGCACCCCGCCGACATCCCCGGTGCGGTCGCGGCCAGCCGGGCCGCCGACACCATGTTCGCCGAGGCCGGGCTCGACCTCCCGGAGGACGACCCGCGCGAGATGCTGGCCCACGTCGAGACCGTGCTCGTCGCCGGGACCCCGGTGTGCGGACTGGCGGCCCTGACCACCCTGGACGGGGCCGCCCATCTGGAACAGCTCGCGGTCCACCCCGACCACGGGCGGCGGGGCGTCGGCTCCGCACTGCTGGAGGCGGCCTGCGCCCATGCCCGGGGGGCGGGGCGCTCCGCCATGACGCTCACGACCTTCCGGGACCTGCCGTGGAACGGCCCCTGGTACGCCGAGCGCGGATTCACCGAGCTCGCCCCGCGGGACTGGGGGCCGCAACTGGCCGCGCAGTGGCGGGCCGAGGCCGGGATCCGGGCGGCGCCCCGCATCGCCATGCTCCGCCCGCTGGGCGGCTCCTGAGCCGACCACGGCGGCGGGCCTCCCCGTTCCGGCGCGGTGCTCTATGCGCGCGGTGGGGCGAGGGTGGAGGAGAAGACCTCCTCGCGGGCCTGCTGGAGGGCGGAGAGGAGGGCGCCGCGGAGGACGGGGCCGTCGACGCGGCCGAGTGCGACCTCGGGGGCGTTGGGGCCGATCCGCCCCGCGGCCTCGGCGACGCGGCGCGCGAGGTCGCGCCCGGCGGCCTGGGCCATCTCACCGCCCAGCACCACGAGTCCCGGGTCGAGGACCACGCACACCGACGCCACGCCCCGGGCGATGCGCTCGGCGAACTCGTCGAGGAAGGCCTCCCCCGCCGACCCGGCCTCGCGTGCGGCGCTCAGCGCCGCCGTGACATCGGCTGCGTCCCCCGGGCCGGGGCCGTCCGCCGGTCTGTCGGCGAAGCCGTGCTCGGCGGCGAGCTCGATGATCGCCTGCGCGCCCACCAGGGCCTGGAAGCCGTGCGCGAGCGAGGGCCTGCCGTAGGCGGTACGCAGCGACTGGTAGCCGCCGGGCAGGCCGACGTCGTCGGGCAGGGGCGCCCCGGGGACCGGAAGGTAGCCGATCTCCCCCGCGCCGCCGGAGTGGCCGGTGTGGATCCGGTCGTCCAGCACGATCGCCATGCCCACACCTCCGCCGCTGCCGAGCCACATGAGCACGAAGTCGGACGCGTCCTCGGCCGCCCCCTCGGCGTGCTCGGCCAGGGCGGCGAGGTTGACGTCGTTCTGTATCGTCACCGCGCTGCGCAGGTCGGCTCTGAGCGCCGCCAGCACGCCCTCGTGCCAGGCGTGCAGGTCGAACGAGAAGCGGACGTCGCCGCTGCGGGGGTCCACCACACCCGGGGTGCCGATGACGCAGGCGCTGAGCCGGTCCTGCGGGACCTCGGCGCCCTCCAGCAGCTTCAGGACGGTGGTGTGCACGAGTTCGACGGGGTCGGGCGCGTCCGTCGGGTCGATGTCGATCTCCCCGACGATCTGGCCGGTGATGTCGGCGACGGCGGCGCTGACCCCGGTGGCGCTCACGTCCAGGGCGGCCACGTAGGCGCTGGAGGGGACCACGGCGTACAGCGCGGCGTTGGGGCCGCGCCCGCCGGCCTGGCTGCCCACGACGTGGACCAGTTCGCGCTCCTCCAGCCGGGCGAGCAGCTGGGAGGCGGTCACCTTGGACAGTCCGGTCTCACGCCCGAGCTGGGTCCGCGTCATCGGCCCCGAGGCCAGCAGCAGCTCCAGGGCGGCGCGGTCGTTGAGTTGCCGTAGCAGCCGCGGGGTCCCTGGGCGTCGAGACATAACCGTGATACCCCTATCCCTATTTATTAGGAAACTTTCTTGTTAGTTTAACGGCCAACCCGCAAGCAGCACGTCCGCACCGGCCATCGCACCGGCGCCGCCGCAGTGGTCGGACCAGGTGGACCGGTGTACGTGCTATCTCAGCACACCCCGCACGAATGACGAAGCCCGCGTCACGCGTTCGCAGCGGCCCCGAGATGTACCAGGGGCATCTCGTCCGACGCAACACGTCGTCCGCGCGGCGACGCGCGAAGGGAGAATTCAGGTGAGGTTCCCGAAGATGGCGGCCGCCGCATCGGCCGCTCTATTGCTCACGACGGCCTGCGGAGGCGGAGGAGAGGACGGCGCCGACTCCGCCGACAAGATCGAGATCTGGCGGATGGGCGACGCCAGCGAGGCGCAGAACGAGTTCATGGACGCGGTGACCGCGGAGTTCCAGGAGGAGCACCCGGACACCGAGGTCGAGATCCAGTGGATCCCCTGGGACGAGTTCGCCCAGCGCTTCCAGACCGCCATGGTCAGCGACGGCCCGGACGTCGTGGAGATCGGCAACGACCAGGTGCGGACCTGGGCCGAGGCCGGGGCCCTCTACGACGTCTCCTCCTACGCCGAGGACTGGGAGAACCGCGGCGACTTCCTGGAGGGCGCCTACGCCAACGGCACCTTCGACGACGCCCAGTACAGCGTCCCGTGGTACAGCGGCGTGCGCGCCCTGTGGTACCGGTCCGACTGGCTGGAGGACATCGGCAAGGAGCCCCCGACGACCTGGGCCGAGCTGCGCACCACCGCCCAGGCCATCGAGGAGGAGAAGGACGCCGTCGGCTTCGCCGCCCCCACCGACTTCGTCAACGGCGTCGCCAGCTTCGTGTGGAGCGCCGGCGGTGACTTCGCGACCAAGGACGGCGACACCTGGACCGGGCAGCTGGAGTCCAAGGAGACCAGGGAGGCGCTGGAGTTCTACGCCGACCTGACCAAGGACGGGATCTCGCCCGAGGCCTGCATCGGGCTGAACGAGGTGGACTGCGCGCACGCCGACTTCGCCAACGGCAAGCTCGGCATGTTCATCGACGGCCCCTGGGCCAAGCAGCAGCTGGAGGAGATCGGCGACACCGGCTCCGAGCACTGGGCCACCGCCCCCATCCCCGGCAAGGACGGCATCGCCCCGGCCTTCGGCGGCGGCGCCGACCTCGCCGTGTGGGGCACCACCGAGGTCCCCGACGTGGCCTTCGACTACATCAAGGTGATCAACAGCAAGGAGAACTCGCTGGCCTACAACGAGGTCTCCACGATGTTCCCCGCCTACGGCGACCTGCTGGAGAGCGACACCTTCGCCGACGACCCGATCCTGGCCGGGGCCGCGGAGCAGGCCACCGGAGACCTGCGGCTCTTCCCGGACACCGCCAACTGGGGACACGTCCAGTGGGAGCTGGCCACCGTCCAGAACGCCGTCCGCAGGCTCGCGGACGGTGAGGACGCCGCCGAGGTCCTGCCCGAGCTCAACGGAGAACTCACCGACGCGCTCAACCGGTCCGAGGACTGAACCGACCGCACGCGGCGCCCCCACGAGCGCCCCGCCGCGTGAGGTGACCGCGCGGCGGGCGGCCGCCGATCCGCCGACCACCGGCGCGACCGGCGGCCGCCCGCCATGAAGACGAGCAGAAGAGCGCCACCATGACACGAACGCCTGACCTCACCGGGCCCGAGGTCGACGCCCCCGACGGGCGGCATCCACCCCGGCGGCACCGGCGGCACGGCCGCACCGCCCTCATCCCCTACTTCCTGATCCTGCCCGCGCTGAGCCTGCTCGCCGTCGTCCTGCTGTGGCCGATCGTCCAGATGGTCTGGATGTCGCTGACCACCTACGGGCTGCGCCAGCTCCGCGGCGAACCCGCGGAGTGGAACGACTTCGCCCACTACATCGCCATCCTCAACGACGAGCGGTTCTGGATGATCTTCCGGAACACCATCGTCGTGTGCCTGCTGATGGTGGCCATCACGATGGTGCTGGGCACACTCGTCGGCATTCTGATGAACCGGCTGCCCAAGTGGCTGTCGGCCACCGTGGGGACCGCGCTGATGCTGGCGTGGGCCACCCCGGTGATCAGCGCGGCCATCGTGCACCGGTGGCTGTTCGACGCCCGCTACGGCCTGGTCAACGCCACCCTGGCCAAACTCCCCGACTGGCTCGTCGGATCCGGCTGGGAGAACTTCAACTGGTTCAACTCCCCCGGACCGCTGTTCTCCGTGCTGATCCTGACCGTGGTGTGGCAGTCGTTCCCGTTCGTCGCCGTGAGCGTGCTGGCCGGGCTGAAGAGCATCCCCGGCGAGCTGTACGAGGCCGCCCGGGTCGACGGCGCCGGCGCCTGGCGGTCGTTCTGGAACGTCACCTTCCCGATGCTGCGCCCGCTGTTCGCGCTCCTGCTCATCCTGCAGATCATCTGGGACTTCCGGATCTTCACCCAGCTCAACATCCTCGCCGGAGGGTTCAGCAACCGCGACGTCTTCCTCCTGCCGTACTACTCCTACCAACTCGGTTTCTACTCGACACCGCCCAACTACGGCCTGGGGTCCGCGATCGCCGTGGTGATGACCGTCCTCGTACTCGCCATCACCGCCTACTACCTGCGCGTCATGATCCGGCAGGGGGAGATCAGATGAGACACCGCGTCATGAAGAGGGCCGGGCGGATCGGCGACTACCTGCTGGCCGCCGCCGTCATCCTATTCGCCCTGTTCCCCGTCTACTGGGTGCTGACCACCGCGCTCAAACCCAACTCGGAGATCTTCACCCGCGAACCCACGCTGTTCCCGCGCGAGCTGACCCTGCAGCACTACGAGCGCGTCCTGTCCGGGGTGCTCATCCCCGACACCACGTTCTGGATGTTCCTCGGCAACAGCCTGCTGGTGACGCTCGGCTCGGTGGCCGTCGCGGCGGTCTTCGCGCTGCTGGCGGCCGTGGCCGTGGCGCGGTTCCGGTTCCGGCTGCGCACCGCCTTCATCATCCTGCTGCTGGTCATCCAGATGGTCCCGGTCGAGGCGCTGATCATCTCGATCTTCGTCAACTTCCACCACCTGGGCGTGGCCACCTCTCTGCCGCTGACCGGCAGTCTGCTGGGGGTGCTCGTCGTCTACACCACCGTCGCGCTGCCCATCACCATCCTGATGATGCGCAGCTTCGTCGCGGCCGTGCCCAAGGAGCTGGAGGAGGCCGCGGCGATCGACGGCGCGACCGGCTGGACCGTGTTCTGGCGCATCCTGATGCCGCTCGTGGCCCCCGGTCTGGTGGCGACCAGCATCTTCGCGTTCATCACGGCATGGAACGAGTTCGTGGTGGCCTTCACCTTCCTGCAGAGCAACACCGGGTCGTTCACTCTCCCGATCTCCCTGAAGTACTACTTCGGCCGTGTCACGGTCGAGTGGGGATCGATCATGGCCGCCTCCACCCTCCTCACCATTCCGGTGATGGTGTTCTTCCTCTTCGTCCAGCGCCGCATGGTGTCCGGCCTCACCATGGGCGCGGTCAAGGGCTGAGCACGCCCCAGCCCCGACACCGTCCCTGCCCCGACCCTGTCGCCACCCCGCGCCGCAAGCCGCGCACCGATGAACGGAGCCGTGATGCCCGCCGATCCGACCCTGGACCGCCTCGCCAACGCCACCCTGTTGGTGCCGTTCGAGTCCCACCGCGCACCGCGCTGGATCCTCGACGGCCTGGCCGACGGGATCGCCGGAGTCTGCCTCTTCCACAACAACATCGACGGGGCCGAGCAGGTCGCCGCGCTCAACCGCGAGCTGGCCGCGGCCGCCGACTCCCCACTGGTCTCCCTCGACGAGGAGGGCGGCGACGTCACCCGCATCGGCCAGAGCGCGGGCAGCGACTACCCCGGCAACGCCGCCCTCGGCGCGATCGACGACACCGGCCTGACCCGCGCCGTCCACCGCACCCTCGGCGCGGAGCTGCGCGCGCTGGGCTTCACCCTGGACCTCGCCCCGGCGGTCGACGTCAACACCGCGGCCGACAACCCCACCATCGGCACCCGCTCGTTCGGCGCCGACGCCGACCTGGTCGCGCGCCACGCCGCCGCGGCCGTCAGCGGGCTGCAGGACAGCGGGGTCGCCGCCTGCGCCAAGCACTTCCCCGGTCACGGCGCCACCCGCACCGACTCCCACATCGAACTGCCGGTCGTCGACGCCGACCCGGAGCTGCTGGCCCGGCGCGAACTGGTGCCGTTCCGCGCGGCGATCGAGGCCGGTACGCGGTCCGTGCTCACCGCACACATCTCCCTTCCGGGGTTCGGCACCCCCGAGCCGGCGACCCTGGCGCCCCGCGTCGTCACCGACCTGCTCCGCGGCGAGCTCGGTTTCGACGGCGTGGTCGTCAGCGACGCATTGGAGATGGAGGGGGTGAGCGCCGGGATCGGCATCCCCGAGGCGGCGGTGCGGGCCCTCGCCGCCGGGTGCGACCTGCTGTGCCTGGGCAG
The DNA here is from genome assembly GCF_014201195.1 of Nocardiopsis mwathae. Taxonomy (NCBI): domain Bacteria; kingdom Bacillati; phylum Actinomycetota; class Actinomycetes; order Streptosporangiales; family Nocardiopsidaceae; genus Nocardiopsis; species Nocardiopsis mwathae. The sequence goes on along the minus strand of NZ_JACHDS010000001.1, from coordinate 1,064,645 downwards.
GTTCGTCTACGCCGATCAGGTGGCCGCCGTCCGCGCGGCCATCGTGGGCGCGGTCCGCGAGGGCCGACTGGCCTCGGACCGGCTGGAGGAGGCCGCCGCGCGAACCCTGGAGCTGCGGCGCTGGACCGGGGACCGGGCCGCCTCGGCGGAGCGGCCGCCCGCGGAGGTCGGCTCCGACGCCGGCGTGGGGTTGGACGGCGCCCGCCGCGCACTGCGGGTCGACGGCATCCTCCCGCCGCTGCACGACCCGGTGGTCGTGGAGCTGGACGCTCCCCCCGGAATCGCCGTGGGCGAGGTCCCCTGGGGGCTGTCCCCGTGGTTCCCCGGGACCGAGCGGGTGGACCCCGCGACCGCGGCCCCCTCCGCCGTGCTGGACCGCGCGGCCGACCGGGACCTGGTCGTCGTGGTGCGCGACGCCCACCGGCACGCGGCCGCACGCCGCCTGCTGGAGGAGGTCTGCCGTGCCCGGCCGGACACCGTCGTCGTGGAGATGGGGCTCCCGGCCTGGCGGCCGCGGTGCCAGGCGCACATCAGCACCTATGGTGCGGCGCGGGTGAACGGAAGGAGCGCCGCCGAGCTCCTCGGCGCGGCCAGCGCGACGCCGGTACGCTGAGGCGCAAAGGCCCCGTTCGGGCGGCGACCGTGACCAACGCCGCCCTACGGGCGCCGCCGCCCCATCCACCCTCCTAGGAGGACCGGTGCCGCGTCTCAGCATCGTCACGGCCGCCGCCCCCGGCCGCCCTATTGACCCGATCTCCCCTCGATTCACGGCATAATCGCAGCATGCGCCTTTCTGCCCGGGTCGACTACGCGTTGCGCGCCGCGGCCGAACTCGCAGCCGCCAGTGGCGGCCCGGTTACGGCCGAACAGCTCGCGCGCGCCCAGGCCATACCCGGAAAATTCCTGGAGAACATCCTCACCCAGCTCCGCCGCGCCGGGCTCGTCCGCAGCCAGCGGGGGCCCGTCGGCGGCTACTGGCTCGCCCGCCCCGCCCCGGAGATCTCCCTGGCCGACATCATCCGGGCCGTCGACGGCCCGCTGGCCAACGTGCGCGGGGAACGCCCGGAGGACGTGGACTACGACGGCGCCGCACGCAGCCTGCAGCAGGTGTGGATCGCACTGCGCGCCAGCGAGCGGTCGATCCTGGAGAGCGTCACCCTGGAGCACCTCGCGACGAACAAGCTCCCCGAGGCGGTGCGCACCCTGGCCGAGAACCCGGACGCCTGGGCGAGCTGAGGGGCGGCGCGTCTCGGGACCTCGGTCCCGGAACGGACCCGGAAAGCGGTAGCGCCGACCACCCGCGGGTGGTCGGCGCTACCGCTGGTTGTGAGGGCGCTGCTACACGCCCACCATGTCGACGACATCGGGAACGCGGTCGGGCACCGTGTCGATTCCGAGGCGGTCGGGGCTCGGGACGGTGTCGGCGGGAACCGACCCGTCGAGGAGTGCGGCCTCCTGCAGCTCGGCGAGCGCCAGCTGGTCGGCGACCTCGCGCAGCACCTGGGAGAGAGGAACGCCCAGCGCGCCGCAGATCGAGGAGAGCAGTTCGGACGAGGCTTCCTTCTGACCCCGTTCGACCTCCGACAGGTACCCCAACGAGACTCGGGCATCGGCCGACACCTCGCGGAGAGTGCGGCCCTGCCGCTGCCGGAGCTGCCGTAGCACGTCACCAAGTAGGTGACGAAGCAGGACCATCATTCGCGCTCCCTCCCACCGGTAGCGACCATCATAAAAACACCGTACCTGCCCTGGGCCCGATCGTCGCACCTCACGGCTTCCTGTTCGCTGGAGGGGTAACACGATCTTGGTGACGGTTTGTTCCCCCGATTCCGCGGATTGAACGGATCCGGTGGTCCTATTTCTGCCTGATCAGCCCTGCCGAATCGGCGAGCAGGCGCAGGGCCTGCAACGTTGTCGCCGTTCTGACCGCGTGCCGGTCTCCCGGAAAGGTGAACTCACGCACATCCGCGTGCCCGCCGGGTCCGGCGACGGCGATGTAGACGCGTCCCACGGGTCGGCCGTCCTGGGATTCCGGACCTGCGACCCCCGTCACTGCAAGACCGAAATCGGCCACCAATCTGTCCTTAACCCCCGTGGCCATGTGCCGCGCGACCTCGGGGTGCACGGCGCCCTCGCGCTCCAGCAGCTCCGCGGGTACCCCCAGGACACCGCTCTTGAGGTCGGTCGCATACGCGATGACACCGCCGCGGTACACGGCCGAGGCGCCGGAGACGCCGGTCAGCACCGACCCGATCATCCCGCCGGTGAGCGACTCGGCGGTGGCCGCGGTGGCCCCGCTCTCCCGCAGCAGCCTCAGCGCGGTCTCCGCGGCCGTTCGCACGGCGCCGGGCTCAGGAACGGATTCGGCCATCGCCCTGCCGCGCCCTAGCCCTGGGCGTCGCGGCGGGCCGCCCGGCGCAGCCGGACGGCCTGCACGACGTAGTCGACGCCGGTCCACAGGGTCACCACCAGGGCGGCGCCCATCAGCACGGCGGGAACGTAGAGCAGCGGCTCGGGCATCCAGCCCGGCATCGGGATGAGGTAGGCGGTGATCGCGACGATCTGCAGCACCGTCTTGAGCTTGCCGCCCCGGCTGGCCGGGATCACCCCGTAGCGGATGACGGCGAACCGCAGCAGGGTGATGCCCCACTCCCGGACCAGGATCGCGATGGTCACCCACCACCACAGCTCGCCCAGCAGCGAGAGCACGACCAGGGCGGCGCCGGTCAGCGCCTTGTCGGCGATGGGGTCGGCGACCTTGCCGAAGTCCGTGACCAGGTTGCGCCGCCGCGCCAGCTCGCCGTCGATCCGGTCGGTGACGGCGGCCAGCACGAACACCCCGAGCGCGGCGACGCGCCAGGCGGGGTGCTCCAGGAACATGAACACCACGAACAGCGGCACCATCACGAGTCGGCTCATGGTCAGCACATTGGCGATGTTCCACAGCGGCACGTGCCGGGGGACGGGGGCGGTGGGGCTGTCCTGCGGGCTCATTGCGTGTCCGCTGTGTCGGCGGCCGCCTCGCTCCGGCCCTCATGCGCCTCGGCCACCAGGTCGGCCCCGAACGCCTCGGTCACGGTCGCCGCCACCAGGTCGCCGACCTTCAGGCCGTCGCCGTGCACGATCGTGCTGCCGTCGACCTCGGGGGCCTGGTGCGCGGCCCGGCCCTCATAGGTGCCGTCGTCCAGTTCGGCCTCGATGAGCACCTCCACGGTGGACCCGATCCGCTCCTCCGAGCGCTGCGCCATGAGCTCCTCGGCCAGCCGGTTGAGCCGGTCCACCCGCTCGGCCACGACCTCGTCGGGCAGCTTGGCGTCGAAGTCGGCGGCCTCGGTTCCGTCCTCGTCGGAGTAGCCGAAGACACCGATGGCGTCCAGCCGCGCGGACTCCAGGAAGGCCACCAGCTCCGCGAAGTCCTCCTCGGTCTCACCGGGGAAGCCGACGATGAAGTTGGAGCGGGCTCCGGCCTCGGGGGCCGCCTTGCGGGCGGTCGCCAGCAGCTCCAGGAAGCGCTCCCGGTCGCCGAAGCGCCGCATCCGGCGCAGCAGCGGGCCGCTGGCGTGCTGGAAGGACAGGTCGAAGTAGGGGACGACGCCCGGGGTCGAGGTCAGCACATCGACCAGTCCCGGGCGCACCTCGGCCGGCTGCAGGTAGCTGACGCGTACCCGCTCGATGCCCTCGACCGCGGCCAGGCGCGGCAGCAGCCCCTCCAGCGCCCGCAGGTCGCCCAGGTCCTTGCCGTAGGACGTGGAGTTCTCGCTGACCAGGAAGAGCTCGCGGACGCCCTCGCCCGCCAGCCACTCGGCCTCGCGCACGACGTCGTCGGGGTGCCGGGAGATGTAGGCGCCGCGGAAGGCCGGGATGGCGCAGAACGTGCAGCGGCGGTCGCAACCGGAGGCGATCTTGAGGTTGGCCACCGGGCCGCCGGTCAGGCGGCGGCGCGGGATCCGCGGCCCCGACGCGGGCGCGACACCGTCGGGCAGCGGCTCGAACTCACCGTGCCCGGGGACGTGCGTCGCCGACTCGTGCCGCTCCACCGGGGAGATCGGCAGCAGCGTGCGCCGGTCGCGCGGCGAGTGCGGGGCCAGCGCGCGCCCGGCCACCACGTCGTCGAGGCGGTCGGAGATCTCGGCGTAGTCGTCGAACCCGATGACCTGCGCCTCGGGCAGCGCCTCGGCGAGCTGGGAGCCGTAGCGCTCGGCCATGCACCCCGCGGCGACGACCTTGGTGCCGTCCTCGGCGGAGTCGAGCAGGGCCTCGATGGAGTCCTGCTTGGCGGCCTCGATGAACCCGCAGGTGTTCACGACGACGACGTCGGCCTTCTCGCCGCTCTCGGCGTCGATCAGGTCCCAGCCTCCGGCCGAGAGCCGTCCGGCGAGTTCTTCGGAATCAACCTCGTTCCGCGCGCACCCGAGGGTGACGAGCGAAACGGTACGGCGCGATGACATGGCTTCCAAGGTTCGAAGACGGGTTACGAGGGTGCGGCGATACGCCACGGCAACCAGCCTAGACGCCCTCGTGAAGACTTCGTCCACACGGGCCGCGCCTCCCCCTCCCGCGCACGGCCCCGATCCTCGGCACTGCGCGGGCGCGCGCGCCGCCGCACCCGCCGCCCCGCACCGGGCCGACACCCCCTGCCCTGCCCCCGCACCGTGCGTGGCCTGGAAGGACGAGGGCGCCTCAGCCGTCGGAACCGTCCCCGGCCTGTGCGGCGTACTCCCGGTCGATGGTGAGCCGGGTCACCTCGCCGTCGACCCCGACCGCTCCGTGCTTCTCACCGTTGACCTCCAGTTCGACGCCCCCGGCGTTGCCCATGTGCAGGTACAGCTTCTCGGGGTGGGTCCACTCCTTGGTCTCACCGGCGCGCATGACGCCGGTGAACCGGTGCTTGCGGTCCCCGTCGATGACCCGCACCCAGCTGCTCGACCGGGCGTGCACCCGGATCTCGACCTCGTCGGGCAGCTCGCGCTCGCTGATCTGCCCGGTCATCGGCACCTCGCCCTGACGGCGGCTCTCCGCGGCGCGTTCGGCCTTATCCGCCCTGGTCTGGGCGACGTCGGAGGTGGCGGTGCGCAGGAAGCCGTCGTCCCCGTCGGCGCCGGGCCACGCGTGGACCGCCGAGATGACCGCGGCCGCTGCCAGCGCCACGGTCACCACGGCCGACCAGTAGCGGTGCGCCAGCGAGGTGAACGCGGCGACGATGCGGGTGCGCGCCGCCGCCAGGCGCTCGATGCGCTCATCGTCCCCCTCCTCCGGCAACGGGGGCGGCGGGACGGGCCGGACGTTCTCCGGGACGTCCTCCTTCTCGACCCGGTCGGAGACCGGGTCCTCGGGTGCGCGCCGGGGCCGCACCAGGCGGGCGCTGGTCTCCTCGCCCATCCCCTTGGCGGCCCGCACCGCCTCCGCCCAGCGCCCGAACACCTCGGCCGCGCGGGGTGCGGCCGCGCGCGAGGCGGTGTCCTGCTCGCCGCCGGAAACCGGCTCGGCCGGAAGGAGGGCGGCCTCCTCGTGGGTGGCGTACTCCCGGTCGTAGTCGTCGACCAGCCGGGCGTGGTCGATACCGAATTCGCGGCACACCGCTCGGATGTGGCCGCGCGCGTAGAAGTCCCCGCCGCAGGGGCCGAATTCGTCCCGCTCCATCGCGGCCAGAACCGTTGCTCTGATGCAGGTCCGGGAACTGAGGTCGTCGATCGAGTAGCCGGCCCGTTCGCGGGCAGCGGCCAGAGTCCGGCCGATCGTGGTCATGTCCGTCCTCTCCCCCCAAGAGCGACTTTTCTACGGACCGCTACGCAATCTGTACCCACTGTGCTCGGTGTGCCGCGTGAGGACGCTCAGACACTCCCGGTCGATCGGTTAAAAGTCGGTCAATGTGGTCCCCGCGTCCACCCGCCGACCTCGCGGCCCCTCCCCCAGGGCCCGCGAGGTCAGCCGCCGCGGATCGTCGCGAGGACACCGGGCAGCTCGTCGGGTGTGACCAGGACGTCGCGCGCCTTGGACCCCTCGCTCGGCCCGACGACGTCGCGGCTCTCCATCAGGTCCATCAGGCGCCCGGCCTTGGCGAACCCGACGCGCAGCTTGCGCTGGAGCATGGAGGTGGAGCCGAACTGGGTGGTCACCACGAGTTCGACGGCCTGCAGCAGCAGGTCGAGGTCCTCACCGATCTCCTCGTCGATCTCCTTCTTCTTGGCCTCTGCGGCGCCCACGTCCTCCCGGTAGCTGGGTTCGGCCTGCTTCTTGCAGTGCTCGACGATCGCCCGGATCTCCTTCTCCGAGACCCAGGCGTTCTGCAGCCGGATGGGCTTGCCCGCACCCATCGGCAAGAACAGGGCGTCGCCCTTGCCGACCAGCTTCTCCGCGCCGGGCTGGTCGAGGATGACCCGGCTGTCGCTGAGGCTGGAGGTCGCGAACGCCAGCCGCGAGGGCACGTTCGCCTTGATCAGGCCGGTGACGACGTCGACGCTGGGCCGCTGGGTGGCCAGCACCAGGTGGATCCCGGCCGCACGGGCGAGCTGGGTGATGCGCACGACCGAGTCCTCGACGTCGCGCGGCGCCACCATCATCAGGTCGGCCAGCTCGTCGACGATGACGAGCAGGTAGGGGTAGGGCTCATAGGTGTGCTCGCTCCCCGGCGGGGCGGTGAGCTCCCCGGTACGCACGGCGGCGTTGAAGTCGTCGATGTGCCGGAACCCGGAGGCCGCGAGGTCGTCGTAGCGCCGGTCCATCTCCCCGACCACCCACTGCAGCGCGTCGGCGGCCTTCTTCGGACTGGTGATGATCGGCGTGATGAGGTGCGGGATGCCCTCGTACATGGTGAGCTCGACCCGCTTGGGGTCCACCAGGATGAGCCGGACCTCGTCGGGGGTGGCGCGCATCATGATCGAGGTGATCAGGCCGTTGATGCAGGTCGACTTGCCCGCGCCGGTGGCGCCGGCGACCAGCACGTGCGGCATCTTGGCCAGGTTGGCCACGACGTTGGCGCCCTCGATGTCCTTGCCCAGGCCCACGAGCATGGGGTGGTCGTCGGAGGTCGCCGCCGCCGAGCGCATGATGTCACCGAGGCTGACGATGTCCTTGTCGGTGTTGGGGATCTCCACACCGATCGCCGACTTCCCGGGGATCGGCGACTGGATGCGCACCTCGGCGCTCTTCACCGCCAGCGAGATGTTCTTGGTGAGCGCGGTGACCTTCTCGACCTTGACGGCCGGTCCGAGCTCGATCTCGTAGCGGGTGACCGTCGGCCCGCGGGTGAAGCCGGTGACCTCGGCGTCGATGTTGAACTGCCGCATGACGCCGTCGAGCGCCGCGACCACGGTGTCGTTGGCCTTGGTGCGCGGCTTGGGCGGGGTTCCCGGCTTGAGCATCTGGGGCGCGGGGAGCTCGTAGTCGCCGTCGACGACCCGCGAGGGGATCGACAGCTGCTCGGCGGCCTCCGGCGCGGGCGTGGGGTCGGGCGGCGCGGCCGCCCGGGCCTTGGTCCGCTTGGCCGGCGGCTCGTCGGCGGCCGCGGCGACGACGGGGGTGTCGTAGGGGCGCTCGTTGTCGCCGGCGACGGTCACCGGTTCCTCGGGGTCCGGTTCGGGCCGCGGCTTGCGCTTGCGCTTGGGCTTGCCCTGCGGATCGAGCACACCGAGCCCGGCGTCGGGCCCGCCGTCGCGCTCCATCATCGGCCCGAGCAGCCCGGCAAGGCGCTGCGGGATGCGGTGGACCGGGGTCGCGGTGACGACGAGCAGGCCGAACGCGAAGACCATGCACAGCAGCACCGCGGTGATCCACGGCGTGATGAGGTGGCTCAGCGGCCCCGAGGCGGCGAAGCCGATGATGCCGCCGGCGGCCCGCACCTTGTCGGCTCCGTCCGCCGGCCAGGGGATGCCGTGCGCGATGTGGATGAGCCCGAGCAGCCCCAGCATCAGCGCCGAGTAGCCGATCAGGAGCCGGCCCACCTCGGTTTCGCTGCGGTCGGTGCCGGGCGTGCGCATGAGCCGCCACGCGAACGGGATGAACAGCAGGGGCAGCACAGGGGAGAAGGCGCCGAACGCGCCGACGACGACGGTGCGGGTGGCCTCGGGCAGCGGGCCGTCGGTGTCCCACCACACGGCGGCGGCGATGAGCAGGCCCAGGGCGAGCAGCACCATGCCCATGCCGTCGCGGCGCAGGTCGGGGTCGAGGTCGCGGGCGCTGCGCCCGACGGCGCGGGCGATGCCGCCGACGGTGTGCGCGAGCATGCGCCAGATGAACATCAGGGCCTGCCCCATCCAGACGAAGAACATCTCGATGGGCCCCTGCGGGGTCGGGGTCTTCCGGGCCGACTTGCGGGTGCGCGACGTGGACGATCCGGAGGTCCGGCGGGCCGGGGCCTTCTTCCGGCCCGAACCGCCGCTACGGGCCGCTCCACCACCGGAACGCTGGGAGGACTTGGGCGATCGGGTGGCCATGGCGCTCAGCCTACTAAGGAAGCCCGCGCAGATCAGCGCACATCGGCCCCGGGCGTGTCGCCCGCACCCGGGGCCGTCCTCTGTCGTCGATCTCGGGAACACGCCCCGGGAAATCGCCGGAACCCGAACCGTTCTCCCGAGACCGACGGAGGTGAGGGATCAGACCTCGACGATGACCGGGACGATCATGGGGCGGCGGCGGTAGTTCTCGTTCACCCACCGGCCGATGCCGCGGCGCACGAGCTGGCGCAGCTGGACCGGGTCGGCGATGCCGTCGGCCGCCGCGCGCTCCAGGGAGTCCTGGAGCTTGGGGACGATCTCGTCGTAGGCGTCGGGGTCGATACCGGCGCCGCGGGTGTGGATCTCCGGCTCGCCGACGATCTTGCCCGAGGCGGTGTCGACCGCGACGACGACGGAGATGAAGCCCTCCTCACCGAGGATCCTGCGGTCCTTGAGCGCCGACTCGGTGACATCGCCCACCGAGCTGCCGTCGACGTAGACGTAGCGCGCGGGAACCGCGCCGGTGATGCGCGCCCGGCCCCGGTGCAGGTCCACGACGACGCCGTCCTCGGCGATGCAGATGCGGTCCTCGTCCAGCCCGGCCAGCGCGGCGATCTTGGCGTGCGCCCGCATGTGCCGCCACTCGCCGTGCACCGGCATGAAGTTGCGCGGCCGCACCATGTTGTGCACGTACATCAGCTCGCCGGCCGAGGCGTGCCCGGAGACGTGCACGAGCGCGTTGCCCTTGTGCACGACCTTGGCACCCCACCGGATCAGGCCGTTGATCACCCGGTTCACCGAGTTCTCGTTGCCCGGGATGAGTGAGGAGGCGAGCAGCACGGTGTCGCCCTCCTCGATGCGGATCTGGTGGTCCCGGTTGGCCATCCGGGTCAGCGCCGACATCGGCTCGCCCTGCGAGCCCGTGGAGACCAGCACGGCCTCGCCCGGCGGCAGGTCGTCGAGCTGCTTGACGTCGACCAGCAGGTCTCCGGGGATGGTCAGGTACCCCAGGTCGCGCGCGATGTTCATGTTGCGGACCATGGAGCGGCCGACGAAGGCGACCTTGCGGCCGTGCGCCTTGGCGGAGTCCAGCACCTGCTGCACGCGGTGGATGTGCGAGGCGAAGCAGGCCACGATGATGCGCTGGTTGGACTGGGCGAAGACCTCGTCGATGGCGGGCGCGATGTCGCGCTCGCTGGTGACGAAGCCCGGCACCTCGGCGTTGGTGGAGTCGGCCAGCAGCAGGTCGACGCCCTCGTCACCGAGCCGGGCGAACCCGGCCAGGTCGGTGAGGCGGCCGTCCAGCGGCAGCTGGTCCATCTTGAAGTCGCCGGTGTGCAGCAGCAGGCCGGCCGGCGTGCGGATGGCCACCGCCAGCGAGTCGGGGATGGAGTGGTTGACCGAGAGGAACTCCAGGTCGAATTCGCCGAACGAGCGCCGCTCGCCCTCCTCCACCTGCACGGTCGTCGGCTTGATGCGGTGTTCGCCGAGCTTGGCCGAGAGCAGGGCGAGGGTCAGCCGCGAACCTACGAGCGGGATGTCGGCCCGTTCGCGGAGCAGGAACGGCACGGCGCCGATGTGGTCCTCGTGTCCGTGGGTGAGGACCAGGGCCTCGATGTCGTCCAGCCGGTCACGGATGTAGTCGAAGTCCGGCAGGATGAGGTCGACACCGGGCTGCTCCTCCTCGGGGAAGAGCACACCGCAGTCCACGATCAACAGCTTGCCGTTGTATTCGAAGACCGTCATGTTCCGGCCGATCTCGCCCAGACCACCGAGGGCGACGACCCTCAGCGCGTCCTTGGCGAGCGGCGGCGGAGGGCCGAGCTCGGGGTGCGGGTGACTCATGCGGATCCTTCCGTCAAGCGTTCCACTCCCACCACGCTGGCCGGGACGGCCTGGTGCGGCGCGAGGCCGGTCGGCCCCTTCACGCCCGCGGCCGCCAAGTCCTCACGCAGCAGCGCCTGCAGCTCGCCCGAGGCGTCCGCAAGCGGGGTGCGCACCGTTCCGCCGGGCAGGCCGAACATGTTCAGCACCGCCTTGGTGGTGATCACGCCCTGGGTGCGGAAGATCCCCGTGTACACGGGTGTGAGGCGGCGGTGGATGGCCAGCGCCATCGCCACGTCGCCGGACTCGTAGGCGTCGATCATGTCGTGCAGATCGGCGCCGACGATGTGGCCGACGACGCTGACGAACCCGCACGCGCCCACCGACAGCAGCGGCAGGTTGAGCATGTCCGAGCCGCAGTAGTAGGCCAGGTCGGTGCGCTCCATGACCCAGGAGCTGGCGCCGATGTCGTCCTTGGCGTCCTTGTTGGCGACGATGCGCGGGTGTTCGGCCAGCCGCACCAGCGTCTCCGACGCGATGGGTGTCCCGGTACGTCCGGGGATGTCGTACAGCATGACCGGCAGTTCGGCGGCGTCGGCGATCGCCGTGAAGTGCCGGATCAACCCCTCCTGGGGAGGCTTGTTGTAGTAGGGGGTCACGGTCAGGAGCCCGTGCGCGCCGGCGCGCTCGGCCGCCTTCGCGAGTTCGACGCTGTGCCGGGTGTCGTTGGTGCCGACACCGGCGACGACGGTGGCGCGGTCGCCGACGGCCTCCAGGACGGAGCGCAGCAACCGGTCTTTCTCGTCGTCGCTCGTCGTGGGCGACTCACCAGTGGTACCGCTGACAATGAGGCCGTCGTTGCGCTGCTCATCGACCAGATAGGCCGCGAGACGTGCGGCGCCGTCGTAGTCGACGTCGCCGTTCTCGTGCATGGGAGTGACCATCGCGGTCAACATCTGGCCGAAGGGCGCGTTCGGCTGAGAGCTGCCTGCCATATGCAAAACGTACCGCGCTCGGACCCCACCTGCGGCCACGCGACCCGGTCGAAGTGGATTTTTGCGGACGTAGGCCTATCTTCCGCTGCCTCTCCGGCATGTCGCGCGCCCGCGTGGCCATCCGGACTCACCACGCCCCGCGAGCCGGCGCGCGCGTGACGCACGCAACACCCCGCACGTGCGGCGGGGGTCCGCAGGACCCCGGGAACGGTAAGGGAGCCGGCACCCGAGGGGGCACCGGCTCCGCGGCGTCGGCGGGACCCCGGGGTCGTCCGGGACCGTCGTCCTTAGTCCTTGTCCGGCAGGAAGACGCTGAGCAGCCAGCTCACCACGGCGATGACGATCGCGCCCCAGAAGGCGGGCCAGAAGCCGTCGATGGTGAAGGGCAGGTCGAACAGGCCCGCGACCCACTCCGTGAGCATGAGCAGCAGGGCGTTCACGACCAGGGCCACCAGGCCGAGCGTGAGGACGTAGAAGGCGCATCCCACGGTCTTCACGATCGGTTTGATGACGGCGTTGACGAGACCGAAGATCACCCCGACCGCCAGATACACGACGATCTGCTCGGCGGGGTCCGTGGCTGCGACGTCGATCCCTTGGATCAGGAACACCGCCGCCCACAGGGCGATCGCATTCACGAGGATTCTGATGAAGATGCTCACGCCCTCGATATTCCCACGTACGGGCCGCTACGCGAACTCGACCGCCTGCTTTTCCGGGGAGATCCCGGGTCGTCCCCCAGGCGGGGCTCAGGGGCGCGGCGGGTCCGGATTTCCTCGACGGGGTGCGCCGGTGCGACGATGTGCCGAGTCGCCCCTCGACCGGATGTGAGCGCCCATGAGCGAACAGAGATTCGTCCGATCCGCCCGCGCGGAGGACATCGACCGCGTCGTGGCCGTCCAGGTCGCGGCATGGCGGTCGATGTACGGGGAGAAACTGCCCGGCCCCGTGCTCGACGAGCTCACCGGTGAGGAGGCGGGAGCGCGGTTCCGCGAGCAGTGGCTGGCGGCGGTGCAGAGCCCGCCGACGTCCCGGCACCGGCTGCTGGTCGCCACCGACGCGCGCGAGGTCGTGGGGTTCGCCTCCATCGGGCCGTCCGAGGACCCCGACCTGTGGCCCGGCACCGACGCCGAGATCTACGCCCTGCACGTCCACCCGGACCACCTGCGGCGCGGGCACGGCAGCCGCCTGGTCAACGCCGCCGTCGACCACCTCGTCGACGACCGGTTCCACCGCGTGGTCATCTGGACGCTGGAGGCCGACAACCGGCTGCGCGCCTTCGCCGAGGCCTCGGGCTGGCGGCCCGACGGCGCCCGGCGGGAACTGGAGATGGCCGGTGCGACCGTGCCGATGATCCGGTTGCACGCCGCCATCGGCGAGTGACGTCGCCGGTCACCGGGGGACGCGCCGCCCGCGCGGACGCGGCAGGGGTCGAATCCGGCGCTACGGTGGAAACGCGGCAGCGGAACCGCGCCGCACCCCAGCCGAGTAGTACCGCCGCCCGGGCACGTCAGCGCCCGGACGGACCTGTCACGACGTAGAAAGTGGGGCCGAGGCGTGGCCACGCTGAGCCAGTGGGTCGCGGGGGCGCGCCCGCGCACCCTGCCGAGTTCGATCGTCCCGGTCGCCGTCGGGACCGGCGTGGCCGTGGGAATCGGCGCACCCGTGTGGTGGAAGGCCCTGCTGGCGATGGTGGTGTCCCTGGCGCTGCAGATCGGCGTCAACTACGCCAACGACTACAGCGACGGCGTGCGCGGCACCGACACCGAGGAGCGGGTCGGCCCGCTCCGGCTGACCGCCGCCCGGCTGGCACCGCCCGAGCAGGTGTTCACCGCGGCGTGGGCGTGCTTCGCTCTGGCCGGGGTGGCCGGGCTGGTCCTGGTGGCGACGTCGTCCTGGTGGCTGCTGCTGATCGGGGCGGTGGCGATCGTGGCCGCCTGGTACTACACGGGCGGCAAGAACCCGTACGGCTACCGGGGCCTGGGCGAGGTGTCGGTCTTCGTCTTCTTCGGCCTGGTGGCGGTGGCGGGAACGGCCTTCGTCCAGCTGGGGTACGTGCCGTGGCAGGCGTGGGTGGCCGCCGTCCCGGTGGGCCTGCTGTCGTGCGCGGTCCTGGTGATCAACAACCTGCGCGACATCCCCACCGACTCCCGGACCGGCAAGATCACCCTGGCCGTGCGCCTCGGCGACACCCGGACCCGGAGGCTCTACCTGGCGTGCGTGGCCGGCGCCTTCGTGATCGCCCTGGCCGCCTTCCCGGCCAGCCGGTGGGTGGCACTGGTCCTCCTCGCGATCCCGCTCGCGGTACCGCCGCTGCGCCGGGTCCTGAGCGGCCAGACCGGCTCCGACCTGGTCCTCGGCCTGGGCGAGACCGGCAAGCTCCAGCTGGTCTTCGGCCTGCTCCTCACCATCGGCCTGTCCCTGGGCGCGCTCGGCTGAGCCCCCTGGGACGCAGCACCGGCGGCCGCGGTTCCCCCGTGCACCGGCCACATCCGGCCTGGTCCTGGGCGGTCCGCCGCGGTGACGCGACCGTATCGTCACCGATAGCCTGCCTCGCATGGTTTTCCCCCGTAACACCGGAATATCCCTTGTGTCGATCACCGTGGGCACCCTGCTCCTCACGGGATGCGGCATGTTCGACGGCGACGGAGCGTCCGACGCGGCCAAGGAGCCCGTGAACGCCGGCAAGGTCGACCCCGGCAGCGCCGACGCCCGCGAGACCCTGGCGAGCCAGGACGTCACCATGCTCGGCACGGACCTGCACTTCGCCGTACACGAGCTGTCCCGCGGCGCCAAGACGGTCGAGCTGACCTTCTCCATCACCAACACCGGCGACGAGGAGTCCGACCTCGTCCATTCCTTCCTCGGAGCTGGCGGCAAGAACAACGCCTCGGGCGTGAAGCTGATCGACCCCGACAACGGCAAGCTTCACCTCGCCGCCTCGGATGCCGAAGGCAACTGCGTGTGCTCCTCGTACATGGGCACGATGAGGTTCGATGCGGGCGACTCCGTCCTGTTCAGCGTGACCTACGGCGCCCCGCCGGAGGACGTGGAGACGATGAACGTGTCGATCCCCAACGTCGGGACCCTCTCCAATGTCCCGCTCAGCTGAGGCCCGCGTGCGGCTCGTGGCGGCGGCATCGGCCCTGCTGGTGCTGGGGCTTCCGGCGACCGCGCGGGCGGACGCCCCTGAGGGCCCGGACGAGAACTGGGCCGAGGTCAAGGGCGGTGAGGTCGCCGAGGCGCCCATCATCGGGCTCAGCCCGCCCGTCGTGGATATCGACGGCCCGATCGACGGGCTCACCTTCGCGACCGAGGGGGCCGACGGTTCGCTCACCGACGCGGAGAGCGACGAGGAGCGCGTGGTGACGCTCGCCGCCGACGTCCTCTTCGAGTTCGACCGGGCCGACATCAGCGACGACGCCGGGGACGCCCTGCGCGAGGCGGCCGAGATCCTGCGCAGCGAGGCCGACGGCAAGACCGTGGACATCGACGGCTACACCGACGCCAAGGGCGCCGACTCGCACAACAAGCCCCTGTCCGAGGACCGGGCGAAGGCCGTGGAGAAGGAGCTGTCCGGCCTGCTCGGCGACGACGTCGACGTCACGTTCTCGGTCACCGGGCACGGTTCGGCCGACCCGGTCGCGCCCAACGAGATCGACGGCGAGGACAACCCCGAGGGCCGGGAGATGAACCGGCGCGTGGAGATCAGCTTCGCGCGCTGACGGCGCTTCCCACCCGCACACCCGGGCGGTCCGGTGAGAACCGGGCCGCCCGATGTGCGTTCATGCAGGCCATACGAGCAGGAACACGTTCCACGCCCCTCGGGCCGGTCCGGCACCCGCCGACACCTCCCACCTCGGGCCGAATCGGCATCACTCTCCGTAACGCCAGCATCGGCGCCAACCTCGCCAGTAGTACAGGTCACACATTCCAGTACTATCACCGTGTGACATTGTCGTACTAGGGAGTGGTGTTACCCCGCATGGCTGGCAGGATCCAATCGATCGAGCGCGCCGCCGCCATCCTCCGGCTGCTGGCCGGCGGTGCCCGCGGGCTGAGCCTCGCGGAGATCTCCCGAACACTGGAGCTGCCCAAGGGCACCGTCCTGGGTCTGCTGCGCACCCTGCAACACGTGGGGTTCGTGGAGCAGGACAGCGAGACCGGCCACTACCAGCTGGGCGGCGGAGTGCTGCGGTTGGGCACCCGCTATCTCGACGGCAACGAGCTGCGCACCCGCGCGCTGAACTGGGCCGACTCCCTGGCCGGGCGCAGTGGCGAGAGCGTGCGCATCGGCACCCTGCACGAGGCCCAGGTCCTGGTGGTGCACCACGTGTTCCGCCCGGACGACACCCGGCAGACGCTGGACGTCGGCTCCCTCCTCCCTCTGCACGCGACGGCACTGGGCAAGGTGCTGATGGCGTTCGACCCCCTCGCGGCCCCGACGGACCCCGCCGACGAGGAGCTCAAGAGCTTCACAAATCACACCATCACCGAAGTCCCGGCACTCCTGGCCGAGCTGGAGGAGATCCGACACCAGGGCTGGGCTGCGGAGATGGAGGAGTTGGTCGAGGGCGAGGTCGCCATCGCCGCGCCCATCCGCGACCGGCGGGGCATGACCGTGGGCGCGATCGGGCTCTCCGGAGCCGTGGAACGGCTCCGCGACGACCGCGGAGTGGTCATGGAGCAGGTGTCCTACGTGCGCGACGCGGCCCGCTCCATATCGCGTGACCTGGGAGCTCATCCCTGGTAGCCGCAAAGGTGTGATGATAGGCAGATCTCGTCATGCAACGGTCACGGATTCACATTCTTGGCTTGACATGCACCAGAGACCTGACTCACACTCGTTAACACGCGTTCTACATTGTCGTACGCCATGCGAAATCCCCTGATGCAACCGCCCCTCGGTGGCTACGGGGGAACCCCGCCGCACTATCCCCTTTCGCCGGAGGCGAGTAAACGGATGACCAGCCAGTACATTGCCGCGATCGACCAGGGCACCACGTCCAGCCGGTGCATCATCTTCGACCACGAGGGCAGGATCGTCACCGTCGGCCAGCGAGAGCACCGGCAGATCTTCCCCCAGCCAGGATGGGTCGAGCACGACGCCTCCGAGATCTGGGACAACATCAAGATCGTCGTCGAGGAGGCGCTGGAGAAGGGCAACCTCTCCCGCGAACAGCTCGCCGCCGTCGGCATCACCAACCAGCGCGAGACCACCGTGGTGTGGGACCGCGAGACCGGTGAGCCCGTCCACAACGCCATTGTCTGGCAGGACACCCGCACCGACGACCTGATCCACGAGCTCGCCGGCGTCGTCGGCCAGGAGCGCTTCCGCGAGCGCTGCGGTCTTCCCCTCGCCACCTACTTCTCCGGGCCGAAGCTGCGCTGGCTCCTCGACGAGGTGCCCGGCGTCCGGGAGCGTGCCGAGCGCGGTGAGCTCCTGTTCGGCACCATGGACACCTGGATCATCTGGAAGCTGACGGGCCGCCACGTCACCGACGTGACCAACGCCAGCCGCACCATGCTGATGAACCTGCGGACCCTGGACTGGGACCCGTTCATCCTGGACGCGATGAACATCCCGCGGAGCATGCTCCCGGAGATCGCCTCCTCCGCCGAGGTCTACGGCGAGGCGCACGAGTTCCTCAAGGGCGTTCCGGTCGCCTCCGCCCTGGGGGACCAGCACGCCGCCCTCTTCGGCCAGACCTGCTTCGACCCGGGCGAGGTCAAGGGCACCTACGGCACCGGCACCTTCCTGGTGCTCAACACGGGCACCGAGCCGGTCATGAGCTCCAACGGCCTGCTCACCACGCTCGGCTACAAGATCGGCGACCAGCCGGCGGTCTACGCCCTTGAGGGCTCGATCGCCGTCACCGGCTCCCTGGTCCAGTGGATCCGCGACAACCTCGGCCTGATCTCCAGCGCCGCCGAGATCGAGACGCTCGCCCGCACCGTCGAGGACAACGGCGGCTGCTACATCGTCCCGGCCTTCTCCGGCCTGTTCGCCCCGCACTGGCGCAGCGACGCCCGCGGCGTCATCAGCGGCCTGACCGGCTACGTCAACAAGGGCCACATCGCCCGCGCCGTCCTGGAGGCCACCGCCTGGCAGACCCGCGAGGTCGTCGACGCGATGCGCCAGGACTCCGGTGTCGACCTGGCCAGCCTGCGCGTCGACGGCGGCATGACCGCCGACAACCTGCTCATGCAGATCCTCGCGGACGTGCTCGACGTCGAGGTCGTGCGCCCGATGGTCGCCGAGACCACCTGCCTCGGCGCCGCCTACGCAGCCGGTCTGGCCGTCGGGTACTGGCCGAGCATCGACAGCCTGCGCGCCAACTGGCACAAGGCCGCCGAGTGGTCGCCGAAGATGGACTCCGAGGTGCGCGACCGCGAGTACCACAACTGGAACAAGGCCGTTCAGCGCACCCTCGGCTGGGTCGAGCGCGAAGAGGCCTGAGGGGAAGAGCGTCCTGAAGGACGTCCGCATCCCCACGCGCGGGCCGTCATCGCACGGGCGGCCCGCGCCCCACGTCGCCGGGACCATCATCGCCGACGTCCCGCGCCCGATGCCGATCGATCGGCACGTCTCACCGGCCCCCGGAGGCATCCCCGCCTCCGATCGGCCACCACACCGGCGCCCCGCACGCGCCATTCCACCATCCCCTGGGACACTCATGTCCCGGACGGTCCACTCCGTATAGGAGGCCCATCATGGTTTACGTCGCCGAATTCATCGGCACAATGATCCTCATCCTGCTCGGTGGCGGTGTCGTCGCCGGCGTCGTCCTCGCCAAGTCGAAGGCGCACGCGGGCGGCTGGATCGTCATCACGCTCGGATGGGGTATGGCCGTGGCGATGGCCGTCTACACCGTCGGGCAGTACAGCGGCGCACACATCAATCCGGCCGTGACCATCGGCCTTACCTCGATCGGTGAATTCGACCCCAAGCTGGTTCCGGGCTACATCGCCGCCCAGATCGCCGGTGCCTTCACCGGTGCGGTGCTCGTGTACCTGGCGTACTTCGCGCACTGGAAGCACACCGACGACCCCGACGCCAAGCTCGCGGTCTTCAGCACCGCCCCGGCCGTCAGAAACATCCCGGCCAACTTCACCACCGAGGTCATCGGTACGGCCATGCTGGTCCTCGGTGTCCTGGGCATCGGCTCCAACGTGAACCCGATCGGCCAGGAGACCGACCTGGCCCTCCTGTTCGGCTCCGGTATCGCCCCGCTGCTGGTCGGTCTGCTGGTCCTGGGCATCGGCCTCTCCCTCGGTGGCCCGACGGGGTACGCCATCAACCCGGCCCGTGACCTGGGCCCGCGCATCGCCCACGCCATCCTCCCGATCCCGGGCAAGGGCGGCTCCGACTGGTCCTACGCCTGGGTCCCCGTCGTCGCCCCGATCGTCGGCGGCGTCATCGGCGCACAGGTCTTCAACCTGTTCCTGGGTGGCTGACACAGCACTCGTCTCGACCGCAAAGGGCGCGAACCGGAGGGGGGTTCGCGCCCTTTGTGTGTGGCCGGAGGTCTACCGGTCACCCGTTCACCCAGCCGCCCACGCACTCCCCCGCAGGTCATAGGCAAGGTAGAACCACACGTGCCGGTGGCTGATCCACCCGGAGTCCCCCCAGTCGGTGGCCAGGGCATCCACCAGCGCCAACCCCCGCCCGCTCTCGGCGTCGGGGTCGGAGGCGGCCGGGTCCACGGCGAGGTACTCCCGCCCGGCCCACCGCCCCGGCTCGCGCCCGAGCGCACCGCCGTCCCGGCAGGTCAGCTTGATCCCGTCCAGGGAACGCTCCGCCAGCAGCGTGTAGCTGCCCTCACGCGCCCCCGACTCCGAATGACGCACCGCATTGGTCGCCAGCTCACTACCGAGCAGCGTGAACAGGTACCGGTAGTCGGCATCCCGGGACGCCGCACAGGTGTCGAGGAACGCACGGACCATAGGCATCAGCTCCGGCATTCCCCAGAAGTCGAACCGGCGCCGGTTGTAGGGCATCTCCCGAGACCCGTTGAAGTAGTGCCGGTAGCCGGAGGGGATGAACCGGTTGAGCGGCACGGTCACCTCGGGCAGCACCGGCACAGGCGTAGGCGAAGAAGACATGAGGGCACTCCTCACACGCAGGTTGGAGGGGGTGAAGGACCAACTGCAGGTGCCCGCACGTTCTTCGCGATTCCAGAGATTCCACCAGCAGGCACCCCGTAGCCTGAGCGACGCGATAGACCCTGAGTGATGCGCCGGTCACTGGCTACACATTCAGTATCTACAGAGATTCTCTAGCGTCAAGAGAATCTCCAAGAATCCTTGATAGGTTCTCCCCCATGAAGCGCCCCCTGAGCCCGACCGTTCGCCGTCGCCGCCTCGGCCGAGTACTACGAGCTCTCCGCGAAGAAGCCGGGCTAAAACTGGACGAAGCAGCCAAACAATCCGGAATCCCCCGAGCCACCCTCGGCAAGATGGAGACCGCCGAGCTGAAGCGGATCCGCCTCGCCGACCTCGATGCCCTCGCCTCCCTCTACAAACGAGACGACAAAAGCCGCCGGGCCATGCACCAGCTAGCGAAGGACGCGACACAACTCGGCTGGTGGTCCAACTACAAGGACGTCTTCGGAGCCAGGGCCCTCCCCGACTTCGAAGCCGAGGCATCGTTCATACGCACGTACCAGGCCCAGGTCATCCCAGGCCTCCTCCAGACGGCCGAATACACGCGCGCAGTATTCATGGGCACCAATGCCTTCGACGATGACGAAATCCAGCGGCACGTCGACGCCCGGATGGAGCGACAACGCATCCTCGCGAGCCTCCGCCCTCCCGAGTACTCCGCAATCATCGATGAAGCTGCTCTGCGGCGTCCGGCAGGTGGCAACAGCGCGATGAAGGAACAGCTACTCCACCTCATACACATGGCCGCCCGCCCGCACATGACCGTCCATGTCCTGCCGTTCTCAGCGGGCATGCATGCGGCCAACCTGGGGGGATTCCAGATACTGGACTTCCCCGAGCCAGCCGACCCCGCCATCGGCTACACGGAAACGCCCACTTCTATCCTTTTTGTGGAGGGAGAGGACGAAATCCGACGTTACGATGCCATGTGGCGTGAGGCGCACAACGCCGCGCTCACCGTGGCCCAGTCCATCGACTTCATCAAGGAAGTCATCGCATCGCTTGAGAGTGAACAGTGACAACACTCAAGTTCCGGAAGAGCAGCTACAGCGGCGCTAGTCAAGACTGTGTAGAGGTCGCCCACTTCCGGAAGAGCACCCACAGCGGCGTCAATGGCGGCTGCGTCGAGGTAGCCCACTTCCGGAAGAGCACCCACAGCGGCGCCAGCCAGAACTGCATCGAGGTCGCCGACCTCCCCACCGGTGCCGCGCTGCGCGACTCCAAGCACCCCGAGCGCGGCCACATCCTCTTCCCGGCCTCAGAGTGGGCCGCCTTCCTCACCGCCGCCCGCTCCCATCGCCTCTGACCAGCCCCTCTTCCGTTGATCTCGGGGATAGTGGGGTAAAAATCGCTCGCGATACCCCAGTATCTCCGAGATCAACGGAAGAGGGTTCAGAAGTCCAGGGAGGAATCGTGCGGGATGGTTCCAGCCCGGCGCGAGGTGGCCCGCACTCGGCGGATGTGGACCAGGCGGCCGAGGCGGATCAGTGGCCGCAGCAGGAGTTCGACGCTGCCGGCGAGGAAGCACCATGTTCCCCACGTCGTCCAAGCGGCGAAGAAGAACATGATGCTGCCGACGATGAACCACGCGGCGATGAGCACGTCGTTGACGATGCTCACCGCTTCCCAGCGGCGCCGGATGACCAGTTCGTCCGGTCCGATGTGCACGACCAACGGCTTGTCGGCGCCTGATCCCGGCATCGGCTCTCCTGAAGATCGGTCGCCCCGGAGGTCTCCCGGTCGGCCCCAGGAGCCAACGGGCGCTTCGGCGGACTCAGTCACTTACTGTAGTCATTCGAAGTACGTAAAGTCGCCGATCGGGGCCGACTGGGCCGGGGCCCTGGCGGCATCCCGCGGGGAGTGCCCAAGAAGGTAAAAAGTGCAACGCGAGTGGGGCCGCCTGACGCGGCTCCGCCGGGCCTCGCGCCAGGGTCCGCTTCCGCGCTGCCTGCGGCGATCTCGCTCGCCTGAGACCATCAACCCACCCCTTCGCTCATGTGATCAACGTGTCGCTCATGCGTGACACAGGCATTGACATCGCATTACGCGTGGCTTTGAATGGTGTTAATCAAAAGAGCACATGATCGCTCATATGAGCAAGCCTCGCCTGGGTGGACAGCGGAGAAGCGCCCGTGGACGCAGCCACCATCGAGCGACCCGAATCCATGTGCGGCCTGGGTGAGCGTTCATCGTCTGCGCGGGCCACGCACACGATCCACCCCGGTAGGCGCGAGGCGGCGTGAACCTTAAGTCTTCCTTAGATGGCGCCTAACGCCGCATGAAACACCCTGCGCCCACCTTGCTCCCGCTTTACGTTCCTATGACTGGTCACGTGCATGAAGCGGGTCTCGTGCAGTCGGGATCCCAGACGGACACCATCGAGCGGAGGAGGCGGACGTGGCGGTCATGCAGGGGGTCGTAAGGGTTCCCCCGGCGGCGGAGAGCCGCTCCTTCGCGGACGTCGCGGTGACGTTGCACGCGCTGCCGGTGGATGTGCGGCGCCGGGTATCGGCGCTCGCCCGGACTCCACGTCTCATCGTGGCGTGCGACTACGACGGCGCGCTCGCCCCTGCGGGGCCGGACGCGGACGCCGCCCGCCCGCTGCCCGAGGCGGTGCGCGCGCTGCGGCGCCTCGCGGCCCTGCCCGAGACGGTGTGCGCGGTCATCTCCGCTCGCCCGCTGCGCGACCTCGCGGTGCTCTCCCGTCTGCCGGACGAGGTGCGGCTGGTCGGAGCCCATGGCGCCGAGTTCGATGCGGAGCCCTGCGATTCCCGTGCTGAGACCTGCGACTCCGTCGATGGCAAGGCAGGGGCGCTGGACGTGCTGCGTGACCAGGTCGGGGCGACAGCGACGCTCTACGTCGGCGGTGGCGACGGCGAGGAGCCGGTGTTCGCCCGGCTGGGCGGGGCCGACGCCGGGATCCGGGTCGGCGCCGGAGAGACGGCCGCCGCCCACCGCGTCGACGACACCCCCTCCGCAGCGGCCGTCCTCACCGCGCTAGCCGCCGAGCGCCGCGCCTGGCTGTTCGGCGACCGGCCGGTGCCCATCGAGCGGATGTCGATGCTGTCCAACCGGCGCTCCGTCGCCCTGCTCGGCCCGGACGCGCGCCTGGCCTGGTTCTGCCACCCGGAGCCCGACTCCGACGCGGTGTTCGCCGAGGTGCTGGGCGGGCGCGAGGCCGGGGTGTTCGCCGTGCGCCCCGAGCACGGCGGGCTGCCGCTCGGGCAGCGCTACCTGCCGGGCACCATGACGGTCCGCACCCGCTGGTCCCGGCTGGACGTCACCGACTACCTGGCGCACGAGGGCGGGCCGGGCCGCACCGACCTGGTCCGCGTCATCGCCGGTTCGGCCCCGGCCCGGGTGGAGTTCGCGCCGCGCCCCGAGTTCGGCCGGACACCCGTGCGGATCACCCGGGCGGCCGACGGCCTGCGCGTCGAGGGCGCCCCCTACCCGATGGCGCTGCACTCCCCCGGTGTGGAGTGGGAGGTCACCTCCGACGGCGTGCACGACTCGGCGCACGCGGTCGTGCTTCCCTCCGCCGACCGCCCCGTCGTGCTGGAGCTGCGCTGCGGCACCGCGTCGCTCGCCCCCGCCGCCGAACCCGAGCCGGAGCGCCGCGAGCGGGCCGGGTCCCCCTGGTCGGCGTGGCTGGAGGGCCTGTCCCTCCCCCACACCGACCGGAACCTGGTCGGGCGGTCGGCGCTGACCCTGCGCGGGCTGTGCCACCCGGCGGGCGGGGTGTTGGCCGCGGCCACGACCTCGCTGCCCGAGGAGATCGGCGGCGTGCGGAACTGGGACTACCGGTACTGCTGGCTGCGCGACGGGGCACTGACCGTGCAGACCCTCGTCGACCTCGGGTCGACCGCCGAGGCCGACGCCTTCCTCGACTGGGTGCACCGGGTCGTGGCGGCGCTGCCCGGCCCCGAACTGCTGCGGCCGCTCTACACGGTGCGCGGCGGCGACCTGCGGCCCGAGGAGGTCGTGGACTCGCTGTCCGGCTACGCCGGGTCGCGGCCGGTACGCGTGGGCAACCTCGCCGACCACCAGGTGCAGCTCGACGTCTTCGGCCCGATCGTCGAGCTGGTCGACCGGCTGTCGCGGGCCCGCGGCACCCTCTCGGACAGGGACTGGGACCTCGTGCGGGCGATGGCCGAGGCGGTGGAGCACCGCTGGGAGGAGCCTGACCACGGGATCTGGGAGGAGCGCGACGAGCCCCGGCACCGCGTCTACTCCAAGGTGATGTGCTGGGTGACGCTTGACCGCGCGCTGCGGCTGGCCGAGCGGCACGGCCGCCGGGCCGCGGCGGAATGGGCGGCGCTGCGCGACCGGATCGCCGCCGAGGTGCTCGAACACGGGTGGAGCGAGGAGGCCCAGGCCTTCACCACCGCCTATGACGGCACGGATCTGGACGCGGCGTCGCTGCACATCGGGCTGAGCGGGCTGATCGACCCGGCCGACGAGCGCTTCCAGGCCACCGTCACCGCGGTGGAGGCCGAGCTGCGCAGCGGACCGACCGTCTACCGGTACCGCCGCGAGGACGGCCTGCCCGGTGGCGAGGGCGGGTTCCACCTGTGCACGACCTGGCTGATCGAGGCCTACCTGCTGACCGGCCGCCGCACAGAGGCCGAGGAGCTGTTCAAGCACTTCGTGGACTGTGCGGGACCCACCGGGCTGATCCCCGAGGAGTTCGACCCGGTGTCCGAGCGCGCGCTGGGCAACCACCCGCAGGCCTACTCCCACCTGGGCCTGATCCGCTGCGCCCGACTCCTCGACCTCGGTTAGGCCCACACCTCCACACAGCCGCGCCCTGTCCCCTTCTCCGTTGATCTCGGAGATAGTGGGGTATCGTGAGCGATTTTTACCCCACTATCTCCGAGATCAACGGAGTAAAGAGGGAGGCGGGGGTCAGGGGCGGCGGCGGAGGCGCCAGGCCTTGGGCTGGTCCTCCTCGTGGGGGACGCCGAGTTCGCCGAAGCGCAGCCGGACGCGGGCTCCGCCGAGCTTGCCGCGTTCGATGTGGATGGTCCCTCCGGTCGCCTCGACGGCGTGCCGGGCGATGTCCAGGCCCAGGCCGGTCGAGCCGCCCCCGCTGGTGCCGCGCCGCAGGGCGGCGGCCGGGTCGGCGATCCCCGGCCCCCCGTCCTCGACGACCAGGGTGATCCACCCGGCGTGCGCGACGACCGTGACCGCCAACGGGCACCCGGCGGGTGTGTAGTGGAAGACGTTGCTCACCATGGCGTCGACGACGGCGGCGCACTCCTCCCTGGACAGTGCGACCCGGACCGGCCGGTCGGGGAGGTCCACCTCGACCTCGCGGCCCTGGTCGTGGGCGAGCATCGACCAGAACGACATCCGGTCGCGCACCGCCTCGGCCAGGTCGCAGGCCCTGTCTGCCTCCGAGCGCGCCGGGCGGACGCTGCGGATGATGGCGTCGACGTCGTGGTCGAGGGCGGACACGGCGTCGCGGATGCGCTGCGCCTCGGGTCCGGTCAGGGTCTCGGCGTCCAGCCGCAGCGCGGTCAGGGGTGTACGCAGCCGATGGGAGACGTCCGCGGCCATCTCCCGCTCCTTGGCGAGCAGGCCCTGCACCTGGTCGCCGATGGCGTTGATCGACTCACCGAGCCGCGCCAGTTCCTGGGGGCCGAACACGCGGATGCGCGCGTCGAGCCGCCCGCGGCCGATGGCGGACGCCGTGTCGGCCAGGGCGACCAGTGCGGCCCGCACCGGGCGGGTCAGCCGGTCGGTGAGGACGACCGCGCCGACGACCGCCAGGACGGCGACCGCGAAGAGCCCGGCGACGGTGGTGGCCAGCCCCCCGAGGATCGCGCCGCGCGGCAGGTGGATCTCGACGACGGAGTTGTCGCCGGCCGCGCCGTCGCCCACGTGTTCGGCGCCGGGCGGGGTGCGCACGGGCAGCAGGTAGGCCGTGCCGTTGCGGTCGGTGGAGGTCAGCTCGCGGTTCTCGGCCGCCGCGCGCCGCACCTCCTCGGCGTTCGCGCGGCTGGCGCCCACCGTGGTGCCGTCCGGCAGGTGGACGGCGAGGCGCCCCTGCTGCCCGGAGGGGGTGGTGGCGACCGCCCGCCGCAGTACCTCGGGGTCGGGGTCCACAGCCACGACGGCGGCGACCATGCCGGCCTGCAGCCGGATGTCGGACTCGGCCCGCTCTCGTGCGTCGCCCCATGCCAGCAGGGTGATCACGACGATGAGGACCAGAGCGACCAGGGTGGTGGCGATGGCGACGGACCGCGCCAGCAGCGGTCTCATTCGGGTTCCACGACTTTGAGCCCGACCCCCCGGACGGTGTGCAGGTACCTGGGCTCGCTCGCCGTCTCGCCGAGCTTGCGGCGCAGCCAGGACATGTGCACGTCGATGGTCTGGTCGTGGCCGACGAAGGGGTGCTGGTGCCAGACCGCCTCGACGATCTCCCGGCGGGTGACCACCGTGCCGACGCGTTCGGCGAGGTAGGCCAGGAGGTCGAACTCGCGCCGGGACAGTTCGAGCGGGCGGCCCTCCAGAGTGGCCTGCCGCCGCGACAGGCTGATGCTCAGGTCTCCGACGGTGATCTCTCCTGTCTCCGCCGCGGAATCGGTGGGGCGACCGGAGCGGCGCAGGAGGGCGTTCATCCGCGCGGCCAGCTGCGTGCTGGAGAACGGCTTGACGACGTAGTCGTCGGCGCCGTCGTTGAGGAGCCGGACGATCGACGGCTCGTCGCCGCGCGCGGTCGCCACGATCACCGGGACGTCGCTGTGCCCGCGCAGCATGCGCAGCGCGGCGGCACCGTCGAGGTCGGGCAGGCCCAGGTCGAGGATGACCATGTCCGGGTCGTGCTCGGTGGCCTCCCGCAGCGCGTCCAGGGCCGTGCCGACGGGGTGCACGA
Organism: Nocardiopsis mwathae; assembly: GCF_014201195.1. NCBI lineage: Bacteria > Bacillati > Actinomycetota > Actinomycetes > Streptosporangiales > Nocardiopsidaceae > Nocardiopsis > Nocardiopsis mwathae. The sequence continues at coordinate 1,038,351 of NZ_JACHDS010000001.1, read as the reverse complement.
CGTGCCCGAGGTTGGTCAGTGCCCGCACCAGCGCGCTGCGCACCATGTGGTCGTCTTCAACCAGCAACACCGTTGCCATGAATTCACGTTAACCAATGCGACCGTGGTGACACGAGTTCACGCGCTGCACCGCCCCGGTGCCCGATTCGCGTGTCCGTACCGGTCAGCGGGGCCACCGGGGGTTTCCCGCCGACCGCGCCCAGCCGCAGGTGACGGCCGACTTAAGTGGACCGAGACGTTGCGTTAAGGCTGCCTTAGGGAGACGCGGATTACCTTCGTTTTACACCGCGAGGTGAGTGGCCCGCGTCACATGCGCGGCGCTGAGCAGCGAACCCAGCATAGGCGAAGCCCCGGCGGCGCACGGCCGCCCGCGGGCGCGCCCGGTCCCCATCGGAGATGTCGTGGCAGAAATCGTGATCGACGGACTCGGCAAGGTCTACGCCGACGGCACCCGCGCCGTCGACGACCTCGCCCTGGACATCCAGGACGGCGAGTTCCTGGTGCTCGTCGGTCCGTCCGGGTGCGGCAAGACGACCGCGCTGCGGATGATCGCGGGCCTGGAGCAGATCAGCGAGGGCACCATCCGCATCGGGGACCGGACCGTCAACAGCGTCCCCGCTCGCGACCGGGATGTCGCGATGGTGTTCCAGTCCTACGCCCTCTACCCGCACCTGAACATCTTCGAGAACATCGCGTTCGGGCTGCGCCTGCGCAAGCTGCCCAAGGACGAGATCGAGCGGCGGGTCCGCGAGGTCGCCGGTGTCCTCGAACTGGGCGAGCACCTGCATCGCAAGCCCGGCCAGCTGTCCGGCGGGCAGCGGCAGCGGGTGGCGATGGGCCGCGCGATCGTGCGGGAGCCGCGCGCGTTCCTCATGGACGAGCCGCTGTCCAACCTGGATGCGAAGCTGCGGGTGCAGATGCGCGCCCAGATCGCCCGCATCCAGCGCGACCTCGGCGTCACCACCGTCTACGTCACCCACGACCAGACCGAGGCGATGACCCTGGGCGACCGGGTGGCGGTGATGAAACGCGGCGTCCTGCAGCAGGTCGGCCCGCCCCAGGAGCTCTACGACCACCCCGCCAACCTGTTCGTCGCCGGGTTCGTGGGCTCGCCCGGCATGAACCTGCTCGGCGCGAGCCTGGAGGTCGGCGGCGACGGCCGCTACCGGGTGCGCGTCGGCTCCCAGGCCCTGGACCTTCCCGACGGCCTGCTGCACCGGCGGCCCGCCCTGCGCGACCACGCCGGAGGCAAGGTCGTGCTCGGCATCCGCCCCGAGGACATGGAGGACGCCGAGATCGTCGGCGCGACCGAGGGAGCGACCCTGACCTCCGTGGCCGACCTGGTGGAGGCGATGGGGTCCGACGTCCTGGTGCACTTCCCCGTGGACGCCGACCCGGTCGTCACCGAGGACACCCGCGAGCTCGCGCGGGACGCCGGCGCCGACGACGCCGTCACGGCGCTTTCGGCCGCCGCGCGCGACACGGGACCGGAGAAGGGGATCGTCCTGGTCGGGCGGTTCAGCCCCCGCACCCACGTGTTCGAGGGACAGACCATCACGGTGGCCGTCGACACCGATCGGCTGCAGTTCTTCGATCCGGTCAGCGGCACGTCGATCACCGACAACCAAGGAGCAACCGGATGAAGAAGCACACCCTCCCCCTCATCGCGGCCTGCACCGCCCTGGGGCTCGCCGCCACCGCGTGCGGGGCCGACACCACCACGGCCACCGGCGCCGACCTCGAAGGGCGGACCATCGAGATCGTCGGCCCCTGGTCCGGCAGTGAACAGGAGTCCTTCGAGCAGGTCCTGGAGGTCTTCGAGGACCGGACCGGCGCCACCGTGAAGTACAGCGGCGCGGCCGACGACCTGCCGACGGTGCTGCAGACCCGCATCCGGGGCGGCGACGTGCCCAACGTGGCGCTCGTCCCCCAGCCGGGGCTGATCGCCCAGTTCGTGGAGGCCGACGCCCTCAAGCCGCTCAGCGACGACGTCGTGGACGCTCTCGACGAGAACATGGCCGGCGCCTGGACGGACTTCGGGTCCGTCGACGGCACCCCCTACGGCGTCTACTTCAAGGTCGCCAACAAGTCGCTGGTCTGGTACAACGACGGCGTCTTCGCCGAGACCGGTGCCGAGACCCCCGAGACCTGGGACGACTTCCTCGGGTTGTCGGAGGACCTCGCCGACGTCGGCCTCACCCCGCAGTCGGTCGCGGCGGCCGACGGATGGGTCCTCACCGACTGGTTCGAGAACGTCTACCTGCAGACCGCGGGGCCGGAGCAGTACGACCGACTGGCCGCGCACGAGATCCCGTGGACCGACCCGTCGGTCGCGGAGGCCCTGGAGAAGCTCGCCGAGCTGTGGGGCAGTGAGGAGTTGATCGCGGGCGGCACCCGCGGCGCCCTGCAGACCGACTTCCCGACCTCGGTGACCAACGTGTTCAACGACGACCCGCAGGCCTCGATGGTGGTCGGGGCGGACTTCATCGGCACGGTCGTCTCCGCCAGCACCGGCGCCACCGTGGGCGACGGCGCGCGCACCTTCCGCTTCCCCGCGGTGGGCGAGAACAGCGACGCCGTGGTCGTCGCGGGCGACGCCGCCGTGGCCCTGAAGGACGATGAAGCGACTATGGAGCTGCTGCGGTTCCTGGCCTCGCCCGAGGCCGCCTCCACGTGGGCCGGCCTGGGCGGCTTCGTCTCGCCCAACCGCAACGTCCCGGCCGAGGCCTACGCCGACGAGCTGACCGGCCAGATCGCCGAGCAGGTGGTGCGCGCCGGGGAGGACGTCCGGTTCGACCTGTCCGACCTGCAGCCCTCCGCCTTCGGCGCGACCGTCGGCGGCGGGATGTGGCAGACCCTGCAGGACTTCTTCGCCGACCCTGACGACGTCGACGGCGCCATGGAGCGGCTGGAAGCCGACGCCGCCCGCGCCCACGGCAAGTGATTCCGAGGCATAGATGACCACCGCTACCGACACGACCCCCGACGGCGGTCCGGCCGCCGGCGGGGGCGCCCCGCCCCCCAGCGGCCCGAAGGAGACCGGCTCCGGGGACAAGCCCCGGCGCAACTTCGGCCCCGCGGTGCTCTTCCTCCTGCCCGCCCTGGCCTTCCTCGGCGTGTTCCTGGCCTACCCCGCCGCCTACTCGGTGGTGCGGAGCTTCTTCGACGCCTCCGGATCGCAGTTCGTCGGTCCGGGCAACTACGTCGAGATGTTCACCGACGACCGGACGCTCACCGCGATCCGCAACACCGGGATCTGGGTTCTGGTGGCCCCGGCGCTGGTCACCGGGCTCGGGCTGGTCCTCGCGGTGCTGACCGAGCGGATCCGGTGGGCGACCGCGTTCCGGCTGCTGCTGTTCATGCCGATGGCGATCTCGCTGTTCGCCTCCGGCATCATCTTCCGCCTGGTCTACGACGAGGACCCCGACCGCGGGGTGGTGAACGCGGCGGCCGTCACCGTGCACGACATGGTCGCCGCCCCGTCCGACTACCCGGGGGCGCGCCCGCGCGGCGACGTCCTCGAAGGCGACGACGCCCGGGGCGGGTACACGACCGCGTCGTCCTACGCCCCCGGAGACGTGGTGGAGCTGCCGCTCGTCGGCATCCGCCCCGGCGACCTGCCCGAGCAGGCGCGGCCCGCCGCCACCCCGGCGGCCGCCGCGGGGGAGATCCAGGGCGTGGTCTGGCTGGACGCCGCCCTGGGCGGCGAGGCGGGGGCGATCGACCCCGGCGAGAACGGGATGCCGCGTATCACCGTGCAGGCCGTCCAGGACGGCGCGGTGGCCGCGACCGCCACCACGGGCGACGACGGCCGGTTCACCCTGACGTCGCTGGGGCCGGGCGAGTACACCGTCCACCTCGCCGACGACAACTTCACCGAGTCCTTCCGCGGGCTGACCTGGCTGGGGCCGACCCTGGTCACACCGGTGATCATCTCCTCCTGGGTGTGGATCATGACCGGGTTCGCGATCACCTTCATCGCCGCGGGACTGTCGGCCATCCCGCGCGACGCCCTGGAGGCGGCGCGCGTGGACGGCGCGACCGAGTGGCAGGTGTTCCGCAAGGTCACCATTCCACTGCTGGGGCCACTGCTGCTGGTGGTGTTCGTGACTCTGGTGATCAACGTGTTGAAGATCTTCGACCTGGTGCTCGTCATCGCGCCCGGGTCGGTGCAGGCCGATGCGAGCGTCATCGCCCTGCAGATGTGGCAGGTGTCGTTCGGAGCCGGTGGCAACCAGGGGCTGGGCAGCGCGCTCGTGGTCCTCCTGCTGCTCCTCGTCCTGCCGATCATGCTGTTCAACATCCGCCGATTCCGACGGGAGCGTTCCTCATGAGCGCGAGCACCGCGCCCACCGCCACCAGATCGAGCCGGCAGCGCCCCGCGGGTTCCGTCGTGGAGGTGTCCGTCTCCGGAGCGCCGCGCCGCGGCCTGGCCTCCCGGCTCGTCTCCCGGCTGGGCTCGGGCACCGTGCAGGTGGTTCTGGTCCTCGTCGCGCTGTTCTGGATGGTGCCCGTCATCGGGCTGCTGGTCGTGTCGCTGCGGTCGGAGACCGACAACACCGCCAGCGGGTGGTGGACGGTGTTCCTCAAACCCGCCGAGCTGACTCTGGCCAACTACCAGGACCTGGTGCAGAACGAGGTGATCATGCGGTCGTTCCTCAACACCGTCTACATCTCGGTGCCCTCGACGATCCTGGTGGTCGGGATCGGGGCGCTGGCGGCCTACGCGCTGGTGTGGATGGAGTTCCCGGGGCGCGACTGGCTGATGGTGGCGGTGGTGGGACTGCTGGTGCTACCGATCCAGGCGGCGCTGATCCCCATCTCCCAGCTGTACGGCGCCCTGGGCGTGTTCGGGTCGATCACCGGCGTCATCCTGTTCCACGTCGCCTTCGGGCTGCCGTTCGCGGTGTTCCTGCTGCGCAACTTCTTCGCGGGGATCCCCCGCGACCTGTTGGAGGCGGCGCGGATGGACGGCGCCGGGGAGTGGCGGATCTTCCGCAGGGTCGTCCTTCCGGTCGCGCGCCCGGCCCTCGCCTCGCTGGCCGTCTTCCAGTTCCTATGGGTGTGGAACGACCTGCTGGTCGCGCTGGTCTTCACCAGCCCGGAGGCCGCCCCCCTGACGGTCGCCCTGCGGGCGCAGCTGCGCCAGTTCGGCACCAACATCGACGTCCTGGCCTCGGGTGCCTTCCTGTCGATGATGGTCCCGCTGCTGGTGTTCTTCGCCTTCCAGCGCTATTTCGTCCAGGGCGTCTTCGCGGGCTCGACGAAGTAGCCGAAGAACGGGCAGCCGAAGAACAAGCGGGAATTCGACCCGCCCATCCCCAAGGGGGTGGCCGTCGCCGACGACGGCCACCCCCTTTCCTTCTCCTCTTCCCAGCAACACGGCAGGTCATCGAGGTGCGTCGGTGTCCGGACGCCCTTTGACCGCGATACGGCCCCCCGGTAGACAAGATCACCGCCGCACACGGAATGCCGTTTCTTCGCGATGGAGGCGTGGGAATGCCCCTGGAAATCTTGGGCTGCTCCAGCGCGACACCCCGAAGGACTCCGTCGGCGTGCTGATGGGCCTGGCCCTCGGTGCCGCCTACCTCGGCGACGCGGTCGGCTCCATGCTCGCCGGCGTCCTCGTCGAAGCCATCGGCGCCCGCGGCACCTTCGCCACCGCAGCCGCCATCATCCTCGCCTGCGGCCTGCTCACCCTGCGCCGCCGGTCCTGAGGCGGGGACGGTCATGCCCGGCGGCGGGGCGGGCCAGGGTCACCGGAGGCGGTCGTCCGACCACGAGCTCCACACAGGATCAAGGATGCGGTCGGTCTCGTAGGCGCGGTGGGTGACCGCCCGGTGGAGGGCTCCGGCGCCGACCAGGTCGAGGCGGGAGGGGGAAGGGTCGCCCGGTGGGGTGCGGCCGAAGAGGGCGACCTGGCCCAGGACGCGGGCTGTACCGAGGATGCCCGGGAGTTCGCGGGCGGCCGGGGTGCGCAGGTCGAGGTCTTCGACCAGGAGGTCGTGGCCGCCGTGGGTGACGCGGGTGAGGGAGCGCAGCGCGCCGCCGTGTTCGCCTGACCGGCCGAGGACGAGGGTTTCGCGCCACAGCAGTTCGGCGCCCGGGGCCAGGTCGGCGCGGACCTCGCGGTGGACGTCGGCGCCGTCGGCCAGGACGAAGGGCTGCTCCCGCCAGTGGACGACGGCCCCCTCGCCCAGGGTCAGCTCCGCTCGCCAAGAGGCGGCGCCGCCGCGGGCGTTGAAGGCGACGGTGCCGTTGGGGTCGACCAGTTCCACGCGGGCGCCGGGGCCGACCTCCACCCGCAGGGCGAAGTCGTCCCCGGCGCACAGCGACGCGCGGATCCCCACCAGGGCGATCTTCACGCCCGCGCCGCGCCCGGGCATCGGGCGCGGCGAGACGAAGGTGCCCGCCTCCAGTACCCGGGCCCGCGACCGACCGTCCACCGCGTCCACGACGATGCGCGCGGGGCGGTGGACCGACACGTGGTCGCGTGCCGCGTCGCGGGTCAGTGTCGGGCTCATGTGTGCACGTGCTCCGGGGCGAAGCCGTGGCCCTTGTCCTCACCATGGCCGTACCCGTGCCCGTGGCCGTGCCCGTGCCCGAGTTCGTCGGCGGGGCCGTGGCTGTGCGGCGCCATCGGGCCGGGGTCCTGCGGGACGTGCGTTCCGGCCCGGTGCTCGCGCAGCACACCGCGCACCCAGTCGCACAGCAGGACGATGGTGGCCGGGTCGTTCTGCGAGAGGCCGAGCACCGGTCGGCCGTCGCGCGCCGCGGTGGCGTCGGCGACCATCTGCTCGGCGTCGACGTGCACGTAGGGGGCGAGGTCGACCTTGTTGACCACCAGCAGGTCGGCTCGGCCGATGCCGGGGCCGCCCTTTCGCGCCACGTCACCGCCTCCGGCGACGTCGAGGCAGAAGATCTGGGCGTCGATGAGCGCCGGGCTGAAGGTGGCGGTGAGGTTGTCGCCGCCGCTCTCCACCAGCACCAGGTCCAGCGGCGCGAACTCCTCCTCCAGGTCCTCCACCGCGTCGAGGTTGGCGGTGATGTCGTCGCGGATGGCGGTGTGCGGGCAGGCGCCCGTCTCCACGGCGTGGATGCGCTCGGTGGGCAGCACCCCCGCCGAGCGGAGGAAGCGGGCGTCCTCGTCGGTGTAGATGTCGTTGGTGACCACCGCCATCGACAGTTCGCCGGACAGCTCCCGGCACAGGGTGGCGATCAGCGAGCTCTTGCCGGTGCCGACCGGTCCGGCCACCCCCAGGCGCAGGGTGCGGCGGGGTCCGCTCTCCGGGGCGGTGCTGTGCTCAGGCATGGAAGAGTCTCCTTGTCGCGTGTGCGTGTGCTCCGGCCCACTGGTCGATGAGCGGCGCGGAGCAGGCGGGCAGCCGGTCGGGCCCGGTGACCGCCAGGGCGGCGGTGACGCCCTCCTCCAGGGCGTCGCCGGTGTCGAGCACCCACTCGACGGCCGTGACGGGGTCGCCGGGCAGGAGTTTGAGTGCGGCCGACGCGACGGTCTGCGCGTCGTCGTACAGGGCGGCGCGGGCGACCTGGTCGTCGGCCATGTCGAGGGCGGCGCCGAGCGCGCCGAGGACGACCGGCCGCAGCGGGCGCAGTCCGGGCGTGGGCGCGGAAGCGGTGGGCAAGGCGAGCACGGCGGGGTGGTCGGCGCGCAGGCGGCGGGCGAGCCGGGCGAGACCGCGGCCGAGCGAGGCGGAGGCCGCGCGCAGGGGGGCGCTGGGGGTGCGTGCGGCCAGCGCGGCCTGGATGGGGCCGTAGTCGATATCGGCCGCGGTCGCGGTGGCGCCCCCGCCCCCGGTGGCCCGCGCCGCACGCCGGGCCAGTACGGCCGCGGCCGCCTCGGTGCGGGCGACGGTGCGCAGGCGCGCCTCGATGTAGGCGGGGACCTCCTTCGGTTCCAGCCCGGCGGCGACCGCGCCCTCCAGGGAGCCCGAGTGGGCGTGTCCCCCGGTGGGCAGCCGGGCGTCGGCGAGCAGCAGCGCGCCGAGCGCGCCCGCTCCCCCGGTGGTGCCTCCGGCCCCCGCCTCGGGCGTGGTCATGTGGATCGGAACCCGGCCGTCATCAGAAGAGGCTGTACCGCTGGGCCAGCGGCACCTCGGTCACGGGCACGGCGGCGACCTTCTCTCCGTCGATCTCCACGGCGAAGGTCTCCGGGTCGACGTCGATCTTCGGCAGCGCGGTGTTGTTCGGCAGGTCGGTCTTGCGGACGTGCCGCGTCGGCTTGACGGCGACGAGGCGCCGGCGCAGGCCCAGCCGCTCGGCCAGCCCGTCGTCCAGGGCGGCCGGGGAGACGAAGGTGGCCGACAGGTCGGCCGCGGCCGCGTTGACGATGCCCGGCCGCAGCAGCACCGGCTGGTTGGTGGGGATCGACGCGTTGGGGTCGCCCTGGGGTGCGTAGACGGCCCCGCCGCCCTTGACCACGATCGCGGGCCGGATCCCGAAGAACGGTGGGTCCCAGAGCACCAGGTCGGCCATCTTGCCGGGCTCCACCGACCCGACCTCGTGGTCGATGCCGTGGGCGACCGCCGGGCAGATCGTGTACTTGGCGACGTACCGCCGCGCGCGCTCGTTGTCGGCGGGCAGGCGGGAGTCGGTTCCGCGCTGCGCCTTCATCACGTGCGCGAGCTGCCAGGTGCGGCAGATGACCTCGCCGATCCGCCCCATGGCCAGGGCGTCGGAGCCGATGATGGACAGCGCGCCCATGTCGTGCAGGATGCCCTCGGCCGCCATGGTGGCCTCCCGGATGCGGGAGTCGGCGAATTGGACGTCGGCCTCGATGGCGGGGTTGAGGTGGTGGCACACCATGAGCATGTCGAGGTGCTCGGCGTGGGTGTTGACGGTGAACGGCAGCGTCGGGTTGGTGGAGGCCGGGAGCACGTTGGGCCGGGCGGCCACCGTGATGATGTCGGGTGCGTGCCCGCCGCCGGCGCCCTCGGTGTGGAAGGTGTGGATGCTCCGGTCGCCGATGGCGTCCAGGGTGTGCTGCACGTACCCGGCCTCATTGAGGCTGTCGGTGTGCACCGCGATCTGCAGGCCCCACGTGTCGGCGGCGGTCAGCGCGGCGTCGATGGCGGCCGGGGTGCTCCCCCAGTCCTCGTGCACCTTGTAGGCCCCGGCTCCGGCGAGCGCCTGCTCGCCCAGGGCCTCGGCGCTGACGGTGTTGCCCTTGCCGAAGACGACGAGGTTGAGCGGCACGTCGTCGAGGGCGCGGTGCACCGTGGTCAGGTTCCACGGTCCCGGGGTGACGGTGGTGGCCTTGGAGCCCTCGGCGGGACCGGTGCCGCCGCCGACGATGGTGGTCACGCCGGTGGCGGCGGCCTCGTAGAGCGCGTCGGTGGTGATCAGGTGGACGTGGCTGTCGATGGCCCCGGCGGTGAGGATGCGGCCCTCTCCGGCGATGACCTCGGTTCCCGGCCCGATGACCAGGTCGGGGTGGACGCCGTCCGTGGTGTCGGGGTTGCCGGCCTTGCCGACGGCGGTGATGCGGCCGCCGCGCACGCCGACGTCGGCCCGGACGATCCCCCAGTGGTCGAGGATGACGGCGTTGGTGATGACGAGGTCGAGCGCGCCGTCCGCGTTGGGGAGGGTGGACTGGAGCATCGACTCGCGGATGGACTTGCCGCCGCCGAAGACGGCCTCGTCACCGCCGAAGCAGTGGTCCTCCTCGACCTCGATCCACAGATCGGTGTCGCCCAGCCGCACCTGGTCGCCGGTGGTGGGGCCGAAGCGGTGCGCGTACTCGTCGCGGTCGATACGGCTCACCGGGTCTCCTTCTGCGCGTCGGTCTTGCCGCGCTGGATGCCGGGAACACGGCCGCTCCCGCCGAAGGGGACGATCGCGACCTCCCGCTCGTCGCCGGGAAGGAAGCGGATGGATCCTCCGGCGGGGATGTCGAGGTGGTGGCCGCGGGCGGCGGTCCGGTCCAGCTCCAGTGCGGGGTTGGCGTCGGGGAGGTGCAGGTGCGAGCCCACCTGGATGGGGCGGTCCCCGGTGTTGGTCACGATGAGGGTGCGGACCGGCTTACCCGCGTTGAGCTCCAGGTCGCCGCCGGGGGTGCGGATCTCGCCGGGGATCACTGGATCGGCTCCGTGATCGACACCATCTTCCGGCCGTCGGGGAAGGTGGCCTCCACTTGGATGCCGTCGATCATCTCGGGGATGCCCTCCATGACGTCGGCGCGCGTCAGCACGGCGCGGCCGTCGGTCATGAGGCTTTCGACGGTGGCGCCCTCGCGGGCGCGCTCGATCACCCAGCAGGAGAGCAGGGCGGTGGCTTCGGGGTAGTTGAGCTTGATGCCGCGTCGCAGACGGTCGCGCGCGACCATTCCGGCCACGCTCAGCAGCAGCTTCTCCGTGTCCGATGGAGTCAGGTACATTCGTCGCCTCCTCCGGCGCGATGCCATCGCGCCGTGTGCACATGGTCGCTCGCGCCGGAAAAGCACCGTTTCCCACGTGTTACGGCAAGGTTAAACCTGTTTGTCGGAGTCAGCTCAGCGGGTCCGCAGGCGCGCCGCGTAAAAGGGCGGCAAACGAGAACGGTGGTGGCCCCGCGAACACGGGGCCACCACCGTCGGAGGCGATGGTCGACAACCGCGACCGGCCGCCCGCGATCGCGGCGGCACTCCCGGTCAGGGGCGGTTTCCGGTCAGAGGCCGAGAATAGGCTCCAGCCCGACCGTGAGCTGCTCGGGCAGACCGGCCACGGAGCGGACGCCCAGCAGCACGCCCGGCATGAACGACTCGCGGTTCATCGAGTCGTGGCGGATCGTCAGCGTCTCGCCGTGCGTCCCGAACACGACCTCCTGGTGGGCGATCATGCCCTGGATGCGCAGCGCGTGCACCCGCACCCCGGCCACGTCGGCGCCGCGCGCGCCGTCGATCTCGGAGGTGGTCGCGTCCGGCATCGGCTCCGCCCCGGCATCGGCGCGCGCCTGCGAGATCAGCTCGGCGGTGCGGTAGGCGGTGCCGCTCGGGGCGTCCGCCTTGTTCGGGTGGTGCAGCTCGATGATCTCCGTGGACTCGAAGTACGGCGCCGCCTTCGCCGCGAAGTTCATCATCAGCACCGCGGCGATCCCGAAGTTGGGCGCGATGAGCACGTTGACCCCCGGGTGCCGGGCCAGGATGTCGCGCAGCTCGGACAGCCTCCGCTCGTCGAAGCCGCTGGTGCCGACGACGGCGTGGATGCCGTTGGCGGCCAGCCAGCGCAGATTGTCCAGGACGACCTCGGGGTGGGTGAAGTCCACGACGACGTCGGCGCCGCGCACCTTCTCACGCTCACCGGCCGCGTCGATCCCGGCCACCAGTTCGGTGTCGGCGGCCTCCTGGACCGCCTTGACGACTTCGGACCCCATGCGCCCGTGGGCGCCGAACACTCCTACCTTGATCACGGGCACGAGCGTACCGGAGGCGCCCGGGCCCGCCGGCGTGGGACCATCGTCCTCAGCAGGTCGTTCGGCGTGCAGCGGGAGGCGAGACGCGATGGACGGCACGGGGAACGCGGGGGACGGCGGGCAGGGGCGGCCGGACGGACAGGAGCGCTCGGACGCGGCGGACGCGCCGGAGCGGCCGGACAGACCCGACGCGCCGGACGGGCACCGGCGCCGCGAGCCGCACCACCCCAGCATGAACGCGCGGCTGAACTGGCTGCGGGCCGGGGTGCTCGGCGCCAACGACGGCATCGTGTCCACCGCGGCCCTGGTCGTCGGCGTCGCCGGTGCGACCATGAACATCACGGCCATCGTCGTCGCGGGCATCGCCGGGATGTTCGCCGGAGCCCTGTCGATGGGCACCGGCGAGTACGTGTCGGTGAGCACCCAGCGCGACACCGAGCGGGCCGCCCTGGCCCGGGAGCGGCGCGAGCTCGCCGAGGAACCCGACGCCGAACTGGACGAGCTGACCGGCATGTACCGGGACCGCGGGCTGAGCCCCGACCTGGCCCGCCAGGTGGCCCTCCAGCTCACCGCGCGCGACGCGCTGCGGGCCCACGCCGAGATCGAGCTGCGGCTGGACTCCGGCGAACTGACCAACCCCTGGGTTGCCGCGTTCACCAGCTTCGGGGCATTCACCCTGGGCGCACTGATCCCGCTGCTGTTCATCACGCTGAGCCCGGACGCCTGGCGCGTCCCGGCCACCTTCCTGGCCGTGGCCTGCGCCACCGCCGCCACCGGCGCGATCAGCGCCCGCCTGGGCCGCGCCCCGGCCGGACGCGCCGCCATGCGCTGCGTACTCGGCGGCGCCTTCGCGATGACCGTCACCTACGGCATCGGCACGCTGATCGGCACCGCCGACGGGCTGTGAGGTCGCGCGTCCGGATATCCGCCCTTCCGCACCGGCGCCGGTCCTGATCATGCCCTTGGCGGAAGGGCGGCGGCGCACCGCGGCCCTGGCCGTCCGGGGGACGTTCCTGCCCATCGGTCTGGCGCTCGGCTCGTTCGCGGGCGGGATCGTGGCCTCCGTGTTCGGATGGCGCACCTGGCTCGCCGCCGCGGCCGCCGCCATCGCCTGCGTGGCGGTGGTGGCCGCGGTCGCGGTCCCCCGGCGGGAGGTGACCGTCCCCGGGGCGCCCGAATCGGGGGCCTGGTCGGACCAGAATGACGTCCCACGATGACCATGGGAAAAGATCGGGCTAAACGGACATCGCGAGATGTGAACCCATGATCATTTTCGAGGAGGGGCCGGGACTCCCGGATCGCGGAAATCGCTGCACGCGAAGCGGAAAGCCGGGCTTCCGGCCGGGCCGGAGCCGCCGGTCCGCCAGCCCCCAACTGGCCCCCGGGCCCGGAAAACCACCGGACAGCGCTTTCCCACCCCCTCCCCCGTTGATCTCGGCGAAGTGCACCGAAAAATCGCAGTCATTCGGTGCACCTCGCCGAGATCAACAGGGGAGGGAGAGGCGCAGATCGGCCGGGGTCGGTCCGGCCACGCGCCCACCCGGGTGGCGACCGGCGGCCCCAAGTCCCGGTTCCCCTCGTCGCTGCTGCCCGTCTCCACCGACGACCCCCGCGGGAGACCGACGACCACGCCACCCGGCAAGCCCACTCCGAGGTGCGACTCCGTCGCACACCGTGCGCGGTTCACTGTGGCGCCGTCCACGGGGCCGGGGCCGGGGCCGGGTGCCCGCGCCCGTGTCCGGGCCCGCACCGGCACCCGCGATCAGCATGTTCAGCGGTCACCGGCACCCGGGCGCCGCCTTAGGGAGCGGCGAGCAGGACGGCGAAGTCGTCGGCCGGGTCGGTCCACCAGTGGGTGAGGGTGAGGCCGGCCCGGTCGAGTTCGTCGCGCACGGCCGCGTGGCGGAACTTCGCGGAGATCTCGGTGCGCATCTCCTCCCCCGCCGCGAAGTCGACGTCCAGGTCGAGCGCGCCCACGCGCACGCGCTGTGCGCGGGCCGCGCGCAGCCGCATCTCGATCCACTCCGCCTCGGCGTCCCACAGCGCCACGTGCGCGAACGCCGCCGGGTCGAAGTCGGCGTCCAGTTCGCGGTTGATGACGCGCAGCACGTTGCGGTTGAAGTCGGCCGTGACACCCCGGGCGTCGTCGTAGGCCGCGCGCAGCCTCTCGGGGTCCTTGACCAGGTCGACGCCGAGCAGCAGGGCGTCGCCCGCGGCGAGCGTTCCGCGCAGGTCGGTCAGGAAGGCCAGGCGCTGGGTCGGGGCGAGGTTGCCGATGGTCGAGCCGAGGATCGCCACCACCCGCCGCCCGGCGGCGGGCAGCAGGTGCAGGTGGCGTTCGAAGTCGGCGACGACCGGGCGGACGTCGGTGCCGGGGTAGGCGGCGCCGATGCGCGCGGCGGACTCCTGCAGGAAGTCTCCGCTGACGTCGACCGGGACGAACCGGCGCAGGGTCCCGGCCGCGCCGAACGCGTCCAGCAGCAGCCGGGTCTTGGCGCCCGAGCCGGCGCCGAGCTCCACCAGGGTGTCGGCACCGGTGGCGGCAGCGATATCGGGGGCGTGCCGCTCCAGGATGGCGCGCTCGGCGCGGGTCGGGTAGTACTCGGGCAGCTCGGTGATCCGCTCGAACAGGACGCTGCCGCGCTCGTCGTAGAACCACTTCGGCGGCAGGCTCTTGGGGTGGGCGGTCAGGCCGTCGTGGACGTCGTCCCGCAGCGTCTTGGCGAGGTCGTCGGAGGTCAGGTGGTATTCGATCGGAAGCATGGCGCCCCTTTCGTCTCGTCAGACCGCCGTGACGGCCACGCCGTCGCGGTCGGCGGTGACCAGGGATCCCTCGGGGACCCGCGTCCAGGCGGGGTCGTCGTCGAACGGCTCGGAGGCGATGCACACCCCGCCGGGCCCGACGAGGGTGTAGAGGGTGTCGCCGACGGCGGTGGCGGCGAGCCGGTCGCCGTCGGAGGCGAGCAGGTTGTAGCGCCCGCCCGAGTGGGAGCGGGCCTCGCGCGCCACGTCGGCCAGGGCCCGGCCCAGTTCCCCGCCCTTGCGCCACAGCCGCACGGCGTGGGCGAACAGCGGGGCGGAGTCGACGGGGGTGCGCGCGTCGAGCACCCCGGGAGGCGCAGGCGGGGAGAGTCGTTCGGCCAGCGTCTCGTCGTCGTCGACGGCCCCGTTATGGCTGAACAGCCACGGGTCGCCGCGCCCGGGGTCGCCGCGGAACGGCTGGGCGCACGACTCGTCGGAGCCGAACCCGGGGGTGGCGTCGCGGATCGCGGCCACCACACAGCCGGATCGGATGACGCGCGCGGCATCGGCGAAGGACGTGTCGGCCCAGATCGGCAGCGCCCGCCGGTACCGCAGCGGCGCCTCTCGGCCCGGGTCGTACCACCCCACCCCGAACCCGTCGGCGTTGACGGTGCCGTACCGCTGCTCGCGGGGGGCGTAGGACTGCCGCTCCAGCGAGTACGGCGGGGCGTAGAGCAGGTCGTGCAGGGTGGTGGGCGCACCGAGGTAGGCGAGGTGGCGGCACATCAGCGACCCTCCTTCCCGGCGTCGCGGGCCAGCCGGAAACCGCAGAAGATCTGCCGGCGGACCGGGTGGTCCCAGTTGCGGAAGGTGCCGCGGACCGCGGTGGGGTGGGTGGCCCAGGAGCCGCCGCGCAGGACCTTGTAGTCGCCGCCGAAGAACACCTGGGAGTACTCGGGGTAGGGGAACGCCCGGAAGCCCGGGTAGCCGGTGAGGTCGGAGCCCGTCCACTCCCACACGTCGCCGAGCATCTGCTGGGCCCCGCACGGCGCCGTGCCGCCCGGAAACGTCCCGGCGGGGGTGGGGTGCAGCAATCGTTGGCCCAGGTTGGCGTGGTGGCCGGCGGGTTCCTCGGTTCCCCACGGGAAACGCCGCGACGTTCCGGTGGCGGGATCGTGGCGGGCCGCCTTCTCCCACTCGGCCTCGGTGGGCAGGCGCTTGCCGGCCCAGCGGGCGTGCGCCTCGGCCTCGTGGAAGCACACGTGCTGCACGGGCTCATCCGGCGGCACCGGCTCCACGCGGCCGAACCGGCGGCGCAGCCACTGCCCGGCGTCCAGCCGCCAGAACGCCGGGGCGCGCTTGCCGCCGCGCATCCGCCAGGTCCAGCCGGCCTCGCTCCACCAGCGCCGGTCGTCGTAGCCGCCATCGGCGATGAAGTCCATGTGGGCGGCGTTGGTGACGGCCCGGGTGTCGATCCAGTACGCGGGGAGGTCGACGGTGTGCGCGCCGCGCTCGTTGTCGTAGGCCCAGGGGTCGTCGTCGGTGCCCATGGTGAACGGCCCGGCCTCGATCAGTACCTCGTCCCGGTCGGGCGGCGCCGCGGGCGGCGGCGGGGGCGGTGCGCCGACGCCCAGCACCGGCTCGCCGCGCCTCAGCTGGTGGGTGGAGAGCATGGTCTCGTCGTGCTGGTGCTCGTGCTGGATGACCATGTGGTAGACGAATCCGCCGTCGAGCAGCGCCGAGCCGGAGTCGAAGGAGGCGTGCTCCAGCGCGTCCAGGACGCGCCGCCGCACCTGGGCGTTGTAGTCCTCGGCCTCGCGCGGGCGCAGCAGCGGCAGGGTGACCCGCTCGGCGCGCGGGTTCTCGAAGGCGTCGTAGAGGCCGTCGATGTCGGGGCGCAGCGCCTCCTGCCCGGCCGCGGCGCGCACCAGCCACTGCTCCTCGTAGTTGCCGACGTGGGCGAGGTCCCACACCAGCGGCGACATCAGCGGGGAGTGCTGGGCGACCAGGTCGTCCTCGTCGAGGACCCCGACGGTCAGCCCCCGGCTGCGGCGCCGCCCCCGGTCGAGTTCGGCGGCGATGCGCTCGCGCAGGGCGGCGGAGTCGGCGGCCGGCGTGGTGTCCGGGTTCTCGGTCATACCGCTCCTTGTCCGGCGTGGGCGAGCATGTCGTCGGCCGGGCAGCGGCCGCGCTCGACGTAGCGTTCACGGTAGGCGTCGACGATGGGCACGAGTCGGGCGGCGCCCATGCGGGCCAGGGCCTCGCTGGCCGCGGCGAAGCAGGCGCGGGCACAGGCGGCCAGGCCGGGGTCGGTGAGGGAGTCGCGGGCGGCGGTCAGCCAGGCCGCGGGCCCGGTGCCGTGCGGCAGCCGGTCGATGGCCGCGGTCGCGGCGTCGGCCGCGGCGGGGTCGTCGACCAAGGCGGCGACGACGGCGATGGGTACCGGCCACCACGGTTCGGGGACGGCGTCGATCATCCGCAGTTCGAGGTGGCCGCGGGGGCGCACCGGTGGGAAGAGCGTGCTCAGGTGGTAGACGAGGTCGTCGTGGGTGGGCGGGCGCGGCAGCCGGGTCTCCAGCCACTGCCCGAAGGTGATGCCGGGCGAGCACAGCCAGGGCCCGTCGTCGCGGCGGATGGCCATGACGCGGGCGTCGAGCGCGTAGCGCGTCCACGCCTCGGCCGGGTCGTCCAGGGGGACGGGGCGGGTACGCGAGGCGTCGATGCCCGCCCACACCGCCCAGCGCGCGCAGCGCCAGCCGGTGTCGCGCCCCCGCCAGACGGGCGAGTTGGCGAACGCCGCGACGAGCAGCGGGCCCAGGGCGTGGACGAGCCTCCAGCGCCGTTCGGTGTCGGCGGGGTCGGCCCCGATGTCGACGCAGACCTGCAGGGATGCGGTGCTGCACATCATGGTGCGGCCGGCGGCCCCGCCGCCCTCGGTGAAGAACCGCTCCATGGCGGTGTAGCGGGGCAGGGTGAGCTGCCGGACGGGCGGGCGGCGCGGGTCCAGGCCGAGCCCGTCCAGCCGGAGCCCGGCGTCGTGCAGGTGCTTGCCGATGTGGGCGAGATCGGTGGTGAGCGCGGAATGCGCGGACGCGGGTCCCGGGAGTGGCGGCGAGCTGAGCTCCAGCTGCCCTCCGGGTTCGTAGGTGACGGCGCTGCCGCTGGGCGGCGGCCCCGCCTCTTCGACGAGGTCCGATAGCAGGGTCAGGGGTACGGATCGGTCGGGCCGGTTCGGGTCGGTGACGAGCCATTCGGCTTCGGCGCCCACCCGCCCGGGCGGGCCGGTCTTGAAGCAGATGCCGTGGACGTAGTCGCGGACGTCGGACTTGGCGAGGTACACCATATTCGCTGCTCGCTCCTGATCACGGGCGTACTCATGTCTTGTGCCCGACCTGGACACGATCGAACGTCCGGGCCGCGGCCCGTGGGGCCGGGTCGCCGATGTGGGAGGGCCACACAGGAGAACTACAGCGAAACGGCCAGGTTGTGATCTCCATCACATTCGGCATCCGCGCGGCGACGTTCCGCGGCCGCGCCGCCTCCGCCGCCGCCCCCATCACCCGCGACGTCCCGACCGAAAACGGGTCCGTCGTCCGCCACGCCCGGCGGCGTGTTCTCCCGTCGCGGTCCGGGGCCGATAGGTTGGCCCGCGATGAGTACGAAGCCTGATTCCCCAGATGAGTCGCCCCGCAAGCCCGAGGGGACCGACGACACCGACACCACCGACAGCGGGGCCGCGCCCGGCACCGGCGCCACGGCCTCCGGGCCCGGTTCCGAGCCGACCACCGCCACCGCCACCGCCACCGACACCTCGGCCGGCTCTCCGGGCGGCGCCGCGGACGAGACCGCCGACGGCGGCGCAGACGCCGAGCGCGGGGCCGAGGAGGACGCGCGCGAGGACGACGGGGCCGACGACGCGCTGCTCGCGCCGCCGACGGCCGGGCTGTTCTCCGCCGAGACCTTCGCCATCGCCGCGCTCCTGTCCATCGGCGCCGCCCTCATCGGCACCCGGCTGGCCGAGATGCTCATGAACGTCTCCGCCGCCGACCAGGCCTCCGCGGTCACCGCGATGATCCTGGGCGACGGCGGGACCGCCCTGCTCGGCGTCTTCTTCGGTCTGCTGAGCCTGGGCCTGACCACCGAGTACAGCCGCCCGTGGGCGCGGTGGGGCGCCATGGCCGCGGTGGTGGTCGGCATCTTCTTCCTCGCCGCGAGCGCCTACGTCTTCACCCAGGTCCCGGCGCCCGCGCCCGGGTTCTGACCCGCACGCGGGCGGCGGCCGCGTGCCGCCCGCGCAGGGGCGTTCGCCCCACCCCGCGTGTTCCCCCGCCCGCGCACGGCGGGAGAGTGGTACCACGGTGCTGACCACGAGTGGGGGAACTCCATGACCGACCGGAACGCGCGCGTCGACGGCGACGTCCTGCGCGAACTGCTCGACGGACGCTGGGCGCACGTGCGGCGCCAGGCCAGGGACCTGCTGCGCGGGGACGACTTCGCCCCCGTGGCCGGGCTCGGCATGGCCGACCATCGCGAGCGCGTCCTTGACCGGCTCAAGGCGATCGCGGCGACGGAGGTGCCCGGATACGGCTTCCCCGCGGCCCAGGGGGGAGCCGACGACGTGGGTGCCTCGGTCGTCGCCTTCGAGATGCTGGTGTGCGACCTGTCGCTGATGGTGAAGGTCGGCGTGCAGTGGGGGCTGTTCGGGGGCGCCATCCACGCCCTGGGCACCGAGCGCCACCACGCCGAGTACCTGCCCCGGGTGATCTCGCTCGACCTGCCCGGATGCTTCGCCATGACCGAGACCGGACACGGATCGGACGTGCAGCGGCTGCGCACCACCGCCACCTACGACCCTGACACCGAGGAGTTCGTCGTCCACACGCCCGACGAGTCGGCGCGCAAGGACTACATCGGCAACGCGGCGCGCGACGGCCGGATGGCGGTGGTCTTCGCCCAGCTCATCACCGGCGGCCAGAGCCACGGCGTGCACGCGCTGATGGTGCCGCTGCGCCACGCGTCGGGTACGCCGCTGCCGGGGGTGCGCATCGAGGACTGCGGCCCCAAAGCGGGGCTCAACGGGGTCGACAACGGGCGGATCACGTTCGACCACGTGCGGGTGCCGCGCACCGCCCTGCTGGACCGCTACGGCTCCGTCGCGCGCGACGGCACCTACTCCTCCCCCATCGACAACCCCAACCGCCGGTTCTTCACCATGCTGGGCACGCTGGTGCGCGGCCGGATCAGCGTCGCGGGCGGATCGGGGACGGCGACCAAGGCGGCGCTGGCGATCGCCCTGCGCTATGCCGACACCCGCCGCCAGTTCGAGCGGTCGGGTACCGGCGAGGAGGTCGTGCTGCTGGACTACCTCGCCCACCAGCGCCGCCTGCTGCCCGCGCTGGCGCGCACCTTCGCCCTGCACTTCGCCCAGGAGGAGCTGGTCTCCCGCCTGCACGACAGCCAGACCGGGCGGGTGCCGCTCGACGAGCACGACCAGCGCGAGCTGGAGTCGCGCGCAGCCGGCCTGAAGGCGATCGCCACCTGGCACGCCACCCGCACCATCCAGACCTGCCGCGAGGCGTGCGGCGGCGCCGGGTACCTGCAGGAGAACCGGCTGCCCCAGCTCAAGGCCGACACCGACGTCTTCACGACGTTCGAGGGCGACAACACCGTGCTGCTGCAGCTGGTCGCCAAGGGCCTGCTGACCGACTACCGGGACGCGTTCGGCGACCTCGACCCCCTGCCCATGGCCCGCCTGGTGGCCCGGCAGTTCCTGGGCGCGGTCATCGAGCGCACCGCCGCCCGGTCGGTGATCGAGCGCCTGGTCAGTGCCGCGCCCGGGCGGGGCGAGGAGGCCGACCTCTACGACCGCGGGTGGCAGCTCGCGCTGCTGGAGGACCGTGAGAAGCACATCGTGGAGGGCCTGGCGCGACGGCTGCGCCGGGCGGGCTCGGAGGGCGCCGACGCGTTCGAGGTGTTCAACGGCGCCCAGGACCACGTGCTGGCGGCCGGGCGCGCGCACGTCGACCGGGTGGTGCTGGAGGCGTTCGTCGCGGGCATCGACCGCTGCCCGGAGGGTGGCACCCGGGTGCTGCTGGACCGGCTGTGCGACCTGTACGTGCTGTCGGTGGTGGAGGAGGATCGCGCCTGGTTCCTGGAGCACGAGCGCCTGTCGGCGTCGCGCGCCAAGGCGGTGACGCAGGCGGTGAACACGCTGTGCCGGGGGCTGCGGCCGCACGCCGTCGACCTCGTGGAGGGTTTCGGCCTGCTCGACGAGTGGCTGGCGGCCCCCATCGCCCTGGGAGCGGAGTCCGCCCGCCAGGACATGCAGCGGCGCGCCCACCACCCCCGGTGATCTCGGGCGAACGGTCGGGATCCGCGCCGTGGTTCGAACCGTCCTTCCGAGGCCATCGGGGGACGGGGGTCAGGAGGACCAGGTCCAGTCGCTGATGTCGGCCGGGTCCTCGCCGTGCTCACGGGCGTACTCGTGGCAGCGCAGCCGCTCGGCCAGCATCCGCTGGCGCAGGTGGGCGGCGCGAACGGCGAGCCCGGGGATGCGGTCGATGACGTCGATGACCAGGTGGAAGCGGTCCAGGTCGTTGCGCAGCACCATGTCGAAGGGTGTGGTGGTGCTGCCCTCCTCCTTGTACCCGCGGACGTGCAGGTTGTCGTGGCCGTTGCGGCGGTAGGTGAGCCGGTGGATCAGCCACGGGTAGCCGTGGAACGCGAAGATGATGGGCTTGTCCGCGGTGAACAGCGTGTCGAAGTCGCTCTCGATGAGCCCGTGCGGGTGCTCTTCGACGGGCACCAGCCGCATGAGGTCGACGACGTTGACCACCCGCACCTTGAGCTCGGGCAGGTGGTGGCGGAGCAGCCGGGCGGCGGCCAGCGTCTCCAGTGTCGGCACGTCACCCGCGCACGCCAGCACCACGTCGGGTTCGGTGCCAGCGTCCGTGCTGGCCCACTCCCAGATCCCGGCGCCGCGCGTGCAGTGCGCGACGGCTTGCTCCATGGTCAGGTAGGTGAGCGCCGGCTGCTTGCCGGCCACGATGACGTTGACGGTGTCGCGCATGCGCAGGCAGCGGTCGGCGGTGTGCAGCAGCGTGTTGGCGTCCGGCGGCAGGTACACCCGGATGATCTCCGGCTTCTTGTTGACGACGTGGTCGAGGAAGCCGGGGTCCTGGTGGCTGAACCCGTTGTGGTCCTGGCGCCACACGTGCGAGCTGAGCAGGTAGTTCAGCGAGGCGATCGGCCGCCGCCAGGGCAGGCCGCGGGTGATCTTCAGCCACTTGGCGTGCTGGTTGAACATCGAGTCGACGATGTGCACGAACGCCTCGTAGCTGTTGAACAGGCCGTGCCGCCCGGTCAGCAGGTACCCCTCCAGCCAGCCCTGGCACAGGTGCTCGCTGAGGACCTCCATGACGCGGCCGTCCGGGGCGAGGTGGTCGTCGGTCGGCAGCCGGTCCAGCGACCACGCCCGGTCGGTCACGTCGAACACCGCGCCCAGTCGGTTGGAGGCCGTCTCGTCGGGCCCCATGATCCGGAACGTGGTGGGGTTGGCCCGCATGACGTCGCGCAGGAAGCCGCCGAGCACACCGGTGGCGCCGACACTGCGGACGGCCGGGGCGGGCACGTCGACCGCGTGCCGCCGGTAGTCGGGCAGGGTCAGGTCCTTGAGCAGCAGCCCGCCGTTGGCGTGCGGGTTGGCGCTGATCCGCCGCGGGCCGTCCGGGACCAGCGCGGTGGTCCGCGGGTTCGGCGTCCCGGCGACGTCGAACAGTTCCTCCGGGCCATAGGAGCGCAGCCAGTTCTCCAGCAGCCGCAGGTGCTCGGGGTTGTCCCGGACCGCGGTCAGGGGGACCTGGTGCGAGCGCCACGTGCCCTCGACCTGCTCACCGTCGACCAGGGAGGGCCCGGTCCACCCCTTGGGCGTGCGCAGGACGATCATCGGCCAGCGCACGGGCCCGGTGGCGCCCTCCTCGCGGGCCTGGCGGCGGATGGCGGCGATCTCGCCGAGGACGGTGTCGAGGGTGGCCGCCATCAGCTGGTGCATCGCCTCGGGGTCGTCGCCCGAGACGATGTAGGGCCGGTAGCCGTAGCCCTCCAGCATCTTGACCAGGTCCCCCTCGGGGATGCGGGCCAGCACGGCCGGGTTGGCGATCTTGTAGCCGTTGAGGTGCAGGATCGGCAGCACCGCGCCGTCGCGGGCGGGGTCGGCGAACCGGTTGGCCAGCCAGCTCCCGGCCAGCGGCCCGGTCTCGGCCTCGCCGTCCCCGACGACGGCGGCCACGATCAGGTCGGGGTTGTCCATGGCCGCCCCGTAGGCGTGCGAGAGCGCGTAACCCAGCTCGCCGCCCTCGTGGATGGACCCGGGCACCTCCGGCGCGACGTGGCTGGGAACGCCGCCCGGGAAGGAGAACTGCTTGAACAGGCGGCGCATGCCCTCGACGTCCTGCGGGACGTCGGGGTAGGTCTCGGTGAAGGTGCCGTCGAGCCACGCGGTGGCGACCGCGGCGGGGCCGCCGTGCCCCGGGCCGACGATCCAGATCATGTCGAGGTCGCGCAGCTTCACCTGCCGCGACAGGTGGGAGTAGACGAAGGACAGGCCGGGGGTGGTGCCCCAGTGCCCGAGCAGCCGCGGCTTGATGTGCTCGGGGCGCAGCGGCTCCCACAGCAGCGGGTTGTCCAGGAGGTAGATCTGCCCGACGGACAGGTAGTTGGCGGCCCGCCAGTAGAGGTCGACCCCGCGCAGTTCGTCGGGCCCCAGGGGTTCGGTGTTCGGTGCCGTACTCGCTTCGGTCATGCTGTCTGTCCCCCTCGGTGCTCTCCCCCGCCGGGGAGGGTGGGTGTCGGCACGCGTCGCCGGGGCACCTACCCGCACGAACACCCGGCTAAGGCAGACCGGAAGTCATATCCCGCTCAGTCATTCGCCCCTCCCGACCCGGGCGGCTCGGCTCTCGCGGTCAGGGGGCCAGGGCCTGCTCCAGCATCCGGGTCCACTGGCGGACGACGCCGCGCCGCCGCGGCTCGTCGTCGGTGAGCAGGTCGGCCAGGCCCAGGCCGCGTGCCAGGTCGAGGGTGGCCTGCACGGCCTCGCGCACGCCGGGCGCACGCTCGTCGGCACCGAGCAGCTCGACGGCGGTGCGGTGCGCCTCCCGGCCCACGTGCTCCTCCAGCGGGATGACGTGGGCGCGCAGCGCGGGGTCGCTGGCGGCGGCCGCCCACAGCTGGAGGGCGGCCGCGAACTCCGGTCCGGTGTAGGCGTCGACGAGCATCTCGACCACGGCGCCGGTGCGGGCGCCGCCCTCGGGCAGGTCGGCGGCGCGTCGGCGGAGCTCGGCCAGCCGGTTCTCGCTCATGTGCAGCAGCGCTGCGGTGAGCAGGTCCTCCCGGGTGCGGAAGTGGTGCTGGGCCGCGCCCCGCGACACCCCGGCGCGCCGGGCCACGGCGCCCACGGTCGCGCCGGAGAAGCCGATGTCGGAGAGGCACTCCACGGCCGCGGCCAGCAGCCGCTGCCGGGTGGCGCGGCTGCGGTCCTGGCGCGGCTCCCGCCCCGGCGCCGCCGTTTCGAGGTCGATGCTCCCCCTCGCTCTCCTCGCAGACCACCAGGTCGGACCTGGAGCAAAATGTACACCGCCGCGGCCGCCCCACCTGCTTCCGTTGATCTCGTAGATTGTCATGCGTAAGGCCCGCCCTCCGCGTTGTGCCTGGTGACAGGCGCGCGGTGGGCGGGCCGAGGGTTCGAGGTCAGCAGGGGGTCAACGTACTACACGCCACTACCCCGGAACAGGCGTCAATGGGCCGGAGCGTCGGGGCCGCCGGGGGAGTCGGGGGCATCGGTGCCGAAGGCGGCATCCATGGCCGAGCGCAACGAGTCGTCGGAGGAGTTCATCAGGTGGCCGTAGACGTCCATGGTCACCGAGATGCTGGCGTGGCCCATCCACGTCTGAATCTTCTTCGGCGAGGTGTTGTGCTCGATACAGACGCTGGCGAAGGTGTGGCGCAGGTTGTGCAGCTTGTGCGGGACCTCCGGGCGCAGCCCGGCCGCCGTGCAGGCCTTGCGGAACCGGTAGCGGACGGTGGCGGGGTTGGCCATCCCCCCGCGCGGGGAGCGGAACACCGGTTCGACCTCCGTGCGCCCCGGGGCGCCGTCCTGTTCGACGCTGACCGTCTGGGGCGGGTACAGGTCCCGGTGGGTGCGCAGTTCGGTGATGACCCGCTGGGAGAGCGGGACGCGCCGGATGGACGTGCGGGTCTTGGCCGGGGACAGGCGCCCGTCTTGCAGCTGGCGGTCAACACTCACCGTGCCCGCTTCCAGGTCGATCCGGTCCCAGGTCAGGCCGAGCAGTTCGCCGATGCGCAGGCCCAGGCAGGCGCCCATGACCACGAGTAGCCGGTAGCGGGGGGTGATTTCTTCGGCGATCGCCTCGACTTCCGCGACGGTGAAGGGCACCACCTCACTCGTGTGCACCTCGGGAAGGCGGACGTTGCGGCAGGGGGAGGCGGGGATCCTCCCGGCGTCGGCGGCTTCTTGGAACAGGCCCTTGCACGCCCGGTAGATCAGGCGCACCGTCCAGGCGGACAGGCCGTGGCGCGTCGCCCAGGCGTTGACGGCCCGCTGGATGTCGTGGGGGGTGACGGCGTTCAGCGTCATCCCGCCCAGTTCGGGGAGGATGTAGCGGTTGACCCAGGTGCGGTAGGTGGCGTGCGTGGAGGGTCTGCGTGTGGCCTTGATCGTGGAGAGCCATTCGGCGCCCCAGGCGGAGACGGTGATGCGCCCGGCTTTGAAGTCTTGGAGGATGCCCGAGTTCTTCTGTCCGCGCACCAGGTCCCGGAACTCCTTGGCTTGCGTCAGGGTGTCCCAGGTCTGGGAGGTCTGCTTTCCGTCGCCGTCGCGGTAGGGCACTTTGTAGGCGTAGACCTCACGCCCGGCGGCTTTGGTCTTGGTCTGGTTGAGGGTTTTGCGGATTCCGTCGCGCATGGTCCCGACCGCCCAGCCGACCGCCTTTTTCGCCATGGTCCCATCTCCGTTTCCTCGTGTTCTTTCTTTCTATCGCCCATTCTATCCAAATCTGTGGAATTCGGCGATTAAAGAGTGCGTTGATCATGGCCGGATCTGGCCACTGATCCATTTCTTGACCTCATTTGCCGAGAAGCGGAGTTCCCGGCCGACGCGCGCCGCATGGAAATACTTGCGATGGTTATCGTGCACCCACGACACAGGTTTCCGCAGGTAAGCGGCCACATCATCGACCGTCCACAGCTCATCAAGGAATTCGATAGAATCGTTTCTATCTTCGCTTTTTCGTTTCACGTGAAACCCTCCACATTCCTGTTTGCGCGGGAACTCCAAATGGCTTATGTAGTCGTTCGGGCGTCGGGTTCGCCCACTGACCAATCCCCCGACCACCCACCCCTCGCCCGGCGGAGCCAAGGGCGTAAAAGGACGCGCTGCGCGCGCGGTTTCTCTGTTCCAATGGTCACGGTGGACGTCACACTTCGGGCTTTCTCTGTGCTTGCGTCTGATAGAAGTCGCCCCAGGTCTGCCCGCGCTCGGTGCGCGGTGTTTGGGGTGCGGTCGCGCGCTCCGTCGGCTGTGAGGGGGCGCCCCGCGACGTCCCCCCGTCCGACCGACGCCCGCTCTCTCCCCGACGGGGATTGGACATGGGCGGCGCCTGCTCAGGAGTGGAACGCCGCCCCGACCCCCCGGGATCACCCGAGGGCACCCGCGACGGCGCGCCCCCAGCTCCCGGCGTGCGGGGGAAACTCCCACCACCGTCCGCGCCGCTGCTGGCCGGAGGCTGAGACGTGGAGCCCGCCCCCGGCGACACCGATGCGGAGGACCCGGCTTGCTGCCCAGCACCCGGCGAACGCCCCTTGTCGGCCTTCTTTCCGCGCGCCTGCTCACGCGCCGTGAAAGCCGCCTCAGAGGCCCCTCCGGTCGCTGCCCCGGCAGCCAGGCGCGCCCGCCGCTTGCGTTCCTCCAGCCACCGCGTTCGCCGTGGCGGACCCGAAGAGGCACCCGCCTTGCCGTCGGCACCCGACTTCCCTGAGGACCCGTCGGCACCCTGCCCGCCGTCCGCGCCGCGAGCCCCGCCCTTCACCTGAGCAATCACGTTGGTGGGGGTGGCCGCCTGCGTCAGCTGCACCGCGATGTTGGTCAGCCTCTTCCGGTAGAGGACGGCCGCGATGGAGACGAGCGTGAGTACCACCATTTGTGCACCCCACGGAAGCGCGGATTCCAGGACCGTCGCGAACAGTCCGACGATCAGGATCAGTAGGAACTGAGCGATGATCTGTTTGATGAGAACGCCGAGTGTGATCTCTACCCACCGCATCAGGAGGATCCGACCGCCGCCGGGGTGGACGCCGAGCAGAAAGAAGAAAGGTGACACCAGAATCATCAGCGTGAACACCACTTGAAGCACGATCACCGCAAGCGCGACAGCGAAAACCAGCGTCCCCGCACTGACCGAAGCCACCAGCGCGAGAATCGCGATCGCTAAACGCGCCTCAGGACGCTCACCGGACAGGATCGCGTAGACACCCCGCGACTCCTCCTCCACCTCTCCGGCGATTTCTTCGTATTTCTTCTGCTTCATCTCCATCACGGCTTGCTCATCGGTCGCACCCGAATCGATGTAGTGCTGACCGGTGCGGGTCACCGCCTGAGACGCGAGCAGATCGTAGCCGTACTCACGGGAAAGCGACCCGGATTTGTCGCTTGTTCCGAACTGGCCTGCAAGCCATGGTTTGCAGAGGAATCCCGCCCACATGGCGTTTGAATTCCTCTTGATCATCTCATCCCGCGCCGGAGCCCCCTTCCCTGACGCGTTGTCCTTGCTCCAGGGCCACCACTCCGATCCTTCCAATGCGTCGACGGCCAGCCCGCCCAGCCCCCGGGGGACATGCGGGCATGAGGGGCGCCGCTCATCGTCGGGCGACCCGGCCCCCGCGACCGTCGAGTAGACCACGTTGCTGCCCGCCAAGGCGGTCGTCTGGCCCAGGTGCAGGGCGTTGCCGGGCGCTGAGAGGATCCAGATCGCCGCCGTGGTGGACGCGACCATCCACACCGCGCCCTCCACAGCCATCGTCGCGCGCTTCTTGGCCAGGCCGTTCCATCCCATCCACAACGCGCCGATGATCACCGCCACACCCAGGTAGGGCGCCCATACGCCTTGCCGCAGCGATACCACCAGGTCGACCACGTAGTTGTTCAGCCCCGACAGGATTTCCCCGGACACGGCCCACTGGTAGATCATGATCGCGAGAAACCCGATGGTTTTCGCGACCGTCCAGATCATGTTTGCTACCGCCGCCATCGGCGCGGACGTGGCCTTGTCGATACAGCTGGACTTGATGGTGTGCCAGGAAAGACCAGCCGTTCCGTACTCTGTCGCGAGATCGGTTTTCGGTAGCTTCGTTTCAACGACGTTTCCGTCATCGTTTGTGGAGCCTTCCGGCCGAGGTCCCGGTTCCCACCACGGGGGCGGAGCAAAAAACCCACTAGCACCGCCGCTCACTGACTCGGGAACAGGTGCCGGATCCCCCTCGCATCCGGGCAGAGCCGACGCAGGCGGAGCGAAGAGGAGCAGGCCTGTAAGCACTGCGGTTGTGGTGATGGTCCGGCGGATACGGCGCCAGCGCATAGACATCTCCATCGGAAAAAGAAAGAGGGGTGGCGGAGATACGTTCATGCGGCCATATCGGCCGCTTCCGTTTCTTTTTCGCGCCGCAAGAGTTCCCGGTACTCGCGCCGCGCCTCTTCGTACTCCCGGGCCATCTGTTCGGCGAGCATGGCATCCCCGGCCTTCACCCACCCGCGCCCGGCGTATGCCCACCGACTGAAGATCACGGAGTGGCCGGCGTCGAGGGACCACACATCGCGTTCCCCGGACGCCTCCCGCTGTCCAGCGCGCCAGGCACGGCGCGCCGCCCGCAGCGCCCCCAAGGTCACCGAGTACACCCGCGACTTGGTCGCGAAGTGCCCCCTGAACCCGAGCGCGTGCGCCCACTTGCGCAGGTTCAGGTGTTCCAGGTCCCGGCGCGCCCCCAGCTCCCAGCAGGTCTCGACCATCCGCGCCAGATGCGCCCCCACCGCGCGCCGCAGCCACGTGCGGTGCAGACTGCGGATCCGCCGCGCCAGAGCCGAAGACGCCGACACCGCATCCGACGCGGTCTTGGTCGCGTACTTCGCCAGGTAGGCAGCCAGACGGCGGGTATTGCCTACCGGCCCGCCCTCCGAGACGTCGGTGATATCGCGCTGAGAACCCCAGGAGCCCACCCGCAACCGGCCATCGGGAGAAGGCAGAGGCACGGCCACCTGGTCGACCGCCCGCGCGACCGCCGAGGCGAGCAGCCCCGCCGACGCCCACACCGGCGGTTCCACGATCCGGCCCCGGTCATCGGGATCGATCCCGTCCAGGCGGATGACCGCGTGCAGGTGCACCAGGCCGCGCCGCTGGAACTCGCTGACCTTGACGTAGGAAGTGCGCACCTGCGTGCGTATCTCGGTGGCCGTGACCCGGCGCCCCAGCACCGCACCGGCTGCCGGGGCCAATGCCCGGTCGACCGCGATCCGGGTACGGCGCCACAACTCGCCCACGTGCGCGTTCCACAGCACCGCACCCGCGTAGTCGTAGCACTCCGCACAGATCGGCGTGCCCACCACCGGATGATCAGCATCGTGCACCAGCCCGCACCCCAGCGCCCGCCCATGCACACACACGCGCGCGTCCCGCCGTGGTCGGCACACCCCGCCCCCGCGCGCCGAGTGCACCGGCCCGAACGACGGCGCCGTGAGCGTCACGAACAGCCGGGGGTGCCCCTGCACGGTGTCAGGAACCACCGAGCCGACCGTGTCCTGACGCGCCCCCGCCCCGCCCGACGAGGTCGCCGACATCCGGCCCCCGATCCCCGACGCGACCAGGTGCCACATGTCGCGCCGGTAGACCTCCGCACACGACCCACACACCGACGCCCGACGGTCCCCGCACGCCACCAGCAACACCCCGTCAGGGTGGGACGCGGTATCGACCTCCGCACGCACCTCACCCGTAGCGGAATCAGCCGCAACCGCGCCCCCAGCCAGACGGACCGGGTTGGAGCAGAACCGCGCCCGCTCCGCCTGCTGCCTCCACACCGGGTAATCCTCGCCCGTCAACCGGTCCACCAGTGCGCGTTCCACCGGGGAAGGCCGGGCCTCAGCGCGCATTGCGGGGCCACTCCTCCGAGTGCAGGAACGCGAACAGGACCCCCAGCAGCCGCGCCCGGTCAATCTCCGTAACAACGGCCGGGTAGCCGCATCGGACCAGCGCTTGGGCTACCTCGCGCCGCAGCCTTTCAAATGCGGGATCCCGGTAACGCTGGTCGGGCATCACGACGGGGTAGGCGGCCCCCGGGGGACGGCGGACCACCGGCCGACGCGGATAGTCCTTCCGCGCGAAATCGTCGTCACCCAGCGGGGTGGGTCTCATCGGCGACCGCCCCCCGTCGTCCGAGCACCCGTCGCGAACCAGCGCAGCGCGCGCGAGAGGCGCTGCCAGTCATCGGGGTGGCGGATCGGCGGCCACCCGGCATCCACCAGCGCCCGCGCCACCGCCGCCAGGTCGGCCGACGCCAACGGAGGAATCTCCGTCAGGGTTCCGGGATAGTTCGCCGCGCGGCATTCTGAGCGGTAATCCATCAGAGACAGCCCTTCATCCGGTGCCAGTTCCTGGTCATGGGTGATCCTCCGGTTCCGTTTCGGGTAGATGCGGTGCATTTCCTCTTCGGTCATGAGGTCAGCTCTCCCTGTCGGCTCAGGTACAGGTATCGGAAAAGGTGCTGTTGCAGGCGCGCGGAATCCCTCTGGTCGTTGAGCGGTGAGGGGTATCCGTGGTCGGTGAGCACTTCGGCGACGGCCACGATCAGCGGCCAGGTAAACCGTTCGTCCACCCGACCGCGGAACGGAATAGGGTAGCTTTTCGGCATGCGAATTCCCTCCCATGGGAGAAAAGGGGAACAGGAAGTGGGAGAACCAGGAATGCATCAGGGGTGGCGGGCCGGGAGGACTATTCCTCGCACCGGCCCGCCGCTAGTCGCGGTCGGCGTCCGCTGATTCGAGGCGCGCGAGCAGTGCGCGCCCCTGCTGTATGACCATGTGGCGGACCACGGCGTGATCGGTTTCGTCGATCACGACCCACCCATAGCCGCCTTGGTCGCGGTCCAGGGCGAGGAAATCTTGAATGACCGAGTCGATCAGCGCACTGTCGTTGCGGAACAGGGCGTGAAGGACATGGCGGGCGAGTTCGGTCGTGGCGACCGCATAGGGCGTGTAGTTCCGTGAGGCGGGGTGTAAGACAGTCTGGTCAGGGCCCACAGGGTCCATGTGGTCACCTCATGATGTCTTCAGGGGAGAACAGGGGGTGCGCACCACGTACGGGGATCAGGTCACGCCGACCACCCCCTCAGCCCCGCGCCGCGCGCCACGATCCCCTTGATGGCGTCGTCATCGAGATAGGCACTCTTCACCTCAGCAGGGATCCCGCCCTCTGCCAGCAGCAGCCCGACCCCCCGATCCGCCATATCGATCCGCGACGCCGAGTAGCCTTCGCTCGCCCACCCGGCGCCGAGGATCGTGTCCGACGCGTCGCGTGTGCTGCACCGCATCGCCCACCGGTAGGCGATCAGGTCCCGGATCGAGGAGGGGACGACGTCGGTTGACGGCTTCTGTGTGGCGGTCAGGACAGGGAACGCCGCAGCCCGCCCCCGCGCGATCAGGTCGATGAGTGCGGCATTGAACCGGTCGCGCTTCTTCTTGTCAGGGTGCGCGGTGAAGAACCGCATTTCGTCGATCGCCAGCAGGTTGACCGGCCACCCCAGCGACTTGACCGCAGACCTCATCCCCTCCGCCCGGAGTTTCGCGTACCGCTCATCCATCTCCGCGATCAGGGAATCGAGAAGATCGATCGCGTCATCGACATCGTTGTAGACGACGCGCTCCATGACCGGCGCCCACAACGCGAATTCGACCTGTTTCGCGTCGATCCCGAAAATCCGGACGTTCGGGTCCAGGGCCGCCGCAGCCAGAGGAAGACCGGCCGCGACCGACTTTCCCGCTTCGGGCTCACCGGCGACCAGAATGTTCCGCCCCACCAGGCGAATCGTGAGCGGAGCACCTAGGGTGTCCAGACCGAGCGGGACACCGTTATCCCACACGTCCCACGACGCGGCACTGGCTAACGGGGAGCCGATGACAACCGGCTGGCCGTCGGAGTCGCGAAACGGGTTGCGGACCTGAAGATCAACAATGGGGAACCTCGCCCGTTCCGGATCACGAGTCACCTTCACCTCCCGAACGTCCAGGACAACAGCGAGCTTTTCCGCTGCTGCCGCTACCTCGTCTGTGGAGAGCCCTTTAGGTAGACGCGTGTTTAGACGTACCGCAGCGGGGTGACGTTCCACGCGCGTCACTCGGGGAACACGCGCCGCCGTCGTCTCAACTCCGGAATACCGGCACGCGGAATCCCATTTCCGGCGGATTCTCCCGCGCCACAGCCACCCCGCCGACCAGCGCCATGTCACCACGAGCAGGACCGCCGCCACCGCACAGGACACCGCGATTCCGCTTCCCAGCACCGAGAGGGGGAGCGGAGCCCCGACGGCCGCCGAGACCGCCCAGGGCACCGCTCCGACCAGCACCGGACCGAGGAGAACCGCCGCTTCCCGACGCCACAGCCACGCGGGCCGCACCACGTTCGCGGCGATCCAGGACGCCGCCGTGTGCTGCGACCTGGTCTGCACCTCGGGCGACTCCCACAGCGTGAGTCCAACCGGTTTGCGCTGTTCCTCAGTCATCGCCGACATCCATGGCATACGGGGGTGGGGGCGGCTCCGGGGTGTCCGGATCCGGCCACACCACCGCCCACCGCCGCAGGACCGCCGCGAACACGGGACCCTCCCTCTCAAGAAGACTCGCGAACCGGCGCGCGTCCTCCGGTGCCAGGCACCCGGGGTCCAGGCGCAGGTGCACCGCGCCGCCGTCCAGCACCAGCACGGGCGCGCCGGAAGCCGACCAGTGCCAGGAGACCGCGACCGGCCCCGACGGACTCACGGTCAGCACCGCCGGAATCTCCCCGCTCACTTGGCTTCCTTGGCACGCGACGCCGTCTCAGAGACCCGTGTCACCGAGTCCGCCGAGAAGGACAGCCCGCTGCGGCCCTCCATCGACCAGAACTGAGCACGAAGACCGGCCACTTGGACAAGGTCGTCGGGCGCCAGTTCGAGGGGACCGGGCGCCCGCACCCGGATCACATCGGCCTCAGTCCCATCCAGCACCATCAGCGAGACCCGGACCATCGGGCGGCCGTCCTTGTTCTGCTTCACCTGCTGCGTCTCGAAATCGCGGTCGTCCTCCGGGGGCGTGGCCACCCGCACGCGCACCGCTGACAGGTCGATCGGAAATCTCATGACTCTCCTATGACAGATCGTTACGGACATAGCTATGTTCGTACGGTTGTTCCTGTTTAATGAACTCAGCTATGTTCGTCAAGAGGAAATCCGTCGAACCGGAGGAGTCATCACATGGCCGAACCGTCCGCACGGCCGCCGCGATGGGTCCCTGCTGCCTCTGATCTGCGGCGGCAGATCAAGAACGGCACCTATCCGCCCGGCAGTCAGCTGCCGACCGTCCCCGAGATCCAAGAGCGATACAGCATCGGCAACAGAAGCGCGCGCGAAGTCCAGCAAGCCCTCATCGCCGAGGGACTGGCTACGGCGCGTAAACGACAAGGCGTGTACGTCACCGGAGACACCGACGACGGGACCGCCCCACAGAGAGCCGCCCCGCGACGCACCCACTCCGCCCGCCGACAACGCCCCGCCGACGCGCCGACCACTGGCGACGAGGACCTGACCACCGCCGCCACCGCCGACCACCGCGACCAGCCGCCGCCAGACGTCGCGCTCATCCTCCAGATCGACACAGCCGACCCCGTCGACATCCGCACCGAGGAGTTGCACGACGATCACGGGCCGGTCGCCGTCCGCACCGCCTACACCGCGCGCCCGACCTCCGCACCGCCGACGGTGATCACCCACACCTCAGCGCGCCACCCGACCCAGGCGGAAGCTGACGCGCTGGAAATTCCCCGAGCGGGAATTGTTCTCGTTCACGACGAGACGCATCTGGACAGGACCGGCCCCGCTGTTCTCACGCGAACCGCCTACCGAGCCGACCGCATCCGCCTGTCCGACCAGTACCGCCCCGAATAGGCGAAAAGGAAAATGCCCTCTCCCGTTGACGGCGAGAGAGGGCACCAAAGGGATGGAGCGGGAGCTACGAAAGGTCGATACCTTTCAGGGTATTTGTTAATTCAGGAATCTGCTTGTCCGGGAAGTGCAGTAGCGCATATCGGCTGGGTCCGCTCGCTCCGTCATCGCAGATGAGAGGAACGTGCATTCGCCACGAGTCCGGACGCCACCGCCGACGAAGCCGGTCCTGAAAGGAGGTCGGCAGCAGCAAGTCCGCCAGGCGGCATGCATCATTGGTCGGCATCTTTACGAGTGCATAGCCAGCGTGGTAGGCGATAAATCGGTCGCCATACTTGTCTTGGTATTTGCGAACAGGTCCTGTTCGAGATCGAACACCGGCAGTGGCTTCACCGACGTTCTGACAGCAGGCGACGGTCTCGAATTGGAGTCGCCACAGCTCGCTGATAACGGGCGCCATAGCGACATCAATCCGGACGGTCTCGCCCGCTGGATTGGTCATGGAAACGGCGGGGTGAATCGGTGGGTCGGTCGGCACAGGGGCCTCCTAGTTCCGGTGCTCCTCCCACCGCGCGGCAGCGAGGGCGACGCCTTCAGCCCAGGGGTCCGGGTCGTCTTCAGCGATCCCAGCCCACAACCGGGACTGGATGCGGGCGAACAGGTCAAGGTCGCTTGTGTGCGCGTGCTGCCATGCCGGTACGGCCGACGCGTGACGTTCGGCTCCAGCGGGATCGTGTCCGGCGACGATTAGCCACACGACCCAGCCAGCAGCGTCGATCCATCCTGCTGCCCGGGTAGGCCACGCCCAGTCGACGACGTATGCACGACCATGCGCGATGAGGAGGTTTGTGGGGTTCAGGTCGGTGTGCAGTAGCGCGTTACCCGCGAGGCGACCAAGGTCACGTGGTGTATCGACATAGGCGCGCCACCGTTCCTCTGTCTTGGCTGGGAACGCCGTCGGGAGAACTGCCTTCCCCAGGGTGGCGAGTGCATCGGCGACTAGCGCAAGATCCGCTGACCCGGGGATGTAGTCGGCGTGACGGCCGTCGATGTGTTCATACCCGATCAGGTCCCAGCCACCAGCCTGGACACGCCAGAGTAGACGGGGAGCGATGTCGATCACGTTCGGGGCGATCAAGGCTTCCCGGTCCTGGGTCCAGGCCTTCCGGTCATTGACGGGAAGGCCCTTGACGAACACTGACCGGTTGAGGGTGTGCAGGATGGCCGCTAGCCCGGAGTTGAACCCTGCTTCCACGGGTTCGGCTTTGATCACACGCCCCATGTGAGCCTCGACAGTCTCGCGCGCCTCGTTCGGGAGGTTTTCCCACTGCTGTCTCTGTGTCCCCACGGGGCGAGGCTACCGCCCTGTGGAGCGCCCGGAGCCGTGTTCTCACGACCCCGGGCTGATCGGTCATCTACCTGTAGGGATTGTCATCGCCGCAGCCGAGCATGATCTCAGTGCTTGCGATGCCGTCGATGTTCTCGATGATCTCCACATCGGTTTCCTCGTCCGGCAAGGGCCGAGGGGTGATCTCCACCATCACGGGTGCCATGTGTGCTCACCTCCTTTCAGGGGCGTCGGGGGCAGGGTCGGGATGCTGGCAGTACACTGCGCGCGAGGCGTTCGCACTGCGGTACAGCTCAGCAAGCGGAGTGCAGGTCGAGCAGGTGCCGGACAGCTTGCAGCCCGAGCACCCGCGTGTCCGCTGCAAAAGGTCATCGGAGATCCCCGCGAGCCGGGCGAGACCGTCGAGGCCGTCGGATAGCAGGTCGATCGACGGCGTGCGGGCGATTTTGCACGTCGACGCCTTGCCGTGGGGATCGATGTGCATCGACGTTCGGCCCGCATCGCACCCTGTGAACGGCGGACGTTTGCGGATGAGTTCGGGGACCTGTGACGACAAGGGCAGGTCCTTACCGCCGATGGTGGGTGACATGTTCGAGAACACGCCGTAAGTGAGTCCCCGGTCTTCGGTAAATGCCTTCATCGCGTCGAGCTCATCGGCGTTGTCGCGGGTCACGATAATGCTCACGTCTATGGGAAGGCTCGCTTCTTGGGCTGCGTCGAGTCCACGGATGAACGAGTTCCACGCGCCACGCCGCTGTGTCAGCTCATCGAACGAGGTTTCGGTTGCGCCGTACAGGCTGACCGTGATCCGGTGAGGCCGCTGGGCGATGAGCGCTTCAAGGATGGGGCGGTAATGCAGGCGTGAGCCGTTGGTGAGGATCTCCAGCATCATCCCGAGTTCGGATGCGCGCTGGTACACCGCGAGGAAATGGGGGTCAATCGTCGGTTCGCCGCCGGTGAGCTGCAACCACACGACGCCGGCGTCTCGCAGGAGGTGCAAGAGGCGATCGCGTTCGGGCCACGTCAGACCGGAGAACGGCTTTGGCCCCAGATAGCAGTGCTTACAGCCGAAGTTGCAGCCCATGTTGAGTTCGTAGGATGCCCGCCCGTGGCCGAAGGGGGACGGCTGGCGGCGAAGCAGCGTCGGTGTGACCGGGATACCTGTGAGGTCGAGGTTCCAGGCACGCCGGGCAATGTCCGTCAACCATTCGGGTACGGGGGCGTCGGAGGCGAGGTCGGTGAGTTCGCGGTACCGCCAGTGGGGAAGCTTGACCGCCTTCTTCGATCCGGGGTGGAGGGCAACGTAGCTGTCAAGGAATGGGGCAACGATGACCTTGTGCACTTGGGGCTCCTCGTCGTGCTGATCGGGGGGCACTTCTGAGGGGGCAGCGACACTCGGGGTTTCGGGTAACGGCAGGCATACCCGGACCCTTCGTGATCGCTTCATCACGAGATTGCGATGGGCGATTGGAGGGGGCGTCTAACTTTTCGGTTAGGAAGAGGGCCGCGCCCCGTCCCCTGTATGGGGCGCGACCGGAAGGGGAGCCGTCCCCGGAGGGAGAGGGGAAAGGGCCGGGGACGGCAGGCCGCTGTACAGCTTTCGCTGATTCGGGGCGCGGCCAGGGAAGCCGTGCGGTCGTCGGTCCCATCGAGCCGCACAGCCGGGAGTTAGGCAGCGGGAGGGAACCATCCGCTAGCAGTGGCCCGAGATCTCCACTGCGGTGCAAGGACATCTCCGCTACCTGCGGTGGTGGCCTCGAATCGGCGGGCGATTCCCTCTGCTATCGCTTCATCAGTCGCGACGATCTTGTCCACCAATTCCTCAGGGGAGTCGGCGTAGAGCATCCCGTGGGGCAACCACTTCGGTGCTCCAGGTATCGCGTAGCAGTTGCCCGTGTCGTCCATTCGCCACGCCCGCCAGCCGGAAGGCGCGTTCAGGTATGTGACCTGCGGTTGAGTCATTCCGTGCCCTCCCATGCGCCAGCCAGCTCCTTGGACGGTTCCGCCCAGAGCACCCGATCGAGGTAGCCCAATGAGGAGCCGATAACTACCGTCCGGCCACGGCGGGCGTAGCGGCGGCCGTCGGTCAGTGACCCGAACTCCCAGTCGGGCCAGCGCCGCCACATGGGGTGGAGAGCCACGAGTCGGAGGTCAGGGTTGCCCGTCGACCCGCTGTATTCCCGGGAGCACGGCCGAGTGGGGCGTTTCGCCGGTATACCGACGTCGCGGACACTACTTTGAACAAGTGCAGCCTGCATGTAGACAACACCTCTCGCGTCGTTCCTAGGTGTGACTACCGTTTCACGCAGACTGCATGTTTTCAAGGGAGTCATGCAGATTGCGTTGTTGGGATCTGCTCTAGACTTCCTGCATGCCCAACCGCACTGTTCACAGCCCGACCGTGCGGCTCCGTCGACTCGCCCGGAAGCTACGCCGAGCCCGCGAGCAAGCGCGACTGAGCATCAACGAAGCCGCGAAGGAACTCGGTTGGTCGGGCACCAAACTCGGCAGGATGGAAGCTGCCGAGACCCGTCGCATCAAACCGAGCGACCTTGACCGGCTCATAGACCTGTACAGAGTCACGGACGGCGTAGAGCGCGACGAGTGGCACCAGCTTTCGCGACAGGCAAAGGAACGCGGGTGGTGGGCCAGGTACCAGAAGAGGGGCGTGTTCACCGACGATCTCCCTGACTTCGAGGCAGAAGCATCGGTCATCAAGACGTACGAACCGCAGGTCATCCCTGGACTGTTGCAGACCCCTCAGTACGCCGAAGCCCTGCTTCGTGGTGGGCAGGCACACGCCGACGAAGCCATAGCTGAGCGCGTAGCGGCCCGGATGGAGAGGCAGCAGATACTCAACTCCCACAACCCGCCTGAGTACTGGGCGATCATCGATGAAGCCGCCTTGCGCCGTGTCATCGGCGGGGTGTCAGTGATGCGTGACCAGGTGCAGCACCTGATTCGCATGGCGACGCGTGAGGGTGTCACCTTGCAGGTACTCCCGTTCGCGGCAGGAGCGCATGCGGCGGACACTGGCGCGCTTGTCATCATGGACTTTGCCGAGCCATTGGACCCCAGCATTGCCTACGTGGAGACGTACGCGGCTAGCCTGATGCTAGAGCAGCCCGATGAGCTGGCCCGCTTCGCCCAGGTATTCGGCCATGCATCGACGTCCGCCCTGCCCGGCGCTGAGACGGTGCAGTTCCTCAGGGACGTCAAAGCAGCCCTAGAGAGTGAAGACCGATGAGTGACAGACTGCCGTTCCGCAAGAGCAGCTATAGCGGATCGGGCAACAACTGCGTTGAAGTCGCGACAGTACCCCGGGGGGCAGCAGTACGTGACTCCAAGTCCCCTGAAAATGGCTACCTGATGTTCGGCGTCAACGCCTGGCACTCGTTTCTGGAGGACGTCAAAGCCGACCAACTCTAGATCTTGAGCGACACGCGGCCTCCGGAATGCTCCGGAGGCCGACGCATACCTAGGAACGGTGCCCGTAGGCACCTCGGGGAGCATACCGGTCTAGCAGCTGTTCAACCAGTCGTGACGAGTCGGCTGTATCGGTGGGTGAGAACTTTCCCTACAGGGTCAAGGCTGCCCGCCCGCGCCATGGCGCGGGCGGGCAGCGGACGTGTGCGCCGGGGGTCGGCCGCAGGTCGGGACGGGCTTACGGGACACGTCGCGCTGCGCGCCCGACTTCGTCGGGTGCTCGCGCGCGGCCCCGACACCCGCCCTCCCCGGCCTCACCAGCGTGCCCCGCCTCCACCGCCCCGCCTACCGCACGAGGGCGAGCCCGCCCGCGCAGGAACGCCCTGCACACCGCCGCACCGACGCCCGCCGACCGTGCACAGCCCCCGGCCGGGCTCCGGGAACCGGGCCGGACCAGCTCGCCGTGTTCGTCGCGCGCGTGGTTCCGGTAGGCGGACAAGGTCACCGGTGCGCTTCAGCGTTTCGACCGTGGCACCGGTAGCGGGCACCCTCCCGGAGGTCGATCCGGCCTGACTTTCCGGGACCTATCACGCCCGGGGCGGGGGTCAAGGTCGTTCAGTCGTGGAGTGCTCCACCTTGACCCCCGCCCCGGGCGTGATCCAGACGGCCCCGTCAGGCCGAACCGACCCCCCAGGAGGCCGCCATGAACACCGCCGCCACCACGACCGGAAACGCGACCGCTCTGCGCACCGCCGACCGCGCCGCCTACCTCATCTGCTCCGACGACCCCGCCGAGGTCACCGCCGGACTCCGCCTCGCCTTCGCCCTCCCCCGGGAGCTGCGCACCGAGATCCTGGCCGGGGTCGAGTACTACCTGGCCGACGACGAGCCGGACGAGGCCGCATAGCGCCCCCGGGCCGCGCGCCCCGGACCCTCGGGTCTGGGGCCTTTCCGTGTGCTCACCTGCGCGGTCACCGGCATGCAGGCGCACCGCGGGCACGGGTGCGCGGTGGGGCCGGGTGGCCGGTTCCGTCCGCGTTCACGCGTCGCGGCGGGACCCGAAGGATCGGGGGCCGGTCGGAGAAAAGGGGTGGAGCCCGAAGGCTCCGACCGCTCAGGGCCAGCGTAGCGGCCCCCGATCCTCCCGCCGCGCCGCGCTCTGCGCGACCGGAACCGTCCACCCTCCCGCCGTTGCCCGCGCGGGTAGGCGCGCCCAAGCGCGGCGGTCTATCCTGCCGCCATGAGCGACCCGCACCGCGTGCGCCCCATCACCAGCGCCCCCACCGCCAAGGCCCGCCAGCGCGCCCAGGAGGCCGAGACCGCGCGCCTTGCCGACCTCATAGCGTCCGACCTCCGGCGCCAGCAGTGGGCGAAGCTCTCCTACACCGATGAGGAGGAGCGCGCCGCGATCAAGCGCGCCGCACGCCGTGCGGGCAAGGAGATCGGGGTGAAGGTCGCCGTGCGCACCACCCGCGACGGCGCCGTCATGGCCGCCATCGACGAAGAAGGCGGACCCCTGCGCGACCGGTTGGACGAGGCCCGCCTACGCAACGCGATCGATGACGCGTTCGGTGATGACCCCCGTTGACGTGTCCCGGACCGTCCGCGCCCGCCGCGTGGCCGGAGCCCCCAGCGTCATCCCGGCGTCAACCTACACACCCGGACCACCCCGGAACAGTCACCACTAGACCGGAACGCCCAACCCAGGGAAACAGGGCGCCACCTGGGCAGACGACAACAGTCGACAACAGGCCGGACCACCCCGGAACGTCCGAATCCGGCATCCGTTGATCTCGTAGATATTGGGGTCTCACGGCCGATTTTCACCCCAATATCTCCGAGATCAACGAAGGAGGGGGTCGTGCAGGGGTCAGGGGGCGGAGGGGCGCCGCTCCTGGGCGAGGCGGGTGAAGAAGTCGAGTGCCTCCGGGTTGGCCAGCGAGTCGCGGCTGGCCACCTTCTCCGCCCGCTCCCCCATCAGGATGCGCTTGACCGGCACCTCCAGCACCTTTCCGGACAGGGTGCGCGGCACCGCCGCGATGGCGTGCACGGCGTCGGGGACGTGCCGCGGCGAGCAGTCCTCGCGGATACGCCGCGCCAGCGCCTTGGTCAGCGTCTCGTCCAGCTCCACCCCCTCGCGGACCACCACGAACAGCTCGATGCGCGAGCCTCCGTCGGGCTGGGGGACGTCCACGACCAGCGCGTCGGTGACCTCGCCGAGCGCCAGCACCGCACGGTAGATCTCGCTGGTGCCCATGCGGATGCCGCCGCGGTTGATGGTGGAATCGGAGCGTCCGTAGATGATCGCGGTACCGCGGTCGGTGATCTCGATCCAGTCGCCGTGCCGCCAGGTGCCCGGGTACATGGCGAAGTAGCTGTCGCGCAGGCGCTCGCCGTCGGTGTCGCCCCAGAAGTACAGGGGCATCGACGGCGCCGGCCGGGTGACCACCAGTTCGCCGACCTCGCCCACGACCTCCTTGCCGTCGGGGTCCCAGGCCGCGACGGCCATGCCGAGCGAGCGCGCCTGGATCTCCCCCTCGTAGACGGGCAGCGTGGGAACGCCGCCCACCAGGCAGCTGCAGATGTCGGTGCCGCCGCTGGCCGAGAACAGCCACAGGTCGTCGCCGAACTCGCGGTAGCACCAGGCGAACCCCTCGGGGCTCAACGGGGACCCGGTGGAGCCGATGGCGTGCAGGGCGGACAGGTCGCGGCCCTCGGCCGGGTGGATTCCGTCCTTCATGCAGGCCGACAGGTACCCGGCGCTGGTCCCGAAGACGGTGATGCGCGTGCGTTCGGCGAGGTCCCACAGGGTGCCCATGTCGGGGTGGCCGGGGCTGCCGTCGTACAGCACGATGGACGCCCGGGTCAGCAGCACGCTGACCAGCAGGTTCCACATCATCCAGCCGGTGGTGGTGAACCAGAAGACCCGGTCGTGTGCCTGGGCGTCCAGGTGCAGCTCGATGTTCTTCAGCTGTTCGAGCAGGGTGCCGCCGTGCCCCTGCACGATCGCCTTGGGCAGGCCGGTGGTGCCCGAGGAGTAGAGCACCCACAGCGGGTGGTCGAAGGGCACCGGCTCGAATTCGAGCTCCGCGCCCTCCCCCGACTCCTCCAACTCCTCCCAGCTCAGCGTGGCCTCGACGGGGGTGCCGGTCAGGTAGGAGCGAACGACGGTGTGCTCCAGGGTGGGCAGCTGCGCGCGCAGGGCGTCGAGCACGTCGGCGCGGTCGAAGTCCTTGCCGCCGTACCGGTAGCCGTCGACGGCGAGCAGCACCTTCGGCTCGATCTGCGCGAAGCGGTCGACGACGCTGCGCACCCCGAAGTCCGGCGAGCAGGACGACCACACCGCGCCGATGGACGCGCAGGCGAAGAACGCGGCGGCGGCCTCGGGGATGTTCGGCAGGTAGGCGACGACGCGGTCGCCCGGGCCGACGCCGAGCCGCCGCAGTCCGGCCGCGATCGCGGCGGTGCGCCGCCGCAGTTCGCCCCAGGTCCACTCGCCCAGCACCCGCAGTTCGGAGGCGTGCCGGATGGCGACGGCGCCGTCGTCTCGGTCGCGGAAGATGTGGCGCGCGTAGTTCAGCTTCGCGCCGGGGAACCACTCGGCGCCGGGCATCTCGCGCCCGGCGAGCACCCGCTCGTAGGGGGCGTCGGCCTGGATGTCGAAGTACTCCCAGATCCCCGACCAGAACCCGTCGAGGTCGGTCACCGACCAGCGCCACAGCGCGTCGTAGTCCTCGACCCGCACCCCCCGGTTCTCCTCCACCCACCGGGCGAACGCGGTGATCCTCGCACGTTCACACCGCTCGGCACCGGGTTCCCAGAGCACCGGGGGCTGTGAATGCGACCGTTGGGACATGGTTCAGCGCCTCCGTCAGCGTCGGGCTCACATGACTGCTTGGGACACATCTAACAGCAACCGGCACCCCGCGAAATGTGCAGGGGGCACGAACCTTCACACCCCGGGCCGGTGGGCGGGCCGGGACAGGCCCGCGGAGGCGGGTCGGACCTGCTGGGCGGCCTTCTCCGCGGTCGCGGGGGGTAGCGCCTCAGCCGGTCGCGGTGCGGATCGGGTCCGGTGAGTGGAGGCGGACGAACTCGGCGGCCTCCCAGGTGCCGTCGAGTTCGGGGGCCAGCGACACGCGGGCGGCGGCGGCGAATTCGTCCGGGGGCAGCCGGGTGATGCCCTGGGGGAGGGCGCCCAGCAGGGGGGCGCCCGCCGCGGTGCCGAGCTCGGCCGCGTTGCAGCGCATGGCGAGGTCGGGGTCGGGCGGCCAGGAGCCGATGACGACCCCGGCGACCGCGAGCCCGCGGGCGCGGGCCGCCTCGGCGGTGAGGGCGGTGTGGTTCAGGGTGCCCAGATCGGGCCGGGCCACCAGGAGCAGGGGGGCGTCCAGGCGGGCCGCGACGTCGGCGATGGTCGCGCCCTCGCCGTTGAGGCGCACCAGCAGCCCGCCGGCCCCTTCGACGATGACCAGGTCGTGGTCGGCCCCCAGGCCGGCGACGGCGTCGGCGACCTGCCCCGGGCGCACGCCCTTCTCGCCCGCGCGGTGCGCGGCCGTGGCCGGGGCCAGCGGTTCGGGGTGGCGGGCGAGCTCGCGCTGGGTCGTGCCCGGGGCGAGACGCGCCACCTCGGCGGCGTCGCCCGGCTCCCCGGCGGCCACACCGGTCTGCGCCGGTTTGACCACCGCCACCCGCTCGCCCCAGGCCAGGGCGGTGGCGGCGAGGGCCGCGCCGACGGCGGTCTTGCCGACCTCGGTTCCGGTGCCGGTGACGACGATCGTCCTCATCGCTCCCCCAGGGTGGCGCGGGCCGCGGCCAGCATGCCGCCGGTGATCCGCTCGACGTCGGCGTCCGAGCAGACGTAGGGCGGCATCGCATAGACCATGTCGCGGAACGGGCGCAGCCAGACCCCGGCCCGAACGGCGGCCCTGGTGGCGGCGCGCAGGTCGACGGGCCGGTCGAGCTGGATCACCCCGATCGCGCCGAGCACGCGCACGTCGTGCACGCCGGGCAGGTCGCGGGCGGGGGCGAGTCCGGAGCGCAGCCCTGCGGCGACGCGCCCGACGTCGCCCCGCCAGTCGCCGTCGAGCAGCAGTCCGATCGATGCGGAGGCGACGGCGCAGGCCAGCGGGTTGCCCATGAAGGTGGGGCCGTGCGCGAGGACCGGGACATCGCCCTCGGCGATGCCCGCGGCCACCTCCGCGGTGCACAGCGTCGCGGCCAGCGTCATGTAGCCGCCGGTGAGCGCCTTGCCGACACACAGGACGTCGGGGGCGACCCCGGCGTGGTCGGCGGCGAAGAGCTCGCCGGTGCGGCCGAAGCCGGTGGCGATCTCGTCGAAGACCAGCAGCACCCCGTGCCGGCGGGTGATCTCGCGCAGCGCCGCCAGGTAGGCGGGGCTGTGGAAGCGCATGCCCCCCGCGCCCTGGACGACGGGTTCGACGATGACCGCGGCGATCTCGTCGGCGTGCTCGGCGACGAGCGCGTCGAGGTGGGCGACGTAGGCGGGGTCGGGTGCGGCCTCGAACCCGGCGGGCGGCGCGTCGGCGAACACCTGCCGCGGCAGGGCGTCGCCCCACAGCGCGTGCATGCCGCCCTCCGGGTCGCAGACCGACATCGCCTGGAAGGTGTCGCCGTGGTAGCCGCCGCGCCAGGTCAGCAGCTTGCGCTTGGCCGGGCGGCCGCGCGAGCGCCAGTACTGCAGGCACATCTTGAGCGCCACCTCCACCGACACCGACCCGGAGTCGGCCAGGAAGACGTGCCGCAGCGGCGCGGGGGTGATGTCGACGAGCAGGGCGGCCAGCCGCGCGGCGGGTTCGTGGGTGAGCCCGCCGAACATGACGTGGGCGAAGCGGTCCAGCTGGGCGTGTGCCGCCGCGTCCAGGGCGGGGTGGCCGTAGCCGTGGATCGCCGACCACCACGAGGACATGCCGTCCACGACCTCGCGCTCGGTG
The DNA here is from genome assembly GCF_014201195.1 of Nocardiopsis mwathae. NCBI lineage: Bacteria > Bacillati > Actinomycetota > Actinomycetes > Streptosporangiales > Nocardiopsidaceae > Nocardiopsis > Nocardiopsis mwathae. The sequence goes on along the minus strand of NZ_JACHDS010000001.1, from coordinate 994,227 downwards.
CCGTCCGACTCGGACAGCCGCAGCCGTGTCCCGGCCGCCCCGGTGACGACGTAGGGGCCGTCGGCGGCGCCGATGGAGGAGTAGGGGTGCCAGAGGTGGCCCCGGTCGACCTCGCGCACCCAGGCGGGGTCGCCTCCGGCGTGCGGTGCCGGTACCGGCCGCGTCTCCGGTTCGCTGCTGACTCGTGGCGTCATGGTCGCCCATGGTGCCAAACGGCTTTCGGCGGCCCGCATGGGGACTCCTCCACAAAATGGGTGCAGAACTTTGTCCCGTTCCACCGATGACATGCGGGCACGGGCATGTGAGAGTCGTTTCCGCCTCCTAGCACCCGTGTCCCCCTGTCCTACCGGCGTGGTCGCGAAGGAGCGCGCGGGAGCGCCGGTATCCGGTGGGCCGAACGGCCCGGCGGTGGCGCGTCCGCAAGCGAGGAGGGCGTGCGCGACGGGTACCGCCGTCGCGCCCATGGGCTTCGGTGAACACGCATTTGGCCCGGTAGGACAGGGGGGCACGCCGCGGGGCGTACCGCCTCTCCGGCGGGCTGGAGACCGGCCGCGGCGCGACCGGTTCGGCCTGCGCGAGCGGGGGGTGCGGGGGCCGGAGATCCGCCCCCACTACCCTCGATTTCCGGTACGGACGCGTTGGTGCGTCCGCGCCCGTACCGCGGCTCGGCTGTGGCGGCCGGGCGCCCCACCGGTCCGCAGGCAGCGGCATCCGTCGGAGATCGGAGCCCACGGTGACGACAGACCCGCAGGACGACGCGTCGACCGCGTCGAAGGCCTCGAATGTGGTGGAGGCATCGAATGTGTCGGCCGATGCCGGGCCGACGGCCGCGTCCGGCCGCGGCGGCGCCGGGCGGGCCGACCCGTTCGGGTGGCTGGACGGTGCCGCGCGGGCACGGGCGGAGGCGGGGTTGACCCGCAGGACGCGGCCCCGGGTGCCCGACGAGGACCTGCTCGACATGGCGGGCAACGACTACCTCGGGCTGACCCGGCACCCCGAGGTCACCGGGGCGGCGGCCGACGCCGCCCGGCGGTGGGGGGCGGGCTCCACCGGGTCGCGGCTGGTCACCGGGGACACCGCGCTGCACGGGGAGCTGGAGGCCGAGCTCGCCGCGTTCTACGGCACCGAGGCGGCGCTCGTCTTCTCCTCCGGTTACGCGGCCAACCTCGGCATGGTCACCGCGCTGGCCGGTGCCGGCGCACACCTGGTCTGCGACCGGTACAACCACGCGTCGCTGATCGACGCCACCCGGCTGGCCAAGGCCGCGGGTGCCCGGGTGTCGCTGTTCGACCACGCCGATGCGGGAGCCGCGCTGGCGGCGCTGGGGGCCCACCCCGCCGAGCGGCGCCTGGTGGTCAGCGACACGGTCTTCTCCGTGGACGGCGACCTCACCGACCTGCCCGCCCTCGCCCGGGTCTGCGCCGAAGAGGGGGCGGCGCTGCTCCTGGACGACGCGCACGGTCTGGGCGTGGTCGGCGACGGCGGGCGCGGTGCGCTCGGCGCGGCGCGCATCCCCGCGGCCGAGCGGGGCGGCATCGTCGTGACGGCGACGCTGTCGAAGGCGCTGGGGGCCCAGGGCGGTGCCGTGCTCGGCCCGCAGCGGGTGATCCGGCACCTGGTGGAGACCGCCCGCACGTTCATCTTCGACACCGGGCTGGCCCCGGCCGCGGTGGCCGGGGCGCTGGCGGCACTGCGGGTGCTGCGGGCCGAGCCCGAGCGGGCCGCACGGCTGCGGGAGACGGCCCGGCGGCTCGCGGCGGGCCTGGGGGAACTGGGGCTCGACGTCCACGCTCCGGACGCGGCGGTGGTATCCGTCGGCGCGCCCTCCCCCGACGCGGCGGTGGCGTGGGCGCGGCGGTGCCGCGAGGCCGGGGTCCGCGTCGGGTGCTTCCGACCGCCGTCCGTCCCCGACGGTCGGTCGCGGCTGCGGCTGACCGCCCGCGCCGACCTGGACGAGGTCGAGGTCAAGCGGGTCCTGGACGTCGTGGGGAGCACTCGGCCGACCTGACCCGCCGCCCTGTCCCCCCGGACCTGGCCACCCGGTTCGGTGCGCCCCGGACCTCCTGGGGCGCGGGCCGTGGAGGTCATGCGCGCCCCCGCCGGATCACCGGCGGCTGCGGGTAACCTGCCTCCAGGGTCGCGCCGCCTCCCGGCCCGAGAACGGGGGCGGCGCAGAACGAGAGGCAGAACGCGACAGTGCGCATACCAGAACTCACGCGGCGGACCTGGGTCCTGGGCTCCCTCGCCGTCTCCCTCGTGTTCGTGCTGGTCATCGTCGCCGCCGTCCCGGCCACCCGCGACGGCGCCCTGGGGCTGTGGTGCGACCTCACCGGCCGCGGCTGCCCCGACCGGCCCGTCCCGCCCGAGGAGGACGACCCCGAGGTCCCCGACTGGCGCGTGGAGATGGCCCCCGTCGAGGCGGCCACGTGGGGCCACTACGTGGCGCTGGGCGACTCCTACTCCTCCGGGGACGGCGCCGGCGACTACCTGCCCGGTACCGCGCGCTCCGGCGGGTGCTGGCGCTCGGCCAACGCCTACCCCCAGCGGCTCACCAACGCCTACGACTTCGCCGGCGAGCTCGGCTTCGTGGCGTGCAGCTCGCAGAAGGGCACGGCGATGCTGGAGGAGATCGGCTCGACCGGCTCCCAGCTCGACCAGGTCACCCCGCACACGTCCCTGATCACCCTCGGCATCGGCGGAAACGACCTGGGCTTCACGCCGGTCCTGCGGACCTGCATGGTGCGGCTGCCGCTGGTGGAGGCCGACGCCTGCACCGGTCAGGAGGAGGACATCGAGAAGCGGATGGAGCGCTTCGAGTCGACCTTCGACGACCTGCTGGCGGAGCTGCGCGACCGCGCGCCCGACGCCCGCGTCGTCGTGCTCGGCTATCCGCGGCTGTTCGCCGAGAAGCCCGAGGGCATGTACTACACGCTGACGGTCGGCGACCAGAAGTGGCTGAACTCCACCATCAAGCGCTTCAACCTGCGGCTGGAGAACGCGGTCAACCGCGCCGATGCCGAGATCTACGACGAGGGCCAGGTCGGCAGCGTGGAGTTCGTCGACCTCTACACCGTGTTCCGGGGCCACGAGGTGGACGCCGACGAACCGTGGCTCAACGGGGTGCTCCTGCGCGACCTGAGCGATGGCATCAGGGTGGATCGCAGCACTTTCCACCCCAACGCGGCCGGACAGGCGGCGTTCAGCGACCGCGTGGCCCAGCGGGTCACCTCCGGCCCGGGGCGCCCGCTGTTCGTGACGCGGGAGACCGTCGAGAACGTCACCCCCGACGTGCTGGCCGCCGAGGTCGAGTAGGGCATACACAGCGGTGGCCGCCCCGCCCCGGAAACGGGGGCGGCGCGGCCACCGGGCGGTCTCGGTGGTCCCGGCGCGGCGGGACGGCGGACCAGGGCCTACCCCTTCTCCGCACGCAGTTCGGCCAGGACCTCGCTGAACCGGTCGAGCGCCCAGTTCAGGTCCTCCTCGGTGACGACCAGTGCCGGGGAGAGCCGCACCGTCGAGCCGTGGGTGTCCTTGACCAGAACGCCCTTGGCGGCGAGCCGCTCGCACAGCTCGCGGCCGCTGGCCAGCGAGTCGTCGACGTCGATCCCGGCCCACAGCCCGATGCTGCGCGCCGCGACCGCGCCGTTGCCGACGAACTCCTTGATCCGCGCCCGCAGCAGCTCGCCGAGGCGCTGGGCGTTGTCCAGGTAGGGGCCCTCGCGCAGCATCCGCACCACGGTGCGGCCCATCGCGGCGGCCATGGGGTTGCCGCCGAAGGTGCTGCCGTGCTGGCCCGGCTTGATCACGCCGAGGACGTCCTCGTCGGCGACCATGGCCGAGACGGGAAGGATGCCGCCGCCCAGGGCCTTGCCGAACAGGTAGGCATCGGGGACCACCCCGGTGTGCTCGCAGGCCGTGACCGTGCCGGTGCGGCCGAGGCCCGACTGCACCTCGTCGGCGATGAACAGCACCCGGTTCTCGTCGCAGATCTCCCGGATGCGGGGCAGGTAGTCCGGGGGCGGCACGATGACGCCGGCCTCGCCCTGCACGGGCTCGACGAGGACGGCGGCCGTGGTCCCGTCGACGGCCGCCGCGATCGCGTCGGCGTCGCCGTAGGGGACCACGCGGAAGCCGGGGGTGTAGGGGCCGAATCCGCCGTAGGCGTCGGGGTCCTCGGAGAAGGAGATGACGGTCGTGGTGCGGCCGTGGAAGTTGCCGCCCGCGACGATGATGGTGGCCTGGCCGTCGGGCACGCCCTTGACGTCGTAGGCCCACCGGCGGGCGACCTTGACGGCGGTCTCCACCGCCTCGGCCCCGGTGTTCATGGGCAGTACCTTCTCCTTGCCGACCAGGTCGGCGAGCGCGGTGACCCAGGGGCCGAACTGGTCGTGGTAGAAGGCGCGGCTGGTGAGCGTCACCCGGTCGAGCTGGTGGTGTGCGGCCGCCAGCAGGTCGGGGTTGCTGTGTCCGAAGTTGGTCGCCGAATAGCCGGCGAGGCAGTCGAGGTAGCGGCGCCCCTCGACGTCGGTGACCCAGGCTCCCTCGCCTTCGGAGATGACGACGGGCAGGGGGTTGTAGTTGTGTGCCGAGTGGGTCTCGGCCAGTCCGATGTGGTCGCTGCTCGAAATGACGGGCCCGGTGTGGTTCCCACCGGAGGTGTCGCGGCCCAGACTGCGGGTGTCGCTCATCCAGGATTTCCCTTCGATCGCCGTTGATCGGAACAGCAGTGATCGTTATTCGATTTTCAGATACCCGTTCGGTTAACGCACAAAGCCCCGGTTGACGCGGCCTCCAGCAGGAGAACAGATGGTGCCCCCGTTGCACAAGGGGCGGATTTTCCGGTTGCCCACCACTCCCATCCGGGAAACCGCGCAGCGTGGATACATCCCGTCATCACTCACCACCCCCGCTTCCGCGGCTCCACGCCGCAGGGTCCGTCGGTCGGGACCGCCCCGTCGCCCCCGGGGTCCCGACGCGTCGACGCGTCTGTACCCATACGATGCCGGTGCACACGGCCCGCTGTCCCCGGCACCGGTCCGAAACCCATGGGCGCAGGAGGCGGGCGCACGGCGCCCGAACCCCCGCCGCATCCGCCCTAGACTGGGGGCGCGCCGCCCGCGAGGCGGCCGCCCGACCCTTTTATCTTTCCTCCCGGCCTCTTCAGACGAAACGCGAGACATGGCGAAGTCAGTCGGCACTCACCTCTTCAACGCGTTCCGCGGCTCCCTCATCGGGACCGCGGAGGTGGTCCCCGGCGTCAGCGGCGGAACCGTCGCCCTGATCGTCGGCATCTACGAAACGCTCATCACCTCGGCGGGCCACGTGGTGAGCGGGGTCCGGCTTGCCGTCAGCGACCTGCCGCGCGGTCGCGGCCTGGGGCGCGCCGCCGAGGAGTTCCGCAAGGCCGACTGGGCGGCCATCATCGCGGTGCTGGTCGGCATGGTGATCGCCGCGCTGCTCGCGGCCAAGTTCCTCGCCCCCCTGGTCGAGCGCGAGCAGCAGCGCGCCTATGCGCTCTTCTTCGGCCTCGTGCTGGCCTCCCTGTGGGTGCCCTACAGCGGGTCCGGACGCACCTGGAAGGCCGGGCACTACCTGCTGGCGCTCGTGGTGGCCGCGGGGGCGTTCCTGCTCACCGGCCTGCCCCCGGCCCACGTCGAACCCGACTTCCTGATCGTCGCGGGCGCCGCCGCCGTCGCCATCTGCGCGCTGGTGCTCCCCGGCGTCTCGGGCTCGTTCATCCTGCTGACCTTCGGCCTGTACACGGTCACCATGGACGCGCTCAACACCCGCGACCTCGGATACATCTCGACGTTCGCGCTGGGCGCGTTCTTCGGCCTGGCGTTCTTCGTCAAGCTGCTGCAGTGGCTGTTGGAGAACTACCACCACATCACCCTGGTCGTGTTGACCGGCCTGATGGCCGGTTCGCTGCGCGCGCTGTGGCCGTGGCAGGACGGCGACCGCACGCTTCAGGCGCCGCAGGGCGACGTTCCGGTCACCGTCGCGCTCGCCGTCGTCGGCTTCGCCGTCGTCGTCACGGTGCTGCTGGTCGAACGCCGTGCCCGCGCCCGCCGGGAGGCCGACGGCCCCGGCGGCGGCCCGGCGCCCCAGGGCCGCCACCGCGCCCCCGACCAGGTCGACTCCGCGGGCCGCGGCTGAGACCCGTCCATCCCACGGTTCCCCACAACTCCACACCACGTCCATGACGGCGCGGGGTGCCGGGACCGGCCCATCCACCGGTCACGGCTGAGAGCACACCCGTCGAACCTGATCTAGCTCGTACTAGCGAAGGAACGCCCGTGAGCGGCTACAACATCCTGTCCATCGCCGGCAGCGACCCCAGCGGCGGCGCCGGAATCCAGGCCGACCTGAAGACCTTCTCGGCCCTCGGCGGCTACGGCATGACGGTCGTGACCGCCCTGACCGCCCAGTCGACGAGGGGCGTCACCGGCGTGCATCCGGTCCCCGCCGCGTTCGTCGCGGACCAGCTCGACACCCTCCTCACCGACGCCCGGGTGGACGCGGTCAAGATCGGGATGCTGGCCGACACCGGCGTCATCGCCGCCGTCGCCGCCGCCATCGACCGCTACGCCCTGGGCAACGTGGTGCTCGACCCGGTCATGGTCGCCAAGAGCGGCGACCGGCTGCTGGCCGCCGACGCGGTGGCCGCGGTCCGCACCGAGCTGATGCCGCGCGCCGACCTGGTCACACCGAACCTGCCGGAGGCCGCCGAGCTGCTGGCCGAGGACGAGGCGGCCGACCTGGAGGCGATGGCCGCCCAGGCCGACCGGCTGCTGCGGCTCGGCGCCCGGCACGTCCTGCTGAAGGGGGGCCACCTGGGCGGCTCCGCGAGCGAGCGGTGCACCGACCTGCTGGCGGCGCCCGGGCGGGAGCCGCGGACCTTCACCGCCGAGCGCGTCCCCACCTCCAACACCCACGGCACGGGGTGCACCCTCTCCTCCGCCATCGCCGCTCTCCTGCCCCAGCGCGACGGGGTCGCCGCGGCGGTCCGCGACGCCAAGGCCTACCTCACCGCGGCCCTGCGCCACGCCGACGTTCTCGACGCCGGAACGGGAAAGGGCCCGGTCCACCACTTCCACGCTTGGTGGGGCCCCGCATCCGACCGTCCGCTCCCCCGTTGATCTCGGGAGAACGGTCGGGACCACCGCGGAGATTCGAATCGTTCTCCCGAGAGGCGTACTCCCGATGTCCGGGAAAAGGCCCCGCCGCGCGGGGTGCGGGGCGGGGCCGGAAGGGTCGGCGGGCGGCTACTGGCGCACGTCCGGAATCTTGATGTCCGGATTCTTCCAGTCGGGGTTGCCGAAATACTTCTGCGTCTCCTGGACGATGACCGGGGAGAGCAGTAGCAGGCCGATGAGGTTGGGCAGTGCCATCAGGCCGTTGGCGATGTCGCTGGCCAGCCAGATGATGTCCAGGGACGCCACGGCGCCGACGTAGATCATCGCGACGAACACCACGCGGTAGAACGGCACACCCTTGTGGCCGACGAGGAAGTCGATGCAGCGCTCGCCGTAGTAGGACCACCCCAGGATGGTGGTGAAGGCGAACACCGCGACGGCGATGGCCACGATGTAGCCGCCCAGCGGGCCCAGCCCCGGGGAGATGGCCGCGAGACCGTCCTGGAGGGCGGCCGAGGTCATCGCGGCGCCGTCGCCGCGGCCGTCCTCCTGCCAGACACCGGTGACGATGATGGCCAGGCAGGTCATGGTGACGACGATGAGGGTGTCGATGAAGGTCTGGGTCATCGACACCATCGCCTGGCGCACCGGCTGGTCGGTCTTGGCCGCGGCCGCCGCGATGGCGCCGGTGCCCAGGCCCGACTCGTTGGAGAAGATGCCGCGCGCCACGCCCGCCTGGATCACCACGAAGATGGAGGCGGCGCCACCGCCCGCTGCGGCCTGGCCGGTGAAGGCGTCGGTCATGACCAGGGCCAGGGCGGCGGGGATGTCGCCGGCGTGCGCGATGAGCACCAGCAGCGTGACGCCGATGTAGAGCAGGATCATGATCGGCACGACGCCGGCGGCGACCCGGCCGATGCTCTTGATGCCGCCGATGATGACGGTGCCCGCGATGATCACCATCGCGATGCCGGCCACCCAGGTCGGGACGCCCCACACCGCGTTGAGCTGCTGGGAGACGGTGTTGGCCTGGGTACCGTTGCCGATACCGAAGGCCGCGATGGCGCCGAACACGGCGAACAGGACGCCCAGCGTCAGCCCCAGCCCGCCGGGCAGGCCGTGGCGGAGGTAGAACATGGGGCCGCCGCTCTGCTTGCCCACGCTGTCCTCGCGCCGGTACTTGACGCCGAGCAGCGCCTCGCTGTACTTGGTGGCCATGCCGACGAGGCCGGTCATCCACATCCAGAACAGCGCGCCCGGACCGCCCATGCCGATCGCCAGTGCGGCACCGGCGATGTTGCCGACGCCGACGGTGGCGGCGAGCGCGGTGCTCAGGGCCTGGTAGTGGGAGATGTCGCCCTGGACGCCCTCGGCCTCCTTGCGGCGGATCAGCGCCAGCCAGAGGGCGTGGAAGAGCTTGTGGAACTGCAGCAGCCGTAGCCGGACCGTCAGGAACAACCCGGTGAGCAGCAGCAGCGGAATGAGGACGTACTCACTCCAGATGATGCCGGAGAGGGTGTCCAGCATGTCCGCGAGTTGATCCATGGACGAACTCCCTATGTGTTCGAGCGAGGGGGTGAGGCTGCGCCGCCCTCCGGCCGGGTAGGGACGCGGTCAGGCGACGACACGACGCATCGTCGCGATCAACGTGATGCAGCGCACCGCCACATTTACACGGTTTTTTGGCCTGATTCGTCACGTATGCGTCACGTTTCTTCCACAGAGTGATCGCTTAGGCGTTCCGTTACAGGCGTATGACCAGCGGAGATCACGGAGTGTCGGGCGCTTCGGGCGCCTGGGCGAGCGCCAGTCGGCTCAGCGCGGCGGCGGCCTCCTCCGGATCGGCGCCGCGACCGACGGCGATACCCAGCAGGTAGGTGGTCAGGGGCGCCGCCGGGCGGGCGACCGAGTGCGCCGCGTCGCGGGCGAGGTCCAGGATGCGGTCGACGTCGCCCTTGCCGATCTCCTCTCCCAGCTCCAGCTCCGCGCTGACGAGCTCGGCCCATTCGACGAGGGTCATGTGGCGCTCCTGATCCGTGGGTGTGTTTCGGGCGACAGCTCGCGATCCTACGGCCATCGGTACCGAAACACCTCCTCGGACGCGATATAGGCCGGAGGCCTGGGCCGCGGCCGCTTCGCATAGCCGGAGGAAGATCGTCAATCGGGCGCCCACCGCAGGTCCGGAGGGGTTCACGTGCGGCGCCTAACGTGCCGGGCAGGAGACCCCCGCCCCTGGGAGACAACCGTGACCGCGAGCCCCACGACCGCGACCTCCATCCCTCCGCCCGCCTCCGCCGCACCCGCCCCTCCCCTCCGCGTCGCCATCGTCACCGAGTCCTTCCTCCCGCAGGTCAACGGCGTCACCAACTCGGTCTGCAGGGTCGCCGAGCACCTCGCCGCCCGCGGCCACGAGGCGCTCATCCTCGCCCCGGGCGCCGGCCCCGCCCACTACGCCGGCTTTCCGGTCGTGCGCGTGCCGGGCGTGCCCCTCCCCTTCTACCGCGGCTTCACCGGCGGCCTGCCGGCGCGGCGGTGCCTCACCACCGCCCTGCGCTCGTTCGGCCCCGACGTGGTCCACCTGGCCTCCCCGGCCCTGCTGGGGCTGACCGCGGTGGACGTGGCGCGCCGCTGGGCACTGCCCACCGTCGCCGTCTACCAGACCGACCTGCCGGGTTTCGTGGCCCGCTACGGGGTGCCCGCCGGTGACGTGCTCTGGCCGCTGCTGCACCGCATCCACGCCGCGGTCGACCGCACCCTGGCCCCCTCGTCGGCGACCCTGCGCGAGCTGGCCGACCACGACGTCCCCCGGCTGAGCCTGTGGCAGCGCGGAGTGGACACCGAACGCTTCCACCCCCGCCACCGCGACCCGGCGCTGCGCCGGCGGCTGGCCCCCGGCGGCGAGGTCATCGTCGGCTATGTCGGCCGCCTCGCCCGCGACAAGCGCGTCGACCTGCTCGCGCACGTGCTGCGGCTGCGCGGGGTGCGGCTGGTGGTCGTCGGGGACGGCCCGGACCGGGAGCGGCTGCGCCGGCGGCTGCGCGGCGCGGTCTTCCTCGGCCAGCGCACCGGCGCGGAACTGTCCCGGGTCCATGCCTCCCTCGACGTCTTCGTGCACACCGGCGCCGATGAGACGTTCTGCCAGGCGGTGCAGGAGGCGCTGGCCTCGGGTGTTCCGGTGGTGGCTCCGGCCTCGGGCGGCCCGCTGGACCTGGTGCTGCCCGAACTCAACGGCCTGCTGTTCGCCCCCGATTCCGTGCGCGAGCTGCGGGTGGCGGTCGGGCGGCTGGTGCACAACGCGCCCCTGCGCGACCGCCTGGCCGCCGCGGCCCGGCCCACGGTCCAGGCCCGGACCTGGGACGTCATCGGCGACCAGCTGCTGGAGCACTACCGTTCGGTGATCGCGCCGACCGGGGTACCTGCGGCAGCGCCCGCAGCCGGAGGAGCGGGACCGGCCCCTCTCCGGTCCCGCTCCTCGCCCCCGTAGCCGCGCGCAGACGTCCTCACGCGGCGGAGTCGCCTCTCACCCGGCGTCGCCGCAAGGAACGCGGTTCCCGCAGACCAGCCGGTCGAGCACCTCGTCGAGGCGGTCGAGGTGCTCGCGGATCCACGGCAGGGCCAGCGGCTCGTCGGCGGCCAGCGCGGCGTAGCGCTGCGCCTCGGTCTCGCCGTAGAGCAGACTGGTGGCCACCCGCATCCGCAGTGCGCGGGTCTCCTCGCCGAACTCGGCGGCCGGTAACGTTCCCATGCCGTAGGTGTCCAGCAGCAGGGCGCACAGCTCCGGGCCGGTGGTGACGCCGTGGTCGGCGCCGAGCGGTTCCCGCAGCCCCTCGAAGTCGGGGTAGAGGTAGAACCCGGCCTGGGGCGCGGCCACCATGGCTCCGGTGCTGACGAACCGGTCGGCGACGGCGCGGGCGACCAGGCCGTGCAGCCGTCGGCTGCGGGCGATGTGGTCGGCGATCTCGGCCGGCTCGGTGAAGGCGTAGGTGGCGGCCTGCTGGATCGGGGTGGCCGGAGTGGACCAGATCTCGCTGGCCACCCCCAGCAGGTCGGTGTGGAGGCGGCGTCCGATGTCGCTGTCGGGAAGCCGGGTGACGCCCAGCCGCCAACCGCCCAGGGCGAGGTTCTTGCTGAGGCCGGTGGTGACGACCGTGCGCTCGGGGGCGAACTCGGCCGGGCTGTGCACGGTGGCGCCGGGTTCGTGCACGAGGTCGCGGTAGATCTCGTCGGAGATGATGACCAGGTCCAGTGCCCGCGCCGCCTCGGCCAGCCGCCGGACGGTCCCCTGCGCGGGCACGGTACCGGTGGGGTTGTCGGGTGTGGTCACGATGACCGAGCGGACGTCGCGGCCCTCCATGCGGGCCCGGGTGACCGCGTCGATGAGCAGGTCGGGCTGGGGGGCGCCGCCCTGAGCGGGCGCCGTGGGCACGAACACCGTGCTGTGCCCGGCGAGGTGCGTCTGCGCGGCATAGCTGACCCAGCTCGGCGCCGCGATGGCGACATCGCCGCCGATGCTCAGCAGCAGGCTGTAGAGGAGGGGCTTGCTGCCCGGCCCCGCGATCACCAGGCCGGGGTCGGTGGGCAGGCCGCGGCGGTCCCAGTACCCGGCGGCGGCCGTGCGCAGCGGTGCCACCCCGGCGACCGGACCGTAGGAGTTTCTGTCGCCGCCCGCCGCCAGCGCGTCCCGCATAGCCGGGTGCACCGGGAGGCCTGCCTCGCCGAAGCCCATCGGCAGGACGGGTAGTCCCTGGCGCCGCCGTTCGGCGAGCGCTTCGTTGACGGCGAGCGTCGCCGACACGCTGACAGACATGAAGCGATCAACTCCGCATTGGGTCCGGAGGGCTGTGGGAAATCGGCCGGCGGATGCGTTCACCCGGCCGCACGTCTCACCCTGCCGCCCGCTCTCCATCACCACAAGCGAGTCTTTTCTATGGCCAGCGTAAGCTGACCTTATGCTCGATCTCCGCCGCCTGCAGATCCTCCGCGAATTCGCAGAACACGGCACCATTGCTGCCACTGCGCAGGCACTTGACTACACAGCGTCAGCAGTTTCGCAACAGCTGTCCACCCTGGAGCGCGAGGTCGGGGCGTCCTTATTGGACCGCACCGCACGAAGCGCCGAGTTGACCGATACCGGACGACTCCTCGCAGAACAGGCGGAGCAGATCCTGGCCATGGTGGAGGCCGCGGAAGCCGCCCTGGCAGCGCAGACCGACACCCCCCGCGGCCGGGTCACGGTGACCGCGTTCCCCACCGCCGCCGTCGCCTTCGCCCCGCGGCTGGCCCAGAGCCTGCGCCGGCACGAGCGCATGCAGCTGGTACTGCGCCAGGCGATGGAGGGCTCCGGGGCGCACAAGGTGAGCACCGGGGAGATCGACATCGCCGTGGTCGACGACTGGAGCGGGCTGCGCCCCGACGACCGCGCGGGCAAGCTGCGCCACACGCCCCTGCTGCGCGACCCCATGGTGCTCGCGCTGCCCCAGGACCACCCGCTGGCCGACCCGGCGCGGCCGGTCGAGCTGCGCGCCCTGCGCGACGAGGCGTGGATCGCCGCCCCGCACGGCGAACCCTCCCGGCAGGGCACCGACCGGCTGCTGGCCGAGATCGGCGGGGCCCCGTCGGCGGCCTGGGAGTTCGAGGGCCTGGGCACCATCCTCAGCCTGGTGTCGCGGGGCATCGGCATCGCGGCGGTGCCCGCCCTCGCGCTCGCCTCGGGCAGCCGGGGCCTGGCCTACCGCCGCTTTCCCGAGGACGCCCCCTCGCGGGACGTCTACGCGGTCACCCGCGCCTCCAGCGCGCTGCGCCCGGCCATCGACGTGACCCTGCGCGCCCTGCTCACCGCGGCCCGGGAGGTCAGCGAGGCGCTGGCCGACACCCTGGAGCGCGAGGGGGCGGGTGGGGCGCTCCCGCGGGCGGGCACCGAACCGCCCGGCGGAGGAGCTCACCCCTCGGCGTAGCCCCCGACGGCACGCAGTCGGCGGCGCCGGGCCCGTTCCAGCCGGCGCCGCAGCCGACGGGCGATGTGCAGGGAGCGGTCGCGGTCCTCGCGGGTGTTCCACCAGCGCGCGTAGGCCTCGATGCGCCGGTGGCGCAGGTCCTCCAGCTCGCTTTCGAGCCGCTTGACGCGCGCGTCGAGGGCGGTGTGGTCACGCTCGAAGACGGCCATGTCGGCTTCGTGCTCCTGGGCCTTGAGCTCGGCGCTGCGAAGCCGAGCGGCGACCGATTCGATGTCCCCGCCCGCTCGGCCTGCCCCCACGAACCACACACTAGGTGTGTATCCCACCACGGGGGGTCGGCATCGAAACGTGATGCAAAAACCACGGAAAGTAGCGGTGTATTCGGGGATGAATCGGTCTATGCCCGAGTTTGCGGCACCGCCCGAATTCCCGACCGGAACTCAGGCGGCCACGCCCTGGCGGCACCGCACCTCGGTCAGGCCGATGACGGAGAAGCGGCGCGCACCGCGCGGGACCGGTCGGGGCCGGATACCGGCGTAGATCTCCTCGAAGCGGTCCAGGGACCGGCGGTGGTCGTGGGTGCGGGCGATCTCCCGGCTGGCCGTGCCCATGGCGGTGCGCCGGTCGCCGGGGGCGAGCACGTCGAGCAGCCGGTCGGCCAGTGCCGCGGTGTCGCCCGGCGGGTAGAGGTAGCCGTTGCGGCCCTCGTCGACCAGGTGCGGCAGGGCGAGCGCGTCGGCGGCCACCACGGGCAGGCCGGTCGACATGGCCTCCAGGGTGGCGATGCTCTGCAACTCGGCCACGCTGCCGATGGCGAACACGTCGGCGGCGACGTAGACCAGCGGTAGGTCCTCGTCGGGCACGAAGCCGAGGAAGTGGACCCGGTCGGCCACTCCGAGCCGCTGCGCGAGGTCGCGCAGCGCGCTCTGGCGCTGACCGGTGCCGGCGAGGGCCAGCTGCAGGTCGCGTTCACGGTGCACCCGCGGCAGCGCGCGGATCAGGTCGTCGATGCGCTTCTCCTCGTCCAGGCGGCCGACGAACACCATGGTGTCGCGGTCGGGCAGGCCGAACCGGTCGCGCGCGGCCCGGCGCTCCCCCGGCCGCGGGTGGAAGCGCTCCAGATCGATGCCGCAGGACACCGCCTCCACCGTGCGGGTGAAGCCCTTGTCGGCCAGGAGTCCCGAGGCCCGCCGGGTGGGCGTGGTGACGTAGTCGGCCTCGTAGGCGACGCGGATCATGTCCCGCCACGCCAGCGTCCCGGCGGCGCTGTGCAGGCGCTGCGGGATGTGCGCGTGGGCGAAGAGGTTGTCCGGCATGAAGTGGTTGGTGAGCACCACCGGTGTCCCGGAGAGGCGGCCGCGGCGGATCGCGGCGCGGCTCACCGTGAAGTGGCTCTGGGCGTGCACGACGTGCGGGGCCAGCCGGTCGATCAGGCGGGCCACGTGCCCGCTGACGCCGAGCGGCAGGGCCGTGCGCATCGTCGGGTGGACGATCAGCGGTGCGGAGCGCAGCCGGTGCAGCACCACCCCGGCGTCGTGCCCGGTGCCGGGCCGCCCGGTGTCCGAGGCGCACACCACGTGCACCTCGTGCCCCCGCTGGGCGAGTCCGGTGGCCAGCCGGTGGGTGAAGTAGGCGGCGCCGTTGACGTCGGGCGGGTAGGTGTCGGCGGCGATCAGGATGCGCAGCGGGGCCTCCGGTGCGCCCGGTGGGTCACCGTCCCGGCCCGCTGGGCTCGCGTGGGGGAAGGGACGGTCGCTGGGCTGTGTCGTCATGCGGGTTCTCCTGGACTGATGGTGTCGACGGCGTCGCGGGGCGGACGGTGCCGAACCGCCGGACGGCTTCGGGGTTGCGGGTCTTGGCCCGGGCCAGCACGGCCGTCCCGACGATCGCCACGGCCGCGAAGACCACGGCGAGGACCTGGGCGGCCGGCGTGCCCGGCAGCCCTTCGCCGAGCAGTACCGCGCCGATGCCGACCCCGGTGATCGGGTCGGCGATGAGGAGCATCGCGTAGGCGGCGGCGAAGTGGCCGGTGCGGTAGGCGTTCTGCATCAGCAGCCCGCCGAACAGCGCGAGCGCGACGGCGAGGAGGGTCAGCAGGCTGAAGACGGCGGTGACGTCGGCGACGGTCTGCGAGGCGACCACCCGGGCCAGCCCCGACGTGGTGCCCAGCGCGGTGCCGCCCGCCCCGGCGAGAAGGAGCGCGCGCAGCCCGGGCGGAACCCAGTGCGCGCAGAGGTAGATGAGGAGGCCGACGCCCATCACGGTGCCGGCCAGGACCAGGGCGGTGGTGGAGGTCATGACCGGGGCGTCCTGCCCGTGCGGGAACACCCACAGCACGCCGACCAGTCCGACCATGACGGCCACGCCGGCCGCGATCTGGCTGCGGCGCACCCGCAGCCGGTTGAACGCCGCGGACAGGACGATCGCGAAGAGGAGGCCGGTCACGCCGATCGGCTGGATGATCGTCAGCGGGGCGCCGCTCAGCGCGATCAGGTGCAGGGTCGCTCCCGCTCCCGCCGCCACCGTGCCGATCAGCCAGCGCGGCCGCTGGGCCAGGTGGACCAGGAAGCCCACCCGGGCGACGCCGCGGCCGGGGGCTCGGACGGCGTCGCGCTCCTGCAGGGCGGACCCGAGTGCCAGGCAGAAGGCTCCGGCGATCGCGACGGCGACGGACAGGTAGATCACGGCGACCACGTCCCCTGGGGTCGGCGGACCGGTCTTCGGTGATCCGGCACGACGCATCCCCCCTTCAGGTCGTCCGGGCGCCCGAGGCGACGCCTGCATGCCGTGTTGTGGACGATACGGACAGGCCACTCACCCGGGCGATATGGTCACCACCCGGATGGCGGTGGTGCCGACCCCACCCCCGCCGGTGGCCGTCACCTCCGAGACGCGGCGTCCGCTGTCCGCCCTCCTCCGTACCCGGGGGCGGCCCCCGGGCTACCACTCCCACCGTAGATAACGCGCCCCTCACTTCGCGTCCGCCGGAAGACCGAGGACTTCGCGGAAACCTTTGGTCAAAAGTCGGTGCCGCAGACCGACCTTCGAGTGCGTTTCGCGCGACCCGAATCGATCACCGCTCACTCGCCACAGGTGCGGCATACCCCATCAAACCCCCACGTCACAGTGGATGAACCGGGAATCCGGAGTGCGGGGTGCGGCCGCCGACGGTGCCGAGGGCTCTGATCGGGGAATCCTCCGCGGGTATGAGGCAGCGGATACGTCGGAGCAGTGCTGCGCCGATTGTCAAGTCCACGGCGCAGCGACACAGAAGAGGACGAAAACGATATTGGGCAGAATGAGCCGAAATCCCCCCGAACGAGGTAGGTGACGATGGAGCTCGACGCCATCGATGCGGCGATCGTGCGTGAACTGCGGGTCGACGGGCGGCTGCCCTTCGAGACCCTGGCGGGACGCATCGGGCTGTCCCGCGCGGCCGCCCGGCTGCGGGTACGCCGCCTCCTCGACTCCGGGAGCCTGCGCATCGTCGGCGTCGCCCATCCGACCGTGCGCGACATCGGCACCCTCGCCCACCTGGCGATCCGCGTCGGCGGCGGCGCCACCCCGGTCGCCGAGGCGGTGGCCCGGCTGCCCGAGGTACGCGCGGTTCGGCTGACCTCCGGCCGCTTCCCGCTCTCCGTCGAGGCCCAAGGCGGCGACCTGCCCCGACTCAGCGGCGTCATCGACCGGATCCGCTCGCTGCCCGGCGTCCGCGAGATCGACACCACGGTCTACACCCACGTGGTCAAGGACCCCGTCCTCGCCGCCGCCCAGCCCCCCGGCGCCGAGCCCGACGAGGTCGACCGGTCGCTGATCGGCCTGCTGGAACGCAACGGCCGGCTGTCGTTCGCCGAGCTCGCGGGACACGTGGGCCTGTCCCCCGGCGCGGTGCGGGGCCGGGTGATGCGGATGCTGCGCGAGCGCGTGCTGCGCGTGACGGCCCTCCTCGACCCCGCCGCGATCGGCCTGGTCCGGCAGGGCGGGTTCGCGCTACGCCTGGCCTCCGACGGCGGCGAGGCGGTCAAGGAGCTGTCCTCCTGGGAGCACACCCGCTTCCTCACCCGCTGCCTGGGCCACTCCGACCTGATGGGCACGGTGGCGGCCGAGTCCGTGTCCACCCTGCACACCGTCTACGAGCGCCTGCGGGCCCTGCCCGGCGTGCAGGTGACCGAGACCTGGATCCACCTCGACGACGTGAAGCCGCCCCTGGGACAGGACGGCGCCCCACCGGTTGGCCGATAGTGGCCGTTCTTCGTGACACCCCGGTGAACACTCGGCGACGTCCGGTGATGATCTCGCCCGTGCCGCCGTGTCGCGGCGACCGCGCTCCGCTTCGTGGTGTGTGCTGGTGTACACACACCGATCCGGACATCTGGTGAGGTACCACGCACCTTCGCCGACGAACGGAGGCACGCACCATGCGCTTCTACCTCGCGCTCGCCGCGGCGGCCCCCCGCGAACGGGCACCGATCCCCCGGCACGTGACGGCCGCGGCCCGCATCCTGGCCGACCTCGCCCTCCCCGTACCCGAGGCGAGCCTGCGCCACCGCGCCTGGACCTCGCCCGACGGCACCGCCGCGCTGCTCTGCTGGACCAACGAGCCCGAGCACCCCGACCTCCCGGAACCGCTGACCGACCTCGCCGGCGCGGCCCGCGCCGCCACCCCCGGCGGGACCGGCGGAGTGCTGGGCCACACCGGATACCTGGCCGACCCCGGCGACCTCGAAGCGCTGCGCACGACCACCGGAATCGGCCCGCTCCTGGACCGCACCGGCGGCGCCTTCGGCGTCTTCCGCGCCCTCCCGCACGGGTTCGACGCGGTCACGTCCATCAGCAGGACCGACCCCGTCTACCACGGTGAGGGCGGCGGCCTGCACGTGGCGGCCAACCGTGCCCTGCTCGCCCACCTGGTCCTGCGCGCCGCCGAGAACGGCGAGGGAGCCCCCCTCCCGCCCGCGCCCGTCTACGACGTTCCGCCGATGCAGGCCCTCGTCCGCCACGGCTTCTACATCACCGACGACACCCCCTTCGCCGGGATTCGCGCACTCGGTGAACGGGCCGCGCTGGAGGTCCGCGACGGCAAGGCCCAGGTGATCAGCCGCGACCTGCCGACCCCCGAACCCGCGCGCCCCGGCCGCAGGCGGCGCGCGCGGACCGTCGACGAGCTGGCCGATGCCCTGGTCGCCGCGGTGGAACCGGTACGCCGACACCCCGAGGGCGTGTCGCTGTCGCTCACCGGCGGCCGGGACAGCCGGGTGATCGCCGCCGCACTGCACGCCGCCGGCATCGGCTTCCGGGCCACCACCCGCGGCGTCGACGACCACCCCGACGTGGTGCTGGCCAGGCGGATCTGCGCCGCCCTGGGGGTCGGCGACCATCGGGTGCTGCGGCCCCGGATCCCGCCGGAGCAGGCGGCCGATCCGGCGTTCGTCCTGGCCGAGCATCCGCGCCCGCGCACGCTGCGGCTGCTGCGGATGACCGAGGGGATGAACTCGGCCTTCGAGGACGTCATCGCCCCGCACGCCTTCGTCCCGGAGGCCCGGCTGTCGGGCTCCGGCGGTGAGGCGCTGCGCGGCGGCTGGCTCAAGGACCAGGCCGACCTCTCCCATCCCGCGCTCATCGACCGGCTGCGCACCATCACGCTGGCGCAGTCCCCGATGATGACGCCCGAGGCCGAGGCCGACGGAGAGGCGCTGTTCGAATCCTTCCGCACGGCCTACGCCGACGACCCCGCGCTCGCCCTGGACCACCTCTACCTCCGGTACCGCACCGGCCGCTGGCTGACCGGGTCGCGCACCGCGACCCTCTGCGGCTACCGCTACTACCACCCGTTCCTGGACCACCGGGTGCTCGGTGCGGTGCACCGCCTCTCCCCCCGCTGGCGCTGGTCCGAAGAGCTCGTCCTGCGCCTGCTGGAGCGGTTGGCCCCGCCCCTGGCCCGCATGCCCGTCGCCGACCACCCGTGGCGGTTCGACCACCGGCGCGTGCTCAACCCGCTGCACCGCCGTGCCCGGCGGCGGCGCCCGGTGCTGCGCGCCGCCTCGACGGTCGGCGGCTTCGACTGGCGGCGGCGGCCGGGCCCCGACTACGTTGCGCCGATGCGCGAGCGCATCCTCGACACCCCGGAGCTGTTCCGGCTGGTCGATCGGGCGGCGACGGAGCGGATCCTGACCCAGGACCCCACGCCTCGGCCCGGCCAGGTATGGAACCTCTACACGATCGCCCTGCTACTTTCGGGCGAGTGGCTGGCGTCCCGCGGGGCGGCGCCGGACGAGGGCCGCATCGGCGTCCCGATCCGCTGAGCCCGGCCGCCGCCACCGCCGGCCGAAATCCCGTGTCCTTTTCCCGTGCCGCGTGGCAGCATGGCTCCGCCCATGGTTCCCAGCGGAAGGGACTCCCCCGTGCCCGATCTCGCGCTCGTGCCCCGGCCCACCGACCTCACCGCCGACCCCCGCCCCGGACCGGAGCTCACCACGGCCACCCGTATCGGCTCCGACGCCGCCTCCCGCGGCACGGAAACCTGGCTGCGCGCCGAGCTCGGCGCGGCGACCGGGCTGCCGCTGCCCCCCGGAGACCCCGGCGATGCGGAGATCGGCCTGCGTGTGGACCCCGGGGCCGGGCTCGACCCCGAGGGATACCGGCTGGACATCGACGAGGCGGGCGCCCGGATCGTCGGGCACGACCCCGCCGGGGTGTTCTACGGCGCCCAGACCCTGCGCCAGCTGCTGCCCCCGGCCGCCTACCGCCGCGCCGCCACCGCGGGCGCCGGTTCCTGGGTCCTGCCGACCGCGCACGTCACCGACGGGCCGCGGTTCGGCTGGCGCGGCTGCATGCTCGACGTCGCCCGGCACTTCCTGCCCAAGCACGACGTGCTGCGCTTCATCGACCTGCTGGCGATGCACAAGCTCAACGTGCTGCACCTGCACCTCACCGACGACCAGGGCTGGCGCATCGAGATCCGGCGCTATCCGCGGCTGACCGAGGTCGGCGCGTGGCGCCGGGAGACGCAGGTCGGGTTCGGCCGCCCGACCGTCTTCGACGGCCGCCCCCACGGCGGCTTCTACACCCAGGACGACATCCGGGAGATCGTGGCCTACGCCGCCGACCGGCACATCACCGTGGTCCCCGAGATCGACATCCCCGGCCACTCCCAGGCCGCCATCGCCGCCTACCCCGAGCTGGGCGAGGGCGAACCGGTCGAGGTGGGCCGGGAGTGGGGGGTCACCGAGGGCGTCCTCAACGTCACCGACGCCACCCTGGACTTCTACCGCCACGTCTTCGACGAGGTCCTCGACCTCTTCCCGAGCCGCTACATCTGCGTCGGCGGAGACGAGTGCCCCAAGGGGCCGTGGAAAGCGAGCGCGAGCGCCCAGCGGCGCATCGCCGAGGAGGGCCTGGCCGACGAGGAGGAGCTGCAGAGCTGGTTCATCCGGCGGTTCGACGCCTATCTCACCGAGCGCGGCCGCCGTCTGCTCGGCTGGGACGAGATCCTGGAGGGCGGCCTGGCGCCGGGGGCCACGGTGGCGTCGTGGCGGGGCACCGAGGGCGGCATCGCGGCGGCGCGTGCCGGGCACGATGTCGTGATGTGCCCGACGCGGACGTCCTACCTGGACTACCGCCAGTCCGACGCGCCGACCGAGCCGATCCCCGTGGGTACCGTGCTGACGCTGGCCGACGTGTACACCGCCGAGCCGGTCCCGTCGGAACTGGCCGCCACGCCCGACGCCGGGCGGGTGCTGGGCGCGCAGGCCAACGTCTGGACCGAGAACATGGACTCGCCGCGCACGGTCGACTTCATGGCCTTTCCCCGGCTCGCGGCCTTCGCCGAGGTGGTGTGGTCCGCACCGGACCGCGACTACGCCGGGTTCCTCCCCCGCCTGCGCACCCACCTCGCCCGCCTGGACGCCGCCGGAGTGGAGTACCGCCCCCTACAGGGACCCCGCCCCTGGCAGCAGCGCCCCGGCGTCCCCGGCTGGGCGCACACCCACTGACCCCTCCCTCCCTCGTCGATCTCGGAGATCGACGAGGGAGGGAGGGGAAACGGGGGCGTGGCTAGAAGTAGGTGGTCAGGACGTCGACGACGGTGTGGGTGTCGTCGACCACCGGGATGAAGCGCCAGCGGTCGAACGCGGTGCAGGGGTGGGAGATCCCGAACATCACCAGGTCGCCCGGCTCGGGCCGGAGGTCGGCGGGCAGCCTGAGGTGGGCGTGGTGGTCGTTGAGCCCGGTGACCTCGATCGCCGACGCGTCCTCGATCCGCCCGTCGGCGCGGCGCAGCAGCCGGGGGGCCGGGAACCCGGCGTCGAAGTTGGCCTCGCGTTTGCCGACCGTCGCGATGGCCAGTCCCTCCTCGGGCACCGAGGACACCTGCGCCCAGATCTCCAGTGCGGCGCTCAGCGGCCCGTCGGCCGGGGCGGTGCGGCGGAAGGGGGTCGTGTCGCGGTAGAGGCCGTCGTCGTGGGCGACGTAGGCGCCGCTGCGCAGGACCGGCCACACGTCACCGCGCCCGCCCAGTTCCTCGGCGACCACGTCGAACCAGGCGCTGCCGCCCACCGACACCACGGGCCGGTCCGCGGTCAGTCCCCGGTCCCGCATCGCCAGTGCGTCGGCGACCAGCGCGCGCACCAGGTCGCCGACGGCGTCGCGGGTGTCCAGCCCGCCCTCGTAGGCGGCGACCCCGGCCAGTTCCAGGCCGGGTGCGGCCGCGACGGCCGCGGCGGCCGACAGCAGGGCGCCGCGGTCGCGGCAGCCGGTGCGGCCCCCGGGAAAGCCGCGCTCCACGAGCACCCGCAGCGGACGCCCTTCGGGGCGGTCGGCGGCGGCCGCGGCGGCGCGGCGCAGGCCGGGGCCGTCCTCGGCGCCGTCGACGTAGCAGAGGAAGTCGAAGCCGGGGTCGCGGTCCAGCTCGCCGACGATCCACCGCAGCGCGGTGGGGTCGAGGAGTTCGTTGGCGAGCAGCACCCGCGGCACGCCGAAGCGCCGGTAGGCGAGCACCTGGTGGGCGGTGGCGGCGGTGAGCCCCCAGGCACCGGCGTCGAACTGGGCCTGGAACAGCCGGGGCGCCATGGTGGTCTTGCCGTGCGGGGCGAAGGCCAGGCCGTGGGCGCGGGCGAAGTCGGCCAGCGCCGCGATGTTGCCGTCCAGCGCGGTGCGCCGCGCCACCATCACGGGCCAGGTGAAGGACCCGTCGAACAGGTGCGGCCGCCGGGCCGCGAACTCCTCGGTGGTGACGGCGGGGCCGGGCCACCAGAAGCCCTTCGCCCGCCAGTCGATCCGTTCCTCGGGGATGTCCAACCGAACGCGTTCCACGGCCCACTCCGTCGTCGTGCCTGTGCTGCCGCCCCCATTCCAGCAGGCGGCGGCCCCCGGTGCCGCTCGGGGGCCGCCGAACCGCCGCCCCGCCGCGGACGGAGCGGCGGGGGTGGTGGGGCCGCGGGGAGGTGGGGCGCCGGTGTCAGGGCAGCAGAGGCGTGCGCTCCCGGGGCTCCTCCTGCGGCCCCCGGTCGGACCGCTGCTCCCGGATGACCTGGCGCAGCCTGTCGGGGTAGTCGGAGATGATCCCGTCGACGCCCATGGCGATCGCCCGGCGCATGTCGCCGGGCTCGTTGATGGTGTAGGTGTGCACCTCCATGCCGGCGGCGTGCACCCTGCGCACGTAGGCGGCGTCGATGGTGGTGTGGTTGGGGTTGATCTGGTCGGCCCAGGAGCTGTAGCGGGCGAGGTCGTTCTCGGCGACCCGGCCGAGGATGCCGTGCGGGATCGAACGCAGCCGCTCCTTGGAGCGCCGGGCGCTGTCCCGGTCGAAGCTCTGGATGACCAGCTTCTCGTACCCGCCGCGCCCGTCGGGCACCAGCCAGTACGGGTTGCTCTTGATGGTCTGCGCGATCTGGTCCTCGATCCCCGGGTAGAGCACGGGGGCCTTGATCTCCAGCAGGAAGTTGACCCGGTGGCGGCGGAGCCGGTCGAGCGCCTCCTGCAGCGTGGGCACCTTCTCCCCGGCGAAGGAGCGGTCGAACCAGGAGCCGGCGTCGAGCCGCTTGATCTCACGCAGCGTGAAGTCGCCGACGTTATAGGGGGCGCGGTCCGGGAAGACCTTGGCCACGTCGGTGGTCCGCCGCAGGGTGGTGTCGTGGATGACCACGAGCTTGTGGTCCTTGGTCCGCTGGATGTCGAGCTCCACGGTGGTGGCGCCGAGCGAGGCGGCCTTGTCGATCGCGGCGAGGGTGTTCTCCGGCGCGTAGCCGGATGCGCCCCGGTGGGCGACGTCGAGGACGGGGCGATGTGCTCTCTGCCGCTCCAGGGTCTCGGGCACGGCGGCTGCGACCGCGCTGCCGCCACCGGTGGCCAGCGCCAGCATCGTGGCGACGCTGACGATTCCGAGCCGTCGGATCATGCCATTCCCTCCGCAAGTACCGGTTCACTGTCCGCTCCAGCATGTTCACGCGTGGTTACCGATGGGTGTCGGCAAGGCGAGCCCGCGGTGCCACCGCCGGGAACACGCCAGGGTGTATCGGCATCCAGCGGGTGAACTCGCGACACGTACCACTCATTGTGAGCAATTGGACACGTCGTGTGCGATTTTTGGTTGTGGCGACAATTGCACACACTCAGTGTCCCATAGTTGCAACACTCCGTAGTCAAACGAGAGGTCGAAGTATGCGCAAGCACCACAAGAGGTGGATCGCGCTCGCAGGCGCCACCAGCATCTCCCTGGCCGGTTTCGGCGCCCTCGGCGGCGGCGTGGCGGCCACCGAGGAGGACCCGGCCGGACTCGCGTGGCCGGTGATCGAGCAGAAGGCGTCGCACTACGCGCTCGACGGATTCGAGATCACCTACCTGCCGCCGGGGTTGGAGCGGCACGGGATCCACGCGAAGTCCTCCATCAGGAAGAAGGGTGAGCGCTCGTCGTTCATCGCCTGGACCCGCGGGGTCGACGCCCTCTACGGCAAGGTCGGTGTCGTCCGCAAGGGATCCCTGAAGACGCTCGACGACCTGAGGAAGGACGAGTACGGGCACCTCCGCGACGACGTGCTGGAGAAAGTCGACAATAACGGCCGGGAGGCCTACCTGTCGGCGAAAACGGGCGACCTTTTCTGGATCGAGGAGCCCGGCGTCGGCGTCATCACCTACCTGCGGCCGTCGAAGTGGGACCGCGCGGAGCTGATGAAGCTCGGTTCCGCCGTGAAGAAGCAGAAGCTGTCCGGCAGCAGACCCACGCTGGAGGCACCCTCCGGCGAACAGGGTGCCGCGCCGCCGGGCCTCGGCGGCGCGGCCGAACAGTCGCCCGAGTCCTCCGCGTCCGGTCAACCCCAGGAGCCGGCCGGCCAGGCGTCCGGCGCTCCGGAGCTCCCCGAGGCCTCCGGATCGCCCACGACGCCCAAAGCACCGAAGCTGCCCAAGCCGTCGCAGGGTCCCGCGGCTGAGCAGCCCGGTGGTCAGGGTCAGGCCACCGAGTCCAAGCCGGGGATGCCGCTCCCCGACGCTCCGGACACCATTCCGCCGCTGCCGCCCGGCCTCACCGCGGACAAGGTGCTGACCTGCCTGGTCGACGAGTTCCTCGGCCCCGACCAGGACGAGCGCGGCACCGCCGACCGGGCGGCCTTCGCCGACGCCTGGAAGGGGGCGACCGAGTCGGCCCGCACCGCGGCCGTCGCCGCCTGCGCCGAGCAGTTCCAGGAGCGGCGCTCCGACTCCGACTCCGACGGTGACCGCCTCGACAGCCTTATCGACGCGATCTGGGAGACGCTCGACTGGGCCCTTGAGGGCACCCTCATCGTGGAGACGGACGACGCCGACTTCATCGTCGACCACGGCGATTTCGACAGCGACCACTTCTTCATGGACGACGCCGACCACGCGCCGCAGACGCAGACGAAGGTGAAGAAAAAGAAGAAGCGCGGACTGGCCGCGATCAGCACCATGCCGTGGACCCTGCCGGGCATGTCGATCAGCCTCGGCAACCAGATCACCGTCGGCGAAGAGGAATGACCATTGGTGCCCAGCGGTACACAGGGGGACCGCCTCAGCGGTCCCCCTCTGCCTCTTCGCTTCTCCGCTACCGTCCGGCCGACCGCACCGTTCCGGTGACCTCGCCCAGCGAGATGGAGCCGCCGCCCATGCCGGGGGCGGTCGCCGAGATCCGGACCGTGTCCCCGTCCTCCAGGAAGGTGCGGGTGGACCCGTCCGCGAAGGCCAGCGGTTCACCGCCGCCCCAGCTGAGCTCCAGCAGGGAGCCCCGCTGGCCGCGCTCCGCACCGGAGACCGTGCCCGACGCGTACAGGTCGCCGGTGCGCAGTGAGGCGCCGTTGCAGGTCAGGTGGGCCAGCATCTGGTCCGGCGTCCAGTACATCGCCGCGTAGGGCGGCCGCGAGACGACCTCGCCGTTCAGCTCCACCTCGAAAGCGAGGTCGAGCCCCCAGTCCGCGACCCGCTTGAGGTAGGGCAGCGGCTCGGGGTCCTGGGCACGCCCGGCGAAGCGGGCCGCCCCCAGGGCTTCCAGCGGCACCACCCAGGGGGCCACCGACGTGGCGAACGACTTGCCGAGGAACGGGCCCAGGGGGACGTACTCCCAGGCCTGGATGTCGCGGGCACTCCAGTCGTTGACCAGCACCGCGCCGAACACGTGCTCGGCGAAGTCGCCGACCGGCACGCTGCGCCCCAGCGGGGTCGGCGTCCCCACGACGAAGCCCAGCTCGGCCTCGATGTCCAGGCGCGCGCTCGGCCCGAACAGCGGCTCCTCGGCGCCCCTGGGCTTGAGCTGCCCGGTGGGCCGCACGATGTCGGTCCCCGACTTCACCACCGTCCCGGACCTGCCGTGGTACCCGACCGGAAGGTGCTTCCAGTTGGGCTTGAGCGGCGCCTCGTCGGGCCGGAAGATCCGGCCGACGTTGGAGGCGTGCTCCAGCGAGCAGTAGAAGTCGACGTAGTCGGCGACCTCGAAGGGCATGCGCAGCTCGGCCTCGGCGAGGGGCACCAGGTGCGGCTCGGCCGCCGGCCGCCCCTCCTCCGAGGTCAGCATCCCGGTGAGCTTGGCCCGCACCGACCGCCACGTCGTCGACCCGCGCGCCATGAACGGGTTGAGCGAGGCGGCGAAGAACTCCGGATCGCCCAGGGCCCCGGCCAGGTCGAGGACGTAGTCGCCCACCCGCACACCCACCCTCGGCTCGGCTCCGCCTCGGGAGAACACGCCGTAGGGCAGGTTGTCGGCTCCGAACCCGGACGCGTCGGCCCCGGGTACCCACGTTGTCGTCACTTTTCTCCTTTTCGGGTCGCTGCGGCGCGGTGCCTGTGCCGCCGGCTCATATCTCCCAGGACCCCAGCAGGCCCAGCCGCCCGGCGTCCCGCACCGGGTCGCCGGTGCTGCACGACCCGTAGGCGGTGAACAGCTCCCGGGCGCGCTCGGCCACCGCCGGATCCAGGGCGCGGATCTCGCGGGCCAGCCGCCGTTCATCGGTCTCGGCGAGGGCGGAGCGCACCTCCGCGCTGCCGCCGCCGTCGGCCGCCACCGCGGTGGCCAGCAGCAGGTTGAGGTACCCGTGGTGGGTGAACCTCGTCTTCGGGTCGGTGTGCCGGGCCGCGTGGTGCAGCCCGGCCGTCGCCTTGAACGGCACGTCGTGGTCGCGGCACGCGGTGATGAACGCCTCCAGCTCCGGAATGCTGGGGAACAGGTCGGAGCGCACCCCGCCGCAGCGGACCTTGACGCCCAGCGGCCGCGCCCCGGCCAGCACCTCCACCGCCCCCAACCACCCCGGACCGCGCCGCGGCTCGAAGTAGACCGTGCGCGCCTGCGCGCCGATCTCCACGCTCCGCAGCAGGTGGGCGGCCTTGCGGATGTCGGCCGCGTCGGCCGGGATCTCGCAGTGGGTGACCCGGATCCGCGGGTCGGGTTCCGGCAGCATGCCGGTGGCCCCTGCTTCCGGCGGCAGGATGAGCCCCACGTCGAGGCGTTCGCCCGGCCCCGGCCCCCCGCCGCCCGCCGCCCGGTCGTCCGTCTCCGGGTCGCCCTCGGGCCAGCCGACGTCGGAGAGCCGCCGGCACAGCTCGTCCCAGCGGCCCGCCGGGCACAGGAAGCGGTGGGTGAGCATGGGGTGGGCGACGATCCGGTCGGACCGGTGCCGCTCGACGGCCTGCGGCATCGACAGCGCCGTGGGCGGGAACAGTCCCGCGTCGTCGACCAGCCCGCGCAGCAGCGTCTGCGCGGGCGTCTCCGCCGTCCCCGTTCGGCCCGTCATCACCGCGCCCAGGTCCACGCGTAGTTCGGGTCCTCCGACTCCCGCCCGGCCGGGCCGATGTCCAGGGGGCGGAAGGTGTCGATCATGACCGCCATCTCGGTGGTCTCCCGCGCACCGAGGGACGCCTCGACCGCGCCCGGCTGCGGCCCGTGGGTGAACCCGGCGGGGTGCAGCGAGATGGACCCGATGTCGATGCCCGACCCCGCGCGGGCCGCGTAGTCCCCGGCGACGTAGTACATGAACTCGTCGCTGTCCACGTTGTGGTGGTTGTAGGGGATGGGCACGGCCTCGGGGTGGTAGTCCAACGGGCGCGGGCAGAACGAGCACACCACGAAGTTGGGGCCCTCGAAGGTCTGGTGCACGGGCGGTGGCGCGTGCGTCTTCTTCACGATCGGTTCGAAGTCGTGGATGTTGAAGGCGTAGGGGTACAGGTAGCCGTCCCAGCCCACGACGTCGAACGGGTGGTGGGCGAAGGTCATCCGGGTCAGCCCGCCACGCGTGCGTACCAGCACCGGGGTGGCGGTCTCGGCCTCCTCCCCCTCGACCACCAGCGGCCCCGACGGGCCGCGCAGGTCGCGCTCGCAGTAGGGCGCGTGCTCCAGGTACTGCCCGTAGGACGACAGGTAGCGCTTGGGCGGGCGGATGTGCCCGGAGGCCTCGATCGTCAGGGCCGTGACGGTGCCGTGCGGGACCCAGCGGTGGATCGTCCCGGTAGGGATGGTGACATAGTCGCCCTCCCCCGCCTCGATCACGCCGTAGGTGGACTCGAAGCGGACCGACCCGGACTGGATGTAGACGGTCTCGTCGCCCACGGAGTTGCGGTAGAGGCCGCTGGGCACATCGGTGCGGGCGAAGCCGATGCGCACGTCGCCGTTCCCGGCGAGCAGCCGGCGCCCCTCGACCATGTCGCCGTTGGTCGTGAGCTCCTGGGTCCTGAAGTGCCGGGGCGCCAGCGGCATGTTCGGGGTGGTGCCGACCAGGTCCGGCGGGACGTCCACGGGCTCGGTCTTGACGATGGCGGTGGGCAGGAACCGGTGGTAGAGCAGCGAGGAGTCGGAGGAGAAGCCCTCCTCCCCCATCAGCTCCTCGGCGTAGATGCCCCCGTCGGGCCTGCGGAAGACGGTGTGGCGCTTGCGGGGGATCTCCCCGACCGCGCGGTAGTACGGCATCGTCCGTGCCTTTCTCTCGGTTGTCCTCGGGCGTCCTCCCGGCCCGGCGCCGCTGTCGCGCCGGGCCCGGTCACGGCTGGATGAGGGCGGGCGCCTCCTCGCCGCAGGCTCGGCGCACGGCGGCGAGCACCGTCTCGGTGTCGGCGGTCCCGGCGGCATCGAGGTCGAGGACCGCGCACAGGTGGGCGTCGGGCCGGACCACGTGGACGGTCCCGGTCCCGGCGCGCAGGGCCTCGGCGAGGGCGCCGTCGACATCGATGTCGTCCAGGGCGTGGGCCGCCACCGCGACCGGCAGCCCCTCGGCGGCCGCGGCCAGCGCTCGGGCGCGCCCGGCATCGGCCGTCAGCAGGGTGAACCCGGGGCCCAGGAGGCGGCGCAGCCGGGTGACGCCCGCCCCGCCGGGCTCGCGGGCCGGGCCGTCGGGGCAGATCACCCCGGGAACGGGTGGCCGGGGGCGCCCGGCCTCGGTGGGGATCGGCTCGGCGACCTCGGGCGGCGTGGTCAGCGGCGAGTCGGGGTACCAGTACGGCTCGGCGAGCTTGCCGGAGTCGATCCGGTCGCGCGCGGCGGGGTCGGTGACGGCGCGCTCCAGGGTCTCGCGGCGGCGCCGGGAGTCGGCCTCACCGTGCGGTACCAGGAACCGCATGGTGTCGCCGGTGACCCGCAGGTTCTCCTGCGCGGCGGCCCAGCGTTCGTCGTGGTAGCTGCCGAGCAGGCGCTCGGCGGCGGCGGGGGAGACCCGGCGGGCGCACGCCAGCTTCCAGCCGAGGTTCTCCGCGTCGTGCACGCCGCTGTTGAGCCCGCGGGCACCGAAGGGGGCGTACAGGTGGGCGGCGTCCCCGGCGAGGAAGACGCGGTCCCGGCGGAAGGACTCCGCGCAGCGCTCGTGGAACCGGTACACCGACGACCACACGATCTCATAGGGCTGCTCCCCGACGATCTTGCGGATGCGCGTGTCCAGGGCTCCGGTGGCCCGCTCGGCGTCGATGTCGTAGCCGTCGGGCACCTGCCAGTCGATGCGCCAGGTGGAGTCGGGGCACTGGTGCACCAGCACCTGGCGGCCCGGGTTCCACTCCGGGTCGAAGAAGAACCGGCGCTCGTTGGGGAACGGCAGGTCGGCGCGGATGTCGCAGATGAGGAACCGGTCGGCGAAGGATTCGCCGGGGAATCCGACCCCGAGCAGGCGGCGCACCGTGCTGTGCGGGCCGTCGGCACCGACGAGGTGGGTGCCTCGGGCGGCGACGGCGCCGTCGGGGGTCGCGGCCTCGACGGTGACGCCGTCCGCGTCCTGGCGCAGGCCGGTGACCTCGTGCCGGTAGCGGATCTCGACCAGCGGGTCGGCCGCGGCGCGGCGCAGCAGCTCCTGTTCGACGCGGGCCTGGGAGATGTTGATCCACGGGGGCAGCCGGACCTCCCCGCCCATCGCGGGGAAGGTGACCGTGCGCACCTCGTGGTGCCGGTAGTAGGTGCGCGCGGTGGTCCAGGTGACGCCCTCGGCGATGAGGGGGGCGGCGACACCGAGCCGGTCGAAGGCGTCGAGCACGTCGCGCTGGAAGCAGATGGCCTTGGACCCGGTCATCCTGAAGTAGTCGCCGCCGCGCTCCTCCGCGGCCTCCAGCACAAGGGTGGGGACGCCGAAGCGGGCGAGGGTCAGGGCGGTGCACAGGCCGACCGGACCGGCCCCGGCGACGAGGACGGGCGGCGCGGTGCCGGGTGGGTGCGGGGGTCCGTCGTCCGGTGCCGCCGGAGACGGGACAATGGGCGTCATGGTTGCTCCTGGTTGGTTCTGACTCAAGGAGTGCCGCGCCCGCCGCGCACCGCATCCATCCGCTCGGACCGGTCGGACCGCCATCCGACCGTCCGGGCCGCGTGTGCCCGACGGCGCCGTCCCCCGCGGCCGGTCCGCCGACCGGCCGCGGGGCCCGTGATTCCCACGGGCGTGCGAAGTACCTGTCGCTATGGTTTCCTTCCCCGCCGGTCAGTCCTGCAGCCGCGCCCATACCTCCCGGTCGCGCTCGGCGGTCCAGACGGTGGGCCGCTCCACGCCGTCGTACTCCTCCCACAGTCGCGCGACGTCGAAGGGGAGGCAATGCTCGAAGATCGGCCACTTGCCGAACTTGGGGGCGAGCGCGGTGTGGGCGGCCTCGAAGGCCTCCTTGAGGGTGCCGCCGCGCCGGTGGACGGCGCCGACCTCCTCGCGCATGGTGTCGAGGAAGCCGCGGGTCTGGTCGATGGCGGCGGTGCACGCCGCGGCGCCCCGGGCCACCGCCCCGCGCCCGCCGACCAGGGCTTCGGCTCCGAAGGCGGCGACGCGGTCGAGCGTGCCGGTCGCCCAGTCGTGGTGGAAGGCGTCGCCGGTGTAGAGGGCGGCCTGGGCCTCGACGAGGTCGCCGGTGAACAGGATCCTGTGCCGCGGCAGCCAGGCCACGATGTCGCCCTCGGTGTGCCCGCGCCCGCAGTACTGCAGCACCAGGTCGCCGCGGTCGCCGCCGAGGTCGATGGTGAAGCGGTCGGTGAAGGTCGCACTGGGCCAGGTCAGGCCGGGGATGGAGTCGGGTTCGGCGAACAGGCGGGGCATCCGGCCGTACTCGCTGGCCCAGTCCTGCTCGCCGCGCTCGGCGATGAGCGCGCGGGTGTTCTCGTGGGCGATGATGACGTCGGCGTCGAAGGCGCTGGCGCCCAGCACCCGGACGGCGTGGTAGTGCGACAGCACCAGGTACCGGATGGGCTTGTCGGTGTGCTCGCGGAGCTTCTCCAGCCAGGCGCGGGCGGCGACGGGGGTGGCCAGCGCCTCGAAGCAGACGAGGAAGTCCTCGCCTTCGATGGCGCCGACGTTGGGGTCCCCCTCCGCGGTGAGCGCGTACACCCCGTCGGCCAGGACCTCCAGGGTCTGCTGCTTCTCCTCCAGGTCCGCGGAGCTCGCGAACGGCTTAGCCATGCGGCCGCACTCCTTGTGATCGATTATCGAACAGTGTGTTCCTATTTAGAGTCATCGTAGGTGTGACCCGCGCCACCGACAAGGGGCCGACGCAGGTTTTCCTACCCGCCGACCCCCACGAAGACGAAGCCCGAGGTAGATCCTTCGCGTTTCCACTGGCCGAGATCCCCCCTTTCTCCGACAGGTATGGACATATAGCCTTTCCGGACCTCTCCGGCGCCTCCGGCGTCCCCCACGGAAAGGCCATCGCATGCCCGACCCCACCACCCGGCCGGAGCTCCGCGGCGACTTCGGCATGGTGTCCTCCACCCACTGGCTGGCCAGCGCGACCGGGATGTCGGTGCTGGAGCGCGGCGGCAGCGCCGTCGACGCCGCCGTGGCCGCGGGCTTCACCCTCCAGGTCGTCGAGCCGCACCTCAACGGCCCCGGCGGCGAGGTGCCCATCCTGTTCCAGCCGGCCGGGGGCACCCCCACCGTGCTGTGCGGACAGGGCCCGGCCCCGGCCGCCGCCGTGCCGACCGCGTTCGACGGCTTCGACCGCATCCCCGGCACCGGGGTCCTCCCGGCCTGCGTGCCCGGTGCGTTCGACGCCTGGATGCTGCTGCTGCGCGACCACGGCACGCTGGGCCCCCGCGACGTCCTCGACCACGCCATCGCCTACGCCCGCCGCGGCTACCCGGTGCTGCCCGCGATCGCCGCCAAGATCACCGGGATGCGCGAGGTGTTCGCCCGCTGGTGGCCCACCTCGGCCGCGCTCTACCTGCGCGACGGGCGGGCCCCGCGCGCCGGTGCCTTCCTCGCCAATCCCCTGCTCGCCGCCACCTACCAGCGCGTCGTCGAGGAGTGCGAGCGCGCCGCGCGCACCCGCGAGGGCCGCATCGACGCCGCCCGCCGGATCTGGCGGGAGGGCTTCGTCGCCGAGGAGATCGGTGCCTTCCTGGCCGCCCCGGTCCCCGATCACACCGGCACCCCGCACCGCGCCCTGCTCGGCCCCGGCGACCTCGCCGCGTGGCGGGCCTCCTACGAGGAGCCGGTCAGCGCCGAATACGCGGGCTACACCGTGCACAAGACCGGGCCGTGGGGGCAGGGACCCGCGTTCCTGCAGCAGCTCCGGCTGGCCGAGGCCCTGGGCACCGGGGAGCTCGACGTGCTCGGTGCCGACTTCGCCCACGCCGTCACCGAGTCGGCCAAGCTCGCCTTCGCCGACCGCGAGGCCTGGTACGGCGACCCCGCCCACACCGACGTCCCCCTGGCCGACCTGCTCTGCCGGGGCTACGCCGAGCACCGGGCCGCGCTGGTCGACGACGCCGCCTCGGCCGCGCTGCGGCCGGGCTCCCCCGGCGGGCGCACCCCCTTCGTCCCCGATCCGTGCCTCACCCGGACCGCCGCCGCAGCGGCCCCCGGCGGGGAGCCGACCGTGGCGCGCACCGGCGAGCCGGTGGCCCGCCCCGCCGACGGCGCCGCCGCGGCCGGAGCCGCCCACGAGCTGGAGCGGCTCCCCGGGGACACCCCCGGTGTCCCGGCCGAGCAGCGCGGCGACACCTGCCACCTCGACGTCGTGGACCGGCGGGGCACCATGGTCTCGGCGACCCCCAGCGGCGGCTGGCTCGCAGGCTCCCCGGCCGTCGCGGGCCTCGGCTTCCCGCTGGGCACCCGCGGCCAGATGTTCTGGCTGGACCCCCGCTCCCCCGGGGTGGTCGCACCCCGCAAACGCCCCCGCACCACCCTGTCACCCACTCTGGTCACCCGCGGTGGCGAAGCGGTGCTGGCGTTCGGCACCCCCGGCGGCGATCAGCAGGACCAGTGGTCGTTCACCTACTTCCTGCGCCTGGTCCACGGCGGATCGGACCTGCAGGGTGCGATCGACGCGCCGATGTTCCACACCAACTCCTTCCCCTCCTCCTTCCACCCGCGTGAGATGGCGCCCGGGGAGCTGGTCGTGGAGTCGAGGGCGGGGCGGCGGGTCATCGACGCGCTGCGCGCCCGCGGCCACCGCGTCGTGGTGTCGGCGCCGTGGTCCCTGGGCCGCCTGGCCGCCGTCGCCCGCGACCCCGCCACCGGGGTTCTGCGCGCCGCGGCCGACCCGCGCGGCGCGCAGTGCTATGCGGCGGGCCGCTGAGGCGCGCACCCGCTGTCCGCGGGTGCGTTATGCCACCATGGGGCACATCTTCACAGCAGGCGGACACTCCGCGCCCGCGGGCGCGGCGCCCGCCCACGCGTGACGCGACCGACGGCAGCGGCGACAAGGGAGCATGGATGACGGAGAGCGGCCCGGCGGGCGGCGGCAGGCGGGCGGATTCCCCGGGAACACGCTCCCAGACGCTCGACCGCGGCATCCGCGCACTGGAGGTACTGCGCGAGGCCCCCGGCCCGATGAGCATCGCCGAGCTGGCCCGCGCCCTGGAGGTGCACCGCTCCATCATCTACCGCATCCTGCGCACGCTGGAGGACCACCGGTTGGTCAGCCGCACCCGCGAGGGCGCCTACGAGCTCGGTCTCGGGCTGCCGGCCCTTGCCCGCGGGGTGTCGCGCGGCCTGCAATCGGCCGCCCTTCCCGTGCTGTCGACGCTGGCCGACTCCACCGGGATGACGGCGTTCCTGGTGGTGCCGAGCGGGGACGAGGCCATCATGCTGGCCACGGTGGAACCGCGGCAGTCGGTCGCGCACATCGCCTATGCCCCCGGTGTGCGCCACCCGCTGGACCGCGGCGCCCCCGGGCTGGCGGTGCTGGCGGCACTGCCGCCGCGCGAGGGCGAGCGCGCCGAGGTGGAGGAGGTGCGCGAGCGCGGCTGGGCCTACTCCCGCAGCGAGGTCCTGCCCGGCATGTCGGCGGTGGCGGCGCCGGTCTCCTCGGCCACCGCGGTCGCCTCGGTCGCGGTGATCTTCCTCGAATCGGCCTGCCCGGATGAGCGGGACCGCCGCCAACTGGGAGAACGGGTTCGTGCAGCGGCCAAGGAGATCATGGCCGATTTACCGTAGATCGGAAACTTTCGCGGTCCTTTTCGGAGTTACGGCGAAGGTGCGTTCCGCTCTTGCCAAATCGGTCGGTCGCTGCTTTCCTAGTCCGGTAGGCCGATACCGTTCTCATTGTGAGCGGATCGTCCGATATCCGAATACCTTCATGCAGGGCCGTTTCGCTGGCTCCCCCTCCCTCAGTGACCGCCCTGCCTCCCCCTCCTCGCCGAGGCCGACCTCCCCCTCCCGGACGGCCTCATCGGCTAGGAGCGAAGGGGCGGTGCCGGCGCGGCACCGCCCCTTCACCCTGTGCGACCGCGGTCAGTCCTCGACGCTCACCCGCACCACACCGGCCAGGTTCTTCGTCCGCACGTCGGTGACCCGCACGTTGAGCCCGGTACGCGGGGCCTCCAGCATCTTGCCCTCACCCAGGTAGATCGCCACGTGCGAGATGTAGTCGGGGGCCGTCGGGTCGTTGCGCCAGAAGATCAGGTCGCCCCGCTCCATGTCCTCGAACGCCACGTGCTGCCCGGCGTACCACTGGTCGTGGGTGACGCGCGGGATCGAGACCCCGTTGCGCGCGAACGCCCACTGCAGCAGGCCCGAGCAGTCGAAACCGCCGTCCGCGAGCGAGTCGCCGCCCCAGACGTAGGGCACACCGACCATGGACTCGGCATCCGCGATGATCTTCTCCATCGTGGAAGCACCGACCGGCCGCCCTGCGGAGTCGGCCGGGCGCGGCTGCGGGTCCTCGGCGAGCAGCTGCAGCGAGGCGTCCTCGCCCAGCACCTCCTCCAGGTCGTCCTTGAGCTCCCACAGGTCGGCGTCGGGCGCGGAGACCACCAGCGCGTTGCCCTCGGGGAAGCCCAGCCCGGCTGCGGTCTCCCGGGACACGATGGCGTCGATCCCGGCCACACCGGAGGTGGCGTGCGTCCACACCTCGCGGGTGACCTCGCCCTTGGCCCCGGCGATATCGACCTCGCTGCCCACGTCCAGCTTGCGCTGCTTGCCGGCGTCGTCGGACAGTGCGATGCGGCCTTCGGCGACGCCCTGCCAGATCTCATCCGCCTCCGCGGAGGGCTCGGGCGCATAGTTGCGGAACTCCGAGGGGTCCACGCCGAGGACCGAGGTGCTCTCGCCGTCGATGTTCACCCGGGCGGCGTCGACCACCTCGACGCTGTCCACACCGTCGAGTTCCGCGACCTTCGCGACCGTCTTCTCCGGCAGCGCCGTGGGGGACACCGCGAAGTAGGTGCGCGGACGCGCCTCGTCGAACGGCGCCACCTCGACGTCCCCGTCGAGACCCGCGGCGTCGGCGACCGGCGGCGTGGGGTGGGCCGAGCGCTCGGCCCCGCCTCCGGGCACCGCGGTGCCCTGCGCGCCCAGCGGGGGGCGCTCGTCCACGTGCGGTTCGGGGGCGGCCCAGGCAGGGGCGCCGAAAGCGGTGAAAGCGACCGCGAACGCGGCCGTGGTCCCCACACACGATCTCAGCCGATGACCCACCGTCAACCTCTTTCCCGCGCCCTTGGGTGATGCCGTATGCAGCGGTAGAAGAGTATGCCGTAAAAGGATGAGTGGTGACAGATGCCCTTTACCAGAGCCCTGCTGACCTGGGGCCCTGCGGGTGAACGAGCGGATGGACCTGTTTCGCGCGCGCCGACTCCGACCATTCCCCGCCGCGCGCGACCCTATGCCCATGTCCGGGCAATGGGCTGCTCAGGCGTCCGCGTAGCACTCCACCACCGCGATGTCCAGCGGGAACCGCACCGGTGTGGCGCCGAACAGCAGCGTGCGGGCCTCATCGGCCGCCGCGCGCAGGCACTCGACGGAGCTGTCGGCGATCGCCCGCGGGACGTGCAGCACCAGCTCGTCGTGCTGGAAGAAGACCAGCTGCGGGACGCCGTGGGCGGTGTCGAGCCCGGTGAGGTGGCGGCGCACCGCCGCCATGAACACCAGCGCCCACTCGGCCGCGGTCGCCTGGATCACGAAGTTGCGGGTGAACCGCCCGCGCGAGCGCGCCTGGCGCTCGCCGTCGCGCGGGTCGGCCGCGGGCGCGGTCTCGGCTCCGCCCTCGGCCGGGGCGGCGTCGCCGAACACGATGCGCCGCCACATCCGTGAGGGGGGCGGGCAGGTGCGGCCGAGCCAGGAGCGCACCAGCCGCCCCTCCTCCCCCGCCCGCGCCGCGTCGTCCACGTAGGCCATGGCGCGCGGGTAGACCCGGCGCATGGTGCGCAGCAGCGGGGCGGCGTCGCCGCCGGTCTGCCCGTACATCGCCGAGAGCATCGCGATCTTGGCGCGCTGCCGGTCGCCGCCGAACGACTCGGCCAGCGGCGCGTACATGTCGTCGGTCCCGGCCGCGGCGGCCAGCGCGGTGTCGCCGGAGACGGCGGCGAGGATGCGCGGCTCCAGCTGCCCGGCGTCGGCTGCCACCAGGGTCCAGTCGGGATCGGCGACCACCGCCCGGCGCACCACCTTGGGGATCTGCAGCGCACCGCCGCCGCGGGTGGCCCAGCGCCCCGAGACCACCCCGCCCACGACGTAGTCGGGCCGGAACCGGCCGTGGCTCACCCACGTGTCCAGCCATGCCCAACCGTTGGCGGCGTGCAGCCGGGACAGCTCCTTGTAGCGCAGCAGCAGCGGGACGACCGCGTGGTCCACCCGCTCCAGCGCCCACGAGCGGGTGGACTCCACCGGGTGCCCGATCCCGGCGAACGCCTTGAGCAGCTGGGCTGGGGAGTCGGGGTTGACCTCGCGGCCGAACTCCGCGGAGATCCGCTCGGCCAGGTCGGCCAGCACCCGGGGGCGGGTGCCGCCGGACGGCCGGGGCCCGAGCTGCTCGGAGAGAACGGCGTCGTGCACGTCGGCCCGCCAGGGGACGCCCGCGTGCGCCATCTCCACCGCCGCCAGCGCACCGGCCGACTCCACCGCGCACAGCAGCGCGAATCGGGACGGGTGCGGAAGCTCGGCGATGCGGCGCTGCTGGTCGGCGTGGACCTCGATGAGCGCGGTGAGCCGGTCCACGTCGGGCGGGAGGGTGCTCAGGTCGGGCTCGAACAGCGCGGGCGGCGGCTCGGCCCCCTCGCCGGCGCGCTGCTGCGGGTCGGGGGGCGCCTCACGTCCGTGCAGCCGCGCCCACGCCGCTCCCAGCGATCTCGGCTCGCCGAACCGGCCGTGGTAGGCCAGCAGCAGGCTCTCCACCAGGGCGACGTCATGGCAGCGGGAGATCCGCAGCGAGTGGCCCATGAGCGCGGGGTAGAACTCCTCGGTCGACGCCCAGACCCAGCGCGCCCGCCCCCCGGTGTGCTCCTCGTAGTCGGCGATCGCCCCGGCCAGGTCGCCGACCCGCCACAGGCTCCCCCCGGCCTCGGTGGCCGAGCCGAGCGCGCGCAGCCTCCCTCCGCCGCGTCCGTCCGACACCACAGCTATGCGCATGGGCCCAGTCTGGCCGCGCCCGGCGACATTTCCCAGCCTCAGCGCCGTAGGGGAACGACGTTCTCCAGCGGTTCGCCCGCCGCCCAGCGGCGCAGCTGGGAGTCGACGAAGCGGCTGGCGCGCGGGTAGAACGTCGCCGACCCGCCGGCCACGTGCGGGGTGATGTCGACGCCGGGCGCGTCCCACAACGGGTGGTCGGCGGGCAGCGGCTCGGGGTCGGTGACGTCCAGGGCGGCGCGGATCCGGCCCTCCTCGGCGAGCAGCGCGGTGGTGTCCAGCAGGGGGCCGCGGCCCACGTTGACCACGAGCGCGCCGTCGGTGAGCAGCGCCAACTCGGGTGCGCCGATGAGCCCCTCGGTCTGGGGGGTGTGCGGGGCGGCCAGGACGACGATGTCGGCCCGGGGCAGCAGCCGGTGCAGGTCGGCCACGCCGTGCACGTCCATGTCGGGGCGCGGATTGCGGGCGACGCGCAGGATCTCGCACTCGTGGGGAGCCAGCCGCTCCTCGATGGCCGCGCCGATGCTGCCGTAGCCGACGATGAGGACCCGGGATCCGGCCAGGGAGCGCGTGTAGTGCGGCCGCCACGCGCGCTCTTTCTGGTCCGCGGCCCACCGGGGCAGTTCGCGCTGGGCGGCCAGCATGAGCGCCAGGGCGTGCTCGGCGGTGCTGGCGTCGTGCAGGCCGCGGCCGTTGGCCAGGGTCACCCCGGCGGGCAGCACCTCCAGCGCGTGCTCGTACCCGGCGGTGAGCAGCTGGACGACGCGCAGCCGCGGCATCCGCTCGATCAGGTCGACGCGCTGGGTACGGCCGTAGGGGACCACGTAGAAGACGACGTCGGCGAGGTCGCCGATGGGCTCGCCGGCCCCGTCGTACACGCCGCCGCGGAGCCCGGCCGGCAGGTTGCGCAGGTTCTCCTCCCAGGGCACCAGCACCCGATCGCCCATCGCCCAGGCTCCCCTCCGTCGCGGTGTGGGTCAGCGCACCACCCTAGATGCCCGCGCCACCGCGCGCACCGCACCCCCCGCCCGAAATTCGGACGTCCGAAATGGAAGTCGGGGGCTCGGCGGGGCGGATTACAGTGAGCGGCATTTCCACCGATGCCGACCCCCAGGGAGCGGTGGCATGAGCACCGATTCCGGTTCATCCCGGTTCGACCATCCCGATCTTCCCGTGAACGCGTGGGCCATTCTGGGGCTGCTCTCCTTCGGCCACGGGCTGTCCGGCTACCAGCTGCGCCAGTGGGCCGGAGACATCCTCGGATACTTCCACAGCGTCCCGGCGATGAGCCAGATCTACACCGAACTCAAGCGCCTGGAAGCGCACGGCCTCGTCCGACCGGTCGACAACGACGTCGGCGACCACCGGTCGCGGCGCAGATACGTGGTCACCCCCGCCGGGCGCGCGGCGCTGTCGGGGTGGATCCGCTCCTCCCGGGTCGAGACCGCCACCTGCCGCAACGGCGCCATGCTGCGGGTGTGGCTCGGTGGGCACGGCGACCCCGCCCGGCTGCGCGAGATCGTCCGGGAGCACCGCGACCGCTGCGAGGAGCTGCGCACCTCGGCCGCCCGCACGCGCACCGACACCGAGACCGACCGCGCCTACGCCCGGCACCGCTACGGCGACCTGGTCATCCGCTGGGCCGAGCGCCGGTACGCCGCCGAGCGCGACATCGCCGAGCAGATGCTCACCGAACTCGACGACCTCGACCCCGGCTGAGCCCAGCCCTTCTCCGTTGATCTCGGAGAAGTGGGCGGGGAACCTAGGGCGCGGTGCGGACCAGTTCGTAGCAGGCGATCGCCGCCGCGGCGGTGACGTTGAAGGAGTCGATGTCGCTCCCGGCCATCGGGATGCGCACGGCCGCGTCGGCCGACTCCAGCCAGCGGGAGGACAGTCCGTCCCCCTCCGTGCCCAGCAGCAGGGCGATGGGCCGGTCCGGGCCGGCGTCCTCCAGCGCGTCGGCCAGCGGGACCGACCCGGCGCCCGGCGTCAGCGCCAGCAGCCGGAAGCCCAGCGCGCGCACCGCCTCCAGTCCGCCGTGCCAGTCGTCGAGCCGGGCGTAGGGCTGGGTGAACACCGCGCCCATCGACACCTTGACCGAGCGCCGGTACAACGGGTCGGCGCAGCGCGGGGCCAGCAGGATCGCGTCGATGCCCAGCCCGGCGGCGCTGCGGAAGATCGCGCCGACGTTGGTGTGGTCGACGATGTCCTCCAGCACGACGACGCGCCGCGCCCCGCGCAGCACCTCCTCGACCCCGGGCAGCGGGCGGCGCCGGAAGGAGGCCAGCGCACCGCGGTGCAGGTCGAAGCCGACCAGGGCCTCGGCGACGGGTTCGCCGACCACGTACAGCGGGGCGTCCACGCGGTCCAGCACGTCGTTCAGCGCGTCCCTGCGGCGCTCGGTGAGCAGCAGCGACCGCGGCTCGAACCCGGCGGCCAGCGCGCGGCGGATGACCTTCTCCCCCTCGGCCATGAACAGGCCGTGCTCGGCCTCCAGGCTCTTGCGCAGGTTGACGTCGCGCAGCCGGACGTAGTCGGCCAGCCGCTCATCCGCCGGATCGGCGACCTCGATGACGCTCATACTTCCCAGTATCGCCCCGGAGCCGACGCCCCCGGACCCTCCGTTGATCTCGGAGATATCGGGGTCTCAGCGCCGACTTTCACCCCGATATCTCCGAGATCAACGGAGAAGCGGGGTGCTCGGGGCTAGGCGAGGGGTTCGGTGAGGGGGCGCAGCCGCTCCCAGCGGGCCTCTTCGCAGGAGTCGGTGCGCTTGACCGTGGTCTCGATCTCCACGCCGTCCCACACGCCGGTGATCAGGGCCTCCTGCGGACCGTACTCCTTGTCCGTGCACACGGCGTCCTCGGAGACCTCGGCGAAGGGGTTGCTGGAGCTGTCCTCGCCCCCGGCGTCCTGGATGAGGTCGCCGAGCCGGGCGCAGGCCGCGGGGTCGGTCTCCGAACTCCCCTCGCAGGTGAGGTTCTGCACGTAGGCCTGGGCGCGGTCGGTGACGTGGACCTGGATCCGGCCCACCGGCCCCACGGGCACGGGGCTGAGCTCGCTCACGGTGCTGACCTCGGACTCCACCGCGTGCTCCGGCGCCAGGGGCACCAGGGAGGTGCCGACGACGAGGAGGTAGCCGACGGCTCCGGCGCCGCACAGCGACGCCAGCAGCGCGATGCCCGCCGACCGGGGGGATCGGCGGTGGGGGTTCAGCTTGGACATGGCCGCCACTCTATGCAGAAGGACAGATGTTTTGGTCCCGATTGGGGCAACTTCTCACACGCCCGTTACCTCCGCGCCGCCCCCCGGCCCCGGCTGCCGCGCGGGTCCGGCCGCCGCAGCGGCACCCGCGTGATCCGGAGCACGCGTCGCGGACGTCCCGGCGTGCGCCGAACCCGCATCCTAGCCATGCGGAACCCGCCAGGTCACCTCCGCCCCTCAGTTCGATCACGTTCGCGTCCGACCCTTTTCTCCCGCGTTACCAGCAAGTAATGTCACGCTCACGCACGTAACGCGCCTTTTCGGAGTTGATGTGCCAGCTGGACGACACCGCATGGCCTCCGGCCCCGGCGGCCCGGCGCCCGATGGCCGGCGAGGAGCACTGCGCTCCCCGCTCGGAGTCATCGCGGTGGCGGCGGGGGTCCTCGTGCTGCTCGGGGTCGCCGTCCCCCTCGGACTGCGCCACCTCGGCTGCGGCGAGACCCGCTATCTGCGGGTGTCCACCACGCTGAGCATGGCACCGGTGCTGCAGCAGGCCGCCGACCGGTTCAACGCCGACGACCCCGCCTACGACGGGGTGTGCGTCTACGCCCAGGCCAAGGAGATGGCGCCGCACCGGATCATGACCGAACTGTCCACCGGCGGCCCCGGCGACTCCACGCTCGCCCCCGACGTGTGGATCCCGGAGTCCTCCGCATGGGTGGAGCTGACCCGCGTCTCGGAGCCGGGGGCACGCGCCATCGAGACCGCGCCCCGCTCCCTGGCCGCCTCACCGGTGGTCCTCACCGCCCCCGAGGACGCCGAGGGTGTTCCCGCGCCGGACCGCGCGAGCTGGAGGGAGATCCTTCCCGGCGAGCGCGAGCCCGAGCGGTCCATGGTGATGGTCGACCCCAACCGCGGCGTCGACGGCATGGCGGCGATGTACGCGGTGCGCCAGCTGCTGGGGCGCGGCGACGGCGCCGACACCGCGATGACCGACTTCGTGCACGACGTGCAGATGGACACGGCGTTCGGCGAGATCGACCTGGGCGGCGTCTACCCCAACCGGCTGGGCGTGGACCCGCTGGCCGTCGTCCCCGAGCAGGCGGTGGTGCGGTACAACGACCGCTCCCCCGACACCCCGCTGACGGTGCTCTACCCCACCGAGGGCACGGCCGAGCTCGACTACCCGTTCGTGTCGGTCGGCGACGACCCGGTGATGCGCGCGGCCGCCGACGACCTCTATGAGCTCCTGCGCGGCGACGACTACACCGAGCGCCTGCGCGAGCTGGGCTTCCGCGACCCCGACGGCGCGGCGGCCGGGCCCCTGGCCGACCGGGACGACATCACCGCCGACCCGCCCGAGACCCATGGCGATCTCACCGGCGACGCGCTGCTGGGCGCGCTGGAGGACTGGAACCGGCTGTCCATGCCCACCCGCGCGCTCGTCCTGGCCGACGTCTCCGAGCACATGGACGTCGACCTCGACGGCGGGCCGTCCCGGCTGCAGGTCACCAAGGACGCCGCACGGCTCGGCCTGACGCTCTTCCCCGATCAGGCCGACATGGGGCTGTGGCTGCTGTCCACCGGGTTCGGTCCGCGCGGCCGCGACGAGGTCACCGACATCGCCGAGCTGGGCGGCACCGACCGCGGCGCGACGGCGAGCCGACGCGAGGAGCTCAGCGGAATCGCCGATGACATCTCCGTGGAGGGCGGCGATCCGCGGCTTTACGACAACATCCTGGCCGCCTACGAGGAGGTGGGCGACGCCTATGACGAGAACAAGATCAACACCGTCATCCTGCTCACCGCCGGCGAGGACGGCGGCTCCAGCGAGATCTCCCAGCGCGAACTGGTGGCCGAGCTGCAGGACCGCTTCGACCCGGACCGCCCGGTGACCATGTTCATCATCGCCTTCGGCGACCAGCCCGACCGGCGGGCGCTGTCCGAGGTCGCGGCCGCCACCAGCGGCTCCCTCTTCGTCACCGACGACCCCGACGAGATCGGCGAGATCTTTCTGAGCTCGGTGTCGCGGCGCCTGTGCGTACCCGACTGCGACGGGTGAGCCCTGACGGGGGCAGCGGCAGCCGCGGCCGCGCCCCCGCACATGTGAACTCCTGAAGCCCCGAATACGTCACGATAAGACAACAGAATTCCCGCCCGAAACCCCGGAGACCCCGCCGTGACCGGACGGAAATGCAGGTCATGACGGCGCTACTGACCGGGCATTCGGTCGGGTAACCGGGATCACGTGCCG
This sequence comes from Nocardiopsis mwathae, assembly GCF_014201195.1. NCBI lineage: Bacteria > Bacillati > Actinomycetota > Actinomycetes > Streptosporangiales > Nocardiopsidaceae > Nocardiopsis > Nocardiopsis mwathae. The sequence continues at coordinate 950,957 of NZ_JACHDS010000001.1, read as the reverse complement.
CCGCACCCGCCCGGTTCCCGACCGCACACCCTTCTTCACCCCCCTTCTCCCCGGATGTGGTCTTCAGTACCGTTCCGACCCACACCCCCCGTTCGCATCACACCCCCCGTGAGGACACCTTGGGACGCCACCGCGAGAACCACCCGGATGACGAGGGCCGCACGGCCCGCGCAGACATCGGCCGCTCCCGGCGCCGCCGGGGACGCGGCGGCGCGTTCGTCGCCCTCGCGGCGGCGTTCGCGATCATCCTCGGCCTGGGCATCACCGGCTGGTACACGCTCAGCGGCCAGGACGGCTGCGGCGGCCAGGACATCCGGCTGAGCGTCGTGGCCAGCCCGGAACTCGTGCCCCCGCTCAGCCGCACCACCGCGGAGTTCAACGACGCCAGACACGGCGTCGACGGCCGCTGCGTCCGCGTCGACGTGCGAGCCGAGGACTCGGCCAACGTCGCCTACGGCATCACCGGTGCCGGGCCGACCCTCGGCGACACCGACTCCGACGTGTGGATCCCCGACTCCCGGCTGTGGCAGAACATCGTGGAGGACCACAGCAACGGCAACGCCTTCACCGACACCGGGACGTCGGTCGCCTACTCGCCGCTGGTCCTGGCCCAACCCGCGGAAGCGGCCGAGAAGGCCGACGAGGAGCCGTCCTGGGACGCGCTGGTGCCCACCGCGGCGCCCACCGGCGGCGCGGCCGCCAACGCGGTCCGCGTCGTCGACCCGACCCGCAGCTCCTCGGGCATGGCCACGCTCGCCCTGATCGCCGGCGCCGTCGGCGGCGAGGAGGACGACCAGCCGCAGCTCGTCGCCGCCCTGCAGACCCTGCAGCGGGGCGTGACCCCCGACGAGGAGGCCGCCTTCGGCCTGCTCAGTGAGGCTGCCGGCACCGCGGACACCGCGGACACCGCCGCCCCGCCGATCATGGTCCTCTCCGAGCAGGCCGCCTGGCGGTACAACGCCGACCACGCCGATGCCCCGACGCGGGTGAGCTACCCCGACGGCGGCACCTACACCCTCGACTACCCCTACATCGTGCGCACCGAGGACCCGGTGCTGTCCCGGGCCGCCGAGGCCTTCCGCTCGGCCCTCTCCGAGCAGAGTGTCGAGGACACGCTGCTCTCCCACGGCTTTCGGACCGCCGAGGGCCGGGGCGACCCCGACGTGCTGAGCACCGCCGCCGGCTTCGCCGAGGACGCCCCCGACAGCCTGCCCGACCCCTCGGCCGGAACGGTACAGCGGCTCGGCCAGGCGTGGAACCAGCTCAAGCTGGACACCCGCCTGCTCACCATCATCGACATCTCCGGTTCCATGCTGGAGCCGGTGCCCGGCACCGAGATGAACCGGATGCAGGTCACCACCGCGGCCGCCGCCGAGGGGCTGAACATGTTCCCGCCCGAGTCGGAGCTGGGCCTGTGGGAGTTCTCCACCTTCCTCAACGAGGAGCTCGACTACCGGGAGCTGCTGCCGGTCCGGGAGCTGAGCGCCGAGAGCGACGGCGTCACCCACAAGGAGCGGCTGGCCAAGACGCTCTCCGAGATCGAGCCGAAGCCCACCGGCGACACCGGGCTGTACGACACCTACCTCGCCGCGTTCCGCGAGATGCAGCGCAACTACAGGGCCGACCGCATCAACGCCATCCTGATGCTGACCGACGGCAACAACGACGACCCCGACGGCATCTCGCTGGAGCACCTGCTGCAGACACTGCAGACGGAGGGGTCACGGGAGCGTCCGGTGCCCATCTTCACCATCGCCTTCGGCCCGGGCATCGACCCCGAGCCGATGGAGAAGGTCGCCGAGGCCACCGGAGGAGCCGCCTACAACACCGAGGACCCCACCGAGATCGGCGACATCTTCCTGCGGGCCTTCGCCCAGCGCCTCAAGGGGCCGGAGGGAGAAGAGGCCGACGGGTAGCGGCCGCCGCCGACGCGCAGGGGATCGCCCTCCTCACCGTGCGTGGCCGGATGCGGCCATCGGCGTGTGGCCGCCGGACCGGTTCACCGGCGGCGGCCGCGCGACGTCCGCGGCCCCGCCCCCGGGGGCCGGGCGTGCGCCCGCGCTGGCCTGGCGCGTCACCCGGGGACCAGGCGAAGCCCGTGCACAAACCACCTGTTTTCCACGCGAACGCAATCTTCGCCGCCATAATCGCCCAAGCTATGGACTCGGGCGTCGTTTTGGCGTACTCAGAGTAGTGCGGCAGGTGTGCGATCGGTGAGAGGTGGCGGCCGTGGCCAACGCGTGGATGCCAGGCGCCGGACGAGTCCACTGCACGACCTCCGGGGGCCTCTTCCGGGGCGGCGCCCCCAGAGCCGTCTGGCTGACCGCGGAGGCCGACCCGGCCACCCACTCGGCCCGCACCATCGCCGACCGCTACAGCGACAAGGAGCCCAGCGCCCACCTGGTGTGGAACCCGGTGTCCGGGGAGACGGTGCAGCTGCTTCCGGCCACCGTGCCGGCGCTCGGCCGCCTGGCCTGCGACCCCGACCCCGCCCGCGAGGGACGCGTCTGCCTGGTCATCGAGGTCATCGGCCAGGCCGACGACCCCTTCACCGACCGCCCGCTGACCGGCATCGACCCGATCCTGGCCTGGCTCGACTCCTGGGAGGTGGCCCGGGCCTGGCCCGCCGGACCGCCGCCCCCCGTCGACAAGCCGCCGTGTCGCCGGAACGACTCCACCCGGCTGTGGGCGCTGGGCGGCCATTTCGGCCACTCCCAAGTGCCCGGTTCCCAGGCCATCGGCCCCGGCGCCATCTCACCCGACCGGCTACTCGGCACCTACCTGCCCAGGCTGCTGCGCGGCTCCGGCGATGGGCACACACCCGCACCCGTGCACACATTCGCACCCGGCGGCAACAGCACCGGGCCGCACCCGGCCATGGCGCACACCTGAACGACCGCCTCGGCCGCACGCACCGCGCCGACACCCTCACCCGGCCGTCCTCCCCGAGTCCTCCGGCAGGACCGGCGCATTACGACGACGCCCTATCCCCGGCCACTGCGGGCCGACTGGCGGACCAGTGGTTATCGCCGGTCCCATAACCCCTTAGTCTGTCGGCCATGGGTGGATCGATCGAGCCGGGCTGGTACGCGGATCCGCACGGCCAACAGGACATGCTCCGGTGGTGGAACGGCGAGGAGTGGACGCAACACGTCCGCTCCCTGCACGAGTTGGAACAGGCGAGCCGAGGCTCGGCCGGGCAGGGCGACACGGAGGCGACCGCCGACCTGAGCGGCGCCATGCCGACGCCCCCCGCCGACCCCGCGGCACAGGACGCGCCCAGCACCATGCGCATCGACGCCGCGCACCTCCCGGGCGCCCCCGGCGTGGGCGACGAACCCCAGACCATGCGCGTCGACCCCGCCCAGGCTCCGCCCCGCGCCGACGCGGCGGACTCCGCGGGATCGGCCGACACCGAGTCGACCGCCGACCTCAGCGGCCGGGCGGCTCCCGCCACCCCGGTGGCAGAGGAGCCCAGCACCATGCGCATCGACCCCGGCCGGTTCAGCGGACCGTCCACGTCGGCCGCCCCGATCGGCGACGAACCGCAGACCATGCGCGTCGACCCGCCCGCCGGCCCCTCGACCACCGTCCCCGTCGACGAGGCCGCACGATCCGGCTCCGGCGACGCCGGGTCCACCGCCCGCATCGATCCCCACGCCGCCCGGCAGTACATGTCCGGCGCCCCCGAGCCCGGCGACGAACCCACTGTGGACGTCTCCGGCGGCGCGGCCGGATCCACCCTGCCGGTCGAGCCCTACGCCGCCGGCGACGGCCCCACCGCCGACCTGGGCGACCAGGCCCCCAAGACGGCCGTGTTCGGCTCCGGCGGCGAAGCGCCCAGGACCGCGGTCTTCCGGCCGGACGACGAGGCGCCCCGCACGGCGGTCTTCAACCCCGGCGACGCGACCTTCGCGGCGGCCTCCGGCGGCTCCGGAACCGACGGCGGGGCGTCAGAGGAGGACAAGGGCTTCAAGTTCAACAGGTTCCTCGGCGACCTCAAGGACGGCATCTCCGAGATCGCCGAAGAGCGCAAGCAGCAGGCCGAGGAGCGCCGCCAGCAGAAGGAGGAGGAGCGCAGGCAGGCCGAGGAGGAGGCGCGTAAACGCCAAGAGGAGCAGGCCAAGCAGGCCGCAGAGGCCGCCGAGCGGCACGCCGAGGAGCAGGCGCGGTCGGCCGCGGAGGCGGCCGAGCGCCCGCAGCCCCGCGCGTCGGAACCGACGGCGGCACCCGGCTCCGCGGGGGCGGCGGGGGCGGCCGAGCCCTTCGGCACACCTCCCGGCGCCCCGCACACCGCGCCCCCGTCCGGCCCGCAGCAGCCCCACGGCGCACAGCAGCCGTCGGGCGGCCCGTCCGGCGCCCAGCAGCCGCACTCCGGCGGATACCCGGCCGCGCAGCCTCCGTCGGGCCCCCATCCCGCGGCCCCCCAGCAGCCCTTCGGCGCCCCGCAGGGCTACCCCGGCCAGCCGCCGCAGCACGGTACTCCGCCCACCGGCGGCCACCACGGCGGGCCCCAGGCGTTCGACGCCCAGCCCCACCCCGGCGCCTACCCGCCACCCGGCTACCCGGGCGCCCCTTCCGGCCCGCAGCAGCCCGGTCGGCCCTACCCCGGCGCCCCGGGCTACCCGCCGCACGGGCAGCAGGCGCCTCCCCCTGGCTACCCGGCACAGCCCCCCGCCCCGCAGCAGGAGGGCGGCCGCAAGAAGAACAAGGACCATCAGCAGCCCCCGATGGCGCAGGGCTACCCGGGCGGCCCCGGCGGGCCGCGGCCCGGCCCCTACCCGCCCGGCCCCCAGGGCGCACCCGGCTACCCGCCGCAACCCCAGGGGCCCGGTCGGCCCTACCCGGGACAGCCCCAGCAGGGCGCCCCGGGCTGGGGCGGCCCCGCGCCCTACCCGCAGCAGCCGCAGCAGCCGCAGAAAAAGAAGAAGGGCGGCTGCGGGGGCTGCATGGGGTGCTTCATGTTCCTCCTCCTGCTCCTCCTGATCGTCGTGGGCGGCGCCGCCTACCTCCAGCTCTCCGGCACCTTCGACGTCATGTGGGAGATCTTCGCCGTCGACATCTACTAGGCGGTCGACCCGGCCCGCCTCCCGCGGCCCCGGTGCCCCGGTGCCCCGGCGTGATCGAGCCGGGGCACCGGGGCCGCACCGTTCGGTCCCCCGCCCGCACCAGCGGTGACGAGAACCGCCACTCGTCAGACGCCCTAAGCTGACCGGTATGAATGACTGCCTGGTGTGGATCGACTGTGAGATGACGGGGCTCGACCTCGAACGCGATGCGCTGATCGAGGTGGCCTGCCGTATCACGGACGGCGACCTCAACCAGCTCGACGAGGGCATCGACGTGGTCATCAAGCCGCCGCAGGAGGCGCTGGACCAGATGGGTGAGTTCGTCACGCAGATGCACACCACCTCCGGTCTGCTCGACGTGCTCGACAAGGGCGTGACCCTGAAGGAGGCCGAGGACCTCGTCCTCGCGCACATCAAGCGCTACGTGCCCGAGCCGAAGAAGGCGCCGCTGTGCGGCAACTCCATCGCGACGGACCGCCTGTTCCTCGCGAGGGACATGCCGCGCATCGACGAGCACCTCCACTACCGCATGGTGGACGTCTCCAGCATCAAGGAGCTGCTGCGCCGCTGGTTCCCGCGGATCTACTTCGCCAGCCCGGAGAAGAACGGCGGGCACCGCGCCCTGGCCGACATCACCGAGAGCATCCAGGAGCTGCGCTACTACCGTGCCGCCGCCTTCGTCCCCGCCCCCGGCCCGGACAGCGCCACGGCCCGCGCGATCGCGGCCGACATCGTCGCGGGCGGCACGGGTGTGCTCAGCACCACCGAGCCCGAGGGCGCGACCCGGCCGGAAAAGTGAGCGAAGCACCCTCTGACGTCCGCTAGACTCTTCCATGAACGCAGGCGCTGAAGCCACTTCAGCCCCGCGGACATGGTGGGTGTAGCTCAGTTGGCAGAGCACTTGGTTGTGGTCCAAGATGTCGGGGGTTCAAGTCCCCTCACTCACCCCAGAGCGGGAGGCCTGGTCATCGAGATGCGATGACCGGGCCTTTTCCGTTGAGGAGGTGCCTTCGCCCGAGCGGGCGGCGCGTCGGGCACTTGCCCCGGCGTGTTCGGGCGCGCTCGGCCGGGTCCTCCACGCTGCGATCACGGCCACGGCCACATCCGGACATGTGTGTCCGGTAAAACCCCGGAATCGGACGGGCAAAAGGGCGGGCGCAACCTCCCCAGCGGACGCGCAGGGAATGATCTTCGCGCACCACCTTCTTTCTGCCCTGGCCGCGCACATGATCGAATAGTCCACACCCCGAGTTCTGGCATTTCCTAGCGTCCAGTTTTCGGACAACCCCCTCAAGCGTCCTTCCTGATCATCAGTTTCCACCTCCCGGGCCATCACCTAGGGTGGACAACATTCCGGTACGGCCCCAAGAACGAAACCCCACCCGTCTTCCGGACAAGCAGGAAACTTCCGCCGACGAGCGCACGATATCGCAGGAAACGCCTCCCCGCGCGAATCTTCGGAGGGGGACCCCTCGATATACCTCGCCCCGCGCGCCGGCGATGTCTCCGGCGGAGGCAGTCACCCCCTGCCCTGTTTCTGCTGCTCTCGTCGATACCAATCGACATGACACCGAGATAGACCAGAGGCGACTTTCATGATGAGTGCGACGTATTCGTCAGAAGCAAAATCCGACCGCGAGCTGGACGCGTCCCCGGCTCAGGGATGCCGACCCGGCGATCCGCTCTCCGCCGAAGGGGTGGTCCGCAGGATCCTCCGGACAGGAAAAGACGCCCTCGACGCCCCGCTGCTGGGAAGCCTGCGGCAGGCCCGTGCCGCCCACAGCGGCGATCCGTGGATCACCGCGCTGCTGGACTGCGTACTCGACAAGGACGAGGGGCGCTATGACTACCGCAGCTACCTCGCACTGGACGTCCTCAACGCCGTGTTCCCCGGATCGGGCGCCCCCTTCCCCGCCCGGCGACTGAGGCGACTGCTCATGGCCGACGTGGTGGCCTTCGAGTCGGAGACGGCGCGGGGGATCGGCGACGACCGGCTCCCGCTGGGGCGCCCCTCCCCGGCCACCACGGCCCGGAGGATCACCAAGGCCCAGCGGCTGAGCGCCGAGTGGGATGACGTGGAACCGCTGCCCGCCCCACCGAACGACCGCGCCGGAAGGATCCTCGCGTGTAGTGTTCTTCCGGTGTCGCCGCAGCACGACGAGTATCTTTTCATTCGTGTCCTGCAGGCGTACGAGATCACGTTCCTGGCCATGGGGGTCGAACTCCAGGACGCACTGGACGCATCGCACACCCACGACATTCTCGGCGCCACCGCCCATATCAACGCAGCGGCCACGGAACTGGAACGCACTTCAGGCCTGTTCAGCCTGCTCGCCACGATGCGGCCGGAGTCGTTTCAGGCGTTTCGCGCACAGACCGATGGGTCCAGCGCAATTCAGTCGCGCGCCTACAAGTCCCTCGAACTGCTCTGCGGTCTGCCGACACCCGAGCGGCTCGACTCACCGGCTTTCCGATCCGTACCCGGCATCCGAGAAAGGGCACTGGACCCATCGCCGCCCGATTCTCTCGCAGCCTGGTATCTGCGCGTGTACCCCCGGCTCAGCGAGAAACAGCAGGAGGCCGTCGACACGGCACTGGACCGACTGGAGAAGGCCCACCAGAAGTGGAAGCGCACGCACCTCAGCCTGGCGAGAACGATGATCGGGGACGCGGCCGGTACCGGGGACACCGACGGTGTCGACTACCTGCGGCGTACCCTGGACAACCGGCTCTTCTGGGAGATCGGGGACCGGTGCCCCGCCCGCGCCGCACATACAGGCGACACACCTGGCAGGTCATAGCGTGATCGAAGCCCTCGGAGTCGGAATCGCGCTGGGGCTCGGCGCAGGGCTGAGCCCCGGCCCGCTGCTGAGCCTCGTCGTATTGAGCAGCCTGCGCGACGGCGTGGCAGCAGGGTCCCGGTTGGCGTTCGCGCCGCTGCTCACCGACCTGCCGATCGCGTTGCTCGCCCTCACCCTGCTCTCGACGTTCCCCCCGTCGGTCGCCGCCACCCTGTCCGCCATCGGCGGCCTGGTGGTCATCGGCTTCGGGGTGATGTCGCTGCGCGAGTCACGGCAACCGGCCGCGGCCGCGGCCCTCGACGGGTCGGGCCCCGGGGCCAGGAGGTCGGCTCCGCAGTACCTGCTCCGCGGTGTCGTCGTCAACGTCCTCAGCCCGCACCCCTGGATCTTCTGGATCGGGGTCGGCGCACCGCTGACGGTGTCCGCCGCCCAGACCAGCCTCCTTGCGGCCGCAGCCTTCGTCATCGGCTTCTACGGCCTGCTCGTCGGAAGCAAGGTCGTCCTGGCGGCGGTGGTCGGCACCAGCGGACGACGGCTCAGCCCCCGTGCCCACCACATGATCGCGGTGGGTGCCAGCGTGCTGATGATCGCCACCGGCGTGCTGCTCCTCCTCAACGCCCTGCGCTGACCGCCGACCCGGCTACCGGGACGCCCCGTCACCCGAAGCAGAATCGCAGTGCCCCGGGGGAGGAGGAGCCGACCGCTCGCACCCCACTATCCACAGGCCGACCGGACGCCCTCCCCGGGCCACGGGCCTTTCATTACGATAAGAATTCGATCCGCCGCACGGGACACGTGAGATCGCGGCACCGGGAACCACCATCGCATGACCTCGCCGTAACCAAGCACCTACCTTTGGGGAGCTTGCATGGTGCCCTCCTCCCACCCTGAGCCCGCAGCCGCACCGGCCCCGGCCGGTCTCACCAGGACCGCTGTGCGCAGTGGGCCCACGGCGGCCGTGGCCCTGATGGCCGACATCCCGGCCACCGGGCAGCTGGGGGACGCGTGTGCCCGCCGCTTCGACCTTCCCGATCCGGGCCGCCGCGTCTTCACGTCGCGGTCGGCGGCGCTCGGGGGTGGCGCGGAGTTCATCGACTTCGCGGCCCGGCGGCTCGACGACGGGCACAAGGTCATCGCCGTCTACCCCGCCTGGCGGGCCGAGCCGGCCCTGCGGGCCATCCGCTTCGCCCGGGGCGCGCTGCGCACCGACCACATCGCCCAGGTCCCGCTCGACCTCTCACCGCTGGCCCTGTCGCTGGTGGCCGACCAGCTCGCCCACCTCGCGCCCTACCTGCCCGCCGGGCTCACCGCGGCGGTGGCACGCGAGCTCCCGAAACACATCCTGGCCGGGGCGTGGCTGCGCAGGGTCGGCTCGCTGGCCACGCTGCCCACGACGATCGGCCAGCATGTGGGCTCCTACGTCCCCGGCGTCGCGTTTCTCGCGTACTGCTCCCCGGAGGCCGGCGTCCGCTGGATCCGCCACGGCGCCGACATCGACGAGCTGCCGTACCGCCCGCAGGCACCCACCCAGATGCTCTACACGATCCCCGAGGGTTTGCGCACCTCGTTCCTCGACGACCACCTGCTCCCGGTCCTGTCCCCGGACCGCTCCCTGGCGCTGCCACCACAGCCTCTGGCCGCCGACTACTGGGGGACCTCGGCCCACATCGAGTTCGTGTCCTTCAGCGCCCACCCGCGCGCGCTCACCGCCGTCCTCACCGACCTGGCCTCGACGATGTGCACCTGGTGCCGCGAGCCGGTCGCCATCCCGACCTGCCCGTTCTGCGGCGCGGCCAACCGGCTCACACGCCGCCCGCCGGGCCCACCGCGCCTGTCGGCGCCCGTCACGCCGCGCCCCCGCATACGTGCCACAGGCGCGACGGACGATCACGCGCCGTCATGTTCCGACCCCACCGGCACCCCGGGGGAACCGGAACCCCAGGAGGCCCCGGCGCCGCCTCCGCTGCCGACCTGCCCCGCCCCGGACGACCAGCAGGAACCCGTTCCAGCCACGCTGGGCGACCGCATGGAGTCGATCCGCCTGCGCGCCCGGTCCTCCCACGCGCCCCTGCCGTCACTCCCCGAGCGACTGCTGAATTCACCGCACCCGACGCCGGTCCCATCCCCGCGCACCGGCTCCGACCAGGTAATTCACCACCGAAATCCACCGTCGGCACTTCCCATGGCGCCCAACGGCCGCCCCGGTTCGCACCCCTTGAACGCCGATTCCGAACCACCGGGTGCGTATGATCTTCCTGCCTCCGGCGAGAGCACCTTGGCACGTCGAGTTACACCGCCCTGACCAGCCGGACAAGCTGCCGCAACCCAAGCGTGACCTCGTGTCCTATATCGGCCAGAATTGCACCGAGCGTCACTGTTCCGAGTGCAAACAGGCTGATTTTCCGGTAGACCATAACCCAGCGTAGGCTGCGGCGATTCTCGGAGAGCAGCATGAACAGGCTGTGTGTCGCGCCTGTCAGTGACGACGCAATACGATATCCCGGGACGAACCGCCAGTGGCCTGCCGCGCCCTCGTCCCACGTACGACCCCATCCCCCGGGAGCTAGCCAAAGTGTCCACTGCCCCCTCCAGGTCGACGCCTGTCGTCGCCCTGCTGGCTGACATCCCAAGCACGGGTCACCTCGGGTCCTCACAGGCACAACGGTTCGCGCTGGCCGGTGACGACCACGCCGCGCGATCCGCCGAGTTCCTGGACTTCACGGCCCACCACATCGCCCAGGGCAGGAAGGTCGTGGCGCTCTACCCGGCGTGGCGGGCCGATGAGGCCGTACGCACCATCCGGTTCGCCCGAGGGGCACTGCGCACCGACCACATCGCCGCGGTCAGCGCCGACCTTTCACCGCTGGCCCTGTCGCTCATGGCGGACCAGCTCGCCTACCTGGCGCCCTACCTCCCGTCGGGCATCATCGCGGCGCTGGCCAAGGAGCTGCCCGAGCACATGCTCGCCGGCGGTTGGCTGCGCAGCGTCGGCAACCTCTCCACCATCCCGATCACCCTCAAGCAGCACCTGGGCTCCTTCGCCCCCAAGGTCAAGTTCCTCGCCTTCTGCGCCCCGATTCCCCGTGTGGGCCGGGTGAAGCGGATGGACCCGGCCCCGAACATCCCCTTCCGACCAATCGACCCCGTCCAGATGCTCTACTCGGCGGGCGACGACATCGACACCGACACGTTCGACCAGCAGTTCATCCCGGTTATCCGTACCGACTCCACGCGCAAGCTTCCGACGCAGCCCCTGGGCAAGGAGTACTGGGGCTCGTCGAAGTACGTCGAGTTCGTGGCCTTCAGCGCCCACCCCAACGCCCTGACCCAGCCGGCGCGCAGCATCCGGCCGGTCACCTGCTCGTGGTGCGGTGAGCAGGTCGCGGGCGGGCACTGCCCGTTCTGCGGCGCCGCCAACCAGATGCCGGTCGGCCGCCCGCCGGGCTACTCCAGGGCGGGCAACGTCCCGCCCCCCGTCAACACGCAGCCGCACAGCCGGGGCAGCGGCCCGGCCCAGGCCGCCCTGGACCGCTACCGGCGTCAGCAGACCGCGCCGCAGGCACCGCGGCCGCACAGCAACACGGCTCCGCAGCAGCCCCCTCAGCCCGCACCGGGGCGCCCACCCCAGCGGGCTCCGGCCGCGCACCCACCGGCGCCTCAGGTGCCACCCGGGCCGGCTGGGCCACCCGGGCCATCTGCCCCACCCCGACCACCTGGGCCACCGCCGAGAAACCAGACGGCCCAGCCCCCCGCTCCGCTGCCTCACGGACGCTCGCCGCACGAGGCCGGACATTCGAGAACAGGAGGCCCGGTACCTCCACCGGAATAGGCTCCTGCCCCCGTGGGCGCGGCGCAAAGGCGCCGCGCCCGCAGTGTCAGCCGCACGGTCCCGCATCGGCACTGCGGCCCACGTCCCCCAACCGCCAGGCTAGAAATGGAGCACCATGAACCCCCGTCAGCGGCGAGGCGTTCTGCTCATGGTCATCGCCGCCGTCGGCGCCATCGCCGTCGGCTTCGCCGTCATCTCCCACTCCGCGTCTCTGCAGGCCGAGATGGGCACCTACCGGACCGCGTTGAAGTTGACGCAGGACGTGGAGCCCTACCAGCAGATCACGGAGGACATGGTCGAGGAGGTCGAGGTTCCGGCGAAGTTCTTCGACGAGAAGACCTTCCTCGCCGACCTATCGGCCGAAGAGGTCGGGCGCACCCCCGTGTCGGCGACCTTCATCGACGAAGGGGCGCTGCTGCAGAAGACCATGGTCGTCGCCGCACCCGACCTCCAGCAGGGCGAACGTGAGCTCGCGATCATGATCAACGCCGAGACGGGCGTCGCGGGCAAGATCAGCCGCCAGTCGCGCGTCGACGTGTACGCGGCCTTCCAGCCCAGCGACCGCATGGAGGACGCCTGCCAGATCCGGGTGCTCACCAACATCGAGGTCCTCGACGTCGGCGAACTGGCCTCCGAGATCGACGAGAACACCGGCGGCACCAACAGCGTGGTCCCGGTGACGTTCCGGCTCAACCCGCACCAGGCCCTCCAGCTCGGCTACGCGGAGTCCTTCTCCAGCGGCGTCCGGCTCGGCCTGGTCAGCCCCGAGGGCGCCGGCAACCCGGGCAACCTGCAGTACTGCTCCGCCGACCAGTTCAAGGAGATCCAGGCCGAGAGCGGATCCGACTCCGACGACGACAACGGAGACGACGAGGACGACAACGACACTCCGCAAACCGGGGGTAACTAGTGAGCGCTTACCAGGTCATGATCGGGACTCCGACCGCTGAGTTGGAGACCGCGCTGACCACCCGATTCGAGGAGCTCTCCGACGCCGATGTCGTGAGCGTCCACCGCTCGTCCCACGAGATCAGCGAGACCGTCGGCAAGATCCCCACGCTGGATGTCGTGCTCATCCACGAGGAGCTCGGCCCGCTCCCGGTATTCGACCTGATCCGGGACATCTCCCGGAACCACCCGCAGCTCGCGGTGATCCTCCTCGTCGACGAGGTGCAGCCGGCGGCCTACACCGACGCCATGGAGGCCGGCGCGCGCGGCGTGCTGGCGGCCAACGCGACCATCGAGGAGCTGCGGGCGCGGGTCGCCTCCGCGGCCGACTGGTCGCGCACGATCCGGCGCCACCTGGAGGGTGCCGCCCTCGACGTGCCGACCACCGGGCGCCGGGGGTCGATCATCACCTTCGTGGGCTCCAAGGGCGGTGTCGGGACGACGACCACCGCCATCCACCTCGCCCGCCTCGCGGCCAAGGCCGACCGGCTGGTCTGCCTGGTCGACCTCGACCTGCAGGCGGGCGACATCCCCGGCTACTTCGACCTCAAGCACCGGCGCAGCATCGTCGACCTGGTCGACGCCTCGGAGGACATCAGCGCCTCGATGCTCGCCGACACCCTCTACGTCCACCCGGACGGGCTGCACATCCTGCTCGCCCCCGACGAGGGCGAGCGGGGCGAGGACGTCTCGGCCCGCGCGGCACGGCTGATCCTGGGGGCGCTCAGGTCGCGGTACGACTTCGTCCTCGTCGACTGCGGTGCGGCCATGACCGAGTCCACGGCCATGGCCGTGGAGCTGGCGGACAAGTCGGTCGTTCTCACCACCCCCGACCTGCCCGCGCTGCGCGGCGCGCAGCGGCTGATCGCGATGTGGGACCGGCTGCAGATCCGCGAGAAGGACAGCGTGACCGGCCTGCTGATGAGGCACAGCCGGAAGAACGAGATCCAGCCGGACTTCGCCCGCAAGCTGCTGGGCACCGACTTCCTCAAGGCCGCTGTCCCCGCCAACTACCGCGCTCTGGAGGAGGCGTCCAACACCGGCAACCCCGGGCGGCTCAACGACGAGTCGCTGCTGAAGGCCTACAGCCAGCTCGCCAAGGAACTGGGGCTGTTCTCCGCCCCCGACGAGGACGAGCAGGAAGAGTCGCAGTCGGCCGGCGTGTCGGGCTCGGATACGGCGGCCAAGCCGTCACCGGTCAAGAGCCTGCTGCGGCGTCGGAAGGAGGCGTCCGACAGCGGGGCGGCTTTCGTCGAGTTCGCCCTGGTCGTTCCGCTGATCTGCTTTGCCGCGCTGCTGGTGTGGCAGGTGCTGCTGATCGGCCTGACCGGCATGTACTCCAGCCACGCCGCGAACGAAGGCGCGCGTCAGGCGGTGGTGACCCCGAACAGCGACGAGCAGATCGTCGAGGCGGCCACCAAGCGCATCAGCGGCCCGTGGAAAGAGGAGGACCGCTTCTCCCTCGAAGTGGTGCGAGCGGCGAACAACAGCCCGCGCGCCGTCAACGTCACGGTCAACATGCCCGCGGTGATACCCGGCGCCCCGACCCCGTGGGAGATCTCCAGCGGCGCCAAGGTTCCCAACGAGAGGTGATCACGTGTCCGCGAAAGCCTCGTCCCCCGGCTTGCGGGTCGGGCGCTTGCTCCGGCACCGCCTCAGATCGGCGGACGACCGGGGCAGCCAATTCGTCGAGTTCGCCGTCTACCTGCCGTTCTTCCTCCTTGTGGTGACCATCGCCCTGGAGGTGTTCTTCAGCTTCGCGGCCATGGAACGTATGAACAATGCGGCACGGGTCAGTGCCGACGCGGCCGGGCGCTACGGGGCCGAACACGGCAGGAGCCTCGCCCACGACACGCTTCCCGGCTACCTGCAGGACCAGGCGAAGATCGACGTCTACCGGGTCGAGCACGGCTACGCCACACGCATCGAGGTCCGCATGCCGCTGATCTTCTCCTATTCCGGTTTGGACCTGCCTCTCACCCGGACCGTGGAAATGCCCCGCTGACATACCGGGCCTCTCCCGTCTCCGCACCGACCGACCACTTCTTTTCTTCCACTTCCTTCCTTGGACAGCGACTCATGGGACTCAAAGACCGGCTCGACGCCGACCGCAAGGTTGAGCAGCGGTCCGACCTGGGCAGTGTCGCCCACTGGCGGGAGCGGCTGCTCCACGAGATCAACCTCGAAGATCTCGCCATGCTGGACATGCACCAGCGCCGCACGCGCCTGGAGAAGGTCGTCGGCCACCTCCTCTCTCGGGAGGGCCCGGTCCTCTCCGACCGGGAGCGCGGCATGCTCGTCCGCCGGGTGGTCGACGAGGCGCTCGGCCTGGGCGTCCTCGAACCGCTGCTCGAAGACGAGAGCGTCACCGAAATCATGGTGAACGGACATGACACCGTCTACGTGGAGCGCGGCGGCAAGGTCGAGCGCCTGGAGATGGCCTTCGCCAGCGAAGAGCAGCTGATGCAGACCATCGACCGCATCGTCGCCCAGGTCAACCGGCGGGTCGACGAGTCGAGCCCGATGGTCGACGCCCGCCTCCCCACGGGCGAGCGCGTCAACGTGATCATCCCGCCGCTCGCCCTCACCGGGCCCACGATCACCATCCGCCGGTTCCCCAAGCCGTTCACCCTGCAGCAGCTGGTCGAGTTCGGCAGCTTGGACACCGATACCGCCATCCTGCTCGCGTCCCTGGTCCGCGCGCGGTTCAACATCATCGTGGCGGGGGGTACCGGTACCGGTAAGACCACGTTCCTCAACGCGCTGTCCGGCTTCGTCCCCAACGACGAGCGCATCATCACCATCGAGGACTCGGCCGAGCTGCAGCTCCAGCAGGAGCACGTGATCCGGCTGGAGTCGCGTCCGCCCAACATGGAGGGCGTCGGGCAGGTCACCATCCGCGATCTCGTCCGCAACTCGCTGCGTATGCGCCCCGAACGGATCATCGTCGGTGAGGTCCGCGGCGCCGAGACCCTCGACATGCTCCAGGCGATGAACACCGGTCACGACGGCTCACTGGCCACCGTGCACGCCAACTCCGCGCACGACGCGGTCTACCGGCTGCTCACGCTGGCCTCGATGTCGGAGGTGAAGATCCCGTTCGAGGCGCTGCGCGACCAGATCAACGCGGCCGTGGACGTGATCGTCCAGCTGAACCGCTACCCCGACGGCAGCCGGAAGGTGTCCGAGATCGGTGTGGTGGCCTCAGAGCGGCACGAGGAGTTCCGGTTGGAGCACCTGCTGCGCTTCGACGCCGAACCGCCGAACGCCGAGCGCCGGGTGCGCGGCGTGCACCACCGCTTCCCGCTGCCGGCCCGGATCGCCCAGCGCGTGATCTCCGCAGGGGAGTCCATTCCTGCGGTGTTCGGCGCGGCCTCGGCCGACGGCTCCTCCTCCATCTGAAAGGCACCCGACCCCAATGCTGCTGATCACGGTCCTCATAGCGGGCACAGGGATCCTGTTCATCCTGGCCGCACGTGAGTGGGGCGCCGGCCTCGACCAGAACGCGCAGATGGCGTCCCGCAGCGCCCTGGCGGAAGTAGAGCGCCGCGCCAACTCCCCCTTCAACCGGTTCGACACGTGGCTGCGCCGCTCCGACATCGGTAAGAACCTGGAGACCCGCCTGGCGCGGGCCGGCGTGAAGATGCCGGTCACCCTGTTCGCCCTGCTGATCATCGTCGGCGGGTCGCTGGCGATCATCTTCGTGGGCCAGCTCCTGGCCCCGCTGTTCGGCTTCCTGGCGGCGGTCCTCGTCGGCTTCTTGTTCCTCCAGTACCTCAAGCGCAAGGAGGAGCGCCGCAAGGAGGAGTTCATCGCCCAGCTCCCCGAACTCGCCCGCGTGCTGTCCAACGCGACTCAGGCCGGCCTGGCACTCCCCACCGCGATCGCCATGGCCGCGGAAGAACTCGACGACCCGGCGGGATCCGAGCTGCGCCGCGCCGCACACACCATGCGCCTGGGCAAGTCCTTCGACGCCGCCATCGCCGACATGCGCGAACGCATGCCTTCACGGGAGATCGGTGTCCTGGTCTCCACCCTGCTCATCGCGTCCCGGTCTGGCGGTGCGCTTGTCACCGCGCTGCGCAACATCTCCGACACCTTGGAGCAGCGCAAGGAGACCCGGCGGGAGATCAGGACGATCCTCAGCGAGACGAAGGGCACCGCCTGGGCCCTGCTCGTCATGGGTGTCCTGTCCCTCTTCGGTCTGAACATGCTCAATCCCGGAAGCGTCGGCGCGATGCTCGACAGCCTCCTCGGGATCATCCTGCTCGCCGTCGTCGGTGTTCTGTTCACCATCGGATTCATCGCCGTCCAGCGCATGACGAAGATCAACTACTGACCCTGCACGGAGCTCACCGGTGACACTCTCATATCCCCTGATCATCCTCCTCGGGCTCTTCTCCATGGTCTGCGTCGGGCTCGCCGTGTGGGGTTACCACCTCTATTCCAAGCCCACGGAGGTCGCCGACGAGGATTTCATCCCGGTCGTGCCGAAGAAGAAGCAAGATCAGACCTTCATCCTGCACCGCATCACCGAGCGTATCGGCAAGATCTTCTTCGCCTCGGTCAATGAAGCGTTGCCCGAGGAACGCAAGGCGGGTATCAGGCGGCGAATCGAGGCGGCCGGCGCCCCGGAGGGCATGAACCTGGACCGCTATATTCGGCGAAAAATCGGCGAGGTGGTTCTCTACACGGTGGTATCCGCCTACTTCCTGGCGTCGGGCTCGGTGATCATCGCGCTCATCGCCCTCGCTTTCATCGGCCTGACCGACCTGCAGCTCTATCAGGCCGCGAAAAAGCGTCAGGATGACGTCCAGACACAGCTGCCGGACTTCCTGGACGTCCTGGCGGTGACCGTCGGCGCCGGCCTCAACTTCCGCCAGGCGCTCTCCCGCGTGTGTGATGCGATGCCAGGCGTCCTCGCGGACGAGTTCCGAGTCGCGCTGCGCCAGATGGACATGGGCACCAGCCGCAGGGAGGCCTTCGTCCAACTGCGCAAGCGCAACAACAACGAGGCCTTGGGCAAGTTCGTCACAGCCCTTCAGCAGGCCGAGGAGCTCGGTGCTCCTCTCGCGGATGCCCTGCAGACCATCAGCAGTGACATGCGCCGCGAAGATGCCCAGTATCTGCGGCAGAAGGCGCAGAAACTCAACCCGAGGGTGACCGGAGTCACCGCCGCCACCATGCTGCCCGGCCTCATTCTGCTCATCGGAGGCGGGCTCATTCTCGGCTCTGGAATCTCCATCGGAGGATGACCATCATGGCCCCCTCTCCGAGCAGAACCGCGCCGGAACTCCTACCGAGAATGGCGCGGCTGGTTCGCCTGCTCATGCAGCTGCGATTCGTGCTGACCTTCACAGCACTTCTCATGCTGCCCGGGGAACGCCTCACATTGGCCACCATCCTCCTCTCCATACTCTTCGCAGCCTTGACCGCCCTGGTAGCCCACTACTGGGAGAGAGTCACGCCCTACATCCTCCGCCATCCTTTCCTCGTCACCGCGGACATCTTCTGTGCCGCGACCATCCTGACGGTCGACGGCCCGAGCGGCCCCTTCTTTGTGGCGACAGTCCTCACGGCTACCGTGGCCGGTCTTCTCTTCAGTGCACGCGGCATGATCGCGGTCGTGGCTTTCCAGATGACCAGCTACTTCGCTGCTCTGGTCATCTACTCCGCCTGGGATGCGGAGCTCCGATCGGATTGGGCGCAGGACCTCCTCAACGCGCAGATCCTGGCGGTGCACCCACTGCTGTACCCCGTAGCCGGATACGTAGGTTTTCAACTCCGGAGGATCTTCCTTCAGCTGGCGGCCGAGCAGCAGCGGCGTGAGATAGCGGAGGCGCAGGCCGCCGCCGCAGAAGAGCGGGCCCGACTCGCCCGCGATATGCACGACTCTGTGGCCAAGACGCTGAGGGGTGCCGCACTAGCCGCGCAAGCACTGCCCCTCTGGCTGAAGAAGGACCCTGAACGCGCTGCACGGACGGCTGACGAAGTCATCAAGGCCGCTGAAACCGCCGCACGCGAAGCTCGTGATCTCATCTCCGACCTCAGAGACGACACTCCTGACTCGCCGATCGAGGAGATCCTCGCCTTCGAGGTCGAGGCGTGGTCCGCGCGTTCCGGTGTACCTGCCCACTTCACTGCCTCGGCAGAAGACCCGCAGCTCACAGTCATCGCACGGCATGAGATAGTCGCCATCCTCCGCGAAAGTCTGACCAACGTCGAACGGCACTCCGGGGCCGACCGGGTCGACATCGCACTGGGCACAGGGCCTCGCTCAGCGGACAGCCTGTACTCCGCCGATGACCACGCCGTCCTGCACATCAGTGACAACGGACGCGGATTCAGTGCCGACGGTGCCTCAGGAATCACGTTGGGGGCGGACGGACTGCCCTACCGACAGGGTCACTTCGGGATCGTCGGGATGTCAGAGCGCGCTCATCGTGCTGGTGGATCTCTCAGCATGGCCTCTGCCCCCGGCGAGGGTACCCGGGTGACCATCCGCCTCCCCCTGCTCACGGCGGCAGCTGAGGAAGCTGCTCCAGACCAGACCATCGAAAGGTCAGCACAGTGATAAGCACCCTGCAGAACACCAGTGCAGAACAGATCACCGTACTTGCAGTCGATGACAACATCGTGGTGCGCACCGGTCTCGTAGCTCTCCTCGAAGCCACGGACAACATCGTTGTTGTAGGTGAAGCCGGCGACGGAGCCGAAGCCCTTCGCCTTACCAACAGCCTGCGCCCCGACGTGGTCCTCCTCGATGTCAGAATGCCCGTCCGCGACGGCATCAGCGTGGTGGAGGAAATCAGCGCCCTCACCCAAGTGATCATGCTCACTCACACCGAAGATCCAGAAATCGTCCACGCTGCTCTCCGTAAGGGCGCCAGCGGATACATGGTGCACGGCAACTTCGGTCTGGAGGAGCTGCGCCGGGCACTCAGCGATGCTGTGCAGGGCAGAGGGACTCCCTTGTCTCCACTCGCTGCAAGCGCTGTGGTCAACTCCCTGCGTGACTTCCCGGAGAGTGCCGCCGCTCCAACGGATTCACCCGCAGAACGCCTCGGGCTGTCCACGCGCGAGGCGGAGATCCTGCAGACCATGGCGCGGGGGCTGACCAATGCACAGATAGCAGCTGAGCTCTTCCTCGCCGAGAAGACCGTGAAGAACCACCTCAACCGCATCTTCCACAAGCTCGGGGTGAGCACGAGGACCGCAGCGATAGCTCGCTGGAACGACTGCACCACCAGACCCACCGCGCAGGCGCCCCGAAGATGAGGGTGGGTGTCTTTTGACCTAGCGGCCGGGCTAACTTTCCCTTCTTGCTTTAGGCCTCCCTTTGGGCCTTCGGGCCCTATGCTCCCAGCTTCACAACCCGGTAGATTCTTCATTGTCGCGAGCAGGGAATCCCAAAGATTTGGAGCAATGACATGATGATCAACACCACGAACGCACTCGACAAGGTCAAGAGCGCCATCTCGCTGCGTCGCCGCGAAGCCCAGAAGGACAAGGGCGCTGGCTTCGTCGAATACGCTGGAATCCTTCTGGTCATCGGTGCCATTGCGGCCGCCGTAATCGCAGCCTCGGGCGAGGACGGCATCGGCGGTACGATCAAGGAGAACATCGAGACTGCCGTGGACAACGCCTTCGATTTCCTCGACTAATAAGACTTCTACCGCCGAAGAGATCTGAGAGCTATCAAACGTGGTTTTCAAATCGGCGAAGCCCGATGAGCAGGGACAGGCGAGCCTGTTCCTGCTTGTCGCGCTGTCATTAGCCCTGCTCTCACTCACCGTGCTCTACGTGCGCCTCGGATTCGCCAATGATCTTCGCAACCGAGCTCAGCAAGCCGCAGACGCCGCAGCACTTGCTGCTGCGGGGCAAGCCGCCGATGACGCCGCACGCACCCTCGCCAACCACCGTCTCCCTTATGGCGGTCTCTACTCTCCAGCAGGTGGCAGGGAACGCGCTGAGAGCTATGCGAAGGCGAACGGTTCCATCCTCGAGGACATCCGCGCCAGCGATAATGGAACCGGAAATACAGGAAACATTATCCGCGTTGAAGTCCGCAGCGCGCAGTGCCAACGCGAACTAGAAGAGGGCGGAAGTCGCCACTGGAACGACAGTCCTTGCGATGGCACCGAAAGCGAGGAAGGCGATGGCATATCACTCCATTCAGGAAATGCCGACGCCATCGCGGAAGTCACCGTCCCAGACTGCTCGTATATCTTCCACCCAGACATTGAGAACTTCTCAATAATCGGAGTCAGTTGCAACGGCCAATCTATTAGAGGGTACGAACACGCCCGTCGCATGATCGAGGTAAAGCTCACCAACAAGGAGGGAAAGTATCTCTACAAGCCTGCTACCAGGAACAACGATGATGGCTAGCGCTCCGATGCGATACTCAGGTTCTTCACGACCCCTGTAGACCTGCCTCGATGTTCTTCGCTAGGATGACACGTCGCTACTGCCCTGTGCCCCTAAGGAGCCCCATGCCCCTGCGACCCAACGAATCGTCTCTGTTCAATCACTCACTACTTCGGGCAGTTCCCGTGGCTGCTGCTGTACTGATGCTGTCGGCCTGCGTCGGTGGGGGTGATGCCGATGGCCCCGGAAACGGAGGAAATGATGGCGGTTCCGACGACGGCGGCAATGGCGGCGGAAACCAAGCTTCCAAGGGCGAGGTCGCTGCGTCCTCGCTGACGACAAGCCTTGAATCCGGCGATGATTTCAAGATCGACGTCTACCCCATCAGGCGGATCAGCGACGATGTCGCGTTGTTGGACATCACCGTGACGAACACGGGAACAGAGACTAACAGGCTCTCTCCAAACCTGGCCGGAATGCGGAAGTCCACCACAGCTGAAGGCGTTACGTTGATTGACTCAGCGAATCGCAAGCGCCATATGCCACTTCAGAAGACGGACGACCAATGCCTCTGCTCTGACTTCAAAGGCCAAGAGCGCGTCGACCCTGGTGACTCTGTCGACATTTGGGTAGCTTACCCTGCCCCTCCGGCCGACGTGGATGCGATGACCGTAGCTACTCTCGCTTCGCCGGACTTCGTCGATATCCCCCTCCTTGAGGCTTCAGGCGAAGAAGAGGAGATTGCGCAAACCGCAACCGCAGATCCTGAAATTCGAGACATCTCCTCGATTCAGATGGGCGAAGAAGAGACACGCGAGGATTCCGGTGATGAATCGAAGATCATGCTTTCCTCAGATGTACTCTTCAAGGTCAACGAGTCAGACCTGACCGATAAAGCCGACACGGCGTTGAAGAAGGTGGCCAAGGAGATCGATGATTCCTCTGCCGATGAGGTATCGATCGACGGCTACACGGACAACACCGGAAACGACTCGATCAATAACCCGCTGTCTAAAGACCGCGCAGAGTCAGTCCAGAAGCGCCTTGAAGACCTGGTCAGCCGCGATGTCAACTTCTCTGCCGAGGGACACGGATCCTCGGATCCGATCGCGAGCAACGACAACGAAGAAGGCCGGGAGCAGAACCGGCGCGTCACCATCAGCTTCGCTAAGTAGGAGAGAGTCGCGATGCCCTTCATGAAGAGGACCTTCCGATACATTGCCGTACCGGCGGCTGCACTCACACTCTCCCTCACCGCGCTCTCATCGGCTAGCGCCGATGCAGATAACTCCGATGAAGGGGATGGAGCCTCGCTTCCCGACTTGGGAACCGCGTCTGCCAGCAATAGCGACTGGGGTGACTCGACTGTCACTGTCAATCAGCTCGTTCAATCTGACAACGGCGGCTACACATCCCTGACATGGACTGTCCATGACCAGGGCGGAAACAAGATCAGGGTCTCCAATTTCCGGAACACTGTCTTTCCCTACGGGGCTCAAGGACTCACGCCGGCCAACGGCGTAGCCCTGCTGGACACCGATAATGAGATCCGCTTCTACCCGAGCAAGGACGATGAAGGTGAATGCCTTTGCTCCGGTCCTCGCACGCCGCGTGACTACGCCACCACTGTCCCTGAGAACGGCGAGGCCACCTATTGGGCAGCATTCGACCTCCCGGAAGGATTGAGCAGCGTCGACATCGAGATTCCTGGCTTCCAGCCTGTCACGAATGTGCCGGTCGGGTAGCCGCCTCTCGGTAGATGTCTTCGGGTGCCGCTGAAGGTGCGTGCACCCTATTGTCTCCGAAATGAGAATAAGGAGCCCTGGTGCGGAGATTGAAAATCCCCTCACCCCCCGACCCACCAGGTGATGATCAGGGCGCGAGCATGGTCGAGGTCGCTCTCCTCACATCGCTCGCAGCCCTGGTCATCGGAGTTGTTGTCAATTCGCCTATCGCTCAAAAATTCAACGATGGCATTCGCGAAGCTGTTTGCCAGGTGGAAGGTCCCGAATGCGATGGCGAGACCTGGGTCGAGCACGAGCGGCCGGATGAGCCGCAGGAGTTCGCCTGGGGACTGCCCGGGATTCCGGCCGGTGGCTGGGAGGGCAGCATCAGCCCCGATGGTTGGGCGCTGCCTGCTGCCGGTCCGGTGACCAGCATGCCCGGTAACCGGGCTGCACCCACCTTGGGGGCCAGTACCGCCCATGCCGGCGTGGACATCGGCGGCCCCTGCGGAACCCCGATCTGGGCAGTACAGGACGGGCTCGTCATCGACTCAGGGCCGGCCAGCGGCTTCGGCAACTGGATTCGGATCGATCACGGTGCCGGGCTGGTGAGTGTCTACGGGCACATGTACAGCCACGGCCTTCACGTACGGGTCGGAGAGACCGTCAAGGCCGGTCAGATGATCGCCCAGATCGGCAACGCGGGGTTCTCCACGGGTTGCCACCTGCACCTTGAGATCCACCAGAACGGGCAGAAGCTCAACCCGGTCTACGTCCTCGAGCAGGGTGGTGTCCGGCTGGGCTGATGCTGTCGACGCCGAACCTCACATTCGATCACGCGCAATCGTTTCGCTTCCCACAGCGTCAATGCCCCTCACAGACCATGTCGTCAGGCAGACGTAAGCGGATGTGTATCTCTTCCAAGGACGCTACGCAAGAACCGACCATCAAGGAATAGGAGCAGGGCTGGTGCGGAGACTCATCGCTTCTTCAGCCCATGGGCCACCAGGTGACGACCGCGGCGCGAGCATGGTCGAGGTGGCCCTGCTGACGTCCCTAGCGGGTCTCATCATCGGCGTGATCGTGACTTCACCGATCGCCTCGCAGTTCAACGAGGGCGTCCGTGAGGCTGTCTGCCGAGTGGAAGGCCCCGAATGCGACGGCGAAACCTGGGTCGAGCACGAGCGGCCGAAGAAGCCGGAGGAATACGTCTGGTCCTTCAGCGGAGTGCCGTGGGACGGGGAAGTCAAGGGCGAAGGCGACGCACGCGTGGCTCTTGAATTCTCCCTGGCCCAGGTCGGCAAGCAATACATCCTGGGTGCCAACGGCCCCGATATCTGGGACTGCTCGTCGATGGTGCAAGCCGCCTGGCGGCAGGCGGGTGTACAGATTCCCCGCACCACCTGGCCGCAGCAGGGCTCACTCCCTGCGGTCCCCCGCAGTGATCTGCAGCCGGGTGACCTCCTCTTCTTCCACACCATCACGTCCCAGCCGCCTCCGTCCCACGTGGCCATGTACATGGGGGACGGTCAGATGGTGCACGCGGCCAACTCCCGCCGCGGAGTCGTCATCGACCAGTTCCAGGGCAACCCCTATTGGGAAGGCGTCTACAGG
Source organism: Nocardiopsis mwathae (assembly GCF_014201195.1). NCBI lineage: Bacteria > Bacillati > Actinomycetota > Actinomycetes > Streptosporangiales > Nocardiopsidaceae > Nocardiopsis > Nocardiopsis mwathae. The sequence goes on along the minus strand of NZ_JACHDS010000001.1, from coordinate 926,602 downwards.
GGCGCCGGCCGGCCTCCCCACGCCGCATGAGGACCCTGCTCGGCGCCCTGATCCCGCGCGAGCGCCTCCCCTCTTTCCTCTCTTTCCTGCCCCGCGCGGCATGGTCATCGCGTGTTTCACCCGTCGCCCCAGCCCATATATTCGCTGGCCGGTGTGCGGCCGGCCGAAACCAGTATCGGACTCATATGCCCCGCCTGCTTCGCTCATTGGCCCCCATCCCGGTCATCCTCCTCGCAGCTTCCGCCTGTGGAGGTCCCAGCTCGGACAACAAGGGTGAGGGGGTCCCGGAGGAAGCCGTAGGAAAGTCCTCCAACAGTGAAGAGCTTCGCCTGGCTGTGACGGAAGCCCTCGACTCCAGCACCTCGGCCGAATGGCAGCTGGATAGCTACGAGGGAGGGGACATGGTGGCGGTCGACACAGGTCGGCTCAGCTGCAACGGCCAAGGGTCCGGTGTCTATGCCATCAACGGCGGCGAAAGCCAGCTGACCACTGACAGCGATTTCACCCGTCAGGCGGAACATTCTGAGACCATGCCCGCCGATATTCAAGCGGCCGGAGGCATCGCTACAGACGATGACCTCTACTCTCCTGACGGAGACCAATCATGGGCGATCGGAACCGATGATCCGCCGACCGAGTACATGATCGATGCGACGATTTCACGTCAGGTGAACTGCTCTCATATCACCTCTGCCTTGTCGACCGCCGATCTCAAGTACGTCGACTCTCACGAAGCCGCCGGTGTGCCCGCAGACCGCTGGCGCGGTGAAGCCACAGTGAGTGCCTTGAAGGAGCACTCCGTCGGGTTCGCTACGCAGGACTACTCCCAGCTCACTGACATGGGCTTGGGTGAAGCCGTCCTGGAAGTCGAACTCTGGGTCGATGCGGAGGGGCTTCCTGTCGTCTACTACCAGCACCTTTCTCCCCAACAGAGTGGGCTGCAAGACCGCTGGTTTGCGATAACGCTGACCAGCTGGAATGAAGCAGACAAAGTCGAATCCCCATAACAGTCCCACCATTCAAACTTGACATGGAAACCGCTATGCAAAAATACTCCCAACTTTCCTCCAGATCCGACTTTGATGCCCGCAACTCCGACACCGGAGCATCATTTATCGAGTATTCAGCAGTCGGGCTTGTGATCTCGGTTATGACTGTCGCCGTGATCTCCACTACCGACCTGGGTGATCAAGTAACATCTGGACTCACAAGAGCCATCTGCCAGGCCTTCGGCGGCGACAACTGCGACAACATAAAAGTGGCCGACAAAGACTACCAGCCTGAGCACTGCATGACCGGTTCAAATGCGGTTTCCACCACCCATGGCGGAGCTGTCGCAGTAAATGTGGACGGCGGTTTCACCATTATCGAGAAAGAGAAGTCCGATGGAACCGTGGAGGTCTCATTGGTCCGCTCTGTGGGGGTTGGCGCGGACGCTCCTCTCCCAACTGATTGGGGCGTCAACTTCAAGGGGTTGGTTGACGTTGAGGCGTCAATTGGGGCTGGCCTTGAAGGCGAGGGCGGGTACCAGCAAACGTGGACGTTCGATAATGCCAGCGATGCTGCCGCCTTCAAGGACGACGTCAGCAGGGCTATGAACATGGAAGGCATCAGCGAAGACAGTGGGGCATTCGGTGGCCTCGGCTCACAGCTGTCCGGCGCTGCCAAAGGCATCTTTGAAGATGAGGAGATCGATCTTCCCAAAGCAGATCGGGAGGCCGGTGTCATCGAGGTCGGCGGTAAGGTCGAGGGAGGGGCAGGAGTCAGCCTCGGAAACACACAACGGAAAATAGGAGAGAGCAAAGAAGATCATGCTGCGAGAAAGAAGGCGAGCACAGGAATCGATCTGGTGGAACTCCTTTCTGGCGACGCCAAAGGCAAAGTCACCGCTTCCCAAGAAGTCGACAACGAGAACAACACAGTAAGTGACACCGTCGGATTCAAGTTTGAGCAGTCCGGCGAGGTCGGTGAGCATATGCCGGAATCCATCATCAGTGAGGATGCCGCAGCCAATACTTTGGACAGCACCCAGATCAAGACCACCTATGACCGAGACACCGAAGAGCTCGTTGGCCTCGAAATCCAAATCGTTGCCGTTGATGAAGACAATGACGATTACAGAGTCAATACCACCGATCTCCAAGTCACGGACGAAAATCGTGACACCGTAATGGAGTGGATGGAACAAGGCGAGCCGCTCATGGTGCTGGAGTTCATGTCAACGACCGGGCAGCCGAAGGACGTCGCCTCCCATCCAGACGATGATCCTAGAATCTCGGACTTCGACCGCCTTCTCCATGAAGAGGGCACGTATAGTACTGTTGGATATGACCGTGAGTCAGGCGGTGAAGACTGGGATGGCAGTGTGACGCTGTTCGGCCAGGATGTTGGGCTCAGCACTGGATGGGACTCGGAATCACTGGAGGTTAGTGACGCACGCTACCTCGGCGCCCCCAACGAAGATGGCAAGCGCGAACTTATTGAGTACGAAGACTGCACGTCCTAGGCAGATCCAAGTCTCATCAATCATAAGCCTCCAGAAGGACGAGGGAATCAGATGCCAATTGTCAGTCATTACTCAAAATCGGCCGGAGCAGCCACCGCATCCCTGCTACTCGCGTTGTCCCTCAGCGCGTGTGGGACCGAAAACGGTACTCAAGACACCGACAACGGACAAGAGGCCGCGGAGAATTCATCCCAAGAGTCCGGGTTCGTCGAAGCCGAGCGAGCTGGCGTCTCATTTGAAGTCCCCAGTGAGTGGGATGCCCAGAGTGAAGATCAGGCCGATGAAGGCTGGGAACCCGGGTTCATACTCTACGAGGGTGATGAGCCTGTGGGCTGGGTCGGAATTTATACAAGTCTAACAGAAGAAAACGACCCCAATCTTACGGGCGAGCTGATCACCGTAGGAACACTCAGAGACCTACGCCTTACCAGGGGATACGAGGTCAAGTCCAAGGAGGAAGTCGACATCTCCGGCGCGAAGTCTGCGTTCGCGGTGAACTACACCCTGCCAAACGACGATGAGAATAGAGAAATCGTCTATGCCACAGACATCGGGATAGTTACGTCTGAGCTCCGAGCTCTCAATGTACGGGCTCAGATGATCGTCGATAGCAACGAAGCGCGCCCCTCGGAACTTGACCACATCGTCAACAGCGTGAAAGTCGAAGAGGAATAACCGGTGGATCTAGCAAAGTCCTGGAGCGTCGGGGCTATCACCTGGCTGTCTTGGGCTTTTGTTGAGGCTCGCTTCTTCAGCTCCCATGCCCCCCTGGGGGCAGCTGACACCCTCATGGGCCAACTCGTATGGTTGACCCCCTTGGCGTTCCTCGGATACACCCTGGTGGCATTCACAGCCGGATTCGTTCACCCGTATCCGAAGAGACGAGTCCGAGGCCGCTATCTCCTCGCGGTGTCAGGTATTCCGTTCATCGGTATTATCCTCGAGTTCGTCTACGCCGGCCCACTCAACGACCCTCGGCATCTGATCCCCTTTGTATCCATCCTCATTGCGCTAGCTGCAGGATGCGCCCTTGGCGGATGGATCTCCCTCCTGGTTCGGCCTCCGCGGCCTCGCACCTCCTGAACCCGCCAAAAGTGGAGTCCCTACCGGAGGAGGCGCTTCACAAAAGCTTCTCCTGAGGGGTGACGCCCAGCGTCACCCCTCAGGAGATCCAGAACTCGATGCGGTTTGCGAAGTTTCCTTGGAATCTGCATGACCATCGTGAAGCTGGCGGCGACACCCAGTGATGCCCAATTTCCCGAGGCTTGGGCTGACCCGGGTGGTTTGCTGGACCAAGTGAGGTGTGGCGTCGTTTCTCGCAAGCAGCCTGACGAACCGCCGGTGGCGGACTCGGATGTTCGGTGGTGTGGTTGGAGCCAGGGCGCCCCTGACTCCTACCCGGTTTCTACAGTGAGTGGGTTCTGGCAGCGCCGAGGAACGCGGCCCACTCGGACCTGGAGAGGGAGAGGTGACCCTTCTCCTGGTGCTTGGAATCGCGCAGGGCCGTTTCGAGCGGAGAGCTCGCGACTTCAACACAGTTGTTGGTCTTCGAGTAGCTGGATGTACGGAACACCAGCTCGCCGGAGATGGCTGTCGGATCCATGGTTACCTCTTGACGAGCATGTTCTTCAGGTAGGCAAGAGTACGGTCGGGCGTCAACGCCGCCTCCTGAATGTTCCGGAAGAGTTTTCGGTAGCGCTCGACCTCGCCTGCGTCCTCTAGGTAGAGCCCGTCTGTGCTGGTCTCCAGATAGACGACCGGGGAGGTCTCCTCATCGAAATCCATGAGGACGAAGGCGCTCTCACCACCTGGGTGTAGTCCAGCTCCGATCTCCAAGACCTGGATCGTGACGGAGTTTCCGGTGTCTTCGGCGACTTTGATCAAATGCTGGACCTGTCCAGCCATGAGCTGACCGTCCCCCAACCTGAGGAGAGCGGCCTCGTCGATAACTGCCCGCAACTCCGGCTGATCAGGGGAGGTGAGGATCTCTTGCCGCTTCAGGCGAGCATCGATGACGCGCTGGATGTCGTCCCCGCTGTAGATCAATGTGGCCTTGGTGATCGCGGCGATGTATTCCGAGGTCTGCAGCAGGCCGGGGATGAGCGAAGGCTCGTAGGTGCTAATCGTGGCAGCGGCGGCTTCGAACCCTGGAAAGCGTCCTGTGAACACGTCATCGTAGCTGGTCCACCAAGCGGTCTCGCGGGCTTGGCGGGTCAGGTTGAGGATCGCTTCCCGCTCACGCGGATCAGTGACCTTGTAAAGGTCGAGCAGCGCCTTGATGTCGGTGATCAGTGGTTTCTTACGACGTCCGGTCTCGATATGTCCGAGGCGTGCCCGAGACCATTCGAGGCGTTCAGCAGCCTGCTCCACGGTCATGCCAGTGCTGTTCCGGAGTCGGCGTAGCTCGTCAGAGAGCTGGCGACGCTTGATCGTCGGACTGTCCGGCATGTTTACCCCCTCCCCGTGAGCTGGCTCATCGTACCGGGGCAACTCAGACTTGGACATTTCACCCTCTACATCTAGCAGACTACGTTCTTGCACTTGTAAACGTAGCCGCTACGTTCCATACTTAGAAGCGCACCACCCGAAGTCGGCCATCCTGCGCCGGCCCGAGACCCCCTCCGGGAGGGGTTCCTATGCGTCAGCTCTTCTCGTCCCTGATCCCGTCCCGCCGCAAGCGGCGCCGCTCGCCCTCGCCGCAGCAGCTGCGGCTGGCCCGGCTCTGCCCGCCGGCGCCTGAGCCGTGGGAGATCCGCACCCTCAGCCCCCAGCGGCGCCTCCGCATTCCGCTCCCCGCCGGAGCCTCCCGTACCCGCCCCTACGCACCCCGCCCGCGGGTTCCCGACTACGTCGACTTCTGCGAGGTCGCCGTGCGCCATGAGGCCGACTGGGAGATCACCTACCACCCCGGCGCCGACCACCCCTACGAGGCGCGGCACCGGATCCACCACGACCTCGTAGTCACCTGCGCCGACCTGACCGTCTTCGACACCGCACTGGACCAGGCCCGCGCACCAGCCCCCGCACTGAGCGCTGGAGAGGTCGCGGGCCGTACCGCCGCCGCACTCAACCACCGGGCACACCGATGACCACCGCTGTCAAGGTGACCAGCACGGTCCGCCTCGTCGAGCTGGAGAAGCTGGACGCCTCCGAGCTCGAGCTCGAAGAAGGCCTGTATGCGGGCGAGTGGGTGCTGCACCTGAGTCCCCAGGTCCGTCTCTACCTCCAGACCCTGGGAACCAACGCCGACCTGGAGGCGGTCGAGGACCTGATCGCCCTGCTGCGCCACGTCCGCGACGAAATCCTCGCCGCCCGCCACCAGGGAGACGGCCACATCCGGCCACGCACACTCCTACCGGCCGGAAGCGACACAGCCACCCCGTAATCCACGCCGGGGACAGGGACGCCGCGCCCCCGCGCCCTGCCCGGCCACCTCAGGGCGCGCCTTGCCAGAGGGGACAAGAGCCGCGCCCACACCGTGCCCGGAGGAATTTCCATGACCGGTCCTCCGGGCACGGCCCTCAACGTCCATCACCGATGGGACGGCGGATATAGGACCGGCCACCCCGCTCTCCCATTCGACCTCATGGGGCTCCCCTGGCCGGTAGTAACCCCGGCCACGCCCGTCTCCGCGTCATCCGCGGAGACGCACCGGCGGCCCGAAGGCGCGTCCGAGGCGGTGGCTAGACTCATCGCGCCAAACCTCAGCAGTGCCGCCCGCCACGGCCGTCGTGCCGTCTCGCGGCTCATGTGCGCGATTCGACAAATGAGAAGTGAGAGAGGAAACCTGGTGGCAACCCCCTCTTCCCCACCCGCCAGATACCGACGCCGATCCCGCATCGCTGTAGCGGCCGCCTGTGCCCTGGTACTGAGCGGATGCGGTCTGCTGCAAGACTCAGGCGCGAATGGGTCCGGGGAGAAGGCAGAAGAAGGGAAGAGCGGCGGCGGAAGCGGCAGTGCTGCGAACACCCCCCTGCCGTTGACGATCGAACCCACGTGGTTCGGTGAGGACACCAGCCTGGAGATCCTCTCGCTGGAAAGAGCGGACAACGACACCACCGTCCTGAAATTCCAGCTCACCAACAACCGCGATGAGGAAATCAGCACCTACTTCGCCCTGGCCGACGGAACGCCGACGAGCCAAACGGTGGAGGGGGTGTCACTCATCGATGTCGGGGCCAGGAAGCAGTACTTCCCCCTCCGCTACGGCGAATCGGAGTCGCCAGGTCAACCCCAGCCCTGCTACTGCTCGACATTCGCTGAGTTCGGCGACAAGAGGAGAATCAAACCAGGCGAGACCCAGGAGTTCTGGGCCGGATACCCAGCGCTGCCTGACGGCGTGGACACGGTCTCCGTGCACACACCCGTCACCGGTACCGTGCATGACATCCCGATCACCGGCGGCGGTGCGCCACCGGAACCGCTCCCCGACGACCACGACGACCCGATCGTCGTCGACCTGGTCGCCGCCCGCGAGGACCTCGAAGAGGGCAGCACCCGCGAGGAGACGGGAGAGCAGGTGAGCGTATCGCTCTCCGCCGACGTGCTCTTCGACGTCGACGAATCAACGCTGCGTCCCGACGCGGAACAGGCCCTGCGCGAGGTCGCCGAGGAAATCGCGGAGTCGGACGCCGAGACCGTCCAGATCGACGGGCACACCGACAACAGCGGCACCGACACCATCAACCAGCCCCTCTCCGAGGACCGGGCCGAGGCCGTCAAGGACGAGCTGGATACGCTCATCACCCGATCCGGTATCAGCTACGAGACGGCCGGTCACGGCTCGGATGAGCCCGTCGCGGACAACCGCACCGACGAGGGGAAGCAGAAGAACCGACGCGTCACCATCACATACGACGCGGCCCCGGCGGCCGAGGAGATGCCCGAACCGGCCTCCAGAGAGCAGGAATCGGCCTCGCCCGACGCCTCGCGCCCCGCGGGTTCCGGACCGGCGCAGATCGTTCCCGGTAAGGAGAACCGCTACTTCAAGGAGCTCAGCGTTGAGGTGGAGGCCGTACGGCGGTCGTCCCACGGCGGCCTGGCGAGTCTGCGCTACCGGGTCGTCAACCACGCCGATGACGAGTCGACCGTTCTTGGCGGCTCCTTCGGTTCGCCGGCCATCTGCGGCAGTCTTCCCGACGCCCGGCTCAACGGTGTGATGCTCATCGACGAGCAGGCTCAGGTCCAATACCCCGTGCTCCAACGATCCGACAGCCACTGCCTGGCGCCGCGAGGCGCAGGGGAGACGGTTCCGGCACACGAGTCGCGCACGCTGTGGATCGACTTCTGGCTGGACCCGTCCGTGACCGAGGTGACCGTCCAGGTCCCCAAGTTCGAGGCCGTCACCGGAGTCCCAGTGACCTGAACCCTGGTTGCACTGCTCTGCGCCCCGTACCTCGGCTGGGTCGGAACGACCCAACAACACACCGAGTGCGGACGACCAGAGGAGAGCACAAGCAAGGGTGGTAGGAGATGAACGGAAGCCGCGGGTCCCTTGTTTCCACGCTTGCAACCGTGTGCGGGTTGTTCTTCCTCGTATCGTCTTGCAGCTGGGCGAGCGAAGAGGAGATTCTGGAGGAATCAGACATCTCCGTCATCAGCTTTGAAGAATTTGCCCAGCTAGATCTTCCAGATAGTGCGGAGGACGTGACTACCAATACGCTCGCGAACGAGCTAGACAGCTTGATCTACCGAGCCCATTTCACCACCACCCATGAGGAGGCGGAGGATATATGCCGCGAGATCGGGAACTACCTCCCCCGATCTCAGGGAATACCGAAACACGACCAAGGGCTGTATGGCATCACTCCCGATACGGCCAGGGAGTTCGAGGACAGCGCTTACGGCTGCACAGCGCTGAATCAGCAGACCGGCCGCCAAGTCGAAGGAATTGTGCTCTACCCGGATGGTGCGGCAGCGCACGTCTATCTCCGTGCCTACGAACTCGGCAGATGACCGAACGGCCTGATGAACCGCCGGATGAGGGGCCCGCATGTCCGGTGGGCAGGTGGGCGTGAAGGTGCCCCCTCGCTACCCGGTTCTCCACCGCGAGTGGGGCTTGACCCTGCCGAGGAGCGCGGCCCACTCGGGCCTGGAGAGAGAAAGACGGCCCTTCTCCGGATGCTTGGAGTCGTGCACGGCTGTGCCGCCGAGCAGGACAGCGACCTCGACACGAGAAACGGGACTCACTCGATCGGAACGTCCTTGATTTCACCGAACAGACCCGCGTCGAACGTGATCGTGGTGACGCCTTCCGGCGGCGCTGGAACGTAGAAGAAGACGCGTCCCTCCCAGCCTGGCTCCGGGTAGAACGCGTCGCCCGGGGGCTCGACGAAGTCGACCCCGCCCTTCTTCTCGTGCGCGCGCGTGGCGCCGACGCGGAGCTCCCGGTACACCGTCTGCGTCTCGGGATCGATCACGCTGAACTCGCCGAACTGCGACCCTTCATACTCCCCGGAGAACGGGGATGAGACCTCAGCGTCCTCCGCCGAGTCCTCCGGGTCGCTGACGTTCCTGATCACCATGTTGGCGACGAGAAAGTCACCGTCGCGGTAGAAGGGGAGGACGTCCATCTCGTAGTCGTGGTCGCGCGTCCACCCGGTGGCGGTCCGCACCGGCTCGGCGTCCTTCGCACGGAACGGCGCGAGGGCTGGCCCGACGGGCTTCGCCTCGTCCTCCCCCTTGTCGCCGTCCTCCGCGTTCGCCTCATCCCCGTCGGACTCTTCGGAAGCGGAGTCGCCGCCGTCCTCCCCGGACGGGGCCTCGTCGTCGGCCTCTTGGTCGGCCTCTTCTTCCTCTTCCTCCTCCTTGATGCGGAAGGACACTTCCAGCCGGTGGTTGCGCGCACGCGCCTCCTCGACGTTCAGTCCTCCCTCATCAGCGACCGGCTCGGCGCCGCCCACACCCGTGGCCTTGATCTCGTAGTCGTCCCCGGCCCCTTCTTCCAGGAACTCCTTGGCTGCTTTCGCTCTGGATTGCGACAGCTTCTTGTTGTCGCCGGCGTCTCCCCCGGCAGCCGTATGGACCGTGATCTCGATGGGCTTCTCGGGGTCAGCCCGGTCGTGGAACTCCTTGACGAGGCCGTGGAGGACAGGGTCCGCCCCCCGCTTCAGCTCCGCCTCGTCGTCGATGAAGAGGTCGCCCGCGGGGATGGTGATCCGCTCACGGTCACCGGAGTGGTCCCGCTCCTCCTTCGGCGACTGGACGACCGAGTAGAGGGTCTTCACCCTGTCTTCCGGCTTGCCCTTCACCGGGCCCGACACCACTGGAAGCTCCACCTCGTCCCCGGGGGACAGGTCGAGGTAGCCGGGCGGGTCCTCGCTGGGGACGTCCTCGGGCTCGTCTGCGTCTTCGACGGGGATTCCCGTCATCTCGGCCGTGCTTCCCGGCGTGATGACGGTGATGGCCTCGATGTCCTCGGGCAGCCGCGGGAAGTGCGCCTCCATCACGTACTCGACTTCGCCCACGACCCAGGTCGGCAGCTCCGTCCCCAGAGCCCCTCCCCCGTTGCCGTTGACCAGCGGGTAGTAGAGGCGGTGGCCGGCCGGGTCGAGCAGCCGGAAGCCGACCGGTGTCGACGACTTGCCGCCGAAGGCGCCCCGCACGGTCTGCTCGCCGCTTTCCAGTGGGGTGGTCAGGAAACGCACAACGGTCCGGTCGGAGCGGCGTTCGATCGCCTTGACCTCAAGACGCGCCCGGAACCCGGCGGGACCTCCGAGGACTCCCTCGCGAACGAAGGGGCCGTCGGGGGCCGTCACCGTGGTCTGTTCCTCGGCCGCAGGGGTATCGTCCGGTTCTTCCTTGCCCCCGCCGCCGCTGCACCCTGTGAGGAGCATGATCCCGCTCGTTACGATGCTCATCGCAGCGATGGACGTTCGGTTCAGCATGCGGGGGCTTCCACCTTCAGGGAAACGGCAATCGGTTCACATCGGGGCGTTTCACGCACCGGCCGGTCAACGATACCCGGAACGTCCCTGCTCCCTTGGCCTCCGATGGCTTGCGTGCTGCCCCGTCGTGGCCTCGCCCGTCTCGGTTGAGCGCTTTTCTGCCAGGTAGCGAGCACTTTTGGGCGACCGGGGCCTGTCCGGAACCGGCCTTGCCAGCTCTGGCGGCGACAGCAGCACAGCCGAGGACTCGCCTCCGCACGTCAGCGCCTTTTTGGGCCTCCCGTGGGGCCCATGGGCCCTATGCCCCATTCGTCTGGTTCCAATAGTCTCCACCGACCTCCATTCCATTCGCCGTGCCCACGTGCGCCCGATTCGCTCACACCGTGCAACCAGCGAATCCCTGAGCCGCCTCGGGCCGGCCTTTCGAACGACGAAGGTGTAGACCGGGTGACCGTTCCTATCCCCCATCCCCCGTCTGCCTCGGACCGTGGCTCCAGCTTCATCGAATTCGCTGGTGCCACCCTGCTCATCGGCACTCTGTGCGCGTTCGTCCTCTTCTCCGTCGGTGGGGCCGGCGGTCTGGGTGAGACGATCCGCAACGGGATCAACGACTCCATCTGCCGCGCCTTCACCGGCCTCGGACTGGGTGACTGCGAGCTGTCCGAGCAGGCCGCCCCGCCTCCGCAACCACCACCCATCTGCGACGTACGAACCGCGTCCCGCGACCGATCACTCGACGGCTCCTTCCGCAACGTCCGTGTCGAGGTCGCCGCAGGTGACCAGATTGTCTACCAGACCGACCCCGTCACCGGGGAGCCCAGAGCCGTCTACACGACGACGGGCAACAGCTCTGTCGGCGTCGAGGCGTCGGAGAAGACCGAAATCGGTGACCTCGACCGGCTCCTCGGCCAGGAGAAGAGCAGCTACGAAGCCTTTATCCAGGGCGGGCTGGGCATGCACCTGAACTACGAGTTCGAAGGCGCCGACGCACATCAGCAGGCCGAGGCGATGCAGGAGCTCAGACGCGGCAATGCCTTCCAGGACTGGGCGGCAGTGGCAATGGGGACCCAGGGGGTCGCCGCCGAGGCCGGGGCCGGTGAGCTGGCGAGAGGCATCGAACGGGGACTGACAGACTTCTTCGGCGGAGACACCGACGCCGTCGACCGGAAGTACGAACAGCTTCTCCCCGATTCGGTGACAGTCGACCTCAACATGAGCGCCGGAGCGCAGGGCGGCCTCGGGCTCGAAGGGGGCGGGCTCGGCGCCGAGGTGAGTGCCGGCCTGGAGGCCAACGCGTCCAACCAGGTCAAGATCGACCGCGACATGAACCGCACCCACACGATGTCCATGTCCCTCGATGCCGAGCTGAAGCTCGAAGGGACCGCCGATTACTCCGGCGCGCTACCCGCCTCGGTCAGCGCCGCGGCCGAGGCCGCGGGCGGCGCCGGACTCACCCAGCGAACCCAGTTCGACTCCGACGGCAACCCCGTGCAGGCCGAGATCGAGATCGAATACGAACTCGGCTACTCGGTGGGCATGAGCGGCGAGATCGAACTCGACCTACCCGAAGGCGTGGAGATCGAGAACCCGCTCTCCGACGACATCGAACTGGCCGGAGAACATGTGAGGGTGAGGCAGACCCTGTCGCTCGACCTGACCGACGACGCCAACCGGGAAGCGTACGAGCAAGCCTTCAACACCGACACGGGGTTCGCCGCCATCCCCAACCCTGTCGCCATGGCCGACCTCGACAACGCTCGGGGCCTCGGCGAGCGCTTCGCCGAAGACGGGACCCAAACCCAGACTGTCTACAACGTGGACAAGGACGACGGCGACGGCTACGGAGCCAGTCGCGGCGGATTCGGCGGATCCCTCAACACGGAGTCGACCGAGGAGAGCGAACTGCTGAGCATGCACCACCGGGACAACCGCCAGCCCGGGGCCAGGTGGGAGGAGGTCGACTGCGGTGTCTAGGATCGCGCGAAGGCCCTCAATCAACCGACCGACGGAGCAGAACAAAATGGAAATCACGAGGACTGGCGCAGTGGCTTCCGCGTTGATGGCGGCCCTGCTGTTCGCCTCCGGATGCGGCGGTGGGGCCGACGAGGCAGACTCCGGAACGACCACCCAACGGGAGGACGCCGGTGACACGGAGAACCGGGAGGCCTCCGGTGACGAGATCACCGTTGGCGCCCTGACCTTCACTCCCCCGCCCGGCATGGTCACCTACGAGCCGAAGAACGACACACCGGCGTCGCTCACCCTCACCACGGAGGACTACGACCCCGACACCTACGACGGGAACCCGCCCGCGATCCACGTGTTCGAAGAGGACACCGATCCCGTGTTCGGCGGCCACATCATGATCAGCGGACAGATCAAGGCGTTCGACCCCGACGCGGAGTTCACCACCGACGAAGACGTCGAGGTCCCCGGGGCGGTCAACGCCGCCCTCATGAAGAGCGCCTACACCGCCGACGACGGCCACGCCACCGTGCAGTGGGACCTGATGATCGGCGGCGAGGAGGAAGGCCAGCACTTCGTGCTGCGGTACGGAGGCCACGATGACGAATTCGACGAGCAGGTAGCCGAGACGATGATGGCGTCCGCCCGCGTCGGAGAGGGAGGCTGATGCGGTACGCGGGCATCGCCGTCGGCGCTCTCGTCTCGCTCCTGGGCACCGCACTGCTCATCATCGCCGGGACCTCGATCCTGGTGTCCGTGGCGGGAGGCGCCCCCGCCTCCGAGCCCGGCGTCGGCGCCTTCTTCCTGGTCGAGGGGTACATGAGCCTCGCACGGATCGCCGGGGGAATCGTCGCCGGGATGATGGCCTGGCGGACGCGCAGCGCAGCCTGGGTCATCGGCGCCGGCGCAGCCGCAGGGCTGGCCGGCAGCATCGTCCTCATCGGGATCGGCGTGATCACCAACATCGGCGCCGGAGCACAGGCCATGAGTGCGGGCGACCTCCTCACGCCGCTGGCGTGGAGCGCCACTGGAGCCCTGGGCGGACTCATCGCCTGGCTGCTCCGGCCCCGGCGGCGGTACGGATGACCCACCCATAAGCCACTGACACGCGAGGCCCGGACCACAGAGTTCCGGGCCTCGCTCGTCCACCGAAGGAACGGATGACGTTCGACATGACGAGAATCGCCGCAGCTGGTTTCGCACTCACAGGGACGGTCCTGTTCGCCGCAGGGTGCGGTGGCGGGGTCGACGAGGTAGCCCCGGATGCGACCCCCCAACAGGAACAGGACAGCAGTGACACGGAGGGGCGGGAAGCCTCGGGCGACACCGTGACCGTCGGCGCGCTGACCTTCACTCCTCCGGCCGACATGGTCAAGTACGAACCTGAGAACGACACACTCGCCTCGCTCACCCTCACCCCGGAGGACACCGTAGAGTCCTACCCCCACGACTGGGAGCCGCCCGCGATCCTCGTCTTCGAAGAAGACAGCAATCCCATTTTTGGCGCCCCCATCATGATCAGCGGGAAGATCAAAGCGTGGGACCCTGATGCGGAGATCACCAGCGAAGACGACATCGAGGTCCCCGGCTCGATCAACGCCTCCTTGATGAAGAGCCACTACAAGGACGTAGACGGCTACCCCACTGTCCAATGGGACCTGCTCATCGGTGGAGAGAAGGAGGACGAGCACTTCGTCTTGCGGTACGGAGCCCATGTCGACGAGTTCGACGAGCAGGCCGCGAAGGCCATGGTGGCCTCCGCCCGCGTCGGCGAGGAAGGCTGAGCCGGGACGCCGGATCGTCCCCCAACCACCTACTGCAGTCCCGTGGACGGGGCTGCCCGTGCCCGTGGGCCTATTGCCCACTGAGGTTGGGTACTTGATTGGGTCTTTGAACTCTTCCTCGCCCGACTACTCCGGCTCTACTGTCATCTGCCATTGAGCTGAATCGGCCACCCGAGCGAGAGTGCGATGCTCTCCCCGACCTCGTGTCTCGACTCTCCCGGTGGTGGCCTCGAGCGGACGGTAGATGATGATCGGGAGTAGAAGCCGCGGGGCGTTAACACGCTCCGACAGGGGCGCAGGATTCGTCGAGTACGCCGGCGTCGTCCTCACCATCGGCGTGATCGTCGTCGCGCTCCTCGCGACCGGCTTCACCCAGAGCTCGAACCAGATCGTCGCCTCGATCAAGGACTCCGTGTGCGAGGCGTTCAACTTCGTCGGCCTGGAGAGCGAGTGCAACAACCGGCAGCGGCTCGCCGATGAGGAGTACGAGCCGGACAAGTGCCTGGTGTCGAAGAACACCGACATCGGCGGCGGAAGCATCAGCGTGCTTTTCGTCGACGTCGGCCAGGACTACGCCTTCATCAAGGAGGAGTTCTCCGACGGCACCACCAAGATCACGCTGGTCGACGGCGACATGGTCGGCGTCAGCACCGGTGCCGGTGTCTCGGTGGACCTCGGCGGGTCCTCCAAGATCGGCGCCGAGGTCGATGTCGGAGCCGGCATGACGCTGGAGAACGGCAGCTCGTGGGTGTTCGACTCCCCTGCGGAGGCCAAGGCCATGGAGGACGAACTCGCCAAGTTCCAGAAGGTCGACGCCCTCTCCAAGAACACCGTCGGTCAGATCCCGCTGATCGGCGGCTGGGCCCGCGAGCAGACCAACAACCTCATCGGGCCGGACATCCCCGACCCCGACATCACCCGCACCACGCTCGGCACCGAGGCGGGCGTCGACGGCTACCTCGGTCTGAAGTTCGGTTCGAAGAAGCCGGACCGCGGGGGCCAGGACGGCGACAAGGACAACGGCTGGGGGCTGAACCCCAACCTCGGGCTGGACGGCGCCATCCAGGTCCAGGCGGCGATGGGTGAGGAGCGCAACCGCAAGACCGGCGAGACCACGACGATCTACGAGATCGGCGGGTCCGCCAGTATCGCCGCCGACGGCCAGGTCAAGAAGGGGACGGCCGGTATCGACCGGACCGGCGCCATCAAGATCACCGAGGACGAGAAGGGCAACATCACCAAGCTGGAGCTCACGCAGGTGAAGGACGATGGTGTCGGTATGGCACCGGTGATCACCACCACCGAGATCGACGTCGAGAGCGCCGAGGAGGGGGAGATGGTCAAGGAATGGATGGGCATGTTCGCCGATGACAACGTCATTCCCCTGACCTGGGATGCCGCCGACCCCACCGAGCTCAGCGAGAACCCCACCCCGTTCGAGGAGTGGGTGTTCGAGAACGGGAAGACCACCAGGGCCAGCTACGACGGTGAGGACAACACCCACAAGGTCGGCGCCGAGGTCAAGCTCGGATTGAAGTTCGGCTTCGGCGGGACCTGGGGCGGGACGTCCCAGGACATCAGTGAAGCCGAGTACCTCGGAGCCCCCAACAACGGAAGTCGGGAGTATGTGCCCTATGAAGCGTGCAGCAAGGACGACTAGCGCGGCCGTCTTCGGCGCCGCCCTCCTCACGGCCCTTGCGGGCTGCGGGGCGGACGGCGGAGGACCCGCGGAGGCGCCGGACGGCTTCACCGACGAGTCGGCGGAGGGGATCTCCTACGCCCTGCCGTCCGACTTCGATGAGGACCGTGCGCAGGTGGACGTGATGCTGGCCGGCGACGAGGTCGACAGCGCGGCGGCCGTCGGCGGGACCGCGCAGGCCGAGATCAAGTTCGAGCCGAAATTCGAGTACCTGGACAAGGACTGGGACTACGAGGTTGCGGGTGTCCCCGACTCCGAGCGCTACGACTACACCTACGAGTTCGACGGCGACGAGGACATCGACACCATCCGCGGGGTCGACATCGCGATGAAGCTCGAGGATGGCCGGGGAGTGCTGTTCCGGCTGACCGGAGACCACACCTATCTGGACGACGAACTGGTCGACCAGATCACCGGCACGGTCCACTCACCCGAAGACTGAACCCCCGGTCTGTCGCGCACCTGTTTGAAGCCGGATGAAAGGAGTTCCGAGTCCGCATGGACTTGATCAAGCCATGGGCGATCGGGCTCGTGGTCTATGCCGTCACCACTGTGCTCGGCATCAGAATCATGCTTGAGTACGCCACGGTGGAACAGCTGGAAGTCCTCTGGAGCGCGGTGGTCTGGCAGGCCGCGGTCAGCTTCGTGGTCTACTTCCTCGCCGCGTCGATGTCGGCGATCGTCCACCGCCCCCAGGAGGGGCGGCGCGGTACCCGGCGCAGCGCGGTGGCCTGTCTCGCCATTCCGGTGACGGGAACGCTGCTCTACCTGATCGACGGTCTCCTCGTCACCGGGGTGAGCAGTGGAGCGGTGATGGGCGGTCTGCTGGCGTGGAACGCCACAGCCGTCGCCGGCGCCATCGTCGGGTGGCAGCTCATCCGGACCATGCGTGCCTGACACCAGGGGCCGACTCGCGACTCGTCCGGCCGGCGCCGGACCGCCGGTCTGCCGGGTGCCGGGAGCGCGACCGCGTTCCCGGCACTCACGCCGCCCGACCGGGAGGTTCCCACCCCATCCGGTCATGACGCACCGATCGGCGTGAAGGTACGATGCACGCTGCGTTTTCCTCCCGATCCGAGAAGCGGTGTCAGTAGTGTCCGATCTCGACCCCAGTACGATCCTGTTCGCCGTCGCCATCGGTCTGTTCCTCGTCTACAACGTGGCGAAACCGACCTTCGAGCGGCTCCGGAAGCGGACCCTGCAACGCCGGGGCGTGGACGCGGAGGCCGTTGTCGCGTCGGTCGGACCGCTGGCTCCTCCCCAGCGCACCGAGCACCCCTTCACGCTGCGTTTCCGCTCCCCGTCCGGCGCTGAGCACGTGAGCGAGCTGTCGGGCGGCTTCGGCGGCATCGTGCCCGTGGTGGGGTGGCGGGTCCCCATCCGGTTCGACCCGCACAACCCCTCCAACGTGGAGATCGCGCACAATCCCTACCTGCACCCGCTTCCCGGCGCTCCCGAGCCGAAGAAATCGTCGGCCGTGGACACGTACGTCCACAACTTCCTCTTCGTCGCGACCATCGCGTCGATGCTGACCGTTCTGCTGTTCTACGAGGCCCTTGGGGACGCCGGGCCCGTGGCGTTCGGCGCGATCTTCGTCTTCAGCGGACTCCTGGCCCTGCTGCGCGGGATCTGGTCCGGGGTCGAGAGCTCCACGCTGCGCCGTTCGTCCGGGCGTGCTTTCGCCACGGTCACCCACTCGTGGGAGGAGCCGTCCCAGCGCCGTTCCCGCAACAGGTCCCACATCACCACGTCGGCCATGACGACGTGGGTGAACGCGTTCACGGTGCTGTTCGACCTGCCCGACGGCCGGCAGGTCCACCGCCGTGCGCCCGTCGCGTCGAGCGCCACCCGCTACGAGCCGGGGCAGCGGCTGGAGGTCCTTTACGACCAGTCGGACCCGACGGTGATCGCCGTCGGCTCCTGGCAGTCGAGCACGGTCGCCCCAGTGGCCGGAATCGGGCTCGGCACTCTGTTCATCCTCGTCGGCCTGGTGATCGCCCTCTTCTTCCCGGCATGACCTACGGCTGCCGAGGCGATCCCACGAGTCGGCGAACCGATCGACCGCCGGACACCTCCGGCGATGCGCCTACACAATTGGCCTGATCCGGCCACGTGCCGCCCGGCTCCCCGCCGCTCCCCCTTGCCGCAATTCCCTCATAATGACGATATTGTCCGCCCCGCACGTACTTCAATGATGGAATGAGTGAGTCTTGAGCGAAGAAATCGGTGTCAATGTCGTCGCGGGCAAGAGCAAAGGCGAGGCCGCCGAGACGCTCGCCGAGGCCATGGTCGGCCTGACCGACACCTTCGAAACAATGCTCGAAGACATCCGTAGCCCTGCCGCCGAGTTCCCCGTGCGCCAGGGCTACGACAAGTTCCGAGAAGACACCTCCGTCTTCCTCGGCGAGCTCCAGATCCACGGACTGCGACTCAGCGAGAACATCAAGTCCGGCGCATCCGCAGCCGCCAAGAACGACTACGACGCCTCCGAAGACTTCCAAGGCGCCTGGCCCGGCCTCAGCCGCAGCGTCAACGGCTGATTCTTTCCCCATTCCCACACTCCCCCGACCCCCCAACCCCCAACTCCAGGAGACACCTGTGGCGAAGTTCGAGTTCAGCGAATCCGGCTGCACCTTCATACCGGACCTGACAATCGCCCGCGAGGGAAGACTCCGGGACTTCGTTGAAGACTTCGAGACGTTCATGGGTCGCATCACCGGCCGCTCAGGAAACCTCTACGACGAGTTCAACAGCTCATCCGTCGAGTTCAGCGACCTGATCGCGTGGAAGATCACCGACGAAGCCGACTACGACCAGTCCAAGTGGCAGGAAGCAGTCCTCTCCATCTCCTACCTGATCGCGGTCACGAGCGAATGGGCCGACATCGTCGAAGACTACAAAGACACTCGCCAGATGAACATAGACAGGTGGAAGAACTCCGAGAGGCTACACCTGAAGAAAATTCAGAACGCAGAGAGAAATGATAGCACGGTCTGGACTGGCGCCAAGGACCGTGCCATTGATGCCATGAAGAAGGACTTCAAAGAACAGAGAAAGAAAGCACAGAAGGACTGGGAAAAATTCGAGGAAGACGCCGAGGAAATAGGCGACAAACTAAAGAAAGGAGCCACCGAAGACAACATTCGACAACTGCAGGATGCGGGGTATCTCAGTTGGGCTCCATACAACATCATGGGATCGCAGTACGACAAGCCAGAGATCCCAGAGATCCCCGACTTTGGCCACGGCGTACCAAAGCCGGGAAGTGACCCCGAAGATGTGAACCTGTGGTGGGAGAACCTGAGCCCCGCAAAGCAAAAAGAGTTGAAGGCGGATTACCCCGACGAGTTGCGCATGATGAATGGGATACCTGTTATCGTGCGCGACGAGCTTAATCAAGCTTTCCTAGAAAAGGAGGTTGAACGAGCCAAGGCTGAGCATGGCGAGAAGAGCACCGAGTTCGAGGAGCTCGAACAACTCATGAAAAATCTGAACGAGGAGGACAATAATGCATACCTACTGGCCCTGGACACCAGCGGTGGAGTGGGACGCGCCATCGTATCCGAGGGGAATCCAGATACTGCCGATAACGTCGCGACTCTCGTTCCCGGAACCGACACCGACTGGATGAGCGTAAACGGTCAGCACGGTCGGGCCCAACGCCTGAAGTCAGATGCAGATGCGGTACTCGGCGAAGACTCAGGGGTGAACAACGCAGTGATCAGCTGGATCGGATATGATGCACCGACAAAGGTTGAAGCACCGTTCCCCTTTAATGTGAAATCCGGCGCAGACGAACTCATTGATTTTCAGGCCGGGTTGAGCGCCACCCAGCAGGGCAATCCACCAAACACAACACTTATCGGCCATAGCTATGGATCAACAGTAGTGGGGCACGCTCTCCAAAAGTCGGAGAGAGCTTCAAGCGACGACGACCAGAACTCAGGACCCCTGCTGGAGGTGGATAACGTCATCGCTGTGGGAAGTCCGGGAATGGATGTCCAGCACGTCAGCGAATTGAACATTCCATCGAGCAATGTACACGTCTCGCAGGGGGACGACGACTGGATCTCCAGCACTCCGGACTGGGCACATGGCAGCGACCCCAGCTCGGATGAGTTCGGGGCCACGGTGTTCGATTCTCCTGGATACGGACATTCGGATTACTTCAACACCCCCCGAAGTGGCCCCATGGTCTACATGGGTGAAGTCATCGCGGGCACTAGATAGAAATGGAGACACAGATGATGCGTGCCCTATCAGCTGCGGCGCTAGGCCTTCTCATTGGTCTTCTCAGTGGGTGCGGAATTCTCTATAGGAGCACAATCGACGAAGATGAGGCAGCTGAGCGGGTAGATCTATACGTTGAGGAAGCCATGGGCGCTCTCCCAGAACAGGCCCGACTTGAACCATTCGGCAGTTCCACCAGCGCATCCTGCGATGAAAATCGCGTCGACCGAGTCACCGTCGACAGACAGTTCTGGGTAAAAGACCTCCCCGAGGAAGAAAACGAGCAAACCATGCAAATGATCTATGATCATTGGATCGACAGTGGTTACGATCTTGTGTCAGATGAGCGACCTCGTGATGTTCGATTCCACTTCGAGAACGATGCCGATGACTTCAAGATGTTCGCAAGCGAGAACAGATCCGGAGATATTTCCATTGGGGCGGTTTCGCCGTGCATCTGGACAGAAGGAACCCCCCGGCAAAGATAGGGACACGGATCAGATCGTTCCTCAACATTAGAGAACACTCCTTCCTGGTCAGGATTTCCCACTGGCGAGCACACTTTCGTTGCCCTTAAACACGAACAGGAAGGAACCTCCAGATGGACAGCATTGAGGCTACAGACAGCCCCAAACATCCAAATAGCGTCGCAATCACCGGCTGGCGCCCAATAGTAATTTCCACCATTTTCGGCGCGCTACTTCCCTGGCTTTGGTTCGCCATGGCAAGCGCTGAGCTCGGCCAGACCGCCTGGATAGGTGTCGCAATGATGCTTGGCTTCCTGGCCCCACCGTTTTTCCTTATTAACATTGCAGTATCGGTATTGGTATGGGGGGTCGTGTGGCTGGCTCTGCGGCTGATGAGGGTCCCCCGACCGGCCGCGATCTCAGGTATGGCGACTGGGGCACAAGTCACGGCATCATTGATGACGGCCATTTCCATTGTCGCTTTCGCTGATTTTTGGATACTTCCATTCATTGCAATGAGCATTGGTGGCGCCTTAGCATGTGGCTCTGGAGCATACTTCGCAACCCGCGACAAAAATGGAATCGGACCTGGACCACTGGTTCTTGTTGTTTTTGCAATTTTCGTTGGCATCGTGGGAATGGTGGTAATGGCGATAGACGCCTGGGAAGAGAGGAGCCTTATTCAAGAAGAGACTCAACAGCAATCGAAGGCGATACGGAGTGATCTCAAGAAGTGCGGCGATAAGTTTGCAGTCATTGATGGGGATAAATGGAACTGGGTAGGGGCGTCCACGGATTCGCTCAGGGGCTGCGTGGGAGTTGATTACCGGGCGGGAGGCGATTACCAGAACCCCCAGTATGAGCGTGTGAGTATTTACTCGGATCGAAATGAGGGGGACTATGATGCGGATTGCGATTATTACATCTGCGACGAGAAGGAAGATTATCTTCTCGTCTGGGGGAAGGAGAGCAAATTTGAAGAGGCGAGAGTCCAGATGAATGAGGACATGCTTGTGCGTATACGGGGATCCGAGTTGAGCGAGAAGCAGGTACAGGAGATCCTAGGGCAACTGCGGATGGCTACTCCGGAAGAGCGTGAGGATCTCATCAAGTCTGTGGCCGAGGATCTTGCTGAAGAGCGTTTCTCGTAAGGATTTCAGCGCTCCGATAGGTGGGTCATGAGACTTATTCGTAGGCGCTCCAATCCGAATCCGAAGCAGTGTTGAAACGTTAGGTGCAGGCTCCGCATGACCGACATCAGACCAGCTCCCGCCATCGGGATGTTCGAGTCCCAGGATCACCCTTGCACTCCAACCTACTTCTTCACCGAATCAGTCTCAGAACCTCCCGACTCAGATTCAGCTCCACACGTCCCGTTCTCAACGATTACGGACTCTAGCCGGAAACCGACCCCCAGGATCGCAGCTACAACAGCAGCTACCCCCACGGAAAAGTTTGGTTGCAACAACATCAGGGCAAGCAGGGCAAAGCACACAGTGAAGCATATCTTCCAGTACAGTTCGGCATTGTTCTTGTTTGTACGCACAAGGTGATTCTAACGTGTTCTGGTGCGCCAGCACATCCGGAGGAATCATGTAGCAGGGCTCAGCGGGATAGTGTCGTCGGCGGGGCTGGGCAAGCGAGTCCTGTCCCTCTGAATAAATCGTATGACGGATGCCCTGGCCCGACCCTCTCCCCGAATGATCCTGGGGAATCATCGGGCGAAACGGACAGCCTCGGATGTAATCCCATGGTCATCGTCAGGGAGGCGCCGAAGCTTTCGGATCGCGGAAGCGGCTGCACGCGAAGCGGAAGGCAGGGCTTCCTCTGGGCCCCAAGGCACCGCCCCTCTCCCAGAGCACACGGGTGGCGCGCTGCCCCCGTACGTCAACTCCGAGGCGCATGTTGGGAAGCGCTCAGTTCTCCACTACCAGCGGGAGCTCGGCCAGGACGCTCGTCCCTCCGCCGAGACGGTTGGCCACGGTCAGGCGTCCGCCGACAGATTCGACCCGTTCGCGCATCCCAGAGATTCCCGAACCTGCCCCCTCCCTGGCGAGGAGCCCCGTGCCATCGTCGTTGACCCGCACGACGAGCTTCCCCTCGACAGGCGCCACCATGAGTTCGCATCGTTCGGCCGCCGCATGCCGAATGATGTTGCTCAGTGCTTCCTGAACGACCCGGGTGGCCACGAACGTGACGTCTCTTCCGCACTCAGGGAGGTCGATGTGGGCATCCACGGTCAACCCGCTCACCGTCGCCGCCGTCACCGTTTCGCGTAACGCGGCGGCAGGGCTGCGACCGCCGTTGGCGCCGACCCATGAGTGGTCGCGCCGACGCATGGCCCGCACCAGGGACTGCACCTGCCCCAGTGCGTCACGCGAACGATTCTCGATGTCTTCCAGGGCTTCGAGCATCTCTTCCTTGTCCGAGGACGACACGGCGCGCGCGATGCCGGCTTGTGCGCTGATGGTGCTCAACGCGTGCCCCACGATGTCATGGACCTCACGGGCCATTGCGGCCTCTCGCTGCACGTGTTCGAACTCGGCCTGCTGGCGTTCCGCGCGACGGACCGCACTGAGCCGCTCCCCTTCGACGTGCCCGAGCAGCCAGGCGACACCGATCGCGCCGAAACCGAAGACGACCCTCTGCATGAGATCCTGCGTCGATCCGCTGACTCCCAGCACAAGTGTGGCCAAGACGAGGACTCCCACGACGACCGAACCGGCGCCACGTGTCGGGAACTTGCGCTGCAACGCCAGCGGGTACAGACACCAGGCCACTGAGACCATGGGGTCAGTCGTGGCAGAGACGAACCAGCCGACCGCTGTGGACACGAGTGCCACGGAGACCGCCGCACTCGGCGCTTTCCAGCGGAGCACCATGGCGCCACTCACGAGTACCGCCAAGCCGGCGCCGAGCCACCGATCCCCGCCCGGCGCGAGCATCGAGGGGATCCAGAACACCAGGACGACGGCCGCCGCGGCGGCGATATCGACGAGCAGCGAGACGGCGGAGCGCCGACTAGACGTGTCCTTGGCATCTCTCTTCATGCGCCGATTCCACCATCGTTATCTGGAATGCTCGACTGCCGTGCCACCAGCGCGGACCGATGCGACGCCTGCGCACACCATGAGTTGACCAGAACTGTGAGTTGTACGATGATCCTGCAAGCTAGGCACAAGTTCCTGTCGGGGCCAGCGGAGGACGAATGAACTGGCAGGCACCTGAATCGTCCTCCCCTGTTCAGGTGGACGCTGCCCGTGTCAGCGGAGGCGGGGACGAGGTGGCTCCCGGGTCCTCCATAGATGTTTTCATGGCCGACGATGATGCCGGGTTTCTGCGCGCCTATGGGAAGTTCTTCGCGAAGGTCCCGGACATGAACCTGGTCGGCGTCTCCGACAGCGGAAGAGGGCTGGTCGAGCGCTTGGCCACACTGGAACCAGACGTCCTCCTGCTCGATGTCGAAATGCCAGGACCGACCGGCATCGAGGTCGCCCGCGCCCTGCACCGGCTTTCCCTTCCAACACGGATCGTGATGCTCACTGCGTTCGACCGCGAAGAGTATGTGCATGAGGCCTTGCGTTACGGTGCGTCGGGTTTTCTCCTGAAGAACGCCTCGCCCGTTCAGATCCTGAGCGCGATCAGAGCCGTCCACGCAGGACACGCATCATTGGCGTTGGACGTGACCTCGCGGTTGGTCGAGCACTTTCCTGCCAGCAAGGACGGCGACCGCACCGGACCACGTGGAGATCATCCGGCCTTCACAGAGCAGCAGATCAACATCTGCCGGCTCCTGGCGGCGGGCTACAAGAGCCAGGACATCGCGGGCGAACTTCATTTGAGCAACGAGACCGTGCGCACGTATGTCCGGCGAATGTTCGAGAAGTTCGGAGTGAAGAACCGGACCCAGCTCGTCGCCCTGGCGTACAAATCGGGTGTCCTTCGCTGAGGCCGTTCGCCCCTCGGGCCGCCGTCGTGGTGTCCGGGAGGGTTCGGTGCAGGGTTCCACGGGACACCTGGGGAGCAGATCGGCCGTCTCCGGTCTGAGAAGTGTCCCCATTCGGGTGTCAGCGCGGCGGATCCATGGGTGTGACGCTGGAGCCGCCAGCAGGAGGAGATGAGCCCCAGGGATCCGGTGTCGATGATCGAACTGACCAACGTTTCGAAGCAGTACGGGCCCAAGCTCGCTGTGGACGGGGTGAGCTTCAGCGCCGTCCCCGGACGAGTCACCGGGTTTCTCGGGCCCAACGGCGCCGGGAAGTCCAGCACACTGCGGATTCTCCTAGGGGTGGACCGGGCTACATCCGGCACCGCGTTGATCGACGGCCAACCGTACCCCTCTCTCCAGCAGCCGTTGCGCACGGTAGGGGCGATGCTCGACGGGGCTTCGGCGCTGCCCGAGCGTCGCGGGATCGACCACCTGCGCTGGATCGCACAGTCCAATCGGATTCCGGCCCAGCGTATCGGCGAAGTGCTGGAGACCGTAGGCCTCACGGACGCGGCCAAAGTACGGGTACGGAAGTACTCCCTCGGGATGCAGCAGCGTCTGGGACTGGCTGCCGCGCTGCTCGGCGAACCTCGCATCCTGGTTCTCGACGAGCCGGTCAACGGCCTCGACCCGGAGGGCATCCGCACCATTCGCACGTTCCTGCGCAGCTATGCCGCGAAGGGCAACACCGTGCTGCTCTCCAGCCACCTGATGGGCGAGACGGAGGAGACAGCAGATGACGTGGTGATCATCAATAGAGGCCGCATCATCGCCAGTGGCCCCCTGGAGGAAGTCACTGCTGGACACCCTTCGCTCGAAGAGGCGTTCTTCGCGCTCACCGGCACCCAGTCCGGTCTGAGCTGGTGAGCGGCATGCAGGGCATCATCCGTTCAGAGCTGACCAAAATCCGCACGCTTCCCAGTGTCGGGATTGTCAGCGGAATCCTTATCGCTTTGAGCGTCTTCTTCCAGTTCCAAGGCCTGGCATCGGCACGAGAAGCACTGTCCACCTTGGATGACGACGGCATGCACTGGTGGTACGGCAGGCCGGTCCCCGCAGACCTCGACATCCTCGCCTCGATGGCCAGCGGTGTGTTCAACCCGGGGATCTTCTTCCCGGTACTCGGCGCGGTGATCGCCGGTGCCGAGTACCGCACCGGCCAACTGGGTCTCAGTGTGCTCGCCGTGCCTTCTCGTCCCCGCCTTCTCCTAGCCAAGAGCGTCGCCACAGCTCTTTACGTGTTCGGCTTCGGTCTGCTTTTCGCAGCGCTCACCATGAGCTTCACCTACGTCGCGGTCAGAGACTGGCAACCCGACCTGATCTGGAGGCCAGAGGCACTCAGTTCGATCGCGGGTTCGGTGCTGTTCATTGTCGCGATCACGCTGATGTCGTTCGCCGTCACCCTCCTCACCCGACGCGTTCTCATGGGCATTCTTCTGATGGGGGCGTTCCTCGCCCTGACCTTGACGCAGGCGTTCGCCGCAATCGCACCGGCCCTGGACGCTCTCACCCCCTTCAGCGCGGCACGGAACATGCTGCTGCAGAACAACGGTCTGGATCTTGGCGGTCCGCCCTTCACCTCCACTCCCGCGGTGGGCGCGATCGTCTTGGTCGCCTGGGTTGTCCTGACCACTCTCTGTGCCATGGTCGCCATTCAGCGGAGGGACGCCCGGTGAGCACCGCGAGCGAGCTGCCCGCCATCCGTCTGCGGGACATCGTGTCCGCAGAGGTGAGCAAAATCCTGACCCACCCGACCACCTTGGTCGCACTGGCACTCGCGGCGGCGGCGAACACGCTTTTCGCTGCTGTAGCCGCAAGCGAGGTCGTGCGCTTCGGCGCAGGCGATGACCTCGCACCGCTCTCCGCGTTCGCCCTGGTGATGTTCGCTCCCGTCTACGCGTTCCTCCTCATTCCCGTCTCCGCCACCGGCAGTGAGTACCACGGCGGACAGTTCCGGATCACCCTCGCCGCAGTGCCGGATCGAGGCCGACTCGCGTGCGGCAAGTTCCTGGCCATGACCGCGGTGGTCATCCCCGTGGCGGCCGCCGTACTCGCCCCGGGCCGCGTGGTCATCGGCCTCTCGGACGGGCTGAGTACGGGCGCAGTCGCCCTTGACCTCGGACGCTGGGTTCTCGCTTACACCGCCATGTCGGTCATCGCTTTCGGACTCGCGGCCGTCCTGCGCAGTACCGTCGCGCCCCTGGCCGTTTTCGTCGTGGTCGCCGTCTTCGCGGGGGGTGGGTTCGTGCAATGGCCGGAGGGGGTCCGTTTCCTACCGGACCAGGCCAGCATGAGCCTCCTGGGAACACCCGCCTTCGAGGTCACCGAGATCGCACCTGCGACCGCCGCCCTCACCCTCGCGGTTTGGGCTCTCGCTTCCCTCGCCGCGTACGCGCTGTCCCTGATGCGTCGCGACGCCTGAACCATCCCAGGACGACTTACCCGGGGGCCAGTTTTTCCTCTCCCTTACCTTCCGTCCATGGACCCCGGGCTTCCCCGCGGCGTAATTTGGCTGCTGTAAGGCAATAGATGCGGGATAGCAGATGGATGATCGCGAGCGCCTGATCGAGCTGGTCCGGTCGATGCAGCGGGACAGCATGCCCAGCCTCCTGCGGGTGCAGGAGGACGACGACCTGTCGATCGTCCACATCGCGCTCCTCCAGGTCCTCGACCGCGACCGCGGGCTGCTGGACGAGCACACCGACCCGACCGTCAAAGAACTGGCCGCGCTCATCGGCCGCTCCGAGTCGCGCACCAGCCGACTGGTGGACCGCATGGTGCGGCGCGGCCTGGTCGAGCGCTACGAGGACGACGCCGACCGCCGCGCCCGCCGCGTGCGCCTCTCCGAGGGCGGGGCCGCGGCCCTGCACCGGATCAGCGTCGCCCGCGTCGAGGCGCAGATGGCGCTGTGGGGCCACATGACCCGTGACGAGCAGCGGACGGTGATCCGCTGCATGGAGGTTTTCGCCGAAGCGGCAAGGAGGCTCCGGGATGAACGTGATCGCTCTGACCGAGATCGACGCGAGCATGATCTCGCAGGTCGGCGGCAAGGCCACCGGGCTCGGCGAGATGATCGCGCTGGGTGAACGGGTGCCACCGGGCTTCTGCCTGACCACCGACGCCTACCGGTCCGGCGCACTGTCCGAAGCCGAACTCCGCGACGCCTACGAGCGCATGGGCGGCGGCCGCGTCGCCGTGCGGTCCAGCGCCACCGCCGAGGACCTGCCCGGCGCCAGCTTCGCCGGCCAGCAGGACACCGTCCTCGACGTCGAGGGCGCCGACGCCCTGACCGCCGCCGTGCGCCACTGCTGGGACTCGCTGTTCTCCGCCCGCGCCGTCGCCTACCGCGACGCCAACGAGATCGCGCACGAAAGCGTGCACATGGCCGTCGTCGTGCAGCGCATGGTCGACGCCCGCGAGGCCGGGGTGCTGTTCACCGCCAACCCGCTGACCGGCAGCCGCTCCGAGATGGTCGTCGACGCCGCCCCCGGCCTGGGGACCGCGGTGGTCGACGGCTCCGTCGACGCCGACCACTACGTCCTGGGCGCCGGGGAGCCGGCCGGCCCCGCCGACGGCTGCCTGACCCGGGACCGGCTCGACGAGCTCCGAGCCGCCGGCGAACGCCTCCAGCGGCACTTCGGCTCCCCTCAGGACATCGAGTGGGCCTACGACGCCGAGGGCACTCTCTGGCTGCTGCAGTCGCGCCCGATCACCACCCTCTTCCCGCTGCCTCCGGCCACCGACCGCCCGCAACCCCGCCTCTACCTGGAGGTCGGCCACCTCCAGGGCATGCTCCGCCCGTTCACCCCCATGGGGTTCTCGACGCTGAAGCTCGTCTGGGCGCAGTGGTGCCGCCGGAACGGGGTCACGGCCGACCCCTTCGGCGAGTCCTCGATGATGGTCCCCATCGGCGGACGCCTGTACGGCGACCTGACCGACATCCTGCGCAGCAGCGTGCTGCGCGATGGGCTGGCCGAGGGGCTGGACGTCTACGGCCCGCGGGTTCGGGCGGCCATCGAGCACATGCTCGACGACCCGCGCTTCGCCCCGCGGCACGCCCTGCCCTTCCGCCTGGGCAGCGCACTGAGGATGACGGCCCGGCTCGGGCCGCCGGCGATCGTCGGCATCGCGTACTCGATCGCCCGCCCCCAGGCGGCGCGTGCCCGCGCGCACCGCGGTGTCGAGGGCATCCGGCGCACCACCCGGGGCCTGCCCGCATCCGCGACGCCCGCCGAGCGGATCGACTTCTTCGTCGAGCGCTCCGACGACGCGGTCGGGCGCGACCTGATGACGTGCATCTGGCCGGTGATGGCCGGGATACTCCTGTCCGTCGCACCCTCGGGGCTGCTCAAGGGCATCGCCACCGACGCCGAGATCGAGACCACCCTCGGCGGCATGCCGCACAACGTCACCACGGAGATGGACCTGGCCCTGTGGCGGATGGCCGAGCGCGCGGTCGAGCACCGCGAGCTGCTGCTGACCACCCCGCCCGGCGACCTCGCCGCACGGTACCGGGCGGGCACACTGCCCGACATCGGCCTCGCCGACTTCCTGGAGACCTACGGCCACCGCACCGCCGCCGAGATCGACATCGGTGTGCCCCGCTGGGCCGAGGACCCCGCGCCGCTCTTCGCGACGATCGCGAACTACCTGCGCGTCGACGACCCCGCGCAGGCACCCGACCGGCGCTTCGCGCGGGCGGTGGCCAAGGCCGAGACCATGATCGCCGAACTGTCGGAGCGGGCGCGCCGCGAGCGGCCGGTGCGCGGCCGCATCGCCGCGTTCCTCATGCGGCGCTCGCGCGAACTCGCCGGGCTGCGCGAGCTCGGAAAGTTCGCCTGGATGATCCCGTTCCTGCGGATGCGCAAGGAACTGCTGCTGATCGGCGAGGACCTCGCAGCCGAGGGCCGGCTCGACCGCGCCGACGACATCATGTTCCTCGACCTGCGCGAGGCCCGGGCCGCCGTGCACGGCGGCACCGACTACCGGAGCCTGGTCGCCGAACGGCGGGCGGTACACGAGCGCGAACTCCGGCGCCACACCGTCCCCTCGGCCCTGCTGTCGGACGGGACCGATGTCGAGACGCTGGTGCCGCGGCCGCCCGTGGAGGAGGGGACGCTGGTCGGGATGGGCGCGGCGCCCGGAACGGTGACCGGCAGGGCACGGGTGGTCCGCGACCCGGCCGGGGCGCACATCGAACCGGGCGAGATCCTGGTGGCCCCCACGACCGACCCCGGATGGACCCCGCTGTTCATGACGGCGGGCGGCCTGGTGACGGAGACCGGCTCACCCATCGCCCACGGCCCGACGGTGGCCCGCGAGTACGGCATCCCCGCGGTCATCTGCGTCCCGGACGCCACCCGGGAGATCGAGACCGGGCAGCTGATCACGATCGACGGGTCGGACGGCACCGTCGTCACGGAGATGGGAAAGGAGAAGGAGTCCGAGGCGGTGGAGGCGCGGGCCTGAGGCGGTCGGCGGCCGGGGCCGCGCCTCGTCCCCGAGGCGGGCTGGCTGTCCCGGCCCGTGGAAGCGGCCGGCCGTGCTCAGGGGGAGTCGTGCAGGTACGCCTGGGCCACCCGCTTGGGCGCCCGGTCCAGCCAGGCCTCGACCAGCAGCTCCTCCAGGTCGGGTAGGGGAACGCGGTCCAATCGGACCAGGACGATCGGGTACCCGTCGAAGTGCGGCGTCGTGAAGTACACGTCGGGCCGGTCGGCCAGGAGCGCCCCCTTCACCCCGACGTCGGGCACGCGCGCCGCCAGGACCGGCCCCTCGGGGGCGGCGTCGCCCAGGGCCTCAACGTCGCTCTTGCGCAGGGGTCGTTCCCAGGTGAACAGCCTGCCCTTCACCTTCCACGCCGTCGCGCCATCATAGGAGGCCTCCTCAGAGGTCTCCGGCAGCCCCAACGCGATGCGCGCCACGTCCTCCCATGTCGCCATGGGCAGCAGCCTAACCCGTGGACATCGGGGGAAGGCCGCACCGGCGCCCTCACCGGCCGAGGTTTTCGTCGAGGTGCGGCCCGGCGGCAGACAGGGCGTTGCGCCCGAGGCGACACGTCGTGTGTTCGGGCTGGTCAACACGGGTGTCTGGGGAGTCGAGGTGTTAGCGTCACCGCCATGGAGCGTCACCGGAAGAAGCCATGGCGCCGGGTTCTCAGCGCCCTGCTGATGGTCCTGAGCGTGCTCGTCGCGGTCGTCCTCGCGGTCTTCGTCTACGTGATCGCCGTGCCGCGGGTCCCGGAGCAGATGGTGCCGCTGTCGGTCCTGGTCAGCGGGTACGGACTGTACCTCGTCGCCGCGGCCCTGGTCGGTCTCGTGCTCGCGGGACTCACCTTCTGGAGCGGGGCCAGGAAGACCGGGGGAGCGGTGGCGGTGGTCGCCGCCGTGGCCCTGGTCTTCGCGCTCGTCCCGGTCGCGTCCTCCTGGGAGACCGCCCGCGACCACGGCGCCTCGCTCTCCCTCCCCGACTACCTCGCCTACGGCCCCAACGTCGGCCGCCCGGTGGAGTCACTGTCCACGGTCTACAACCGCGTCGACGGCGAGGAGCTCGAACTCGACGTGAAGCTGCCGCCCGGCGAGGCCGAAGAGCCCCGCCCCGCCGTGGTGTGGGTGCACGGCGGCGGGTGGAACATCGGTGACCGCGGCGAGGTGCCCAAGTGGCACAAGTGGCTCAACGACAGGGGCTACGCCGTCTTCCCCATCGACTACCGGCTGGCCCCGCCACCCCGCTGGAACCAGGCGCCGGCGGACGTCAAGTGCGCGGTGGGATGGGTCAAACAGCACGCGGAGGAGTACGCCGTCGACCCGTCACGCGTCATGGTCGCGGGCGGGTCGGCCGGTGGAAACCTCGCGCTCATGGGCGCCTACGCCGACGACCGAGTCGAACCGAGCTGCGACGTGACCGACACCGGCGTCGCGGCGGTCGCCGCCTTCTACCCCGCCATCGACCCCGCCACCGTCTGGCGCGAGACCGGCAGCCCCGGCCAGGTCCGGCCGTGGGTGGAGAGGTACACCGGCGGGAGCCCGGACGAGGTGCCCGACCGCTACGAGGCGGCATCGCCCTACACCTATGTGCGGCCGGGGTTGCCGCCCACCCTGATCATGCACGGCGCCCGCGACCACATCGCGCCCCACGACATGTCGGCCGCGCTCGCCGACAGGCTCGACCAGCTGGGCGTGCCCAACCGGCTCGTCACGCTGCCCTACACCGACCACGTCTACGACTTCGTCTGGGGCGACTGGGGATCGCAGATCTCCCGGCACACCTTCGCCGAGTTCCTAGAGGAGCATTTCCCCAGTTGAACACGGCGACTGCAATGCCGCCACCGCTGCGGGCCGACGAGGGGGTCGCCGCGGTGCGACCCACCGGCATGGCGGCCCGGGCGAGGAGTTGACCTCGACTTAACTAGAGGTTTTAGCCTCTCCTGCAAGGCCATCAGGAGAGGAGCGGCATGAAACGGATCCAGCCTGACCTGTGGGAGACCGAGACGGAGTTCCCGGCTCCGGGACTGAGCACCCACGCCTATCTTTGGACCGCACCCAGCGGCAATGTGCTGTTCTACAACACGACACTGGGGCACGAGATCGACGCCATGGCCGAGCTCGGCGGGGTCGCTCGCCAGTACCTGAGCCACCAGGACGAGATCGCCCCTTCGTTGCGCACCATCAAGCAGCGGTTCGGCTCGGCGCTGCACGGCAGCGCGGTCGAGGCGGACCTCGTGGCGAAGACCTGCCCCGTCGACGGTGTGTTCGACGAGCGCCGTGTGGAGCTGGACGGGGTCGAGGTGATCCCGACGCCGGGGCACACCCCGGGCAGCGCGAGCTTTCTGGTTCCGTCCGCGCACGGCTCGACGTACCTGTTCACCGGCGACTCCATCCTGCGCGACGCGGAGGGTCAGTGGATCGCCGGCTACATCCCCGGCTTCAGCGACCGCGACGCTCTCGCCGCCAGCCTGTCCGGCCTCGCCGACCTCGCTCCGGACATCGTGATCTCCAGCGGGTTCCTCGGCGATACGGGCGTCACCGAACTCGGCGAGCGATCCTGGGCCCACTGCGTGGACGAGGCGCTCACGTCGTTGACGGAAAGCCGGTAGCTGCCGAGAGCGGCCTCCTCGCCGGCGCCGCCCACACCGTTTCGCGGCGCTGGTCCATGGTTCGGCTGCGCAGATGACCGGCCCAGTGCTCATAGGAGCCATGGGAGCCGGTCACCAGGCCGTCCCAGGTCGGTTCGACGAACAGGCAGCAGCAGTCGTCGAAGACCAGCTCCAGGCAGTCGACGACGGCATCCTCAGGGCGGGAGGACTCGCTGAGGACGTATCGAGCCCGGGTCAGGGTGTTGAAGTCACGGCCATCGGTAAGGAACTGTGCTGCCAGGCTGATGGGTAGGAACTCCTCGCCCTCATCGTGGTCGATGACGGCGTCGATCTTCTCTCTGGCTCCGGCGAGTGAGTCGGTGACGGACAGGCGGAGTCGGCCGTGGAACCGCCTGTCGTCGATGCACAGCAGCCCGGCGTCGGTCTCGAGGTAAAGGCTCGTGTTATCGAGGCTGAAGAACGGCTCTTCCTCGCACAGCGTGCGGTCCACGTATCCGGGCATGACGACGCCCTCCACACGCCGCGCAGCCAGCCAGCCGATGACATCGCCAACAGATCCCGAATTCATGGCGATGGTTCACTCTTCTTCTCGGATCTCGCCCGACCATCGGGCCCGCGTCGTTGGAATGGCGGGCCTCGCTGCCGGTCACTCGATGGGGACGTCTTCGACGGGGTCGAACCCGGGGACCTTGACCGTAACGGCTGTGACGTCATCAGCGACAATGTAGGAATTCCAGAATGTGGCAGAGCTCCCATCGTAGACGACGTCCTTGTAGTTGCGCGGGCGGTGGGTCGCCGCGCAGACGCATTGTTGCTCGGAGTCTTGGAGAGGGTGATAGCGAACCCTTGAGGCTTCGTCCGTCAGAGTTACACCGGAAACTCCACCGCCGCGGTAGTACCTGAATACGTCATTCTTCGCGAAGACGCTACTGTTGTATCTTCCGCCCTCGGCGTTCACCGTCCATGCCACATTGACGTACCCGCCATCCTCGGACGTCACAGGGGGATGGATCTCGACCGTCGAGCCTTCGAAGGCAGTTCCGGATTCGGCGTCGGCTTGTCCGACCACAGGGAGCTCGACATCTTCTCCCTGGTCGGCGAACGAGGCCTGGGGGACGCTGAGCGTCGTCGCCAGGGTGACCATGCCGATCGGGAGCGCCTTGATCATTCGTTTGCTGGGCATACTCGGACCTACTTCTCGAAGGTTACGGTGACACGCCGATTCTTCTTTCGCCCCTCTTCGGTGCTGTTATCGGCAATGGGGTCGCTGGATCCGTGGCCATCGGTCTCGAAAGTGACGCCGTTGCGAGTGATGAGGGATTCCAGCTCCTTCTCGACGGACTCTGCTCGCGCCTTGGACAGGGGGCTGTTGATGGAGTCGTTTCCAGAGTTATCGGTGTGGCCGTCGATCCTCACCACCTCAGCAGAGCTGTCGTCTATCTCCTTGGCCACTTTCTTCAGCTCTCGCCCTGCGGCCGGAGTCAGATCGGACTCGTTGAGCTCGAACAGCACGTCCGACGACAGACTGATGCTGGCTTCGTTTCCCGTGTCGGCGCGGGATGAGTCGCCGTCGAGGCTCTCCTGATAGGCGGTGAGGTCCAGAATCTCCGGGTCCTCCACTGGAATATCAAGGAACTTCTTGCCCCTTGGCTCACTCTCGCCAAGAGGCAGGTCAACGAAGTCGGGAGTCACGGGCGTCGTCACCGTCATTCGGGTAACGTCGCCAGGAGGCTCGGGAAAGGCAACCCAGAAATCCTGCGATTCTCCTTTGTCCAGCGCTCCTCCACCCCAGTTCGAGCACAGGCAGGTGTCCTCATCGGATCTCATGAACGCGAAATGCCGCCTGCCGTTGGACGTGTCGATGAGCGTCACACCCCTGCCGGTGTTCGACATGGCACGCTCTTTTCCAGCGGTGGCGAACATATGGTTGGTGTAGTGCCGGGTGTCGCTTTCATTGGTCACCGACATCTTGACGACGACGCGGCCCGCACCAACCCTGTCCAGGGAGTTGACGGTCACCTCGAGGCCGCCCTTTTCGTCCATTGCAGTTATCGTGCTCGTAGCGAGAGGACCGTCTTCCTCCTGCGCACCCTGGCGGCTGGGAGATGACTCTTCCGATGGTGTGTCATCGCCGCCGCTGTCGGCGCCGGCGCACGATGCAAGGAAGACGGCCGCAGTTGCGGCCGAAAACGCGGGAAACAGTCGACTCCAGGACTTCTGACGTCCTGCGGATTCGAACATCGGGCACATCCTTTTCCTCAGCCGCGGGTCAGCACCCGGAGATCACCGTTCAGGACCTGGCCGGGGTGCGCTTCTCGGCCTCAGGCGATGACGTCAGGTGCAGATGTCGTAGTTGGGCGTGAAGTAGCCGCCCTGGCCCAGGCTCAGGTCGTAGCAGAGGGCGACCGCAGGGAGGGTGCCGTAGGCGGTTTCCGGGCTCTGGTAGACCAGCAGCCCGGTCTCCGGTGCGCCGGGGAAAGTGAGGGTCGATGCGTTCTGCTCCTGCCCCTGCGGCACGTTGGGGTCCGGGGTGTAGGAGTACTCACCTTCCGGCAGGATCTTCTCCCCGTTCGCCACGACATAGAAGGCGTCTTGGTCAACCGGAGGCGCCTGCTGGCGGACGCCCTCCGACTGCGCGCTGAAGGTGAAACTCATGCCAGCGTCGCCGGGCGTCATGTCATAGGCCGAGACGACCGTGGTCGTGATCTGGACATGGGTGGTGAAAATCGCCAGCTTTCCGTGCGCCGACCCCACCTCGGCCCGCGCCGACTGACCATTGGCTTCTACGCTGTCGACCGCCTCCGGTGGCGGGCCTGCATCGTCTCCGTCTGCGGCCCCTGCGCCGCCGTCCTCGGCGTCGCCGCCACCTCCGCCTTCCCCTCCAGCGCTGCCTTCAGCCCCGTCGGCGTCACCGCCGGGGCTGGGCGCGGCCGTCCCCGGATCGGCTCCCGGTTCGCCGGACGCCGCCGTCCACGGAGCGACACCCGCGACGTGGGCAGCGCCCGCTGCGCTCGCCACCAGCAGGAGCGCCCCGGCCGCTGCCCCGATGAGCAGCGGTACGCGGCGGGACGCGCGCGGCGGCTTCGGGGGCGCTGCCTCCATTCCGGTCCATTCGGAGCTCAGCAGGCGCGTGACGGCGTCGGCCGAGTCAGAGGCGGGAGCGAAGTTCGGGTCGCGGGAGGCACCCCACAGCGCTTCGACGGCGCGCACCGCGTCGACGGCCGACGGACGGGCACCCGGATCCTTGGCCAGCGCCGCCTGCACGAGCGGGCGCAGCTCTCCGGGCAACCCGTCGACGTCGGGTGCTGCCTGCCGGACCCGGTAGGCGAGGGCATCGGTGGGGCCGGTGCCGAACGGCTCGCGGCCGGTCGCCGCGTAGGCGACCAGCGCGCCCCAGGAGAACATGTCGGAGCGGTCGGTGAGCGCCGCCTCCCCACCGCTGTACTGCTCCGGGCTCATCCACCCTGCTGTGCCCACGACCCCGCCCGTGCGCGTGAGCGCGGTCTCCTCCAAGGCGCGGGCGATGCCGAAGTCCAGCACCTTGGGGCCCGACGGCGAGAGGATGATGTTGCCGGGCTTGAGGTCGCGGTGCACGATCCCGGCCGCGTGGACCGCCTGGAGAGCCTCAGCGAGACCGGCGGCGAGTCCGAGCAGCTTTCCGCCGGTGAGCGGTCCGTTGCGCCGCACGTAGTCGCGCAGGGTCGGGCCGGGCACGAAGGCCGTAGCCAGCCACGGGGTCGGTGCCGCGGTGTCGGCGCCGAGAAACCGCGGGACGCAGGGGCTGTGCACCCGGCTGACGAGGTCCACCTCGCGCGCGAAGCGGGCGCGGAACTCGGGGTTCGTGGCGAGCTCGTCGCGCACGACCTTCACCGCGACGTACTCATCGGCAGAGGCGGGGGCGACGGCGCGGGCCGCGAACACCGCTCCCATGCCACCGGCGCCGATCCGGCCGACGGGCTGGTAGGGGCCGATCTGCCGGGGGTCGTCATCGAGAAGGGGGGCGAAGTGGGTGGGGGGTGTGTCGGTCATCCGGTTGGATTCTCCTGGCCAGTAAATGAGCGTCGAGAACGGAGCATGGTGCCGAACCGGCACGTCAGCCGCAGGGAAGACCCGGGATCGGCGGCATGTCGTGCCACTCCAGCCCCTCCTGATAGCAAACCCCGTACGCATTGCGCTCGATCTCGTTGAGCCGGTAACCCCACAACTCCTCGGGTGGGATGTAGCGAAGGTAGCGCTGGAAGCTCGGTGCGCCGTCGTCTTCCTCGGGTGGAACATCGGCGATCGCGAAGGTGAAATCGCTGGTGGGATTGTCCGTGTCAAGCGTGGCGAGGACCCTTGACTCCTTCGGGAAGTAGAATCCCTCCCAGTCGGGGTTGTAGAGATTCGCGATGTCCTGTTCGGTGAGGCGGAACTCCATCGCCATAAAGTCCTTGGTATGCAGCGTGTAGCTGCCTTCGTTCCGCAGGTACTCGGCACTGCCGGTGAAGACAACGTCGTCGCCCTCGCGGATGGCGGACTCGAAGATGAACCGTAGCTTCGGGTCCCACTCCCCCGTCACGGCGTCAGTGCCGGGAAGCGCCTGTTTCGTGGCCAGTTCGAGCGTGTTCGATGTAACGGCCTCAAACCTCACCGCACCAATGCCGAGGTCCTCCCCCGGGGTTCCTCCGACGAGGTTGGGGCCGCCGTGTTCCAGGCTCGCCGGGTCCACGGCGTCGTCGGCGCCACCACCACCGCTGCCTGCGGCGCCGCCCTCTGCGTCGGCTCCTCCGTTGCCGCCGTCGGCCGACCCGCCTTGCCCGCCGGCACTGGAGCCATCACCGGCGTTCGACCCCGTGTCCATAGCCCGCCACGCAACCGCGCCGGCGGAGCCGACCAGCACGACGGCGAGGGCGGCCGCCGCCGGGACGAGCACCCGCGGGCTGCGCCAGCGGGGGCGCTTGGGGGGAGCCAGCGTCGTCCACGTGGTGGTGTCGGCGGCGGGGGTGTCGATTTCGGTCCACCGCTCGTGGAGCAGTCCGGGCAGGACCCGCGTGGCCTCGTCGACCTCCGTGGGGGCCGAGCCGATCCACGCGGCGGTGACGGCGTCCAGCGCCTGGGCGGCCGTCGGCCGTTGCGCGGGATTCTTCGACAGCGCGGCCGCGACGACCGGCCGCAGCTGGTCGGGAACCCCGTCGAGGTCGGGGGCTCTCTCCATCGTGCGGACGGCGAGTTCCTCCACGGTTCCGCTGCCGAAGGGGCGTCGGCCGGTCGCGGCGAAGGCCACGAGGCCGCCCCAGGCGAACATGTCCGACGTGGCCGCAGGCGACGCGCCCGCGTACTGCTCCGGCGCCAGCCAGCCCGGGGTGCCGAAGAGTCCGCCGGTGCGGGTGATCGCGGATTCCTCGATCGCGCGGGCGATACCGAAGTCCAGCACCTTGGGACCCGACGGGGAGAGGATGATGTTGCCGGGCTTGAGGTCGCGGTGCACGATCCCGGCCGCGTGGATCGCCTGCAGCGCTTCGGCCAGACCGGCGGCGAGGCCGTGGAGCATGTCTCCGGACAGCGGCCCGCTGTCACGGACCCGGCCGTTCAGCGTCGGCCCCGGAACGTACTCGATTCCCAGCCATGGGCGCTGGGAGCGCGTATCGGCGTCGACGAAGGCGGGGATACAGGTGCCGGAGACCCGTCGCATCAGGTCGACTTCGCGGGCGAATCGGGCACGGAACTCCGGCTCGGCGGCGAATTCGCGGTGGACGACCTTGAGCGCGAGCGGAGCGTCCTTGTCGTCGACGGCCGCGTACACGGCACCCATCCCACCGGCTCCCAAGCGCCCCACGATCCGGTAGGCGCCCACGTGGGTGGGGTCCTTCTCCGTTCGGGGGGTGAGGCCGGAGGCCGCGAATCCTTCGGGCATGGTTGGCACGTTCTGCTCCGGATTGGGGGGATATCCAGCGGACGAGTGTAGACCGCGGGGGTGGACGGGGGGAAACTGCGCGGGGGCGGGCGGTGCGGGCCGCTTCCGCCTCGGCTCCATGCCCGACAAGAGGCCACGCGTTGGCGTTCCCCTTGATGACCAGGGGAAATGCCGCGAGCGGCGGCGGGGCGCAGGTCCTCGAATCCCGCCGGTAAACGAGGACCTGAAACGGCCGATAGCGGCCACCCCGAAAATAGAGGCCCGCGCTGCGCGACACGGCCCTGGCCGCCATAGCGCGGTTCGGACAGACAGAGCACTGACCGGCCACGGGCCACCGCTGCTCGAATACCCGTCAGCCGCAGGGAACCTCGCCGTATTCGAACAGTTCCAGGTCATGCCACTCGTCGCCCTCCGCGTAGCAGAGGCGACCGGGGATGAAGTCGTCGGGCGGAGCCACCTCGTGGCCCCAGAGCGTCTCGGGGGTCTCGTAGGTGATGTAGCGACCGGTGGGGCCGCCGGCGGCGATCATGGAATCGTCCTCTTCCGGCACGCCCGCGATGGTCACCGCGAACTTCTGCGTGGGCTCATCGGGTGTCAGTGTGACCAGCGGCTCCGCTTCCTCGGCGGCGAAGGTCCGGAATCCGTCCCCGGCTCCGTCGCCGCCGCGCCCCTCCGCCTGCTCTTCCGCCACGAGCACCGTGAAGTCCGCGCTGTGCAGGAGGTAGCCGCCATCATCGTGCAGGTAGGTGGCGGCCCCGTGGAAGGTCAGGTCGCCACCGTCGCGCTGAGCCGAGCTGAAGGTCAGCCGCAGCCGGGAGGTCCATTCGGGCTCGTCCGTGTCTCCGGTCTCGTCGGACGGTTCGGCAGCGCCATCGGGCAGCGGCGGCCGGGTGGCGAGCTCGACGGTGTCGTTCGCGGTGGCCTCGGTCTTCACGCCGGCGACGTCCAGGATTGGCTTTCCGTCGGCCTCGGCATCCACGGGCCCTCCGCGATCCCCGCGACCGGTCGGCCCCTGGGTGCCACTTCCGGCGGACGTCACGCCCTTCCCGTCCCCTCCCGGCTCTCCGTCCCCCGCATCATTCACGCACCCGGTCGCTGCGAACAGCAGGGCCGCGACCAGCGCCGCAGTCGCTCGCCTCGTCATCGTCATGATCTCCAGGCCTTCGGAGTCGGGGGGTAGCGCGACGATCAGCGACGCCGCCCGCGCGTGTCGGGATTATCGCAGACGCCGCAGGGGGCGGTGCGCGACCGTTCGGGGGGATTTCGCCCATTCCCCAGCCTTCGGTTGAAGGTCGCAGGCGACCGAACCCTGCCTGCCATCAGGTGTCCCATTGTGGACGCGCTCTCTCCGACTCTCTTTCCACGGGGACATTCCTGTCGGCTATTCGATACCCGACGCGGAGGCACACATGTTCACCATGCCCCGAAGGCGAATGACCGGCATCTCCGCCACATTGCTCCTCTGCGGAGTGCGCAGAGTTAGGAGCTCCAGAGTTAGGAGCTCCGATGACCTGGTGAAGCAGACACGGGCCTCCGACCAGGAGATGTGGAGGGCCGGCCGGATCGTGCACGTCCATGCGGGATCCCCGACCTCGGTGTACTCGATTACCACCCCCGCAGCCACATCGAATTTGACGTCGAAGGAGGATTCACCTTCGGAGGTCGGACCAGTCGGATGACGTGGGGGAACTGTGGGGGCGACGTTCGGAATCAACCGAAAGCTGTGACTTGACGGCTCCTACCGCCACCCCAAAAAGTAGGATCCGCACCTGTCGATGTCGCTTTCGGAGGTCCGGATGGTACTGGTACGCCTACTTCTCGGCGCTGTTTTCACCCTTATCTGCGTGTTCGCGCTGTTCCTCGCCTCCGTGCCCTTCGGGGGCCTCGCCCTGCCGGAGGTTACCGTGTTACTCGTGGTGGCTGGCCTGGGGTACGCACTGTATGCGGTCAGCACCATCCGCAAATGGAGGAATTCTTCTGGAGACAAGGAGGCTTGACGAGTATGCGGCCCCCGATCAGGTGGCAGGAGCTCCGACCGTGAACGCAGGGGCTAGGGATCGCCGTCGGATCCCCCCGCCGATTCCGCTGGGCCGCTCTCTCCCAGCTGGGGCGGCTCGTTGAGGAGGGCCTCCCCCAGGCGGGTCCGGGTGTGCAGGACGAAGCGGCCGTGGCGGTGGGCCCGGGTCAGCCCGGCCCCGCGCAGGGCCGACAGGTGTTGGGAGATCGCCCCGGTGGTGAGCCCGGTCCGGTCGGCGAGGGCCGAGCCGGACATCGGTGCGCGCAACTCCGCCAGGATCAGCGCGCGGGTGCGGCCGATGACGGGCACCAGGTGCCGCGGCGCGCTCAGGGGCCGCCGTTCCCACAGGGTGCCGACCCCGCGCGGCGGGTAGCGCAGCGTGGGGAGGAAGTCCCGGTCCACGATGTGGTACGTCCGCGGCCACGCGAACACCGAGGGTGAGAGCAGCAGCCCCCGCCCGTCCAGCGACTGCAGGGCCGGGGTGTGGCCGGTGACGGCGCGCAGGGTCTCGTCCTTCCACGCCAGTGAGTCGTCGAGGTCCCCGAACAGCGCGGCGACCCCTCCCTCGGCGAGTCTGCGGGAGCGGTGCAGCACATCGCCCTCCAGCAGCTCAAGCATCCGGGGCCAGTACGGGGCGAGTGCCGCGTCCCAGTAGCGCTGCATTTCCCCGGCCAGCCGCGACAGACCGGTTCCCGGGTCTTCGTACAGTTCCCGCAGGTGCGGTCCGGACAGCTCGGGCAGCTCGTCCAGGGTTCGCCTGACCTGGTCGGGCGGCTGTGCGCGGAGGGCAGCGAGCTCGACGGACAGCTCGGGCGCCGCCGCCCTCGGCGGCGGGCAGACGAAACCCGGGATCACCTGTGGGGACGCCGGAACCAGCGCGGAGAGCAGCGGGAATTCGACCCCGGCCGCTTTCAGGCCCGCCTTCGCCCGCGCTGCCCACGGCCGGTGGATGGCGTGCTCCTCCTCCCGCTTCAGCACCCTGATACTGGCCACGATCTCCCACAGCGGGGAGAACGCGAAACGCAGGCGGGCGACGTCCGCCGCGGAGAAGGAAAGTTCGAGCATCTCCGCCCCCATGATTTAGTTCCGGCTGAATTTATCGCCTTTCTCTCGTCGCGGCTCCACGGTGGGGCCATGCCTACGACCCCGACGCCCCCTACAGGGACACGCCCTACACGGTCGCTGTTCTCCCTTCTCGCCGAAAAGGACTTCCGCAGGCTGTTCACCGGCAAGGCCGCCAGCATGGTCGGCACCGAGGTCGGCCACCTGGCGATTCCGCTCCTCGCGCTCTCCCAACTCGACGCGTCCCCCGGGCAGGTGGGGCTCTTAGCGGCCCTCGCCACGGCCGCCTTCCTGCTGATCGGCCTGCCGGCGGGGGTCTGGGTGGACGCGATGCGCCGGCGGACCGTGCTGATCGCCGCCGACCTGGTCCGCGCCCTGGTGCTGGCGTCCATCCCGGTGGCGTGGGCGCTGGGCGTCCTCACCATCGAGCAGCTCTACGTCTGCGTGCTGCTCAACGGTATGGCGACCGTCTTCTTCGACGTCGGGGCGCAGAGCTACCTGCCGTTCATCGTCGGACGCGACGACCTGGTGCGGGCGAACGCACTGGTGGTCGGCGTCGACGCGGTCGGCAGTATCGGGGGCCGCGGCGTCGGCGGTTTCCTCGTCCAGTACCTCGGCGGCCCGCTGGTGGTGCTGGTCAATTCGGTCTGCTATTTCTGGTCGGCGCTGTGGATCGCCCTGATCCGCAGGCGCGAGCCCGCGCCCCAACCCCGCTCCGGGGTCGGCCTGCTCCCGCAGATCCGCGAAGGGGTGCGGTTCGTGTTCGGGCACCGGCTGCTGCGCCCCATCGCGTTCTCGGCCACGGCGATGAACTTCTCGATCCAGTTCGTGCTGATCATGATGCCGGTGATGGTCATCAACGAGCTGGGGATGGGCGAGGGCGTCGTCGGCCTGTTCTTCGCGGCCGGGGGCGTGGGGATCCTGCTCGGTTCTCTGACCGCGGAACGGGTCGCCGCCGTGCTGGGGCACGGGCGCAGCCTGTGGATCTCCAGCGCGGTCACCGCCCCCTTCGTCGTCCTGGTGCCGCTGGTCGACGAGGGAGTGCTGCTGTGGGCGGCGTGCGGGGGCTGGCTGGTGGCCGCCTACCGGCTGGGCGTACACAACGTGGTGCAGGTGAGCTTCCGGCAGCACGTCACACCGGGTCCGCTGCTGGGCCGGATGAACGCCACCATGCGCTTCCTGTTCACCGGGGTGCTTGCTCTCGGAGCGGCGGCGTCGGGCGCGCTGGCCGAGGTCACCGACGTGCGCACGGCACTGTGGGTCGGCGCGGTCGGCATCGCGGTGTCCTGGCTGCCGATGTACTTCTCCCCACTGCGCGGTATGCGCCACCTGCCCGAGCCGGACCCCCACCCTGGCCATCCGAATCGCA
Source organism: Nocardiopsis mwathae (assembly GCF_014201195.1). Lineage (NCBI taxonomy): Bacteria > Bacillati > Actinomycetota > Actinomycetes > Streptosporangiales > Nocardiopsidaceae > Nocardiopsis > Nocardiopsis mwathae. Next base: position 883,644 of record NZ_JACHDS010000001.1, on the reverse strand, counting down.
GCTGAGTACGCGCATCCAGGTGTAGCGACCGCGGCGGCTGACCGCAGAAAAGCAAGCCGGACACAACGCTTCCAGGTCAGCCCGACCCCCACCGAACGCTGGGCCGAGCGCTACCGCGCTCTGGGCGAGGCGGGCATGTCCGACATCTCGGAGTCACGATACGATCGCCCGCGACCCCCCGACCCGAGGACCGGTGACGGCAGTGTTCGATCTCGATTCCGGTGCAGTCCTGCTCGTGGGCGCCATCGCCGTGTACGTCGCCTACAACGTGGTGAAGTCACTGTTCGCCTGGCTGCGTCGGCAGTGGCTGGATCGGCGGGGCGTCCATGCGGAGGCCGTCATCGTGGGGGTCGCGCCACTCGACCCGCCCCAGCACCTGGAACACCCTTTCGGCCTGCGCTTCCGGACTCCTTCCGGCGCCGAGCACACCACCGAGCTCAAGAAGGGTTTCGGCGGGATCGTCCCAGTCGTGGGGTGGCGGCTCCCGGTCCGTTTCGATCCGCGCTGGCCATCCAACGTGGAGATCACCCACAACCCCTACCTGCGTCCGATTCCCGGAGCCCCGCAACCGCGCCGAAGGACGGCCTCCCAAAAGGCCGTCCAGCACGGCCTCGACGTCGCGATCACCGCCGCGATGCTGGCGCTGGTCCTGGTCAACGAGTCCTTCCCGGACGCCCGATCGGTGGTGATCGGCGGAATCGTCGTGCTGGCCGGCGTGCGGGTTCTCACCACCGCCGTCTGGTCCGCCGGAGAGAGCGCGGCGCTGAGGCGTTCGCCTGGACACACTGTCGCCACCGTCACCCATTCCTGGAAGGAGTCGGCGCGTGCCCGGCGGTCCTCTTCCCCCGGCGACATCACCGTGTCCTCACGGGGGCGGGTGAACGCCTTCACCGTGCTGTTCGACCTGCCCGACGGACGCCAGGTGCACCGCAGAGCGCCGATGACGACGGCCCTCACGCGCTATGAGCCGGGCGACGAGGTCGACGTGGCCTACGACCCGTCGGATCCGACCTCGATCACCATCGCGTCCGGCTGGTCGAGCACGGTTGCTCCGGCGCTCGGTACCGGCTCCGGGATCCTGCTCATCGTGCTCGGGCTGGCGATCGCGACGAACCTGCTGCCATGAGCGGCACCGCCCCGCCGAATCGCCGCGCCCTCCCCGACGGCAATCCGGCCGCCATCGGCTACACACCCGGGGGCGCCCTTGGCGACGGCGCCCCCGGGCTCGACGGACAGGCGGGGCCTTGCGCGTGAGCGGTGTTGCGCGGGGAGGGCCGCCTAGGTACGCGTACTCAGGGGGATAGGTAGGCCGGACGATGCCGCCGCATGCAGGTCCACGGGACCGTGGTTCCCATGAACGGTCTGTATGCCCTCAAGCCCTGGTTCGCGGGGCGGCTCGCGGCGGTGCGGCGGGTGCTCGTGGAGCGGGAGGTCTCCCCCGCGTTGCTGACGTGGGCCGGTGTCGGGTTCGCGGCCGCCGCTGGGGCGGCGGTCGCGCTGCTTCCGGCGGGGCCGGTCGCCGGGGTTGCGGTCGCGGTGCTGCTCGTCGCCCGGTTGGCCTGCGCCAACCTGGACGGCGGGGTCGCGCGGGAGAGCGGCCGCTCGACGCGGTTCGGCTTCGTCGTCAACGAGCTGGGTGACCGGCTCGCCGAGTTCGCGGTGCTCGCCGGGTGCCTGTTCGTGGCGCCACCTGCCGCGGTAGCGGGCGCGGCGCTCGCGGCGACGCTGCCCTCGTGGGTGTCCCTGGCCGGAGCCGCCGCCGGGGCGCCGCGCCTGCAGGGCGGCCCGGTCGGAAAGACCGAGCGGTGCGCGCTGCTCGCCCTCCTCGCCGCCACCGGCGCCGCCATCCCGGTTCTCGCCCTGCTGGCCGCCGGTTCGCTGGTGACGGCCGCCGTGCGGCTGGCCCGGGTCGCCGGGGCGCTGCGCCGACCCGAGAGCGCGACCGTACCCGGCACCTACGCGGTGGCGGGAGCGCGGCCATGATCGGCGCCGCGCAGGCCGCCCCCTACATCGCGGGCGCGCTCGGCGTCGGCGGGGTCGCCGTGTGGGCCTCCGGCCAGCGGGAACTGGTCCGGCGCTGGTGCTCGTGGGCGGTGATCGCTCCCGTCGTCGTCGGCGCCCACTACCTCGGGACGCCCGGCATCGCCACCCTGGTTGCGGCGATCGCCCTGGTCGCCATGGTCGAGTACGCCCGGACGGTGCGCCTCCGCCTTCCCGAGACGGTCGTCGCCGCGGTCGTGGCCGCTGGGGCACCCCTCATCGAGTGGCTCGCTCCCGACGTGTTCTGGCGGTTCCTGCTCCTGGGCGGCCTCGCGGTCGCGCTGGTTCCGGTCTGGACAGGTGACGGCCACGATGGCGCGCGCCGCACCGCGTTCGCGCTCTTCGGCACGGCCTGGCTGGCGGCGCTGAGCGGGCTGGTGCTGCTCGGCCCCGCCGCGTTCGCCCTGTGTGTGGCGGTGGCGGTGGCCGACGTCGGCGCCTGGTGCGGCGGGCGGCTGTTGGGCGGGCCGGCGCTGTCGCCGCTCTCCCCGGCCAAGCGGTGGGGCGGGGTGCTCGGCGGCGCGGCCGCCGGGGTGGCGGTGCTGGCCCTGTTCGGGGCGCTCACACCCGGCCTGGTGATCGCCGTCGCCGTCGCCGCGCCCCTGGGCGACCTGCTCGAATCGATGGTCAAGCGCGGGTCCGGCGTCAAGGACACCGGCGGGTGGCTGCCCGGCATGGGCGGGCTGCTCGACCGCATCGACTCCCTGCTTCTCGCTGTTCCGGTGGCGGTGGTGCTGTCATGATCGGATCTCTGCTGCGCGCCGGGCTGTGGCGCGCGGCGCTCGCTCAGGTGGGCGGTTTCAGCGTCCAGGGCGAGCGCCCGGACGGCCCGTGCGTCGTGGTCGCCAACCACTCCTCGCACGCCGACACCGCCGCCCTCCTCGCGGCGCTTCCGGCCCGGCGCCGACCGGCGGTCGCGGCCGCCGACGACTACTGGTTCGGCCACCGGGGGCGGGCCTGGACGGCCCGGACGGTCGCCGGGGCGTTTCCCGTACGGCGCAACGGCGGCGGACGCGACGACCTGCTCGCCGCCGCGCCGCTGCTGCGGCGCGGGCACATCGTGGTCGTCTACCCGGAGGGCACGCGCTCGCGCGACGGCGCGCTCGCACGGTTCCGGTCCGGGGCGGCACAGCTGGCCGAGCGGGCCGGGGTGCCGCTGGTCCCGGCGGCCATCCACGGCACGCGGCGGCTCCTCCCCCGCGACGGGCGGCTGCGCCGCGCCCCGGTGACCGTTCGGTTCGGCACCCCGGTCCACGACATCCACGCGGCCCAGGAGCAGGTCGCGACCATGCTGCAGACGCCGACGACGAAGGTTGGAGCCACCCATGACCACTGAGGACGCCTCGCCGCGCGACTCCCGCCTGCGCCGCCGCGCCGCCCGGCTCGCCCGATCGCCGCAGGGTACGGCGCTGGCGGCGGCGTGGGGATTCGCCGAGGCGCTGTCCTGGCCGGTGCTGCCGGAGGTGGCGCTGGCCGGGCTGTGCGTGGCCGACCCGCGCTCGGGCCCGCGGCTGTCGGTCGCCGCAGCGGCGGGGAGCGTCGCTGGAGGGCTGGTCACCTACGCCCTCGCGTCGAAGGGCGTGGTGCCGCCGCAGCCGCTGACCACCCGCCGGATGCGCGAGACCGTCGCCCGGCAGACTCGGGAGGAGGGCGCGCGAGCCGTCCGGCACCAGCCGCTGGCCGGAATCCCCTACAAGGTGTATGCGGCGCGTGCTGGGGAGGAAGGGGTGGGTGCCCTCCCCTTCGCGTGCGCGAGCGCCCGCGCGCGGGGCACCCGGATCGTGACCGCGGGGCTCGCCCTGACGGCGTTCGGTGCGGCGGCGCGGTCGCAGCGGCACCGCTACGGCCCCTACCTGGCGGCGGCGGGGACGGGGTTCGCGGCGGCGCTCACCCTGATCGTGCGCGCCTGGCGCTGACCCGGCCGAACACCGATGACCTGTCCCGCCCTATGCTCGTAGTCGCACGATCGGCTTTCGGCCCGGGGCGGGACGCACGGATGAGCACACCTCACGACGACCTCGGCGGCGCCCAGCTCTCACACTGGCAGCGGACCTACGCCGACCACCCGGGGATGTACGGCGAACAGCCGTCGGATCCCGCGCTGCACGCCACCGAGGTCTTCCGGTCGGCGGGCGCCCGCGACGTCCTGGAACTCGGAGCGGGGCACGGCCGCGACGCGCTGCACTTCGCCCGCTCGGGTTTCACCGTCCAGGCATCCGACTTCAGCCCGACCGGCCTGAAGCAGCTGGCGGAGGCGGCCGCCGCCGAGGGGCTGGGCGAGCACGTCACCACCCTGGTCCAGGACGTCCGCGAGCCGCTGGGGCTGCCGGACGACAGCGTCGACGCGGTGTTCGCGCACATGCTGCTGTGCATGGCCCTGTCAACGGAGGAGATCACGACCCTGGTCTCCGAAGTCGCCCGCGTCCTCCGCCCCGGCGGGACCTTCGTCTACACGGTCCGCCACACCGGCGACGCCCACTACGGCGCCGGAATCCCCCACGGCGACGACATCTTCGAACACGGCGGCTTCGCCGTCCACTTCTTCCCCCGCACCCTCGTCGACACCCTGGCAGGGAGCTGGCACCTGAACGAGGTCCACGAGTTCGAGGAAGGCGACCTCCCACGCCGCCTCTGGCGGGTCACTCAGACTCTGCCCGAGTGAAAGGCCTTTCCTACTCGCTGTCGGCGGACGGGGGCGAAACGAACGTTCCCCTTTGAGGGACGGTGTAGACGTATCCCTCTTCACGGAGGTACCGGACCGCACGACGTGCAGTGTCCCGTGCCACGCCCCAGCGCTGAATCATCGTCGCTTCCGAGGGGATCGGCCGGTCAGGTCGCAGCTCTCCGCGCTTGATCTCGTCGATGATCACAGCCGCTATCTGGCGGTAGGGCGGCGTCGGCGAATCGTAGTCGATCTCATCCTCGGACATGTGCCAGACGCTAGATGACGGCGAACAAATGTCCACGCATCCCTACGTTGGTAGACGAGGGTAGAGGAGTTGCCTTACCCTCTATTGACATGACAAGACCCCGGCGCCTGACTGCAACAGGCCCGGGGCGTGGCCCCACTCACGCGAGGAGTGAGACATGTCCATCCTGCCATCGCGGCGAAGCCGCCGTGTCCGGCCCTACATCACAGCTCTGGAACGGCATCGGGCCGTCGAGGAGCGCCGGTTCCGGCAGTTCGCCGGTGTGGTGGCCCTGCGCGCCCTGGAGGTCGTGCGATGACCTCCCCCGTCAGCCGGGTCGTGCACGGGTTCATCACCGTGACCTACGACCCCCGCCTCCCCTTCCTTCAGCGGTTCACCATCCGCGAGCGCGGCGGCCGTATCGTGCGGCTGCGTGCTCCGCGCGGCGAGGCCCACAGGGCACTCGTTCGTGAGTGCGGGCTCTCCCGGTCCGCCGCCGCCCGGATCCTCAACCGACTGGACGGCGGGCAGGTGCACTGGTGAACACCAGCCGAGACCCGCTGCTGCGGCTGCTCCGCGAGCACTACGGACACCGGTGGACGATCCGGCGCACCGACAACCTGTGGGTCGCCACCGCCAACGACCCCGGCGCCGACCACGCGCCCACGATCATCCAGCCCGACATCAACGAATTCCTCTACGACCTGGACAACCCACCCGCACGGGCCGCCAAGCCCAGCACCGGCTGACCGGCCAGCGACCGGTCCCCGCCGCACCACCTGCGGCGGGGACCGCAGTCTGCTGTCCGGTACGGGCGCATCCCCTGCCGCCGGAGTGACGACGAAACCCCGCCTCGACTCGTTTGGGAGCCATCGGCGTTCTTGGCCTGATCCGGACAATCTTGGGTGAGAGCCCTCACGTCACACCATGTGTTACCTCAATTTCCCCCTTTGTACGGTAACGTCCGCACCGCACGTGGCCAGATATCAGAACAGGTGAGCTGTGAGCGACGAGGTCGGCGTCAACGTCGTCAAGGGCAAGAGCAAGGGTGAAGCCGCCGAGATGCTGGCCGAGGCCATGGTCGGCCTGACGGACACCTTCGAGTCGATGCTTGAGGACATTCGGAGCCCCGCAGCCGAAGTCCCCGTTCGCCTGGGGTACGACAAGTTCCGCGAGGACACTTCAGTCTTCCTGGGAGAGCTGCAGAACCACGGACTCCAGCTCAGCGAGAACATCCAGTCCGGTGCATCCGCAGCCGCGAAGAATGACTACGACAGCTCCGAGGACTTTGATAGTCCCTGGCCCGGCCTCAGCCGCGAAGTCAATGGCTGAACGTTCTTCTTGACCCCCACCCCAGGAGAAGTCCGTGGCAAAGTTTGAATTCAATGAAGCCGGATGCACCTTCATTCCGGACATGACAATCGCAAGCGAGGGACGACTCAGGGATTTCGCTGACGACTTCGAGATCTTCATGGGCCGCATCACCGGCCGCTCTGGCAGTTTGCACGACGAGTTCAACGGCTCTTCTTTCGAGTTCAGCGACCTGATCGCCTGGAAAATCAAAGACGAAGCAGATTACGACCAAACCAAGTGGCAGCAAGCCGTTTTGTCCATTTCTTTCCTCATTTCAACTACTCAAAAATGGGCAGATGACGTCGAAGACTACAAATACGCCCGCGAGGCAAACGTCGAACGGTGGAAACACTCAGAGAAGCTTCACCTCAAGAAGATAAAGAATGCCGAAACGAGGGATGCCATAGCGTGGACCGGGGCAAGGGCTGACGCGGTCAGTGCAATGCGCCTTGACTTTGAAGCACAAAGACACAAGGCGGAGACACATTGGGATGAATTCCAAGAAAAGGCCCAAGTAATATCCGACATGCTGAAGAAGGGCGCAACGGAGGAGAACGTCCGCAAGCTTCAGGACTCGGGATACTTGAGTTGGGCTCCATTCAACATCATGGGGCCAAAGTACGACAAACCTGAATTTCCACCGCTGAAGGGCGGCGTCCCGAAGGAAGGCAGTGATCCCAATCAGGTCAATGCCTGGTGGGAAAGTCTGTCCCCCTCACAGCGAGAAGCGCTAATGGCGAAGCACCCTGACACGCTACGGATGATGGACGGCATCCCCGCCGAGGTGCGGGACGAACTCAATCGTGACCATCTCGACGAAGTACTTCCCAGGGTCAAGGAGCAGTACGGCGACGACAGCGCTGAATATAGGGAACTGAAAAAACTCAAAAACGAGACCCTGGATGCCGAGGGAACCGAACGCTATCTGTTGGCGTTGGACACCACTGATGGCAAGGGGCGAGCGATTCTCGCCGATGGAAACCCGGACACGGCGGACAACGTTGCGACATTGGTACCTGGGACTGGAATCAAGTGGCAAGCCATCAACGGGCAGCTGGGCCGAGCCGAGGTCATTAAGAAGGAGGCCCAAGAAGTAGACCCTGATGCAACTCATGCAGTGATCTCCTGGATTGGATATAACACTCCGGACGATGCAGAGGCGATTAGCGAGGATTACGCTGTGGCAGCTTCCCAGGGTTTGCGAGATTTCCAGATCGGATTGCGATCCACACACGAAGGAAAGCCCTCCAACAACACAATCATCGGCCACAGTTATGGGTCTACGCTTGCTGGGCACGCGATGCAGGGGACGGGGCTTGACGCGGATAACTACGTGTTCGTTGGCAGCCCCGGACTCAATGCAGAACATGTGAGTGATCTGGGCGTCCCTGGAAGCAAGGTCCACGTCTCGACAGCGAAGAACGACACAATCAACGCCTTCACCCCGGACTTTGTCCACGGCGCCGATCCGACGAGCGAGGACTTCGGAGCATCTGTATTTGATTCCGCCGACGGGTCAATGCTCGGGAAGTTTCCATTCGGCCAGGCGCACAGCGACTACTTTAAAAGGAACAGCAAGTCGGCGCGTCACATGGGAGAAATTGTTGCCGGTCAGCACTAACGTGAAACGAAGAGATCCGATGTCATGGATTCCGCAATCCTCCGTCGCACTGATCATATTTTCACTGTCCGCCTGCGGGTGGACTGACCCCGGGGCAGACCTCGATCGAAGTCAGGCTGGTGAGACACTTGAGAAGTACATCGCAGAATCATTTTCCACACTCCCCAAGGAAGCGAAGCTGGAAGCAAAGGAAGATATGTGGGACACCTCGTGTGGTGACGCGGAGAGCGATAACACCGGGCGCGTCATGGTAACCAAGGAATACCGAGTTTTGAACCTGCACCCCAAGGACAAGGAACAGAATATTGAAAGAATGTTCGAACATTGGAATAAGAACGGCTACTCTGTCATCGAGGACGCTCGCCCAGAAGAGTTGGTGATCCAAGTGGAGACCCCCGATTCATTCACTCTTGCAGTGCGTGGCGACAGGAGCGATGAACTGAGCATCGGCGCCCTTTCCCCCTGTTTCTCGCCGTACGACGGCGGGTAGATTCTCCGCTGTTTTCCCATGTTCGCGCGGTGACATGTCCGATAACGGGCCAGCAGCCAACTTCTCGGGTCGCTGCCGCCCTGGATCACGGGCCTGCTGCGCTCGCACCGAGTCATGGAGGCTGGCCGGACCAGCGGCGGGGCGCGCATAGAGTTCCTGCGGAGTATCCGGAACCGGTCACACAGGGATGGCGATGGGGCAGAACGGGCAGGCGGCTGCGGAGAAGCCGGGCGATCACGGCGCCGAGGTCTCGGGCATCGACCCCGAGCGGCTGGAGTCCTGCCTGCGTGTGCTCGCAGAAGCGGAGGAGCTGCCGCCCGAGCACCCCGACTCTCTCAAGGTGCAGCGCGCGACCGCGAAGCTCTTCAAGGCCGTGAAGGTCCGGCGCCGCAGGGAGCGGCGGGCGGCGGAGACCGCCGCCGACCGGGCGCTCATCGCCAAGACCGCGACCGGGGCGCCCGACCGGATCGACGACGAGACGCAGGGCATCCCCCTCACCACCTCCACCACCGACCGGACCGTCGGCGTCTTCCGGCGCCCGCGCCCCTGCTACATCTGCAAGCAGAAGTACGAGGTCGTCGACGCCTTCTACCACCAGCTCTGCCCCACCTGCGCGGCAGAGAACTGGGCGCGCCGCGAGGCCCGCGCCGACCTGACCGGGCGGCGGGCGCTGCTCACCGGCGGCAGGGCGAAGATCGGTATGTACATCGCGCTGCGTCTCCTGCGCGACGGCGCGCACACCACCATCACCACCCGCTTCCCCAAGGACGCCGTCCGCCGCTTCTCCGCGATGCCCGACAGCGCCGACTGGCTGCACCGGCTGCGCGTGGTCGGGCTGGATCTGCGCGACCCTGCCCAGGTGATCGCGCTCGCCGACTCCGTCGCCGAGCAGGGGCCACTGGACATCCTCATCAACAACGCCGCGCAGACCGTGCGCCGCTCCCCCGGCTCCTACTCCCGCCTCGTCGAGGCGGAGTCGGCCGAGCTGCCCTCCGGGCCGCTGCCGGACATGGTCACCTTCGGTTCCCCCGGCGGGCGCAGCGGCGTCGACGCCATCAGCGGTGCGGACCGGCGGGAGCTGGCCGAGGTGGCCGGGGACCTGGCGGCGGCTGCGGCTCCGCTGACTCCGCACGCGCTGACGGCCCTGGCCCTCACCAGCGGTTCGGCCGCCCCCGAGCGCATCGCCGCCGGGAACGCGATCGATGCCGGCGGCCTGGTGCCCGACCTCGCGGCGGAGAACAGCTGGACCCAGCAGGTACACGAGGTCGGTGCGCTGGAGATGCTCGAAGTCCAGCTGTGCAACGTCACCGCACCGTTCCTGCTGGTGAGCCGGTTGCGCCCGGCCATGGCCGCCTCTCCCGCGCGGCGCAAGTACGTGGTGAACGTGTCCGCCATGGAGGGCGTGTTCGAGCGCGGCTACAAGGCCCCGGGCCACCCGCACACCAACATGGCGAAGGCTTCGCTGAACATGCTGACGCGCACGAGCGCCCAGGAGATGTGGGAGTCCGACGGCGTCCTCATGACCAGCGTGGACACCGGCTGGATCACCGACGAGCGCCCGCACCCCGACAAGGTGCGCCTGGCCGAGGCCGGCTTCCACGCCCCGCTCGACCTCGTCGACGGCGCCGCGCGGGTCTACGACCCCATCGTCCGCGGCGAGCAGGGCGAGGACCTCTACGGCTGCTTCCTGAAGGACTACCGCCCGGCCGCCTGGTGACCGTGCCCCCACCAGGCCCCTCTCTCCGTTGATCTCGGAGATATCGGGGTGTCACGCACGATTTTTACCCCGATATCTCCGAGATCAACGGAGAGAGGGGCGGCGACACCCGGTGGGCGTGCGCGTGGAAAGGCGGGGAGATAAGGACAATGGGCTCATGTCCCCATCCGGCACGTGGGAGGCCGAACCTGATGAGATCCGTTCCGCACCGAAGACGCCCGTCGAGCGGGCTCGCGGCCGGTGTGGTGCTGCTGGCCGTGGGAACGGCCTGCGGCGGCGGCCAGCAGACGCGGGGTGACGCCGAGGCCTCGCCCCCGCCGGTGCCCGACGGGTTCGTCGCGCACGACTCGGACGGCATCGGCTACGCGCTCCCCGACGACTTCGGAGACCGGCCCGCGCAGGTGGAGATCCTCGTCGCCGACGACACCGCGGACAGCGTCGACGAGGTGGCCCGGGACGCCCTGGCCGTCTTCCAGCGGGACACCCGGCTCACCTACACCGACCGCGAGTACGAGTACCCCGTCCCCGGTGCCGAGGACGCGCAGCGGTCCGACTACGAGTTCTCCGGCGAGTACGCGCCCGACCTGATCCGGCGTCCTGACGGCGAGGGCGCGACCGCCGACCCCTCGGAGGCGGACGGTACCCCGTCCCCGACGGTCGGAGACGGGGACGGCGACCCGGAACCAACGGACGGCACGGACGACACGGACGACACGGTCCGGGGCGTCGACGTGGCGATGCTGCTGGACGACGGCACCGGGGTCACCTTCCGGATCACCGCGGCCGACCGCTACCTCGACGACGCCCTGGCCGACCGGATCATCGGCACGCTGTACGTGATGGGCTGAGTGCCCGGTTTCAGCGGTCGACGACGACCACGGTCTTGGCGACCTTGTCGTTGATCGACTGCCGGTTGGGGCGGTCCCACAGCGGCCACAGGCCGTTGACGATCGGGAAGAGGTTGGCGAGCACGCCCAGGAAGGGGATCCAGCCCAGGAGCGAACTGGGTCCGTACCAGACCAGGGCGCGGACGACGGCGGTGCCGGGTGGGAGGCTTCCGCCCGGGTCCCGCGGGGTGTCCAGGGGGACCACGCGCAGGGACAGCGCCATCTTGCCCAGCGTGCGGCCGTAGTACCGCAGCATGGTCCCTTCGTAGGCGAGGGCGATCGCGAGGAAGATCAGCGAGAGGACGATGGTGAGCCCCAGGTCGTCGCCGGTTCCGACCTCGAAGTCGGTGGCTCCCTCACCGATGAGGGTGATGGCGTAGAAGATGCCGATGATGAAGGCGATGATGAAGAACGGCACCACGACGATGATGGTGTCGATGATGCGCGCCACCAGCCGCTGCCACCACTCGGCGAGCGGGAGGCCGTGGACGAGCGGCGCCTGGGTCGCCGGGCCGTAGGGCTGCTGGCCGGGCGGTGGCGGCGGGGGCGCCCCGTAGCCGCCGGGGGCGTAGGGGTCCTGTCGGGCGTCGCCGTAGGGCGGTTGTCCGTAGGGCTGCTGGCCCGGAGGGGGCTGGCCGTAGGCGGGTTGGCCGTAACCGGGTTGGCCATAGCCGGGCTGCTGCTGTCCGGGGTAGCCCGGCCCGCCCTCGGGGGGCGGCCCGTGGGGCGGTTGTCCGTAGGGTTGCTGCGGCTCGCTGTAGGGGGCGCCGGTTCCGCCGCCCTGCCGCTCGTCACCGCCGCCGGGCTCCTGCGGCTCCTGCGGCTCTCGGTCGGACGGCGATTTCCCGTCATCGTTCGGCTGGTCAGGCGGTGGGTAGTTCATCGTGAGTCGCACCCCTGAAGGTCTCGTTCGCGTCGGACGACGCCTGCCTTCCATTGGACCACCGCGCACGCGACCGCACCACGCCGGACACGCCGATACACACAGGATCCACCACGGAAAGTGACAGAACGGGAGCGCAGGCGCCGGGAGCGCGCGAGCACCTCGGCGAACGGGCGTGCCCCCACCGGGTGGCCCGGTGGGGGCACGCACCTTCAGGTCACAGCGGCGCGATTACTTCACAAAGCCGATGTCCTCGTAGTGGATACTGCCGAGCCCGTTGGCGCCCCAGTTGGCGATCTCGTCGTTGACCGCGAAGAGGCCCGGGCGCTGGAAGAGCGGCACCGCCATGCTCTGCTCCCACAGCATCCGGTCGAGCTCGTTGGTGAGCTCGGTGTACTTCTCCGGGTCGGTCTCCTCGGTCAGCGCGTCGAAGCCGTCGCGGATCTCGTCGGTGGTGAAGAAGTGCAGGTTGTTGCCCCAGTTGACGTTGCCGTCCTCGTCCTCGCCCACCGGTCCGGCGAAGTTCTCCTGGGAGTAGCCGGCGTACGGGTTGGTGCTGGTGTAGACGAAGGTGGTGGCGTCGTAGTTGCCGGGGACGATGTACTCCTCGAAGAACTTGTTGTTCGGGACGGTGTCCACGTCGACCTTGACGCCGATCTCCTCCAGCTGCGCCTGGGCGATCTCGGCCTCGTCAGCGGTGTTCCGGATGTCCGAGGGGATCACCCAGTGGAGTTCGAGCTCCTCGCCGTCCTTCGTGCGGGTCGCCCCCTCGGACTCCTGGGTCCACCCGGCCTCGTCGAGCATCTGGCCCGCCAGCTCGGGATCGTACTCGCCGTAGCCCTCGCTGTTGTCCTGGAAACCGGTCTGCGAGGACTTGATCAGCCGGTTCACCGTCGGGTCGGTGGTCCACTCGACCCCATCCAGGGTCGCCGAGGCGATCTGGGCGCGGTCGATGCCGTGCACGATGGCGTTGCGGACCTTGGTGTCCTCCAGGATCCGGCCCTCGCCGCCGTTCATGGTGAGGTGGCGGTAGCCATTGTCGACCGCCTTGGTGAGGCGGACCCCGTCCCTGTCCTTCAGGGTGTCGTAGGCGTTGGCGTCGTAGCCGAGGTAGAAGCCGTCGATCTCACCGTTGTTCATCACGTTCGGCAGGGCGTCGTTGCCGTAGTGGTGGTAGATGATCCGGTCCAGCTTCGCCGGCTCACCCCACCAGTCCTCGCTCTTGTTGACGGTGACGGTCTCCTTGGTCTTGTCGAACTCGACGTCGCCGAAGGGACCCGCGGTGACCGGGAAGTCGTGCTCGTAGTCCTTGTTGAACTTCTCCGGGTCCTCCATGTACTCCTTGGGGTACAGGTGGGCGAAGAGTCGGGGCCACTCGCCGAAGGGTGTACTGAAGGTGAAGACGGCCTCGAACTCGTTCTCACCCTCCTCGGTCTTCTCGATGCGCTCGTAGCCGGTCTTGTCGCCGATCTCGAACTTGGCGTCGTCGTCGCGGTGGCCGCCCACGGTCTCGGCCTGCGCGGCGTAGTCCTCCCAGGTGATCGGGTCGCCGTTGGACCACGTGGCGTCGGGGTTGAGCTCGAAGGTCAGCGTCGTGCCGTCGTCGCTGATCTCGCTGCTCAGGACGAAGTCCTGGTCGGGGTGCGGGTCGCCGGAGTCGTCGTAGTAGTGGGCGCGGGGCAGGACGGCCGCCGCGATCCGCTCGGCGTTGGCCAGGTTGCCCTGGGTGTGGAAGCGCTGGTACTGCGTGGGGAACTCGTTGATCCCCCAGTGGAACGTGCCGCCGTCCTCCAGGTCGTCGCGATCGGTCGCGTTCATGTCGGAGGCGGGGATGTCGGTGAGCTTCTCCTCGTTCCCACCGGCTTCGTCACCGCCGCCTCCGCCGCTGCACGCTCCTGCCATGAGGGCCAGGGCCATGACGGGTGCGGCCATGTAGGCCGCTCGTCTGATGGTCATGGGACAACTCCCTACTGGATTCTTTGTGGGGGTAGCCGGGCCGGCGCGGGGCGCCGTTCCCGAATGCGGTCACAGCAGCTCGCGCTCCTCCGCGTAGTGGCAGGCCGACGCCTGGTCGGCGGAGTCGCCACCCTGGGGTGTGAGTGCCGGTTCCTGATTCACGCAGCGTTCGCGCTCGCTCTCGCCGAGGACGGCGAACTTCTGGCAGCGGGTGCGGAAACTGCATCCCGACGGCGGGGCGGCGGGGTTGGGCAGGTCTCCCTTGAGGACGATGTGGGTCCGGGCACGCTCCTTCTCCGGGTTGGGCACCGGGATCGCCGACAACAGCGCCTGGGTGTAGGGGTGGGTGGGAGCGCCGTAGATGGAGTCGACGTCGCCGATCTCGACGATCTTGCCGAGGTACATCACCGCCACCCGGTCGGCGATGTGCCGGACCACCGACAGGTCGTGCGCGACGAACAGGTAGGCCAGGCCGAGGCGGGCCTTGAGCTCGTCGAGCAGGTTGATCACGCCGGCCTGGATGGACACGTCCAGCGCGGACACCGGCTCGTCCAGCACCAGCAGCCGCGGTTCCAGGGCCAGGGCGCGGGCGATGCCGATGCGCTGGCGCTGCCCGCCGGAGAACTCCTGGGGGTAGCGGGCGGCGTGCGCCGGGTCCAGGCCGACGAGGTCGAGCAGCTCGTGCACGCGCGCGGCCAGCCGGTTCTTGGGGTGGCCGTGGGTGCGCAGCGGCTCGGCGATGATCTCGAAGACCTGCATGCGCGGGTCGAGCGAGCTCATCGGGTCCTGGAACACCACCTGCATGTCGCGGCGGATCGCGAAGCGTTCCTTGGCGCCGAGGCGGCCCGACTCCTTGCCCAGCACGACGACCCGGCCGCGCTGCGGCTTGTCCAGGCTGAGGATCTCCATCAGCGTGCTCGACTTGCCGCAGCCGGACTCGCCGACCAGGCCCAGCGTCTCGCCCTCGCGGATGTCGAAGGTGAGCCCGTCGACCGCGTACACGGTGCCGACGCGGCGCTTGAACACCGCGCCCTTCATCAGCGGGTGGTGCTTGATGAGGTCGTCGACCTCCAGCACGGCCTCGCGGTCCTCGCGGCGGATCGACGACTGCGGGCTCGGCGGGATGTCGGGCACGGGGTAGACGTCGTGCGCCTCCCACCCGTTGTCCTCGATCTCCGCGGCCCTGATGCACGCCGCGGCGTGCCCCTCGCCACCCACGGCGACCAGGGGCGGCTCCTCCTGGTGGCAGGCGGCCACGGCGATCGGGCAGCGCGGCGCGAACGGGCAGCCCGGCGGCATGTCGGACAGCGACGGCGGGTTGCCCTTGATCGGGATCAGCGGGGTCTTCTCCGCGGCGTCGAGCCGCGGCACCGAGCCGAGCAGGCCCATGGTGTAGGGCATGCGGGTGCGGTAGTAGACGTCGTCGACATCGCCGGTCTCCACCAGCCGCCCCGCGTACATGACCTGCACCCGGTCGACGAACCCGGCGACGACACCCAGGTCGTGGGTGATCATCACGATGGCGGCGCCGGTCTCGCGCTGCGCGGTCTTGAGGACCTCCAGGATCTGCGCCTGGATGGTGACGTCGAGGGCCGTGGTGGGCTCGTCGCAGATGATGACGTCGGGGTCGTTGGCGATGGCGATGGCGATCATGACGCGCTGGCGCATACCGCCGGAGAACTCGTGCGGGAACGCGCGGTAGCGGGTCTCGGCTTCGGGGATGCCGACGAGTTCGAGCAGGTCGACCGCGCGGGCGGCGGCCGCGGCCTTGGACAGGCCGGGGTTGTGCACGCGCACCGCCTCGGCCACCTGGTCGCCGACGGTGTAGACGGGGGTCAGCCCGGACAGCGGGTCCTGGAAGACCATGGCGATGCTCTTGCCGCGCTTGGTCGACATGGCGCGGTCGTCCAGGCCGAGCAGTTCCTCGCCGTGCAGCCGGATGGACCCGCTGACGCGGGCGTACTCGGGCAGCAGGCCCATGGCCGCCATGGAGGAGACCGACTTGCCGGACCCGGACTCGCCGACGATGCCGAGGATCTCGCCCCGGTGCACCCGGTAGCTCACTCCGCGCACCGCCGTGACGTCGGGGTTCTTCCCGCTGCCGGGGAAGGTCACCTTGAGGTCGGCGACCTCAAGGACAGGGGTCTGGTCGTCGCGCCGCTTGGTCACGCTGCCGTCCGTCTCGGTCTCGATCGTCGTTCCGGTCATCTCCGCTGACTCCCGCTGTAGCTGTGGCTGGTCGGGCCGGTCATGACCGGCGCTTGGTCTGCGGGTCCAGGGCGTCGCGCAGGCCGTCGCCGATGAGGTTGACCGCCAGCACGAGGAGGACGAGGAAGCCGGTGCAGAACCAGAAGGTCCAGGGGAAGGTGATCGCCTGCTTGGACCCGAGGGCGATGAGGGAGCCCAGGGACACGTCCGGCGGCTGCACGCCGAAGCCGAAGTAGGAGAGTGCGGTCTCGGCGATGATCGCCGCGCTGACGTTGATGGTGGCGTCGACGATCAGCAGCGACGACATGTTGGGGAGGATGTGCCGGAAGATGATCTTGTAGTGCGGCACGCCCATGTAGCGGGCGGCCAGCACGTACTCGCGTTCCTTCAGCGAGATCGTCATGCCGCGCACCATCTTGGCGGTGACCATCCACATCAGCCCGGCCAGCAGGATGACGAAGACCAGCCAGCCGGTGCCGCGCAGCGCCGGGTAGAGGATCGCCAGGATCAGGAAGTTGGGCAGCACCAGGAACAGGTCGGTGACCCACATCAGGACCTTGTCGGTGAGGCCGAGGAAGTAGCCGGCGAACGCGCCGACGACGGCGGCGACCACGGTGGTGACGACCGCCGCGAGCAGGCCGATGATGATGGACTTCTGCAGGCCCACCATGGTGATGGTGAAGACGTCGCGGCCCGTGTTGTCGGTGCCGAACCAGTGCTCGGGCGACGGCGGGCTGCGGAACGCCCCGAAGTCGCGCTCGGTGAACTCCCACGGGCTGATCAGGGGGCCCAGCCAGGCCAGGGCGACCAGGCCCAGGAGGATCACGAGGCCGATCACCACGCGGCGGGTCCGCAGCACCTCGTGGAGCACCGACGACCAGCGGCCGGAGACCCTCGTCGGCTTGTCCTCGCCTCCGGAGGGGTCGGCGACGCGCTCGGCGGACATGCTCATGAGGTCTTCTCCAACGCTTTCCGGTGGGGGCGGGAACGAGGATGCGGGTCCGGGCCCCGCGGGGTGCCCGGGACACGCGGTTCGGGGGCCTGGGCGGCGGCCATGCTCAGCTCACCCGGACGCGCGGGTCCAGCCACGCGTACAGGATGTCGGAGAAGAAGGAGGCCGCCATGACGCAGAACGCCATGAAGCAGGTGACCGCGGCGACGGCGTTCACGTCGTTGGTGACGATGGAGTCGACCACCCAGGCGCCCATTCCGTGCCAGCCGTAGATCTTCTCGGTGAACGTCGCGCCGGCCAGGAGAATCCCGAACGTGAAGGTGAAATACGTGATCGTCGGGATCATCGCGGTGCGCAGCGCGTGCTTGAACAGCGCGGCCCGGCGGGTGAGCCCCTTGGCCATGGCGGTACGCACGAAGTCGGCACCGAGCACGTCGAGCATCATATTGCGCTGGTAGCGGCTGAACGCGGCGAACAGGGACAGCGCGAGGGTCGCGGTGGGCAGAATGGCGTGCTGCACGCGGTTGCCGAACGTGGCCCAGAATCCGCCCTCGAAACCGGCCGTGTATTCGCCGCCGTACTGGAATAACGTGAATCCGACCCACTCGTTGACCTGCACAGCGAGGACCTGCAGGATGACCGCGATGACCACGGTGGGAATCGCCAGCACGAAGAAGGCGAGAAAGGTGGAGACCCGGTCGAAGCCGCGGTACTGCCGCACCGCCGCGTAGGCACCCATCGCCACGCCGACCGTGCAGCCGATGATGGTTCCGGCCACGATCAGGCGGAGCGTGACACCGGCCTTGCGGGCCACGTTCTCGTTGACGCTCCCGCCCTGGACGGTCTGCCCGAAGTCGCCCCTGGCCACACCGGAGACCCAGGTGGCGTAGCGCTGCGCGAGGGGGGTGTTGTCGTTCAGGTTCAGCTTGTCGAGCTCGCGCTCGATGGCCTCCTGGCTCGGCTTGGGCTGCAGCTGCTCGAAGTTGCTGCGGGGGTCGAGCGTGGTGGCGGCGAGGAGGTAGGCGAAGGAGGATGCGAGAAAGATCAACACCACATAGTTGATCAATCGCCTGACCAGGAACATCCCCAATTAGGGCCTCCCCCACGTTTCGCCCTGAGCGGTTCGCCTGTCGAGCGCGTTCGATTGCCGACCGGCGACCCCCGGCGACCCTGGGCACGGCACCCTCATGCGCGCACGAGGTCTGCGTCCCGCGCCACCGGCAAGGATCAGGCTCCCGACGGCAACCGAAACGTGCACAAAACGGACTCACGGTCTGTGATCCGAATTCCCCCGAGTTTGGGGCACTTCTAGACACCAATCGGTCACCGCGACATCAAGAAAGCGCAACGAGAACCGTGTTCCACCACGTCACACGCGGCCCCACAAGGGAAATTAACAACGAGTAGGTCGCCCATCGCCGAGAGTTTACCCACCCGTTCCTCGGCGCCGCACCCGACCGCGCTTTCCACTCCGGACGGACGCCGCCCGCACCCTCCTTTCCGGCAAACTCACGGCCTTCGGAAAATATCGCGTTTATTCCTCATGCACGATGACTCCGCGAATGTTCTTTCCGTCGTGCATGTCCCGATATCCGGCGTCGATCTCGTCGAGCGTGTAGCGGCGGGTGATCAGTTCATCCAGCTTCAACCGCCCTGACCTGTACATGTCCAGCAACCGCGGCACATCGGCTCCGGGGTTGCCCATACCGAACAGGACGCCCTGGATCCGCTTCTCCGTCATCGCCAACTCCCAGAGGTTCACCGGCAGCCCCACGGCACCGGAGTCGCCGATGCCGGTGACCACGACCGTGGACCGCGCGCCGATCGCGGAGAAGGCCTGCGCGACGTGCTCCCCGGTGGTGACCCCCACGCACACGATCGCTGCGTCGGCGCCCCGCCCGTCGGTGACCAGGCGCGCGAAGTCGGCCGCCTCGCCCATCTCGGCGAAGGTGTGCGTCGCGCCGAACAGCAGCGCCTGCTCCCGCTTGAACTCCACGGGGTCGACCGCGATCACATGGGCCGCGCCGCGCACCGCCGCGGCCTGCACCGCGTTGATGCCGACACCGCCCACGCCCATGACGATGACGGTGTCGCCGAGGGCGACCCCGGCTCCGTTCTCCACCGACCCCCACCCGCTGGCCACCCCGCAGCTCACCATGGCGGCGGCCTCGTAGGAGACCCCCTCGGGGATCTTGACCAGGGAGTACTCCGAGGCGACGGCGTGCTGGGCGAACGTGCCGATCATGGTCATCTGGGCGACGTCCTCGCCCATGTAGGAGGCCCGGTAGGAGCCGTCGGGCATACACCCGGCCAGCGCGAACATGCCCAGGTCGCACATGGTCATCCGACCGGCGTAGCAGGAGGCGCAGAACCCGCAGCTCGGCACGAACTTGGTGGCCACGCGGTCCCCGACCTCGAACCTGGTGACACCCGGCCCCACCGCCTCGATGACCCCGGAGCCCTCGTGCCCCCCGATGAAGGGGGTCCGGCCGACGGGTAGGTCGCCGGTGGCGGCATGTTCGTCGGAGTGGCACAGCCCGGCGACCTTGAACCGGACGAGGACCTCGCCGACCTGGGGCGGCGCAAGGTCCACGTCGATGACCTGCCAGTGTCCCGGCTGCTGCAGAAGGGCGGCGGCTCGCGTCTTCATCATCCTGCGGAGCACCTTTCCATGCGAAAGGACGAGATGATCGGCTTCGCGCCCGACACATGACCGACCCAGCAGGCAGGCCCTCAGTGCACCACCGTCCTCCAGGGGTGTCAACACTCCGAGACGCGGATGTGGACGGCCGCGGTCGCCTCACCTCGGGAGCCGCACACACAAGAAACCCGCCGCCGCACTCGCTGCGAGCGGCACGGCGGCGGGGACAGCGCTCTGGAAACCTCAGCGCCTGCTGTACTGGGGGAACTCCTCCGTACTGAGGAGAATCGAGTCGAGCGACTTCGGCAGTCGCACCTCATCACCGAACCGGAAGTTCTTCCGCCGCAGGTAGACCCCCTCCTCGGGCTCAGTGAACAGGGTGATGTGGCCTGTCCGCGGATCGACGAGAAGGTAGACCGGGATGCCCCACTCCGCGTAAATCTCTGGAAGGAGCAGGATGTCCTTGCGAGGATTCCCCGTAGACACGACCTCCATGACGAAGTCGACGTCGGCTGCGGGCACGAGCCCCTCATCTTCGTAGAACCGAGCGGTGGGGACCACGACGAGGTCGGGAATTGCGTAGTCGCCCTGATCGACGTCGGGGGCGACCCCCGGTCCGTTGGTCGACGGACGACGGTCTCTGGTGAGAGCAGGTCGCAGCTGATCGTAGATCTCGTTTGCGATCACGTAGTGCTTGGGCACCGGCGGCGGCGACACGATGATGCTTCCTCCGAGGATCTCCACTCGGAAGCCCTCGGGAACATCGAGCCGCTCCGCCACCTCACGCATGGTGTATTCGTCGGTGTCCGGCTTCTCTTGCAGTTCCACAAGCATGGGCATTCCCTCCTGACGAAGGATGATGCTAGAGGGGGGAGGGGGCGTTTCGAAGGAGTTTACGAAAAGTCCCTCGCCAACGGCGTAACGCCACGCTAGTTCAGACTCTCAGCTCTCGCTCGACCGCTGCCAGATGTTGATGCCCAGGTCGACGGCGTGCTTGTCGATTTCGGTCTGTTCGTCGTCGGTGAGCGCGGGGCCGCGGAGGGCGGTGAGGCTGTCCTCCAGCTGTTCGACGCTGCTGGCGCCGATGAGGGCCGAGGTGATGCGGTCGTCGCGCAGGGCCCAGGTGAGGGCGAGTTGGGCGAGGGTCTGGCCGCGGCGGCGCGCGATGTCGTTCAGGGCGCGGATCCGCCGGAGGGTGTCCTCGTTCAGCCAGTCGGGCTGGAAGGCCTTGCCCGTGCGCAGGCGGGAGTCCTCGGGGACGCCGTCGAGGTAGCGGCCGGTGAGCAGGCCCTGGGCCAGTGGGGAGAAGACGATGCAGCCGACGCCCTCGTGGTCGAGGACGTCGAGCAGGTTCTGCTCCTCGATCCACCGGTTGACCATCGAGTAGGACGGCTGGTGGATCAGCAGCGGGGTGCCCATCTCGCGCAGGATCGCGGCGGCCCGCGCGGTGCGCTCCGCCGAGTAGGAGGAGATGCCGACGTGGAGGGCCTTGCCCGACTTCACCGCGGCGTCCAGGGCCGACATGGTCTCTTCGAGCGGGGTGGTGGGGTCGGCGCAGTGGCTGTAGAAGATGTCGACGTGGTCCAGCCCCATGCGGGCCAGCGACTGGTCGAGGCTGGCGAGCAGGTACTTGCGCGACCCGCCGCCGCTGCCGTACGGGCCGGGCCACATCTGGTACCCGGCCTTGGTGGAGATGACCAGTTCGTCGCGGTAGGCCCGGAAGTCCTCGCGCAGGATCCGGCCGAAGTTGAGCTCAGCCGAGCCGGGCGGCGGGCCGTAGTTGTTGGCCAGGTCGAAGTGGGTGACGCCGAGGTCGAACGCGCGCCGCAGGATGGCGCGCTGCGTGGACAGCGGCTTGTTGTCGCCGAAGTTCTGCCACAGCCCCAGCGAGATCGCGGGCAGGTCCAGCCCGCTGCGTCCGCTGCGGCGGTAGGGCATCCGGCCGTCGTAGCGCTCGGGGTCGGCCCGGTGGACGCCCGCGCTCGGCACGTCCAAACGGGGAACATCTGCTTCTCGCACCATGGCCCCCATCCTCCCACCAGGGCCTCCTGCGCCCCACCCCACCCCGGCCCCCGTCGGTCTCGGCGACGTGCACCGAAAGATCGCCGGAATCCGGTGCACGTCGCCGAGACCGACGGAGGAGGGGCGGGTGCCGCGGGTTCTAGCGGCCGACCTTCTTGCCGCGGGTGTGCCAGATCGACACGACCGACGGGCGCGGGTAGCCCCGGTGGTCGGGCCAGGTGCTCTGCGGGTTCTCCACGGTGCCGTCCTCACCCGGGTGCTGCGGCGCCATGAAGACCGTCAGGTTGTCCTCGGTGATGAACGGCCCGCAGGTCTCCGCGCCGACGGGGACGGTGGCGAACGTCCTGAGTTCGCCCCGGAAGCGCCCCTCCACCGGTACGGCGCACAGCTGGTCGTTGGTGCCCAGCGAGCCGGGCTGGCCGTCGGTGGCGATCCACAGGTTGCCGCGGTCGTCGAAGGTGACGTTGTCCGGCGCCGAGATGTGCGCGACCTTGGACTTGTCGAACCCGGCGAAATAGGTGCTCTCGTCCTCCGGGTCGCCGCAGACGATCGGCACGTTCCAGGTGAACGTCTCGGCGCCCGCGTCGTTGCGGTCTTCGACGATTTCCAGGATGTGCCCGAACTTGTTGGGGCCGCGGGGGTTGGGTTCGTCGGCCTGGCCGGGTTCGCGGGCGGAGTTGTTGGTCAGCGCCGCGTACACCTTGCCGGTGACCGGGCTCGGCTCGATGTCCTCGGGCCGGTCCATCTTGGTCGCTCCGGCGGCGTCGGCCGCCAGCCGGGTGTGGATGAGCACTTCGGCGACGGTGAACCCGTCGACGAAGCTCTCGGTGGCGCTGCACAGCGGGATCCACTCGCCGGTCCCGTCGAACTCGCCGTCGGAGGGGAGCCTCCCGGAGCCGTCGATCTCCTCGGGCGGGCTGTTGCCGGTGAGCCTGGCGACGTACAGCGTGCCGGAGTCCAGCAGCGTCATGTTGTGCCGCCGGGATCCCTTCCGGTACTTGCCGGCGGTGACGAACTTGTACATGTAGTCGAAGCGCTCGTCGTCGCCCATGTACACCGCGACCCTGCCGTCGCTCGTGACGCGGGTGGTGGCGCCCTCGTGCTTGATACGGCCGAGCATGGTGCGCTTGCGCGGTGTGGAGCCGGGGTCGGTCGGGTCGACCTCCACGACGTAGCCGAACCGGTTGGCCTCGTGCGGGTGCTTGGACAGGTCGAAGCGCTCCTCGGCACGGTCGAAGCGGCGGTTGCCCTTGCGGGTGTCGCCCTCGACCTTGATGCCGTAGCGCTTGAGCGCCGGCTTGTCCTCCTCGGCGACGCCCTCGCCGCCGACGAAGTACTGGTTGAAGTTCTCCTCGCAGGTGAGGATGGTGCCCCACGGGGTCTTGCCGCCCGCGCAGTTGTTGAGCATGCCGAAGACCTCGGTGCCGGTGGGGTCCTGGCCGGTGCGCAGCAGCTCGTGTCCGGCGGCCGGTCCGGTGAGCTCCATCCGGGTGGTGGCGGTGATACGGCGGTTGAAGCGCCGCTCGCCGGTTGCGAGCCGCCAGCCGCCGGTGCCGCCGATCCGCTCGATCTCGACGACCGACCCGCCGTGGGCGGCCATGGAGACGAGGATCTGCTCGACCTCGACGTCGGTGCCGTCGGTGTAGCCGGCGAACATCAGCTTCTCGTTGGTGTACTCATGGTTCACCCACAGCAGCCCGCGGTCGTCGTCGAGCTGGATGAAGTCGACGTAGTCGCAGTTGTACCCGAACTGCTTCTCCTGGGCCGCCGCGGTCTGGTCCTCGAAGTCGAACTCCGGGGCGTCGGGAAGCACCGCATCGCCCCACCGCACGACCACGTTGTGGTCGTAGCCCTCGGGAACGGTGACCTTGTCCTCGCTGTTGGGGGCCACGCTCTTGAAGCGCAGCCGGGGGTTGCGGCCGCCGTTCTCCGGCTCGGCGAGCGCGGGGCCGAGGCTCCCCAGTCCCAGTGCCGAGGCTCCGGCGCCGACCGCGCCCGCCCGCAGCGCGTTCCGGCGGGAGAGGACCGCGGTGAAGATGTCGCCGAAGTACGCGTTGCCACTGGTGTTGGGGGCGTCGTGGAAGCACGCGTCCCCACAGCGGAATCGACAGGTCGCCCGGGATCTCCCGCCGCCGACCTGGCCGATGAGCGGCAGCAGCGGGCGACGGGGCGCGGATTCTGGCACGGGTCCTCCTAGACACGTGTACGGGGAGAGCTCGTCCGGCCGACACCGGTGGCGGGGCCGTCGGCCGGACCGGTCACCGGACAGGCGGGGGCCACCCGGCCGTCCGGGCCGCGAAGGGTGCACGCCGTCGCGGGCCGATCCCGACATTGGCGCACAAGTCGCTCGGGGCGGTGAATCCGGAGTGAATGCGCCGACAATTCCCCGCGCATCCCCGCGCAGACGGATCACTCGCGCCCACCTCCCGATGCGGGTCGCCGAAGCGGGGCCCGCGCCTCCCGGGGGAGGCGCCCCGCGCCGATCATCACCCATCCGGCCGGTCGACCGTATTCGGCCACGCCGGGGGTGACCGTATATCGGCATTCGGCAACCGACCATATCCAGAGAGCAACGGCGCCCGATAGTCTCCTGCCGGACATACCACCCCCACCTGGCTCATCAGAAGCCAACCCGCGTATTCTGTCCGTGGACCGGATGTCGCCGCTCGCGGAATCGGTCCGCCACGCCCATCCACCGCACCGCCTTTTCGACCGCGACCCTCTTCCCCGGTCCCCTGTCGCCGGGACCGGACGAACCGGCCCGGACACGTGGAGGGGGACCGCACCGACAACATGTGATCGTGGTACGTCCCCGGCCTGACATCGCAGCGCATGCTGTGGAGCGGATACGTGACGGCTCCCGCGCGGCGGGCCGACGTCAGGCCCGACGTGCCCGACCGCCGCCACCTCCCACGGGCGGCGTCCCACCCATCCGTTCTCGAACGTCCGGCGAAATCCATGGAAGAGCGCCCCATTCCACCCGAGGCCACGGCCCCTCCCACCGCCTGCACCCCGACGCCCGCTCCGGAGGCGTCGACCGGCGCGGCCTTCCTCACTCGGCGCCGGTTCCCCGGCCTGGCCAACCAGATCAAGCACGCCCGCCGCTTCGTCGCACGGCTGCTGTACACCTGCCCGGAACTCACCACCGCCACCCTGCTCACCAGCGAGCTCGCCACCAACGCGCTGACGCACAGCGCGTCCGGCGCCGCCGGGGGCAAGTTCGAGGTCACCGTCCACCAGGCGCCGGGCTGGGCGCGGGTCGAGGTGCGTGACCTCGGCAGCGCCGAACAGCCCCGCGCGCAGCACTGCGACCCGTATGACACCAGTGAGAACGGGCGCGGCCTGGACCTGGTGGAGGCGCTGTCCGCGAAGTGGGGGACCGAGCCCCGCCGCGACGGACTGGGGCGCATGGTCTGGTTCGAGCTGGTGTGGGAGACCGACGACGCGCCGGTCCCCTGAGGTGCGCCCCGCCGCCAGCGGGCGAGCGCGGCGGGGCGGACGGTCCGACGGGGGTCCGCCGCGGGGCGGACGGAACGGGGCCTCCCGGGTGGGGACGGCCCCGCTCAGGGTGACCGGCGTCTTCGGCAGGGCGCTGCCGACGGCCGTGGTCGCGGCTGCGGCGCCGACCGTCGCTGTGGTCGTGTGACGGTGGTGCCGGGCGGGCGCCCTGGCCTTGGCACTACGGCTCCTCCTCCGGGGCCGGCTCGGCCGGCTGGGCCGGTTCCGGCAACCGGTACTTCTCGTACAGCTGCCGCGCGTAGTCCTTGGCGTCGTCGGACGGCTCCTCGCCGCCGAGTTCATCGCGCAAGAGGTCGTCGAGTTCAGGGTCCTGGCTCTGCATAAGGGCAGCTTGCCGCCTGTGCGGCCCCGACCACAAATCTCCGCTACCACGTTGCGTGTCGCGCAACGGGAAGTCTTCGCGGGGGCCAAGAAACGGAAAAAATCGGGGGCGGGCACGGGTGTCCCCCGCGCCCGCCCCGACTGCCGTGCTCAGCCCTTTCCGGTCGTGTCGGCCGACGCGGAGGCGGCCTGCTTCTCCCGCTCGGCGGCCTCGGCCCGCTGGGCGGCCAGTTCCGCCTCCAGCTTGGCCTGCCTGCGCCGGGCCCGCCGCTCCTTGCGGCCCTCGGCCATGGTGTAGAGCACCGGGACGAGGATCAGCGTGAGCAGCGTGGAGGTGACCAGACCGCCGATGACCACGATCGCCAGCGGCTGCGAGACGAACGCCCCGCCGCCGGTGATACCGAGGGCCATCGGGGTGAGCGCACCGATGGTGGCCAGCGCCGTCATCAGAATCGGGCGCAGCCGGTGCCGGGAGCCCTCGACGACCGCCTCGCGCAGCTCCATGCCGTCGGTGCGGTACTGGTTGATCAGGTCGATGAGCACGATCGCGTTGGTGACCACGACACCGATCAGCATCAGCAGCCCGATCAGCGAGGGCAGCCCCATCGGGGTACCGGTGAGCACCAGCAGGCCCAGGGAGCCGGTCGCCGCGAACGGGATCGACACCAGCAGGATGACCGGCTGGATCAGGCTCTTGAAGGTCGCGACCATGATCAGGAAGACGATCACGATGGCGGCCAGCATGGCGATGCCCAGCTGGGCGAACGCCTCCGCCTGGTCGGCGCTGACACCGCCGATGGTGGCGGTGGCGCCGTCGGGCAGGTCCAGGTCGTTCACGGCCGTGGTGAGCTCCTGGGTGACCTTGCCGAGGTCGTCCGCGGTCGGCGAGGCGGAGATGGTCGCGCTGCGCACGCCGTCGGCTCGGGACAGCTCCGGCGCCTGCTTGACCTCCTCGACCTTGGCCACATCGGCCAGTTCGACCGTGCCTCCGGTGGGCGTGGCGACCTCCAGCTTCTCCAGGTCGCCGACGCTGTCGGGCGCCTTCTCGACGCGCACGACCATGTCGCGCTGCACGTCGTCGATGGTGGCGGTGCCGACCTTGGCGCCCCGGAAGGCATCCGAGACGGCCTGGCCCACCTGACCCTCGGTCAGGCCCTTGTCGGCGGCCTTCTCCCCGTCGACGTGCACCTCCAGCGCGGGCTGGGCGGCGGCGATGCTGTTCTCCACGTCGGCGGCGCCGGGGATGTCGCGGACGGCGTCGGTGACCATTCCCGCGGCCTTCTCCAGGGTCTCGGTGTCCTCGGCCTTGACCTGGACCTCCAGCGCCGATCCGGAGCCGTTGCCGTCGGCGAGCACGACGTCGGAGTCGGTGTCGACCTCGGACAGCGCGGTGCGCAGCTTCTCCTTGTAGTCGGCCTGGTCGCCGTCCGGATCGGTGGTGATGGTGTACTGCGTGCTCCCGGCGCCGCCGCCCATCATCGGGCCGAAGGCGCCACCGCCGCCGACCGACACCTGGTAGGACTCCACGTACGACAGGCCCTTGAGCTTCGCCTCGACCTTTTCCGCCTCCTTGTCGGCGGCGGACAGCGAGGTGCCCTCCGGCAGCTGCTGGGTGGCGTTGTAGGTGTTCTGGCCGTCGTCGCCGAGGAAGTCGGTCTTCAGCAGCGGGCTGAAGGCCAGGCCCAGCGTGCCCACGAGGATGAGCAGCGAGGCGGCCAGGGTGAGGATGCGGTGCCGGGTCGACCAGCGGATGACCGGCAGGTAGGCGCGCTGCAGCGGGGAGCGCAGCTCACGCCGGTGCTCCTCGGCCTTGATGCGCTCCAGGTCCTCCGGAGGCACGGTGCGCGGCTTCATGAACCAGTAGGCGAGCACCGGGACGATCGTGAGCGACACCAGCAGCGACGCGGCGAGCGCGATGCTGACGGTGACGGCGAACGGCCGGAACAGCTCGCCGACCATGCCGCCGACGAAGCCGATGGGCAGGAACACGGCGATGGTGGTGAGGGTCGAGGAGGTGATGGCGGTGGCGACCTCGCGCACGCCGCTGAACACCGCGGTGCTCTTCTCCTCCCCGTAGCCGATGTGCCGCTTGATGTTCTCCAGCACCACGATGGAGTCGTCGACGACGCGGCCGATGGACACCGTCAGCGCGCCCAGCGTGAGGATGTTCAGGGAGAAGCCGAACACCTGCATGCCGATCATCGCGATGAGCAGCGAGACCGGGATGGACACCGCCGACACCAGGGTGGAGCGGACCGAAAGCAGGAACGCCAGGATGATCACGATCGCGAAGGCCAGGCCGAGCATGCCCTCCTCGGCCATCGCCACGATCGAATCGTTGATGTAGGGCGCCTGGTCCCACACGACGCTGATGTCGGCGTCGGAACCGAGCAGGGGCTTGAGGTCGTCGAGCTTGGCCTTGACGGCGTCGGAGATCTCGACGGTGTTGCCCTCGGGCGTCTTGGTGATCATGACGCCGAGGCTGGGCTTGCCGTCGGTGCGGGTGATGCTCGTGGCGTCGTCGGGCACGAGCTCGACGTCGGCGACGTCCTTGAGCCGTACCGGCTCGGGCTGCGCCGCGGCGGCGCCCGCCGCTCCGGCGGCAGCGGGTGCCGCGGCCGATGCCGAGGCGGCCGCGCCGCCGCTTCCCGGCATCAGCCAGATGTTCTCGACGTCCTTCAGGGACTCCAGCTTGCCGCCGGTGGTGACGGTCAGCGTCCGGTCACCCTCGGTGATGTTGCCGCCGGGTGTGAGCAGGCCGCTGGTCTGCAGGGCGCCGGTGAGGTCGGTGGCCGACAGTCCGGCGCCGGCGAGCTCGTCCTCGTCCGGCGTGATGGTGACCGAGGACTCGCGCACACCGGTGACGGTGGCGGCGCGCACTCCCTTGATCGACTCCAGCTCGGGGACGACCTGCTCCTTGAGCGGTTCGGCGAGCGCCTGCTCGTCGCCGTCGCCCGCACCGGCCGCCAGCATCACGACGGGGAAGTCGTCGAAGCTGAACGAGCGGACGGCGGGGTCGACACCGTCCGGCAGCATCGGCTTGGCCTGGTCGACGGCCTGCTGGGTGGCGCGGATGACGTCCTGGGTCTCGTCGCCGTAGTCGAACTCGGCGACGACCTGGGCGGAGCCGTTGCTGGAGGTCGAGGTGTACTTGGTGATGCCGCTGACGCCCTTGACGGCCTGTTCCAGCGGGGTGGCGACCTCGTTCTCCACCACCTGCGGCGAGGCGCCCTCGTACTGGGCGCTGACGACGACCATGGGCAGTTCCATGGACGGCATCAGCTCGCGCTTGGTGGACACCGTGGCGATCGCCCCGAACACCATCGCCGAGAGCGTGATGAGCAGGATGAGCGCCCGGTTGCCGAGGGAAAGCTTCGCTAGGCGGTTCATGAGCGACCCCCGATCATCAGCCGCGCGACGACCGGGTGCGGGGTCGGCGCGCGCTCGCCGGAACGGCGCGGGGACTTCGGTGACATGGGTGCAGACGCTCCTCGAAGGGTTCTCGCATGGCGTACGGCATCGCTGCGACGAGCGATGGAAAGTGGGTGGGTCCCCGCGGCCGTCGACGGTGATCGACCGAAAGGGGACATGCCGGGCACGCGAGTCACACGTTACTTCGCGTCGGCGGGCCGCAACATGACGCAAAGCACGACATCAGGCACATCTCAGGGATTTGTCAGTGGAGGCTCAGGGGTTCCCCCTGGCGTACCCCTGAGGGCGCGGGTCGTCCACAGGCGCGGGGCGGGGCTTGCGGGGCCCCGGCGCCCGCGGACAGCCTGGAGAAGCGAGGAGTCGGGTGGAGAGTGGAGCGGGTCGAGCCGTCGGCCTCAGCCGACCTTGACGGGGACCTCCTCGCCCGGGGGCACGTGTTCTTCCGCGACGCCCCAGACGACGTCGAGTAGGTCGTTGAGCGCGTGCGCGAGCGAGGCGTCGACGAGTTCGTAGCTCACCTGACGGCCCCGGGCGGTGGTCGACACCAGCCCGCATTCCCGCAGGCAGGCGAGGTGGTTGGAGACGTTCTGCCGGGTAAGACCCAGGTGCTCGGCGAGCTGTGCGGGGTATCCGGGTCCGTCCAGCAGGGCCAGGAGGAGTCGGCAGCGGGTGGGATCGGCGAGGGCGCGGCCCAGGCGCTGGATCGCGGCGAGTCGCTGCTCAGGGGTCAACATGAAAACCATTTTACAGCACTTGCTGTATTGACAGTCGAGGCTGTATAAACAGTTTCGAGTGAATCGTTCCTTATGGCCGCGCCGCCCGGATTGCGCTGGCGCGGCCCCCCAGGCATGAGACCCAGGCATAAGGAGAGTTCCGCATGGGCCACGGGCACGGGCACGGCCACGGGCAGATGACGGCCGGCGCCGCCAACCGCGGACGGCTGGCCATCGTGCTGGCGATGATGATGACCGTCGCCGTCATCCAGGTCATCGGCGCGATCGCGACCGGAAGCCTGGCACTGCTCGCCGATGCCGGGCACACCGTCGCCGACTCCTTCGGCGTCGCGCTCGCGCTCGTGGCGGTGTGGATCGCCGCACGGCCGCCGTCGCTGAAGCGCACCTTCGGCTTCCAACGAGCCGAAGTCCTGGCCGCCGCCATCAACGCCCTGGTGCTGATGGGCCTGTGCGCGTTCATCATCATCGAGGCCATCGACCGGCTGGCCAACCCCCGCCCCGTGGCCGGACTCGGCGTCATGGCTGTCGCGGCGTTCGGCCTGGTCATGAACATCATCGCACTGTTCATGCTGCGGTCGGGGCAGAAGGAGAGCCTGAACGTCCGCGGCGCCTACCTGGAGGTCATGGGCGACGCCATGGCGTCGGTCGGGGTCCTCGCCGCGGGCGCCATCATCTGGTTCACCGGGTGGGAGCGCACCGACTCGATCGTGTCGCTGCTGATCGCCATGGTCATCATCCCCCGCGCGTGGAACCTGATGCGGGAGGCCGTGCACGTCCTGCTTGAGGCCACACCGCGCGACATGGACCTCAACGAGGTCCGCGAACACCTGCTGCGCCAGCCCGGTGTGATCGACGTCCACGACCTGCACGCCTGGACCATCACCTCCGGTATCCCGGTGATGTCGGCCCACGTCGTGGTCGAGGAGGACCGGCTCGCCGACTCCGGGCGGATCCTCGACGACCTCCACCGGTGCCTGTCCGGCCACTTCGATGTGGAGCACTCGACCCTCCAGTTGGAACCCGAGGGCCACTTCGAGCACGAGGGGGCGCGCCACGCCTGAGCGCCGGTGGGTCGGCGCGGTGCCCGCGCCGACCCACCGAGACGGATCAGGCGGTACGGATCGGGAGGTACGGATCAGGCCCGACGGACCCGGCGGGAGCGGCACATCCCGGCACGAACAGCCAGCAGGTCGACATACCGCACGGTCGGGTGGCATAGTCTTGGTTCGGGCTCGTTCGAGCCTGCGACGTGGCCCCCCTTCACTTCTCGCCGGTGCGCCGCAGCGTGTCGGCACGTCGGCCGGGACGCCCGGCCCTGACCGCTGCCTGGGGGAACGCGCATGACCGAGCGCCGCCGATTCGTCGATCTGCTTCGATCCGATGTCGTCAGCGGCTTCCTGCTCATCGCGGGAGCGGTCATCGCCCTCATCCTGGCCAACACCGGCCTGCACGATGCCTACGAGGCCGTCCGCGCCTTCACCTTCGGCCCGAAGTCCCTGCACCTGGACCTGTCGGTCGAGCAGTGGGCCTCCGACGGGCTGCTGGCCGTCTTCTTCTTCGTCGTCGGCAACGAGCTCAAGCGCGAGTTCGTCCACGGCGAACTGCGCAATCCCCGGCGTGCGATGCTGCCCATCGTCGCGGCCGTCTGCGGCATGGTGGTCCCCGCGCTGATCTACGCGGCCATCAACTTCCGCGAGGGACCGGCCCTGCAGGGCTGGGGCATACCGATGGCCACGGACATCGCCTTCGCCGTCGCGATCCTCGCCGTGGTCGGCCGCTACCTGCCGCCGGCACTGCGCACCTTCCTGCTGACGCTGGCGATCGTCGACGACCTCGGCGCCATCATCGTCATCGCCGTCTTCTACACCGCCGGCATCGCCTACGTTCCGCTGGCCGGCGCGATCGCCCTGCTGGCCGTCTTCGGCTACCTGCAGAAGGGCCGAGGCCTGGCCCTGGCGCTGGACCGATCGCCCATCCCGAACTGGGTGGTCTACGTCCCCCTCGCGATCGCGATCTGGGCGCTCGTCCACGCCAGCGGTGTCCACGCCACCATCGCCGGGGTCGCCATGGGCATGCTCATGCGGACCACCCCGCTGCCGCACGAGTCGTCCTCGCCCAGCGAGCGCATGGAACACCTCATCCGCCCCTGGTCCTCCAGCCTGGTCCTGCCCGTCTTCGCGCTGATGTCGGCCGGGGTGGACTTCACCGGCCTGGGCACGATGTTCGCCGACTCCGCCGCGCTGGGCGTCATCTGCGGCCTGGTCGTGGGCAAGCTCGTGGGGATCTCCGGCGGCGCCTGGGTCACCACCAAGCTCACCAGCGCCGAGCTCAACCCGTCGCTGAGCTGGATCGACATCGTCGGCATGTCGCACCTCGCCGGGATCGGGTTCACGGTGTCGCTGCTGATCAGCGAGCTGTCGTTCCCCGCCGACCCGCAGATGCTCAGCGACGCCAAGGCCGGTGTGCTCTTCGCCTCGCTCACCGCCACCGTGCTGGCCTCGGTCGTGCTCTCGGTGCGCAACGCGCACTACCGCAAGCTCGGCCCCCAGCCGGTGGCCGAGCCGCAGCCCGGGAGTCACACCACCGCGTGACACGCCGCACCACCCCCACCGGCGCGCCGCAGTGCCGCCGAATGCGCCCACTCGTGGGAGCATCGCCATTGATCACCGTCGACGACCACATAGCGGACGAACCATGCGAATGAGCCTCCGGGACACTCTCAGCCGCCTGCTCCGGCGGCTGCGTCCACGGCTCCGCCGGGAGGACCCGGCCCAGGACATCCCCCGGGCCTCCGTCTGGGGGCGTCCGGCCCAGGTCTTCGTGACGCTGTTCATCATCGTCGACCTCACCGGTGCCGGGCTGCTCCTGTTACCCGTCTCGCACGCCGACGGCGAGGGGCTGACCGTCGTCGAGGCGCTGTTCACCGCCACCTCGGCACTGGCGGTCTGCGGGCTCGCCGTCATCGGCATCGGGTCGGAGCTCTCCGTCTTCGGCCAGCTCGTGGTCCTGGGACTGGTCCAGATCGGCGGTATCGGCATCATGGTGCTGGCCTCGGTGCTGGGTGCCGTGGTGATCCGCCGGTTCGGGCTGCGCATGCAGCTCAGCGCACAGGCCGAGACCCGCAGCCTCGCCGTCGGCGACGTGCGCGGCGTAGTCACCCGGATCGCCGCCGCCAGCTTCATCATCGAGGGCATCGTCGCGATGATCCTCATCCCGCGGATGTGGGCCACCCAGGAGCTTTCCGTGGCCGGGGCGGTGTACCACGGCGTCTTCCACGCGGTGTCGGCCTTCAACAACGCCGGCCTGTCGCTGTACGACGACAGCCTCACCCGCTTCTCCGGTGACCCGGTCATCCTGCTCCCGATCGCCCTGGCGACCGTGCTGGGCGGGATCGGCTTCCCCGTCCTGCTGGAGCTGCGGCGCCACTTCCGCACCCCGCGCAGCTGGACGCTGCACGCCAAGCTCACCGTCACCACCACGGTGCTGCTGATCGCCGCCGGCGCCGTCACCGTGATCATCCTGGAGTGGACCAACCCCGCGACTCTGGGCCCCCTGAACTGGCAGGCCAAGCTCATCGACGGCACTTTCCACGGGATCATGCCGCGCAGCGGCGGGTTCAACGTCACCGACGTGGGCGCGATGGACCAGTCGACGCTGCTGGCCATCATCATGCTGATGTTCGTGGGCGGCGGCAGCGCCGGAACGGCCGGCGGCATCAAGGTCGCCACACTGGCGGTGCTCTTCCTGGTGGTCTGGACGGAGATCCGCGGCCACGCCCAGGTCCATGTCTTCGGCCGCCGTATCTCCGCCCGGGCGATCCGCGAGGCGCTGAGCCTGACCTTCCTGTCGATGACCGTGGTGGTCGTCTCCACCGTCGTTCTGCTCGTGACCACGCCGTACGATCTCACCGCCATCCTGTTCGAGGTAGTGTCCGCATCCGGGGTGGTCGGCCTGTCCACCGGAATCACCCCCGACCTGCATCCGGCGGCGCAGTCGCTGCTGATCGTGCTGATGATCGCCGGCCGGATCGGACCCGTCACGTTCGCCTCGGCGCTGGCCCTGCGCGAGCGGACCCGCCGTTTCGACCTGGCCGAATCGCGACCGATCATCGGTTGAGAAGACCCTGAGGAGTAAGCAGTGCAGCGGAGCAAGACCAATGACAAGCGGGTGCTCGTCATCGGGCTGGGCCGGTTCGGCAGTTCGCTGGCCCTGGAACTGGTCGCGCACGGCTGGGAGGTCCTCGGCATGGACTCCAGCCCACGGCTGGTGCAGGCCTATGCCGACGCGCTGACCCACACGGTGGTCGCCGACGCGACCGACGACGAGGCGCTGCGCCAGATCGGCGCACAGGAGTTCACCCGGGCCGTGGTCGCGATCGGCACCCACCTGGAGGAGAGCATCCTGGCCACCTCGCTCCTGGTCGACATGGGGGTGCCGCACATCTGGGCCAAGGCGGTCAGCCGCCGGCACGGCCGGATCCTGCAGCAGATCGGCGCCCACCACGTGGTGCTGCCCGAGCACGACATGGGTGAGCGCGTGGCGCACCTCGTGTCGGGCCGGATGCTGGACTTCGTGGAGCTGGAGGAGGACTTCGCGCTCGGCAAGACCCGCGCGCCGCGCGAGCTGATCGGGCGCAAGCTGGGCGAGTCGGGCATCCGCGCGAAGCACGGCATCACCGTGGTCTGCATCAAGCGGCACGGCGAGCAGTTCACCTACGCGACCGCCGAGACCGTGCCGCAGAAGGGCGATGTCATCGTCGTCGCGGGCAAGACCGACGACGTGGAGCGGTTCGCCGAGATCAGCTGAACCCACCGCGCACCCGCCGGATCGCCGGACGGCGACCCGGCCACCTGGACATACGTGAGATGTCCGTTACGTCCGGATAAATTGACAATCATTTTCATTTTCCTCATGATGAGGGACATGCGATCTGGAAGAGTGGCCGCGCTCATCGCGGCGGGTGTGGCGGTCGGTGCGGCCGCCTCCGGATGCGGCACCGCGTCCGACGAGGGAAGCGACGGCAAGCTCACTGTCGTCACCGGCATCTACCCCCTGGAGTGGCTGGCCGTCCAGGTCGGCGGCGACCACGTCGAGGTCACCAACCTGACCGAGCCCGGCGCCGAGCCGCACGACCTGGAGCTGAGCCCGCCCCAGATCCGCACGATCCACAACGCCGACGTCAACTTCTTCATCACGGGCCTCCAGCCGGCCGTGGACGACGCCATCGCCAAGGAGGGCGGCGAGCGCGCGCTGGACGTCGCCGACCTGGTCGACCTGCTCCCCTTCGACGAGGCGGCGCACGACCACGACGCGACCGACCACGACCACGACGCGACCGACGACGGCCACGACCACGGCCATGACCACGCGCACGAGGACGAGGGCGACGACCACGGCCACGACGAGGGGGCGGGCGACGGCCACGACCACGGCGACGAGGACCCGCACATGTGGCAGGACCCCGAGCTGATGGCCGAGGCCGCCACCGGCCTGGCCGAGCGGCTGGCCGAGGCCGACCCCGACCACGCCGACGACTACACCGCCAACGCCGAGCGGGTCGGCACCGAGCTGGACGCCATCGACGACGAGTTCTCCTCGGGCCTGAAGGAGTGCAAGAGCCGCGAGCTGCTGACCAACCACAGCGCCTTCGGCTACCTCGCGCACCGCTACGACCTGAACCAGGTCGGCATCAGCGGGCTCGACCCCGAGTCCGAGCCGTCCCCGGCCCGCATCGCGGAGGTCGCCCGCCTGGTCAAGGACAAGGAGATCACCACGGTCTTCACCGAGACCCTGGCCAGCCCGGTGGTCGCCGAGACGATCGCCGACGAGACCGGCGCGAAGACGGCGGTGCTCGACCCCGTCGAGGGCATCACCGATGAGTCGCCCGGAACCGACTACCCCTCGGTCATGCGCGCCAACCTGGCGGCCATCCAGGAGGGGCTCGGCTGCTCCTGAGCCCCCTCGGCCACTCGGCCGCTCCCCGGCCCCGCCGCATCCGCGGCGGGGCCTCTTTCGTGCAATCCCATCTGCGCAATTGCCGCCACTTGCATCATGCCTACAAACCGCGAAAGAGCCCGCCACAGCGGGTGCACGTTCGCTATCATGTTCAAAGTACGGTGCTAATGCACGTGCATAATCCAATGCATCCGCAGGCATCACGTCTACCGCACACATGAAGAGCGAAGGAGCTTTACCCCCGTGACTGCTTACAACGGCATCAAGGCGTCCGAACTCCAGAACATCTCCTGGCAGAAGAGCCAGCGCAGCAACTCGCGCGGCTCGTGCGTGGAGATGGCCCGGCTGGCCGACGGTCGGATCGCGATGCGCAACTCCAACTTCCCCGAGGGCCCTGCCCTGGTCTACACGCAGCCCGAGATCGACGCGCTGATCCTGGGCGCCAAGGACGGGGACTTCGACAACTTCCTGAGCTGAGGACCTGCGGAGTCGCAGCGGGTCGGGTGATCGCGCCGAACCGGTCACGGCGCGAGGGAGGGGCTTCTCCCCATGAGTCGGGGGTGGGCCCCTCCCGCCATTGGCGCGTTCGCGTGTACGACCGGTCGGGAGCACGCTCAGAGGTCGCTGAGCATCTCCTTGAGGATGTCGGGCGTCTGGGAGGGCTGCTCGGCGATGACACTCAACCGCTCCATCGCCATGGTGTAGGCGTCGATCTCACTGCGCCGGTCAAGGCAGATCGAGCCGGTGAGCTGTTCGAGGTAGACGATGTCGGACAGCTCGAAGTCGGGGTAGCGCAGGATCGTGAAGGTCCCTGCCTCGGCTGCGAGGGCACCCGCTGCGAACGGCACGACCTGCAACGTGATGTTGGGGTGGTCGCACGCCTTGAGCAGGTGTTCGAGCTGTCTTCGCATGAGGTCCACGGGACCGATCGGGCGGCGCAGCGCGGCCTCGTCCAGGATCGCCCACAGGCGCACGTCCGTGCTGTCGTAGACGTGCCGCTGCCGCCGCAAACGCACCTCGACGCGGTGTTCGACCTCGATGGTGGGCGTCAGCACCCCCGACGAGATCACGGAGCGGGCGTATTCCTCGGTCTGCAGGAGGCCGTGGACGAACTGCGACTCATAGGCCCGGATCCGGCTGGCCGCCTCCTCCAAGCCGACGTAGACCTGGAACCAGTTGGGCAGGGACTCGCCGTACTCCTGCCACCACCCCGGCTTCTTGGTGTCCCGGGCCAGGTCGGTCAGGGTACGGATGACGTGCTTGTCGGTGACGCCGTACAGCTTGAGCAGGTCCTCGACGTCGCGCTCCTTGAAGCCGACGCGTCCCAGCTCCATCCGGCTGATCTTGGACTCCGAGCCCCGGATGTGGTGCCCGGCGGCCGCACGCGTGATATCGCGCGCCTCCCGGTACTTCCGCAGTTCCGATCCGAGCAGCATGCGCCGCACCGTCGGTCCGCTGCCCTTCTTCAGGCGAGCGATGTCCGCGGCCGCCGTCTTCCTACCCGTCGGCGCCAAGCCAGGCCCTTCCCTTTCCGCCGGGGCCGTCAACCCGCGGCTGTGAATCCCCTGCGCATCGTCGTTACACGATATCGCTGACGACCACGCGCCTCTGAACGATCCGGCGGTGGCACAGGTGTCAGGTTATATGTGGGACGCGGCGGACGCTTGTTCGGGGGACACGGGTCGGGGCCGCACTCGGGAACCCGTTTCAGGCGAACAGCGCCCAGACGTACTTTCCACTCGGGAAGGTGGGCAAGACGCCCCAGCGCCGGGCGAACGACGCCACGAGGTGCAGCCCGCGGCCGCTCTCCCGCATGAACTCGGGCTCGCGCCGGGCCGGCAGCCGGTCGGCCTCGTCCCGGACCGCGCAGATGAGCTCGCCTCCCCAGCGCACCATGCCGAGTTGGACGTCCGCGGCGCAGCCGACGGCCGCCTGGACGGGCGAGCAGCGGCACCCGTGCCGCAGCGCGTTGGTGATGAGCTCCGACACCACGAGCTGGACGTCGCCGGTCAGGCCCGCCATCCCCCACTCGCGCAGTACCCCCCCGCAGATCTCGCGCCCGATGGCCGGGGCCCCCGTCTGTGCCACCAGACTCCAGCACAGAACGTCGAGGCCGCCGCGGTCGGAGCGGCCGTCGACCCGTCCACGTACGCCGTTCCGCAGGATCGGCACCCACCACGGTCCGTTCGGGTCGCCGAACTCCGACGTGGCGTCACCGTCGGCGGTCCTCCCCAGCGATTCCTGGGCTGGCTGTCCGGTCACCGCGGTCCCCTTGCACTCGTCTCGATCGCCACCAGTACCGACCTGTGGGGAATGACCGGCACTCCTGAAGGACTGCGCATGCGCAAGGCCCAGATGCACGTGCATCCTCCTCTTGCACGAATCCTAGGACAAGCGCGCCGAGGTCGCCGGAAAAGCTGAGAGTTCGTTCAGGAGACTTGCCGCCCGCAGGCGCCCCGAAACACCCGACACCGCCCCGACCTGCGGATCCTGCGATGAATACGTCCCCGCGACGATCAGGCCGCCAGCGTCCGGTACCCGGCCACACGGTCGGGATAATCGGTGATGATCCCGTCGACACCGTCACGGATCATCCGCCGGATCTCATGGTCATTGTTGACGGTCCACCCGAAAAGGGTCAGGCCCTGGGCGTGCGCGCGGCGCACGTACGGCGCGGTGACCCGCAGGTGGTGGGGGTTGACCTGGCGCGCGTAGCGCGCGATCCGGCGCAGGCCGAATCGCCCGTACGTCTTGCCCAGAACCGCGGCGTGCAGCCCGGGGACGGCCTCGGCGACCCGGCGCAGGGTGACCCGGTCGAAGCTCTGCAGGATCAACCGCCCCTCGCTGCCGGCCGCGCGCCAGTACCGCTCGGCGCGCAGGAAGTCGGCGAGGTCCCGGCACATCTCGGAATCGCGACGGTGCACCTTCAGCTCGACCAGCGCACCCAGGCCGTCGGCGCGCAGCAGGTCGAGCGCCTCGGCCAGCGTGGGGACCCGCTCTCCGGCGAAGCGCTCGCCGAACCAGGAGCCGGCGTCCAGGCGGCGGATCTCGGCGAGCGTGAAGTCGGAGACCCGCCAGGACCGGCGCTCGGGGAACAGCTCGGCGACGTCGGTGGTGCGGCGCAGATCCAGGTCGTGGATGACGACGAAGTGGCCGTCGGCGGTCCGGCGCACGTCGATTTCGGCCATGTCGGCATGGTGGATGCGTGCCAGCCGAAGAGCGGGCAGCGTGTTCTCGGGCGCGTAGGCGGAGGCACCGCGGTGCGCCACGATGATCACGGGCCGGCGAGGTGGAACGGCCCGCGCGCGAGTAGCGCGCCCCTCGACGCGCACCAGGCCCCTCGAACCGCTCAAGCCCGACATGACCACGGCCTTTCTCGGTCTGATCCGGCGGAACCGCTCCGCCCATCCTCACCGGTCCCGGCCACCGGCGGGTGGCGAGCGGGTGAGCACTCTGTGGAGATCATCGAACCGCTGCCGCCCGCTGGTTCCCCGTACCCGTCCGGCCCGCAGGCTGCTCTCGTGGCGTAACGATACCCGCGCGAACGCCGAATTCTCGTCACTGCGGGTAGTGGCCAGCCCGCCCCACCGCCCGGTGTGGTGCCTTCACCACCGCGGCGGGCCCACCGCATGCCCCCTGGCCCGAACCCGCCTCGAATGGGATCCTGGGGACATCATCGGATGGCCTGGGGAGTCACGATGACCGAGCCACGCGCAGGGCGCCCGTTCATGCCCGGATACGGAATCCAGGGGCCGGACGAAGGCGGTGGCCTGCTGCCCTGGTCATGGGCCGAGGAGCGGCTGCGCGAGTCCCACGACTACTGGGTGTGCAGCGTGTGGCCGGACGGCCGCCCGCACACCATGCCGGTGTGGGCGGTCTGGGACGCCCAGGAGCTGTGGTTCCGCAGCGGCCGACGCTCCCGCAAAGTCCGCAACCTGCGCCTCGACCCGCGGATCTCCGTCTCCACCTGCGACGCCCGCCGCCCGGTCGTGCTGGAGGGGCGCGCGGGGTTCGTCACCGAAGAGGGCGTGCTCGACTACCTCACCGAACTGTTCCACGCCAAGTACCGGACGCGCCGCGGCGCGGACTTCCCGGACCCTGCCGTCTGCTCGACCGTCCGGGTGCGGCCGCACCGGGTGTTCGCGCTCGACGTCGACGACTTCGACGGCTCACCCACCCGCTGGCGGTTCGACACCGACTGATGCCCTCCCGGACCCCGGCGAGGACCCCACATACCACCTGGTCGGTATGGGGTGGATAGGATCGGCCGCAGTGTGCCCTGGACCACGCCGCCCACGGCCGTGGGCTCCGCACCGGACCACTCATCGGAGGTAGAAGCATGTCAGAAGCAGCGCGCGTCGCGATCGTGACCGGTGCCGCCCGCGGTATCGGAGCGGCCACCGCCCGCCGACTGGCCGCCGACGGCCGCTCCGTCGCCGTCCTCGACCTCAAGGAATCCGACGCGCAGCGGACCGCCGACGAGATCACCGCCGATGGCGGCACCGCCATCGCCGTCGGCGCCGACGTCGGCGACGCCGACCAGGTGGCGACCGCGGTCGGCCAGGTCGCCGAACGGCTCGGCCCGCCCGCGATCCTCGTCAACAACGCCGGCGTCCTCCGCGACAATCTGCTGTTCAAGATGTCCGAGGACGACTGGGACACCGTCATGAACGTGCACCTGCGCGGCGCGTTCCTGATGTCCCGGGCCGCTCAGCAGCACATGGTGGCGCAGAACTGGGGGCGCATCGTCAACCTCTCCAGCAGCTCCGCGCAGGGCAACCGGGGCCAGGCCAACTACTCCACCGCCAAGGCCGGGCTGCAGGGCTTCACCAAGACACTCGCCATCGAGCTCGGGAAGTTCGGAGTGACCTGCAACGCCGTGGCTCCCGGCTTCATCGTCACCGACATGACCAAGGCCACCGCCGCGCGCGTCGGCATGGACTACGACGACTTCAAGAAGGCCGCGGCCGAAAGCATCCCGGTCCGCCGTGTCGGCGTGCCCGAGGACATCGCCAACACCATCTCCTTCCTCACCGCCGAGTCCGCCGGATACGTCTCCGGCCAGGTCATCTACGTCGCCGGTGGCCCCCTGGACTGACCCGTCCCCGCCCGGCCCGCCGCCCCGTCCCCTCACCGCCCCACCTCTCCCGTCCACCGGAGGTTGACATGACAACGGCCCCCGCGGGGGCGACGATCGACGCGGCCGGGCTCCGGCAGCGCGTCGCGGACGTCGTCGCCGCGCATGACCCCGCCACCACCGATCCCGCCGAACTCCTCGCCGCCCGCTTCGACGCGGGGCTGGCGTGGGTGCACTTCCCCGAGGGCGAGGGCGGGCTGGGCGCCCCGCGCGCCCTCCAGAGCGTCGTCGACGCGGAGTTCGAGCGCCTGGGCGCCACCCCCGCCGGGCGCGAGAAGCTCATCATCGGCCTGGGCATGGCCGCGCCGACCATCCTCGCGTTCGGCACCCCCGAGCAGCGCCGCCGCTACCTCAAGCCGCTGTATGTGGGTGAGGAGGTGTGGTGCCAGCTGTTCAGCGAGCCGGGTGCCGGGTCCGACCTCGCGGCGCTGGGCACCCGCGCGGTGCGCGACGGCGAGGAGTGGGTCGTCGACGGGCAGAAGGTGTGGACCTCCCTCGCGCACCGCGCCCGCTGGGCGATCCTGGTCACCCGCACCGACCCCGACGTGCCCAAGCACCAGGGGATGACCTACTTCATCTGCGACATGCGCGCGCCGGGCGTGGAAGTGCGCCCGCTGCGCCAGCTCACCGGCGAGGCGGAGTTCAACGAGGTCTACCTGACCGACGTCCGCATCCCCGACTCCCAGCGGCTGGGGGCGGTCGGCGAGGGATGGCGGGTCGCCCAGACCACGCTGATGAACGAACGGGTCTCCATCGGCGGTACGGCCGAGCCCCGGGAGGGCGGGCTCATCGGCATCGCCGCCGGCATCTGGCGGTCGCGCCCCGAGGCGCGCACCCCCGGCCTGCACGACGCCCTCATGCGGCTGTGGGTGGAGGCCGAGGCGGCGCGGCTGACCAAGGAGCGGCTGCGCCAGCAGCTCGCCATCGGCCAGCCCGGACCGGAGGGGTCCGCGGCGAAGCTCGCCTTCGCCCGGCTCAACCAGGAGATCGCCGGGTTGGAGGTGGAGCTGCTGGGCGCCGAGGGGCTCACCTACGACGACTGGACGCTGCGCCGCCCCGAGCGCGTCGGCATGGAGGCGCGCGGTGCGGGCTACCGCTACCTGCGCAGCAGGGGCAACTCGATCGAGGGCGGGACGTCGGAGATCCTGCGCAACATCATCGCCGAGCGGGTCCTGGGCCTGCCGGGGGACATCCGGGTGGACAAGGACGTCGCGTGGAAGGACCTGCCGAAGTGAGCACGAGCGAAGCCGACCTGCTCTACAGCGAGGTCGAGGAGGAGCTGCGGGCGAGCGTCCGCGCGCTGCTGGCCGACAAGTGCGCCCCCGCGGGCGTCCTCGCCCGGGTCGACGGCGAGGCCGGACCCCTCACCGACACCGCCCTGTGGCAGGACCTGTGCGGGCTCGGGGTCGCCGGACTGCCCGTCCCCGAGGCGCTGGGCGGTGCGGGCGCCGGGTGGAGGGAGGCCGCCGTGGTCGCCGAGGAACTGGGCCGGGCCGTGGCCCCGGTTCCGTTCCTGGGTAGCGCGGTGCTGTCCACGGCGGCGCTGCTGGCGGTCGGCGACTCCCCCACCGCCGCCGCGACGCTCGGCCGGATGGCCTCGGGCGAGGCCACCGTCGCGCTCGCCGTCCCGCTGTCGGCCCCGCCCGGCGCGGCGTTCCCGGACACGGTCCGCGCGGCCGCCGACGGTCTATCGGGGACGGTCACCAAGGTCGCCGACGCGACGACCGCCGACGCCCTGCTGGTCCCGGCGGTCGGCACGGACGGCCCCGGCCTGTACCTGGCGGACGCGTCCGAGGCGGTGCGGACCCCGCTGGTCACGCTCGACCTGACCCGTCCCCTCGTCGACGTCGGACTGGATCGGACACCGGCGCGCCCGGTGGTGACGGGCCGGGCTGCCGAGCAC
The DNA here is from genome assembly GCF_014201195.1 of Nocardiopsis mwathae. Classification (NCBI taxonomy): domain Bacteria; kingdom Bacillati; phylum Actinomycetota; class Actinomycetes; order Streptosporangiales; family Nocardiopsidaceae; genus Nocardiopsis; species Nocardiopsis mwathae. The sequence goes on along the minus strand of NZ_JACHDS010000001.1, from coordinate 840,964 downwards.
GCCCTGCGCACGGCGCTGCGAACCGGCGCCGCCCTGCTGTCCGCCGAGCAGCTGGGCGTGGCGGAGTGGGCACTGGGGACGACGGTCGACTACCTGAAGACGCGCACGCAGTTCGGCCGCCCGGTGGGGTCCTTCCAGGCGCCCAAGCACCGGTTGGCCGATCTGTGGGTGTCGGTCTCGCAGGCGAGGGCCGTGGTACGGAACGCCGCGAGCACGGCGGGGGCCGGGGCGGACGACACCGAGGCCGAGATGGCCGCGGCACTGGCCCAGGCGTTCGTGTCGGGTGTGGCGGTGACCGCCGCGGAGGAGGCGGTGCAGCTGCACGGCGGCATCGGCTTCACCTGGGAGCACCCGGCCCACCTCTATCTCAAGCGGGCCAAGAGCGACGCCATCGCCCTGGGCACAGCCGACCGGCACCGGTCGGCTCTGGCCGGAATGGTCGACCTGCCCGCAGGCGCGGAGTAGCCGGAGCACCGAACCGGGAGCGGCGGGTGGTCATGTCGACCGGGCCACCCGCCGCTCCGAGGTTCCAGGGGCCGGCCCGTGCTCAGCCCGTGATGCGCGGGCTCTCCTGCACCACCCATTTGTTGCCGTCGGGGTCGGTGAAGAAGACGAAGCGGTTCCACTCCTCCGCCGGCCCGTCGAGGAGTTCTCCGGTGTCCGTGTCGTAGTGCTGTACCGGGCTGACCTCGACGCCGCGGGAGACCAGCTCGGCGCGCGCGGCCTCGATGTCGCCCACGCACAGCTGGAGGCCGTCCAGCGTCCCGGGGTTCATCTCGGTCATCCCGTCGCCGATCACGATCGAACACCCCGAACCGGGCGGCGTCAGCTGGACCATGCGGTAGGCGTCACCCAACCGCTCGTCGGCGTCGCATGCGAAGCCGACGTCCTCGGTGTAGAAGCGCTTGGCCCGGTCGACATCGGTGACGGGAACCGGGATCACTTCGAGCTTCCATTCCATGGCCTATCCTTCCGTCCGCCTCCCGGCCCGCCGGAAGCGTTCGTCGGGGACCACCGGGGAGTCGGTCCATGACACCACCGGCGTGTGACACTTCGAGCCTCACGCCCTGGACGCCGGACGCGTGGCAGCGACACGCGGGCCGAGGAGACCGCATGAGCGTCATTCGATCCCGCGGGCGGCCATGGCCTCGCCGGTCGCCTCGGCGGAGCGGATCAGGCCGACGATCACCGGGACCACCATGAGGTGGGGGCGGCCGCGCAGCCCGCGGGCCCGGTAGGCCTCGCGGGAGGCCCGCATGGCGGCCTCGACCATGGGGATGGAGCGGATGGTGAGCGCGAGGACCAGGGCGACCCGGTCCGGGCGGACTCCGGCGTGGCGCAGGGGGTGCGCCAGGCGCTCGAAGAGGGCGAGCATCTCACTGACCCGCGTCGTGAGGGTGACCAGCGCGGCGAGCAGCACCGCGGCGGCGAGCTGGGCGCAGACGCGGGCCGCGGTCGGCCAGTCGCCGAGTAGCCCCTGGAAGGCGGCGATGACCACCAGGAACGGCAGCACTGGGCGGAGCATGCGCCACACGTAGCGCGGGGACAGCCCGCACAGCGGGTAGGCCGACGCCGCCGCGGCCGCCGCCCCGGCGGCCACCCACACGTTCCCGGCGGCGATGACCACCGTCACCACCGCCATCAGCACGAGCAGCTTCGCCCCGGCCGGGAGCCGGTACAGCGGCGAGTCGCCGGGGACGTAGAGTCCGATGGCGTTCATCGGCCGGGCTCCAGGGCTGTCGGCTCGCCCCGCCCGTCGGCCCTGCGCGCCATGAGCCCGGTGTAGAAGTCGACCGCCGCACCCGGCGCGCCGTCGAAGACGATCCGGCCGTCGTCCATCACCAGGACGCGGTCGAAGCCGGTGAGTGAGTCCAGGTGGTGGGTGAGCAGGATGACCTGCTGCGGGAGACCGCGCAGGGTCTGCTCGATGACCTTGACGTTGTGCAGGTCCAGCAGTGTGGTGGGCTCGTCGCAGACCAGGATCTCCGGCTCGGTGACCAGGACCGAGGCCAGCGCCAGCATCTGCTTCTGGCCGCCGGAGAGCAGGTGGGCGGGGTGGTCGCGGTGGTCGGCCAGACCGTGGCGGCGCAGGACGGCCCCGACCCGGGCGTCGATCTCGGCCGCGGAGAGCCCGCTGCCCCGCAGACCGATGGCCACGTCCTCGGCGACCGTCGGCATGAGGATCTGGGTGGTGGCGTCCGAGAAGACGAACCCCACCCGCCGCCGGATCTCCCGGGCGTGCTTCCGGGTGTCGCGCCCGTCGACGAGGACCCGTCCGGAGTCCGGAACGACGAGCCCGTTCAGGGTCCGGGCCAGGGTGGACTTGCCCGATCCGTTGGCGCCGATCAGCCCGATGCGCCGCTCGGTGAGCCGCACGGAGACATCGCGGAGGACCACGCGCCCGTCGTAGGCGTGGGTCACGTTCTCCAGCTGCGGCATGCTCGGGCTCCCTGCGGGTCAGGCGGCCTCGGGTGAGCTCGCCGGCACCTTCGTTCCTGCCGGCGGGATGGGGTAGGCGCGGTAGACGGCGGTGGCGATCGCGGCGGCGAGCGCGGCCTTCACCAGGTCGCCCGGGAGGAAGACGTAGGCGGCCAGCGCCGTGGCGATCATGTCGTCGCCGAGGACGACCGCGCTCCATGGCACCCCGATGAGGTAGACGACACCGATGCCGCCGAGGATGTTGATGCCGAACCCCGCCCAGAAGCGGTAGCGGGGCACCATCCGCTGCGCGAGCAGGCCGATGACCAGTGCGCCCAGGACCCAGGCGAGCAGGTAGCCGCCGGTGGGGCCGATGAACGGCGCCAGGCCGCCGCGGCCGCCCGGCAGCAGCGGAAGCCCGGCCAGGGTGAGGGCCAGGAAAGTGAGGACGGCCAGCGTGCCGCGCTTGGCGCCGAGCAGGCTCGGGGCGAGCATCACGCCGAGCGTCTGCAGGGTGATGGGCACCGGCCCGACGGGGATGGCGAACGGCATGCTCAGCACGGCGAGGAGCGCGGCGAACATGCCGATGAGGGCGATGTCCCGGGCGGTGAGGCCGCGGTACCGCGCGCGTGGGGCGGGGGCGTCGGGCATGGCTGTTCCTGTCCTGGTCATGGTCGGGTCACGGGTCCCAGAACGCGGGGCGTCCGTAGTCGATTGTCACCTATGACCGCTTCAGGGCAGGTTGTCGGGGTGCGCCGGGGTTCCCGCCGGGATCTTGTAGATCCCGGTCATACCGGCAGGACGCACACGGGGTCGGGCAGCTCCAGGCGGTGGCCGGTGGCCTGCGGAATCCCGGTGGCGGGGTCGAGGCGCAGCACGGTCAGGTCGCCGGAGCCCTGGTTGGCGACCACCAGGAAGGCGCCGTCGACGAGAGCGAAGTGCCGGGGCCGGGCACCGCCGGTCGCCACCTCGGCGATCGGGCGCAGGTCCGCCCCGTCCGGCCCCACCTCGAAGGCGGCGATGGTGTCGGCGCCCCGGTTGGCGACGTAGAGGCGGGTGGCGTCGGGGGACAGCGCGAGTTCGGCCGGGTGGTTGGGCCCGGCCGCGGCGTCAGGCGTCGTGGTGGCGGGGACCGCGACCAGGGGGACGGCGGTGGCAGCGGCACCGTCCCAGCGGAGCACGTGGACGCGGGAGTCCAGTTCGCCGCTGATGTACAGGTGCCCGGTGGGGTGGGCGGCGAGGTGGCGCGGGCCGGTGCCCGCGGGCAGACGGGCGGCGACCGGTGTCCCACCCCCTGGCCCGACGATGCGCGAGTCGGTCGGTGCGGCGTCCAGCGGGTGGCGGCGCAGCTCGTCGGTGCCGAGATCGCAGACGAACAGGTGCCGACCGCCCGGGGCGACGGACACGTGGTGGGCGTGCGGCCCGGCCTGGCGCGCGGCGTCGGGGCCGCCGCCGGTGTGGGTCAGCAGTGCGCAGGCGACCCGCGGCGCACCGTTCTCGGCGATGGGGTGCACGGCGACGCCGCCGTCGGCGTAGTTCGCCACGATCACGTGGCGCCCCGCCGGGTGCACGGCGAGGTGGCATGGGGACGATCCGCCGGTCGGCACCGTACCCAGCTCCCGCAGTGCCCCGTCGGCGCCCACGGCGAAACCGGTGAGGCCGCCCTCGGCGCGTTCGTTGACGGCGTACAGGAGGTGGCCGCCGGGATGCCGGGCGAGGAACGACGGCCCGTCGGTGCGCGCCGCGACCCCGCCGCCGGTCAGCGCCCCGGTCGCCGGATCCAGCCACACCAGGTGGATCCCCTCACCCGCGCCGCCCGGATCGGAGCCCGGAGTGTAGGTCCCGATCCACAGGGCCCGCCGTTCCGCCGACATGTGTCCTCCCGATCGTCGCGCCGCGTGCACCTCTATGCGCTCATGCGCTCTCGCGCAGGGTCGCGAGGATCGCGGCGGTGCCCTCGGGGCCGGGGAAGTGGCCGCCGGGGATGGTCACCGCCTGGAACGGGCCGGTGGTGTGCCGCTTCCATTCGCGCGCCCCGTCCTCGCCGACCACGGGGTCGTCGGCCCCCGCGAACACGGTGAGGGGGATGTCCAGCGGTTCGCCGGGCCGCCACCGGTACTCGGTGAAGATCCGGTAGTCGCGCATCAGTGCCTGGCCGAGGACGTGCAGCATGTCGGGGTCGTCGAGCAGCTCGTCCGGGATGCCCCCGTACAGGTCGGCGGCCGTCTTCGCGAGTTCGACGGGGTCGTCCGGCACGACCAGGCGGCGCACGATGTGCGGCGCCTCCCGCCCGCTGACGACCAGGCGGCTCACGGCCCGCCCGTCGTCGCGCAGCAGCCGTGCCGTCTCGTAGGCGAGCAGTGCCCCCATGCTGTGACCGTACAGCGTGATCTCCCCGGGGAGGGCGGATACCGCTGCGGCGTGGGCGGAGACGAGAGTATCCCAGCCGGATCCCCCCTCCGCGCCGCCGCCCGGCGAACGGCGGGCTGCCGTCCATAGGCGGTAGCGGTCGGCGAGCTCGGCCCGCCAGGGGGCGTAGGTCATCTCCGACCCGCCGGCGTGGGGAAAGCAGACCAGGTGGGCGCCTGCCTCCCCATCACCGCCGATGGGGACGAGCGATCCGGCCGACATGGAACGGTTGACACTTCTACTCACGGCGCCCCACCGTAATGGACGTGTGGGTGGGGCGACGGGGGTGCCCCCGTGTTACTCACCCGCGTGTCACCTGTCCTACCCGATCAGCTCGGGCTCCTTGGGTCGCGAGAGCGTGTATTCGAGCAGGCGCCGCAGCACCTCCCCGCCGGAACGGCGCTCGCGCGCGTCGAAGTCGATGATCGGCACCCGCTGGTCGATCTCCAGTGCCTCGCGGATCTGCTCGATGGTGTAGTCGAGTTGCCCGTCGAACCTGTTGAGCGCGACGATGTAGGGGATGGTCCGGTTGCGCTCGAAGTAGTCGATCGCGTCGAAGCAGTCGGCCAGGCGGCGGCTGTCGACCACGACGACGGCACCGACCGCGCCGCGGACGATGTCGTCCCACATGAACCAGAAGCGGGCCTGGCCGGGCGTGCCGAACAGGTACATGATCAACTCGCGCTCAAGGGTGAGGCGGCCGAAGTCCATCGCGACGGTCGTGGTCGTCTTGCCGGGGATGGCCGTCAGATCGTCGTGGCCCATGCTGGCCTCGGTCATCACGGCCTCGGTGGTCACCGGTGGAATCTCGGAGACGGAGCCGACCAGCGTGGTCTTTCCGGCGCCGAACCCTCCGGCGATGACGATCTTGGTGGACACGAGCGAGCCGGAGCCCGCCATGTCATTGGAAGAGACGTTCGAGTCCACGGAGCGCCCTCTCCAGAACTTGGTTTTCCGACGGACTGTGTCCGGTGATGGTCGGATGGATGAAGACGTGGCCCTGGTCCGCCAGGTCGCTGAGAAGGACCTGGGCCACGCCGATGGGGATGCGCAGTTCGGCGCCGATCTCGGCGACCGACCGCGGTTCACGGCACAGCCGGTAGATGTTCTGCGATTCCGGCAGCAGGTTCGTCGGCGCCGGAGCGTCCGGGTCGGAGACCGAGACGAGGGTCTGCACCATCAGCGGGTGGCGCGACCTCGTCCTGCCGCCGGTGAAGGTGTAGGGGCGGATCCTGGCGCCCCTCTTCCTGCGAAAGCTCATTGTGCTGGCATCCTGTTCGTATTCCGGTGCCCGGTCCGGTCGGAGGTCGGCAGGATCGGCACGGTCACGGTGTGATGACCTCACGCAACTGGGAGCGCAGCTGGGGAGTCAGGACGTGCCCCGCGCTCTCCACGAGCAGCGCCATCTTATAGGCGACGATTTTCATATCGGCGCTGCTCGCTGTCAGGACCGCCAGCGTCGATCCGTCGCTGATGGACATCACGAACAGGTGCCCGTGCTCCATCCGCAGGATGAGCTGCTCCGAGGTGCCCTTGCCGAAGAGCCGCGCCGTGCCGTCGGCGAGGCTCTGCATGCCGCTCGCGATGGCCGCGAGCTGTTCGGCGTGTTCCTCGGGAAAACCCTCGGAGGCGGTGAGTAGCAGACCGTCGGAGGAGACGACCACGGCATGCTCCACCCCGGGCATTTCGTCGACGAAGTTGGAAATGAGCCAGGTGAAATTCTCCGCGCTTTCGCTCAAGCGGTTGTCCATGTGCGTCCAGATCCTCGATGGGTTTTTCCGAAACGGGATTGCTGGGGGTTGAGGGGGCTGGCCCGGCCGACTTCCCACGGCCGGGGCGACCACCGGCATCGCCTGTGTCCCCCTGGCGGCACCGGAGCGGGGGCGGTCGCGCGGACGTACTGCTATTTCTCGGGGCCCGCGTCGGACCCCTCGGCCGCCTGCTGCCCCTCGATGAAGCCCTCAAGGTCCGCGCGGATCCGCTCGGCCTTGCTCACTTCGGCTCCGCCGTCGGCGCGGTCGGTGCCGGCCGACGGATCGCCGGAGCCGTTGTGCTCCTCGCCGTCCGCGGCGGGCATCGGCAGGGGGGCGGTGTTCCTGTGGGCGCTGCGGCGCGGCAGTCCGGCCGCGGTCACCGACGACTCCATGGCGCGGTTCTTCTCCTGCGCTTGCGAACCGGGAACGGATGGTGCCGGGCGGCGTGGCGACCGCCCGTCGGGGGCGACCGTCGGCATCGGGAGGACATGGGGCCGGACCGCGGAGCGCGCGCCGCTCCGTCCCACGGGCGGCTCCACCGGGCGGGGGCCGGTGGTGCCGAACAGGGCGGAGGGGACCACGACGTGGGCGCTGACCCCCCGGAAGGCCCGGCCTTCGAGCTGGACCTCCAGACCGTGTCTGTGCGCGATGCGGCTGACGACGTAGAAGCCCATGTGCCGGATGACCTCCTCGTCCAGAACGGGCTCGCCGGCCAGCCGGGTGTTGTACGCCTTCAGGCGCTCCGGGGGGATGCCGATCCCCTCGTCCTCGACGGTGATCAGCAGCCGGTCGTCGCCCATCGCCTGGGCGCTGATGACGACCTGGGCGTGGTCGGGCGACTTCTCGGTCGCGTTGTCCATCAGCTCGGCGATGAGGTGGCTGATGTCGTCGGCCGCGGCGCCGGAGATGAACAGGTCGGGCAGGTACCCGAGGCGGACGCGCTGGTACTCGCTGATCTCGGAGATCGCGGCGCGCGCGACGTCGAGCAGCGGGACCGGTTCGGTGGAGGTGTCGCCGGAGTCCTGTCCGGCGAGGACCAGCAGGTTCTCCCCGTTGCGGCGCATCCGGGTGGCCAGGTTGTCGATCTTGAAGAGCTTCTCCAGCAGCACGGGGTCCTCGCTGCTGTCCTCCAGCTCCTCCACGACCTCGATGAGGGAGTCGACCAGCGCGAGGTCGCGCATGGCCAGCCCGGCCAGGGTCCCGGTCAGCAGGTCGTGGCGGTCGGGGCCGCCGGCCGGGGTCGAGGCCGGAGTGCCGGGTTCGGGGGTCGGCGCGGCCGCCGCCGGCTCCGCGGGCGCGGGCGGCGGGGTCGCGACGGCGGGGCCCGCAGGGGGCGGCGCCACCGGTTGCGGCGGGGCGGCCCACTGGGGCTGGGCGCCGTAGGGCGGGACGGGGTGCGGGCCGCCGCCTCCCGGCAGGGGTCGGGGGTCCGGTGGAAGGGGGTAGCCCGGCCGCACGCCTGCGGCGGGCGGAGCGGACGCCCGCGCGTCGCGGCCGACGCCGAGACGGCGCAGGAAGCGCCGCCACCCGTTCTCCGAGGGCGGCGGGGCGGCGGCCTCCACCCGCATCATGTGCGAGAGAGGATGGTCCCCGTTCCGGGACGGCTGAGGGGGCAGGGCGTGGTCTCCCGGCCCGGCCGACGACGGTGGCTGTGCCACGGCACATCTCCTCGTATGCAGGGGAACCGAACGGCGGTGCGGGGAGCGCGCGCTGGATGCCGGTGTGGCTCGGGTGGCCCGTGTCAGGTGAGCGGCCGTATCACCCGGCCGCCGACGGCATCGTTCCTGTGGCGCCGTTCACCCGCGACAGGGGTGGCGCCGCTCGCATCGCACACGTGGCCCCGCGGTTGGTGGACCGCCGGGATTTCTCCTCATGATCAACGAATCGTCGGCCACGCTAGCACCGACCAAACCCCTTATGCAGCAGGGTTTCGCGACCTTCTGACGTTCTTCTGACGAATCCCGCCGGCCGCTCTCGGTGATTCTCCGGCTACCTGGGCCTACACCCGCGCGAGCGATCGCCATGTGACGAGAACCACTCACCGGATCATCAGACCCTTTTTCTCCCCTATTCGACCTTTGCTGCCTCGATCGCCTTGAGAATCCGTTTTTCCGAAACGGGGTAGGCGGTCCCCAATTCCTGGGCGAAGAAGCTGACCCGCAGTTCCTCCAGCATCCACCGGATGTGCCGCACCGCGGGGTCGTCGCCGCGGCCCGGCCCCAGCCCGGCCAGCAGCTTCTCCCGTGCCTGGCGCATCTGCTCGACCTTGGCCATGTTGACCTGGTCGCGCCGGGGGTTCTCGGGCAGCTTGGCCAGCCGGTACTCGATGGCCCTCAGATAGCGGTGCAGGTCGGACAGGCGGTCGCGGCCGGTCTCGGTCACGAAGCCCGGGTGGATCAGCCCGGCCAGCTGCCCCTGGACGTCGTTGAGCGACGGCAGCACCGCCAGGCTCGTGGTGCCCTTCAGCTTCCGCCGCACCTCGTGCGCCTTGCCGAGCACCCGCGCGGTGTCGGCGACGACGGCGGCGAGCGTGTCGGCGAGTTCGGCGCGGACGTGCTCGCGCAACCGTTCGAAGGCCTCGCCGTCCCACACCGGGCCCCCGGACTCGGCCATCAGCGCGTCGACGGCGCACCGCAGGCAGTCGTCGAACAGCGCGGGCACGCTCCCGTCGGGGTTGTGGCTCAGCGCGAGCTTGGCCGTATTGTCCAGGCCGCGCTGGACCACGGCCACCGGCGAGGGGACCCGCAGCAGGAGCAGCCGCCGCACGCCCGCCCACATGGAGGCGCGCTGCTCGGCCTCGGTGTCGAAGATCCGGATCGCCACGCTGTCGCCGGAGTCGACCAGGGCCGGGTAGCCCCGGACCGCCGGGCCGGCCGACTTGCGCTCGAAGGTCCGGCTCAGCGGACCGAAGTCCCACTCGGTCAGGCCCGTCTTCTCGATGCCCTTGGCCTCGGCGGAGATGGCCTTCTGCAGCCGCGGCTTGAGTTGGGCGCGCAGCGCGGCCAGGTCCTTGTCCTCGGCCAGCTTGCGGCCCTTGCCGTCGACCGCGCGGAAGGTGATGCGCAGGTGGTCGGGGACCCTGTCCAGCTGGAAGTCCGCGGCGGCGACGCGCTCCGCGCCCATGCGGGCGAGCTCGCGCCCCAGCGCCTGGCACAGCGGCTCGGTGTAGGGCGTCAGCCGCCCCAGCGCCGCCTCGGCGTGGTCGGGAACGGGCACGAAGTTGCGCCGGATCGGCTTGGGCAGGGAGCGGATGAGCGCGGTGACCAGGTCGCGGCGCAGCCCCGGGATCTGCCAGTCGAAACCGTCCTCCTCGACCTGATTGAGCACCTTCAGCGGGATGTGCACGGTGACGCCGTCGGCGTCGGCCCCCGGCTCGAACTGGTAGGACAGCGGGAAGGTGAGGGCGCCCTGATGCCAGGTGTCGGGGTAGTCCTCCTCGCGCACCTCGTCGGCCTGCTCGTTGATGAGCATCGACTTCTCGAAGTTGAGCAGGTCGGGCCGGTCGCGGCGGGCCTTCTTCCACCAGGAGTCGAAGTGGGCGGCCGAGACGGCCTCGGCGCCGACGCGCTCGTCGTAGAACGCGAACAGCGACTCGTCGTCGACGAGGATGTCGCGGCGGCGCGCGCGGTGTTCGAGGTCCTCGACCTCCTCCAGCAGCTTCCGGTTGTCGTGGAAGAAGCGGTGGTGGGTCACCCAGTCGCCCTCGACCAGGGCGTGGCGGATGAACAGCTCGCGCGACAGCTCCGGGTCGATGCGGCCGTAGTCGACCTTGCGCTGCACGACGATCGGCACGCCGTAGAGGGTGACGCGCTCGTAGGCCACGACCCCGCCGCGGTTCTTCTCCCAGTGCGGCTCGCTGTAGGTGCGCTTGACCAGGTGCGCGCCGAGCTCTTCGGCCCACTCGGGTTCGATGCGGGCGTTCATGCGGGCCCACAGCCGGGAGGTCTCCACCAGTTCGGCGGACATGACGAAGCGGGGCTGCTTCTTGAACAGCGAGGAGCCGGGGAAGATCGCGAAGCGGGCGCCGCGCCCGCCGAGGTACTCGTGCTTCTCGGGGTCCTTGAGGCCGATGTGGGAGAGAAGTCCGGCCAGCAGGGAGACGTGCACCTGCTTGGGGTCGGGCCGGGCGGAGTTGAGGGTGATGTCCATGCCCTTGGCGACCTGCTTGAGCTGGCTGTAGATGTCCTGCCACTCGCGGACGCGCAGGTAGTTGAGGAACTCGGTGCGGCACAGCCTGCGGAACCGGTTGCCCGACAGCGCCCGCTGCCGCTCCTGCAGGTGGTCCCACAGGTTGAGGTAGGCGAGGAAGTCCGACTCCTTGTCGGCGAACCGGGCGTGCGACTCGTCGGCGGCCTGCTGCTTGTCGGCGGGGCGCTCGCGCGGGTCCTGGATGGACAGCGCGGCCGCGATGATCATCACCTCGCGGACGCACCCGTTGCGCTCGGCCTCCAGCACCATGCGGCCCAGGCGCGGGTCGACCGGGAGCTGGGCGAGCTTGCGGCCCAGCGGGGTGAGGCGCTTGCGGTCGTCGGCCGCGTCGGGGTCCAGCGCGCCCAGCTCCTGCAGCAGGTGGACACCGTCCTTGATCTGCCGATGGTCGGGGCCCTCGACGAACGGGAACGCGGCGATGTCGCCCAGCCCCAGCGCGGCCATCCGGAGGATGACCGAGGCGAGATTGGTGCGCAGGATCTCCGGGTCGGTGAACTCGGGGCGGGAGAGGAAGTCCTCCTCGGAGTAGAGGCGGATGCAGATGCCCTCCGACACCCGGCCGCAGCGGCCCTTGCGCTGGTTGGCCGACGCCTGGGAGACCGCTTCGATCGGGAGGCGCTGCACCTTGGTGCGGTGGCTGTAGCGGGAGATGCGGGCGGTGCCCGGGTCGACCACGTACTTGATGCCCGGCACGGTCAGCGACGTCTCGGCGACGTTGGTGGCCAGCACGATGCGCCGCCCCCGGTGCGGGGTGAACACGCGGTGCTGCTCGGCCGAGGAGAGGCGCGCGTACAGCGGCAGGATCTCGGTGTCGCGGAGGCGGAGCTTCTCCAGGGCGTCGGCGGTGTCGCGGATCTCCCGCTCACCGCTGAGGAAGACCAGCACGTCGCCGGGGGCCTCGCCGCGCAGCTCCTCGACGGCGTCGCAGATGGCCTGGACCTGGTCGCGTTCGGTGTCGCCGGAGTCGGCGGCATCGGCGGCACCGTCGGCACCGTCGGCACCGTCGGTGTCCTCGCCGATCGGCCGGTAGCGGACCTCGACGGGGTAGGTGCGGCCGGAGACCTCGACGATGGGCGCCCCGTCGAAGTGGCGGGAGAACCGCTCGGGGTCGATGGTGGCCGAGGTGATGACGACCTTGAGGTCGGGGCGACGCGGCAGCAGCTGCTTGACGTAGCCGAGCAGGAAGTCGATGTTGAGGCTGCGCTCGTGGGCCTCGTCGATGATGAGGGTGTCGTACCGGCGCAGCATCCGGTCCTGCTGGATCTCGGCCAGCAGGATGCCGTCGGTCATGACCTTGACGAGGGTGTCCTCGCTGGAGTGGTCGGTGAACCGGACCTTGTAACCGACCGTCTGGCCGATGGGGCTGTCGAGCTCCTCGGCGATGCGCTCGGCCACGGTGCGCGCGGCGATCCGGCGCGGCTGGGTGTGGCCGATGCTCCCGAGCACGCCGCGGCCCAGCTCCAGGCAGATCTTGGGCAGCTGGGTGGTCTTCCCGGAGCCGGTCTCGCCGGCGACGATGACGACCTGGTGGTCGCGGATCGCCGCGGCGATGTCGTCCTTCTTCTGGCTGACCGGCAGGGCCTCGGGGTAGTCGACGCGCGGGGCCGCGGCCCGGCGCTGCTCCAGCCGCAGCTCGGCGAGGTCGATCTCCCCGGCGAGCTCGGCGGCGATGGCGGCGCGCTTGCGTTCGTCGCGCACCTTGGCCAGGCCGTCGATGCGGCGGCGGAGCCGGTGCCGGTCGGCGGGCATCAGCCCACCGAGGCGGGCGCGGAGTTCCGGGTAGGGCGCGGGTGACCCCGTGGAGTTCCGGGAACGCGGGGATCTGGCGGGCGAGGTTCTCATACCGAACCCAAGGATATGAGCGCCCGCAACAGGTTTTCGCCCGAGTCGACCTACCGGTCGGGAGATCGGGACCCCTGCAACGTGTTCCATGTCACTCTGAGTTGGGTACGGTCACACGCGGCACATGTGACCGAGTAAGCATCTCCCCGAACACTCACCCCCCGGACCATGGCCCTGAGAGGACCAGCGAGAATGCGACGACCCTGGCTCGGTTTGACCGCGCTCCCCCTGAGTCTGCTGCTGGCGGCCGCCTGCACCCAGCCGGCGGAGCGCACCGACTTCGACAGCCTGTCCATCGCGAGCGGCACCACCGGCGGCGTCTACTACCCCATCGCCGGAGCGATCTCACAGATCGTCGGTTCGGAGATCGAGGGTGTCGGCGCCACGGCCGAGGCCACCGCGGCGTCGGTGGAGAACCTGCGCCTCATCGACGCCGGAGCGAGCGAACTCGCGGTCGTGCAGGGCGACTCCGCCTACCAGGCCGAACACGGGGAGGGCGAGTTCACCGCCGACCCGGTGGAGAACCGCGCCCTGCTGGTCCTGTACCCGAACGTCTACCACAACGTGTCGCTCGGCTCGATCCACGACCGGCTCGACCTGGACTGCTTCACCGACGTGAAGGGACACCGCTTCTCCGTCGGGGCGCCGGGCAGCGGCAACGAGCTGACCACCGGCCTGGTGTTCGGCAAGCTCGGCATGGACTTCGACGACATCGCCGTGCAGCGCTACGCCTACGCCGAGACGGCCCGCGCGCTGCGCGAGAACCAGCTGGACGCCGGGTCGTGGGTGGTCGGCGAGGGGCACGGCAGCCTGCGTGAGCTGGAGGCCACCGAGCCGCTGCACCTGATCCCGCTGTGCGACGAGGAGGCGGGCGCCGTCATCGACGACCACCCCTTCTACACGGAGCACACCATCGAGGGCGGCACCTATGCCACGGTCCCCGAGGACGTGCGGACCCTGGCCGTGTGGAACCTCCTCATCGTCGGGCCCGACTTCCCCGAACCGCTCGCCTACGACCTGGTGAAGGCGGTCTACGAGAACGCCGACTCGGTGAACCAGGTGTACGCGCCGGGCGCCGAGTACCTGGTACCCGAGACTCTGGCCAAGAGCCCGGTGCCGCTGCACCCGGGGGCGCTGCGCTACGCCGACGAGATCGGTGTCGAGATCCCGATGAAGCTGCGCGGCTGACGGGGCCGCCGCCATGCGCCGCCGAAGACCCGGCCGCGGCATCGGCGCCGCCGCCGGGGCGGCACTCCTGGCCGTCCTGCTGTGGCCGGCCTGGCCGGTGCTGGAGTTGGACGGGCCGTCCGGGCCCATCGGGGACCTTCCGCTCGACGGGTACGGCCGGTTCGGCCTGACCTTCGTGCACTCCGTCGACGGGCTGCCGATCGAGGACCGCTACCAGGTCCGCGACGGGCGCATCGTGCAGGAGTCGACACTGCTGATGCAGTTCGGCGCCGGGACGGGACACATTCCGGGGAACGGAACCGGCCGCGCGGTCGGCGAGCGGTGGGAGGTGAGCGGGCTCGACCGGGACATCGGCGAACTGCGGATCCGCGTCGGCGCGCCGCCCGCCGACCACCGGCTGCACCACCCCGGCGGCGAGCTCACCCTGTCCGGCTGCTGGGCCGGGGATGCCGTGGTGGTCCGCCCGGCCCGGATCTCGACCGTGCGACGCCTGATGGCGGCGATCGCTCCGACCCACTGCCCATCCCCGCGGACAGAAGGAGCCCAGACCGCACATGAACGACGAGCACACCGGGGGCGGCCCCGCGAACAGAACGGACGGGACCGGCGGCACCGCTCCGCCGGGCGGCGCGGACCGCCCCCTGTGGTCGGTGGCCGGTGACCCGGCGGAGACGCGCGCCCACGGCGGACCGCCGCTGTGGCGCAGCCTGGCGGAGCGGCGATGGGGGCAGGGCGCGGCCGCGGGCGCCATGGGGGCGGTGGTGCTGGGACTGGCGCTCCTGCTCGGCGGCTACCAGATCTACACGGCGCTGGCCGCGGGCCTGGACGCCTACCTGCAGCGCGTGCTGCACCTGATGTTCGTGCTGGTCCTGGTCTTCCTGGTGTACCCGGCGGCGAAGGGCCTCTGGGGGCGGTCACTGCCGATGGCCGCCGCCGACCTGCTGTGCGCCGTGCTGGCGGTGGTGGTCGGCCTCTACCCGGTGCTGTTCTACGACGACATCGTGTCCCGCACCGGCGCGCCGAGCGGCACCGACCTGCTCATGGGGGTCGTGGCGATCCTGCTGCTGCTGGAGGCGTGCCGCCGGGTGATCGGCCTGTTCATGTCGGTGCTGGCGGTGGCGTTCCTGGCCTATGCGTGGCTGGGGCCGCTGCTGCCGGAGGCGGTCGCCCACCGCGGCTACACCTACCAGCGCATCGTCTACCACACCTACCTGTTCCAGGAGGGTGTCTACGGGCTGGCGCTGGGGGTCGCCGCGACGTTCGTGTTCATCTTCATCCTGTTCGGCGCGATGCTGCTGAAGACAGGCGGCGGGGACTTCTTCATCGGCCTGGCCTACTGTGTGACCGGCCGGTACGCGGGCGGCCCGGCCAAGGGGGCCGTGGTCGGCAGCGCGATGATGGGGTCGGTGTCGGGCAGCGCGATCGCCAACACGGTGACGACGGGCGCGTTCACCATCCCGCTGATGCGCCGTGCCGGCTACCGGCGGCACGAGGCGGCGGGTGTGGAGGCGGCGGCGTCGACGGGCGGGCAGCTGCTGCCGCCGATCATGGGCGCCGGGGCGTTCGTGATGGCGGAGCTGGCCCAGGTGCCCTACGTGGAGATTCTGAAGGTCGCGATCATCCCCGCGCTGATGTACTTCGGGGTGCTGTTCCTGTTCGTGCACATCCTCGCCCGCAAGCACGGGATCGGCGGGCTGCCGCCGGACCGCCTGCCGCGGCTGCGCGCGGTGCTGGTGGACGGCTTCCACTTCCTGGCCCCGCTACTGCTGCTCGTCACCCTGCTGCTGATGTACGTCACCCCGCTGCGGGCGGGGCTGTATGCGACCGCCGCGCTGTTCCTGGTGGCGATGGTGCGTGCGGGCAGCCGACTGGGGGTGCGCGACCTGGCCGAGGTGTTCGTGATCGCGGCGCGCAACACCCTCGGGGTGTCGGTGGCCACGGCGGTCGCGGGGATCATCGTCGGGGTCGTGGGGCTGACCGGGCTGGGGCTGAAGCTGTCGGCGCTCATGCTGGGCGCGGCCGACGGTCGGCTGCTGCTGACGCTGGTGATGGTGGCGGTGGCGTCGCTGGTGCTGGGCCTGGGGCTGCCCGTGACGGCGTCCTACATCGTGCTGATCGTGCTGGCCGGCCCGGCCCTGATCGAGCTGGGGCTCCCGCTGATCGTGGCGCACATGATCGTGTACTGGTACAGCCAGGACTCCAACGTCACCCCGCCGGTGGCGCTGGCGGCGTTCTCGGCCGCGGGCATCGCCGGGTCCGACCCGATGCGCACCGGCCTGGCGGCGTGGAAGTTCGCCAAGGGGATCTACCTCATCCCCCTGCTGATGGCCTACTCCCCGCTGCTGCTCAACGGAACGCCGACCGAGATCGCGCTGGCGGTGGCGACCGGCTCGGTGGCCCTGGCCGCGGCCGCCGTCGCCCTGGAGGGCTTCGGCGTCCGCCGCACCCTGCCGGCCGAACGCCTCGCCCTGGTCGCCGCCTGCGTCCTGGTCCTGGTGCCCGGCCTGCCGACCGACCTGGCCGGAACCGCCCTGGCCGCAGCCGTCCTCGCCACCCAGCTCCTCCTCCGCCGGGAGGAGCGCCCCGTGCTGTCGACGCCGGGCCGCTGAGGCCGCCGGTCGACAGGGCGGCACCTCACTCTGCGATGAAGGCGCGGACCCGGGTGGTGACGGTCGATGACTCCTCCGGGGCCAGGCCGATGCCGAAGACGGTGCGCAGGGTCGGCGGGACCTCCTCGGGGTCCAGGAGGCGCTCGTGGGCGGTGCCGCCGTGGCGGGTGGTGGTCAGGGTGGTGTCGATCAGGGAGTGGCGGAGCTCGGGCGAGGTCTTCTGCGCGATGATCCGGCCCATGAACGGCGAGCGCTCGTGGGTCTGCAGGTAGTGGTTGTAGATCTCGTAGTCGAGGGTGTGCTGGGGTGCGGTGGTGAACCGGTAGATGTCGAACCAGCCGTCGGTGTGCAGGGAGCGCAGCACCCACTCCCCGCCCCGGCGCTCGATACGGAAGGTCGCGCCGGACTGGCGGGCCTGGGAGCCGTCGGCGAAGGGCAGCGGCTCCAGCAGACCCTCGTCGCCGAAGCCGACGTCCGCGAGGTGGTCGGTGCCGTCGATGGTGACGATGAGCGCCATGTGGGTGGCCGGGCGCAGCTTGTCCGTTCCCATCTGGACGCGCGCGGCGACGCCGGTGAACGTGAAGCCGAGGCGTTCGAGAACGGCGGCGAACAGGTGGTTGTGCTCGTAGCAGTAGCCGCCCCGCCGCCCGTGCACGAGCTTCTCCACCAGGTGGCCGATGTCCAGGCGGATCGGCCGACCCAGCACGATGTCGAGGTTCTCGAAGGGGAACGCCGCGAGGTGGGCGCGGTGCAGGGCGCGCAGCGTATCGAGGGTGGGGCCGCGGTCGCCGTCGTATCCGACGCGGGCCAGGTAGGCGTCGAGATCCAGGGCATCACCCTGCCAGGCGCGGGCCGGGTCCGCGGTGGTGGTGCCGGCCGCGGTGTGCCCGGGCGTCTGTGCGGTCATGGGTCCGTCCTCACGTGTGTCCGCTGTTCTCCGTCGGCCACCGGAGGCGGCCGCGGGTCGGCTCTTCGCGCGTGCCGACGATGGGGAGGCTAAAACCTCGACTTCGCTGGAGGTCAAGAGCCGACGGCCCCGGCCCCGCCGGGGGCGGGCGCCGGGGCCGCGACCGGAGACCGGGTCAGCCGACGCGGACCAGCATCTTGCCGACGTTGGCGCCGCGCAGCATGTCCAGGAAGGCGTCGCGCGCCTGCTCGATGCCGTCGACGACGGTCTCGTCGTAGACCAGCTCGCCCGTGGCCAGCCACGCGCCGACCTCGGCGGCGAACGCGTCGAAGCGGTCGTAGTGGTTGCCGACGATGAAACCGCGCAGGGTGAGGCCCTTGCCGATGGCCATGAAGAGGTTGTGCGGCGCCGGCTCCGGCTCGGTGGCGTTGTACATCGAGATCATCCCGCACAGCGCGGCGCGCCCGCCCTTGTTGAACGACCGCAGCGCGGCCTCCAGGTGGTCGCCGCCGACGTTGTCGAAGTACACGTCGATGCCCTCGGGAGCGGCCTGGGCCAGCTGCTCGGCGACATCGCCGTCCTTGTAGTCGAACGCGGCGTCGTAGCCGTAGCGCTCGGTGAGCAGCTCGACCTTGGCCGGCGACCCGGCCGAGCCGATGACCCGCCCGGCCCCCTTGAGCCGGGCGATCTGCCCGACCATGGTGCCCACGGCCCCGGCCGCACCGGAGACGAAGACGGTGTCGCCTTCCCGGAACTCGGCGATGTCGAGCAGGCCGACGTAGGCGGTCAGCCCGGTCATTCCCAGCGCGTGCAGGAAGACCGACTCGGGCACGCCCGGGACGTCGGGCACCCGGTGGAAGTCGGCGGCCTTGCCCTGGGCCAGCGTGCGCCATCCCTGGAAGTGCAGCACGGTGTCGCCGACCGCCAGGTCATCGGATCGTGAGGCGACGACCTCGCCGACGGCGCCGCCGGTCATCGCCTCGTCCAGCCGGAACGGGGGCGTGTAGGACTTGACGTCGTTCATCCGGCCGCGCATGTAGGGGTCGACGGACATGTAGGTGTTGCGCACCCGCACCTCGCCGGGCGCGAGTTCGGGAAGCTCGCGCTCGACGAGTCGGAAGTCGTCGTCCGTGGGCCACCCTGCCGGGCGGGCGGCGAGCTGCCACTCGCGGGTGGTCGAGGGGGTCGAGGCGGCGTTCGTGGACATGGGTCCTCCAGCTTCGCGGTGGGACGGCGGACCCGGACCGCCGGACGCGCGGGCGCCGGCGCCGTGGTCGGCACCGACCGGACGGCATCACCCCCGCACCAACACCGGGGGCCGGAGGGCCATTCCCGAATGTGATTCGGATCTATCTGTTCCGGTATCCGTGCACCAGCGGCCTCAGCGCACCTCGTCCACGGCGTTCTCCAGGCCGAACTCGGCGACGTAAGCCTCCAGGGTCCCCTCGCGCAGCGCGGCGAACACCCCCCGCTTCACCTCCTGGTCGAGAAAGGCGACGTTCTTTCCGTCGATCCAGCCGGTGGACCCGATGGGCAGGCTGACGAAAACGAGCCCCTCGGGGCCGACACCGGCGAGGCGCGCGCCCATGGCGCGCAGCGTGGTCATGCCCACGCGCTCGTCCACGGCCAGGGAAGCGCTGGCCGCGTCCAGGAAGGCGTCGAGGCGCACCGGGTCGGCGAGCAGGTCCGCGCTGGTCGCCTCGGCGGCCATCGCCTTGAGGAAGGCCTGCTGGCGCTTGATCCGGTCCTGGTCGCCCTCGGGCAGCCCCTTGCGCTCGCGGACGAAGCGCAGCGCCTGCGCGCCGTCCATCCGGTTGGCCCCGGCAGGCCAGTACCAGCCGTTGCTCGGGTCGTAGACCGGGTCGGTGATGCTCACCTCGACACCGCCGAGAGCGTCGGTCATCCGCTCGAACCCCTCGAAGTCCACCGCGGCGAAGTGGTCGATGGTCACCCCGGTCTCCCGCTGGACGACCTCCACGAGCAGCCGGGGGCCGCCCTCGCGGAAAGCGCGGGAGAGCCGGTCGGGCCCGTGGCCGGGGACGTACACCCAGGCGTCGCGGGGGATGGAGATCAGGTGGGCGCGCTCGGCTCCCTCGGGGGCGTGCAGCACGATGACGGTGTCGGCGTTCGCCTCGCCGGGCCGCCACTTGGTGGGCGTGGACGCGCCGCGCAGGTCGGACCCCACCAGCAGCCAGGTGTCCCCGGGGTCGGCGGTCCCGCCCACCCCGCCGTCGGGCAGCGCCCCCTGGATCCGGTCGATATTGCCGTCGTAGGCGGCCAGCCGCCAGAGCCCCACCGCCGCCACCGCACCGCCCACGACGGCCACGGCGGCCAGGACCGCCACGACGACCCGCAGCCCGCGCTTCCGCAGCCTCTCCATCCGCCGATCCCCGATCCGTGCGACGTGCGGTTGCCCTTCCCGGTCACGGTGCTTTTCTCACATCCGCTCCGAAGCCCGAACAGCTACCCAACGTAGGCATTTCGCCACCTAACGTCTATACCCGCCCATCTACCCCCCCATCACGCCCGCGCACCCCACCCGCCACGGCACCCATGGGGCAACAGGGAAAGTTGTCCACATTTGGCCAGTTGATTGATCTATGACTTTTGTCAGTTCCGTAACCGTCGCCCCGATTTCTAGGGTCTTCGCCGTCATGCCGACTCCGGCCCGCTGCCGCCGCACACCGGCACCGGGCCGCCCCCACCTCCGAAAGGCAGGCTGTGAACCCCCACACATGGACCGGCGGACGGATGCGCACCGCCGTGAGCATGGTCGGAGTGGCCGCCCTGACCGGCGTCCTCGTCGCCGTGCCGCCCGCCGCGGCCGACACCGCCGGCACCGCTGACACGGCCGGCACCGTCTCCCCCGAACTGCAGCGCTTCTACGACCAGGAACCCGCTTGGAAGCCGTGCACCGGCGAGGGGCTCGACGACCTGGAATGCGCCAGGATCACCGTCCCCATGGACTACGCGAACCCCAGGGGCGAGCGGATCCGGATCGCCGTCTCCCGGCACCGCGCCACCGATGAGGACGGCCGACGCGGCATCCTGCTGGCCAACCCCGGCGGACCGGGCGGATCCGGCCTAGGCATGGCCGCGTTCCTCCGCGGGCAGAAGATCGGCGAGGTCTACGACCTCATCGGCTTCGACCCGCGCGGAATCGGCGAGTCCACCCGGATCCAGTGCTCCGTTCCCGACCTCGACGACCTGGAACTGCCCACCCGGCCGACCGCCGGGCAGCTGCACAACTTCACCGAGGCCGCACGCCGAACGGAGGCGGGCTGCGACCGCACGGGCGGTTCCCTACGGCCGCACATCACCACCGCCAACACCGCCCGCGACATGGACGTGATCCGCGGCGTACTCGGCGAGGACAAGGCCAACTACCTCGGCTACTCCTACGGCACCTACCTCGGCGCCGTCTACGGCAGCCTCTTCCCGGAGAAACTCGACCGCAGCGTCCTGGACTCCTCGATCCACCCCGACCGCATCTGGCGCGACACCTGGCTGGCCATGTCCCGCGCGCACACGGAGAACGTGGAACGCTTCACCCGGTGGGCCGCGGAGAACGACGACAAGCTCGGTCTGGGCGACACCTCCGAGGCGGTGTTCCGGTCGATGGAGGACGTCGCCCAGCGGTTGCACGACGACCCGATCGACGACTTCGACCGATCGTCCTTCGACATGGCCGTGGCACTGCTCAACCGCGACCAGGGGGAATGGGACGTCCTCGCCGCGTTCATCGGCGGCCTGCGCGACGGCGACGACGCCCAGGTCCGGGAGGCGGCCGACGCGGGTGCGCTGCGCCTCGCCGCGAGCCGCGACCGATTCGCCGACGACTCCGCGTTCTCCCCGTCCACCTTCGCCACCGTCCGGTGCGAGGCCGACTGGCCCACGGGGCTCGGCGCGTACTACGCCGACATGCGCGAGTACGCCGCCGAGCACCCCTACGGGATGGGGGCGATGCTCTCCGCTCCCGACCCGTGCACGTTCCGCTCCTACACCCCGGCCGAGAAGCCGGTGGAGCTGAAGCGCGACGGCTACCCGACGGGTGTCGTGGTCCAGAGCCACTACGACACCCAGACCGCCTATGAGGGCGGGCCGGCCATGGCCCAGCGCCTGCGCGACAGCCTCATCATCGTGGAGGACGACAGCAACCACGGCTACTACGGCATTCCGGGCTACGACTGCGTCACCGAGCAGATCGACGACTACCTGATCGACGGCATCCTGCCCGGAAGCGCGACGACCTGCCCCGGTGCGCCCTTCCCGGACCTGGACGCCCCGGACACCGCCGATGAGGAGAACCTCACCGAGAAGGTGCAGGAGCAGATCGACGAGGAGGAGGAACACCCCGTTCCGCTCCCCGCTCCCCTGCCCGTCTCCTGACCCGACACCGCCGACGGGTGGTGGGGAGCCCGTCCCCTCCACCCACCCCGACCGCCCTGCTCCTCCGATGATCTCGGAGGAGCAGGGGAAGGGACGAGGTCAGGGGACGGTGCGCGGTATGCGCAGGGTGGCGATCTCGAAGGGGCGCAGCGCGAGCCGGACCCCGCCTCCGGTGTCCTCCGGTTCGGGGGCGTCCGGCAGAGGCCGCTCCAGGAGGTCGACGCGGGTGGCGCGGCCGGCGGGGAAACCGAACCCGACCTCGGCGCGGGCCCGGCTCCCCCGCGACTCGTACATCCGGACCACCACGTCGCCGGAGCGGTCCTCGGCCAGCTTCACCGCCTCCACGACGACACCCGGATGGTCCACGGCGACCAGCGGCCGAACCTCGGCGGCCCCCGGAAGCGCCCGCTCGGGCAGGTTGATCCGGTACCCCTCGCGCACCGCGTCGCCCACCTCCGCGCCGGGTACCAGCGCGTAGGCGAAGCGGTGGACCCCATGGTCGGTGCGGGGGTCGGGGAACCGCGGTGCGCGCAGCAGGGACAGCCGGACGGTCGTGGTCGTCCCGCCGTCGGGCCGGACGTCGCGCGTCACGTCGTGGCCGTAGGTGGAGTCGTTGACCACCGCGTGCCCGTAGCCGGGTTCACCCACGTGGATCCAGCGGTGCGCGCACGTCTCGAACTTCGCGGCGTCCCACGAGGTGTTGGTGTGCGTCGGGCGGCGCACGTGCCCGAACTGGATCTCCGAGGCGGCGTCGGCGGCGCGCACGTCCAGCGGGAAGGCGGCCTTGAGGAACTTCTCGGTCTCCCGCCAGTCCACCTCGGTGACGATGTCGAGCCGCCGCGTGCCCGGCCGGACGGTGAGCGTCTGGGTGACCGAGGAGCGGCCGCAGCCGCGCCGGACGCGCACCGCCGCACCGCCGTCCGGCGCGGTCTCGACCGCGACCTCCTCGGCGTCGACCAGGTCCACCACGGTGTTGCGGTAGAAGGAGTCGACGTCCCAGGCGTCCCACATGTTGGGGAAGTCCGGGTGGAGCTGGAGCAGGTTGCCGCGCGTGCCCGGGGCCAGCGCCTCCCGCCCCTCCCGCAGGTCCAGCACCGAGGCCAGCAGACCGTCGGCGTCGACGGCGACCCGGATCAGCCCGTTGTCCAGGACGTGGCCGCCGTCCTCGCGGGTGTGGTGCACCCGCCCCGCGGCCGGGGCCGCAGGCCCGGCGCCGAGCGCGGGGACCCCGTTGCGCTCGTGCGGAGCGGCGTTGAAAACGGTGCGGGGCGCGGGTTCCGCACCGTCGCCGCCCGCACCGGTCGGCGGCGGAGCGAGGAGGGCGCGCTGCGCACCGTCGATGATCTCGGTGAGCTCGGTGGCGACGGCGGCGTAGGTCCGCGCGGCCTCCCGGTGCACCCACGCGATCGAGGTGCCCGGCAGGATGTCGTGGAACTGGTGCAGCAGGACGGTGCGCCACACCCGCTCCAGACGCTGGTAGGGGTAGTCCGCCCCGGTGCGCACCGCCGCCGTCGACGCCCACAGCTCGGCCTCGCGCAGGAGGTGCTCGCTGCGCCGGTTGCCCTGCTTGGTGAGGGCCTGGCTGGTGTAGGTGGCGCGGTGCAGCTCCAGGTAGAGCTCGCCGCACCACACCGGCGCGTCGGGGTACTCCTCGCGCGCCCGGGCGAAGAAGTCGGCCGGGCGCTCGATCTCGACCCGCGGCGACCCCTCCAGGTCGCGCAGGCGCTCGGCGCGGGCCAGCATCTCGCGGGTCGGACCGCCCCCGCCGTCGCCCCAGCCGAAGGGGACCAGCGAGCTCCTGCCCGCTCCCTTCTCCCGGTAGTTGCGCTGGGCGTGTGCCATCTCCCGGCCCGACAGCTCGGAGTTGTAGGTGTCGGCGGGTGGGAAGTGGGTGAAGACGCGGGTGCCGTCGATGCCCTCCCACCAGAAGGTGTGGTGCGGGAAGGGGTTCTGCTGGTTCCACGAGATCTTCTGGGTGAGGAAGAACTCCGACCCCGACAGCTTCACGATCTGCGGCAGCGCGGCGGAGTAGCCGAAGCTGTCGGGTAGCCACACCTCGCGGGTGTCGATCCCGAACTCGTCGGCGAAGAACCGCTTGCCCAGGACGAACTGCCGGGCCAGCGCCTCGGAGCCGGGCATGTTGGTGTCGGCTTCCACCCACATGCCGCCGACCGGCAGGAAGCGGCCCCGTGACACCTGCTCGGTGACCCGCCCGTAGACCTCGGGGCGGTGCTCCTTGATCCAGTCCAGCTGCTGGGCCTGGGACATCGCGAACAGGAACCCGGGGTGGTCGTCCATCAGCGCGGTGACGTTGGCGGTGGTGCGGGCGACCTTGCGGACGGTTTCGCGCAGTGGCCACAGCCAGGCGGAGTCGATGTGGGCGTGCCCGACGGCCGAGACGCGGTGCGCGCTGTCGTGCGCGGGCGCGGCCAGGGCGGGGGCCAGCTCCTGCCGGGCGCGGGCGGCCGTCGCGTTGACGTCCTGCAGGTCGACCGCGTCGAGCGCGCGCTCCAGTGCGCGCAGCAGCTCCCAGCGGCGCGGGGAGTCCACCGGCAGCTCGCGCATGAGCTGGTCGAGGACTTCCATGTCCTGGACGAGCTCCCACACAGTGGCGTCGAACACCGCCAGTTCGGCGCCGCGCACCGCGTACAGCGGGCGGTCGTGGGCGGTGCCGCGGTCGCCGAGCTCGGTGGGCCGGAACGGCGGGACTCCCAGGACGACGGGGTTGGCCGCCGCCTCCACGTAGTACTCCACCCACTGCCCGGCGCGGGCCGGGGAGCCGACCCGCAGCCACCGGTTGCGCGGGCTGAGCCCTTTCACCGCGGCGCCGTCGGCCGTGTAGGCCAGGCCCTCGCACTGGAAGCCGGGCATGCGCTCGTCGAAGCCGAGGTCGATCACGGCCTCGACCGTGTGCCCCGCCCACGGGGCGGGGACTTCGCCGCGCAGCCGGAACCAGGTGGTGGCCCAGGGCGGCCCCCACAGCTCGCCGACCGACGCGGCCGTGTAGGGGGCCGACAGCCCGGTCGCCACCGGCACCGGCTCCCCGGGGGCGTCCCAGCGGCCGATCTCCAGGGGGGTCGTCTCGGGGTAGACGGCGGGGCGGATGCGCTCGTCGAGGACCCGGGTGACTCGGTCCTCGACGAGCCTGCGGTCGTCGTGCATGTCCACCTCTTTCGATCGTCGCTCGCTTCCGGGCCGGGCACCGCGGTCACCAGGGGTGGTGGAGGACGGCGGGGGCGGATCGGCGGTGGTCGCGGCCGACCGCGCGGATCTCCAGCCGTGCCGAGCGCTCCCCCGGGTGGCGGCGCACCCCGGTCACGTGGAAGGCGGTGCTCGCGGTGGCACCGAGGAGCTCCCTGGGGCCGTCCGGCGCTGCCTGGAAGATCTCGTAGTGCCGGGCTCCGTCGACGGCCGACCACCGGAGCCGCAGCGCGGCGGAGCCGTCGGGGCCGGTGTGCGCCGCCTCCGCGCGCGGGGCGCGCGGCCGACCGGGCGGGTGCCCGGTGCGCGGGCCGAGCCGGAGCCTCCCCAGCCGCCACCGTGGCCGCGCTCCCCCGGCGGGCTCCCCCACGCTCTGCGCCCGGAGGCGGACGCCGAGCGCGCGCAGCGTCCGCCGTGGGTCCGTGGCCAGGGGGAAGACGCTGCGGAACCACGCGGTGCCGTCGATGGGCTCGGCCGGGGCCGTCAGGTACTCATAGGGCGGCGGTTCGCCCGGCCGCTCGGGACCGGCCCAGGCGGCGGCCAGTTCCACGGCCACCCCGGGATCACCGCCGTGCACGAGTTCCACAACAGTGTCCGTACCCTCCTCGACCACCGACCGGACCGGATACAGGTCGATTTCCACCGGCGTCGCGGTGACCGGCTCGACGAGCAGGGAGTTCCCGCCGTGGAAGGGCGTATCGAAGTCGAAGGACACCGCGGCGCCACCGCCGCGACGGCTCCAGCGCCGGGGCGGAAGGACGTCCTGCACGCCCAGGTGGTGCCAGGGCCGCTCCGAGGCGACGCGGCCCTCCACCGCGTAGCACGTCCCGTGGCCGGTGCAGAACGCGGTGGCGAAGGGCGCGGCCACGACGGCGCACCGGTCGGCCACGCGGGAGGCGACCCCAGGCCAGGGGTCGGCGTGGTCGGGGGCGCCCGGGTCGCCGGTGGGGCCGGTCCAGAAGCGGTCGTCGCGGCGGTGGAACTCCCCCGGCCCCGCGTCCTCGGGTGTGGAGGTGTGCGTCCACTCGGGCCGGTAGAACCCGATCGACGTGGCCCCGGCGGGGTCGGCGCCGAACAGCGCGTCCCAGTCGACGGGGGTGTGGTGGCCGCGCGCCTCGACGTCGATCCCGGCCCATAGCTCGTGCGGGTCGCGGCCGAGTGCGGTGGCCCGCGCGGCGGAGTCGGCGAGCCCGGCGGCGGTCCAGCCGAAGTTGAGGAACATGGTGTGGGCGACCGGCTGCCCGGCGTCGTGGAAGAAGGGCTCATTGGCGTCGCTGAGCCGGTTCTGCCAGACGACGGCGCCGCTGGTGGTCATGGCGTCGTACCAGGTGATGCGCAGGTCCGAGGTGGCGCGCAGGTGGCGCAGGAAGCCGCGCACCGCGTCGGCCAGGGCGGTGTCGCCGCCGCCGGTCTCGGCGTTGACGAACCAGCCGTCGAAGCCGTAGGCCTCGGCGACCTCGATGAGCTTGTCGGCGACGGGATAGGTCTCGGCGGCCGCGTCCCACCGCACGAGGTCGCGGGTCCAGCGCAGGTCGCCGCCGTAGGCGACGGGCGGGAGGAACACGGTGCCCAGGACCGGGACGCCGTTGCGGTGCGCCGCGTCGACGACGGGGGCGTTGGGCGCCAGGATCAGCCCCTCGTAGGAGGAGCCGCCCCAGAACACCAGCTCCTCCAGGTAGGCCCAGTGGGTGAAGGCGTAGTAGCGGGCTCCCGGCCCGCCCTGGCTGGGGTTGGCGGAGGTCGGAGCGAAGGAGACCAGCGACTGCACCCGCGCTCCCCCGGCGGGGGCGCCGGGGTGCGGTGCGACCGGGGTGATGCGCTCGGCCCGGGGGACGGTGGCGGTGTTGTAGGGCAGGTCGGGGTCGTCCGGCGGGGAGTAGTCGAGGAGGCTGCGCCACACGACGCCCTCGCCGGGCCGCCCGTCGGGCAGGGAGTCGGGGAACCAGTAGGCGGCCTCGGGACGGGCCGCCGGCGCGGGCGAGCCCTCGGCACCCGCCGCCGGGCGGGCGCCGAGGGGCGGGCCGGAAGCGGCGGCGAGCGCGGTGAGTGCTCCGGCGGCGAGCACGCCGCGGCGCGTGGGCCGGGGCTGCGCACGGGTCGGGCGGGCGGGGTGGCGGGGGATGTCCACGTCCGGTTCCTCCTTCTCCTGCTCGGTCAGGTCATGACCTGCTCGGGGGTGACGACCTCGCCGATGCCGCGGGCCGTGAGGTGGGCGGCATCGGCGGCGCGGTCGGCGCGGACCAGTGCGGCGCGGGTACCCGACGCGGCCAGGCGCACCCAGGCGTCGAACGCCGTACCGCCGGGTGCACCGGTGGAGCGGCGCGGCGCGGTGGCCGGGTCACCGGGGTCGAACGCCACGGCGAGCGTGCGCGGGGCGGGGGCCGGCGGGTGGGCGCGCAGCTCCCCGACGAGGCGGGCGAGCCGCCGCCCGGCCGGTTTGACCTCGCGGTCCACGGTGAGCAGGCCGAGGTCGTACTCCAGCTCGGCGAAGTCGGCGAGGGCGCGGTCGACGTCGTGCGAGCACCACCACGTCACCGCGCACAGGTCCGCGCACGTCGCGGCGTTGCCGACGGTGGCCTCGGCGAAGTCGGCGGCCGCGGCGGGCGGGATGTGCGGCCGGGGCGCGCCCACTTCCTGCAGCCACACAGGCCGCCCCGGCTCGGGTGACCACGCCGCGGCCAGCTCCACCAGGTACTCGGCGTGGTGGAGGGTGGCGGAGTGGTCGGGGCCGTAGCGCTGCGCCGTCCCGTTGAACACCCAGGAGTGCACGGCGGTGGCGGCGCCGAGCCCCGCGGCGTGCCCGGGGGTGAAGGGGTGGCCGTCGCGGTACCAGGCCTTGTCGTCGGCGGCGTGCACGTGGAAGCGGCCGGGGGCGGCGTCCTCGCACGCCGCCAGCATGCGGTCCAGCCACACCGCCGCGCCCGCGGCGTCGACGCGGTCGGGGTCGGGGTGCTCCTCGTCGGAGAACTGGTTGACCTCGTTGCCGACGGTCATGCCGAGGAAGTTGGGCCGATCGGCCAGGGCGGCGGCCAGCGTGCGCAGGTAGGACTCGGCGCCGCCGACCGCCTCGGGGTCGGTGAAGAGGTTGCGGCGCCGCCAGGTGCGCACCCACGCGGGCAGGAAGTCGAACCCGGACAGGTGCCCCTGGATGCCGTCGACGGCGACGTCGAGCCCGCACTCGGCGGCGGTGTCGGCCAGGCACAGCAGCTGCTCGACGGCGCGGGGCCGGATGAGGGTGCGGTGGGGCTGGAACACCGGCCACACCGGGAAGACCCGGACGTGGTCGAGGCCCAGTGCGGCGATCGATTCGAGGTCGGCGCGGACCTCGCCGGCGTCGAAGTCCAGCCAGTGGTGGAACCAGCCGCGGGTGGGCGTGTAGTTCGCCCCGAACCGCGGCCGCCCGGAGGCGGCCCCCGGCAGAGCGCGGGCGGTGGTGGCGCGTGCGTTCGCGTCCGTCATCCTTTGATGGCCCCTTCGTTGACGCCGCGGAAGAAGTAGCGCTGCAGGGTGAGGAAGAGCAGGATCAGCGGGGCGACGGCGATGACGGTGCCGGCGGCGATCAGCCGCTGGTCGCCGACGAAGGTCCCCTTGAGGTAGTTGAGGCCGATGGTGAGGGTGTAGTTGGCGGGGTCGCTGAGCACGATCAGCGGCCACAGGAAGTCGTCCCAGGCCCCCATGAACGCGAAGATCGCCACGACCGCGATCGTGCCCTTGACCGACGGCAGCGCCACCAGGGTGAAGCGCTGCCAGGCGTTGGCGCCGTCGATCATCGCGGCCTCGTCGATCTGGGCGGCCTGGGCGAGGAAGGCGTTGTACATCAGCAGCACGTTGAGGGCGCCCACCATGCCGGGCAGGACGACCGCGACCAGGGAGTCGTTGAGGCTGACCGACCGCATCATCAGGAACAGCGCGACCATGATGGCCTCGCCGGGCACCAGCAGCGCCAGCACGAACACGGCCAGGGCGGCCTTGCGGCCGCGGAACCGCAGCCGGGCCAGCGCGTACCCGGCCAGCGAGGCGCCGACGACGTTGAGGACGACGGTGGCCAGCGCGACGCGCACGGAGTTCCACACGTACCCCCACACCGGCAGGACCTCGCCGACGCGCACGAAGTTGCCCAGCGTGGGGTCGTCGGGCAGGAACCGGGGCGGGCTGGCGTAGATGTCCTCGCCGATGCCCTTGAGCGCGGTGGACAGCTGCCACAGGAAGGGGCCGATGCTGATCGCCATGATGAGCACGAGCAGCCCGTAGCGCAGGGCGACGCGGGTGCGGCGCCCCAGGCGGCGCCGGGCCACGCGGCGCCGCGGCGGCGGTGCGGACCCGGCCGGGGAGGTGGCCGCGCGGCGGGTTGCGGTCGTGCTCATCGGGGGCCCTTCCGCCCGGCCTGCAGGCGCAGCACGGACAGCAGCAGGCCCAGGGTGAGGCCGAACAGCACCAGGCTGAGCGCCGCGCCGTAGCCGACGTGGCCGTCGAGGCCGGAGCTGACCTCGCGGATCAGCATCACCAGGGTGATGTCGCGGCCGCCGGGACCGGCGGTGTCGCCGGAGAGGATGAAGATCTCGGTGAAGACGCGGAACGCCGAGACGGCGCTGAGCGCCGCGATGAGCGTCATGGTGGTGCGCATCGCAGGCAGGGTGACGACCAGGAAGCGGCGGACGGCTCCGGCGCCGTCGACCTGGGCGGCCTCGTGCAGCTCTTGGGGGACGCGGCCGAGGGTGGCCAGGTAGATGATCATGTAGTAGCCGAGCCCCTTCCAGATGGTGACGGCCATGGCACTGGCCAGCAGCAGCCACTCGTCGGTGAGGAAGGGGATGGGGCGGCTCAGCACACCCAGCGCCTGCAGGGTGCCGTTGACCAGGCCGCGGCTGTCCAGCAGCCAGGTCCAGATCAGCCCGACCACCACGGCCGAGGCGATCACCGGGGTGTAGAAGGCGGTGCGGAAGAACCCGATGCCCGGTCCCTTGTCGCGCACCAGCAGTGCCAGCAGCAGCGGAAGGAGCACCAGCGGCGGCACGACGCCGATGACATAGAGCGTGCCGTTGCGCAGCGCCAGCCAGAACCGCGGGTCGTCGGCCATGCGGGCGAAGTTGTCCAGGCCGGTGAAGCCGCCGGGGCTGATGGTGCGGGCGTCGGTGAACGCCAGGGCGACGGTGTTGAGGAACGGGTAGAGGCTGAAGACGACGCAGGCGGCGAGCCCGGGCAGCAGGAACAGCCACGGCGTGGGGGCCGCCTGCATCCGCGGCCCCCGGCGCCGCGCCGACGTCCGACGTCCCGACGTCCCGGCCGCGGTCCCCGCAGCCGACCGGGCTGCCGCTGAGGCGCGCAGAACCGCCATCGCCGCCCACTCAGTCCGTGCCGAGGAGGGCGTTGCTCTCCTCGACGGCCGCGTCGAGCGCCTCCTGCGGCGTCTTGTCGCCCAGCATCGCCAGGGCGATCTCGTTGCGCAGGATGTTCTGCATCTGGTCGCTGAACCGCACCGGCGTGTAGCTGGTGGCGGTGGCCAGTTGCTCGGCCGCCGCCACACGGACCCGGGACTCGTCGGTGCCGTCGTCCTCGGTGAAGTAGGGGTCGTCGAGCGAACCGGCCGTGCTCGGGAAGATCTGCACTTCGCGGGCGAACGCCTCCTGGTTGGCCGCGTCGGTCACGAACTCGGCGAAGGCGGCGGCGGTCGCGGGCTCGGCCGTGCGGGCGGAGACCGCCAGGCCCTGCAGGTACATGTGAGCCTGGCCGGTGTTGGTGAGGACGCCGGTGATGCCGACGTTCTCGTAGAGGGTGGGCGCGTTGGTCCGGAAGTTGGCCAGGTCGTAGGCGCTGCCCGGGGCCCAGGCGATGGCCCCGCTCATGAACTGCTCACCGCTTCCGGTGTAGTCCTGGGTGAGTGCTTCGGGGACCAGCGCCCCGGCGTCGTACATGTCCTTGTAGTGCCCGACGAGCTCCACCGCGGCCGCGTCGTTGAAGGTGAACTCGGTGCCCTCGGGGTTCATCGGCTCCGATCCGTACAGTCCCAGGTCGACGATGCCGGGGGTCTGGCCGAGCATGGCGACCTCGCCGTCGGTGGCCTCCGCCATCGCGACGGCCTGCTCGAACAGCTCGTCGTAGGTGGCCGGAGGGGCGTCGGGGTCGAGCCCGGCGCGCTCGAACAGCGCGCGGTTGTAGAAGATCGGGCCGGTGTTGAGGTACCACGGGTAGGCGTAGGTGCCGGAACCGCCCGGCATGGTGAACCCGGCCCAGGCGTCGGGCAGGTAGGCCCCGGCCGCACCGGGCCGCGCCCGGTCGAGGTCGAGGACCAGCCCGGCCTCGGCCAGCGGGTGCACCAGGTCGGGCGCGACGTTGACGACGTCGGGCAGCTCGCCGGCGGCCGCGTCGACGCTGAGCTTCTCCGCATACCCCTCGGCCGGCTGGTCCAGCCACCTCACCGCGGCCCCGGGGTGCTCCTCCTCGAACGCCGCGATGAGAGCGGTGAAGTAGTCGTCGTAGTCGGCCTTCAGGTTCCAGGTCTGGAAGGTGATCTCACCGTCGGCCTCGCCGGTGACCTCGCCCTGGAGGGCGGGGGTGTCGTCCCCGGCGCCGCCGATCCCGCAGCCGGACGCCGCCAGGAGGGCGGCGAGGGCCAGGGCGCCGGTGCTCGCAAGGTCGCGGATGCGCATGGCAGGCACAGCCTCCTCGGTCAGGGAGCGCGGTGTCGGCGGACGGTGCGCCGCCCCCGCGGGACCGCCGTGCACCCGAAAAGCGGTTCCCGCATGCGGCGGTGGGGGTGGTAAACCGCTTAAGTATCCACGCTCAACGACGAACATGAACCATCGTCGGCGATGCGTCAATACGGGTATCCGACATTTCCCACGAGCGCCTGGCCAGGCGTCCGAAGGCCGTCCGCGCCCCCGCCCGCGGAGCACCGGGGGTACACTTCCCTGGCGGAGAAGGCGCGGGAGCGGCCGCCCACTGAACCGGTTAATAAACGCGTTTCGCCGCCCCCTCCACCGCCCCCGGAAGCGCCAACCGCCCCACCACCGCGAAGGAGACGGCAGCAGTGCGACGCCCCACGATCGCCGACATCGCGCGGCGCGCCGGCGTCTCCTCGGCCGCCGTCTCGTTCGCGCTCAACGGCCGACCGGGTGTCTCCGAACCCACGCGGCAGCGCATCCTCGCCGCCGCCGACGCGCTGGGCTGGCAGCCCAACACCGCCGCCCGCGCACTGTCGGCCCAGCGCGCCGGAGCCGTCGGCCTGGTCGTCGCCCGCCCCGCCCGCACCCTGGGTGTGGAACCGTTCTTCATGCAGCTGATCTCGGGTATCCAGGCCGCGCTGTCCGAGCGCGCCAACGCGCTCCTCCTCCACCTGGTCGAAGACGTCGAGGCGGAGATCGGCCTGTACCGGCGGTGGTGGGCCGAGCGCCGGGTCGACGGCGTACTGCTGGTCGATCCGCGCACCGCCGACCCCCGCCCGGCCGCCCTGCGCGCGCTGGGCATGCCCGCCCTGCTCGCCGGAGGCCCCGACCCCGCGGGCATCCTGCCCGGGGTCTGGATCGACGACGCGCGCGCCATGACCCGCATCGTCACCCACCTGCGCGGCCTGGGCCACGAGCGCATCGGGCACGTGTCCGGCCCGTCCGGCCTGCTGCACACCGAGCGGCGATCCGCCGCCTTCCGTGCGGCCACCCGCACCTCCGCGGGCTCCCGCACCGGCCCGGCCGCGGTCACCACCGACTTCAGCGACACCGAGGGGGCGCGCGCCACCCGCTCCCTGCTGTCGTCGCCCGAGCGCCCCACCGCGATCGTCTACGACAACGACGTCATGGCCGTGGCCGGGATGTCGGTCGCGCGCCAGTCCGGGCTGGCAGTGCCCACCGACGTGTCGATCGTGGCCTGGGAGGACTCCACCCTGTGCCGGGTGACCCACCCGACCCTCACCACGCTCTCCCGGGACGCGTCCGGGTTCGGCGCCACCGCCGCGGAGCGACTGCTCGCCCTGATCGACGGTGAACCGCCCGGTGACGTCGAGTTCAGCGTGCCCGAGCTGACCATCCGCGAGAGCACCGCCCCGCCGCCCGCCTGACCGCTACCCGCCGACCCCACCGCCCTGCCGGCCCACGCCGAACGAAGGAGTTCACCGACCATGCGGCATCCCTGGCCCGACCTGCCGTTCCACCGGGAGTGGCTGCGTTCCGAGGCGCTGCGCCTGCTGTCGTTCGCCGCCCACGCCCAGCGCCCGGCCGACGGCTTCGGCTGGCTCGACGACCGCGGCGCGCTCCTGCCCGCCCACGGCACCCCCACCTGGATCACCTGCCGGATGACGCACGTCTTCGCGCTGGCCGACCTGATGGGGGTGCCCGGCACCGGCCCTCTCGCCGACCACGGCGTCCGGGCGCTGCGCGGCCCGCTGCGCGACGCCGAGCACGGCGGCTGGTACGCCGGACTGGGCACCGACGGGCGGCCCGAAGGAACCGCCAAATCCGCCTACGACCACGCCTTCGTCCTGCTCTCCGCGGCATCGGCGGCCGCCGCCGGGCGCGAGGGCGGTCGGGAGCTGCTGGAGGAGGCGGCCGCCGTCATCGAAGAACGGTTCGGCGACGGCTCCACCGGCCGCTACCAGGAGAGCTGGGACCGCGCCTGGGCCGCCCCGGAGGACTACCGGGGCGCCAACAGCCACATGCACCTGGTCGAGGCGTTCCTCGCCACCGCCGACGCCACCGGGGACCGCGCCTGGCTCGACCGGGCGCTGGATATCGCCCGGTTCGTCGTGCACGAGGTCGCCGCGGCCCACGACTGGCGGCTGCCCGAGCACTTCACCGCCGACTGGCGACCGGTCCTGGACTACAACACCGCCGAGCGCGCCCACCCCTTCCGCCCCTACGGCGTGACCGTCGGGCACCTGCTCGAATGGGCGCGCCTCCTGGTCCAGCTCGAACTCGCCCTCGGCCCCGCCGCGCCCGCCTGGCTCCCGGTCGACGCCGCCGCGCTGTTCGACGCCGCCGTCCGCCGCGGCTGGGACGTCGACGGTGCCCCCGGCTTCGTCTACACCCACGACTGGGACGACACCCCGGTGGTCCGGGAGCGGATGCACTGGGTCGTCACCGAGGCGATCTCCGCCGCGGCCACGCTGTACCGGCGCACCGCCGAGGCCCGCTACGCGCACTGGTACCGCGTGTGGTGGGACTACGCCGAACGGCACTTCACCGACCGGCGCGACGGGAGCTGGCACCACGAACTCGGCCCGGACAACACCCCCGCCTCCACCGTCTGGGTCGGCAAGCCCGACATCTACCATGCCTTCCAGACCGCGATCCTGCCCTGCTTCCCGCCCGCCGCGTCCTTCGTCTCGGCGCTCGGCGGCGGGGTGGGCGGCCCCGCCCCGCAGCAGGCGGCACGACGTGAGGAGACCCGGTGACCGCACCCCCGACCCACGGACCCGACGCGCCCCGCCTGGCGGTCCTCGGCGAGAACGTGATGGACCTCCTCCCCCACGGGGAGGAACCCGGGGTGTACCGGGCGGTTCCCGGCGGCGGCCCCGCCAACATCGCGGTCGCCGCCGCCCGGCTGGGTACCCCCACCGCGTTCATGGGCCGGTTCGGCGCAGACGGGTTCGGCGCGGCGATGCGCGACCGGCTCGCGGCCGAGGGGATCGGGCTCGACCGCGCGGTGGCGGCCGCCGAGCCCTCGGCGCTCGCGTTGACCTCACTCGGCGCCGACGGCCAGGCCCGCTACGACTTCTGGATGGACGGAGCCGCCGACTGGCAGTGGAGCGACGCCGAACTCGCCGCTCAGCCGCCGGAGTCGGTGCGGCTGCTGTGTGTCGGGTCGGTCGCGGCGTTCCGCTCCCCCGGTGCCGAAGCGGTCGAGCGGCTGCTGGCCCGGGAGCGCGACCGCGGCCGCCTGGTCCTCGGCTTCGACCCGAACGTGCGCCCGGCCGTGATCGGCCCGCCCGAGCGGGCCCGCGCCCGCCATCGGCGCCTGGCGGCCCTCAGCCACCTGGTCAAGGCCAGCGACGAGGACCTGCGGACGCTGCAT
The DNA here is from genome assembly GCF_014201195.1 of Nocardiopsis mwathae. Classification (NCBI taxonomy): domain Bacteria; kingdom Bacillati; phylum Actinomycetota; class Actinomycetes; order Streptosporangiales; family Nocardiopsidaceae; genus Nocardiopsis; species Nocardiopsis mwathae. Next base: position 806,036 of record NZ_JACHDS010000001.1, on the reverse strand, counting down.
CCCGACCACGATGAGGAGGGGGCGGCCCGGCGGCTGCTGGCCGACGGCGCCTCCCTGGTCGTCGTGACCGCCGGGGCCAAGGGCGCCCGCGCCTTCACCCGGCGGTGCGACCTGGCCGTTCCCGCCCCCGCGGTGCAGGTCACGGACACCATCGGCGCGGGCGACACCTTCATGGGCGCCCTGCTGCACACGCTCTCCCGGCTCGACGTCACCCCCGACGCCGTCGCCGACCTGGGCGAGCCGGACCTGCGCACCCTCCTGACCACAGCAGGCGCGGCCGCCGCCGTCACCTGCACCCGCCACGGCGCCCGACCCCCCACCGAACCGGAGCTCGCCCCCTACCTGCCGCACTGATCCCTTCCGTCGATCTCGGGGATATCGGGGCCTCCCAGGCGATTTCCACCCCGATATCTCGGAGATCAACGGAAGAGGCGGGGTCAGTGGTCGGCGACGGGTTCGCGGGTGAGGCCGTCGGCTTCGCGGCGGACCTCCGCCGCCGCGGCCTGCCGGCCGGTGGCCTCGTAGGCCTGCGCCAGGGAGCGCAGGGCAGGGGCGAGGAAGGAGTGCCAGCCGCGGGTGCGCCACAGCGGGACCGCCTCCTCCAGGCTGGCGACGGCCTGCTCGGTGTGTCCGTCGGCCAGCTGGATGTCGCCGAGGAGGGTGAGCGCGTCGGCCAGGTGGTGGTCCATGCCGTTGCGGCGGCTGTGCTCGGCCGCGATCAGCGCCGTGGGCAGGGCGTCGGGGTCGCCCACCGCGATGTACAACCGGGTGAGGTAGAGCAGGGAGAACACCTCGGAGTAGCGGTCCTCCAGCGCCCGCGCCATGTCGAGTGAGCGCAGCAGGTTGTCGCGGCCGTTGGCCACGTCGCCGGTCAGGCACTGCGCGGCGCCGAGGAACTGCAGGGCGGTGGCCTCGAAGCGGGGGTTGCCGAGCAGCCGCGCGAGCTCCAGGGTCTTGGTCATGTGGCCCAGGGCGTCCTCGTAGCGCTTCTCCTCGTGGTCGACGATGGCCATCACGTGGTAGGCGCGGGCCCGGCCGCCGAGGTAGTCGACCGCCTCCGCCAGGTCCAGGGCCGCCTCCGCCGAGTCCATGGCCTCGCGGGACTTGCCCTGGGAGACCAACCCCCAGGTCCGCATGACCAGAGCGTCGGACATCCCGCGCTTGTCGCCGACCTCCTGGAACAGGTCCAGCATCTGCTGGGACTGGTCGTACATCTCCGCCATGGCGTCGCCGCTGCGCTGGGTGCTGGACCAGGTCTGCAGGTCGGTGAGACCGCGCCAGAGGACCGCCTCCCCGCGCTTGTTCCCCGTCCGGCGGCACAGCGCGAGGGCCGGCTCGTGCGTGCGGCGCCAGTCGTCGAACCTGCCGCGCACGTCGAAGTACTTCGCCAGGCACCCGGCCAGGTCCCAGGCCAGTTCGTCGAGCTCCAGCCCGCACGCCTGCAGGGCGGCCGCCGACATCGCGGCCCACTCGGCGTCGAACCAGGCCATGGGGTCGGTGAGCAGCTCGGTGGCCTCGTCCGACGGCAGCGGCCACCGGGGCGCAAGGCCGTGCATGGTCGCGTAGCAGGGCCCGGGGACGTACTCCGTGCCCTGCTCGGCCAGCCACAGCCAGGCACCGAAGGCGCGCTGCTGGGCGGCGGCGCGGTCCTCGGCGCTGTCCTCGGCCTCGGCCCGGTCGCGGCCGAACAGCCGCACGAGGTCGTGCATGCGGTAGCGGAGGCGGCCGGTGGCGTCGGTCTCGGCGATGGTGAGGAGCTGGGCGTCCACCAGGGCCTCGATGTGGTCCTCGGCCCGCTCCAGGCCGTCGTCGAGCAGGGCGGCCACCGCCCACGCCGCGAAGTCGGGCACCTCCAGGGTGCTCATCAGCCGGAACGCCCTGCGGGTCCCTTCGGTCAGCCCGGCGTAGCTGAGCTCGAAGCTGGCGCGTACCGCCAGGTCACCGGTGGCGAGCTCGTCCAGACGGCGCTGTTCGTCGCCCAGCAGCCGCGCCATGCGGGCCAGGCTCCACTGCGGGCGCCCGGCCAGTCGCGCCCCGGCGATGCGCACCGCCAGCGGGGTGTGGGCGCACAGCCGGACGATCTCCTCGGCGGCGGCGGGCTCCGCCGCCACCCGCTCCGCCCCGGCGATCGCGGCGAGCAGGGCGACGGCCTGCTGCGGCTCGAACACGTCGAGGTCGATGAGCCGGGCGCCCTCCAGCCCGGTCAGGCGCGCCCTGCTGGTGATGAGCACCGCGCACCCGGGTGTGCCGGGGAGCAGCGGGCGCACCTGCCGCTCGGAGGCCGCGTTGTCGAGGACCACCAGCACTCTGCGGTCGGCCAGGCGGCTGCGGTAGAGCGCGGCGCGCTCCTCCAGCCCGTCGGGCACCACACCGCCCTCGATGCCCAGCGCGTGCAGGAAGCGGGAGAGCACCTGCGCCGGGTCCGCGGGCGAGGACTCCGATCCGCGCAGGTTGACGTACAGCTGGCCGTCGGGGAAGTTGCGGGCCTGCTCGTGGGCCACGTGCACGGCGAGCGCGGTCTTGCCGACGCCGCCCATGCCGGCGACCGCGGAGATCACCATCGGCGAGGGGGGCAGCGGATCCGCGTCGGCGGACCTGCTCCCCGGATCCTCCCCGTGCAGGCCGAAGCCGAGCTGCGCCACCTGGGAGCGGCGCCCGGTGAAGTCGGCGATGTCCGGCGGCAGCTGGGCCGGGACCGGCGCGACCGCGTGCGGGCGCGCTGGAGCGCCGTGGGCGTCGGCGGAAGCGGGGGCGGGGGCACCGCCGCCGTCGCCCGCACCGCCGCCCGCGCGGGCCACCGCCCCGTCGGCGCGCCGCGGCCGCGGCGCCCGGTTCTCCACCCGTTGCGGCGCCTCCAGCTCCGGGTCGTTGGCGAGGATCGCCTGCTCCAGGCGTACCAGTTCGCGCCCGGGTTCCAGGCCGAGCTCGCCGACGAGCAGGTCGCGGCCCTCGCGGTAGGCCTCCAGCGCCTCGGTCGACCTGCCCATCCGGTACAGCGCGGTCATCAGCTGGGCGCGCAGGCGCTCGCGGTAGGGGAACTCGGACACCAGCGCGGTCAGCTCGGCGGCGACGTCGCGGTGGCGGCCCAAGGCAAGTTCGGCGTCGAAGCGCTCCTCGGCGACGACCTGCCGCAGTTCGTTGAGCCGGGCCGCCTCCTCCCGGACCAGGGGCATGGTGTCCTGCCCGGTGAAGGCCGGCCCCCGCCACAGCGCCAAGCCCTCGCGCAGCAGCTCGCCGCCACGCTCGGGGTTCCCGTCGGCCAGAGCGAGCCGCCCCTGATCCACGAGCTCCTCGAAGCGGACCGCGTCGACCTCGCCCGGCGCCGTCATCAGCCGGTAGCCCACCGGGCCGCGGCCCACCCGGCCCGATTCGCCCAGCGCCTGGCGGAGGTGGTGCACGTAGACGTGCAGGCTCTTGATCGCCGACTTGGGCGGGGTGTCCTCCCACAGCGCCTCGACGAGCCGATCCTCGGAGATCATCACGTTCGGGCGGCACAGCAGAGCGGCCAGCAGCCCCCCGATCTTGGGCGACAACCGCACGCCGCCCTCGCGACTTCGCACTTCGAGCGTTCCGAGAACCTCGAACTCCATGTCCACTCCTCGACGACGGATCCCGTGCCCTCTGGCCGGAATCCCTCCAACCGGACGCCAACCCTCACCCGGTACTCCCGCGAGCATGACGCTACCGGGTCGCCTCCGGACGGCAGTGACCAGGATCGACGAGCACCCCCGCGGAAGTCCAACCCGTTTCCAGCCCGATTCCAGCCGCGGCACCGCAGGCTGTGGGCAGGAAGCGCCAGGGCCGGACGGCTCTCGGGGTGCCCGTCTCCGCAGGAAGCGTGCTGAGCGCGCGGCCGGAACCGGCCGCGCGGAATTCAAGGGGCGAGGAGACGCACCCCGCATCTCGACCACCTCCGAGGACGGAAGCCGGGCCTGTCCCGGCTGGGAGGTGGCAGGGCGCCCGGGCCGGACGGCCGCACCATGACCACCGGGGCACGCCGAGAGGGCACCATGGCGCGGCCGTCGGCGTTCTCCCGTAGCGGTTCCACGGCCACCGTCTCCGGCGTGCCGTGCCGCCACCGCGACGACGGCGGGGTGGCGGGGTGGCGAAGGGGCGCGGCCCCGGAGGGAATCGACTTCCTCCGGGGCCGCGCCGCCGTCGGCATCGGGCCTCCGCCGGGTCGGCTCAGTGGCCGCTGAGCGTGCCGCTGAGCTCCTTGTGCAGCTCCTCGCTGGGCACGTTGAGGCCGGTGATCTCGACGTCGATCCCGTGCTCGGCGAACTTGTCGGTGGCGTGGTCCAGCGCCGCCACCGCCGAGGAGTCCCACATGTGGGCGCGGGACAGGTCGATCACGACCTTGCTCACGCCGTCCTCGCTGTAGTCGAACTCGCCGACCAGCTCGTTGCTGGAGGCGAAGAACAGGTCGCCGCGCACCGAGTAGACGCGGACGCCGCCCTCGGGGTCGAGCACGCTGGTGACGTTCGACAGGCGCGCGACGCCACGGGCGAAGATGACGATCGAGGTGAGCGATCCCGCGATCACGCCGATGGCGAGGTTGTGGGTACCGACGACCACGGCGACCGTCACGACCATGACCAGCGTCTCGCTCCACGGCAGCCGCTTGATGGTGCGCGGCGCGATGCTGTGCCAGTCCATGGTCGCGATCGACACGAAGATCATCACGGCGACGAGGGCGGCCATCGGGATGGCCGCCACAACGTCGCCCAGCACCACCACCAGGATCAGCAGGAACATACCGGCGAGGAAGGTGGACAGCCGGGTGCGGGCACCGGACTTCACGTTGATCATGGTCTGGCCGATCATGGCGCAGCCCGCCATGCCGCCGAAGAACCCGGTGAGGATGTTGGCCCAGCCCTGGCCGCGCGCCTCACGGCTCTTGGCGGAGCGGGTATCGGTGATGTCGTCCACGACCTTGGCGGTCATCAGCGACTCCATCAGACCCACCAGCGCCAGCGTGAGCGAGTACGGCGCGATGATCTGCAAGGTCTCCCAGCTGAAGGGGACGTCCGGCAGGAACGGGACGGGCAGGCTGTCGGGCAGGGAGCCCATATCGCCGACCGTGGGCACCTTGGCCCCGGAGGCGAGGGCGATCCCGGTGAGCACGACGATGGCCACCAGCGGGGCCGGGACGGCCTTGGTGAAGCGCGGCAGCAGGAAGATGATCGCCAGGCCGCCGGCGATCATCGCGTAGACGGCCCAGCCCTCGCCCCAGAAGTGCGGGACCTGCGCAAGGAAGATGAGGATGGCCAGGGCGTTGATGAACCCGGTCATCACGCTGGGCGGGACGAACCGCATCAGCTTCGCGACACCGAGCAGCCCCAGGATCACCTGGAACACGCCCGCGAGGATGGTGGCGGCCAGCAGGTAGTCGACGCCGTGGTCCTTGACGAGGTCCACGACGACCAGCGCCATGGCGCCGGTGGCCGCCGAGATCATCGCCGGGCGACCGCCGAGGAACGCGATCGACACGGCCATCACGAAGGACGCGAAGAGGCCGACGCGGGGGTCGACGCCGGCGATGATCGAGAACGAGATCGCCTCGGGGATGAGAGCGAGGGCGACCACCAGGCCGGCCAGCACTTCGGTGCGGATCACCGAGAAGGTCGGGATGGTGGGTCTCCGACGCCGGGGTGTCGTCTGCGAGGTCGTCATGGATCCCATCTCAATGCGGGCGGCCGGCTGCAGGGCGGCGTTGCCGCCCTGCCCGGTCGGGCCGGGCCAGGTCAGTCAGCATCAGCTCAGGTCGGTCGGCGGACGGTCGCGCAGGCGGCACCCCACGGGGGTCGGCGGTCGCACGGGGCGATGGCCGCCCGGGCGGGGCGTGCTCCCGTCAGGAGCGTGTTCTCGGACGCGGCGACGCCGCCGCGCATCCGGCCGTGCGGCGGCCAGGGCGATCACCAGCGGGAAAGGAACCGCGGGGAGGAAAAGGCGCGAAAAACCTCCGCAGGGGGATAACCACACGCAACCCTACCTCCGCGTAAGAGTTCCGCTCCCCTCAGGCATGTGAGAGCACGCTCACAGCCCCTCCCTGTGTCGCGGAACGGGCAGCGTAGCGCCACCCCCCGGGGCTCTCCTCCCGCGGTGATGCCGCCGTCGCGGCCACACGAACAGCCTGTGTCCGCCGCGGCCGGGCCGATCAGATCGTGCCGCCGCGGCTCACCCCGGCCCGTTCCGGCGCGACACACGCGCACGAAAACGGGATTCTCCCCCCGCCGCAGGCCCGTCTTCGCTAGCGTCGGAAGTGAGCGGGACATCACCTCATCGGCGCGGTACTCCGCACCGCCCGCCGAGTGTGGCCGTGCGTTCGCCTGCGCGTGGCCGATTCTTCCCTTACGTAAGGGTAGTGTGCTGCGGGCGCCGTACCGCGCCCAGCGTCTCGGCGCTCCTTTCCGCGCCCCGATTCCGGGGCCGCCACTCCACGGAACGCCCGGGCTCCTTCCGCTCGCTCCCATGCTTGAAGCACCACGGAGAAGACAGATGGCGACGTATCGCGTCCGTATGACCGACGGAAGCCTGCGCACCGAGCAGGCCCTGCGCGTCCGCACCGACGCGCACAATCTCTACCTGGAAGACCGGGCGGCCGGCGATTGGCGCCCCGTACTCGGCGTCCGCTTGGACCAGGTCGACACCATCCAGCGCCGCTTCACCGAGAACGACGGCCGCTGGGTCTGGCTCACCGAGTCCCTTCCGGCCCCGGCCGGAGTCCTCGGCTGGCACTAGCCCGCTCCTGCCTCCGTTGATCTCGGAGATACTGGGGCAAAAAACGGCCGCGAAACCCCAATATCTCCGAGATCAACAGAGAGGGGCGTTGGGGCGCAGGAAATTCGGGTGACCCGCGGGACGGGGTGTGGCACATTGGGCGCGCCAACCCCCTCCCGGCCCCACGCGCCGTGATCGCGGCGCGCGCCGGGGCACGGGCGTGACCGAAAGGACGCGGCCATGGCCGACCAGCACACCATCCTTGTGACCGGCGCGACCGGGAACGTCGGGCGCGAAGTCGTGCGCGGGCTGCTGGAACCGGGGGCGGTCGGGCCGGGCACCACCGTCCGCGCGCTGGTCCGCGGCTCCGATGGCGCCGACCTGCCCGGCGGCGTGGAGGTTGTCCGGGGCGACCTGTCCGACCCCGAGTCCCTGCGCGCCGCGCTCGATGGCGCGGACGATGCGGACGGCGCGTCGGTCTTCCTGGTGTGATCGTTCACCTCATCCGACGGCGCGGACAAAGCCGTCGCCGCCATCGCCGCCCGCGCGCGCCGCATCGTCTACCTGTCGTCGGCCGGGGTCCGTGACGACCTCGAACACCAGTCGGACCCGGTCAACGCCCTCCACGCCGATGTGGAGCGGTCGATCGCGAGGTGCGGCGCGGAGTGGACGTTCGTGCGTCCGGGCGGTTTCGCGGCCAACGCCCTGCTGTGGGCGGACGATATCCGCCGGGACGGGGTGGTGAGCGAACCGTTCGGGCAGGCCAGCAAGGCCGTCATCCACGAGCGCGACATCGCCGGCGTCGCGGTGCAGGCACTCACGGCCGCGGGACACGCCGGGCGCACGTACGTGGTCACCGGCCCCGAGCCGGTGACCACCGCGGATCAGGTCCGGATCATCGGCGAGGTGATCGACCGCCCTGTGGGCTTCAACGAGCTGACGCCGCAGGACGTGCGCGACCACATGGTGTCCCAGGGCTACTCCGCCGATGAGGCCGACAGCATGGTCGGTGCCTACGTCGCGATGTCGGAGAAGGACGGCGAGGTCACCGAAACGGTCGAGGAGGTGACGGGAACACCGGCGCGCACGTTCCGGCAGTGGGTGGCCGACCACGCCGCCGACTTCGACTGAGCACATACCGGCGATCACGGCCCACTCGGGATACGTTGGCGGTATCCATTCGTTGCCGGGTGAAGGTGCCGCATGCTGAACGATGAGCGCGATTCGACGTCCCAGTCCCATGATCCTGTGGCGGGATCCATGCGGCCCGACGGGTCAAAGGCGCGGCGCAGGGCCGACGCACCGGGGCGGGCGGCGGACCACGGCTCCGGAGACGGTCCCGCGGGGGCCGGGCCGGAGGGGAACGGCGAGGCCGGGAAGCACCGGTCGTACCGCGGGGAGACGGGCGGCGCGCACACCGACAGGGAGGGGGAGAAGGCGAAGGAGGAGAAGGAGAAGGGCAAGAAGCAGCGCTCCTTCTGGAAAGAGCTTCCCGTCCTGCTGGTCATCGGCCTGCTGCTGGCGTTCGGCATCAAGACGTGGGTGGTCGAGCCGTACTACGTTCCGTCGGGGTCGATGGAGAACACGCTGCTCATCGGCGACCGCGTCTTCGTCAACAAGCTCGCCTACCTGACCCGGGACATCGAGCGCGGCGAGGTCATCGTCTTCGACGGGCGCGAGTCCTGGGACGCCGCGGAGGGCGCCGAGTCGTCCTCCGGCTTCCTCACCGCGATCGCGGACTTCGCGGGGATGTCGCCCGACCGCAAGGACTACACCAAGCGGGTGATCGGCCTTCCGGGCGACACCGTCGAGTGCTGCGACGACCAGGGCCGCATCATGGTCAACGGCGAGCCCGTCGACGAGCCCTACCTCTTCCCCGGCAGCCTGCAGAGCCACGAGGAGTTCGGCCCGGTGAAGGTCGGCGAGGGGCGGCTGTGGGTGATGGGCGACCACCGCGCCATCTCGCTGGACTCGCGCGGCCATGAGGACTTCAGCGGCGACGGCACCATCCCGATCGGTTCGGTCGCCGGTCCCGCGTTCCTCATCCATTGGCCCCTGGACCGCATCTCCACGCTCTCGACACCCCAGGACGCATTCGCAAACGTTCCGGCTCCCTGAAGGTCGCCCTGACGCGGCATAGTCCATGCCCGATTCGCGAAAAGCCTGCGCGCTCGCCCGTCGCTGACTAGCGTGGGAGAACAGCACCACGAGCGACGGCAGGGTCTCAACCTCAACCCGCAGCCGACCGATGCGCGGAAGTCGGGATGGACATGTGCGAACTGCAGGTGGACGTCCGGTACGACGACGACCGGACGACCTTGATGGTGCGCGGAGAACTCGATCTCGCGAGCATGCCCGGGCTGGAGCATTCGGCCGCCCAGGCCGAGGCCGAGCGCTCCAGCCCGTGTGTGACCGTCGACCTCACCGAACTGGACTTCATCGACTCCTGCGGCCTCAATGCCTTGACACGGATGCACCGCCGCCTGACCCGCGGCGGCCGCACCCTCACCGTCATCGTGCCGCAGGGGAGGATCGACAGGGTCTTCCAGTACAGCGGGCTGAAGCAGTGCATGGACATCCAGGTCTCGCCCACCGCGCCCGACCGCCCCTCCCCCTACGGCGACGGGCCCGGCGACACCCCGGCACCGCGTCCCGCCCAGCCCTCCGACGACGCCGCGGACGGCCGCGACTCCTAGGGCGTGTTCGACGGATCATTTCCGGCTCGCGGTCACCGGAACGACGCTCGCTGCGCCGCTCCACTCGTGAAGCCGACCTGGATTGACTTCGTGAAGCGGCTTGCGAGCGCCGCCCCGGACGGCCGCTCGCTCAGGAGGAAAGCATCCGCCAAACACGCCCTAGAACCCGGCTCCCCCGATCGGCCGACGTGCCGCGCGAATTCGGGTATCGGGGCGAAGATCCGACGGTTATGTGACCGCGCGAACACGCGCAGTGAAATTCCGGACCATCGTGGCACCGCCGACGATCCCCGCATTTACCGACCGATTGCCGCGTTCTCTGGGTAAAATCCCTGTACACGGACCATAATGGTCGACACGGGCCGCGGACAGCCGACGCCGCGAGGGTGTGGGCGGCCGCGGGACCGGCCTTCTGCGTGGCCCCGCGACGACCCTTCAGGATCCCCGATGAATTCTGAATTCCGATCCCCGATCAGGCGCCCCTCTCCCTGCGTTCCCAGCGAGAACCGCGGCCGGATCGCACGCGCGGCCAGATAGCGCCCGCCCCTCCCCTTTCCGACCGGGCGGCGCTCTGTTTTCTCTTCTTTCTCCTTCAACCCATTGCTCGGAGGGTTCTTCAGCGTGGAAAAAAGTGGGTCGAACAAATCCCCTTCCTCGATTCCGGTCGCGATCGTCGGCATCGGGTGCCGGCTGCCGCAGGCACAGGGTCCCCGCATGCTGTGGCGGCTGCTCTGCGACGGTGTCGACGCCATCTCCGCGGCACCACCCGACCGAACACCGGGCGGCCAGGGCACACTGAGCACGCCCGGGACCCCGGGAGGGCGCGGCGGATTCCTCACGGGGGTGGAGGAATTCGACGCCGCCTTCTTCGGTATCTCCCCACGCGAGGCGATCTGGATGGATCCGCAGCAGCGGATCCTGCTGGAGACGGCGTGGGAGGCGTTCGAGGACGCCGGCATGACGCAGGACCGGCTCCGGGGCACCGGCACCGGGGTCTTCATCGGCCTCCAGGCGGGCGAGTACTGGGAGCTGCTCGACCAGGCCGAACAGGGCGCCGGGGTACGGCGGGACCTGCACGCCGGGCTGGGCAGCGGGCTGCGCAGCGTCATGTCCGGCCGGATCTCCTATGCCTTCGACCTGCGCGGCCCCTCGGTCACGGTGGACGCCGCCTGCTCGTCCTCACTGGTCGCGGTGCACCAGGCGGTGCAGAGCATCCGCAGCGGCGAGTCAGGGCAGGCGATCGCGGGCGGCGCCAACCTCCTGCTGCGGCCGACCCTCTCGGCGATCATGGCGGACGCGGGCGCGCTCGCGCCCGACGGGCGCTGCAAGTTCGGCGCCGCCGACGCCGACGGGTTCGGCCGCGCGGACGGCGTCGGCGCGGTCGTGCTCAAACCGCTGGACCGGGCCCTGGCCGACGGCGACGACATCTACGCGGTGATCCGCGGCGCCGCCAGCGGCAACGACGGCCAGGCCAGCGGCTACCTCATGGCCCCGGCCGTGGAGGGGCAGCTGCGGACCCTGCTCACCGCCTACGCCGACGCCGGTATCGACCCGGCCACGGTCGACTACGTCGAGGCCCACGGCACCGGAACGAGCGTCGGCGACCCGGTCGAGCTGGAGGCCCTGGGAACGGTGCTGAGCCCCGGCCGCGATCCGGACCGGCCCTGCCTGGTCGGGTCCGTGAAGACCAACATCGGCCACACCGAGGCGACCGCCGGGCTCGCCGGGCTGATCAAGACCGCGCTGTGCCTGAAGGAGCGGGTCATCCCGCCGAGCCTGCACTGCCGGGAGCCGCACCCGCTGCTGCCGTGGCAGGACTGGCGGCTGGCGATCCCCGCGACCGAGCCGACGCCGTGGCCCGACACCGGGGGCAGGGAGCCGGTGGCCGGGGTCAGCTCCTCCGGTATCGCGGGCACCAACGTGCACATAGTGCTGACCGGTGCCCCCGAACCCGTCCGGCTCGACGGCGCCTCCGGGGACGACAGCGCTCCGGACGGGGCGTGCGCGCCGGACACCGGCCCTGAGCGGAGCGACGACAGCGACCCCGGCGCGGCCGTCCACCTGCTGCCGCTGTCGGCCCGGGACCCGCGGGCGCTCTCCGAGCTGGCCCGGGCGTATGCCGCCCACCTCGACGGCGACGGGCGCTCGGTCCCGCTGCGCGACATCTGCCACAGCGCCGGCGAACGGCGCACCCATTTCGAACACCGGCTGGCCGTCGTCGGCTCCGACCACGCCGAGCTGCGGGAGCGCCTGGCGGAGGCGTCCGAGGGGAAGACGGCGCCCGGCGTCGTCGGCCCCGGCGAAGCGGCGGAGCGCCGCGTGGCCTTCGTGTTCCCCGGGCAGGGGGCCCAGTGGACCGGGATGGGCCGGGGGCTGCTGCGCGACAGCCCCGAGTTCCGGCGCGCCATCGAGGAGTTCGACGCGGCGATCGCCGCCGAGGCGGGCTGGTCGCTGCTGGACCTGCTCGGCGAGGGCGACCTGGAGTCCGCTCCCATCGACCGGGTCCAGCCCGCGCTGGTCGCGGTCGAGGCCGCGATCGCCCGGATGCTCCGCGTCTGGGGGATCGAGCCGGACCTGGTGGTCGGGCACAGCATGGGCGAGATCGCCGCGGCCTACACGGCGGACGCGATCGGCATCGAGGACGCCGCGCGGATCATCTGCCGCCGGTCGGCCCTCATGCGCCGGCTCAGCGGCCAGGGGGCGACGCTGTCGACCGCCCTGCCCGCGGCCGAGGCCGAGGAGGAGGCCGCCCGGTTCCCCGACCGCGTCTCGATCGCGGTGGTCAACGGGCCGGGAAACACCGTGCTGTCCGGGGACGCGGAGGCGATCGAGGAGATCCGTGCCCGCCTGGAGGAGCGCGACGTCTTCTGCCGACTGATCAAGGTGGACATCGCGGCGCACAGCCCGCAGATGGAGGAGCTGCGCGAGGACATGCTCGCGGAGCTGGACGGGATCCGGCCGCGGAGGGCACGGGTGCCGATCTGGTCGACGACCGACGCCGCACTGCTCGACGGCGCCGGCCTCGACGCCGACTACTGGATGCGCAACCTGCGCGAGCCGGTGCGGTTCGGACCGGTCATGCAGGAAGTGGCCGCCGCGGGGCCGCTGATCTGCTGCGAGATCAGCCCCCACCCGGTGCTGCTGCCCGCGCTGCAGGAGGTGCTGGGGGCGGATGACCTCGCCATCGCCCCGCTGCGCCGGGACCTGCCGGAGCGGACGGGGATGCTCACCGCCCTGGGCGAGCTGTACGTCGCCGGTCGGCAGGTGTCCTGGCCCGGGGTCATCGGCGACGGCGCCCGGTTCACCCGGCTACCCACCTACCCGTGGCAGCGCGAGCGGTTTTGGTACCCCGATGGTGCCGAGGGCACGGGCGGGTCCGGGCAGGGCGCCGGACACGGCTTCGGGCCCGCGCAGGCGCCCGGTCAGGCGCGCCCGCTGCTGGGGCGGCGGTCGGAGCAGGGGGCCGCGGACGGCACCGACACGTGGGAGGGGCGCCTGGATCTTCGCCGCAACGCCTTCCTGCTGGAGCACCGGGTCCAGGACGCGTCGATCTTCCCCGGCGTCGGCTACGTGGAGCTGGTCCTGGAGGCCGCCGCGGAACTGGGGGCGGGCGGGGTCGTCGCCGTCACCGACGTGGCGCTCGACCGCGCCCTGTTCCTCGATCCGGCCGCGGAGCCGGTGGTGCGTCTGCGGTTGTTCGCACCGGAGCGGGGGCCGGACGGCGCGCGTTTCCGCCGCTTCGACGTGGGCAGCCGCGATGCCGATGGCATGGAGGCCGCGGACGGGTCCGCGGACACCACCGCCGACGGGGTCGGGTGGACCGTCCACGCCCGCGGGCGGCTCCGGCTCGACGCCGCCGACCACCCGGAGTCGCCCGTCCCCGGGGGCACCCTGGCCCAGGTGCGGGAGCGGTGCGCCGGCGCCGTGTCCGCCACCGACTTCTACCGGAGCCTCGGGGGCACCGGAAACCGGTGGGAGGGCGGGTTCCAGGGCATCACCGACCTCTGGGAGGGCGACGGTGAGACGCTGTGCCGGATCCGGCTGACCGACGGCGTCCCCACGGCCGGCTTCCAGGTGCACCCGTGTCTGCTGGACTCGTGCCTGCAGGGGCTGATCGCGGCCAAGTCCGCGGTGAGCGGCGCCGACGGCTCCATCGTCGGCGGCGGGCTCGACGTGGTCGTGTTCCGGCGCCGCCCCAAGGGGCAGGTGTGGTGCCACGCCCGGCTCACCGGCGAGGACGCCGCCGGCTACTGGGGTGACGTGCGGCTGTTCGACGAGGACGGGACGGTGGTCGCCGACATCCGCGGTGTCGGCATCCGCTACCTGGAGCCGCACGGGCAGGCGCGGCACGGCGGGGCGGCGGCCGTCGAGCGGGACCAGCGGGACGCGGACGCCTCCGGCCTCTACGAGGTGCGCTGGGAGCCGGTCGCCGCGCTCCGCGGTGTCCCCTCGGACCGGGCGCGCGCCGGGGCCGTCCCCTATGTCGTCTACGCCGACGTGCACGGCGTCGGGGAGGCACTGGTCGCCCGGCTGCGCTCGCACGGCCACCGGTGTGTGCTGGTCCAGCCCGGTGCGTCCTTCCAGCGGTTCGGTCCGGGCCACTACGTCATCGCGCCCGGTTCGGCCGACCACCACCGGCAGCTGCTCGCCGAAGCCCTCGACCGCGGCGATGACGCCGCGGATGGTGCAGGAGGTGGCACGGTAGCGGTGCACGCGGTCCACCTGTGGAGCCTCGACGCCGCCTCACTCGCCGACGCCGAGCGCAGGGGCTGCTGTGACGTGGCGGCACTGACCCGCGCGCTCACCGAGCAGCCCGATCCCGCGCTGACCGTGGTGACCGCCGGCGCCCAGGCCGTGGACGACGGCGAGTGCCCGCGCGCGGAGCAGGCACCGCTGTGGGGGCTGGGGCGCACGGTCACCGGCGAGGTCCCGGCGGTCGGGCTCCGGCTGGTCGACCTCGACCCGGCCGTCCTGGACCCCGGATCCCGGACCGAGCACATCGACCCGCTCGTGGCCGAGCTGTCCCGTGCGGACACCGAGGACCAGGTGGCGCTGCGCGGCGGGCGCCGCCTGGCGCCGCGGCTTTCCCCCGCCCCCCGGCGGGCGGCGCCCGCGGTTCCCGAGCTGGTCGGCGGTCCGGTGCGGCTGGTCCTCGATACCGCGGGGCGGCCGGGGCGACACCGTTCCGCGGCCCGCCGCAGCGCCGGGACCGGCATCGGCACGCTCGACGCGCTGGCGTTCCGTCCGATGGAGGCGCGCCCGCCGGGGCACGGGGAGGTCGCCATCGAGGCGTCGATCGCACCGATCGTGTTCCGCAGCGTGCTCATCGCCCTGGGGGTCATGGACTGTGCGGACCCGCGCAACCCCGACCTGGGCTACGAGTTCGCCGGGACGGTGACCGCGCTGGGTCCGGGCGTGCGCGGGCTGTCGGTCGGGGACGAGGTGGTCGCGCTGTCCCACCAGCCGGTGGCCGACCACGTGGTGGCGCCGGCCTCCCTGGTCTGCCGCCGTCCGGCGAGCCTGAGCCTGGCGGAGGCGGCCACGATTCCGGCGGCCTTCACCACCGCCGACCTGGCGCTGCGGCACGCGGCCCGGGTGCAGCCCGGGGAGAAGGTGCTCGTGCACAGCGCGAGCGGCGGCACCGGCCTCGCGGCGCTGCAGATCGCGCAGCGGGAGGGGGCGGAGGTGCTGGCGACGGCGGGGACGGCGGAGAAGCGCTCGCTGCTGCGCTTCCTCGGCGCGACCGTGGTCGGCGACTCGCGGTCGACCGCGTATGTCGACACCGTGCGGGAGGTCACCGGCGGGTACGGCGTCGACGTCGTCGTCAACATGCTCTCCGGGGAGCCGCGCGCGGCGAGCCTGGACCTGCTGGCACCGTTCGGGCGGTGGGTGGAGCTCACCAAGCGCGACATCCTGCACGGGGCACCGATGGACATGCGGCCGTTCGAGCGGGCGCTGAGCTTCACCTGCGTGGACATCTTGCAGATGACCCACCAGCGGCCGGACCGGCTGGGTGCGTCGCTGCGGGAGATGGTGGAGCTGGTGGGCCGCGGTGAGCTGCGGCCGCTGCCCTACCGGCTGTTCCCGTCCGAGGAGGTCGGCGACGCGTTCCGACTCATGGCGCGGACCGGGCACACCGGGCGCGTGATGCTGTCGTTCTCCCGTCCGGAGCCGTCCCCCGACGCGGCGCCGACGCCCCGTTCGCCTGCGCGCCGTTCCGTGCGCACGAACGCCGGGTACCTGGTCACGGGCGGTGTGGGCGGTCTGGGACTGGAGGTGGCACGGCGGCTGGTGCGCCAGGGCGCCCGCGATCTGCTGCTGGTGGGGCGGAGCCCGCTGACACCGGAGCGGGCGGCGGCCGTGCAGAAGCTGCGGGCGACGGCGCACGTCGACTACGAGGTCGTCGATGTCGCCGACGAACCGGGGATGGACCGGGTACTGACGGACTGGGCGGCCCGGGGGCGCCCCCCGATCCGGGGGGTGGTGCACGCGGCCGGGGTGATCGAGTGGGCCGACGTGGCCGACCTGACCGAGGACGACGTGTCGGCGGTCATGCGGCCCAAGGCGCACGGGGCGGCGGTGCTCGACCGCCTGTTCACCGGGCACGACCTGGACTTCTTCGTGCTGTTCTCGTCGGGGTCCGCGCTGCTGCCCTCGCCGATGATCGGCGCTTACGCGGCGGCCAACGCCTACCTGGACGCCCTGGCCCACCGGCGGCGCGCCCGCGGTGAGGCGGCGACGAGCGTCAACTGGGGGTTCTGGGCCAAGGCCGGCATGGTCGCCCGGTACGAGCGCGAGCACGGCCGGGACATGACGCCGGAGGGGATGCGCAGCTTCGACCCGGATGAAGGGCTGGCCGTCCTCGACCGGCTGATCGGCGACGGGACCACCCAGGCGGCCCTGCTCCCGACCGATTGGCACCGCTGGGCCGAGGCCCACCCGACCGCGGCTCGCGCCCCGTTCTTCTCCCTCCTGGTGCCGGGCCGGGCCGACCGGCGCACGGCACCGCCCCCGGCACCGGACCCGACCAGCCGCCCCCTGCCCGCCCCCAAGGAGGACACCACCAGGGAACCCGTCACCCCCGCCCCGGAGGAGTCCCCCCGTTCGACACCCACCACCCACGAGGAGGTCATCACCTACCTCCGCGACGTCACAGGCGAGATCCTCGGCCTGCCGTCGGACCGCATCCACCCCCGCCGCGCCCTGAACCGCCAGGGCCTGGACTCCCTGATGGCCGTCGAAATCCGCGCCCGCATCCGCCGTGATCTCGGAGTCGACATCCCCATGGTCAAGTTCCTCAGCGCAGGAACCGTGACCGACCTGGCGACAATGCTCCTCGACCGCCCCTGAACTTCACGGAAACAAATCGCTGAAGGCCGCCCCGCGACGATCTGCGGGGCGGTCTACGCGGTGGTCAGCCTGGGAGTCCGCCTCTTCGAATTCCATGGCTCGCCTCACCGGCCGGCGCCACGCCCACCATCACCATCCTCCGCCCGCTGCGGCTGATGGGGCTCACCAGGTCCTCCCCGGCTACCCCGACCGCGATGAAACCGTTTCGGGGCCTCCCCTGCGGTGACACTGCGACACTGCGATGACGCCGGGGACCGTATCAGTCCGTGAGAGCCGCCAGCCGATCGCGAGCGGTGGCCGGCGTGGCGGCCTGCTCGTCGATGGTCGCCCAGGGGTCGGGTTTGTGTCCGAGGCGCTTGCGGATCGTCGCGTGGGTGTGGCCGTTCGGGGTGGAGCGGCCGAGCTCGGCCCAGTCCAGTGGGGTGGCCACGGTTGCGCCGGGGCGGGCGCGTAGCGAGTACGGCGCGATGAACGTCTGGCCGTAGGCGTTGCGGTTGACGTCGAGGAAGATCCGGTCGCCGCGGCGTTCCTTGCGCTGTGCGGTGGTCAGCGACTCGGGGGCGTCCTCGGCGAGGTGGTCGGCTATGCCGACGGCCAGGTCGCGGACGAACCGGAAGTCGGCCGAGCGGTCCAGCGGCGCGGCCACGTGGTAGCCGCGCCCGCCGGTGGCCTGCACGAACGGAGTCAGCCCGAGCTCGCGATACAGGGTGCGCAACCGACGCGCCACGTCGCGCAGCGTGGCCACCGACACGCCTGGTGGCGGGTCGATGTCGATCACCAGCCAGTCGGGGCGGTCCAGCTCGTCCACTGTGGACAGCCAGACGTGGAACTCAATCGTGGCCTGGTTGACCAGGTACACCAGCATGGCGGCGTCGTCGCACACCACGTGGTTCACCGAACCGTCGCCGCGCTGGGGCACCTCGACGACGCGCAGCCAATCGGGGAAGTAGTCCGACGCGTCCTTCTGGAAGAAGCCGTCGGCGCCGATTCCGTCCGGGTAGCGGCGCATGGTCAGGGGGCGGCCGGCGAGGTGCGGAAGCATGACGTCGGCGACGGCCCGGTAGTGGTCGAGCACGTCGCCCTTGCTGAGGTGATCGTCCGGGTAGAACTCCTTGTCCAGGTTGGACACGTCGATGTCGTGGTCGGCGACGTGGATGGTCTGTGCCGCCATGTCAGCTCGTCTCCCTCACGACGTCGGCCGCCGGCTTGTCGGTGCGCATCCCGAGGTAGCGGGGGTGGCGCAGACGGCCGTCGGTGGTCCACTCGGTGAAACCCACCTGCACCACCAGCTCCGGGTGGATCCAGTGCGCGCCGCGCTCCCGCACCGCGTCGGCGAACGGACACTCCCGACGGGTCATACCGTCCATCCGGTCGCGCATCGAACGCAGGGTCATGTCGTCGTAGCCGGTGCCGACCTTGCCCGCGTAGCGCAACCGGCCGGACCCGTCGTGGTAGCCGACGAGCAGCGCGCCGAACCCGACGCGCGAGCGCTGCGGGTCGGTGAAGCCGCCGACCACGAGCTCCTGGTCGCGCACGCACTTGAACTTCAGCCAGTCGATCGACCGGCCGCCGCGGTACGGCGCGTCCGCGCGCTTGGCGATCAGGCCCTCCCAGCCGCGCTCGCACGCCTCCCGGTAGTAGGCCTCACCATCGGTGTTGCGGTGCGCGGTGAAGCGCAACGGATCGCGGAAATCGAACACGTCCCGCAGGATCCGCTTGCGTTCCCGCAGCGGCAGCCCGGTCAGATCCTCGCCGTCGTGGGACAGCAGGTCGAACAGGTAGTAGTAGGCGGCGACCCCGCTGGCCGCGATGCGCTCGGGGTCCGTCAGGTGGATGCGGGCCTGCAGCCGGGCGAAGCTCGTCTGCTCACCGTCGAACGCGACGATCTCCCCGTCGGCGACGAACCGGGAGCCGCCGCACCCGGCGAGCGCGTCGACCAGCTCCGGGTAGCTGTCGCCGATGCGCTTCTCGTTGCGCGACCACAGCTGCGGCGCGCCGTCCCTGCTGTCATCGTCCCTGGTGGACAGTGCGCGCATGCCGTCGAGCTTGCGCTCGAACAGCCAGTTCGGATCGGAGAACCGCCGCTCGGTGAGCGTCGCGAGCATGGGTTGCCGCCAGCCGGTCATTCGCCGGCCAGCTCCTCGTTGGTCCGCCCGGACAGCACCGACTCCGGCTGTGTGATGGCGGGCTTGCGGCGCCGGTCCGCACCCTCGTCGTCCCGCTTCACCAGCAGCCACTGCTCCCGGCCGCGCATCCTTGTCAGGGCGAAGGCGCCGGTGAGCTTCCGCCCGTCGAGCCACACCAACAGGTGTCCGTCGTCGATGGCTTCGGCGATCGGCACCCGATCGCCCTGCTGCTCTGTGAGGTTACGGTAGGTGCCGGTGTCCCACACCACCACCGTGCCCGCGCCGTACTCGTCCTCCGGAATCCGGCCCTCGAACTCGGCATAGTCGAGCGGATGGTCCTCGGTGGGCGTGGCCAGCCGCTTGTCCGCCGGGTTCAGCGACGGGCCCTTCGGCACCGCCCAGGACACCAGCACGTCGCCGACCTGCAGCCGGAAGTCGAAGTGCAGCGTGGACGCGTCATGGCGCTGGATCACGAACCGGTCGCCGTCCCCCGCCCCGCGCTCGCGGCCGGCCGGCTCCCCGGACCGGGACAAATCCCGCTTCGACCGGTACTCGGCCACCTGGTCACCGCGTGCCATAGGCGTGAGCTACCCGACCGGCTGCGACGACAAACCGCGCGGGCGGCGCGGCGACTACCCACGGTCACCGGATGGACGCGGACTGGACATCGCACGCCGACGCCGCCGGAGTGCCGAGCCCGCTCGGTGACTCTCGGCGGTCGCAGGCCCGCCCACCCCGACAGCGGATGATCAGACGGAGGGGACCGGGAACGCGGCGAGGATGACGGGTGCCCCTCCTCGGCGACCTCCAGCCGCGCCTCATCGCGGAGGCCGCGCCATCGGCATTCGGTTCACTCTTCTCGAAGCGTGTCGATCGCTCCGACGGCAGTCGTTGACTGGTCCGATCACCATGTGTACTCAGTGTGGCTGCCGGTCATGGAGGTCACCTCGGACGAGGGATCTAACGAAGGCCTCCCACTCGCAAGCAGGGAATTCCAGTACAGGGCTATCAGGCGTCTTGGAGTCTCGGACAGCTGGGATGCCAGCGAGTTCAGCGACTTCAACACAGTTCTCGTTGACTCCGCTGTAGCTGCTCTTCCGCCACTCCCGCTGGTCAGACACTGGACTCACTCTTCTAGGGACTCGATGATCTCGTTGATGAACCCCAACGACCTCGCTGGGCTCAGCCCGGTTCCCTGTGCTCCAGAGAACATGGTGTTAAGAACCAGCAGGTCACGTTCTTCCTCCACGTAAACACTGGAAGTCGGCGTTTCCACATAGCCGATACTCGCATCCATGGGGTCCGTAAACTCCATGATGACAAAGCTCCCGATCGTGGCTGGATGCGCCCCTTCGGAGAAGGGCAGCACGCTGATGTGAACGTTGTGCCGGGCAGCCATGTGGGTCAGATGGCGGAGCTGCTGGATCATGACTTCCCGTGAACCGACGATCCGACGCAGGGCAGCTTCGTCGAGGATGGCCCAGTACTCAGGCGGATCAACCCGGTTGAGGACCGCCTGGCGCTTCATCCGACTGTCGACTCGTTTCACGATCTCATCGTTCGAGCGGACCAGGTTCGCCCGGAAGATCGCCTCGGCGTAGTCGGGGGTCTGCATCAGACCAGGGATGACCTGACATTCGTAGGTCTTGATGACCGATGCCTCGACCTCGAAGTCGGGGAGCCCGCTCGGCAACAGGTCCCTGTACTTCGACCACCAGCCACGCTGGTTACCCAGTCGAGCACACTCATGCAGAGCCTCTCGCACTGCAGGATCGTGCTCGCCGTAGTAGTCGAGGAGTGCGTTCAGCTCGTCGACGCTGACTTTCCTACGCTCTCCAGTCTCGATCTTGGAGACCTTCGTCTGCTGCCACCCCAGGGCTTTAGCGACCTGGCCAGTCGTCTCTCCCGTCTGCTCCCGGTAGCCCCTCAGGCGGGCGTTGAGACGACGGCGGCGAACACTGGGACCGTATGCGCGCTCCATGCGGGGCAGTCTAATCACTCTCCACAGAATCAGGTTAATCCTGATTTTCGCTTGACTAATGGGTTAGATAGCACGATGCTAGATGCACTCGGAGACAACCCCAGCCTCTCAATGAGGGGCAGGTTCTATAGGAGGTTTCCGCATGTCCGCCCAGACTTCTCCCCCTCACCACCCGCCCTCACAGGACACCGATCGCCAGTACCACCTCGTCCGTCTTCTCAGCGCTCTCCGCTCCCGCGGCGGCCATGCGCTCATGGCGCTCGCAGAGACGGATCACCCTGTCCTCTACGTTCGGCACCGAGGTCGCACGGTTCCGGTCGTCGCCGTTCACGGAGTGACCGGAGGGTGGCTGTTCATCTGGGGACGACAGGGTTTCGCTGACGCCGAGCACGTCGAGATGGCCGCCGATCTCCTGGTCGGTCCCGCCCCTCCTACTCATGACCAGTCCCCTGGGCCGAGGCCAGCGGCGTTCCCACCCTCGCGTACCACCTCGACCCGCACCCTGTTCCCGGCTCCCGAATACCGGATCGCAGACGCTGTCAAGGCGGTGGCGTGACGATGTCCGGGTACCGAGTCGGCAGCCTCACCGCAGTGTCCGAATTCAAGGAATTCCCAGGTGAACCGGGCTACTGCCCGGACGCCCGCCGATTCGTCCGAACAGTTCTCGTCGACCACCCCCGAGTCGCCGACGACGCCGAGCTCGTCGTCTCCGAGCTGTTCGGCAATGGTTGCCGCCACACCCGCAGCGGTCAGGGCGGGACGCTCGGGGTCGGAGTCAGCGCACTCGTCACGGATCTCACCGTCGTCTCCGTCGTCGACCAAGGCCCAACCGCCGCCGACCTGGCTGCGCGGCGACGTCCCGTTCCGGTGCGCAGGCCCGCGGATCCGAACACGCTCGGATGGCGGGGAATGCACCTCGTATCCGAACTGACCGATGACTGGGGTTACACCCCGAACGATGACGGCGGCCTGACGGTATGGGCCGTGTTCGAGTCCCCCCACCCCTCCATGGCTCGCCTCACCGGCTGAAGCCGCACCCCACCTTCACCATCCCCCTACACCATCAATGGCCCGGCGAGCCGCCCCGCGCCGAGCGTCGACCGCCCGGACGCCTCCTCGCTCGCCCGATCCCCCATTGATTGCGGTCACCCTCGCCGTATCCTCCGAAGAAGACTCACCGGTTCCTGTGACTGGCCCGACACCGTCTGAGCCCACGGCTCGTGCAAAGTCCGTCGGATAAGAGCGGATCCCCAGGTCACGGGGCTGTGACGATCTCTGGAAACGCCTGAGCGCAGCAGAAGAGCCCCTGTACAAGACGGAAGACCTTCCAAAGTCGAACGTCTGCGCACAGGAGCTCAGGTGCCCCAGTCTTCCATGTCCGGCCCCGCCCTGTCCTCCCGGATCCGCGCTCTGGCCGACCCCCGCGCGGCCCGCGGCCGCCGCCACACCCTGAGCTGCGTCATCCTCACCGCCCTGTGCGCCATCCTGGCCGGAGCACGCTCGTTCGCCGCGATCGGCCAGTGGGCGGCCAACGCGCCCCAGCACACCCTGGCCCGCCTGGGCGCCCGCACCACCCACCCCGCCCTCGCGGTACGCCAACCGCCCTCAGCCGACACGATCCGCCGTGTGCTCATCGCCCTGCCGCCCGCCCACCTGACGGCCTTGAACTGCGATGACGACCTTTCCGTGCTCATCGTGGACGGCAAATGCGCCCGAGGATCAGCCCGCGGCCAGTCCGGCCCGGCCCACCTGCTGGCCGCGATGACCGGCCACGGCCAGGTGGCCGCCCAGCTGCGGGTGCCGGACAAGACCAGCGAGATCCACGCCCTGGCCGACCTGCTCGCCGGTCTGGACATCACCGGCGCCGTCGTCTCCGCCGACGCGCTGCACACCCAGAAGGCCACCGCCGCCCACCTGGTCCAAGAGCGCGGCGCGCACTACCTGCTCGGTTGCAAGGCCAACCAGCCGACCCTGTTCTCCCAGGTCAAGAAGCTCCCATGGGGCAAGGCGCCAGTGCTGGCCCGCACCCGCGAATCGGGGCACGGCCGACGCGAGACCCGCAGCATCAAGGTCCTGTCCGCCTGCGGGCTGCTGTTCCCCCACGCCGCCCAAGCAGTGCAGGTGCTGCGCACCACCACCCGCATCGCCGACGGCGTCCAAACCCGCCGGACCGGCTACTACATCACCGACATGACCTGCGAGAAAGCGTCTCCACAGCGGCTGATGGGCCTCG
Source organism: Nocardiopsis mwathae (assembly GCF_014201195.1). NCBI lineage: Bacteria > Bacillati > Actinomycetota > Actinomycetes > Streptosporangiales > Nocardiopsidaceae > Nocardiopsis > Nocardiopsis mwathae. The sequence goes on along the minus strand of NZ_JACHDS010000001.1, from coordinate 782,930 downwards.
TTCGCCGGCACTGGGGCATCGAAGCGCTCCACCACATCAGAGACGCCACCTTCGGCGAGGACGCCTCCAAGATCCGGTGCGGCCGGGGTCCGGAGAACATGGCGATGCTGCGCAACCTCGCCATCCCCCTGCTCGCCTCGCTGGAGAACACCGCCACCATCGCCGAATCCATCCGGTGGGTCTCCTACGAGGCCTTCACACGCCCACTCGACCTCATCGGACTCCCCTGACCAGTAAGAACCCCGCAGAGCACCGACTTTGCATTAGCCCTGGTCTGAGCCCGGTCGGGGTGGACCTACGGATTGTTCCCGTTCGGGCAGCGCAGCGCCTACCTGGGTAATACCGTGATACATCCCAGCAAGCCTTAACGTTCGTCAATCGTCCGCGTCCGGCTGGTCGTTCGTAGAAGACTGCGACTACATCAGACGGACGCCCCGGGGAAGGGCGACGATCGATGTCCGAGTACGAGTTCACCTTCGTTCTGCAGGGGATCAGCGTCGACGACTATGCCGTCCAGGTACCCACCGACGAGCTGGACGCGCTCATCTCCCGGTTCCATGGCGTCTTTCGTATGTCCGTAGCCAGCCACGGACCGGATGCGGCGACCGCAGCGGCCAATGTGTTCGCCCATGGACGCAAGCACGCACCCGAAGTACGCCTGCTCTGACCGAACCGAAATTTCGTCGAAGTGAGCGACATCTCCGAGCACACCGATCGGGTCCACCGAAACGTGACGTAGCGGGTCGATGGGAAGCGACACAACGCTCATGAAGTAGCATTCTCTCCCCTGCCCGGAGCTCCGAAGTCGCCATGGCAGACCCCACCGACACGAACACGGTTCGGTTTAGGAGTGAAGCCGCCCGACGCGGCTGGGCTGAGCCTGCCATGACCAGATGAGGTCATCTGCAAGCACACGAGGAGGGTTGAGGACTGGCCATGAGATACCGCCAGCAGAAGCGACTCTTGGAGAATGCGCTGGTCAGAAGCATCGTTGATGTCTGAAGTGCTTACGCCTCATCCGCCTGGCAGCAGGGAGAAACCTTAGCGTTGTCGGCACGCGTACGAACCTGACCGTAAGGCGTGGTAGTACTACATGCTGTCAGGCTGATCGGATCTTCGGCGACGACGCCGAACAAGAGACCAGGTCTCCACACAGATCCTGCCCAGTGGAAAGGTCCCTTCATGTCCGGTGACGAAGTAGGCGCCAATGTCGGAGCTGCCCTTGGAAAGGGCCGCGACCTTGTCATAACAGCGAATGGACTGCGAGGCCTAACGATTGTCTTCAACCAAGCAATAGATGAAGCAAATACAGCAGTTGGAAAGACGCCGGGAGTTTCCGGATACGACAGTTTCGGCGGCGAATACGAATCATTCATGAGCGAAGTAGAAAGCCATGCCCTAGGAGGCGCCTATAACGTACAGGACGCTGCATCAGGAGTCGGGAGCACGGATTCCGCGAACGATAATTCGTTCAGCGCCTCTGGCGCGGGATTGTCGAGGCGGATCAACTGGTAACACAATTCTAATCTCGCCTTTCATCTTCACACAGGAATAGATAGAGGAGTTTCAGAAATGCTTGAGTTTACTTATGAGGAGCCGGACGCCACCGACGGTGATGTGGACGACGCGGCCGAGACTCTTTGGAAGGTTTTTGACAGGATTACTGGAGGATCTTCAGCGGTTCGCGAAAACTTTGGCAGTTCAGCTATGGAGTTCAGTGAGATCGTATCTGACGACATCAAGAATACGGGGTCGTATAACGAACTCAAATGGAAAGAAGCTGCCATGGCTGCTAGCTACGCGGCTGGCGTAACAGCCAAATGGGCAGACGACCTCAGATGGTACGATCGTAAAATAAAGATTCTTGAAGCCGAGCATCTGACCCTAAAGGCTTCCTTTGCTCTAACCATTGGCCCCATGGTATTGGCCGGAAAGGAGAAAGAGCATACAAACAAATTCAACGAGCAAGTGGGTGATCTTAATTCAAAGGCCAGGGCCTACTGGAAAGAGCTAGAAGGAAAATCAGATGATTGCGGAAATAGACTGAAGGAGGGCGTGACTCCTTCGAGCGTCAAGAAGCTCATGGAGGGCGGTCGCCTCGGTTGGATCCCTTACAACCTCATAGGATCGGATGCCCCCACCCCAGTCACTCCGGAGCAGGGAAAGAAGATGGCTCGGGAGATGGAACGGTACTTGAGTGGGGAAAAGGAGATAGACGAGAATTACTACGCTATCAAAGCTGCCCTCGAAGCGATTGGCGCCCGCGCACGCGACAAGCAGGGCAGCGGAGAGAGGTTGACGAAAAACGAGAATGAATTTCTCTCTGAGTTTCTAAACCGACTGGATCAGTTCGACGAAACATCTGTTGCAAACCCTCGGGCTCAGGGTGTCATCGGGATTCCGGATTACCTTGATGCGCTCGCGAATGAGGGAAGGTGGGACTCTGCGGAGACCGAGGCACTGCTGGGAGCCTTGGGTGGCGCGATCCTCGCACTCTCCGACGAAAGCCTCGGGGGTAGCTACAACCAACTCCCTGAGAGCGTACAAAAGATCTTTGAAGGATCAAGTGCGTATGAGGATTCGACCCCCTATACGCATTATGGAGCTCCAGGCGGATCACCAACAGGTGAACAGTCTTCGGCTAACGAGTGGTACAAATCCGTGGACAGTCTCACAAGGATGCTGTCCTCAGCTCCGGAAATCACCGGAGGAAAGCACTTCTCCGCTGGTCTAACAATGACTGTGGGAATGGAGCTTGACGACCACTTCAACAGACCTGACTCCAAGTTCGAGCTTCTTGGGAGTCCCCAGGCAAGTCAAAGCCTTGAAGAGCTTCTGGGGATTACGGCGAGAAACAAGGAAGCAAGCGCTGCCGTCTTTACCGGATACCAGGACGGAATCCTCGATAATCCTGATACCGAGAAAATGGTTAGGGGCCTATTCAGATACGAGTGGGACGACAACGGGGAGGCAGCAAGAGGCCTGACCGACTGGATCTCCAACGACATAAATGATCCATTTGATGTCGATAAGCGCAAGCTGGCTGGGGATGCCGCAGCAAGTTTGATCAAGGTCATCTCTAGTGATGAGATGTTCGACGCACTTGTCGATACCGGTATCGAAGTGGGAGACGGGTATGGCGAAGGAAATGCGTCCTTCACTCAATACAATTCGGAACTCGCTGACAGTCTATTCAAGCTGTTCGAGAGTCGCGTAGACGACTTCGGAATGAGCTATCCAGATGGAGCCTACGAGTTCGAACCTGGGGTTCCATCAGATTATTCCGAAGAGAAGGGATATTATAATGACCAGTCGAAACTTCGGCTGGACCCTCGGGCACGTGTTCGGTTCCTGCAGTATCTGATGGGCGACGAAGATACAGCTGTGAATACTGTCGGACTCGCAAAGGCGAAGCAATTTGAAGCGATGGACAGCTACATTGGCGGAGGCCCAGAGTATCTTGGAGCCAGGGCAGGCCGCCTGCAGTCGCTCGTTGATTCAGCGGTGATCAACGAGGCGTTCTCTCGATACGGAAATGTGGAGGATGCGTTCGAGCGCGAAAAGGAACTCAACAAACGAGGCGGTGAGGCTGCGATTGACCTCTTCCTCGGCTCGGTTCCGGGGGGCGGAGTTGGGTCTTCGTTGGCGGGATTGACGAAGGCGTCGTATCAGGATTTCCTGAACGACTACTACGATGACAGGAAGCCGACGATCGAACGGAGTTACCAAGGGCAGGAACTCGCCGATAGAGCGGAAGACTCTATGAGGCTTGATGCAGAACTGCAGATGATACATATGCTGACTGCAGCTGGAAAGTTGGATGCGAATGACATTGAATCCTCACTGGACAGAAACCTTGAAGGAGATGGTTCGGGAAGTGTGATCTGGAAATCTCCTGGCAAGGATTTGATTTCATCACCGGGAAAGCTTGACAGGGAGGACTACGAGGTCGCGAATCATGATATTTCCAAGGTTCTCGACGAAGTTCGCGTAGAGCAGCAGTCGGGGCGCAATTCCTACGAATACGCCGGTGATTCTGATATCTCCGGAGATAAAGCCTCGGATCTCGTCGACACCTATGTCGGTGAGCAGTGGAAGTCCTACGAGAACTACTCAAAGCGGTTCATGAGCAAGAATGTTGAGGACTACAAGAAGTTCCATGATGGGGACGACATCAACGGACTGTATGCCAAGGATGATGACTAACGCTCGACGCCGTCGGTCTCGGGCACGCACCGTTGTGGAGGATGTGGATATGGGCTGCGTTGAATGCCGCCATTTGATGCGTGTATTGGATTTGAACAGTGGATGATGGGAGTTCTGCCTTGAATGACGTCGCCCGAAAGAAGAAGGGAAAGTATAAATGGTTCAAGTTTGGGGCGTGGCTGGGATTCTTCGTGGTAGTCATCCTGCTGGCCGCCCCATCATGGGGCGTTTCCAATAGAAATACCTGGTATGAACCATTGATTGTTTGCAGCCCCAGCCTAGTGGCCGGTCCTCCTATCTTGGATTTTGGCGACTGGGACAAAGACTACGGTTCGGGTGTTTCAGAGACAAGACTGAACACGATCTGCGAAGCACGACGTGGCCAGCGACAGGCCTTGGCTATCATCGCGGCCATCCCAACAGTCCTGCTCGGCGCAAGAGCGATGGCAATCCGGGAGAGCGAAAATATTCAGGGACGATGACCAGAATCCGATAGAGATAGAGAACCGGATTTGCACGTCCAGTTACCGCTTCGCCGCGGCAGTGATCGGCTACATCCTTCGAACAATGTCGTGACATCGAATTGTTTTTCTGCCTCAGCAAGGTGACCGCAGGTGGTCCCTCAATCGGCGGGCGACCTGGGCCATCAGGGCTTCTGCGCCCGGTTGGCTGATGGCGGGGACGCGGGATTCGGTGAGGACCGCGATACCGAAGGTCTGGCCGTCGGCGTGTTCGACGACGCCGGCCTCGTGGCGGAGGTTGAGCAGGGTGCCGGTCTTGGAGGACCACTTCGAGGCGTCGGAGGTGAAGTCGGGCGCCAGGCGGTGGCGCAGCACGTTCTCCCCCATGAGCGCGCGTACCCGCTCGGCGACCTCGGCGGGGATAGCGGACGGGGCCCACAGCGCCTGCAGCAGGTCGACGAACGACCGGGCCGAGCCCGAGTTCGCGCGCGTCACGTCGAGCTGGGCGACGCTGTGCCCGCGCCCGGCCGTGCCCGCGCCGATGGCCAGGGAGTGGGCGAGGTGGACGTCGGCCGGGTCGAAGCGTTCGGCCGGGGTCTCGACCAGGTCGCGCATGGTGTGGCGGACGGTGATCCCGTTGAGCCCGAACGACCGCAGCGCCGCCGCGACCTCGGCGGGCGGGGTGAGCTCGAACAGCATGTCCGCCGCCGTGTTGTCGCTCATCGACGTGCTGAGGTAGAGCAGGTCGTCGATCGCGATCTCGGCCGGGTGCCGGAACTTGCTGAGCCCCACCGGCCCACGGACGGTGCTGCGTCCCGGCTGCACCACGAGCCGCTCCGCGCCGTCGAGCTCACCTCGGCGGATCCGGTCGATCGTCGCGATGGCGAGCGGGACCTTCACCAGCGACGCGGTGGGGAAGGCCAGGTCCGGCTCGATCCCCAGCTCGGTGCCGGAGTGCAGGTCGCGCACCAGGAACGAGCCGCGCAGGCCCGCGTCGTCCAGCTCGGCGCGCAGTTCGCGGAGGAAGGCTTCGACGCTCACGCCGCTGCCTCCCTGCGCGCGGGGGCACCCAGGCATTCGGCGACGCCGTGCCACAGGTCGTTCCGGATCCGGTCGGCCGCCTCCGAGCCGTCGCCGCCGACGACGTCGTAGCTGCGGCTCAGGCACACCTCGCCGATCGGGCGCCAGTACAGGCCCAGCTCCTCGGCCTGGTGGGTGGAGGCCAGGACGAAGTCGGCCGAGCCGAGGCACTCCGCGGCGGCGCGGGTCAGCGACGACGTGACGGCGACCTGCGCGGGCTGGAGGCCGACGGCGTCGCGCACGCGCATGATGCGGTCGCGGATCTGCGGGACGTCGTCCTCGGGCTGGATCCAGATGCGGCGCCGGCGCGTCCCCCGCTCGGTCCGGACGACGCGGAGCGTCTCGACGAAGACGGCCCCGGCGCTCGGTTCGGCGGCACTGGCCAGGCCGAGCGGCACCGACCACCGGCCCTCGCCCTGCGGCACCTCCGCCAGCGCCATCCGCACCTGCTGGGAGCGCAGCAGCTCGGCCCGCCCGGCGGGCGGCGCGGGGTGAAAGTCGAGGTAGATGCCCAGCTCACGGGCTTGGATGTCGAGGTGGGCGAGGTCCCGAGCCGAGCAGATGTCCGGGACGGCGAAGCGCAGCGGGGTGAGCTTGGCGCGCTCCGCGTCGTGCTCCATCGCGTCGGCGAGCTGCACGAGCCGCTGGGCCGAAGGCAGCATCTCGCGGCCGAAGGGCGTGAGCGTCGCCCTGCGCGTCGACCGGTCGAACAGCCGCCCGCCCAGGTGCTTCTCCAGGGCCGCGATGCGGCGGCTCGCGACCGGTTGCGGGATGCGCGCGGCCGAGGCGCCGAGGGTGAAGCTGCCCCTCTCGCTCACGTTCACGAAGGCCCGGCAGGCGCCGACGAGGTCCATGGGCCACAGGTTATGCGCATTCAGCATGAAACCGGTCGTTTTTGTCTTCGACAGCATCACGAACTGCCCGGAGACTGCTGGGCAAGGCCGCCCGACGGGGGTGCGCCCGTGGTCGTGCGGCCTGCCGCCCGGGCCGACGTGGGGGATCGTCGGTCCGGGCACGGCTCGGCCCCTCTGGGTGGCGCCGGCGCGCACGACACACGCGAAACTCGCGATATTCACGAGGACAGGAGCGCCGAAAATGCGGTTCCAACTGACCCGACGTGCCTCACTGGCGGCGGCGGCCGCGCTCGCGTTCACGCCGCTCATCGGCTGCGCGACCGCCGACACCACCGCCGATCCCACGTCCACCACCGCGAACCGGGCCGCGGCGGACTCCGCCTTCGAGCAGGAGCTCCAGCAGCTCGAAAGCGAGTACGACGCCCGCCTCGGCGTCTACGCGATCGACACGGGCACCGACGAGGTCGTCGAGTACCGCGCCGACGAGCGCTTCGCCTACTGCTCCACCCACAAGGCGTTCTCCGCCGCCGAGGTCCTGCGGCAGACGCCCCTGGACGAGCTCGACGAGATCGTCACCTACACCGAGGACGATTTGGTCACCTACTCGCCCATCACCGAGAAGCACGTCGACACCGGGATGCCGCTGCGCGACATCGCCGCAGCCGCGGTCAGCTACAGCGACAACACCGCCGCCAACCTCCTCTTCCACGAGCTGGGCGGGCCGAGCGGGCTGGGCGACGCGCTGAAGGAGATCGGCGACGAGACCACGCACGTGGACCGCCTGGAGACCGAGCTGAACGAGGCCACGCCCGGCGACATCCGCGACACCAGCACGCCGGAGGCCCTGGCCACGACCCTGAGCAAGTACACGCTGGGTGACGTACTGCCGGAGGACAAGCGCGACATCCTCAACGACATGCTCAAGGGCAACACCACCGGGGACAACCTGATCCGCGCCGGAGTCCCCGACGACTGGACCATCGGCGACCGGACCGGCGCCGGGGCATACGGGACGCGCAACGCCATCGCGGTGGCGTGGCGCCCGGACGGCGACCCGATCGTCTTCGCGATCATGACCAGCCGCGACGACAAGGACGCCGAGTACGAGGACGCGCTCGTCGCCGAGGCCACCAAGGTCGCCGTCGACGCCCTGACGTAGACGCCGACCGCATCGGCGGACACCGATGCGCCGGGCCGCCGCGAGAAGGGCGGCCCGGCCACGGTCCGGCTTCGGCCGTGCCGCGGCCCCGAACGCAGGGCGACAGGTCAGCACGACAGCAGAGCAGCAGGACACCCGCGATATCCACGGACAGGAGCGCCGAAAATGCGGTTCCACCTCACCCGACGTGCTTCGATCGCGGCGGTGGCCGCGCTCGCGTTCACGCCGCTCACCGGCTGCGCGACCGCCGACACCACCGCCACACCCGCATCCACCACCGCGAACCGGGCCGCGGCGGACTCCGCCTCCGAGCAGGAGTTCCAGCGGCTGGAGAACGAATTCGACGCCCGCCTCGGCGTCTACGCCATCGACACGGGCACCGACCAAGCCGTCGCCTACCGGGCCGACGAGCGCTTCGCCTACTGCTCCACCCACAAGGCCTTCTCGGTGGGGGCGCTGCTCCGGCAGAAGTCCATCGAGGACCTGGAGGAGGTCGTCACCTACACCGAGGACGACCTGATCGGCTACACGCCCATCACCGAGAAACACCTCGACACCGGCATGACGTGGCGCGAGATCTCCGAGGCCGCGGTCCAGTACAGCGACAACACCGCCGCCAACCTCCTCTTCCGCGGGCTCGGCGGCCCCAGCGGCCTGGAGGACGCCCTGAGGGAGATCGGCGACGACACCATCCGGATGGAGCGCATCGAACCCGACCTGAGCGAGGCCGAGCCCGGCGACATCCGCGACACCAGCACACCCGAGGCGATGGCCGACACCCTGCGCAAGTTCACCCTGGGCGACGCCCTGCCCGAGGAGAAGAGTGAGATCCTCAACGACATGCTCAGGGGCAACACGACCGGCGACACCACGATCCGCGCCGGGGTCCCCGACGACTGGACCATCGGCGACCGCACCGGAACGGGCGGCTACGGCACCCGCAACACCATCGCCGTCGCCTGGCGCCCCGACGGCGACCCGATCGTCTTCGCCATCATGTCCAGCCGCGACAAGAAGAACGCCGAACGCGACGACGCCCTGATCGCCGAGGCGACCAGGGTCGCCGTCAAGGCGCTGAGCTAGTCCGCCGCGGGCGGCTCCAGGCGGTAGCGCACCGCACTGAGTCGGCCGGGCGATCGCGGGGCGGCCACCCTGCGGAGCACGCACCCGCGTTCCGCCGCACCCCGGGCCGACATCCGAGTACCGGATGCGGCCCGGGCTTCCGCGCCCGCAGTCGCGCCACTCGGACGCATCCTCCCCGCGGTCGGCGGAAAATTCCGAACAGCTGGGCGAGGTTGGGTTTCCGCGCAGGTGAAAGGACACTTCCGGATAAGGCGCCGGGCACGGCCCCGGGGGGGCATCTCACTGCGCCCGTCACACACGCAGAGGCGTTCATTACCACATTCCCGGCAGCGGCATTCCGATCGCCGCAGGAACAGGGTGCTTACTCACGGCGAATTCGGCGCCGCCCACCTGCGTGGTCGTGCCCAGAACCGGATGCGTTCCCGGGAAGGATTTCAATCTCGGTCGAAAGTCATTGCCCGGCAAAGCACAGGTAATGGATTCTTCACGACGTTCCGGATGATCCGGGGCATCGAACCGAGGAGACACCGTTGCGCAAGACCGCAAGCTTCGCTACTCGTATCCTGACCGTCGCGGTCGGCGGCCTCATGGGCGCCAGCCTGCTGGCCGGGACCGCCACGGCGGAGGAAGCCCTCCCCGCCGACGCGCGCATCACCTACGCCGCGTCCGCTGACAACGCCCAGGGCGCCGCACTCACCGCGACCAGGGCAACCGCGATCCCGCCCACGTGGTACAACGTCAGCAACGCTTCGAGCCCGCGGACCCTGACCGCCCGGAACACCGACCGGGGCAGGATCGAGGTCCGCCAGGGCATGGTCTCGGGGCAGCGCGTCATCTGGGCCCGCGTCACCGACTACAGCAACGCCAACCAGTACATCCGCCTGGAGGTCCGCAACAGCAGCAGAACCACTCAGTGGCAGTCCCGGAACGGCCACGTCAACTTCACCCGGGGCAAGGAGCGCCGGTCCGGCCTCCAGTACCGCGCGTGCGTGGTGAACGACCCGAGCGGCGGCTGCCACGACTCCTACCGAACCAACTGGTTCCGGGGCTGACGGGAGCGTCCCGGTAACGAGTAGAGGGGCGCCCTGCCGTACGGCAGGGCGCCCCTCGGCGCGTCGACCGCCTTTCCGGCGGCGTCCCCGGGCGCCCGGCGCCGATCAGGCGAAGGCGCTGTGGCCGGTGATGGCGCGGCCGACGATGAGGGTGTTCATCTCGCGTGAGCCCTCGAAGGAGTAGATCGCCTCGGCGTCGGCGAAGAACTTGGCGACCTCGTAGTCCAGGACGATCCCGTTACCCCCGAAGAGCTCCCGGGCCCAGGCGACCACCTGGCGCATCTTCGTCGTCGCCACCGCCTTGGCCAGCGCCGCCTGGTCCGCCCGGCAGCGGTCCTCGGCCACCAGCTGGTTGAGCCGGACCACCAGGCCGAATATCGAGGTGACCTCGCCGAGCATCCTGACCAGCAGGTCCTGGATCATCTGGAAGCCCCCGATGGGTTTGCCGAACTGCTCGCGGGTGACCGCGTACTCGCGGGCCAGCTCGTAGGCGCGGACCGCCACACCCAGCGCCTGCCAGGCCACCCCGCCGCGCGTGCGGGCCAGGACCCGGGCGGTGTCCCGGAAGCCGTTGACGTTCTGCAGCCGGTTCGCCTCGGGGACCCGCACCTCGTCCAGGGTGATGTCGGCGTTCTGCACGATGCGCAGCGCGATCTTGCCCTCGATCTTGGTGGCGGTGAACCCGGGTGTCCCCTTGTCGACCACGAACCCCTTGACCACGCCGTCGGCCACATCCCGCGCCCAGACCACGATGTGGTCGGCGAAGGTGCCGTTGCCGATCCAGCGCTTGGCGCCGTTGAGCACCCATTCCCCGCCCTCCCGGCGGGCCGTGGTGCGCATGCCGCCCGCGACGTCCGAGCCGCCCTCGGGCTCGGTCAGGGCGAACGCGCCGATGGTGTCCATCGCCGCCATCGCGGGCAGCCAGCGGTCGCGCTGCTCCTGGTCGCCGCCGCCGTAGATGCTGCCCATGGCCAACCCGGTGTGCACACCGGAGAACACGGCCAGGGACGGGTCCACCCGGTTCAGCTCCAGGCTGAGGAAGCCGCTGAACAGCGGGCTGCGGGTGCGCCCGTCGCCGTACTCGGGGTAGGAGTAGTCGGCCAGCCGCAGCTTGGCGAAGGTGGCGACGGCCTCCGGCGGGAACTCGCCCTTCTCCCAGTTGGCATCGGCCAGGGGCTTGGCCGCCGTCTCCAGGTACTCCCGGATCCGGGCGAGCTCGGCGCGCTCGTCCTCGGGAAGCAGGTCGCCGTACCCGAAGAAGTCGGGTGTGGTGATGGGGTTCTTGGACATGGTGGAAGACTTCCTGTTCGAGAGAGATGGATAGCGCCGCGGTCCGGGGCCGACTTCTTCCGTTGATCTCGGGCGGACGGTTCGAATTCCGTCGAGAATTCCAACCGTCCGCCCGAGATCAACGGAGCGACCGAGGCTGCGACCGGGATTCCGCGGGACGGCTCAGTGGCGATCGCGTCCCGCGGCCGCGCGCAGCGCGTCGATGAGCGCGAGGTGGCGCCGGTCGCGTGCGGGGGCCCGGTCACGCTGCGCCCGCGGACCGGTGCCGTAGGCCCGCTCGGTCTGGGCGGTCAGCTCGGTGACGGCGGACGGCGTGAGTTCGGGGGTTCCCGACTCCTGCCAGCGGCGCTCCATGCCGGGGCCGAGGTGGTCGAGCATGTGCCGGATACCGCCCTCGCCGCCGCCGAGGTGGAAGGACTCGAAGGGGCCGATGGTCGCGTAGCGGGCGCCCAGCGAGGTCTTCATGACGGTGTCGAGCTCGTCGACGCTGACGACACCGTCCAGGACCAGCTGGATGGACTCGCGCATGACGGCGCTCTGCAGCCGGTTGGCGACGAACCCGGGGACCTCCCTGCGCAGCCGCACCGGGGTGCGGCCGAGGCGGTGGTAGAACGCGGAGGCCGCCCGCACCACGGGTTCCGCGGTGCGTTCTCCGGGGACGATCTCGACCAGCTCGACGACGTGCGGCGGGTTGAACGGGTGGGCGACCAGGGTGCGCGCCGCGGCGTCACCGTCCAGGTCGCGGGCGATCTCGGTCGCCGGGATACCGGAGCTGGAGGTCGCCAGCACGGCGCCGACCGGGGCCGCCGCGGCGATCCGGGCGAACAGCTCGCGCTTCACGTCGGCTCGTTCCGGCCCGTTCTCCTGGACCAGGTCGGCGCCGTCCACCGCCTCGTCGGTGTCGCGGGTGGTCGTGATCCCGGCGGCGAGCTCGTCGGCGCTGAGGCCGGGGAGGCCGACCGCCAGGCGCGGCAGCGCCTCGCTCAGGACCCGGCCGAGGTCGGGGCGCGGGTCGGCGAGCCGGACCCGCAGGCCGTGCGCGGCGAACAGGGCCGCCCAGGAGAGCCCGATCGTTCCGGCCCCGACGACCGCGGCGGTCCGCCATTCGGTGGGGTCCGCGGGGCCGCGGGGACCGCGTGGTTCCCCTGGCCGGCCCGGGAGCTGTGTCGGTGTCATGCCCTCCCCTTCCTTCCTTCGCGGTTCGGCTCCACGCCGCTTCCCGCGGGGTCCAGGTAGTCGTGGACCGGTACGGCCGCCTCCAGCGAGAGGTCGGTCAGGATGTGGCCGGCGGTGACGACCTCGCGCACGGGCAGGTCGGCCATCGGCGCGAGGACGTGCTCGAACAGCTGGAGCCGCGCCGGCCCGGTGTGGGCCTCCTTGACCACCAGGTCGGTGATGCGGGTCCGCACCAGCTCGCAGACGCGCGGCGGTCCGCCGGGGCGCCCGGGAACGGTCTTGAGCATGTAGGTCGGCACGCCGACCTGCGCCGCCGCCTCCCCGTGGTCGAGCTGGGCCCACTTGTAACCCATGGTGGCCACCGCCACCTGCAGCGACCCCAGGTGGACCGTGCCCACCAGCGCCCCCTGCTCGGTGAAGAGCCGGGGCTCGGCCATCGCCTTGGGGTAGGCGCTCGCCTCCCGTCCGGCGGCGGTGGCCGCGAAGCTGTCGAGGTACATGGCGTGCAGGTACTCGCCGCGCTCGTCGCCCAGCCGCACGGGGATGGCCTGCCCCGCCTCGGTGTAGGGGCCGTAACCGGTGGCGTCGCCCATCCGCATGACCTCGAAGCGCACCAGCGGCTCGTCGATCTCCAGCGGCTCGGGGACCACCGCCCGCAGCGCCTCCGGGTCGGTCCGGTAGACGATGCTGAGGTATTCGCGGTCGGTGAAGCGCGACCGGACCGGCGGGTAGGCCGGTGCGGTCAGCGGCGTGACCGGCCCGCGGGCGACCTGCTCGCGTCTCATCGGCCCGTCCAATCCGGTTCACGCTTCTCCGCGAAGGCGCGGGCGCCCTCGGCGAAGTCGGCCGAGCCGAGCAGGGCACGGACCTCCTGGCGCTGCGCCGCGAAGGCGTCCGCCTCCGGGACCCCACCGGACAGGGCCACCATCCGCTTCACCGCCCCCAGCGCCAGCGGCGCGTTGCCGGCCACTTGCGCGGCCAGGCCGGTGGCGGCACTCAGCGCCTCCCCGTCGGCCACGACCCGGTTGACCAGGCCGAGCGAGCGTGCCTCGGCGGCGTCGACCGCGCGCCCGGTCAGCAGCAGCTCCATGGCCAGGTGGTACGGGACGCGGCGGGGCAGCCGGACCACGCCGCCACCCCCGGCGATCAGGCCGCGCCTGACCTCCGGAAGCGCGAACCGGGCGCCCTCGGCCGCGACGACCAGGTCGCAGGCCAGGGCGAGTTCGAACCCGCCGCCGAACGCGGGACCTTCGACGGCGGCGACCAGCGGCTTGGCGATGGCGGCCTCGGTGATTCCGGCGAAGCCGCGGCCGGGCACCGCCGCCGACTCGCCGCGTGCGGCGGCCTTCAGGTCCATTCCGGCGCTGAACACGCCGCCCGCGCCGGTGAGCACGCCCACGCGCAGGTCGGGGTCGGCGTCGAGCTGCTCGCAGGCGGCGGCCAGTCCGCGCGCGCATTCGGCGTCGATGGCGTTGCGGGCGTGCGGGCGGTCGATGGTGATGACCAGGACGCCGCCGGTCCGGTGTGTCCGGACGGGGGTTTCGGGTGCTGGTTGAGCGGACGAACTCATCGCACGACCTCCTTGGTCTCCGCTTCCGATACCGTGTGCGGCCGCGGTTCTCGCGGCGCGTCGCCGCCCGCCGTCGGCGCGATGTCGTCGGCCGCCAGCTCCGCCAGGACCTCCGCGGTGTGCTGACCGGGTCGGGGCGCGTGTCGCCGCACCGAGGGCGGGGTCGCCGAGAAGGCCGTGGGGATGCCGATGACGCGGTAGGCGCCCTCGGTGGGGTGCTCGGCGACGTCCAGCAGCCCGCCTTCGCGGACGTAGCGGTCCTCCGTGGCCTTCTCCAGTTCGAGGACCGGTCCGACGGGGACGCTGTGCTCGGAGCAGACCGTGATCCACTCGGCGGTCGTCAGTGCCGGGGTGGCGTCGTCCAGCAGGTCGGCCAGTTCCTCGCCATGGCGCCGGGAGTCGATGAAGGGGCCGTTGACGCGGGGGTCCTCGGCCAGATCGGGGCGGCCGGCCGCGGTGAAGACGGCGCGGTAGTTCGCGGGTGTGTAGGGCATGATCATCGCCATGCCGTCGCGGGTCGGTCGGGCGCGGTGGCCCTTGTTCATGGACAGGGTGAAGCCGGTGGGGCCGAGCGGCGGCTCGAAGGTGTGCCCCTGTAGGTGCTCGACGAGGTTGAAGGCGAGCATGGTGTCGGCCATCGGGATCTCCACGAGCTGGCCGCGGCCGGTGGCCCGCTGGTGCACCAGGGCCGCGAGGGCGGAGTAGACGATGGTCAGCGCGCTGACCTTGTCGGCCAGGATGCTGGGCAGCACGGCCGGGGTCCGCAGGTCGCCGGCCCGGTTGGCCAGGTCGATCAGGCCCGAGGCGGCCTGGACGGTTTCGTCGTAGGCGGCGAGGTCGGCGCGGTCGGAGTCGGGGCGGAAGCCCTGCGCGTGCACGTAGACCAGGCCGGGGAAGGCCGCGGCGAGGCTCGCGTGGTCCATGCCCAGGCGGCGCAGCGCCCCGATGCGCATGTTGGTGATCAGGATGTCGGCGGTGCCGATGAGTTCCAGGGCGCGGTCGCGCTCCTCGGCGTCCTTGAGGTTGAGCGAGACGCTGCGCTTGTTGCGGTTGACGTTGAGGTTGAGCGGGGTCATGCCCGGCGTGCGGTGGACGGTACCGGTGCGGACCGAGTCGTTGGGCGACTCGATCTTGATGACGTCCGCACCGAGGTCGCCGAGGATCTGCGCGGCGTAGGGGCCCATCACCACGGTCGCCATGTCGATGACGCGTATTCCGCTCAGCGGCCCCGCTGCGTGCTGGGATCGGGGTTCGGAAATGCCATCGGAATCCATATTCATCCCCCGGTGGAAAAGGTGGTTCGAGCGGTTTTTCGCTCCATAGAACGACGCTAGGCCCCCCGGAGGGGAGGAAAGTGCGGTCGGTGGAACCGATGGGAGAACAACGGCGTGACCGCAAAGGTCACGCCGCAGTGTCGGTGCGGGCTCTGGAGCGGGGCTGCGGCCCGGTCCGCGGACCTACGCTTCGGCCGGGGTGCCGCTGCCGGTGTCGGGACCGGGGGTGGAGTCTGGACCGGGGGCGGGGGCGGTGTCGGTGCCTGACGTCGTTGCCGGGTCGGGGTCGGCCAGGATCGCGCGCGCGGCGGCGACGAGGTCGTGCAGTTCGCGGCCGGCGGCGGCGCGGTCGGTGCGCCAGGCGAGCCCCGTCGTCAGGACCGGGGAGAAATCCTCGAAGGGGAGGACGACGGTGCCCTCGCCCCGGTACCGGCGCATTTCACTCATCGGATCGATCATGGAAATGGAGAACGCCGAGCCGTTGGCGACGAACTCCGACACCCCGCTGTAGTCCGCCGAGTCCAGGACGATGCCGCGGGTGATCCCGGCCGCCTCCAAGCGGACCCGGATCTGGTCGAAGTAGACCGGCAGCATGTCCGATCCGGTGCTGACGTAGGTGTGCCCGGTGAGCTCGCGCAGCGCGACCGACGTACGCCCGGCGAACTCGGCGGCCGGCAGGACCGCCCCGAGGGGCTCCCGCATCACCTCGGCCACCTCGACACCCTCGGCGTGCGCGGGCAGGTGCACCAGCGCGAGCGCGATGTCGCCGCGCTGCACAGCGCTCAGCAGGGCGCGGCTATGCCCCGGCCACCGTTTGATGTCGTACCGGCCGAGGCGGCCGCGTTCCAGTTCGACCAGGCGGTCCCGGATCCGCCGGTGCAGGCCCGGCGGGATACCGATGTAGGCGGTGAGGCGCGCGGCGCCCAGGATGCGCCGCATCTGCCAGGGGATGTCGTCGAACCGTGCGAGGACGTCCTTGGCCATCGGCAGCAGCGCGGTCCCGGCCGCGGTCAGCTCGACGTGGTGGGAGTCCCGGTCGAACAGGCGCTGATCGAGATCCCGCTCAAGATCGCGGACGCTCCGGCTCAGCGGTGAGACCGCCATGTGGAGATCCTCTGCCGCCCGGGAGAAGCTGAGCCTCTCCGCGACCGCGACGAAGTACCGCAGGTGGTGGATCTCCATAGCGGTGACCCTACCCGGTGGGCGTGCTCTCCCGGCCCGACCGCGGTCCTCCCTTCCGGGCAGGTCGGGGCGGGGGTGGGCCGGGAAGGGCGTGGCACTGCGGCGTAGGCGGGTCCCGCTGTTTCGGCCGCCGGCGGCCTACGTCGGCCGATCCGGCCCTCCGCGCCCGTTGTCCCCGCTGTCCGGCTGGGTGCCGGACGTGCTCGGGAAGTGGAGCAGGGTGAAGAACTGCTTGGACTCCCCCTCCCTGATCGACTTGTACCTGTCCAACAGGTGCCGATCGGCGTCGAGGTTCTTGCGGCGCTTCTCTTCCTCGGGAAGATCGGCCAGCGCCGCGGTCCGCAGCGACCATTCCAAATACGCGTCCTCCAGCCTGAACTGGGCACTGCGAAGTATCTGCCACTGTCGGTCCCAGCGGAAGAAGGTGTGCAGACTCGCGGACAGCGACATCAGGACGCCCGCGACGGACAGGGTCGCCGTCTTGAACGGGTAGTCGGCCATGGCCAGGACCGGCATGAGGCCGCCGACGGTGATCAGCAGGGCGCCGGACGCCCGGAACAGCACCACCCCTCGGTTGGCGCGGCGGCGATAGCGGTCCCGAAGCCGCAGCACCACATACGCGATGTCGTGGCCGGGCGGGGACTCGTCGACGTCGAGCATCACGCCCCCACACCCCGAGCTCGGCGGCCACGACGACCGCACGGCGGACCGGCTCGGAAATGATCTCGACGGGTCAACGCGTCTCCTCGCGGTGATCCTCCATCCACTTTCCAGCGGTGTCCAATGTATACGCGATCACCGAGGCAATCCATGGAATAGGAAGATCGACCGCGAGAGACAGAAAGGGATCCGCGCCGAACGCCGCGAAGAATGCGGGAATTCGAGATTAGGGAAGATACTTCTCATCAGGGCATGAACCAGCACTTCGGCCGGCCGTCGGAGTCCCGAGAAGTCCGTGCGAACGAACGGCGCCCGGCGAAAGTCGCGGGCGCCGTTCATCGTGGACCACGGAGATCGTGTCCGCACCTGCGGTGGCCACCGCAGGGCCGCCAGCGCGGCCCCGGGCGCACGACGTGCCGTCGAAGCTCGATCAGCTGAGCTTCTCGCCGTACACGTGGTCGACCGACATCGTCATCAGCACCCGACGTTCGGACACCATCACCGACCGGTACTCCTCCCAGTCCGGGTGCTCCCCGGCGGCCTTCCGGTAGTAGTCCACCAGCGCCTGGACCTCAGGGCCCTGGGGATCGGTTCCCGGTCCGGTGAGTGTCGCCATGCCCTCGGCGGTGGCCCACGCCCAGCCGTCAGGGCTCGTGACCTCCAGCGCGACCCGCGGATCCCGACGCAGGTTCACCGTCTTGGCCCGCCCCTCGGTCATCGAAACGTAGATGACACCGGCCTCCCGGTCATAGAAGGGCATGACCGGAGAAAGCTGCGGTCGGCCGTCCGACTTGATCGTCGCAAGCACACCGAGCCGACTCTCCGCGAGCAGCGCGTGTGGACTGAATCGTGTATCGGTCATGTCCAGTACGACACCGCAGCCTGATCGCCTGTTCCCAGCAGGTCCCCCACCCCCACCCACACGGCCAAGCGCCCCACCGCCCGGGGGACCAGGAACCCCGCACACCTGGCCCCCGCTGATTCCTGGGCGAGGGTGCCCCGGCTTTCAGGCCAGGGAGGACGTCAACCATGCTGACGAATCGTCACCACTGACGCTAGATTGATGGCATGCCTGATGTAACGATCAGACGAGTCCCGGAATCCGCACTGCGAACCCTCAAGATCCGAGCGGCAAAATCCGGAAAAAGCCTGCAATCGTACCTTCTCGAACTCGTTGAAAAGGACGCATCCGTCCCGACCAACGCCGAGATAGCGCAGCGCATGGAGCAGCACGCATCCATCGAACTATCCGCACAGGACGTAACCGACGTCATCGACGAGATGCGGTCATCGCGTTGATCGTCATCGACTGCTCAGCGCTGGTACACGGACTGTCCGACACCGGCCAACGAGGCAAACGCGTACGGCAGCACATCGCGTCCGACACGATCGCGGCCCCCTACCTCTAGGACTATGAGATCACCTCGGTGCTCCTGGGAATGGCACGCGGACGACACCCGAAGATCAACACTCAGGCCCTGGACGACGCGATAAGCGACTACCACGCTCATTCCATCCACCGCTACGAGGCGGCTCCGTTCGTGCAACGCGTCCGCGAACTCTCGTCGAACCTTTCGGTCTATGACGCTCACTACGTCGCTCTCGCCGAGTGGCTCGACGCCCCGCTTCTCACGTCGGATTCCCGGATCCAGCGCGCGAACACCACACGCTGCGAAATCGACGTCGTGTCCTAGCCTCGATTTTTCAGCGGGGTGAGGCCGTTGATCGACCCGGCACTTCGCCCGTTATGTCCCCGGCCGATGGAGGACGGGCCGTCGCGTGACGCCGCGGGGTGCGCCGGGTTCCACACGCCCGGAGTGCCGGCGTTCTCCTCCTCCCTGCTTCTCATCGGGGTCGGGCCCGCCGTCAGCCGGCGGCGGGCAGGCCGCTGAGTCTGCGCCAGCAGGTGGCGAACACCTCCGCCCAGGGCCAGGTGCGATCCAACCGCAGAATCCGGCGGCGGGCGTGGCGGGCCAGCCGGGCGGGCAGGTGGTAGAGGCGAAACCGCATGGTCTGCGGCTCTGCCCCGGCGAGGTCGTCGTGGTCGTGCAGGGTGAGCAGGCGCGGCCAGGCGTCCAGGTCGCAGGCGATGTTCGCGGCGAGCACCCAGCCGCGGTTCACCTGCCAGAACGCCGAGGGAAGCCGGTGCAGGCCCATCGCCTTGTTCGTGCGTACCCGGTCCTCGACCCCGGCATGGTTCCGGTGCAAAGCGTCGAGGAACTGCACCTGGTGGGACCCGGCGATCCCCCGCATCCGCCCGATATTGGTCGCGGTGACCGAGTAGCGCCACCCGGTTGTGCGTTCGAAGGCGGTCAGGTTCTTCTTGTGCCTCCTGGAGGGGCGGACGCGGCGCACGATCAGCCGCAGCCCCTGCGGCCATCCCTGCCGGGTGTTGAGCCCGGTCTGCTCGGCCACTTCATAGCCCTCCTGCAGGTTGCCCGCCTGTGTAAGCGAGGTCTCCCATGCGTCCTCGGGCAGGCGGGCGATCGCGGCCCCGTCCTCACCGGTGATCTTCCAGCCCGCGGTGTAGCGCACGGTGCGGCGGGTGGTGGTGAGCGCCTCCAGGTGCTCCAGCAGGCCGTGGGTGGCCCCCGCACCGTCCGCCCTGATGAGCAGCTTGGCCGCCGATGATCCGGGGATCTGGTCCAGGGCGGCGGCCAGCACGCGGATGCGGTCGGCGACCGTGTTCGCCCCGGCGTTGCCCGGCCGCAGCTCCATGGCCAGGCACTCGCCGGTGTTGGCGCACCAGGCGGCCAGAGGGTGGAATCCGAAGGTGCCTTTGAACGTCGGCTCGGCCCCTTGCTTCTTGGAGGCGCTGGTGATGACGGTGGCGTCCAGGTCGACGGCGATCCGCCCCTTGAGATCGCGCCCGGCCGCTTCGAGGTCGGGGAAGCCTCCCGGCCGCAGGCGCAGCAGGCTCCACACGTGGCGGCGGACGTGCCTGCGTGCCTTGTTGATGGCCGCCATGGTCTTCTCGTCGAGGGCATCCAGCGTGCGGTGCAGGGTGGAGTCAGAAGCCGGGGTTGCGAACAGGTGGCGGTGGTGGAGGTGGAGGCGTTCGGCCTCCAGCAGGCTTCGGGCTCCCAGCGCGATCGCCACGGCGAGGTGGACGAGGACGTGGGCGCGCTGCCGCCAGGAACGGGCGGTGCTGGTGGGCAGTGCGGCGGTGAGGGTGGCGGTCAGGCCGGTGCGGTCGGCGAGCTTGCGCAGCAGCAGCGCTCCGGCGTGGCCGACCAGGTGTTTTCCGTCGGTTGTGACGGACAGGCCGCGGTCCCAGCGTGTAGGCTCGCCCACCAGAAAGGTGCTCCTGATTCTGCTGTGGATACGGACTCGACACTCGAATCCTTGCAGTTCAGAGCACCTTTCGTGCTGTTAACGGGGTAAAGAGTCCAATTCCTCTGAATAAGCAGGGTTAACAACAAGCTAGGGGGAGGGCTGCCAGTCATAGCGGGCTCCCTGCTGCTCAGCGCGTGCATGTCACACAGACGCTGCGATGAGGGGAGCACGCCACTACCTGTTTCAAGATTCCCTATACCTTCTGTTTGAGGGGGTTATCAGCCAGATAAAGGGCGAACCCGTTTCCGGCTGTAAGCTATAATCACACACACTGCCGACGGAATTTGGAGTCCGGCGAGATGCAGGTCGACCTAAGCCTGTGCAAAGACAAGGACGCCGCCTCCACTTTCGGGCCGTGGCTGGTCACGGCCGACGAGTTGGAACCGCGGCGGGACGGGGACGGTTTCCTGCGCCTGGCGTTGACCGCGGAGGTGAACGGCGAGGTGGTGAGCACTGATCTGCTGTCCAACATGTCGTGGACCTTCGAGGAGATGGCCGCCTACGCCTCCCGGGGGGGGACCCTCCTACGGAAGGGCGATGTGCTGGGTTCGAGCACCTGCGGGAACGGAGGCTGCCCAGCCGAGTCCTGGGGCCGCACCGGCGACCAGTCTCCGCCGCCCCGCGAACCGCGCGACGTGGTGACGCTGACGATGGAGGGCACCGGCTCGGTGTTGAACCGCATCGTCGAGGGCACCGCCCCCGTCCCCATCCCCCACGGGCGCGAGCGTCCCCGCTCACGCCCCTGAACCGCAGGAGACGACCAGGGGCGGCGGCCCCGCGCAGCGACCGTGGTCAGGTGCGACGTGTGTGGAAGATCCCCAGCGCAGCCGGTCGTCGCGGCAGGCCTGTGCTCAGAGCGGGATGTTGTCGCGCAGGCGGTGCAGATTGGCGTCGCCGAAGGTGGCCGTCAGCGACGCGTCGGCGCCCCCAACCAAAGATCCAGCCGTGAGCCGGGATGGGATCAACCACGGTTCCCGTCCGCGAACCTCAACTTCTCCAGCAGTGCGGCCTCCTCATCCGCCGCCAGGCCGGCCTGGCGTTCGCGCTCTGTCCCGAGCTCGCGTTCGTACTCCAGGCAGGCCAGGGCGGTCTCGGCGACCGGGCGAACGCGCAGCCCTGCGGCCAGGGCCGGGCCGGTGTCCCGATCGACCACGCCGTGGTGGCTCTCAGGGAGCCAGAGCGGCAGTGAACGAGGCCCCTGCCACGGCATCACCTCCGCTTCGCCAAGCTCCCCCGGTGACGCCGCGACGAGCTCCAAGTCGAGCGCGCCGACGGCGACCGCCACCTCCTCCAACACCGTCCCCAGTGTCATACGCGGACCGGACGCGTCGAAGGTGCCGGTCAGCCCCCGCTCGCCGGAGGCCACGATCCATTCGGCGAGGTCGCGCACGTCGATCATCTGGAACGGCTGGTCGAGCGCGTCGGGGACCAGCACCCGCCCGCCACGGGCGAACCGCGCCGGCCAGTAGCCGAACCGGTCGTAGGGGTCGCCGGGCCCGGCGACCAGGCCGGGCCGCACCACAAGCGCGCGGTCGCCAACCGCCTCGCCGACCGCGCCCTCGGAGGCGACCTTGATCGGCCCGTACGCGCCGAAGTCCTCGGGCCCGTCCGGGTCCGTGTAGCGCGGTTCCAGCAGGGGGGTGTCCACGCCCTCGCCGCGGCGCGACAGGTCGGCGTAGACGTTCATCGTGGACACGAAGGTCCAGTGTCCGGCCGTGTCCCCGAACTCAGCGAGGGCCTCGCGCACCCACCGGTAGGAGATGATGGCCGTGTCGACCACGGCGTCGAACCTCTCACCGCGCAGCGGGGCCAGTCCCCCGTCCTCGTCGCGGTCCACCTTCACCAGCCGGGCCCCGTCGGGGACGGGTCCGGACTTACCTCGGGCCGCGCACACCACCTCGTGTCCGCGGGCCACGGCGGCGGCCGCCACCTCCCGCGACAGGAAGTGGGTGCCGCCCAGTACCAGCCAACGACTCATGAAAGCACTCCTAGGAACGTCGAATGATGGATCGGACACTTACGGCCAGCCCCACCAGGCACCACACGGCGAGCACCGCCAGGGCCTTGCCGCTCACCTCGAACCGGTCCGAGAGCAGCCCGGCGCGCAGCAGGTCCGCGGCGGCCTGGAAGGGGAGCACGTTGTGGACGGCCTGGAACCAGTCGGGGAGCTGGTCCTTCGGGAAGGTGATCGGCGAGAAAAGCATCACGAAGAACACCATCACCTGGCTGACCAGCTGCGACATCATCGGCGGCAGCAGCACCGCGATCGCGTAGCCCACCGAGACGGCCATGACCGTGGCGAGGACGAACACCCCCGCCAGCAGCGGCCAGTCGAACGAGTAGTCGATCCCGTAGCGCAGGTGGGCCACCAGCACCGTCACGGGGATGCTGGGCAGCGCGATGACCACCCAGACGACCAGGTCGGACACCAGCAGCAGCGGGCGCGGGACCGGGAGCGCTCGCTGGTAGGTGAGGGTTCCGCTGGTTCGGGCGCCGGCCACGCCCCACGGGCACAGGACCAGGCCGATGACCAGGATCAGGATCGTGGGCGCGCCGGTGGACAGCAGCTCCGCCGTGGGCGTGTCGATGTCCGGGATGAGGAGCCCGAACCCGATGACGACGGCGCCCGCGATGGCCGCCTGGACGACGAGGAACAGCGGCAGCATCGCCCCGGTCTGGGCCATGGTCCACCGCAGCAGGATCCAGACCGTGGTCCCCCGGGCGGCGCGGTCGGGGACCCCGGGCCGGGCCCGCTCCTCCTCGCGTGCGCGCACGGCCGTCTCAGACATGGGCGGGCTCCTCGTCAGTCGCCGCCGCACCGGCGTCGGCCGTGGCGGCGAGGTAGGCGTCCTCAAGCGTGGTGGGCGAGAGCGTGTAGCCCTCGATTCGGTCGGCCGCGCGCAGCTCGGTCGCCCAGGCGACCGCGTTCGCGGCGTCGGCGGCAGCCAGGCTCAGCAGCACCCGGCGCCCGGTCTGGACACGGCGGACGATCTGGATGGGCAGCGCCTCCAGCGGCTCGGACGGGTCCGGAGCGCCGGGCGGCAGGGAGAGGTCGAGGCGCAGTTCGCCCCCTTCGGCCCCGCGCAGCCTGCTGGGCGACCCGGCCGCGACCACCCGGCCGCGGTCGAGCACCGCCAGCTTGTCCATCACGTGCTCGGCCTCGGCGACGTTGTGGGTGACCAGGAGGACCCCGGTGCCCTGGTCGGCGAGCCGGCGGACCATGCCCCACAGCCGCCTGCGGCGGGCCGCGTCCACGTCGTTGGTAGGTTCGTCGAGGATGACCAGCGGCACCGGTGCGACGGCGGCCATCGCGAACGCGGTCAGGCGCCGCACCCCGCCGGAGATCCCCCCGCCGTCGGGGGTAGCGCGCCGGCCGAACCACTCCCCGATGTCCAGCTCATCGGCCATGAGCTCGGCGGCCTCCCGGACGGCGGGGCGGGACATGCCGCGGAGCCGCCCGGCGATCTCGATCGCCTCCCGCGGTGTCAGGCCGTCCAGCGGGGCCTGTGCCTGGGCCTGTAGCGCCACGCAGCGGCGCGCCGTCGCGGGGTGGGCGACAGCGTCGACCCCCACGACCCGAATCGACCCGCCGTCGGGCCGGAGCAGCCCGACCACCTGCGAGACCAGGGTGGTCTTGCCGGCTCCGTTGTGCCCGAGCAGCCCGACCACCTCGCCGGGCCACACCTTCAGGCTGACCGCGTCGTTCGCCAGCACCGCTCCGAACCGCCGCGTCAAGCCTTCGATCTCAAGAATCGCGTCACTCATCGTGATCTCCGTAGCTCCTGCACGGATTCCAGACCAACGGACTTTAGATTCCGTAGGTATCTTAATTATGAGAGTAGTTCCATACCGTGAGAACGTCAAGGGTGGCGGGGGCCCGGTGCCGCGGTGCGGCTGTCCAGAGTTCGGGCAGGTCGTTCCACTGGTTCCGCTCGCCCGGGTCGCCCGTGTCGACCGGGTCTGCGAGGTCGGCGGGGTCGTCCAGGTCGCCCCGGCGGGCGCTGGGGACACCGGGGCGCCGGGCCCGCCCGTCCGCGGTCCGGCGCCTCCCGTTTAGCCGCCCGGCGCCGGGCGCCCCGGTCCGACTGCGCGAAGCGTCACGGCGAATCGGGCTAGAATGCGACCATGAATCACCATCGGCCGATGCCCGCACGACGAAAGCGACGGACTCGCGCCGAGCAGAAGCAGGAAACGCGCAGCGCATTGATCGAAGCGGGGCTGATGACCTTCAGCCGCGACGGTTACCACGGTGCGTCATTGGAGGAGATCGCCGATACGGCTGGTTTCTCCAAAGGGGCGGTCTACTCGAACTTCGGCGGCAAGTCCGAGCTGTTCCTTGCCGTGCTGGACTACAATCTGAGCACTTTGCGCGGTGAGCAGTGGGACCCGCTGGCCCCCGCCGAGAATGCCGGGGGCGCCCTCCCCCCGCAGATCGCCGGCGACCGGATCCAGGCGGAGAGACTGGTCCGCGGATTCGAACTCGCGACACTGGAGTTCATCACCACCGCAGCCCGGGACGAGGCGCTCGTTCCGGCCCTACGCACCCGGATCCAGACGCTTCTCGACGCCTATGAGCGCGTCGCGGGCAGCCACCGGGCACCGGACGAGGAGATCGCCGCCGACGGGGTCGCCCAGCTCATGGCCGCCCTCGAACAGGGGGTCTCCGTCCTCGCGCTCAGCGGCGCGGCCTCGATCGACGGTTCTCTCCTGCGCGCGGGGATGCGGCGCCTCCTGCGCGCACCGGCCGACCCCGCGGACCGGCCGGACCACACCTCGCTGCTGCCCACCGTCGCGCAGGTCCAGCGCCTGATCCACGACGGCTCGGCGGAGGCGGAGCCCCCCGAGTAGGGCGTCCGGCGGACCACGGACCGCCGCGCGACGGCCGTGATCCACCGAAAGCCCCTGCTCGCTCTCCCCGGGCGCGCGTCAGTCCCGCCGGAACTCGAACATGGCGAAGTCCACGTGGACGATGCCCTGCTCGTCGGCGGCGGCGACGGCGGCCGGTGGGGACCCCATGGCCGCCGCGGGGATCCCGACCGCCTCGGAGCGGTGGACCCGGTCGGTGAAGCCCGCGGCGGCCTCCAGGCTCCGCAGCCCCTCCGGGTCGCCCAGCGTCCGGCTGGTCAGCATGTAGATCCGCCCCCCGTCGGCCAGATGCGGCCGTACCTGCTCGAAGAAGCGCCGGTGCAGCGCGAATCCGGGGTCGAAGACCGACCGCTCGACCTGCGTGGCCCACTGGCGCGAATCAGGCGCCCTGACCAGCGGGGGGTTCGAGCAGATGAGGTCGAACTCGTCTCCCTCCTCCAGTTCGGCGAACAGGTCGCTGGTCAGCGCCTCGACGCGGCCCGCCACCCCGTGCCGGGCCGCGTTGCGCCTGGTGTTCTCGATCGCTGCGGGCACCACGTCCAGCCCCACCACCCGCGCGCACCCGCTCCGGGCGGCCGCCACGCAAGTGACGCCAGCGGCGCACCCGATCTCCAGGAAGCGGAGCCCGTCGGCGAGGGGCAGCCAGGAGGGTGAACAGGCGGGTTCCCGGATTGGGCTTCCAGACGCCGGGCAGCACGTCCCAGCGCATCCCCATCAGCGTCGTGGACGACCGCGCGCCGTCCGGTCCCCCCGTCCGCGACAGCAGCCACTCGCCCACTTCGACCGCGAGAGCGTTCTCCACTTTCTCTCCTTCCCGTTCCTGCGGCCGGCCGCTCAGCGGGAGTCTGCCCCGGGCGAGCCGGCACGGCTGCGACCGTTCTCTCCCCTGAGCTGCCAGGCCAATTGGAGTTTCGCCTCCATCAGCGACGCCATCGACGCACGGTGCCGGTCCAGGAAGAAGTGCCCGCCCTCGTATTCGTGGACGTCGAGGGCGTGCTCGGTGTAGGAGTCCCACTGGTCGGCGGTCACCGTGTCGCCGCGCCCCAGCATCAGCACGACCGGGCACCGGAGCGGAAGGCGCGCATCGTCCCGGTAGGACCCCAGCAGGCGCAGGTCCGCCTCGATGACCGGGGCGAAGTAGTTCATATAGTCCGCGTCCTGCAGGTACTGCTGAGCGACTCCCCCGTAGGTCAGCAGGACGTCCCGGAACCCCTCGGGCGTGTCCAGGTCGCCGACCCGGGTGAACCGGGCCCGGCAGGGCGCCGCGGAACCGGAGCTGAAGAACGTCAGCGGCGGATTGCCCAACCGCTCCTGGCAGAGTTTGGCCACCTCATAGCCGATCACGCTGCCCATGCTGTGGCCCCAGACCGCGAACTGCCCCCGGAACACCTCCTCGAACTCGGCGAAGATCTCCTCGGCGAGCTCGCCGACCGACGCGGGCATCGGGACGTGCATCCGGTGCTCGCGCAGGGGGTATTGGGCGACGTGCAGGTCCGCGATTCCGCTGAACGCGTTCCGCCACGGGCTGTAGTAGAGCCTTCCCGCGCCCGCGTGCGGGAAGCAGACCAATGCGATGCTGTCCAAAGGGATCACCGGAGGCTTTCAGAGTCGATTTTCATGTCCGCGTTCGCGTCTGCATTCGCGTCCGGGGCCGCGTTCTCGGGAGCGGCGCCCTCGGAGTCCGCGCCCCCGGTACCGGCGGCCTGCCGCGCCAGGTAGGCGACCTCCTCGTCAAGGATGGAGACCACTTCGGCGGAGTCCTCGACCCAGGTCGTCAGGATCACGATGTCCTGCCGGGACCCGCTGACCTTGGACACGCAGTAGCAGTCGGCGTAGTCGAGCGTCTCCTGGTTCTCGGTGAGCAGTTCGAGGGTCATGTCCCAGATGGCGTCGTACTCGGCCTCGGTGTTGCCGGCGAAGTTGACCATGCAGGAGGGCCGGAACCCCGCCCCCCGGGCCGCCTTTGTCGTCTGGAGCACCTTCCCGTACTTCAGCGCCGTCAGCGGCCCCGTGACCAGGTCCGAGAAGTTGACGTTGTACCTGTTCATCATCTGGAGCTTCTGCTGGATGAGGACCTCCAGGTCGTCGCGCACCCCCTGCTCCCCGGAGACCACCACGGGCAGGACGTCGGCCACCATCCCCATCACCCCGGAGTAGTCCACGTCCTCGTACACGCGGGAGTTGAAGACCAGGTCGAGCGCGACCTTGTCGACGCCGAGCAGGCGGGCCACCAGGCGCGCGTACAGGTACAGGACCAGGGAGAACGGGTCGACCTCCTGATCGTCGCCGCTCTGCAGGCTCCGCAGGTCGACCGTGTAGCGGACATCGCACATCCGGCCGGTGCCCCGGCGCTTCGACGCCGCGATGATCTCCTTGCCGTACCGCCCCCACGCGTCCAGGTCGAACTTCTCGATGATCTCGTCGGCGCCGATGCCCACCGGCCCCTTGCCCGTCTGCTCCTTCAGGTGCCGGAAGTTGCGGGCGCGGGGCAGCGCCTTGGCGGTCCCCTCCGCCAGCTCCTGGTAGCGCTTCAGCAGGTCGCTGCGGAAGGCCTGGCCCGAGGCACCGTCGAAGATCGAGTGGTCGAACTGGCAGACCAGGTCGTAGCTGCGCTCGTTGTACTTGACCAGGACCGCCTGGTACATGATGGTGTCGGTCTTAAGGTCGACGTTCCACTCCCGCTTGACCAGCTCCGCCCGCACCTCCTCCTGGCGCGGCAGCGGCAGCGGCGAGAGGTCGATCCGGGGCAGCACGAACGCCGTCGGGGGCTCGTGCTCCTTCCACCGCCACTGGCCCAGGGACCGGACCAGGACGCTGCGCATGAGGCCGTGGCGTCCGACGACGTCGCCCAGCGCGCGCTCCAGCATGTCGGCGTCGATCAGCTCGCGGAACTGCACCAGGTACAGCTGCGGGCGCGCCCCGCGCGAGAAGTAATGCTTCTGGGTCCCGCTGATCGGATATGACCAGCGCACCGGCCGGGACAGGATGGAGCGCCGCATGTCCTCCTGGCGCCGGTCGATCTCGGCGAACAGCCGGTCCGCCCCGCCCCCTTGGGAGGTCGGGTCTGCCCCGAGCTCCAGGGTGGCGAAGTCCCGTCCGGCCAGGAACCGCTCCTCGGCCGATCCGGGCAGGATGTAGTGCGGGGTGAAGGCCTGCGGCAGCCGCAGCTCGTTGATCCGCCTGACCACCGAGGTCCGGTCCTCCTCGCGGAGGCCGTCGACGAAGAGGACGACCCACTCCTCCTCGTCGGCTCCGGCGGTGATCCCGTGCAGCGCGCACCGGGTGTCCAAGCGCTCCCCGAGCAGTGCCGCCGCGCTCTCCAGCGAGTCGCACTCCTGGTTGACCTGCTTGCCCGACCGGGCGAGCAGGCCGGCCAGCTCGGCGACGGTCGGGTGGCTGTGCACATCGCTGGCCAGGACCGTGTAGCCGTGCCGCTCCAGGGCGCTGGTGAACTGGATGAGCTTCAGTGAGTCGAGCCCGACGTCGAACAGGTCGGCGCGCACGTCGATACCGTCCACACCGAGCAGTCCGGCCATCTCGCGCTCAATCACGGCGGCGACGGCGCTCCGCTTGTCGACCACGCCGGACTCCTCAGAGGCCCCGACCTCCTTGCCCGCCGCTACCGCCTCCAGCAGGTCTGTCCCGTGGTGGCCCGTCCGCACCCCGGACTCGCCCATCCCGTGCAGCAGGTCCAGCACCGGCGGGTCCGCGTCGAGCGGCCCGAACGCGTACAGCCGCACGTCCCCGGACTCGGCGTCGGCCTCCGTGTTCGCGGCGAAGGCGGCGGTGATATCGGCGTTCCACGCGAACCGGTCGAGGTCGAGGCGGGACACCACGCCGAACGGGACCCCCAGTTCGCTCCCGGCGTCGCGCAGGCCGCGCAGCAGCGTCCGCGGGGCCGGCGGCTCGGGGCCGTCGGCGTCGGCGTCGTCGGCGGCGGCGTCCTGCAGGGACGTGTCCCAGAGCACGAGGCGGTCGGTCCCCGTCAGGCCGCGGAGCCGGGAGAGCAGCCCCGTCACGACGTCCTCGCCCGTGCGCCCCCGCACGGGCGCCCCGACGGCGGCCCGCCCCTGCCGGTGCTCACCGGCCGGCGTCGGGCCGTCCGCCTCCGCCCCGGGGGCGAAGGGCAGCACGTCGACGGCGCGGTCAGGGCCGGCGGCGGCGAGCACGTCCCCGACCGCGTCGGCCGGGCACACGACCGCCGTCCGCCCGCCGGGGGCGGCCGGCCCGCGCCGGCCGGGCAGCGGCACCATGGCGGGGACGTACCGGCCCCCGTCCCGGTACCGGACGGCGAGGGCGTCGTCCACCTCGGCCTCCAGCTCCCTGCGCAGGGCCCGGCTCCAGTCCCGTGGGCCCTGCCGGGCGGCCAGCGGGGTGTCGCATCCCAGCAGCCGGACCCGCAGTCGCGGGTACTCCCGATTCAAGCCGATCACCTCCGGGAGGAGCCGGGCCCGCGCCCCCGGGTCGTCGCCGGCGGCGGGCTCCAGGACCACCAGGTCGCGCACGGGCGCGCCCCGCATCCCGGACACGGCCGCGCACAGCTGCCGTATCAGCGCCGACGCGGCCGCGCCCGGCCGGTGGTGGACGACGACGGTGTCGCCGACCAGGGCATGCTCCTCCAGGTCCGCGACCAGCCTGCGGAGATCGCCCTCGCTGCCCCGGCGGATCTGCGCGCCGGAGGGCCCGTCGAAGCGGTACTCCCCGCCGAAGCCGACGGGGATCGGCGTCCAGTAGGCCACCTCGTCCATGGTGCGCCGGATCCGCGGCGGGTCGTCGGAGAACACCAGGAGCGCCCGGCCCCGGCCACTCCCGCCCGAGTCCGGGAGGAGCGCCCGCGACCAGGTCGGCTGCAGCGCCTGCGGCGGAGCCGCGGCGGGGCCGGACGCTGCCGGGCGCCGCGCGGCCACCGGGCGCGGCCGCCCCTCCTCGGCGGACATGAGCCGCTGGAACTCGGTGATGTCGACCGGGTACTCGGTGCGGTCGAAGGCATAGAGCGGGGTCCTGACCTTGCGCGGCGCGCGGCCCCGGTGGAACGCCGTCCAGTCCAGGGCGACGCCCGCCTCCCACAGCTTCTTAACCGCCGTGGCGAGGTGCTCGCCATCGGCGACCTCCTCCAGCGGGTGGCGCAGCATGTTGATCGCGGTCGTGCGGGTGCCCCGGGCGGTGCCGCGGACGAAGGACGACAGCGACTTGCCGGGCCCGACCTCGACGAACAGGACGTCGCCCCGCTCCATTACGGTTTCCACGCCGGCCTTGAACAGGACCGTGCGCCGGATGTGCTCGCAGTAGTAGCCGGGGTCGGTGGCCTGCTCCGGCGTCACCCACGTGCCCGTCACGTTGGAGACATAGGGGATCTCAGGCGGCGAGAAGGCCACCGACTCGGCGATCTCCCGGTACCGGTCCAGGATCGGCTCCATGTACTGCGAGTGGTAGGCGTGCTCGGCCTCGACGTGGGTGAAGGTGATCCCCTGTTCGGTGCACTTCCGCTCGAACGCGGCTACGGCCGCGGCGGTGCCGCTGACGGTGCAGTCCTCCGGCGCGTTCACCGCCGCGATGGACAGCTCCTCGGTCAGCATCGGCCGGATCGTGTCCTCGGAGGCCTTGACCGACGTCACGGCCCCCTCGGGGGTGGACGCGATCAGCGCCCCCCTGGCCAGCATCAGCCGGATGCCGTCCTCGAGCGAGAACACCCCGGCCACGCAGGCGGCCGCCAGCTCGCCGGTGCTGTGCCCGATCATTCCGCGCGGCCGCACGCCCCAGTCGAGGAGCGTGCGGGCCATCGCGTAGTCGACGATGAACAGCAGCACGGGGCTGACGGCGATGTTGTTCAGCTGCTTCTCCTGTGCCACCGTCTCGCCGAAGAAGACCTCGCGCACGACGGGCTCGTCGAACGCGTCGGTGACGGCCAGGCACTCGTCCACCCGGGCCCGGAAGGCGCCCTCAGTCTCGTAGAGGCCGCGGCCCATGCGCAGGTGCTGCGAGCCCGCCCCACTGAACAGCAGGTGGACGTCGCGCCGCCCGTTCCTGGGCAGGTGCGCGGGCTCGTCGCCGGCCTCCAGCGACTCCTCCAGCCGCTCCCGCAGCTGCCCAGCGTCTCGGAAGCCGACGGCGTAGCGGTAGGGCAGGTCGCGCTGGCGGCTCTGCAGGGTCCAGGCCAGGTCGGCGCCGTCGGTGTTCGGGTGCGCGGCCAGGTGGTCGGCAAAGTCCCGCTTCATCCGCGCGATCGCCTCCGCGGAGGCGGCCGAGAGCACGAACGTGTTGTGGGCGCGGCCGTCGGGGGCCGGGAGGTCGGGCGGCGGGGCCTCTTCGAGCACCAGGTGGGCGTTGGTCCCGCCGATGCCGAAGGCGCTGACCCCCGCCCGCAGAGGGATCTCCCCGCCCGAGGCCGACCGCTTGCGCCGCATCTCCCGCTGCTTGCCGGCGATGTAGAACGGGGTGCCGTCGAGCCTGATGCCCGGGTTGGGCGTCTCGAAGTGCAGGCTCTGCGGGATGGTGCGCTCCTCGAGCGTCTTGCAGGCCTTGATGAACGAGGCGACCCCGGCGGCGGTGTCGAGGTGCCCGATACTCGCCTTCAGCGACCCGACGCCGCACGAGTCCGGCTCGCCCGGGCCGAACGCCTTGGCCAGGGCCTCGATCTCCACCGGGTCGCCGAGGGCGGTGCCGGTGCCGTGGGCCTCCACGTAGGAGATGTCGGCCGGCCTGACCCCGGCAACGCGGTGGGCCTTGCGGATGACCTCAGCCTGCCCCTCGATGCTGGGCGCGGTGTAGCCGACCTTGCGGGTGCCGTCGTTGTTGACCGCCGAGCCCTTGATCACCGCGTAGATCCGGTCGCCGTCGCGCAGGGCCGCCTCCAGCGGCTTGAGGGCGACGACGCCGGCGCCATTGCCCTCGACGGTGCCCTCGGCCGCCGCGTCGAACGCCCGGCAGTGCCCGTCCGGGGAGTGCACCATGTTCGGCCGGTACCGGTAGCCGTTCTTGTGGGGCAGGGTCAGCCCGCTGCCTCCGGCCAGCGCGACCTGGCACGAGCCGGTCCACACGTTGCGGCAGGCTGCGTCGATGGCCACGAGCGAGCTGGAGCAGGCGGAGTGCAGAGTGAGGGCGGGCCCCTTCAAGCCAAGGGAATGGGCGATGCGGGTGGCGGCGAAGTCCTTGTCGTTGAGCTGCATTCCGGAGAAGGCCGACCCGGCGTCCTCGTTGAACCGGCGCTGGGTGTCCACCTCCCAGGGCATGTTGTTGGTCGCGCCCAGGAACAGGCCGATGGCCTCCCGGCGCCCGTCCGCGGAGTAACCGGCGTCCTCCAGGGCGTGGTAGACCTCCTCGTGCAGGGCGCGCACCTGCGGGTCGAGCACGGCAGCGTCGGCGGGCGTGTAGTCGAAGAACCCGGAGTCGAAGAACTCGATGCCGGGGAAGACGCCCTTCGCCCGGACATAGGTCTCCTCCGCCAGCGCTCGCGGGGAGACCCCCATCTCCCTCAGCTCGTCGTCGCCGAGCCGGGAGATACCCTCGACGCCGTCGAGCAGATTGGCCCACAGGTCGTCGACCGATGCGGCCGCCGGGAAGCGGCCGGCCATGCCGATGACGGCGACTTCGAGTCCGGTGTAGGCGTGGTCAGGCCCGGTCGCGTCAGCCATTGTCGACGCCCCCTTCGTTGTCGTCCATCATCCGGGTCATCAGCATCCGCGTCCGGACCGCCTGCTCCTGTGCGCCATCGTCCGCCCGGTCCGGCTCTTCCGGGTCCGGTCGGCGCGCCGGCGCCAGCGCGCCGGCGGGCGCGTCGAGGTGCGCGGCCAGCGCCGCGATCGAGGTGAACTCGAAGAACAGGGTCAGCGGCAGGTCGCGGTCCAGCTTCGTGCGCAGGCGGTTCCTGACCGCGACGAGGGTCAGCGAGGTCACGCCCAGGTCGAAGAGGTTGCGCTCGACGTCGAGGGAGTCCGGGTCGGTCTCCAGGACGTCGGCGAAGGTCTCGTGTAGGGTCCGCTCCATGTCGGGGGCCGGCCCCCGTTCCCGGCGGGGCCGGTCGCTCTCGGCGCTGGCGCGGATCCGCGCCAGTTCCTCCTTGTCGACCTTCCCGTTGCGGTTGAGCGGGACGGCGTCGATCCGCACCAGCGTCGCGGGGACCATGTAGGCGGCGAGGGCCGCGCCCAGCTCCCGCCGCACGCGGTTCGGGGCCGGTTCCCCTCCGGCCACGTAGTACCCGGCGAGCTGCGTGCCGCGCTCGCGCTCGACGGCGATCACCACGGCGTCCTCCACGCCCTCGACCGCGCGCAGGGCGTTCTCCACCTCGCCCAGTTCGACCCGGAAACCGCCGACCTTGACCTGGTCGTCCATGCGGCCGAGGCAGTCCAGGGCGCCGTCCGGCAGCCCGCGGACCAGGTCCCCGGTGCGGTAGAGGCGCTCGCCGGGGATCCGCGGGGCAACGACGAACCGGTCGCGGTCGAGCTCGGGGCGGTCTCGGTAGCCGGCGGACACCCCCTCCCCGCCGACGCACAGCTCCCCGACCGCCCCCGGCGGCAGGGGGTTGAGGCCTCTGTCCAGGACGTAGGCGGTCGAGTGGCCGATGGCCGTGCCTATGGGGACGCGGTCCCCCTCCAGGTCCCGGGGGCGGATGGTGTGCGTCGTGGAGAAGACCGTGTTCTCCGTCGGCCCGTAGCCGTTGACCAGCTTCACGTCCGGGCAGGCCTGGGCTACCGCCGCGACGTGCCGGACCGACAGGGCGCTGCCCACGATGCACAGGTACCGCAGCGGCGCGAAGACCCCGGGGTCGTGGTCGCAGTGCTGGTTGAACAGGACCGTGGGGATGGTGACGTTGCGGACCCTGTGCCGCAGGACCGTGTCGCGGAAGCGGTCCGCGTCGAGCAGGTCCACCTCCTCGTCGGGGAGGACGAGCGTGCCTCCCGTCAGCAGCGCCCCCCACACCTCCAGGGTGCTCCCGTCGAAGGCGGGCGAGTTGACGAACAGGGCGACCTGTTCCTCGCGGAAGTCCACGAACTCCTGGTCGGCGAAGAGCCGCAGCACGTTGCGGTGGGTGATGTAGCAGCCCTTGGGCGTCCCCGTCGACCCGGAGGTGTACATGAGGTAGGCGTGGTCCCCGCCGCCGCTCGGCCGCACCGGCGCCGCGGCGCCGGGGGCCGCGTCTGGGGCGGTGTCCGGGGCGGGCTCCTCGACCAGGACCGTCTCCACCGACGCGGGGACCCGGTCGGCGAACCCGGCGACGGTGCACAGGTGGCGCACCCCGGCGTCGGCCAGGACCGCCTCGATGCGCGCCGGCGCGTCCTTGGTGTCGACCGGTACGTAGTGGCTCCCGGCTTTGAGGATCGCCAGCAGGGCGGCCACCAGTTCGGGGCGGCGGTCGGCCAGGACCCCGATCCCGGTCCCCGGGCCGGCGCCGCGCCCGGCGAGGTCGCGGGCGAGGGCGTCCGACCACAGGTCCAGGCCCCGATAGGTGTACGCGGTGCCCCGCCAGACCATCGCGGTCCGGTCGGGGCTGCGCCGGACCACGTCGGCGAAGACCTCCGTCAGGGACGCGTCGAGGGGGATCGGGGGCACCTCGGCGGGCGCAGGGGCCTCGGAAGGCTCGGGGACGGCCGACACGGGCGGCGCGGTGTGCGGGTCCGGCTCCCACAGCGCAATGTCCCTGACCCGGACGTCCGGCTCCTTGACCGCCTCGGCCAGGACGGCCGTCAGGCACCGCTCCAGCGTCTCCATGAGGCCGTCCGAGTGGACGGCGGCGTTGTAGAGGAAGGCGATCCCCAGGCGCGGGCCGGGGGTGACCACGACGGTGAAGTCGTAGCTGGTCCGCTCGAAGACGTCGACGCCGAGGAAGCGGGGACCGTCCTCGGCGCCCTGCGCGCCGCCCCCGCCCGCGCCGAAGTCCCGCAACTGCTCCGATAGCGGGTAGTTCTCGAAGGCGACCACGTGGTTCAGCAGTGCGTTGCGCAGGGGGGACAGGCTCTGCACCTCGTACAGCGGGAAGTGCTCGTAGCGGCC
Organism: Nocardiopsis mwathae; assembly: GCF_014201195.1. Lineage (NCBI taxonomy): Bacteria > Bacillati > Actinomycetota > Actinomycetes > Streptosporangiales > Nocardiopsidaceae > Nocardiopsis > Nocardiopsis mwathae. The sequence goes on along the minus strand of NZ_JACHDS010000001.1, from coordinate 747,694 downwards.
GGCCCGCAGCGAGGCCGCGTGCACCGCGCGGCACAGGCCGGCGAAGCCGGTGTCCTCCCCGGCCGTCACGCGCACCGGCTGGGTGTTGGTGAACAGGCCGAGCATGTCCTCGATGCCGTCCATGCCGGCGTTGCGTCCGGAGACCACGCTGCCGAAGACGACGTCGTCGGAGTAGGTGAATTTCTGCAGGACCACGCCCCACACCGTCTGGAAGACGCTGTTGGGCGTCACCGCGAGCCGCCGCGCGAGGTCCGTCAGCCCGTCGTGCAGGTCCTGCGGCAGCTCGAACCGGTGGGCCGCGTCGACATGGTCCGCGGTCCCCCCGGTCGCGCCGCTCGCGCCGGAGGCCGCGGATAGGGCGCCGCGCCGGTCCCGGGGCAGCCCGGCCGGGCGCTCGTAGCCCTCCAGCGCCTCCGTCCAGAACCGCCGCGCCTCGTCCTCGTCGTGCCGGTCCTCGTACCAGGCGATGTAGTCGGCGTACGGGCGGGCCTCGTACCGCTGCGTGAGCGCACCGGTGCGGGCCAGCTCGTCGTAGTAGCCGAACCAGGTCTGGAAGAGCGGCGCCAGCGACCAGCCGTCCAGGATGATGTGGTGGAAAGTGACGACCAGGTGCCAGCGGTCGTCGCCGGTGCGCAGCAGCGCCGCCCGCAGCAGCACGTCCCGGCCGAGGTCGAAGCCCGCGGCGCGGTCGGCGGCCTTGAACTCCTCGACCGCCTGTTCGGCGTCGTCCCTGTCACGGTGGTCCACCTCCCGGATCTGGGGCGGCCACTCCTTGAGGACCAGCTGGTAGGGGTCGTCGGTCCGCTCGAAGGAGAAGACCGTGCGCAGTGCGCTGTAGTGGCGCGACGTGGCCGCGAGCGCCGAGCGCAGCAGGCCGGCGTCTATGGCTCCGGTACCGGCGAAGTCGAACTGCTCCACGTACGCCTCGGAACCGGTGTCGAGCGCGTAGCTGAAGAACATGCCCTTCTGCATCGCGGCGAGGCCGGAGACCGACTCGATGTTGGCTTTTTCAATCATGAACTGAGCTCTCTCTGTGCGCCGGGGGGCGGCTGGGGCGCGGGCTCCGGCGGGGGCGGCGCCGTGCTCTGGCGGGGTCCGGCGGGGTCCGTCATCGGTCCCCGCCCTCGAAGGCGGCGAGGATGTCGTCCAGCACGCCCGGCCGGACCGAGGACGAGGTGCGGACGGCCGGCCGGTCCCGTTCGGCGACCGCGCGGCGGCACGCGGCGAACGCTTCCCTGACGGCGTCGGCCAGGGCCCGGTCGTCGCCGCCGTCGCGCCAGGCCGCCGGGTGGCGCAGTTCGACCATCAGGTCGCCGTCGCTGCGCCAGGCGACGATGTCGAGGATGTACGGCGAGCGCAGGTTCGCGTCGACGGTGACCTCGGCCGGCAGGTGGGCCACCTCGATCCCCTCGGTCCGTCCCCCCTGTTCGCCGAGGTAGTTGACGGCGACCTGGGGGCGGATCCCGGTGAGCGCCTCCCGCTCCCGGCCCAGGTCCGGGTCGAACCGGCACAGCGGCCCGTATCCGACCCCCTTTCCGGGCAGCCGGTCGAACGAGCGCCGGACGGCGTGCAGGGTGTCCGCGGCCCCGCCCCCGACCCGCACGAGGTGGGGGTGGACGGCGGTGAACCAGCCCACGGTCCGGGTCAGGTCGCGCGGCTCGGCGAGCGCGTCCCGTCCGTGCCCTTCGAGGGTGACCAGGATCCGGTCGCGGTCCCGCCAGGCGCCCAGGGCGCGCGCGACGACGGCGAGGACGGTCTGCCCGGCGTCGGCTCCGTGGGCCGTCCGGGCCGCGTCGAACACCTCCGCGACCTCGGCGGCCGGGAACCGGAGCACCTGGGCGACAGTGTCCGCGCGCCGGACGTCGTCCTCGTCGAACAGCCGCCCCGCCGCCGCGGCCTGCCGGGCCAGTCCGGTCCAGTACGGCAGCTCCCCGCGGAAGCCGCCCTCGCGTGCGCGCTCCGCCAGTTCCGCGGTCCACGCCGGGAACGGCAGGGACGCGGGGGCCGGCGGAGCGGACGGGTCGGCGAGGCAGGCCAGCAGGTCCTCGACCAGGATCCCCCACGAGACCACGTCCACGGCCAGGTGGTGGGCGGCCAGGGCGCACCGCTCGCCCCGCTCGCCGAGCCCCGTCGCCAGCGCGACGGCGGGGCCGTTGTGCACATCCACCCGCCGCTGCAGCGCCGCGAGGTAGTCGGTGAGGTCGTCCCCGGCCAGGCCGGGGGGCGCGGCCTCGGCGTGGACCAGGCGCTCCTCGTCGGGGCCGCACAGCACCAGCCCGTCGCCGTCGATCCGCACGCGCAGCGCGTCGTGCAGGCGGACCAGCCGTTCCACCGCCTCCACCAGGTCCCCGCCAGGAAGCGGGCGGTCGGCGGTGAGCAGCAGGCACTGGGTGAACACCCGGTCACGGTCCTCGGCCTCGTCCATGAACGCCTGCTGGACGGGGCTGGGCACCAGCGGACCCGTCACCGGCTCCCCGTAGTGGGGCTCTTGACCGCCCGGGTCGGCCGCCCCCCGGTCGGCGGGCGCCCGTTCGGCGAGCATCCGCACGGTCGGGGCGTCGATCAGGTCGGGGACCTGGATCTCCAGGCCGTCGGCCTTGAGCGCGGCCGCGATCCGGATGGCCGTGATCGAATCCCCGCCGAGGGCGAAGAAATTCGCGTCGATGTCGGCCACCTCGGTGCCCAGTGCACGCGACCACGCCGCGGCGATCCGCCGCTCGGCGCCGGTGCGCGGCGGGACGGCCGACGCTGACGCCCCCGCCTCCGGGGCGGGCAGGGCCGCCACGTCCAGCTTCCCGTTGTCGGTGAGCCGGACCTCCCCGTCGACCGGGACGATGAACGAGGGAACCATGTAGCCGGGCAGCCGCTGGCTCAGGGCGCCGCGCAGGCGCGCCTCGTCGGGTTCGGCGCCGTCCTCGTAGCAAACCCACAGGCACAGGCCCCGGTTGCCCTCCCCCGTCTCGTGGACCGCGGCGTGGGCCCACCGCACGTCCGGCTCGCCGACGGCGGCGTGCACGATCTCGGCGGTCTCGATGCGGTAGCCCCGGAGCTTGACCTGCTGGTCGATGCGGCCGGTGTAGAAGAACAGCCCGTCGCTGCGCAGGGTGACCAGGTCACCGGTCCGGTACAGCCGCTCGCCGGGGACGTCGGGCGACTCCACGAACCGCTCGGCCGTCAGCTCGGGCCGGTTCAGGTAGCCGTCGGCCAGCCCGGCGCCGCCGATGCAGAGCTCCCCGGGGACGCCGATCGGCCGCATCCGCAGGTCCTCGTCGAGGACGTACAGCGAGGTGTCGTTGATCGGCCGTCCGATGGGGACGGCCTCGCGCCCGTCGTAGGAGTCGAAGACGTGCACGGCGGCGAAGACCGTGGACTCCGTAGGCCCGTAGCCGTTGGCGATCCGGCCCGGTCCGAGGAGGCGGAACGCCCGCTCCACGTGGGCGGGCGAGGCCGCCTCTCCCCCGAAGATCAGCCTACGGATGCTGCCCAGGCGCTCGGGGACGCCGTCGATCAGGGTGTGGAACATGGCGGCGGTGATGAAGAAGCTGGTGACGCCGTGGCATTCGATCGCCGTGCCGAGCCGGTCGAGGTCCATCACCTCCTCCCGGTCCAGGAGCACGAGCGCGGCGCCGTTAGTGAGCGCGGCGAACATGTCGTAGACCGACCCGTCGAAGGAGTAGTCCGACATCAGCAGGAACACGTCGTCGGGGCCGGCTGGGTAGAACACCGGCCGGCGCACCACACGCAGCACGCTCTCGTGGCGGACCACCGTGCCCTTGGGCACGCCGGTGGTGCCGGAGGTGTACATGAGGTAGACCGGGTCCGCGCCCCGGCTCGGCAGGCCCGGGTCGGTGCCGTCCCCGTCGGCGGCCGCGGACGCGACGGCCTCCGGTTCCACGATCCGGACCCCGTCGTCGGCGAACCCGCGGGCCTGCTCGGCCTGGCCGGCCGTCACCACGACGGTCCGCGCCCCCGAGTCCTCCAGCATCAGCCGGAGGCGTTCGCGGGGGAACCCGGTGCTGAGGGGGACGTAGTGACACCCTGCCTTCAGCACGCCGAGGACGGCGACCACCATCTCCGCCGTGCGGTCGGCGAGGACCGCGACCGGGGAGCCGGGCTCGGTCCCCTGCCGGATAAGGTGGTGCGCCAGGCGGTTGGCCCGCGTGTTGAGCTCGCCGTAGGAGACCCGCCCGCCGTCGGTGATCAGGGCCGTGCGGTCCGAGGCGGCGGCCTGCCGCTCGAAAAGCCGGTCGACCCCGCAGTCCTCCGGCGGCGGGGCCGGTGTCGCAGCGAAGCCCCGGATCAGCGCGGCTTCCCGGTCGGGCATCAGGCGCAGGTCCCCGACCGCGTCGGCGTCGTCCGCCGCGAGGACCGAGCGCAGCAGCACCGCGTAGCGGTCGGCGTAAAGCCGCAGCGTGTCCTCCTCGAACAGCGCGGTGGAGTACTCCCACTCCATCAGCAACCGTCCGCCGGACTCGCGGGCGCTGAGCGTGATGTCGTACTTGGCGCTGCCGTCGTCGAACGTCACCACCCGGTCCCCGTCGTGCTCCAGACCTATGTCGGTGTTCTGGTACACGAAGCAGGTGTCGAACAGCGGCCCGCGCCCGGGTTCGCGCCGGGGGCGCACGTCCTCGACCACGGTCTCCAGGGGGCAGTCCTGGTGCTCGAAGGCCTCCAGCACGGTGGAGCGCAGGCCCTCGAAGAACCGGCCGACGCCGCTCCCGGGGTCGACGGAGGCCAGCAGCGGCAGCGTGTTCACGAACATGCCGACGACGTCGGCGTAGCCGGCGTCCGGCCGCCCGTGGACGGGCGTGCCGACGACGACGTCGCGCTGCCCGCTGAGCCGGCTCAGCAGCTGCTGGTAGACGCCGAGCAGGACCATAAAGGGCGTCAGGCGGCGAGCCCGCGCGTAGGCCTTGACCTGCTTCAGCGTCGCGGCGTCCACCTCGGTGAACAGGGTCGCGCCCGCGCCGGAGGCGGCGTCGGTGCGCTTGCGGTCGGTGGCCAGGTCCAGCGACGGGACGCCATCGGCGAACCGGTCCCGCCAGTAGTCGCGGGCGCGCAGGACCTGCGGGGAGCGCTCGTGCTCCAGCAGGCCGGCCATCGCCGACCGGTAGTCGCGGTCGGGGGCGGGCGACTGGTCGCCGTCCATGATCGCCGCGAGGTCGCGGAAGAGGATCCCCATCGACGTGCCGTCGGTGACGATGTGGTGGAAGTCGATCGCCACGGCGGTCACGCCGTCGTCGAAGGCGAAGCACCCGATGCGGAAGAGGGGCCCCTCGTCAAGCCGGAACGGCCGGACGAAGTCCGCCATCTCCTCCCGGGCCCGGTCCTCGTGGGTCCGCCCGGGGCCGGGGGCGTCGAGGCGGCGGTGGTCCACCGCCGCCTCGACGTCGGCGTGGATGCGCTGCACCGGTTCGCCGTCGACGAGATGGAAGGTCGCCCGGAGGGCGTCGTGGCGGCGGGCCAGCTCGCGCACGCCTGTCTCCAGGCGGGCGGCGTCGACCGCCTCGTCGCTGATCGTCAGCCCGGTGATGTTGTAGGCGACCGAGTCGGCCGACCGGCCGGAGGTGTGGAACATGGAGCGCTGGGCGGCGGTGAGCGGGAGCTCGTACTCCGCGGGCGCCCCGTCGCCGACGCCGCCCGCGCCGCGCTCGGCGGCCTCGGGGGCGCGGTCGAGGCGGGCACGGATCCGCTCCTCGCCGAGCCCGAGCTCGGCGACGGCGGCGGCGAAGTCGTCGAGCACCGGTCTCTTCAGCAGGAGCGGCGGCGGCACGGCCAGATCGAATTCGGCGTTCAGCCGCTGGACGATCTTCAACGAGGACACCGAGTCCCCGCCCAGGGAGAAGAAGTCGTCGGTCCCGGTGAGCTCGGAGTGGCCGAGGGCCTGCGACCACACCGCCGCGACGACGGTGCGGGCGGTGGGCGCGGTGTCCGAGGCGTCCCCGGCGTCCCCGGCGTCCGCCCAGCGCGCCAGCAGGTCCCGGAGCGGGTCCGTGCCCGTGTCCGGTGCCGGTCCCCCGGCGCCGGACGGCGCGGCCGGGGCCACGGTCTCGTCCCAGTAGCGGGCGTGGTCGAAGGGCTGCGGGGGCAGCGGGACGCGGCGTCCGCCCGGAGCGGCGTCCGCGGATAGGGCGCCGCCGCCGAGGTAGCCGGCCGCCTCGTCCAGGGCGCCCCGGAACCGTTCGGGCAGATCGGCGCCGCCCGGCCCGGGGGGCGTGCGCAGCACGGCCGTGCGCCCGCCGACGAACGGCTCCTCCTGCTCGGCGCGCGGGCGGAGCAGGCGCTCCAGTCCGGCCCGCAGGCCGGCGCGGTCCTCGCACAGGACGGCGGCCCGCACCGGCTGGTGCTCGCGGCCGCCGCGCATGGTGCGGCAGACGTCGTCGAGGCGGTACTCGGGGTGCCGGTCGAGGGCCTCCAGCTGCCGCGCGGCGGACCGGGCCAGCAGGGGCTCGCTGCGCGCGGAGATCAGGTAGAGGCGGGCCCCCTCCGGTTCCCGCGGCCGCGGCGGCGCCTCCGGCGCCTCTTCGAGCACCACGTGGGTGTTGGTCCCGGTGAGGCTGAAGCTGCTCACGCCCGCCCGCCGGGGGCCCGCGTCCGCGTCCCACTCGGCGAGCCGGTCGCTCACGTACACCGGCGAGTCGACGAGGTCGAGGTAGGGGTTGGGGACCTCGAAGTGCAGCGACGGCGCGAGCGTCCGGCGGTCGAGGCACAGGAGGGTCTTGACCAGCGACACCAGGCCCGCCGCCCCGACCGTGTGCCCGATGTTGGACTTTACCGAGCCCAGCGCACAGAACTGCCTGCGGTCGGTGAACTCGCCGAACGCGGCCGTGAGGCCCTTGACCTCAATGGGGTCGCCCAGGGCTGTCCCCGTGCCGTGCGCCTCGATGTAGGAGAGCGTTTCCGGCCGGATACCGGCCCGCTTCCACGCCTTGACGAGCACCTCCTTCTGGGCGCGGGCGTTGGGGGCGGTGATGCCGTTGCTGCGGCCGTCGTTGTTGACCGCGTTGCCGAGGACGACGCCGTAGACGTGGTCCCCGTCGGCCGTGGCCCGGGACAGCGGTTTGACGTGGACGGCGACCACGGCCTCGCTCCAGACCGTGCCGCGGGCGCGGGTGTCGAACGCCCGCACCCGGTCGCCGGACTCGGTCTCGCTGCCGAGGCTGCCCGGGGAGAGGAAGAGGTTGATCCCGGCGACCAGGGCGCTGTCGCAGTCGCCCTGGCGGATGGCCTTCATCGCCGAGTCCAGCGCCACCAGCCCCGACGAACAGCCCGTGTCCGTGACCGTCGCCGGCCCGCGCAGGTTCAGGTGGTAGGAGATTCGGCTGGCCAGGATGCCCGGCCACGACCCCGCGAACGCCGCGAAGTCTACCTCGGACAGGAACGGCAGGTAGGACATGCTCAGCCGGTGCGAGTGGTCGTTGCCGACGAAGATCCCCACCGGTGCTCCGTCCAGGTCGGGGCGGGCGTACCCCGCGTCCTCGACCGTCTCGATGAGGACCTCCAGCATCAGCCGCTGGTAGGGGTCAAGCTCCGTGGCCGCCCGCGGGGGAATGCCGAAGTACTCCGGGTCGAACAGGTCGATCCGGTCCAGGAACCCGCCCCGGCTGAGGCCGGTGGGGTCCGGCAGGACCCGGCGCAGGTCGTCCATGCGGCCCGGGGGGAAGTCGCCGATCGACTCGCGTCCCGCCACGAGCCCGTCCCAGAAGCGCTCCTTATCCGGCGCACCGGGCAGCCGGCAGGCGATCCCCACGACGGCGATCGGCTCCCCGCCGGGGCCCTCCGGGCGGTCGGCGGCCCGGGAGGGCTCGACCGCCCGGATGAACTCCTTGGCCCGTTCGACGTCGAGGTGCTCCTCGCGCACCTGCGTCAGCAGGTACTTCAGCAGCTCCTTACGCGTCTGCTCCCGCGTTCCGGTCACCACCGCTCCCCGCCGTCCTCGATGTCGCCGAAGACCGACATCAGCTCCGTGTCGCCGAGCTCGTCCAGGGCCTCGCGCAACGACCCGCCGTCCTCCGGCCCGGAGGCCCCGCCCCTGTCCGCGCCACGCCTGCCGTCGATGTGGTCGGCGAGGTCGACGACAGTGGAGTAGGAGAACAGGTCGGCGACGTCCACCGTCTCGGGGTAGACCTGCTCGACCTTCGACAGCAGGTTCGCGGTCATCAGCGAGTTGCCGCCCAGGTCCTGGAACCCGGTGTGGGCGTCGATCTCCGCGAGGCCGAGCACCGCACCGTAGATGGCGGCGATCCGCCGCTGGGTCGGGGTCGGGTCTGACAGGCCGGTCAGCACGGCCTCGCCCCCCGCCTCCGTGAGCTCCGGCTGCTCCTCCGCGGCGCTGCGCGCCGCCGCGGCCACCTCGGCCGGGACGGTGAAAGGCAGCGTGTCCCACTCGCGATGCAGCACTGGCAGGTTGAAGTCGGCCGGGACAGCGCCGTCGGCGGGGTTCCGCAGGAGGTGGGCCAGCCACGCCAGGCCCTCGCGGACCGACACGGGCCGGAACGGGGCGTCGTACGCGTCCACCCCGTGGTCGACGGCCATGCCCGCCCCGGTCCAGGTCGGCCAGTGGACCGACAGGGCGCGCGCGCCCGCCGCCCGCGCGCCGGCAGCCAGGGAGTCCATGAACGCGTTGGCGGCGCTGTAGTCCCCTTGGCCGAACCCGCCGGCGACCGACGTGATTGATGAGAAGAAGACCACGAAGGGGTCGGGGTGGTCCGCGGCCAGGGCCAGCAGCGCGACGCCGCCGTCGACCTTCGGGGCCAGGACCGCGTCGTAGTCCTCCCACCGCTTCGACCCCAGGAAGCCGTCGCCGGCGACGCCCGCCGCGTGGACGATGCCGGTCAGGCGCACTCCGTCGGCCTTCAGGCGCTCGCCCAGGTCCCGGACCTCCTCGGCCCGGGACACGTCGCAGCGCACGTACTCGGCCGCGCCGATCCGCTCCAGGCTCCGGCCCTTCGCCTCGTCGAGCGCCGAGCGGCCGACCAGGACGATCCGTTCCGCCTCCTGCGCCCCCATCTCCTCGGCGATGCTCAGGCCCAGTCCGCCCGCACCGCCTGTGATCAGAAAGGTTCCCCCGGCGTAGGGGTTCTCGGCGGACCTGTCCTCGGCCGCAGTGGCCCGTTCCAGGTGCCGGGTGTAGACCCGGCCGTCCCGGACCGCCCGCGGCGGGGTCCCCGGAGCGCCCAGGCACTCGCGGGCCAGCAGGTCCGCGTCCGTGCCGGGCGGCGCGTCGACGACGCCGACCGGCATGTGCTCCTGGCCGATCACCACGGCCAGTGCGGCGGTGGCCGCCGCGTAGGGGTCGGTGGCGGCGTCGCCGTCGGCCACCCGCCAGGCGTTGCTGCCGAGCACCCGCAGCCCGAGCGGGAGCTTGACCCGGTGGGCGAGGAGCCCCTGGTAGAGCGTGAACAGCGTGTCGACGCCGCCGGCGCGGCGGTCCGCGTGGGCCAGGCCGGTCGGTGCGGTGGCATCGGCGGCGAAGAGCAGGCCCTGGGCCCCCTCCGCGCGCAGCCGGGTGCACACCTGCCGCACGTCGTCCTCGCCGGGGGCGCCCGGGGCCAGGAGGCACGGCACGGTTTGCGCGCCCGCCGCGGTGAGGGCGGCGACGAGGTCGCGGCCGGCGTCGGTGTCGGCCGCCACGACCCCCCAGACCGCGTCCGGCTCCGCCCGCTCCCCGGCCGGGGCGGTCTCCTGCCAGCCGGCCCGGACGTACCGGCGGGGGCCCGTGACGCTGAAGCGCGTCCAGTCGACCCTCTTGACGGTGTAGCCGGTGATCCGCCCGAAGACCGCGCCGTCGGGGCCGGCCAGGTCGATGTCGAAGGTCATGGTCTCGTCGCCGGGGGCGCCGCGGACGGTCTGGACGAGCGAGTAGTAGGACTCGGGCGCCGGCCCGTGCAGGACGAAGTCCTTGTACATGTAGGGCAGGTAGGTCTGGCCTTCGGCCTGCGACCTGACGTTGACCGCGTTGTCGAGCATCGCCGGGTGCAGCCCGTAGACAGCCGCCTCGGCGTCGGTCCCCTGCCGCATCCCGAGCAGCGCCAGCGTCCGGTCCCCGCCGTCCCACTGCGCGCTCACCGAGTCCCAGCGCGGGCCGAACCGGAAGACGCCGGTCTCGGCCTCGAAGGCGACGGGGTTGGCCACCGTGTCCGCCGCGCCCTGCACGGCCGGCAGGTCGACGGGGTCCCGGCGGTCCCCGGCGGGCGCCGCGCCTACCCTGCCCTCGACGTGCGGGATCCACTCCTCGCCGTCCTTGCTGGCCACCTCGAACGTGTAGTCCCCGCCCGACCGCTCCAGCCGGGTCCGCACGCTCGCCCCGGCTCCGTCGTCGACGGAGAGCGGGACGCGGAAGACCACGTCCGCGAAGCGCACGGCACCGTCGCCGGCGACGGCGGCATGGGCGGCCCGGGCCATCTCCAGGTAGGCGGTGCCCGGCACCACCGCCCTGCCGTCGATCCGGTGGTCCGCCAGCACCCAGTGGTCCTCGACCGACAGCACGTTCTCGAACACCGCGCCGGTGTCCGACCGGCCGGCCCGGGCCCCGAGCAGCGGGTGCTCGCGGGCGCTCTCGAAGCCCTGCACCCGGGTCCGCAGCGGCCGGGCCCAGTGGCGGGTCGGCGTGAAGGGGTAGGTCGGCAGCGGCACCCGCCTGCGGGCGTCCCCCCGGTGGTACCGGGCGAAGTCGATCCGCGCGCCCCGGACGTAGAGCGCGGCCAGCCCGGCGAGCCCGTCCTCGTCCGCACAGGCCCCGTCGGCGGAGGGCGCGTCGGCGAGGAACGCGCCAGCCTCGGCCGACAGGCGCTCCAGCGCCTGCCGGGTGGTCTCGGTGGCGCCGAGGGTGCCCTTCTTCTCGCTGACGACGGTGTGCACCCCGTAGTGGACGCCCCGCTCCCGGTCGGTTCCGAGGCCACCGGAGCGGAGGCGGTCCAGCGACTCGGCGAGCCCCTCCCGGGTCTCGGCGACGACCGCGACCCGGTGCTCGTGGTGTGCCCGGCCGACGTTGGAGGTGTAGCAGATGTCGGCCAGGGACCATGGGCTCTCGGCGAGCGTACGGGAGTACCGGTCCAGCAGCTCACGCAGGGCCTCGTCGGTGCGGGCGCTGACGGTGAGGCAGTAGCGCCGCCTGCGATGTTCGTCGGGGCGGTAGGCGGGCGCCTCCTCCAGCACCATGTGGCAGTTGGTCCGGACGAAGCCGAACGAGCTGACCGCGGCCCGCCGCGGGCTCCCCTCGGGGGCGTCCCAGTCCGCCAGCCGGTCGTGGACGTAGAGCGGGCTCTCCGGGAAGTCGATGTAGGGGTTGGGGACCTCGAAGTTGGCCGTCGGGGGCAGCACACCCGTCTCGAGCGCCTTGACCACCTTGGTGACGGCGGCGACGCCGGAGGCGCCCACCATGTGCCCCATGGAGGTCTTCAACGAGCCGATGCCGCAGAACTGCCGGCGCGGCGTGTGCCGGCGGAACGCGTCCGACAGGCCCTTGGTCTCGATGGGGTCGCCGAGCGCGGTGCCGGTGCCGTGGGCCTCGACGTAGGTGATGGTCTCCGGGTCGACGCCCGAGGCGGCCCAGGCGTCGAGGATCACCCGCTCCTGGAGTTCGGCCCGCGGGGAGGTGATGCCCCTGGACGTGCCGTCGTTGTTGATGGCCGACCCCTTGATCACCGCCCGGACGTGGTCGCGGTCGGCTAGGGCGCGCGCCAGCGGCTTGAGGACGACCATGCCGGCGCCCTCGCCCCACACGGTCCCGTCGGCCCGGGCGTCAAAAGTGCGCACGGCCGAGTCGCGGGACTCGACACTGTCCATCGTCGCCCCGGACATGTACGCGGCCTTCACCTCGCCGACCTGCGAGAGGTTGAGCCCGCCCGCGATGGCCATGTCGCACTCGCCGTTCTGCAACGCCCGGACCGCCTGGTGGATGCAGACCGCGCCCGCTGAGCAGGCGGTATCGGTCATCAGGCACGGGCCGGTGAGGTCCAGGGCGTAGGAGATCCGGCTGGCCACCAGGCCCTCCCACGACCCGGACAGCTGCATCGGGTCGCGCTCGGAGAACATCCGGTAGTAGGAGTAGTTCGTCTGGTCGCGGCCGAGGAAGACCCCGGTGCGCGTGCCGCGGACGCCGTCGCCGCCGTACCCGGCGTTCTCGATCGCCTCGTAGGCGACCTCCAGGCCGATCCGCTGGTGCGGGTCCATGTAGTCCGCCTCCAGCGGCGGAATGCCGAAGAAGCGCGCGTCGAAGGCGTCGATCCGCTCCAGGTAGCCGCTCTTCGAATAGATCTGGTCGAGGTCGGCCTCGTCCACGATCGATCCGAGGATGACCTCGGAGTAGTACGGGTTTTGCAGGATCTCGTACATGTCCGCCTTGCGCGGGGCCGGGAAGTCGCGCACGCAGCTCTCGCCCCGCCACAGCAGGTCCCAGAACGCGTCGACGTCCGGGGCCGAGGCGTAGCGGCCGGCCATCCCGATGACGGCGATCTCGGCGTGAGACGAGGACGCGGCCACCACTTCCTGCAGCAGCGCCTTGGCCTCCTGTCTGTCGATACGCCGCTGCGCGACCTGCTCGAGGATGAAAGCCTTCACCTTGTCCATCTGGCATTCCGATTCTGTCGAACGGGCTCGGTCTGGCTACAGAAGGCCACGGGTCTCCTCCACCGAAATCTCTCCCTGCTCCACCAGGTCCAGCAGCCGGTCGAGGTCGTCGGTACCGGCTGCGCTGGTCTCCGGTCGCGGCCCGCCGCCGGCACTATCGGCTTCCTCCGCCGCCGGTCCCAGACGCGAGGCGACGAACGCCGTCTGGTCGGCGATGGTGGTGAACCGGAACAGGTCGGTGATGTCCATGACGTTCGGAAAGCGCTCGTCGTAGTACCGCAGCATCTGCGAAGTCAGCAGCGAATTGCCGCCGAGGTGGTCGAACTCCTCGTAGGCGTCCAGCTCCGCGACCTCCAGCGTCCGCGCCCAGATCTCGGCGACGGCCTGCTCGACGGCGCCGACCCGGTCCAGGCCGTGGAGGACGACGGGCCGGACGCCGGCCGCACCCGCCGCGCCGGCGGGGTCGCCCGCGCCGGGCCGGTCCGGCCCCGCCGCTGGCCGCTTCCGGCCGGGCATGACGACCGCCGGGTGGTCCCGCCCTGCCAGGAGCGCCCGGAGGAGTCCGGTCCCCTCGTCGGGGGCCACCGGGGGGAAGAGCTCGTCCTCGTCCACGGCGCCCAGGCGCTCGGCCATCCCGGTCTCCCGCCACGCGGGCCACTGCAGACTCAGTGCGGGCAGGCTCCGGGCGCTGCGGAGCTGCGCCAGGCTGTCGAGCGCCAGGTTCGCGGCGGTGTAGTCGGTCTGGCCCTGGGCGGGCAGGAGCCCGGCCACGCTGGAGAACACCACGAAGAAGTCCGGCGCGTCGTCCCGGGTGGCCTCGTGGAGCGCGACGCCACCCACCGCCTTGGGGCGGTACACGGCCATGAACTCCTCGGTGGTCTTGGTGTGCAGGAACCCGACGCCCGGCCGGCCGGCGAGGTGGAGCACGCCGCCGATCCGGCCGTAGCGTTCCCGGAGCCCGCCGACGGTGCGCTCGACCGCCCGCGGGTCCCCCATGTCCAGCCGGACGACCTCGGCCACGGCGGGGTCGTCCTGCGGCCCGAACGCGGGTGCGGCGTCCGGGGCCGGCCGCTCCGAGCCCAGCAGGACGATGTTCCGGAAGCCCTGCCGGGCCAGGTCCCGGGCCACGGCGGCGCCCAGGCCGCCCGTACCGCCCGAGACGACGGTCGCGCCGTCCGGGGGGGCCACCGCCTCCGGCGCCCCGGGCCGCAGCGCGGCGGCGCTCCGCTCGACGACCGGTCTGTAGGGCCGCTCGCCGCGGTAGAACAGCAGCGGCGGCCGGTCGGCGGCGCGCATCTCGGAGACCAGGGCCCCCGGCGGGGTGTGCTCGTCGATGTCGACGCAGCGCACGCTCAGGGACCGGTACTCCAGGGCGGCGACCCTCATCAGGCCGAGCACGCCCGCCTGTCCGGGGTCGGGCGCGGCCTCCGCGCCGGTGACGGAGAGCGCGTTCCGGGTCACGGCCAGCAGGCCGCCGACGAGCTCCGGCCGGCGCGCGGACAGCTGCTTGAGGACGGAGACGGTCCGGTCGACCGGACCGACCGCCCGCTCGGTCAGGGGAGCACCGGGGTCCCCCAGGTCGGCCGCGATCGCGAAGGCAAACGCGGCGCCTTCGCCGATCCGGTCGCCGACGCCGCCGGCGGACGCGTGCACGACCTCGTGGCCGGCCGACCTGAGCTCGCCGGTGAGCGGGGCGAGCATCGGGCCGAAGTCGCCGCAGAGCAGAACCGGGCCGGCCGCCGCGGGCCCGGTGCCCGGGGCGGCGCCGGCAGCGGCCGGCGGGGCCGCCTCCCGGTAGGCCTGCACGTACCCGTATCCGCCCGAGCCGTCCAGGTCGAGGTCGGCCGCCGACTTAATGCAGTAGTTGTCCACCGTCAGCACCGCCCGGCCGACGGGGTCGGTGACCGTCACGTCGAAGGCGTACAGGCGGCCCTCGACCGAGGAGGGGCGCTTGCGGAAGTGCGCCAGCACGCGGGCCGGCAGCGGTCCGTGGACCGTCAGGGCCCCGTAGGAGAGCGGTAGGTAGAGCCGTTCCTCGTCGTAGAGGCCGTTGGCCGCGTTGATCAGCGTGTCCAGCAGCGCCGGGTGCAGGTGGTAGTCGCCGGTCTCGCCGTGAAAGCGGCTCGGCAGCTCCAGTTCGTAGAGCATCTCGGTGGCCTCGGGGTCGGCCCGGCCGCCCCGCAGGCTCCCGGTCCACCGCTCGCCCAGCACCAGCCCGTTGGACCGGTCGAGCCGATCGTCGTAGGCCAGTTCGCGGTCCAGTCGACGCCGCAAGCCCTCCACGTCGACCGGCTCCGGGGTCCCGACGGCCGGCGCGACGGCGAGTTCGGCGGTGGCATTGCGGACCCATGCGCCGTCCTCGCCCCGGCAGGCGACGGTGACCTCGCGGACGGTGCCGGTCCCGTCGGCCGGGCCGAAGACGATGTGGACCTCGGACTCCGAACCGTCGTCGACCGCGAGCGGCGTGGTGAACCGCAGGTTCCGCAGCCTCATGCCGCCGCCGGCGTGGCCGAACCGCTGCGCGGCCTGCACGACCAGCTCCAGGACCCCGGTGCCGGGAAGCACGCTGACCCCATCGATCCGGTGGTCAGAGAGCTCCCAGAACCGCTGCGGGGAGAGCCGGCACACGGCGATGTCCCGGTCCAGGGAGCGCACCGTGCGCAGCCCCGCGGCGATCCCGCCCCGGTGCTCGGGTCCCTCGGCCCGGAACCAGCAGCGCGAGCGCTCGAACGGATAGGTCGGCAGCGGGATCCGGCGGGCGCCTGGCGCCGCGGCCCGCCGCCAGTCGACGTCGGCGCCGCGGACGTAGAGGCGGGCCAGGCGCCGCAGCCCGTCGCGGTCGGGCGCCCCGTCGAGCAGCCGCGCGGCCTCGCGGCCCAGCCGCTCCTGCTCGTCGGCGGTCAGGGCGCAGGAGCCGCGCCGACCGCCGTCGCCCGCCGCGAGCCGGAACTCCCCGGTGGCGATGTCGCCGGTGCCGTCTTCGACGTCTTCACCATTGGTGCCGCCGGCGTCCCGGCCGTCGCGGGCGCCGTCGACGAAGCGCCCGAGGAGCGCCAGCAGCTCCTCCTTGTCCTCACACACGAACGCGGCTCTGCACCGGTGGTGCAGGCGTCCCGTCGCCGCGGTGTGGCACAGGTTCGCCAGGCGCACGTCGTTCCCGCTCAGGAACGCCCGATACCGCTCCACCAGCCGCCGGAGGCCCGCGGCGTCCGGGGCGCTCAGCGGGAGCACCCAGGGGCCGGAGGCCGCCCCCTGCCCGGGACCGGGGTCCGGCTCGGGCTCCGGGTCGGCGCTGCGCACGATGAGGTGGCAGTTGGTCCCGCTCAGGCCGAAACTGCTGATCCCCGCGTACAGGGTGTCGTCCGGGCCGCTCCCCCACGGCACGGTGCGGTCGTTGACGTACACCGGCGACAGCGGGAAGGCGATGTTGGGGTTGGGCTCCTCGAATCCCAGGCTCGCCGGGAGGGTCCGGTGCCGCATCGACAGCACCACCTTGGCCAGGCCCGCCAGGCCGGAGGCGTTGTCCATGTGGCCGATGTTCGTCTTTACGGTGCCGATGCCGCAGAACTGCTTGCGCGAGGTGTGCCGGGAGAACGCCCGCTCGATCCCGCCGACCTCGACCGGGTCGCCCAGGCGGGTCGCGGTGCCGTGCGCCTCGATGTAGCTGACCTGTTCGGCCTCCACCCCGGCGTCGGCGAGCGCCGCGTCGATGAGGTCGGCCTGCGCGTCCGCGTTGGGGGCGGTGATGCCGTTGGAGGCCCCGTCCTGGTTGACCGCGCCGCCCAGGATGACCGCGCGGACGGCGTCGCCGTCGCTTCGGGCCCGGTCGAGCGCCTTGAGGACGAAGACGATGCAGCCCTCGGCCGCGCTCGTCCCGTCGCTCTTGCGGTCGAAGGTCCGTGTGCGGCCGTCACGGGAGGAGGTGTCCTGGAGGTCCTTGATGCCGATGCCCGAGCCGTCGGCGACGACCGGGAGCAAGTCACTGTTGACCGCGCCGACGATCGCCGTGTCGCAGTCCCCGCGCTGGATAGCGCGGCAGGCGGTGTGCACGGCGACCAGGCCCGAGGAGCAGGCGGTGTCGACGAGCATCGACGGCCCCCGCAGGTTCAGCAGGTAGGCGATCCTGCTGCCGATGATCGACTGGACGTTCCCGGCGACGGACACCTCCGGGGCGCCGGGCGCAACGGCCTGGAGCATCGTCCGGTAGTCCTCGCCGAAGTCGCTCGACATGCCCGCGTAGACCCCGACCCTCTGGCCCCGGATCTCGGCGTTCAGGCGTCCGGCATCTTCCAGCGCGGCCCAGGCGGTCTCCAGGAAGATCCGCTGGTCGGGGTCGACGAACCGGGCCTCCTGCCGGGACATGGAGAAGAACCGGTGGTCGAACTCCGCCACGGAGGGCAGTCGGGTGCCGCCCCAGTAGCGTTCGGGGGCGGGCGGCGGCGCCCCGCGGGCCGCGAGGTAGGCGTCGACGTCGGCCCGCCGCTCCTCGGACAGCTCGCGGTGGCCGCGCTCGCGGCCCGCCACCATCTCCCAGAACCGGTCGAGGTCGGGGGCGTCGCCCACCCGCCCGCTCATCCCGATGACGGCGACCGGGGCACCCGTACGGTCGGCCCCGGAGTACTCGATGCGCACGTCGGCGTCCTCGGGGAGCTCGCCCATGTCCAGGTCGCCTATGGACAGCAGAGAGTTCATCTCACCGCCGCCCCGGTCGGCGCGTACACCGCGGTCTGGCCGGTGCGCCGCAGGATCGACGAGATCCGCTCCTCCTGCTCGGCGTCCGGCACCCCTTTGGTCTCCATGATCGTGCGCAGGAGGTCGAGGGCCTCGCACCGCTGCTCGCTAGTGGGCTCCCCGGCCCCGGCAGAGGCGAGCTCCTGGAGCCGGCGGTAGGGGGCGACCACCCCGGCGGCGTACTCCTCGTCGTCGAAGTTCCGGTTCCGGGTCGCGGCGGCCGCCCCCAGGCACAGGCCGACGAGACCCGGGCGGTTCGCGCGCTCCTCTGCGACCCGGTCGAGCGCGGCGTAGGCCGCCCCGGCGTCGTCGTCGAGGCTGTGCGCGACCGCCCCGGAGCCGGCGATCAGCTTGGTGAGGACGTTCTTGGGGCCCACCTCGATCCACACGGTGACGTCGGCGGCGGTCAGCGCGGACACCACGGTCTCCCACCGGACCGGGGCGGTGAGCTGGACGGAGAGCGCCTCCCTGATCTCCCGGGCGCTCTCGTACGCCCGTCCCGTGACAGTGCTGTAGACCGGGACGGACGGCTCGGTGAACGCGATCCGGTCGAGCTCGTCCACATAGGCGGGGACGGCGCCGTCCATGTGTCGGCTGTGGAAGGCGCCGGCCACACTGAGCCTGGCGACCCTGGCCCCGCGCTCCTCCAGCACTGCGGTCAGCGCCCGCAGTTCCTCGCGCGTCCCGGCCAGCACGGTCTGCTGCTCGGCGTTGTAGTTGGCCACCTGCACGCCGTGGCCCCCGGCGTTGAACTCCTCCACCCACTTCTCCACCTGGGACGCCGGCGTCCGCAGGGCCGCGACCATCCCGGTGTCGCCCTCGGCGGTGTAGGCCTCCATGGCCTCGCCGCGGACCTTGACCAGGCGCACCGCGTCCTCGAAGTCCAAGGCCCCGGCCGCGAGCAGCGCCGTGATCTCGCCCAGGCTGTGCCCGGCCATGGCCGAGACGGGCGGCCTGCGGTCCCCGACAACCACCTCGTACATGCCGTAGCCCAGGACCAGCAGTGCGACCTGCGCATGGCGCGTGCGGGTGAGCTCGGCCGGCGGCGCGGTGAAGCAGAGGTCGGCGAGCGAGTAGCCGACGATCTCCGAGGCCTGCTCGAAGCGGTCGCGCACACTGCCGTGTGCGTCGTACCAGGCGCGGCCCATTCCGGAGAACTGGGACCCCTGGCCGGGGAACACGAGCGCGAGATTGGTCATGACGGATCCTTCCGGTCCGGGAGATGCGGGTGCCCGGGCGGCGCGGCGGCCGCTCGGGGTGCGGTGCGGGGGCTGGCGGCTGCGGACGGGTCGAGGGCGCTCAGCAGCCGGACGTAGCCGTCGAGCAGCCGGTGGACGGCCTCGGAGGCGATCTCCCGCCGGTGGGAGAGGGCCACGGTCGGCGACCGGGCGGTCACGTCGGTTCCCAAGACGAGGTCGGCGTGCCGGAGCAGGCCGCCGTGGTCGGCCCGCCCGCGGTCGGTGCACAGCACGACCGCCCTGCTGCCCTCGCCGCGGGCGGGCCGGAGCCGATCGAGCTCCACTTCGCCGCCGACGTCACCGACGGCCTTCACGTAGTCGTCGACCAGTTCGGCGAGATCGGTCCGCCCGGCCAGGTCCAACGTGACCGGGACGGCCCGGCCAGGCGCGGTCGCCACGAGGAGGGCGACCTCGTCGCGGTCCAGGGTCTTGCCGAGGGCCAGGACGAACGCGGCGTGCGCCAGCGCCCGGGCCTCGGCGCCGCCGACAGCGCCGTTCCGGTGCAGCACGGCCCCGACGCGGGCTGGCAGGGTGGCCTCCGCGGTGCCCTCGGCCCCCTGGCTGGTGGCGGCCCAGTCGGCAGGCAGCCGGACGCCGAGGCCGACCCCGGCGTCGTCGCGCCGGTTCCGCCGCTGCTCCAAGAGCCGCTGCTGGCCGCCGAGGGTCGGCTCGGCGAACAGGTCGCTGACGTCGAATACCCCGGGGAACACGGCGTTCAGCCGCTCCAGCAGCAGGACGAGGCTGAAGGAGTTGCCGCCCAGGTCGAAGAAGCTGTGAGCCGGGCCGATCGGCACGTCGCCGAGCACCGCCTTCCAGGACATGAGCAGGTCCTCGCCCACCGCCCCGGACGGCTCGTCGGCCCGGTCGCCGCCGGGGGGCGCGGCCTCCAGGCGGGCCAGGGCCGGGCGGTCGATCTTCCCGCTCGTGGTCGTCGGCAGCGCGGGCACCGCCGTGAGGGTGGCGGGGACCATGTGGGCGGGCAGTCTCCGGCCCAGGAAGGACTTCAGCTCCCCGGGGTCGACCCCGACGTCCCCGCGCACGGTGTAGAAGCCGCGGATGACCGGGTTGCCCGGCGCGATCTCGTCGACGACCGCCCCCGCCCCGGCGACCCGCGGGTGCTCGGCGACGGACTGCTCGACCTCTTCCAGTTCGATGCGGTAGCCGCGGACCTTGACCTGGTTGTCGCGCCGACCGAGGCAGTGGACCTCCCCCTCGCGCCACAGGGCGCGGTCCCCGGTGCGGTAGATCCGCCCCGGGCCGAAGGGGTCGTCGCGGAAGGCCCCGCGGGTGAGCTCGGGACGGTTCAGGTACCCGGGGGACACCCCGTCGCCACCGATCCACAGGTCGCCCTCGGCGCCCTCAGGGACGAGCTGGAGGTCGTCGTCGAGCACGTAGAAGACGGTGTTGGCGATCGGCGTGCCGATGGTGGCCGGGCCCCGGCCGGTGAGCTCCTTGGCGCTGGACCAGATGCAGGTCTCGGTGGGGCCGTAGACGTTGAAGATCCGGCACTGCGTCCGGTTCCGCAGATCCGGCAGCAGGTCCTCAGGAAAGGCCTCACCGCCGACGACGAGCGTCTCCAGCGGCCCCAGGGCCGTGCGGGCCGCGCCCGGGTCGGCGCACAGCATCCGCAGCCGGCTCGGCGTCATCTGCAGGCGGTCGACGCCGTTGGCGGCCGCGAACTCCGCGATCGCCGCCGGCGTGCGGGCCTGGCCGTCGTCCGCCATGGCGACGGTCCCGCCGGTGACCAGGGTCATCAGGGTCTCGAGGATGTGGATGTCGAACGACGGGGTCGTCAGGCACGCCACCGTCGCGCTCCCCTCCCAGCCCAGCGCCCGGGGCATCCCCCACAGGAAGTTGGCCAGGGCCCCCCGGGTGACCGTGACGCCCTTGGGGCGGCCGGTGGAGCCGGAGGTGAAGATGGTGTAGGCGAGGTCGCCGGCCTCCTCGGGCTCCGGCGGGACGGCGTCCGGGGCCGGAAGGTCCCGGACGCCGACCGTCAGCACCGTCCGGCCCGGCTCCCCGCCCGCCTCCTGTACCTCCGGCCCGTCCGCCCGGAGGGCCGCCGCGCCCTCCGGGGTGCACAGGACCGTCGCGGCCCCCGCGTCCTCCACCACCGCGCGCAGCCGCTGCGGCGGGTCCGCGGCGTCCATCGGCAACCAGGCGGCGCCGATCCGGTGCACGGCCAGCATGGCGGCGACGAGCTCCGGCGACCGCGGCAGTAGCAGGCCGACCTGGTCGCCCCTGCCCACCCCGGCCCCGCGAAGCAGGGCAGCGAGCCGGCCGGCCCGCTCGGCCAGCCCAGCGTAGGTCGTCACCTCGCCCCGGAACCGGATCGCCGGGCGCGTGGCGTTCTCGGCGAAGGCCCGGTCCAGCTGTTCGGCGAGGCCGGGCACATCGTCCTCGGACGGGCCGGTGCCCCAGGCCATCAGCCGACCGGCCACCTCGTCTCCGATCAGCGGGATCTCGCCGATCATGCGGTCGGGGTCCTCCACGGCCCGCGCGACGAGGGTGTGGAACCGCTCCAGCAGGCCGGCGATGCGCTCCTCACCGAGGATTCCGGAGTGGTTCAGGTCGATGAACAGGCCCTCGTCCCGCTCGGTAAGCTCCAGGGTCATGTCGAGCATCGAGCCGCGCATTCCGAAGTCCACGGTGGTGGCGGTGAGGTCGCCGAACCGGCGCTCGCGGTCCCGGGCGTTGGTGTAGATGAACATCGTGTCGAACAGGGGGTTGCGCCCGTGGTCGCGCTCCAGGCCCAACTCCTCGATCAGCGTGTCGTAGGGGTAGGGCGCGTGTTCGATCGCGGCGAGGCAGGTGTCGCGCACCTGCCGGAGGTGATCCGACAGGCGGGTCCGGGAGGTCGGCTGCAGCCGCAGCGGCAGCGACTGGGCGAACATGCCGACCGTGCCCTCGAAGGGGCCCAGCGCCCGCCGGTCCAGCGGCACCCCGACGCACAGGTCGCTCTCGCCGCCCGTCCTGGCCAGGAGCACCGACCACAGCGACAGGTAGAAGAGGAACGGCGTCGTCCGGTGCCGGTGGACGACCTCCAGCGCCGCCTTGTGCACCTCGGGGTCGATCACCGAGTAGCAGTGGTGCCCGCTGAAGTCGCCGACGGCCGGGCGGGGCGCGTCGGTCGGGAGCGCGAGGGCCGGGGGCAGGGGCGTGAACTCGCGCAGCCACCACTGGCGGTGGTCCTCGTAGTCGGGGCGGTCGGGCAGGTCGGAGCGGATCCGGACGAACTCGGTGTAGTCGGCGGCCTCACCGACGCCGGTCAGCCGCCCGTTGGTCAGGTGGTCGGCGAGCTCGCCGATGATCAGCTCCAAGCCCCGGCCGTCGACGATGATGTGGTGGAAGGAGACCACCAGGTCGTCGGCGCCGTCCGGGCCGACGACGATGCCGTAGCGCCACAGCGGCGCCCTGGCCAGGTCGAGCGGGGCGTTCATCACGTCCGCGACCTCCTGCGCGTCCGCCCCGTCGAAGATGTGGGACTCGGTCTCGACCTCGGGGATGACGCGGCACACAAGGTCGCCGGTGTCGATCTCGTAGCGGCTGCGCAGCTTGGGGTGCCTGCGGGCGATGTCGCGGAAGGCGGCCTCGACCCGGTCCGGGTCCAGCCGACCGTCGAAGCGCAGCCGGGCCGGCACCTGGTAGGCCTCGTTCCCTCCGCGCATCCGGGAGTTCACGTAGACCCGCCGCTCCTCGGCGGAGAGCGCCGAGGTTCCGGAGGCGTCCCGCACGGCCGCAGGGACGTCGGCGGCACCGGAGGCGCCCGTGGCGGAGGCACCGCCGCCGGTGCGGGCGGCCGACGGCGAGCGCCGGAAGTCGAAGCCCCCGGCCCGGATCTCCTGCACGGCCGTCCGGAACGCCGCGAGGATGCGCTCCTTGTGCTCCTCGGTGTGGGCCAGGGAGAAGTAGCCCGAGCGGCGCTCCCACACGAACACGCCGTGGTGGGCCAGCAGTTTGAAGAAGAGGTTGGTGGTCAGTGTCATCCGGGCCACGTCGCGCGGCGCCACGTTCTCGTACTTGTACATGGAGGCGCAGTGCGACAGGCGGATCGGCACCTCCTCCCGGTCGAAGAGGTCGTTGGCCCGCCGCACGAAGTCGTCGGTGAACCTGTTCAGTTCGGCGATCCGCTCCTCGCCGCCCTCCTTGAGGGTGGTCAGGACCGCCCGACAGGCCGCCATGGTCAGCGGGTGCTTGCAGAACGTCCCGGCGAAGAAGGTCGTCGGCACCGCGGGCCGGGAGTCGTCGACGTCGGAGTAGGCCCCGCCGTCGACGGCGTCGAGGTAGGTGCCCTTCCCGGCGACAATGCCCACCGGCATTCCGCCGCCGACGAGCTTGCCGTACAGCGACATGTCGGACTCGACCCCGAAGTAGGCCTGGGCGCCGCCCAGTTCGAGCCGGAAGCCGACGAGCATCTCGTCGAAGATCAGCGCGATCCCGTGCTCAGTGCAGATCTGGCGGAGCTCGCGCAGGAACTCCGCGGGCTGCAGGCCCGGGTTGCGCGACTGCACCGGTTCCACCAGCACGGCCGCCAGGTGGCCGGCCTGCCGCCGGATGCGCTCCAGCGACTCCTCGGCGCCGTAGCGGAGCACCGTGGTGTCCTCGACCATGGCCGGGGGGATGCCGATGGTCAGGGGGACACTGTCGGTGCCGTCGCTCTCGGCCAAGACCGCGTCGGAACCGCCGTGGTAGGAGTCGGTGAACCGGACGATTCCGTCGCGCCCGCTGACCGCCCGGGCGAGCCGCAGCGCCACCATCACGGCCTCGGTGCCGGTGTTGCAGAAGGCGACTCGCTCGGCGCCGGTCATCTCGTGGATCAGCTCCGCGACCTCGCCGGCGACCCTGTTCTGGGGCCCCAGCTCGTAGCCGGCCTCCAGCTGCTCCCGGACCGCGCGCATGACGAAGTCGGGCTGGTGGCCGAAGAAGTGGACGCCGTACCCGATGCCGGTGTCGACGTAGCGGTTGCCGTCCACGTCCCAGAACTCGGCGCCTTGGGAGCGGGAGGAGACCAGCGGGTAAGAGGTCTCTTTCAGGTTCGTGTCGAAGTTGAGCGAGTTGATCCAGTCCGCCAGATGGCCGCGGTGGGTGCGGGCGTAGGCCTGCGACCCGGCGGTCCTGGCGGTGTAGCGGGCGATGAAGTCGGTGATGAACCCCCGCTGACGGGGGGTGAGGTCGTCGTCGGTCAGCGAGATGTTGTTGTCGTAGGTGCCGACCTTGCGGGACTCGGGGAGCGCCGGGGCACTAGGCCCGCCGCCGGGACCGGGGCCGGCCTCCTCGCCGCCGAGCAGCCGGAGCTGCTCCCGCATGAGGTCCAGCTGGGCGTGGATCACCGCCTCGTGTCCGGATCCGGGCGGGGCGCCCCGCCCAGCGCTGAGCGCGGGGAGCGCGGCGCCGTCGGGGCCGCCGGTGCCAGCCGCCGACGGCAGGCCCCGCTGCGGGCCCTGCCGGGGATCGGGCCGCGCGTCCACCGGCGTGTCCGGCTCCGGGGACGGCTCGGGTTCGGGGCGGTTCCGCAGGACGAACTCGGTCACCTGCCCCACCGTGTGGAGCGACTGGAAGAAGGTGGTGATCGGGATGTCGAGTGCGTAGTGCTTCTCGATGCGCTTGCCGAACTGCACGAGCATGAGGGAGTCGACGCCGAGCGCGAACAGCTCCACGCCTGGGTCCAGCTCCGCGGCCTCCACACCGGTGACCTCGCTCAGTTCACGTGCGAGGACCTCTCCGACGGCCTGCTCTTCAGCCGCCAGGCGGGCACCGGCTGGGGCGGCGTCCTCCTCCTGCGGACCGTGCGCCGGGCCGACCTGCGGGACCGCCTCTGCGACTGCCGCCGAGACGTCCGCCGCGGGGGCGGCCGCGGCGGGGCCGTCAGCCCGGTCCCGGTACCAGATCCGCCGCCTGTCGAACGGGGTGTGCGGCAGGTCGTGGAGCAGCCGCCCCGCACCCGCGAGCCGGCCGGGGTTCAGTTCGGCGCCCAGCTCCCACAGCCGTCCGGCGGTCTCGAGGAACTGCCGCAGGTCGGACCTGGTCTTGCGCAGGCTCGGAAGGACCACCACGCCGTCGCCGAATTCCTGGGCGACGAGCCCGCCCAGCGTCGCCGTGGCGCCGATCTCGACGAAGGTGCCCGACCCCGTCCCGACGGCCACGGCCACGGCCTCGCGGAACAGGACGGGCTCGACCATGTGCCGAGCCCAGTGGGCGGCGTCGACCGGGGACTCGGGCGTCACCGGCCGGGCGGTCTGCGCGGAGATCCAGGTGGTCGACGGGGCGTCGAAGCTCCACCCGCCGATCCGCTCCCGCAGGCGCTCGGCTGCCGGGGCCAGCAGTGCCGAGTGGAGGGGGTGCGACACCTCCAGCCGCTCGGTGAAGACGCGCTGCCGGCGCGCGGTCTTGAGGACGGTCGCCAGGCCGTCGGCCGACCCGGAGACGGTGACGTTCTCCGAGGTGTTCACCGCCGCCAGCGAGACGTCCGGGGTGGCGGCGAGCAGCTCCCGCGCCCGGTCGGCGGAGCACAACAGGGTCGCCATCGCCCCCTCGACAGGGGAGTCAGCGACCACGCGCGCCCGGTGGGCGACCAGCTCGACGGCCTGTTCCCGGCTCATGGCCCCGGCGAAGCAGGCCGCGGCGTACTCGCCGATGCTGTGCCCGATGACCGCGGCGGGCCGCACGCCCCACGCCGCCCAGTACCGAGCGAGCGCCAGCCCCACCGAGAAGATCATCGGCTGGGTGTACAGCGGCGACGCGAAGGGCCCTCCGCCCCGCTCGTCGAACATGGCCTCCAGCAGGGAGATGCCGGCGGCCCTGCGGAACGCGCGGTCGAGCCCGTCCAGTTCGCGGCGGAACTCCTCGGCACCGTCGTAGAGCTCACGGGCCATGCCCGGGTACTGCGTCCCCTGTCCAGAGAAGACGAACACCGGCCTCGCGCCGCGCGGGTCGGCCGGCTCCCCCTCCTCCCCGGGGTCCGCCCCGGCGACCGCGCGCAGCTCCTCCATGGAGGAGCAGACGAGCGCCTTGCGGTGCTTCAGGCCGCGCCGCCGGCCCAGGGTGTGCGCCACGTCGTCAAGGTCGGCCCCGGTGCCGCCGCTCCACTCGGCGAGGGCGCCCAGCCCCGTCCGCAACGCCGCGTCGGAGTTCGCCGAGACCGGCACCAGCCGGGGCGCGCCGACGGCGGTGGCAGGCCGGCGCAGTTCCCCGCGCGCCGGGTACTCTTCGACGACGACGTGGGCATTGGTCCCGCTGACGCCGAACGAGCTGATGCCCGCGATGCGCCGCCCGTTCGGGGGGTCCCAGGGGACCTCCCCGGTGACGACCTCGACGGGAGCGGCGTCCCAGTCGATGAGGGGGTTGCCGGCGCGGAAGTGCAGCGTGGCCGGCAACCGGCCCTTGTGCAGGCCGGCCACGACCTTGCAGAGCGCCGCCATTCCGGCCGCGGACTCCAGGTGTCCCAGGTTCGACTTGACGCTGCCCACGCCGATCTTGGACGAGCGCTCCGCGAAGACCCGGGCCAGGGAGTTGATCTCCTGCGGGTCGCCGACCGGCGTCCCGGAGCCGTGGGCTTCGACGTAGGAGACGTCCTCGATCCCAACCCCGGCGTCGGCCATCGCGTCGGTGATCACCCGGCTCTGGGCGGCGCCGCTGGGGACGGTGAACCCGCCGCTGCGGCCGTTGTGGCTGACCGCGGACCCGCGCAGCACGGCCAGGACGTCGTCGCCGTCGCGCTCGGCGTCGGCGAGCCGCTTGAGGAGGACGACGACGCCGCCCTCACTGCGGATGTAGCCGTCCGCGCCCGCGTCGAAGCTGCGGCAGCGGCCCGAGGGAGACAGGGCTCCCAGCCGCGACCAGGACATGTGCCCCTCGGGGCTCAGGATCAGGTTGACGCCGGCGGCCACGACGAGGTCGCATCCGCCGCGCCGCAGTTCCTGGCCGCCCAGGTGCAGGGCGTACAGGGAGGACGAGCACGCGGTGTCAACCGCCATGCTGGGGCCCTGGAAGCCGAAGGTATAGGAGACGCGTCCGGGGGCGGCGTTGGCCATGTTGCCGGTGTAGGTGTAGGCCTCATGGGTGTAGCCGAGGTTCTGCCCGACCTGGCGGTAGTCGTTGTTGTATATCCCGACGAACGTTCCGACCCGCCCGGCGGCGCCCGCGGCGTAGGGGTCGAGGCCCGCGTCCTCGAACGCCTCCCAGGTCAGTTCCAGCAGCAGGCGCTGCTGCGGGTCGATCAGCTCGGCCTCACTCGGCGAGATGCCGAAGAAGCCGGGGTCGAACCGGTCGACGCCGCTCAGGTAGCCGCCCTGTGTGGTGGTCACCTCGCTCAGGTCCAGGGGGCTGTGCGCCCACCGGTCGTCAGGGACCGGCCCGACGACGTCGATCCCGCCGCTCAGCACCTCCCAGAGCCGCTCCCGGTCGGCGATGCCGCCGGGCAGCCTCATGCCCATCCCGACGATCGCGATCGCGTCGGCCGCCTCCGGCGGTGCGGGGGCCGGAGCCGGCGGCGGGGCCGACCGGGGGGCCACGGCCCGCGCGACGCCGGAGGCGGCGCGCGTCCGCCGGATCTCCTCGACCAGCGCCGTCGGCTCGGGGTTGTCGATTATGCACGTGCTCTCCAGCCGGAGGCCGAGCCGGCGTTCGATCCGGGCCTGCAGGGAGACCAGCCGGATCGAGTCGAGGCCGAGGTCGAACAGGTTCGCCTCGCGCATCCGCGCGTCCAGGGCGGGGTCGCCGGACGGGCGGTCCTCCAGCTCGCCGACGATGTAGGAGACGACCTCGTCGACCACCCCGTGCTCGCCCGTTACCGGACCGGCGTGTGCCGAGGACGCGGAGAGCTCGAAGGCCGAGGCCGACGCCGGGAGCAGCCGGCCCCAGTCGACGGGGACGCCGTGCACCCAGGCCTCCGCCAGCGAGACGGCGAAGCGGTCCGGGCCCTGACGGTCCCGGCGCAGCGTGCCAATCACCGGCACCTCGTCCCCGAGGGCGGCCGCGACCTCCTTGGTCGGGCGGACCAGCACCGGGTGCGCGCTGATCTCGACGAGGGCCCGGTGGCCGTCGGCGAGCGCGGCCCGGGCGGCCTGTTCGTACATCACCGGGTTGCGGAGGTTACGGTACCAGAACCCGGCGTCCAGGTCGGCGGCGTCCGTGCGCCCGCCGATGGTGCTGGTGTAGAAGGGGAGCTCCGTCGTCCGCGGGCGGACACTCCCCAGGGAGGCGAGCAGTGCCTCGCGCTGCGGTTCGACCCGCGGGGAGTGCGCGGGGAACTCGACGGAGAGCTTCTGGGCGTAGGTCCCCTCGTCGCGCAGGTCCTCGACGATGCGGTCGATGACCGGCCCGGTGCCGGAGACCACCACCGAGCGGGGAGCGAAGATCCCGGCGACGTCGACGGCCTCGTCGGCGCTGGCCGCCGCGGAGGTTCCGGCGGGGTCGGGGGTGTCCGCGGGGCCGCCCCCGCGGGCGCCGAAGCGCTCTTGCACCTCGTCGACAGTCAGGCCGAGCATCGCCATGCAGCCCTGGCCCACCATCGGGACGTGCGCCCTGCTCCACAGCACGGCGATTCGCGCGGCCTCGTCGAGGGGCAGCGCGCCCGTGACGCACGCCGCGGCGATCTCGCCGAGGCTGAAGCCGACGGCGCCGCCCGGCTCGACCCCGTGTTGGCGCCAGAGGTCGGCCAGCGCAACCATGATCGAAAAGAGGACCGGTTCCACGACGTCAGGCCGCTGCAGTTGCTGCTTTCCCGCGCCGCGAAGGAGGTCGACGAGCGACCAGTCGACGTAGGGGGCCAGGGCGTCGTCGCATTCGCCGATCCGCCGGGCGAACACCGGGAACGCGTCCAGCAGGCCGACGCACATGCCCGGGAAGACGGTGCCCTGTCCGGGGAAGACGAACACCGGGCGCGTGTCCTCGCCGGCGACACCCTGGATCGCCCGCGGGCTCGGCCGCCCCTTGGCCACCGCGGCCAGCGGCTCCCGCCAGTCGTCGCCGTGGGGGAGCAGGACCGCTCGGTGCGCACGCGCCAGGCGCGTCGACGTCAGGGAACCGACCGCGTCCGGGGAGCCGGCCTCGCCCTTGTCGACCTTTCGTAGCAGTCGGGCCGCGCGGTCGCGCAGGGCCCTCCTGCTCGGTGCACTCAGGATCCACGGAGCTGTCATCGCCACCACCCGCACCTGAACCCGACCGGAGCGCAGAAGGCGTTCATCTTTTCCCGACCCAATCTTTCTTGGAGAATTCAGTAAGGCCGAAATCGGCGATCAGCGTCTGCTGAACCTGCGACGTCCCCTCGATGATTTCCAGGATCTTCGCCTCCCGGAAAAGACGTTCGGCCGGATATCCGCTCCAGCACCCGTTTCCGCCGAGCACCTGGACGGTGTCCGAGGCGACGCGGGAGGCCACGGTCGAGGAGAAGTACTTGGCGATGTTCGTCGCCGCGATCGCCTCGGGGCTGCGCTTGCCCCTCAGCCGTCCGGCCCGCCGACACAGCTCACGCGCGGCGGACACATCGGTGACCGCGTCCGCGATCATCTTCTGCACCAGTTGGAACGAGCCGATCCGGGCACCGAACTGGTCGCGCCGGGCCGCGTAGGCGCACATCTCCTCAAGAGCGGCCTGGGCGATAGCTACCCCCGCCCATGCGATGCTGTAGCGCCCGTGGAACAGGGCCCGGTTGGCGACGAAGGCGAAGCCGGCCCCGATTCCGGAGACCAGGTTCTCGGCGGGGACCTCCACGCCGGACAGGACGACCTCGGCCATGTGTGCGGCCCGGTTGCCGAGCATCCCCGAGATCGGCCGGACCTCGACCCCCGGCATGTCCCGGTCGACGAGGAAAGCGCTGCCCACGCCGCCGTCGGTCGCGATGACGAGGAGGACGTCGGCCATTCCCGCGAAGGAGATCCATGTCTTGTGTCCGTCGAGGACGAAGGTGTCGCCCTTCTCCGTGTACGTCGTGGACATCTCCCCCGTCTCGGAGCCCGCGTCGGACCCCGACCCGGGCTCCGACAGGGCGAAGCACGCGATCCTCCGCCCCCGCGCGAGGTCGGGCAGGTACTTCTCCTTGATCCGCCGGGAGGACCGGGCGGCCAGCGTCTCGGCGACCAGGGAGGTGTGCACGGTCAGCAGGGCCCGGGTCGAGGCGCACGCCTTCCCGACGACCTCGGTGAGCTCGCCGTACTGGAGGGGGGTGAGACCCAGTCCGCCCCACTCGGCCGGCACGGTCGCCCCGAGGAACCCCGCCTCCGCCATCTGCTTGACCACCTCGCGCGGAAGGCGCTCATCGCGGTCGAACTCGGCCGCGCGGGGAGCCAGGTCCGCGGCCAGGTCCACGGCCCGCTCCAGGAGCGGCTCCGGGAGGCGCTCATCCACTGGGCACCGCTCTCAGCTCGTCGACCATCTCCACCATCCGCTCGACCGAGCTGAACCGCTGCAGGTTCAGGTAGTCGTCGGGGACCTCAATGTCGAAGGTGTTCTCGATGTGGGCCAGCAGCTGCATGGCGAAGATCGAGGTGACGAACCCCTTGTCGAAGATGTCGTCGTCGTCGCGCAGTTCGCCGGCGCCGAGCGCGGACGTGTTGGCCTCGATATAGTCCCGGATGCTCTCGCGGGCGTCCACACCGGGAACCGCATCGGTCGGGGATCCACTTTCATGCATCGACGTTCACCTTTACGTGGCCTGGGTAGTCACGGACAACCGTGAGATCGTTCTCGAAGAGGTGGTCGGCTCCGTCGCGGGAGACGACGTGAAAGTTCGCCAGCTGGTAGGTGAGGAGCATCTGGCGGTTGCGGTCGGTGCGCCGGAACCTGGCGAGGAGGCGGGCTCCGTGCGCGGCTGCCCGCTGGATCAGGAATTGCAGCAGCACCGTCCCGACGCCTTTGGAGACCGTCCGGCAGGACATCAGCAGCAGCGCGATGGTCCACTGGTCGCCGGACTTCTCCACCAGGGCCATCCCGATCTTGCCGTAGGAGCCGTAGCGGTCCGTCAGCTCGCACACCCACAGATCGTGGAAGGGGTCGTCGAGGAGTTTCTCGAGCTCCTCGTAGGGGTAGTGAATGCCGGTGGAGTTGAGCTGGCTGGTCCTGTGGGTCAGCTCCTCGAGCCGCATGAGGTCGTCGTCGCCCGCCCGGGAGACGGTGAGGACCATGTCGAGGCTGCGCAGGAATTCGTCGTGGGGGCCTTTGAACTCGCTCTCCGACCGGTCGCGGCGCTCGGCCTCCTGGTACATCAGCCGCCGGCAGCGTGCGTCCTCGGTGACATGGGCCGGCGACAGCCGGGGCAGGGCCGTCAGCCCGAAGCGGTCTGCGGCGTCGACCGTCTCCACGTCGGGGTGGACGAATACGACCTCATCGCGTTCGAACTCCTGGTCGTCGATGAAGATGAGGGTGTCGAGGCCGATGTTCAGCCTCTCCTGCAGCTCGGAAATGGAGCTGGACTTGCTGTTCCAGTTGATCTGCGGATGGAGGAAATACTCGGCGATCCCGAGCTCCTCGAGCTTCCGCATGGCGTCGTCGTGGTTGTTCTTGCTCGCAATGGACTGCAGGATGCCGCGCTCGTCCAGCGTCTTGACGACGTCGACGATTCGCGGTTCCACGACCACGTCGTCACCCTCGGACAGGGTTCCGCGCCAGAGCGTTTCGTCGAGGTCCCACACAACACATTTCGCCATCTTCACCGGTAATACACTCTCCTGCTCGACCCGACACATGGCCACGGCGATCATGGAGAAGCGCCGTAGGAGTAGAATCCCTGGCCGCTCTTCCGGCCGACCCTGCCGGCGTCCACCATCTTTTTCAGAAGAGGGCAGCAGCGGAACTTCGGGTCCTGCATGTCGTCATAGAGGACCTGCAGCGAGTCGACGACGGTGTCCAGGCCGATCAGGTCAGCCGTGGCCAGCGGGCCCATCTTGTGACCGTACCCGAAGGTGAATATCTCGTCGATCTGCGCGGGTTCCGCGACCCCCTCCTGGACGAGGAACGCGGCTTCGTTCATGAACAGGTGGGACAGCCGGTTGGAGACGAATCCCGGGCTGTCGTGAACGACCACCGGCCGCTTCCCCAGCGCGCCGACGAAATCCTCGGCCCGCCGTGTCGTCTCGTCGGAGGTGAGGTGTCCGCGGACGAGCTCGACGCATTCGGTGAGCGGGGCCGGATTCATGAAGTGCATACCGATGACCGCCCCGGGTCGCGCGGCGAGGGCGGCGATTCTCGTAATCGAGACGCAGCTGGTATTCACCGCGATCGCGGGGCCGTCCCCGCACACTTCCCGCAGCTCACGGTGGACCCGTTCCTTGGCAGCGACGTCCTCGGCGATACTTTCGATAACCCAGTCGACACCGGCGACCCCGGCCAGGTAACCGGTAGTCCGAATACGTCCAGAAACAATTTCGGTGCACCACCGGGAGTCACCCTTCGACATGATCCGATAGCTCCGGACAAGGGTACGGATTTCCCCATCAGCCGCTTCCAGGACATCGGGGTCGTGGTCGTGAAGTAGTACGTCGTTTCCATGGGCTGCACATGTTATGGCGAGATCCTTGCCCATGACACCAGCACCAACAATTCCGATGGTTGAAATATCTACTCCACCTTTCAGTGACGGCACACAGAGCTGCGCATCCCCTTAGGGCCATCCCCTAGGGGTCACTCGTTGATGGTTCGCATCCTAGCCAGGCCCACCCCCCCACGGAAGGGCGGATTTGGAGTTCTTCTGTCCTAAATCGGCCATCCCCACTCCGGAGTTACGATATGGCATCGATGCCAGACACGGGCGCGCCTTGCCACCGCACACCCGGCCACATAAAAAGCAAAACGTGAAATGTATCTTCATTTTCACGGAGAGTGAAGACGGAACCCCGAGGCTGACAATCACGACCAGACGAACCCGACCGTTAACACTATGTGACGAATTGCAGTTCAGGCACACAGCGAAATGATCGCGCCCTACATTGACCAGCAAGCGAATCAGACACTCGAATACAAATAGCCTGAAACGGGAGTTGCGGGGGAATGTTTACCGGAATGAAGAACGTGCGTCATCGCCTGTTCAATCCGCAGGGAGCCGGAGCTCTCGCGATCAGCGGGAGAGGATACGAGTGCCCGTTGGACGGTGGCGAGTGGCGAGGGAACATGGCGGCTCGACTGCACCGTCCACCGCCTGATGAGGCGCGAAGGGGCCTCGCCTCCCGGCCTGCTCACGCGCTATCGTCGGCTGGTCGGCGGCGGCCACCAAGCAGGCGCCGCTGGTGCTCTCAGCTCTGGAGATGGCCCTGTGGCGCCGCGACCGCGCTGGCACACCCGTTCAGGCGGGGCGGCTGGTGCACCACTCCGATGCCGGGTCACAATACACATCGTTCCTGCTCACCGCACATCTGGCCGCCGAGGGTATCGCCGCCTCCATCGGGTCGGTGGGCGATGCCTATGACAACGCGCTCATGGAGTCGGCGGTCGGGTTGTACAAGACCGAGTTGATCAAGCCCCGCCGTCCGTGGAAGACGCTGGAGGAGGTCGAGTTGGCCACCGCCGAGTGGGTGGACTGGTACAACAACACCCGGCTTCACGGTGAGATCGGCCATGTCCCACCGGTCGAATACGAGGCGGCCTACCACGCCCAGAACACCCTAGAACCGCAGGTCACACCCATAACCGGGAGTCTCTAAACAACCCGGGGAGATTCACCCGTGGGTTGCGTCTGAGTTCGTGATACAGATCAGCCGGGTGAAAAGACCACGTCGGCGCGTTCCTCCAACCGGTTCAACACCAGGTCAAGGAGGATACGGACCATGACCGCCGATGAACGTGGCATCGACCGCGTGGGACGCCGCGCCAAGAAGATGCTCTCCGCGATGCAGAAGTACGAGATCTGGCTGCAGCTGCTGCGCCGTGAGACCTCCACCACCCAGGCGGCCGCGTCCTGGCAGGTCGACCCGTCCACCATCAACCGGATCCGCAAGGTCGCCAAGGAGGGCGCCCTGGAGGCCCTGGCGGAGTCCCGGCCCGGCAACACCCGCGCCCGCCAGGAGCGCGACGCCGAACTGGAGGCCCTGCGCCGCGAGAACGCCCAGCTGGCCGCCACCCTGCAGCACATGACGGTCAAACTGGCGATGGTGGAGGGAAAAGACGCCTGGGGCTGAGCGGTCCCGTACCGGCCCGCGTGGACGCCCCGGTCACCGACGGCCTGCTGAGGCTGATCGACCGGGCCCGCCGCGGGGGCTGGACGCTCAGCGATGCCTGCGGGCTGCTGCAGATCTCGCGGGTGCGGGCGCACCGGTGGCTGGCGCGGCGCGAGGAGGGCCGCCTGGCCGACGCCCGCCCGGGCGGTGCGGTGCACGGCCTGCTGGCCGAGGAGGAGCGGGCGGTGGTGGACCTTTTCGAGCAGTGGGGTGAGTATCGACCGGTCCCACCGCAAGCTCGCGCACCGGGGCTCCTACACGAACAAGGTGTGGGTATCGCCTTCCAGCATGCTGCGGGTGCTGGAGGCCAGGGGGCTGCGGCTGCCCCGACCCCGCAGGCCTCCGCGCACGCAGCGCAGGCGCCTGCCCGAGTGGGTGGAGTTCCGGCCCAACCAGGTCTGGATCTTCGACACGACGCACTTCACCCGGTGCCGGATGGCGGCGCTGGCGATCATGGACCTGGTATCGCGCAAGTGGATCTGCGAGGTCGTCTCGGCCGAGGAGACCCACACCCAGGTGATCATCGCCTTCACCGCGGCGTTGGAGGCCGAGGGGCTCATGGGGGCGGTGGCCGCCCGGGCCGACGGGCTGGTCGATGCCGGCACTGATGCCGGCAACCCGGCGCGGCCGGTGCTGCTGGCGATGTCGGACAACGGCCCGCAGATGACCTCGGGCCATACCCGGGAGTTCATGGCGCTGCATGCGATCGCCCAGCACTTCGGCCGTCCGCACACTCCCACCGACCAGGCGTGGATCGAGACGCTGTTCGGCCATGTCAAGGCCGAGTTCGGCTACCTGTGCCGGATCGGTGAGCCAGCCCGGCTGCGGGCGGAGCTGGCCTCGGTGCGGGAGTTCTACAACAAGGTCAGGCTGCACGAGGCGCTGGACTATGTCACGCCGGATGACGAGCACGAGGGGCGGGGGTCGAGGATTCGCAAAGAACGGCAAGCGGGGCTTGAACAATCCCGGGCCAGACGCCTGGCTTGGAACCGCTCACACAAGGGCAGACCATCTGAAACCGGAACCGGCGATGCGGTCTGAACACCCCCGCGATCGGTTTCATTAACTCGGATACACCTCACCCGCGCTTTTGCGTAGGTGGCGTCCAAGAAGACGTAGGGGAAGGCGGTGTGGTCCAGGGGCCGCTCGGCGAACGCCCCGACCTCCTCATCAAGTTCGGCGCAGATGCGCGAGACCTCGGACTTGGAGATACCGGTATCGGCTCCCAGGGCTTTGACGAGGTCGTCCACGGACCGGGTGGAGACCCCGTGGACGTAGGCCTCCATGATGACGGCGAACAGGGCCCGGTCGATGCGGCGCCTTCGCTCCAGCAGGCTCGGGAAGAAGGAGCCGGAGCGGAGTTCGGGGATCTTGAGCTCGACGTCTCCGGCGGTGGTGGCCAGGCCGCGGTCGCGGTGGCCGTTGCGGTGGGCGGTCCGCGACGTGGTGCGCTGGTAGGGCTCAGCGCCGATGACCGAGGTGGCCTCGGCCTCGATCAGTTCTTGGAGCATGCGCTCCAGCACCGTGCGGATGATCTCGATGTTGTCGGATGCTCGTAGTGACTCCAGGAGGCGGTGTAGGTCATGCTGGGACAGAGCCATCGTGTGCGTGTCCTACCGTGAGGATCTTTGGTCTTCCTCTTGACCGTCACACGGTGGCTCCCGGCGTTCCAGGCCTGGTGGCCAGGTCCCGGGCGGGCCAGCCGGATTTCCACCACTCCACGGGACACGACCCAAATGACCTGCGATAACGCGGGGCGTTATCGGCGCGTTATCTCCAGGGTGACGGGGCCGACTCCGTACACCTACCCCTTTATCGCGAGCCCGTGAAGCCTACGGGAGAGGTGCCCTCAGGGCCGACGTGCCTATTGAAGCACGACCGTTGACCGTCATGGTGGTCGATGCTCGCTGGTCGGCGTGCGTCATCAGGTCGGCGTCGAGCGATAGCCGCGGCTGGGCCGACAGCGGCGCGCCTCGACCGGGGAGTCCCGTCGGCGCGGTCCCCCGGCGGTCCCCCATGAGGTGCGGGGACGCGAACGGGCGCCTTCCCTGGTGAGGGAGGACGCCCGGTGCATGTGGTAGATCCAGGTGCGCCATCAGGGACTCGAACCCCAAACCCGCTGATTAAGAGTCAGCTGCTCTGCCAATTGAGCTAATGGCGCCCGTTGCTGTGGGCCGCTCTGCGGTGTTCCCCGGCAACACAGAAGACTTTACCGGATCCCGCGGGGTCGCTCGTCCGCCGTGGGGTGCAGCGTACGTCACAGCCCCGGCCAGGGGGCGACCGGGGAGGAGCACCGCCGCAGCGCCCCTCCCCCCTGCCCTCCCCCTGGCCCCGCGAGGGGAGGAGACCCCCTTGGGTCCGGCTCCGGCCTGCCGTCGCCACTGGAGATGTCGTGGTGCCTGCAGCCGGGGCGGGGGATTCACTGGTTCGGTCGACATTCCGGGACTTTTCCGGGGGGTTTCGGAGAGGAGATATCAGGGGGCGAGGATTCGGAATTCGCACCGGTCGAGCCGGTGTTCGCGTGGGTCGGCAAGGGAAACACCGGGCGGAAACGGTGATGGTGGCGTATTCGTGCCCCGATTACGGACGCACATCGCTACCACGCGGGGCTCCGGGGCAGCGGAATCCCGGTTGCGGCCACACCGAGAAAGGTCGATACTCTGCGTGATCACCCCAGGTCAAGGCTGGATAACCTCGCAATCCTCTGACCCGGTTCCGCTGCAGAGAGAAGGACCCCGGTGGCGAAACGCACCCTGCTCGTATTCGTCGCGGCCGCCTGCGTCGTGGCCCTCGGACCGGCCCCGACGGTCTCCGCATCCGCCTCGATGGCCGCGCTGGGCGACAGCGAATACCACATCGCCTTCGAAGACTCCGGGTCGCGGATGATCCCCTGGAACAGCTCCATGAAGCGCACGGTCATCCGTGTGTGGCCCGACGATCGCGCGGGAATGGAATGGGCGGTCTCCCACGTCGGCTCCGGCGGCGGGAAATCCGTGTTCGAGATCCGCAACCTCCGCAGCCAGCTGTGCCTGCAACCGTGGGACGGCGAGACGAAGGTGGGTCAGCGCATCGAGCAGGCCGAGTGCGACGGCGAGCGCCGGCAGCAGTGGCACATCACGCACGTCGGCGGCCCCGCGTTCCAGATCATCCCGCTGGACAACACCTATCTGGCCATCACCCCCGAAGTCCCGTCCGCCAGCGGTTCGTTTCTCAGGCTCGGCTACCGGAACCCCATCGACCCCGACTACAGCTGGGACTTCCGCCCCATGGTGGAGGCGTTCTGAGACCGCCCCGACGTCGCCCGCGGCGTCGCGCCCGGCGCCCTGCCCCGGTGTCAGAAGTAGTTCCGCATCAGCTCGCGCGACCATTCGGGTTGCCGGACCTCGCCCCGTGGCCCGAACTCGGCCATGTAGGGCTTGATGTCCAGCACGGGTGTGCCGTCGATCGCGTCCAGCGCGCGCACGGTCAGGTCGAGGCCGGATACCCGGATCAGCTCGCACCGGGAGACGCCGAGGCGGTTGACGCGGTTCTTCGCCCGTTGGGCCAGCACTCCGACCCGGGGCCACTCCGTGTTGCCGCGCGGGTGGCGGGCGCCGGGCACCACAGCGTCGGACGGCACCCGGTGGAAGAGGAACACCACCTCCAGGTGGCTGAACTCCTCCAGTCCCGCCACCGCCTCGGCGCCGACCCGCGTGCCGTCGAGGCGGACGGTCGACTCCACGTTTCCCCAGTCGTCATCCATGACCGTGTCGCGTGCGCACGCGATGGTCCCGATGGGGAGCACTTCGTAATACCCGGTTCCCGTCCCGCCTTGGCTCACCGACGCTCTCCTCCGCCCTTGTGTCGCACCGCCGATCCCACCGATCCCGCTGAGCGACTACGTCGAGGGCGCTCTGGGCACACTACTCCCCGGCGGTTCCCCGGGGGAGGTCAGGAGGCAGGAACGCGAACGGGCGCTCTTCCTTCAGGAAGAACGCCCGCGTGCAGATGTCGTCGTGTGTGCGCCATCAGGGACTCGAACCCCAAACCCGCTGATTAAGAGTCAGCTGCTCTGCCAATTGAGCTAATGGCGCCCGCCGTGCGGCTGTGCCGGTGCGGTGGGCCAGGCCCTCGCGCCTTCCGACGTCGATAACTTTAGCAGCCTCTGGGAGGGGCCGCGAACCGTTTGGGAGGGTGCCCCCACCAGCCTGTGCGGAGGTGGGGGCTCAACCCTGTGCGTCGTGAGTGGGGCGCATCAGGACCACATCATGACGACGGCAACGATGATGCCGATCGCCACGACCGCGCCGACGCCCGCCAGGATGTAGGGGGTGATCGGACGCTTCGGGGTCGGTTCCGGCTCGGTGTTCTCCTTGACGAACCGCTGGAACATCATGGTCGACCCCGCAGGGTCCATCTGCTGTTGCTGGTCGTTGTTGTTCTCAGACATGAGAGTGACACTAGCGACTCCGGTACGCCCTTCGCGCCCATCTCCGGGATGAATTGGGTCAATCCTCCGGCTACTTCGGGTGATGCCCCGGTGCTGCCGCAGGCGCCAGCAGGCGGGCGTGGGCCGACGCGGGTGCGCCCGTCCGGCGCAGTGCCAGGCCTGCGGCGCCCAGCGCGCCGTCGCCCGCGGTGCGGGCCGCCACCCCGTGGCGGGTGCGCAGCCCCTCATGGACCGCGTCGGCGACCGGCCCGGTGGCCAGCAGCGCGCCGGCGAGGACCACCGGTTCGGCACCGACCGGGTCGGGGGCGACCGCCGCCAGGTTGGTGAGGAGCCGTTCGGCCGCCTCCGCCACGATGTCCCCGGCCACCGCGTCCCCGCCGGATGCGGCCAGCACCACCTCCGGCGCCAGTCCGCCCAGCTCGGCCGGGGGGCGAGCGTAGGCGGCGCGGACGATCGCGTGGACGTCGCCCGGGGCGATCGCCAGCGCGGCGGCCAGCCGCTCCACCAGGACCGTCGGCCGCCCCCGGCCGTCGATCGAGGCGAGCGCCGCGCGCAGCCCGGCCAGGGCGATCCACACCGCCGAGCCCTCGTCGCCGAGCAGCCACCCGTACCCGTCGCAGCGGCGCGCCACGGCCCCGTCGCGCACGTAGGCCGCGACCGCGCCGGTGCCCGCGATGAGCACCGTACCCGCGTCGGCCGTGCTCCCGGCCGCGAAGGCGACCACGATGTCGTCGGTGACCAGCGGGCTGCCCGGCAGCCCCAGCGACTCCCAGGCGCCGCGCACCGTCGCCACCGCCCTGGAGTGGCCCACCGCCGCCCCGGACACGCCGAAGACCGCGCCGTCGACCGCGACATCCCCGGCGTCCGCGAGCGCCGCGCGCAGCGCCGACACGAACGCTCCGCCGGGGTCGGCGCTGGAGTACTGGTTGCCCCCGCCCCCGCGGCCCTGGGCGAGCACCCGCCCGTCGCGGGTGACCACGGCGCAGCGTGTGGACGTCCCGCCCGAGTCGACTCCGATCACGACGTGCTCGGTCATACCCGGGAGCCTAGGGGAGCGTGCGCCGGGCGAGAAGGAGTCGCCGCCGGTTCCGCGGGGACCATGGCGGACCGCGGGACGAAGCGGACGGATCCGATGCCTTCCGCCATGGTCACCGCCGCAGGGCCCGCGGTGGGAGGGGTCCCCGCACATGCACCCGCTGGCCGACATCGGCCGTGGGTGGCCACGACCGGCCCCGTGATTGCTCCTGACCGAAACCAGCCACCGGTCCCCCTCTTCACCGACGAATCCGCCCGGCATTCCGCGACATTCCCGGCCGGCCCCGACTCCGCGCACCGGGTTGAAAGCGAACCCCAAGTGCTCTGAAAGCCGGTTGCGGCAAGCTCTGGTGCTGTGAGCCGGACACGGCCGGTACTTCCCCGCGGCCGTGGACGCTCCAGACGCGGGCCGACCCCGTCGATCGGGTTCGGCTCCCCGCGGGTCGGAGGACGGCCGGCCCGCGGGGACGGGGTGAACCCTTCGACGGGGTCGCCGGCGCCTGGCGGGGTGGGCGGGGATGGTCACTCCCGCCAGGCGCGTCCGCCCGGTGGCGCCTGGCCGAGCAGGAACCGCGGGTCACCGCCGAGCGCGGCGGCCACGCGCTCCGCCACATCGGCCTCGCGCCTGGCCTCGATGTCCTGCGCGAGCGCGGCGATGCCGCTGTCCGGGTGCGTGGTGAGCCACGCCGCCACCATGCGGATGGGCAGCGGCAGGCGGCCGGCCGCCTCGGCGAGCCGGCGCACCGCCCCGGGCTCGGCCGCGGACCGCCGCGCGCCGACGAGCCCGCGCAGCAGCTCCGCCGCCTCGTCCGCCGACAGCGGCCCGACGGCCAGTGCCGGAATCCCGTCGCGCGCGATCAGGTCCGCCAACCAGTACCTGCTGGTGACGATGACCCCGCAGGACGACGACCCCGGCAGCAGCGGGCGCACCTGGGCGGCGCAGTGGGCGTTGTCCAGGACCATGAGCACGCGTCGCGACGCCAGCACCGAGCGCAGCAGCGCGGCGCGCTCGTCGGTGTCCACCGGAACGCACTCGACCACGCCGAAGGCGCCGAGGAACCGGCGCAGCACCTCCCCGGCCGGTAGCGGGGCGCGCCCGTCACCGCGCAGGTCGGCATAGAGCTGCCCGTCGGGGAAGCCGTGGGCGGCGCCGTGCGCCCAGTGAACCGCGAGCGCCGTGCAGCCGGCGCCGAGCGGCCCGCTGATCAGCACCCGCCCGGCCGCGCCGCGCCCGCCGCCGACCCGTCGCTCCAACTCCACCAGCTCGGCGGCGCGCCCCACGAAGCCGCGGGTATCGGCCGGGAGCTGGGCCGGTACGGAGCGCGGCCCCCGCCGCCCGCGCACGCCGCGGACCGTGGACGTCCGAGCCGACCGCTGATGCGGCACGCTCGGTGCCTCCAGGTTCCCCCGGAGCACGGCGTGGAACGTCTCCCGCAGGGGGCGCCCCGGGTCCACGCCGAGCCGGTCGGCCAGCACCCGGCGGGTCCTCTCGTAGCTCTCCAGGGCCTCGCTCTGCCGCCCGCACCGGTACAGCGCCGTCATGCGCAGCCGCACCAGCTCTTCGCGCTCGGGGTGCCGGGTGGTGACCCCGGCGAGCAGGTCGAGCACCTCCTCCGGGCGGCCGAGCGCCAGCTCGGCCGCGCACCGCTCCTCGGTGGCGCGCAGCAGCTCCTCGCGTACCTGGGCGACATCGTGTTCGTGCAGCGTGTCGGAGGCGACGTCGGGTAGCACGGGCCCGCGCCAGAGGTCCACGGCCCGGCGCAGCGCGTCGCAGCGGCGCGGCAGGTCCCCCTGGTGTTCGGCCTCCCTGGCCGCCAGCATCAGCGCGCGGAACCCCAGGAGGTCGAGCTGGTGGGGGGCGAGTTCGATGCGGTACCCGGAGGAGACGCTGGCGATCAGCGGGCCGTCGTGGATCTTGCCCAGTGCCGCCCGCAGCCGCGCCACCTGGACCTGCAGGGCGCCGATACGGGAGGACGGGGGCCGCTCCCCCCAGATGCGCGCGACGAGCTCCTCGACCGGAACCGTGCGGTTGGCCCGCAGCAGGAGTGCGGCCAGCAGGATCCGGCGCTTCCCTCCCCGCAGGCGGAACGGCGCGTCCGCCACCTGTGCGGTCAGCGGTCCGAGCACTCCGAACGCGATATCTGCCAATGGCGACACCCCCGTAGGCTGGGCTTTCCCTCCCCTCACATTCCCCCGGGGTGTTGTGGGATCGGTGCTGCCCTTCTACAGTGCCGGTCGGTCCGGTGGAGCCGCAAATGACACCCATCACCGGGTCCACTTGTGTCACCTCCGGAATCCGCGGGAAATTCCTCGGCTCCGTACATTGACTCGGGCCCGAGACCGAAAGAAACTTTCCAACATGGCGAAAAAGGCGGAGCCGCCGCCGGATTCGCCCGGTTCCGGCCGGGCGGACGGGCCGGGTTCGCCGCGCCGCGACAGCCGATCCACATCGGCGGAGAGGCGAGTGAGGAACGATGGCTCCGGAACGCGGCGCCGCCTCCAACGGCGGCGGGAGAACGGACGAGGCGACCGCCAAGGCCCCGCCGTCCACGGTGCTGCGGGTCCGCTCGCTGCTGCCGTCCCTGGCCCCGGCCGAACAGCGGGTGGCCCAGCGCATCATCGACGACCCCGAGCGGGTCGCCGCCTCCTCCATCACCCAGCTCGCCAGGGACTGCGACACCTCCGAGGCGACCGTCATCCGCTTCTGCCGCACCATCGACTTCACCGGCTACCGCGAACTGCGGCTCACGCTGGCCACCGAGGCCGGGCAGGCCCGCGGCGCCGGCATCAGCACCCGCGAGGTCGCCGGCGACATCAACCCCGACGACACCCTGGTGACCGTCGTGGAGAAGATCGCCTACACCGACGCCCGCGCGGTCGAGGACACCGCCTCCCAACTGGACGTGGAGTCGCTGCAGACCGTGATCGAGGCGCTGGCCGCGGCGCGGCGGATCGACCTCTACGGGGTGGGTGCGAGCGCCTTCGTCGCCGCCGACTTCCAGCAGAAGCTGCACCGCATCGGCCTCACCTCGTTCGCCTGGTCGGACAACCACGTGATGCTGACGAGCGCGGCGCTGCTCGCCGAGGGCGACGTGGCCATCGCGATTTCGCACAGCGGAACCACGATCGATACGATCAACGCGCTGGCCGAGGCACAGCGCCGCGGC
Organism: Nocardiopsis mwathae; assembly: GCF_014201195.1. Lineage (NCBI taxonomy): Bacteria > Bacillati > Actinomycetota > Actinomycetes > Streptosporangiales > Nocardiopsidaceae > Nocardiopsis > Nocardiopsis mwathae. The sequence continues at coordinate 705,381 of NZ_JACHDS010000001.1, read as the reverse complement.
GCCACGACGGTCGCCATCACCAACTTCCCCCGCTCCCCCATCCGTCGGCACACCGACCACCTGCTGACCACCGCGGCCCGCGAGACGACGTTCCGGTCCGGCGCCACGGCCAGCCGACTCGCCCAGCTCACCGTGATCGACTGCCTGTTCGTGGGACTCGCCCAACTGCGCTACGCCGACAGCCGTACCGCGCTGGAGACCACCTATGAAGCGGTGCGCGGACTGCGGGTGGGGGAGACGCGGCGGCCGGGGCGGTCCGAGGGCGCTCGGGGCGACGGCGACGGGTGATCCGGAGCCGGTCCGACGGCGCCGGGGAGGGCGCGGCCGGGGCCGGACCCCTGACGACGAGGAGGGACGGCGACGGTGCCGGACCAAGAGCGCGAGAGCGCGGAAAGGAGCCCACAGGACATGGCAGCCACTCCCGCGGAACCCGTGGAGATCGTACGGGCGCCGACAGAGCGCAGGAACTCCGGCACCTACGACATCGACCTGCTGCCCACCATCGACGTACTGCGGGAGATCAACGCCGAGGACGCGACCGTCGCACGCGCCGTGCAGGCGGTCCTCCCCGACGTGGCGCGCGCCGTGGACCTGGCCGTGGAGGCGCTGCGCGGCGGAGGCCGCATCCACTACTTCGGCGCCGGGACGTCCGGCCGGATCGCCGGCATGGACGCCGCCGAACTCCCGCCCACGTTCGGCGTGCCCGAGGACCTGGTCGTGGCGCACCATGCCGGGGGCGCCCCGGCGCTGGGCCAGGCCCTGGAGGGCAGCGAGGACGACGCCGACCTCGGCCGTGCCGACGCCGCCGGTCTGGCGCGCGGGGACCTTGCCGTCGGGCTGGCGGCCAGCGGCCGCACCCCCTACGTCGCCGGCGCCCTGCGCCGCGCGGCGCAGGCCGGCGCGCGCTCGGTGCTGGTGAGCGCCAACCCGCAGGCCGCTCTGGCCGCCGAGGCCGACGTGCACATCGGGGTCGACACCGGGGCGGAGGTCATCGCCGGATCGACCCGGATGAAGGCCGGGACGGCGCAGAAGCTCGTGCTGAACGCGTTCTCCACCGCGGTGATGGTGCGGATGGGCCACACCTACTCCAACCTGATGGTCGGGGTGAACGCCACCAACGCCAAGCTGCGCGGCCGGGTCGTCACCATCCTGACCGAGGCCAGCGGCCGACCCGAGGAGGTCTGCGCGGCGGCGCTGGCCCGCGCCGGGGGCGACACCAAGGTGGCCCTGGTCGAGCTGCTGACCGGGGTGGACAGCGCCCGGGCGGCCGAGGAGCTCGCGGCGGCGGGCGGGCACGTCCGCGAGGCGCTGCGCCGCATCGGCACCACCGAGTCCCCCTGACGGGGGCGCAGCCACACTCTCCGTCGATCTCGGGAGCACCGACCGGACAACGGCAGAGACCGCGTCGTCACCCCCGAGGTCGGCGGAGGCAGCGAGAGGGGTACTTGCAGATGTCCCAACCGTCGACGACCGTCCCCCCGACCGGTGGCGCTGCGCGTCGCCTTCGGCTCCGGCCGACCGCCCTCCTCGCCGCCGCCCTGGCCGTCACGGCCGTCGCGGCGGGCTGCGCCCCTGGTACCGGTGGCGGCGCGGGCGGAGGCGGCGACGGAGAGACCACCCTCACGGTGTGGAGCTGGCGACCCGAGGACGCCGCCGGGTACGAGCGGATCTTCGCCGCCTTCGAGGAGCGGCACCCCGGGGTGAGGGTGGAGTTCACCGGCCACAAGAACACCGAGTACCCCGCCATCCTGCAGACCGGGCTCACCCGGACCTCGGGCGGCCCCGACGTCGTTCAGCTCAAGCCCTACGGCCCCGTACAGGCGTTCATCCAGGCCGGACAGCTGGTCCCACTCGACGACGAGGTGGACCTGTCGTCCTGGCCCGAGGAGACCGTCGACGCCGCGCGCGGACGCCGGGACGACCGGGTCTACGGCGTCCCGTTCGCCGTGCAGACCCTCGGCGTGCTCTACAACCGGGAGATCTTCGCCGAGCACGGCATCGAACCCCCTGACACGTGGGACGGCATGGTCGACGCCGCGGAGGAGCTGAAGGCGGCCGACGTCATCCCCTTCGCCACCTCCGGGCAGGAACCGTGGGTGCTGGCGCTGCTGCGCGAGACCTTGGGCGCCACCCGGGTGGGCGGTGACGCGTTCTCCCGGGCGGTGCTCGACGGCGAGACCGACTTCACCGACCCCGACTACGCGGCGTCCCTGCAGGCGGTCGCCGACCTGGAGCCCTACCTGCCGCCCGATGTGACGGCCGTGGGCTACACCGACGCCCAGACCCTGTTCACCAGCGGCCGCGCGGCCATGTACCCCGGGGGCGGGTACGAGATCGCACCGTTCCGGCAGGCCGCCCCCGACCTGGACATCGGCTACTTCGACGCCCCGGTCGTGCCGGGCTCGCCGGTCGACACGCCGCTGACGCCCGGATTCGCCGACGGCTCGTACGGCGTCAACGCGGCATCGGAGAACCGGGAGGCCGCGGTGGAGCTGGTGGCGTGGATGGCGACCGAGGAGTTCGGGCGGGCGTTCGCCGAGGAGTTGGAGCAGATTCCGGCCGTCCCGGGTGTGAAGCCCGCCGACCCGGTGCTGGCGGCCATGCTGGAGGGCTACGCGGAGCACGGCACTCCCTACATGATGGGCGTGCACTTCGGGTACGGCGACCCGCTGGGCCGCGACGCCGAGGGGATGGCGCTCGCCGCCCTGCTGCTCGGCGACGTCACCGCCGAGGAAGCCGGGAAGCAGGTGCAGAAGGACATCGGGTCGTGGTTCGAACCGAACGGCTGACGCCCGCACGGCGGAGGGCCGCCCGCGGCCTGCCGCCGTGGTGGGTGCTGGCCGCCTTCCTGCTGCCGGCGGTCGCCCTCTACACCCTGTTCATCGTCTATCCGCTGTTCAGCGCGCTGCAGTACAGCCTGTACTCCTGGCAGGGCACACAGCGGACCGGATTCGCCGGGTGGGACAACTTCGCCCACCTGTTCAGCGGCGTCTACGGAGACCGGTTGTGGCGCGCGTTCGGGCACAACCTCGCGTTCTTCGGCGGAACGATGCTGGTGCAGACCACCGTGGGGCTTGCGTTCGCGGTGCTTCTGCGGGGTACCCGCACCGGGCGGCGGTTCCTGCAGACCGCCTACGTGCTGCCGCACCTGGTCAGCCCGATCGTGGTGGGCTACCTGTGGAGCCTCATGCTCAGCCCGCAGTTCGGCGCGGTCAACGCCGCGCTGCGCGCCGTCGGCCTGGACGCGCTCGCGCGGCCGTGGACCGGAGACCCGGCGCTGGCCCTACCCACCCTGATCCTGGTCAACGCCTGGCAGTGGATCGGTTTTCCGATGCTGCTGTTCTCCGCGGCGCTGGCGGCGATCCCTCCGGCCTACGAGGAGGCCGCCCGGGTGGACGGCGCCTCGGGGTGGCAGGCCTTCCGGCACGTGACGCTGCCGCTGCTGGTGCCGGCGATCGGTATCGTCACGGTGCTCACATTCATCGGCAACATGAACGTGCTCGACCTCGTCTATGCGATGCAGGGTTCCCAGGGCGCACCGGCCGGGGCCACCGACGTGCTCGGGCTGCTGTTCTACCGCACCGCGTTCAACAACCCCGACCCCGGTGCGATCGGACAGGCCTCGGCACTCGCGGTGGTGATGTTCGTGTTCATCTTCGGGATCTCGATCGCGGCGACGCGGGTGCTGCGCCGCGGGGAGGCGCGGCTGCGATGACGACGACCCTGCGCCCCGCGCCCGCCGCTCCCCCGCCGCCGGTGCGGCGCGCCCGACGACCGTCCGGCCTTCACGTGGGCGACCTGGCGGTGCGGCTGCTGCTGTGGGGGTATGCGGTGGTGGCGCTGGCGCCGCTGACGCTCATGGTCGTCTCCTCGCTACGGCCCGAGGCCGAACTGCGCGCCGACCCGCTGGGGTTGCCCACCGCCCCGGCGTTCGACAACTACGCGCGGGCGTGGGTGGACGCCGACTTCGGCGGCTACTTCGTCAACTCGCTGCTGGTGACGACGGGCGCGGTGGTGCTCGGCACGGCGGTGTCGGTGCTGGCGGCCTACGTGCTGGGCCGCTACGCCTTCCCCGGCTCGGAGCTGCTGCTGGGCTATCTCATCGCCGGGCTGATGATCCCGATCCGGCTGGGCATCGTGCCGGTGTTCTACCTCTTCGACTCGCTCGGTCTGCTCGACTCGCGGCTGGGTCTGGTGCTGGTGTACGCGGCCAGCGGGGTGCCGTTCGCGGTGTTCATCCTGACCGCGTTCTTCCGGCAGGTGCCCGGCGAGCTGGCCGAGGCCGCGCGCATCGACGGCGCCGGGGAGTTCCGGCTGTTCGCCCTGGTCATGCTGCCGCAGGTGCGTCCGGCTCTGGCCACGGTGATGCTGTTCCAGGGCATCCAGCTGTGGAACGACTTCTTCTTCCCGCTGGTGCTGATCCGCGACAGCGCGAAGTACACCCTGCCGGTGGGCCTGACCGCGTTCTTCACCGAGTACGGGCTGAACCAGTCGCTGCTGTACGCCGGGCTGGTCATCACGACGCTGCCGCTGGTGGTGCTGTTCCTGCTGGCCACCCGGCAGGTGGTCGACGGGCTGACGGCGGGGATCGGCCGCTGACCGGGCACCGGGGCCGCTCATCGCCCCGGTGGCCGGTCGGACGGTCCTGGGGCCGATCCCCGCCGTCCCGGTGGGCCGGGTCGGCGGGGGCGCCGGGTCAGCCGCGGTCGAGCGCGGTGCCCAGCACGCCCAGCGGCGGGGCGCCGAGGTCGAGCATCGCGGCGTGGAAGCGCCGCAGGCTGAAGCCCGCCCCCCAGCGCCGCCGCGCCTCCTCGCGCAGCCGGAGGATCTCCAGCTTGCCCCAGGTGTAGCGGCCGTAGGTGGGGTCGAAGGTCGCCCGGCGCGCCTCGGCGAGCGCGGCCGGCCCGGCCAGCGGCGTGTCCTCGCCGAACCGGCGCGCGGCGTCCTCGACCGTCATCTGCCCCGTGTGCACACCGATGGCCGCGGTCAGCCGGGTGACGCGGATCAGAGCCTCGGCCCACACCCCGATCTCGAAGTGCGCCGCGGTGAACCCGCCGCCGACGGCCTTCTCGGCGTAGGCGCCGAAGCCCTCGTCCACGCACAGCTCTTCGGTGTAGTGCGCCCACCCCTCGATGAAGGACATGGACGGCAGCGTGCGCCGCACCGGCCCGACGGCGCGGCGCATCGCGCGGCCGTGGGAGAAGTGGCCGGGCGCCACCTCGTGCACGCTGATGGCGGGCAGCGTGGTGGGACTGAACATCTCCAGCCACTCGGCGGCCTCGTCCTCGGTCCAGGCGGGGTCGGGCGGGCTGACGAAGTACCTGGAGGGGCCGTCCGCCTCATCCGGGTTCGCCCAGACCATCATCGCGGTGCCCCACCGGTACGCCTCCGGGGTGACGAGGACCTCGCACACGCCGTCGTGGTAGGGGACCAGGTCGCGCTCGCGGGTGAACGCGATCGCCAGCTCGGTCCACTTCTCGGCCTCGGCGATGGCGCCGTCGGCGTCGGGGTGGTCGCGGACCAGCTCGCGCAGGACCTCCATGGGCGCGCGGCCGGGGTCGATGCGCGCGGTGGCCGCGGCGAGGCGCTCCTTGAGCCGGTCGCGCTCGGCGTCGGCCTGTTCGGTGAGACGGCCGAGGTCGACCTCCATGCCCTCGGAGGCGCCCATGAGGCGGGCCAGGGCGGGGCCGCCCAGCGCGGCGCTGGGCTCGCCGTGCTCGGCCGCGTGCTCCAGGTGTGAGACGAACCGCCGCTGCGCCGCGAGGGCGGCGGCGCGCAGGTCGTCGGGGGTGTCGTCGGGGATCTCCGCCGCCAGGCCGCGTACGGGCGCCAGCAGCGCGGTCGCGGCGGGTGCGCTGAGCCGGTCGAGGGAGGCGACGGCGGCGTCGACCACGCGCGGCCACGCGGCCAGGTGGCTCCGGAGGGCGGCGGTGCGCTCGGCTTCGGGGGCGTAGTCCTTGTCGTAGCCGAGGAGGCCGAGCTCGTCGAGGTGGTAGAGGGGGTTGGCGCGGTGCAGCTCCAGTTCGCCGAACTCGACGCGCAGCCCCTCCTCGAACGCGCTCGCGTGCGCCTCGTCGTGGTCGTCGGCGAAGCGCTCGCCCTGGCCCAGGCGCGCCAGATTCTCACGCACGCTGCCGGGGGACAGGTCGGCGGGTGAACCGTCGTACTCGTGCCGTCCGCTCTCGTCGCGCATCATGGCGGTCTTCAGGTCGGCGATGGCGCGCAACCGCGCCGGGAATTCGTCCATGGGGCCGGACCCTATCCGGCGCTGCGGTTCCGGGCCGAGGGGTTTTCCGGCAGAACCGTTCGGGGCCGCACTGCGTCGAACCGGATGTGCGCGAACAATGGTGGAAGACGTGCGGGTCGGCGGGGCTGCGGCTGTGGCGGGAGCGCAGGCGGCAGGTTCTGCTGGCGGCGGTCGCGGTGCTGCTCGCGGTCCCGGTGCCGTTCGCGTGGATCACGCTGTCCACGCAGGAGCGGCGGGTCGGGGCGGCAGACGCCGAGGAGCGGCCGGTCGCCCTCGTCCTGGGGGCCGGGCTGAGCGTCGAGGGGCACCCGACGACGCTGCTGGCCCGCCGGCTGGACATCGCCGCCGACCTCTACCACCGCGAACTGGTCGAGGCGGTCCTGGTCAGCGGCGACAACAGCCGCGACTCCTACAACGAGACCGACGCGATGCACGCCTACCTGGTGCGTGCCGGGGTCCCGGCGGAGAAGATCGCCGGTGACTACGCCGGGTTCAGTACCTGGGAGTCGTGCATCCGGGCGCGCGAGATCTTCGGGGTGGACGCGGCGACGGTCGTCACCCAGGAGTTCCACCTCGCACGGGCCGTGAGCCTCTGCCAGGCGGTCGGGATCGACACCCAGGGGGTGGGCGACGCGAGCCTGCGGATCCGGACGGGCGCCACACTCTACGGCTACTTCCGGGAGGTTCCGGCCGCGTTCAAAGCCGTCGCCGACGGTCTGCTGCAGCCGGAGCCGACGTTCCTCGGCCCCAAGGAGCCGGGCGTGGAGGACGCGCTGGCCGCGCCCCGCTGAGGGGTCCGGTGCCGTGCCGGCCCGGGTCCCGGGGTCGGCACGGCACCGGCCATCGTCGTCAGCGCGCGGTGCCCCCGCCGCCGAAGAGGCGACTGAGGAACCCGCCGGAGGTGTCGGCGGGGCGGGACGGTGCCGGGTCCTGCTGCCGCTCGGGCCGGTCATCGCCCTCGTGCGCCGCCTGCCCGTCACCCGTGTCGTCGGCCTCGACACCGGCGAACTCCAGGAACTCCGCCCGCTCGGACGGCAGCCCCCAGGCGTCCAGCGTCCCGCCGAGCTCGTCGTCCTCCCACGCGGCGGCCGGGAGCTCGGCGATCGCCCACAGCACCCGCAGCGGATCCTCGCCGAGGTCGGCGGAGTCGTCCCCCGGGCCGTCCTCGCCCGCCTGCGCGCGGGGGCCGAAGGCCATCTCCAGCGCGGCGCCGAGGGCCGCGGCGCGCGACTCCCCCTCGCTGTGCGCGAGCACCTCGGGCAGCATCTCCAACCGCGCTGCCACGGTCGCCGCACCGCCGCGGCCCAGGGCCAGGAACGCCAGCACCTCCGGCTCGATACGGCCGGGGTGCGGCCAGGAGTCGCCGAACAGGCCGTGGAAGCCCATGGGCTTGGTGCCGCCGTCGACGATGCGGGCCAGCGCCTCGGCGGGCGCCTTCTCACCGTGCACGGTGGCCATGGCGACGGCCGCGGCGAAGGAGTTGTAGAGGTGGCCGGAGGCCATGGCGTGGGTGAGGGTGACCGTGACCGCTGGGTCGTCGGCCGGCGCCAGCAGGCCCAGGGCGAACAGCTCGGCGGACTTGATCTCGGGCCGCGCCGTGCCGGACAGCGCGGACTGGATCTCCGGACGGGACATCCCGGCCAGACCGGTCGGGGTGGGCGGCGCGGGGCGCTCCAGGGGTGACAGGGCCCGCTCCAGCCGGCTCCGGACACCCTCGGCGGCCTCCGGGACGAACGCGAGCACGTAGGAGGCCCACTCGGCGGGGGCCTCCAGCGAACGGCGGTTCTCCGCGCCGTCGAGCAGGCCGAGCAGGTCGTCGACGCGCTCGCACACCGTGTCGTGGACGGCGAGCTCCGCCTCCAGGAGCGCGGGGCCGTTGTCGCGGCCGATGGCCTCGAAACGGTGCCGGATCCGCCGGTACTGCTGCTCGTCGGGGGCGTCGCGCAACCACTCGGCGTACTGCTCGCGGACCTTGTCGAGGTCGGTGGAGTTCGCCCAGGCGACCTCGTCGCGCCACAGGCCGACATCCGGGCGCTGCGGGACGAGGACCGCCGCGTTGGGGGCGAGGAACTCCAGCAGCAGGCTCAGCGGGCGCCACCGCAACCGGGCGGGGGTCGACGGCGCGCAGGCGATGTCGATCAGGAACCGGGCCACCGTCGGGGCTGCCGGGTAGCCGGGGCCGGGGTAGCGGACGATGTCATAGAGCGCCGACAGGCTTTCGCCGGGGCCGGTGGCGGTATCGTCACCGTCGGCGATCTTGCGCAGGAGCTCGGGGATCTCCTCTCCGCGCGTGGGCGCGAGCGCGCGCCAGTCGATGTCGTCCACTCCCCGCAGGGGGCCGTTGTCCGTCGTCGCTTCCATGGTCAGCCATTATCCCGCCGCGCACGACACCCTCGCCACACCCACCCGCATCCCCGCCCCTCCCCGTCGATCTCGGCGAAGTGCACCGAGAACCCAACGGTGGTTTCTACTGTTCGGTGCGCTTCGCCGAGATCGACGGGGACAAGCCCGGGTCAGGACAGCGCGGAGCGGAGGTCGTCGACCGGGGGGTCCGCGCGCAGCGGGGCGGGGCGCAGCACGGCGTCGCGCACGGCCTTGGCGTTGGCGCCCAGCTCACGCGCGTACCCGCGCACCACCGAGCGGGTACGGCCGCCGACGGTGGGGTCGCCCACGCCCACGGCGTCGATGCCCGCGGCGCGGCACAGCGCCACCGCGCGGGGCAGGTGGAAGGACTGGGTGACGATGACGGCGCCGTCCACGCCGTAGGTGGTGCGGGCGCGCACACAGGTGTCCCAGGTGCGGTAGCCGTGGGGGTCGGCGACGATCGACTCCCGGGGGATGCCGGTGTCGGCGAGGTAGTCGGTCATGGCGTCGGTCTCGAAGTTCGACAGGGCCCGGTTGTCGCCGGAGACCAGGATCGCCCGGACCCTGCCGGCCCGGAAGAGCCGGGCGGCGAGGTCGAGCCGGCGCGCCAGCAGCGGGCAGGGGCCGCTCGGCCAGACGGCGGCACCCGGGACGATGGCCACCGTGCGCTGCGGCACGGTGGCGGTGTCGTCGGGGCCGAACCTGCGGCGCGCGGTGGACAGGCGCGTCCATGCCGTCGGCGCCAGCGCCGCCACCACTCCCGTCGCTGCGACCGCCGCCCACAGTCCCGGTTCCACGCGCATGTCCCCTTTGTCTCGCGGGCCGTTCGGCCCCACCGAGCCCGACCCTAGCGGTCCGCGCCGTCGGCCGCAGCGCGGTTCCGCCGCTCGGTCCGCCCCATTGGCCACTGGCCGCGCGACCGGGGGTAGCGAATTCGCAGGACCTCATTTCCGCATTTCCGCTGTTCCGTTATCGCGTTCGGTCGCGCCGGAGGAGATCCCGCCCCCCGGCCGGATCGCTCCGGCGGCACGGGGATCGGCCGGTTCCGGCCGCCATTCGACGGCGATGAGCGACACGTCGGTGAAACAGGAGTGAAAAAGGCCGTTTCCTTCCGTTCTGTCGTCACGATCGGTTAGAACGGCAGGGGAAGGGCGGTCGATGGGCGGCTCCACTGCCGCCGGGCCCGCCGAACGCAAAGGAGGCTCATGCCCCAACTGGCCATCGACTCGACGTGTCTCCCGCAGTACGAGAAACTCGACCGGCCGACGCGGGAACGGCTGCTCGCCGTCACCCGCAAATTCCGCGAGCTGCCACTCCACGCCCTACTCTCCCACCCCGACCTGCGCATTCGATCGCTGCCCTCGGGCCAGGATCCGCGTATCCGCACATTCCGCATCAGCGATGCGTGGACGGGGGTGATGCTCGCGCCCGAATCGGGCGAGACGTTCCTGCTGGTGCACCTGCTGCCGCGCGATGCCGCCGAGGAATGGGCCGTGGACCAGCGCCACGATGTCAACCGGGTGATGGGCACCCTTGAGCGGCGCGACGCCACCGCGCTGCAGGCGCCCCTCGCGGCCACCCCCTCCGCCGCCGAGGCCCCGAATCCCGCCCCGGCGGCCGCGCGCGCGACCACCCCCGCCGAGCCGGCCGGGGCAGCCGAGGCCGCGGAGCGCCCCGCGGCCGTCTCTCCCCCGACGCCCGCCTCCCCTTCCTCCCTCTTCGACCACGTCACCGACCGCGACCTGGCCCGGCTGGGCGTCGACCCCGAGATCCGCGGGTTCTGCCGCACCCTCGGCAGCGGCGACGAGCTGCGCAACTGGGCTCCGGCCCTGCCCCAGGACCAGTACGAGGTGCTCGCCGCGCTCGCCGAGGGGCACCCGGTGCAGCGCGTCCTCGACGAGGTCGTGGCACCGCGGCGCCCCGCCGTCGGTGCGGTCGCCGCCGACGACTACGACACGGCGATCCGGCACACCCGCGAACGCGTCATCGTCGTCAACGACGACCGGGAGGTCGAGGACGTCCTGGCGGGCGAGTTCAACGCGTGGCGCGTCTTCCTCCACCCCAAGCAGCGCGCCCTGGCCTACCGGCCGCGCTTCAACGGCCCGGCCAAGGTCTCCGGCGGGCCGGGCACCGGCAAGACGGTCGTCGCCCTGCACCGCGTCAAACACCTGGCCGAAAACCTGCCGCTGGGTGGCCGCATCCTGCTCACCAGCTTCACCAACGCGCTGGTGGAGTCGCTCCGGCGCAACCTCGCACTGCTGCTGCCGCCCGAGCTGGTCGCCGACGTCGACGTGCTCACCACCGACAAGCTCGCGCTGGACGTCGTCAAGGAGGTGCACCCCGATGTCCGGCTGCGCACCGACACCCGCGGCTTCTTCGCCAACCACACCCGCCAGCACCGGCTGCCCTGGCCCGTCGACTTCCTGTTCTCCGAGTACCGGCACGTGGTCATGGCACAGGGGATCACCACGCTGGAGGGGTACCTCGACCCCGACGCCCGCCGCGGCCGCAGCACCCCGCTGAGCGCGGCACAGCGCCGCGACGTCTGGCACGCCATCAGCGACGCCCGCGCCCAGATGCGCGCCGGCCGCCGCCTGCCCGCGGAGGACCTGCATGCCGCGGCCACGCGGATCCTCGACGGCCACATCGAACGCCGCTACACCAGCGTCGTCGTGGACGAGGCCCAGGACCTGCACCCCGCGCAGTGGCGCACCCTCCGCGCCGCGGTCGCCCACGGACCCGACGACATGTTCATCGCGGGCGACAACCGGCAGCGCATCTACGACAACACGGTCTCCTTCAGGCAGCTGGGGATCGAGGTCGTCGGCCGGTCCTACCCTCTGCGCGTCAACTACCGCACCACCGGCGAGATCCTGTCCTGGGCCGACGGCATCATGCGCGGGCGCCCCGTCACCGAGCTCGGCGAACCGGCGTCGGCCCCGGGCAGCGCGACCGAGCCGCCGGGCGGCACCCGCTGCATTCTCAGCGGCCCGCCGCCCGAACTCCACGGCGCCGACGACGAACCGGACGAGCTCGACGCGCTCGCCGACCGCGTCCGGGAGTGGCTGGCCGACGGCATCGCGCCGGGCGACATCTGCGTCACCGCCCGCACCAACCGCCTACGCGACTCCGTCGCCGCCCACCTCCGCGCCCGTTCCCTGCCCGCCACCGTGTTCAACCCCCGCGAGCACGCCGTCACCGACACCACCGGCGCGGTCCGCGTCACCACCATGCACGGCGTCAAGGGCCTGGAGTTCCGCGCCGTCGCCGTCACCGGCGTCACCGCCGACGCCCTCCCCCAGATGGACCACGTCACCAGCGCCGACCTCGACGAGAACCAACACCGCGCCGACCTCGACGCCCAGCGCTCCCTCCTCTACGTCGCCTGCACCCGCGCCCGCGAACACCTCTACGTCAGCTGGCACGGCCGCCCCAGCCGGTTCCTGCCGCGGTGACCGCTGCCGACCGGGCCGCGCCCGGCGAGGGAGGGCGATTCAGTCCCACTGGTCGAAGACGATCTCGCCCACGGTGGCCGGCTTCCAGTAGCGGATCTGCTCCCGCTCGACCGCGCCGAGCAGCGACAGGTCGGCCCGCTCGACGGGAACGGCCGGCTCCTCGGGCTTGAGCACGGTGAACCGGCACACCGTCCGCAGCGCCCGGCCCAGTTCGGCGTGCCAGACGAATTCCAGGTTCATGGCGTTCACCGACGGCGGCTTCGCGAGCGCGAACAACGGCAGCAGTGTGTGACAGGCGATCACCAGGGTGGACCCGCGCCGCTCGACCTCCGCCCCGTGGAATGAGGGCGTCACGCCCGCCTCCTCGAAACGGGTGAGCCGCCACCCGGCCATCCGCGTCGCTGTGCGACAGACACCCTGGTAGGTGCGCTCGCGGATCGGACGCGGTGGTTCCGGCGGTGCCTCCCAGAAGGCCGTGGCCCCACGGGGGACCGGCCGGATCCCCTCGCCTCCCGACCGGTACGCGCCGCTGAGGCGGGCGGTTCCGGTGTCGCCGTCGTCAACCACTGCTCCCCCGTTCCAATGCGGTGCGGATCATCGCGACGATCTCACGTGGGTGTTGCAGGTCGCTCCAGGTGAAGCGGAGGAGGACGAGGCGGCCGGGTGAGCTCGCGATGCGGTTCTGGCGGCGGCGGTCGGTGAAGAGGGCGCCGGGGAGGGAGTGGGGGTCGCGGCCGTCGGCTTCGACGATGACGCCGCGGCTGGGCCAGGCCAGGTCGGCGTGGCCGGCGAGGCGGCCCGTGGCGTCGTAGACCGGGTGTTGCAGGGACTCGGGCGGGATCCCGGCGTCGGCGCAGATGAGGCGGATCCTGGTTTCGAAGGTGCTGTGCGCGCGCCCGTCGGCCTGGCCCCACCAGGTTCGGGTGCGGGCCGCGCCGGCGCGGCCGCCGTTCGCCTCCTCCAGTTCGGCGAGGTCCCCGGTGTCGATCAGGCCCTGGTGCAGGGCCGAGTCGATCACGCTGACCGCGGCGTAGCGGTCGGCCAGCAGGACGGTGTCGCGCAGCGTGCGCCCCGGAGTGCTGAGGCGGATGCCCTTGTACAGGGTGGTCTCGCCCGGAGGGACGTCCCATCCGTGCAGGCGCAGGCCGACGAGGCTACCGCCCGAGCGGCCCGGGACGGTGATGTGGAGGTGCTCGTAACCCGGCCCGGAGAGCGGGCCCTGCATGCGCCATAGGCGGGCGGCCGTGGGGCCGACCGCGACGGCGCGCGGCCCGTAGGCCAGCTGCACCGCCATGACCCGGGCGGCGAGCGCCGGGACGGGGTCCCCGCGCACGAGGTAGATCCCCGCGCGCAGGCAGCGCCACCGGCGCTTGCGGACGAGGCGGTCGATCCGCCCGGCGGACAGGCCGCATTCCACGGCCTGGTGGCGGGAGAGGACGCCGTGCTGGGAGGCGGCGAGCGCCTGCGCGTTGGTGAGATCCGGTTCCGGCATCCTCTCAGGCAAGCGCCGGGCGGTCGGGCGGGCAAGGTGCGGCCGCCCCCTGTGGACGGCGGCGCCAGGGGTTGTCCACAGGCGCGCGGCGGGCGCTGGACCGGGCGGCGGAGGCTGCCTAGCTTGGAGTCGCGCGCCGCTTCCCGGCACCGAGACGCACGAACGCGACGACGGGCGATTCCGCGCGGAGCATCCGCAGTCCAGTGATGGGGGATCGCCATGTCCGACACCACTCCGACGCACTCCACCCGGCGGCCCGGCGGCGGCCCACCGCCGGACGACGCACCGCGGGAGGACCGGCTGCGCGGCCCGGCCGCGGAGGCGCTGCTCGTCGCGCTCATGCTGGATTTCCTGGCGTGGATCGGCGCGGGCAAGGAGGTGACGCGCGAGAGGCTGCACCACCCGTTCCGGTCGTCGCACCACACGCTGGTCGCCCTGGGGTGCCACCTCGGAAAGCACGAGGACGCCGATGAGCACGTCCGCTGCCCGTTCGACCGCGGCGCCGAGCTGCTCACCGTGGCGTTGAAGGCGCACATCCTGAAGCTCGTCCCCGAGCGCACCGAGCGGCGGCGCGGGGACGTGGAGCGGCAGTACGGCTGGGTGATCCCCGGGGCCGAGTACGGGCGCCACCGGCACGACCCGCTGCGCCTGCTGTGCGCGCTGCTAGGGCACGCGCCCACGTTCTGGCGGCTCCAGGACCCCCGCGTCCACTACGCACCGGCCGAGCGGGTCATGCACGCGACGCTCGCTCTGCTGGCCGAGAGCACGGGCGGCCCTGTCCTCCCCGATGTCCTGTGGGAGCGCGTGCGCGATGAGGGCGTTCCGGTGTGGCTGCTGCCCGGCGGCATCGGTGTGCTGAGCGCGCTGGGCGTGGTCGAGCACCGTGAACTCCCCGAGTCCTCCGACGAGTCGAGCGGCGAGGGCGGCGAGGGCGGTCTACCGCGGTGCGGGGCCGCCTTCACCCTGACGCCGCTGGGCGCCTACGCGGTGCGGCGGTGCTCGCCTCTGCGCGCGGGCACCGGCGCCGCGCCGGCGACGGCCGCAGGGGAGGCGTGATGCGCCTCGTCTTCACCCATGCCGACGCGGCCACGTTCGCCGACTACCGCGAACGCTTCATCCGGCGGGCGGTCGACGCCGCCGCCCCCGGCGCCGCGCCCGATCCGGGCGCGCTGCGGCTGGTCCTCGACTACAAGTACGGCGAGCCGGAGCGCGGCGGCAACGGGCTGCTGGCCCGCTGGCACACCGGGGACGTCGCCGCCCTCTTCATGGACTGGCGGTGGCGCCGGGGCGGGCCGGGTGCGCCGGCGGCCGCAGACGTCGCGGCGGCGCTCGGCGCATGGTGGTCATTTCTCCGCGGGGAGGGGTGGCTCGACCCGTACTGCACCCACGTCGACGGCCTGCGCGCGACGGCCGACGCGTTCGCCGCCGCCTGCCGCGAGCCGCTGGGCTCCCCCGCCCTCTTCTCCGGTCCCGGCCGCGACGGCCTGCGGTCACGGGCGGCGCGGCTGCCCTCCGCCGCGGAGCTGGCCGAAGCGATCCGCGCCGCTCCGGCCTTCCGCGGCGATGACGACGAACCGGGGGCGGCCGCGGCCACGGGCCGTGCGGCCGGGTGGTCGCCGCGCGGCGCCGCCGGGCTGTGGCGGGACTTCTACGCCGCGATCTCAGAGGACCTGCCCGACCGCCTGCACACCGCGGGCGGGGACACCTTCGCCAGGGAGTACGGCCGAACACCCGGCGCCTTCGTCGACGGTGTGCTGTCCGCGCTCTTCGCCGAGCGGCGGCCTGCGGGGATCGCGGTCATCGCCGGCGCCCTGGCGTCGGGCGACGGACCGGGTAGCGGCGGGCCCGCGGGGACCGGCGCGTGGGCCTCGCCCGCCGTGGCCGTCCAGGTGGTGCTGGCGGACCTCGAACGGCTGGGGGCGGTCGTGCGCGGTGGGTGGGAGACCGGCGCGTCTCCGTGCGGCGAGGCGGCCTTCGGCCTCACCCCGCTGGGCGAGTGGGCGGCCTACGAGCGCCTGACCGCCGCGGGCCGCACCCCGCGGACCTTCGACGCGCTGCTGGCGGAGCCGGCCGAGGTGGTGGTCGAGCGCGCCGCGAGCGGCTCACCGGGTGCCGCGGCCGACCTGGGCACGTGGGTCCTGGCCCGTGGGGCCGAGGCGGCGCTGCACGAGCTGGCCGCGGTCGCCCGCCGTACCGACGACCGCCTCCACCGGTGGGTCGTCCACACCGTCGCGGCCCGCTACCCGCACGCCGCCGCTCCCGCCTTCGACGCGTCCGCCGATGTTCCCGGCTCCACCGACCGGGTGCCCCTGCGGCCTTCCGCCGCGTGCTCGCGGCGGGGAGGGAGGTGAGGCGGCCCGGCGGCGTGTGTGCAGGTCCCGATCCCACGGTCTAGGGTCGTGCGATGTGAGCCAATCCATCCGTGACGTGTTCTCCGGTGTCGGCATCCTGTTCCGCGGTTTCGGGATGGTGGTGCGGCGGCCCAGACTGTTCCTCATGGGGGCGATCCCGCCCCTGATCACCTCGGTGCTGTTCCTCATCGCGCTGATCACCCTGCTGGTGAACATCGACGACATCGTCACCTGGATGACGCCGTTCGCCGAGGGGTGGGCGGCCGGGTGGGCCGCCACGCTGCGGGTCGCGGTGGGGATCGCCGTGGTGGCCGGGGCCGTGCTCGTCATGGTGGTGGCGTTCACCGGGTTCACGCTGGCCCTGGGGTTCCCGCTGTACGACAGGATCGCCGAGGAGGTCGAGTACGAGCTCGGCCACGCCCCGGCCGAGGTGGAGGAGCCGTTGGCGGGGGCGATCGCGCGGGCGGCCCGTCAGTCGGCGGTGCTGGTCGCGGTGTCGGCGGCGGTGGCGGTGCCGCTCTTCTTCGCCGGTTTCGTCCCGGTGGTCGGGCAGACGCTGATCCCGGTGCTCTCGGCGCTCTTCGGCGGGTGGATGCTGGGCATCGAGCTGGTCGGTGCGGCCTTCGACCGGCGCGGGCTGCGCCGGCTGGGCGACCGCCGCCGGGCCATGGGGCGGCGGCGGTCGTTGGTGCTGGGCTTCGCCGTGCCCTCCTACCTGCTGCTGGCGATCCCGTTCGTGGCGGTCGCGGTGTTCCCCGCCGCGACCGCCGGCGGCACGATCCTCGCCCGCGAGCTGCTGCCCGCTAGCGCAGGCCCTGACGGCGGTTGAGCGCGGTCTGGATCAGCCGGTCGACCAGGGCGGGGTAGTCCACGCCGCTGGCCTCCCACATCCGCGGGAAGGCGGAACTCGGGGTGAAGCCCGGCAGGGTGTTGACCTCGTTGACGTAGATCTCGCCGTCGTCGCCGTAGAAGAAGTCGACCCGGGCCAGCCCCTCGCAGCCCATGACCTCGAACGTGCGCGCGGCCAGCGCCCGGATGTCGGCGGTGACCTGCTCGGGCAGGTCGGCGGGGATGCCCAGGCTGCTGGTGGACAGGTACTTGGCCTCGAAGTCGTAGAAGTCGAAGCCGTCGGCGACGTGGATCTCGGCGGGTACCGAGACGTCGGGCAGTCCGCCGTCCAGCGACTCCAGCACCCCGCACTCGATCTCGCGGCCCACGATGGCGGCCTCGACGATGACCTTCGGGTCGTGCTCGCGCGCCGCCTCGATCGCGGCGATGACCGCGTCGGTGTCGGCGGCGTCGGCCACCTTGCTGATGCCGACGCTGCTCCCGGCACGGGCCGGCTTGACGAACAGGGTGCCGCCGAGCTCGGCGATGTCGTCCAGGACGCGCTTGCGCTCGCGCTGCCACTCGCGGTCGGTGACCGGCACGTAGGCGCCGGTGCGGATCCCGTTCCCGGCGAGCATCGCCTTCATGAAGATCTTGTCCATGGAGGCGGCGCTCGCGAACACCCCGGCGCCCGCGTAGCGGGCGCCCATCATCTCGAACAACCCCTGGATGGTGCCGTCCTCGCCGTAGGGACCGTGCAGCAGCGGCAGGACGACGTCGACCTCGCCGAGGCGGCGGGGCACCTGGTCGGGCTCGACGACCATCAGCTCGGCGGCGCTGTCGAAGGGCAGTGCGAGGGCGGCGCCCGCTTCCTCCCCGATGCTCGGCAGCCGGCCGTCGCGGATGGCCAGGCGTTCGCTGTCACCCGAGGTCAGCACCCAGTTGCCGCCGCGGGTGATCCCGATGGGCACGATCTCGTAGCGGTCGGTGTCGATGACGGAGAGCACACTGCCCGCCGTGGCACAGGAGATCTCGTGCTCGGAACTGCGCCCGCCGAAAACCACGGCGACCCGAATCTTTCGCTGCTCGGTCATGGGCGTGACCCTATCTTGCGTTTGTGCAGGACCCGAACCGAGCGATTCCGGTGTCGGTCCCCGTCGTTATCCGTCGGACGTGCACCGGTCCAGGGCCGCCAGCGCGTCCTCGATGAGATCGGCCGGCTCCTCGACGCCGATGGAGAACCGGACGGCCGCCGGTCCGATCCCCGCGGCCTCCAGCGCTTCGTCGCTCAACTGCCGGTGCGTCGTGGATCCTACGTGACCTGCCAGCGTGTGTGTACCACCCAGCGACGCGGCGATGCTCGCCACCCGCAGCCCGTCCGCGAACACCATGCCCGCTGCCCGGCCGCCCCGCGGTGTGACGGTGACGACGGCGCCGTAGCGGCCGGCGTCGAACAGCGCCCCGGCGAGCTCGTGCCCCTGGTGACCAGGTAGCCCGGGGTAGTCCACGCGCGCGACCGCCGGATGCCCGGCCACGGCCGCCGCGAACTCCGCCGCGGTGGCGCACTGCCGGGCCATCCGCAGCGGCAGCGTCTCCAGCCCCCGGTGCAGCAGGAACGCCTCGTCGGGCGCCAGGCACGGCCCCAGGTCGATGCGGGCCGCGCGGACCGCCGCCACCGGTTCGGGTCGGCCCACCACCGCGCCGCCCGTGGCGTCGCTGTGCCCGCCGATGTACTTGGTCGCCGAGTGGACCACGAGGTCGGCGCCGTGCTCCAGCGGGCGGCACACCGCCGGGGAGGCGAACGTCGAGTCCACCACGAGCACCGCCCCGGCCTCCGCCGCGACCTCGGCGAGCCCGGGGATGTCGGACACGGTCATGGTCGGGTTGGACAGCGTCTCGGTGAAGACCACCGCGGTCTGCGTCCGCACCGCGGCGCGGACGGCGTCCAGGTCGGTGATGTCGACGAAGTCGGTGTCCACCCCGAAGCGCCGCAGCAGCCCGTCCAGCAGCGAGTAGGTGTTGCCGTAGATCGACCGGGCGGCGACCACGTGCGACCCGGCCGAGGTCAGCGCGAGCAGCGTGGTGCTGATCGCCGCCATCCCGGAGGCGAACGCCTGACCGCGCACCGCGGCGTCCGGCCCGCCGCCCTCCATGGCGGCCAGTGCGCGGGCGAACGCCTCGCTCGTCGGGTTGTCGATCCGGGCATAGGAGTAGCCCGCCCGGACACCGTCGAGAACGTCCGCGTACTCCTGTGACGTGTCGAAGGCGTAGGTCGTGCTGCGGTACACGGGCATCCGCACCGGCCGCTCCGCGGGCACCGGCCCCGTCGGCAGGCCCACGGCACGGGTGTTCTCTCCCTGCGGCGACATGATCCTCCGTTGATGTCGGGGGTATCGACCCCATTCCGCCGCGAGTTCGGTCGACGGTCCCGAGATCGACGGAGGGGTGGCCGACACCGGTTCGGAAGCGGCGGGACTCAGACCCCGTATCTCTCCGGCTTGGTGCTGCGCGACATGAACGCCTGCAGCGCCTCCGCCGGGCTCAGGTCGTGGTCGATCATCCCGACCACGGCCTCGGTGATCGGCATCTCCACACCGTTGGCCCGCCCCAGCGCCAGGATCGACTCCGAGGACTTCACCGCCTCGGCGGTCTGCCGGGTCGCCGCCACGGCCTCCTCCACGGTCATCCCGGAGCCGAGCTTCGCGCCGAAGGTGCGGTTGCGCGACAGCGGCGAGCTGCACGTGGCCACGAGGTCGCCGAGCCCGGCCAGACCGGACAGTGTGTGCTCGTCGGCGCCCAGCGCCACCGCCAGCCGCACCGTCTCCGCCAGGCCGCGGGTGATGAGCGACGCCTTGGCGTTGTCGCCGAACCCCATGCCGTCGGCGACGCCGACGGCCAGCGCGATGACGTTCTTCACCGCGCCGCCCAGCTCCGCCCCGACCAGGTCGGTGGCGGTGTAGGGCCGGAAGTAGGGGGCGTTGCACACGCCCTGCAGCCGGACCGCGGTCGGCTCGTGCGGGCAGGCGACCACGGCCGTCGCGGGCTGGCGCCCGGCGATCTCCCGGGCCAGGTTGGGGCCGGTCACGACGGCGATGCGCTCGGCGGGCCACTCCAGTGCCTCGGCGATGACCTGGCTCATCCGCAGCGACGTGCCGAGCTCGACGCCCTTCATCAGGCTGACGATGACGGCGTCGGCCGGGATGTGCTCACGCCAGGCCGCGAGGTTCTCCCGCAGCGACTGCGACGGCACGGCGATGACGACGAACTCGGCGCCGTGCAGGGCCTTGGCCGCCTCGGTCGTCGCCGTCAGCTCCGGGTTCAGCCCGACCCCCGGGAAGTAGTCGGGGTTCTCGGAGCGCTGCCGGATCGCGTCGACCACATCGGCGCGCCGACCCCACATCTCGACCTCGGCGACACCGGCGTCCGCGACCACATTGGCGAACGCCGTACCCCATGAGCCGGAGCCCATGACGGCGACCTTCATCGTCTCTCCCATCCCTCGAACGTCCTGGTCCTCGGCCTCGCCCTCGCGAGGGTCAGGACCGGGGCGCGTCGTCGTCCTTGCCCCCGCCGGCGGAGACGTTCTCCGCGCCCGAGGTCTGCCCGCCCGCGCCCGGTTCCTCGGCCGTGCCGGTGGTGTCGGTGGTGTCGGTGGCACCGGTGGTGTCGGTGGACTCGGGCGCGTCGGCCCGCTCCGTACCGCCGACCCGCCCGACGTCGCCCTCGCCGACCCGCTCCTGGCGCGCCGCACGGGGATCGTACGGGATCGCCGGGGGCTCCTCGCCGCGGATCTCCGCCTGCAGGGCGGTGATGGCCCGCATGATGTCGGCGGTCGCGTCCCGCAGCAGGGATGCGGTGATCGGCTCGCCCCGGTACTTGTCCAGGTCCACGGGCGGGCCCGCGAGGTACTGGACGCGCTTGCGCGGGAACGGCCGCAGGCGCGTGGTGCCGTAGCGGAGCAGGTGCTGCTCGCCCCAGTGGGCGACGGGGACGACCGGGACGCCGGTGGTCAGCGCCAGCCGCGCAACACCGGTCTTGGCGGTCATCGGCCACTCCCCCGGGTCGCGGGTGCAGGTGCCCTCGGGGTAGAAGATCACCGAGCAGCCGTCCTCGACCAGCGCCTTCTCCGCGTCCTGCAGCGCCTTGACGGCGTCGGTGCTGCCGCGCCTCACCCCGATCTGCCCGGTGCTGCGTGCGACGAAGCCGACGACGGGGATCTTGAAGACGCTGTCCTTGGAGGTGAACGTCGGCCACCGGCGCCCGGCCACGTACAGGTAGTGCGCGATGGTCAGCGGGTCGGCCAGGGAGAGGTGGTTGGAGGCGAGGATCACACCGCCCTCGCGCGGGATGTGGTGCTGCCCGCGCCAGTCGACCTTGGTGATGGCCGTCATGATCGGGCGGACGATGCTGGCCACCACGACCTTCACCACACGCGATTCCCGTTGCTTTGCCACGGACTCCTCCGGATTCGACCCTGGGCACAGCGCGACCAAGGCGATGACGTGCCGACAGTGGGGGGCGCCCGAAACGACCCCGGGCGCGCGGTCGCCCCAGTCTAGGCGGACAACGTGATCACCCACGTCCTCACCCTCGGGGAACGCCGCCGGTCGGCGCTGCGGCCGATCAGGGGGCCGTCATACCCTTTCTACGTCCTGGCCGCCATCGGAGTCGAGAGGTCGAGCGTTGAGCACGAGCAGAGGCGGGGCGCGGCACCGCTGGTCCCTCCTCGTCCCGGTGAAGCACCTGGCGGGCGCGAAGACGCGGCTCGCCCGGTTCGCCGGTGCGCACCGGAGCGACCTCGCGCTCGCGATCGCATGCGACACCGTCATGGCGGCCGTCGACTGCCCCGCGGTCGCGTCGGTGTTCGCCGTGACCGACGACCCCCGCGCCGCCGACGCCCTGGGCGGCCTGGGCGCGCACGTCGTCGCGGGTGAACCCGGCACCGGGCTGAACCCGGCGCTGGTGCACGGCGCCGCGGAGGCCCTACGGCGGCGGCCGGGGCGGGGTCTGTGCGCGCTGTCGGCGGACCTTCCGGCGCTGCGCCCGGCCGAGCTCGACCTGGTGCTGGGCGACGCGGCCGCCCACGAGCGCGCGTTCCTCGCCGACGCACCCGGCGTCGGCACCACGCTCTACACGGCGGCGCCCGGTGCCGCCTTCACACCCGCCTTCGAGGGCGCGTCACGGCGCCGCCACCACGACGGCGGCGCCGCCGAGCTGGTGCGCGCCGACGTGCCCAGCGTGCGCCGGGACGTCGACACCCCCGAGGACCTGCACGGCGCCGTGGCACTGGGGGTGGGCCCGCACACCGCGAAGCTGCTGGGTCTGCTGGGCCTGCCGGACGTGCCCTAGCTCCTCCGCGGGTGCTCGCCGGACACGACGCTGCCCGGGTCCCCCGCAGGGGACCCGGGCAGTATCGCGAGTGGACAGGCCTGGCGGCGTGCCTCACTTGCCCTTGTTGACCCGGTCCTTGAAGTCCTGTCCGGCGCGGAACTTCGGAACCTTGCTCGCGGGGACGTTGATGGTCGCCCCGGTCGCGGGGTTGCGGGCGGTGCGGGCCGCTCGGTCGGCCTTCTCGAACACACCGAACCCGGTGATGGCGACCTTGTCACCCTTGGCGACGGTCTTCTGGATGGTCTCCAGCACGGCGTTCACGGCCTCGCCGGCGGTCTTCTTGTCTCCCCCCATCTCCTTGGAGACGGCGTCGATCAGGTCACGCTTGTTCATTGTTTCCTCCGGTTCCCCCTTGCCCGCACGAAATTAGGGGACGCACGGCCCCCAGCACAAACACCTGAGCCGGGAAAATCAGCGTGTCGGGGGGTCGTCGACCTGCGGGGGAAGCTCCTGGAGCATCCGATCGAGCCGCCTGGAGGCCCGCAGAGGGTCCCTTTTGACGGCCTCCGTGACCGTCAAAAGCCTGCGAATTACCGGAATCCGGACGCCGTCGGGGAGAGCGTGGGCACGGCGGTGGGCCTCGCGGAGGCGCTCCGCCAAATCAAGGTAAAATTCCGGCGACAGGGCCGGATCCGCGTCGGATCCGGCCTCGCCTCCGGGGCTCGCGGGCCCTAGACCGTCACCGGCAGCCATGGCTTGCGCCGCTTCTCGTAGTCGTCGATCGCGTCGGTCCGCCGCAGGGTCAGCGCGATGTCGTCCAGCCCCTCCAGCAGCCGCCAGCGGGTGTAGTCGTCGATCTCGAACGGCACGGTGATGCCCGGCGCGCGCACCTCCCGCTCCACCAGGTCGACCGTGACCGCGGTGGCGGGGTCGGCCTCGACCAGCTCCCACAGCCGCTCGATGACCTCCTGGTCCAGCACGACGGTGAGCAGCCCGCCCTTGAGCGAGTTGCCGCGGAAGATGTCGGCGAAGCGCGGCGCAAGCACGGCCTTGAAGCCGTGGTCCTGCAGCGCCCACACCGCGTGCTCGCGCGAGGACCCGGTGCCGAAGTCGGGGCCGGCGATCAGCACGGTGCCCTGGGCGTACTCCGGCTTGTTCAGCACGAACTCGGGGTCGTTCGCCCGCCAGGCGGCGAACAGGCCGTCCTCGAAACCGGTCCGGCTGACCCGCTTGAGGTAGACGGCCGGGATGATCTGGTCGGTGTCCACGTTGCTGGCACGCAGCGGCACGGCGCGGCCGGTGTGGACGGTGAACTTCTCCATGTCGGTGTGATCCCTCGTGTCTCGTCGCGGTCGCCGGCTACAGGTCGGCCGGGGAGGACAGGGTGCCGCGCACCGCGGTCGCCGCGGCGACCAGCGGCGACACCAGGTGGGTGCGCCCGCCCTTGCCCTGGCGGCCCTCGAAGTTCCGGTTGGACGTCGACGCGCTGCGTTCACCCGGCTTGAGCTGGTCGGGGTTCATGCCCAGGCACATCGAGCAGCCGGCCTCGCGCCACTCGGCCCCGGCCCCGGTGAAGACCTCTCCCAAGCCCTCGGCGTTGGCCTGCTCCTTGACCCGCATGGAGCCGGGCACCACCAGCATCCGGACGCCGTCGGCGACCTTGCGGCCCTTGATGACCTCTGCCGCGGCGCGCAGGTCCTCGATGCGGCCGTTGGTGCAGGAGCCGAGGAAGACGGTGTCCACGGCGACCTCGCGCAGCGGGGTGCCGGGGGCGAGGTCCATGTAGGCCAGCGCCTTCTCGGCGGCGGCGCGCTCGGTGGGATCCGCGATCTCCGCGGGGACCGGGACGGCCGCGTCCAGCGGCGCGCCCTGGCCCGGGTTGGTCCCCCACGTCACGAAGGGACTGAGCTCGTCGGCGTCGAGCACCACCTCATGGTCGAACACGGCGTCCTCATCGGTGCGCAGGCTCTTCCAGTGCTCGACTGCGGCGTCCCACCGCGCGCCCTGCGGGGCGTGCGGGCGGCCCTTGATGTAGTCGAACGTGGTCTCGTCCGGTGCGATCATCCCGGCGCGGGCGCCCGCCTCGATCGACATGTTGCAGACGGTCATCCGGGCCTCCATCGACAGGGCGCGGATGGCCTCGCCCCGGTACTCGATGACGTAGCCCTGGCCGCCGCCGGTGCCGATCTTGGCGATGACGGCGAGGATGATGTCCTTGGCGGTGACCCCCGGCTTCAGTGTGCCGTCGACCGTGACCGCCATGGTCTTGAACGGGGTCATCGGCAGCGTCTGGGTCGCGAGCACGTGCTCGACCTGACTGGTGCCGATGCCGAACGCCAGCGCGCCGAACGCCCCGTGTGTGCTGGTGTGGCTGTCGCCGCAGACGACGGTCATGCCCGGCTGGGTCAGGCCCAGCTGCGGGCCCACGACGTGCACGATGCCCTGGTCGATGTCGCCCATGGGGAACAGGCGCACGCCGAACTCCGCGGCGTTGCGGCGCAGCGTCTCGATCTGGGTGCGCGAGACCTTGTCGGCGATCGGGCCGAGGATGTTCTCGGTGGGGACGTTGTGGTCCTCCGTGGCGATGGTGAGGTCCGGGCGGCGCACGCGGCGGCCGGCCAGCCGGAGCCCCTCGAAGGCCTGCGGGCTGGTGACCTCGTGCACGAGGTGCAGGTCGATGTAGAGCAGATCGGGTTCACCCTCGGCACGTCGGACGACGTGCTCCTCCCAGACCTTCTCGGCCATCGTGCGAGCCATGTGCGACGCCTCCTAGCGTCTCGAACGTTCCCTTGTCCCGATGCCCGGTCCCGCGCTTTCCGCCGGAGGGGCGGCCGCGGCGCCGACGCGCCTCTCCGTTCGTCCGCGTCCGGCGTTCGCGCTGCGGGCCCGAGCCGACTTGCATTCCAAATAGCGAGACGGCAATATCAAGCCATGGACAACTCTAGCTCATCCAGTGGTGTCGGTGTCCTGGACAAGACGATGTCCGTACTCGACGCGCTGGAGTCCGGCCCGGCTTCGCTCGCCCAGCTCGTGCAGATCACCGGGCTGGCCCGGCCCACCGCGCACCGCCTGGCGGTCGCGCTGGAGCGCCACCGCATGGTCACCCGCGACAGCCAGGGGCGGTTCATCCTCGGCCCGCGCCTGGGCGAGCTGTCCATCTCCACCGGCGAGGACCGGCTGCTGGCCGTGGCCACCCCGGTGCTGACGCGGCTGCGCGACCTGACCGGTGAGAGCGCCCAGCTCTACCGCCGCCAGGGCGACGTGCGGGTGTGCGTGGCCGCGTCGGAGCGCACCAGCGGGCTGCGCGACACCGTCCCGGTCGGCAGCGAACTCCCGATGAACGCGGGCTCGGCCGCGCAGATCCTGCTGGCCTGGGAGGACGGCGAGCGCATCCGCCGCCACCTGCGCGGCGCGCGGTTCACCTCGGCCACGCTGTCCCAGGTCCGGCGGCGCCGCTGGGCCCAGAGCGTCGCCGAGCGCGAGCAGGGCGTCGCCTCGGTGTCCGCCCCGATCACCGGCCCCGGCGGCCGGGTGATCGCGGCCGTCTCGATATCCGGACCGATCGAGCGCCTGGGCCGCTCCCCCGGCCGCCTGCACGCCCAGGCCGTGACCTCGGCCGCGGAGAAGATCAACGAGGCCCTGCACACCAACGAGACGCACACCCAGTAGCCCCCACGCCCCCCATCCGTTGATCTCGGAGATATCGGGGTGATACTCGCCGGTATCACCCCGATATCTCCGAGATCAACGAGGAATGGAGGTGGGGGCGCGTGGTCAGCCGGGTGCGGGCACCCGCAGGATGCGGTCGTCGCCGGGGGCGGGCGAGCCGCGGCCGTCGCGGTCGCTGGTTCCGACCCACAGCTCCTCGCCGTCAGGGTGCGCCGCCACCGAGCGCAGGCGACCGTACCGCTCCACGTAGAGCGCCTCCGGTTCGCCGACGGGGTCCTCGGCGTCGCCGGTCAGCGGGACCCGCCACAGCCGCTCGCCGCGCAGGGCGGCCACCCACAGCGCGTCCCCGGCGATCGCGGCCCCGCTCGGCGACGCCTCGGCGGGCGTCCACACCACGACCGGTTCGATGAAGCGGTCGTCCCCGCCGATGCCCTCGACCTCCGGCCAGCCGTAGTTGCCGCCGGGTTCGATGACGTTGACCTCGTCGTAGGCGTCCGCGCCGAACTCGGTGGCGAACATCCGCCCCTCGCCGTCCCAGGCCAGGCCCTGCACGTTGCGGTGGCCGTAGCTGTAGACGAGGTTGTCGAAGGGGTTGCCGTCGGGAACCCGCCCCTCGGGGGTCATCCGAAGGATCTTGCCGGCCAGTGAGTCGGTGTCCTGCGCCGTCCGCGGCTCGGCGGCGTCGCCGGTGGCCGCGTACAGTAGCCCGTCGGGGCCGAACGCGATGCGCCCGCCGTTGTGGACGACCGCCTTGGGGATGCCGTCGAGGACGACCTCGGGATCGCCGAGCCCGGTGTCCTCGGCATAGGGCATGCGCAGGATCCGGTTGTCGTCGGCGGCGGTGGCGTACACGTAGACGGCGGGCTCGTCCGGGAAATCGGGGTGGACCGCCAGCCCGAGCAGCCCGCCCTCGCCGCGCGGCACCGCCGCGTCGACCGTGCCGACCTCGGTCACCTCACCGCCGGGCCCGACCCGGACGACCCGAGTGGAGTCACGCTCGGTGACCAGCGCCGATCCGTCGGGCAGGAAGTCGATGCCCCACGGCACCTCCAGGTCGGTGGCGACGTCCACCGGCTCCTCCAGGACAGCGGGCGGGTCACCCCTGTCCGGTGTTTCTGCCGGTCGTGGCGTATCGTCGGGGCGTTCGGGCGCTTCGGTCGCGCACGCCGCGGCCAGCATGAGGGCGACGGCCGCCTGCGCGGCGCGGGATCGGGCGTTGTCGGGGACGCGGCGCATGATCCTGTTGTGCCCCGGGGGCACATGATCCTCACCCGGGCTCCCCAGCGCGGCCGCCCCGGCCACGGTGACCCAGGGTGATAAACCCTCTCCACCCCTGGATCCTTATTGACACCTTGTTTAACATGACGCCATGTCTCATACGACTGTGACCAACGCCACCGACGTGGCGCGCTTCCGCGAGCTCCAGCAGCTCGCCTACGCGGCCGCGCAGTCGGTCGCGGCGACCCTCGAACCGGGGGTCACCGAACGCCAGGCCGCCCGCCGTATCCGCACCTGGCTCGAAGAGCGCGGCGTGCAGGACTGGTTCCACACGCCCTTCGCCTGGTTCGGCGACCGCACCGCCTTCCGGAACTTCCGCGTCCCCCTCCAGTTCTTCCCGACCGGCCGCCGCCTGGAGGAGGGCATGCCCTTCATCCTCGACTGCGCGCCGGTACGCGACGGTTACGTCGCCGACATCGGCTACGCCGGATGCCTCGGCGACAACCCCGTGCACGACCGGCTGATGGACGACCTCGCCGCCTACCGCGGACTGATCGTCGCCGAGGTGCGCGCCGGGCGCCCGCTGCGCGAGATCTACCGGGAGGTCGACGCCCTGATCACCCGGCAGGGCTACGACAACCGGCACCAGGTCTACCCCGGCCGGGTCATCGCCCACCAGGTGACGCGGGTGCACTCGCGCCTGCCCAAGGCGATCGTCGCCGGATTCGGCGTCCGGTCCCTGCAGACGCTGTTCGGCGACCTCATCGTCGAGCGCCTGCACCACCGATCCCCGCTGTGGGCCGATGGAAAGATCTCCCAGCACCCCGCCACCCCCGGGCTGTGGGCCGTCGAACCGCACATCGGCTTCCGCGGCGTCGGCGTCAAGTTCGAGGAGATCCTCGTGGTCACCGAGGACGACGCCTACTGGCTGGACGACGACCTGCCGCACGTCCGGCGCTGGGCGGCCGCGGGCCGGGGCGACGGCGAACCGGCCGACGGCGCCGCGGCGACGGACGCCGCCGCGCCCCCGAGCACGATCGAGAAGAGGGATGCCACCCCATGAGCGAAACCCCCCACCCCCGGCACGTGTGGACCGCCGACGGCCTGCGGCTCGCCGTCTACCACCGCGGCGACCCGGCCGCGCCCACGGTGCTGTGCGTGCACGGCTACCCCGACAACGCGTCCGTGTGGGACGGCGTCGCCGAGCACCTGGCCGACCGCTACCACGTCGTCACCTACGACGTACGCGGTGCGGGCGCCTCCACCGCGCCCCGGCAGCGGTCCGGGTACCGGATGGAGCACCTGGCCGACGACCTGGCCCGGGTGGCCGACGCCGTCAGCCCCGGCCGCCCCGTGCACCTGCTGGCCCACGACTGGGGGTCGCTGCAGGCCTGGCACGCCGTCACCGACGAGCGGCTCTCCGCCCGCTTCGCCTCCTTCACCTCCATCTCCGGCCCCTGTCTGGACCACGTCGCGCACTGGATCCGCTCCGGCCTGCGCGCCGGGAACCCCGGGCGGCTGCTCAGCCAGAGCGCGCACTCCACCTACATCGGCTTCTTCCACCTGCCCGCGCTCCCCGAACTGTCCTGGCTCACCGGTGTCGGCGGGCTGGTGCTCGGCGCGGCAGAGCGGGTCGGGGAGTCCGGGCGGCCGCGCGTGCGGGCACGTCGCCACATGCGCGACTTCCTCAACGGCCTGGAGCTGTACCGCGCCAACATCCGCGACCACCTGCGGCGCCCCGGCCGACGCAGCACCTCGATCCCGGTGCAGGTGCTGGCGCCCACCCGGGAGGCGTTCATGCCCGAGGGCGCGCAGACCGCCGCCGCCGAGTGGGTCCCGGACTTCCGGTTCCACCGGCTCGACGGCGGCCACTGGGCGCCGCGCACCCGGCCCGGCGTCATCGCGCGCCGGGTGACCGACCTCGTCGAGGAGGTCGATGCCGGGCGCGCCCCCGCCCCGCGCGCCACCGCAGGGCCGGGCGCCTCCCCCGGCCCGCGCCGGTTCGCCGGGCAGCTGGCGGTGGTGACCGGGGCAGGCGGCGGCATCGGCCGTGCCACCGCCTTCGAGCTGGCAGAGCAGGGTGCGCGGATCATCGCCGTCGACATCGACGAGCAGACGGCCGCCCGTACCGCCGACCTCGCGTCCCTGCTCGGCCCCGCTGCCGACTCCTACCGGCTGGACGTTGCCGACGGCGCGGCGATGGACCGCTTCGCCAAGTGGGTGCGGGCCGAGCACGGGGTGCCCGACATCGTCATCAACAACGCCGGGATCGGCATCGGCGGCCCCTTCCTCGGCACCACGCCGGCCGACTGGGAGCGCGCCATCGACGTCAACCTGTGGGGCGTCATCCACGGGTGCCGCGCGTTCGCCCCGATGATGGTGGAGAGCGGCGGGGGCGGCCGGATCGTCAACACCGCATCGTGCGCCGCCTACCTGCCCTCGCGCGCCTTCCCGGCCTACGCCACCACCAAGGCGGCGGTACTGATGCTCAGCCGCTGCCTGCGCGGCGAGCTCGCCGAGCACGGCATCCGGGTGACCGCCGTGTGCCCTGGCGTGATCCACACCGGGATCATCGCCGCCACCCGCTTCGCCGGGGCCGACGACCGTGTCGCCACGGCCGCGCGCGAACGCCTGGAGCGGCTGTACCGGATGCGCGGCTACACCCCGGAGCGGGCGGCCCGGCGCATCGTGCACGCGATCGGCCGCGGCCCGGAGCTGCTGCCGATCACCGGCGAGGCCCACGGCGGCCTCCTCCTGTCCCGCCTGGCCCCGGCGGTGCTGCGCGCCACCGCGCGGCTGGCGCCGCCCCTGGATACGGCGACCACGGGACCGCAGGGCCGCACGGCCTGAGGCACGACCGCTCTCCGCCCGAAGGCCGACGGCGCCGGCCCTGCGCCCCCGACCATCCGACCCTCCGAGCCGCATCGAAAGGCTCCGCCATGACGATCGAATCCACCGGAGACCGGCCTGAAGCGGCCGGTTCGCTCGGCGGCCCCGGCACCGCGCCGCCCCCCACACCCTCCTCCCCCGTCTCCGCCGACGAGCCCGACCACCTCGTCCTGCAACCGCGCGACGTCCACTTCGACTGGTCCGAGCTGGACCTGCACTGGATCCCCGGCGAGCCGTTCGCCACCCACGTCATCAACGTGCTGCACCTGCTCCTGCCCGAGGGCGAGCGCTGGTTCGTCGAAGTGTTCAAGGAAGCCGTGCCGCTCATCCGCGACGAGAAGCTGCGCGAGGAGGTGCTCGGCTTCATCGGCCAGGAAGCCGTGCACGCCGAGGCGCACGCCGGGGTGCTCGACCACATGGACGCCCACGGGCTCGACCCCGAGCCCTACGTCGGCCAGGTCGCCTGGATGTTCCGCCGGCTGCTCGGCGACCGGGGGCTCACCGGGCCCCGCGCGTCTGCGTGGCTGCGCTCCCGCCTGGCGCTCATCGCCGGGATCGAGCACATGACCGCCGTCCTGGGCCAGTGGGTGCTCGACGCCGAGGGCCTCGACCGGGCCGACGCCGACCCCACCATGCTCGACCTGCTGCGCTGGCACGGCGCCGAGGAGGTCGAGCACCGCGCCGTCGCCTACGACCTGTTCATGCACCTCGACGGCCGGTACGGCAAGCGCGCCATCGCCATGGTCGTCGCGACGGCGGCGATGGGTGCCCTGTGGGTGCGCGGCGTGCGCTTCCTCATGGCCAACGACCCCGTGCTGCGCAGGACCGTCAAGCCCCGGGTGCGGGACATGCTGCGCACCGGGCGGATGGGGCTCACCCCCAGCCTGTGGCAGCTCGCCCGCTCGATCCCGAGCTACCTGCGACCCGGATACCACCCCTCCCAGCACGGGTCCACCGGCCAGGCCGTGGCCTACCTGGCGAGCTCCCCCGCTGCCCGCGCCGCCGGACACTCCTGACCCCGCCCCATGATGCCGCCGCATCCCCGCCGATCTCGGCGCGGTGTGCGCGGGACACCGGCGATCATGCGGTGCACTCCGCTGGGACCGACGCACTCGGACGGGCGGCATCGCCACGCACCGGGACACGAAGAAGAGAAGACCTCCGACGTGAAACACAGCGAAGAGAAGTACGCCGACCCGCCCTACCCGCGCGACCGCCGGGGGCGTCCGGACCGGTTCTACCGGACCCTCGACCGGCTCGTCCCCGCCCTGGAGCGGCTGTCCGCGATGATCGGTCCGGCATCCGACCCGACCCCGGTCGACCGCGACCTGGCGGTGCGCGTCTCCCGGATCGACCGGCCCGCCGACGGGGTCGCCGCACTGACGCTGGAGGCGGCCGGCGGCACGCCGCTGCCGACCTGGCAGCCGGGGTGCCACGTCGACGTCGTCCTGCCCTCAGGACTCGTCCGGCAGTACTCGCTGTGCGGCGACCCCGGCGACCGCGCCCGGTACCGGATCGCGGTGCGGCGCATCCCGGGCGGCCGCGGCTCGGGCGAGGTGCACGGGCTGGCCGAGGGCGCGCGGCTGACCCTGCGCGGGCCACGCAACGCCTTTCCGTTCCCCCGCTTCGAGCGGTACCTGTTCGTCGCCGGAGGCATCGGCATCACCCCGATCCTGCCGATGGTGCGGGCGGCCGGGCGCCTCGGCGCGGACTTCCGCCTCGTCTACACGGGGCGCTCCCGCGCGAGCATGCCGTTCCTCGACGAGGTGGCGGCGGTACCGGCGGCCGGGGGCGGCCCCGGGCCGCGGATCGAGATCCGGCCCGACGACGAGTTCGGCCCTCCGGCCGCCGAGGACCTGGTGGCGGGGATCGCACCGGGGACGGCGGTGTACGTGTGCGGACCGCCGCCGCTCATCGAGGGGGTGCGCGGCGCCCTGCCCGACCTGCCCGGGCTCCCTCTGTTCTGGGAGCGCTTCTCGCCGCCGCCGATCACCGACGGCGCCGCCTTCGAGGTCGAGCTGGCGCGCTCGGGGCAGGTGCTGCGGGTCCCCGCCGACCGCACCGCGCTGGACGTCATCGCCGAGGTGCGGCCGGAGACCCCCTACTCCTGCCGCCAGGGGTTCTGCGGCACCTGCCGGGTGCGGCTGCTGTCGGGGGAGGCCGACCACCGCGACCGGCCGACCGGGGGTTCGTCGCGGCGGGAGGAGATCGCGATCTGCGTGTCGCGTAGCGGGGGAGGGCGGCTGCGCCTCGACATGTGAGAGAGCCCGGCCCGAGATTCCGCCACAAGCGGATACCGTGCCAGGTGCAGGAGGACGGCGCAGTGGCGCGGACGCGGAACATGCGTCCGGGTCACCGGACAGGGCAGAGGTCGTGGCAGCGAGATGGTGAGGCACGAGGCAACCGAGGGCGGCGCAGCAGCGGGACGCCGCCCCCGCCGCATGTCCCCCCACGAGCGCCGGGCGGACCTCATCGCGACGGCCCTGCGCGTGTTCGCGGAGCGCTCCCCGGACAGCGTGACCCCGGAGGACATCGCCGAGGCCGCCGACGTCTCGCGCACCCTCGTCTACCGCTACTTCCCGAACATGGCGGAGCTGCGCACGGCCGCGCTGCGCAGCGCGATGGACGAGCTTGCCCCGCTGCTGGTCCCGCCGACCGACCTGCCGCTGCTGGAACAGCTCCGCACCGCGCTCCGGGCCTTCATCGACTTCGCCGACCGGTACGCGCCCGCGTATGTGGCCCTGCTGCGCGGCGGATCGAAGGTCGCCAGCGACCGCACCGAGTCGGCCATCGACGAGGTCCGCGACCAGGTGCTGCACCTCCTGCTGCAGCGCTCCGGCATCGATCGCCCCTCGCCCCGCGTGCTGCTGGCGATGCGCTGCTGGATCTCCTCGGTGGAATCCGCCCTGCTCATCTGGCTGACCGAACGCCCGATGTCGGACGAGGAACTGGCCGACTGGCTCCTCGACCAACTCCTCGCCATGCTCGGCGCCTCGGGCGCCGGGGACGTCGAATTGCAGGCGCTGACCGCGACCATGGGTTCAACGGACAGCTAACTGTGGGTCCTTCAACGATCGCGCCTGTAGATCTCTCGCCGGTGGCCGAGGCTGATGGCCTCGATGATCAACACGTCGTCATGCAGCTCGTAGATGATCCGGTCGTGACCGACCCGAATCCGGTACTCACCGCGCCCGCCCACGAGCTTCCTTACACCCGGCGGCCGTGGGTCATGCGTCAGGGCATCGATGGCTTTCCGAATTCGGACAACGGTTTCCCGAGGGAGTTCGCGTAGGGCCCGCGCCGCGGCCGGACTGAACTACGCACTCCGCGTCATACGCCGAGTTCCTCCCACAGTCGCTCTGCGGGAATCCGTTCCCCAGGCTCCTCGCGAGCCGCCTCGGCCGCTGCGATATCGGCCGAGTCCTCCAGCGCCTCGATCACGGATGCACCCGCTGCAGCGACATCCGGCGGCACGATCGCGGCCGGACGGCGACCATCGGCGTGGGCGGTGTCGACGACTTCGGGTTCCTGGACCGGCTCGGGTAGTTGCCGGGAAACCTCTTCGATCGGCAGCTCACCCATGTTCTCGGCGTAGCCGCGATACTCTCCCCATATCCGGTGGACGGGAGATCGGCGGGGATGGCACCACGGATGAGGGCCGACTCACGCCGCGGCACCGCCGCGGGCGCGTCGCGAGTGCTCGCGGGACGGACGAGCCAGGCGGGTGCGGGCGGCGTGGGTGGCCCGGGTGACGGGCTCGGTGCCGAGAGCGGCGCCGAGGCCCTGGGTGGGGACGTCGACGTACAGGGCCTCGTATCCCCGGCCGCTCGCCTCGGCCTGCGGGGTGCCGATCTCGTAGGTCTCGTGCCAGATGCCGACCGAGCCGTCGCGGTCGCGGTGGAAGTCCCGCCAGATGCCGCTGTGCGTGCTCGCCCGCGCGTAGCGCATCAGCGCCTCGGTGCTCTCCCAGTACTGGACGACGGTGGTGCCGCGCGGGCTCAGCAGGGTCCGGGAGTGCAGCAGCCCCAGCGCCGGGTCGGCCTCCAGCTCGACCTGCATCCTGCGGAAGTCCCGGACCGTGCGCAGCCAGCGGTGCGGCTTGTACCAGGCGTTGACGTGCAGGCCGAGCAAGAAGACGGTGAAGCTCTCGCGGGGGCGGTTGGTGGTCCGGCCGTTCGTCGGCTGCGGGGCTGCGGTGTCGTGTGTGTCGTTCACGGTCAGGCCTCTCTTCATGGGCACGGGCGGCCGCACGGGCCCACCGCCAGATTGGATAGTTTCACTCTCCAATATTGGAGAGTAGTACTATCCAATCGACGCATGCAAGAGGCGGGAGGCACATGCGGATCTCCGAACTGAGCCGGCGCAGCGGTGTTCCGGTGGCGACGATCAAGTACTACCTGCGCGAAGGGCTGCTGCCGAAGGGGGAGGCGACCTCGTCCACGCAGGCCGTCTACGGCGAGACCCACCTGCGGCGGCTCCGGCTGGTGCGGGCGCTGGTGGAGGTGGCCGACGCTCCGCTGGCCAAGGTCCGGGCCGCGCTGGAGGCGATCGACGACCCCGACACGGACGTGCACACCCTGCTCGGCTCCGCCCAGCACACGTTCCACCCCGACGTCCCGGAACCCGGCACCGACGACCCCGGTGTCCGGGATGCCGAGGAGCGCACCGACGCGCTCCTGGCCGAGCTCGGCTGGCGGCTGATCCCCCACTCCCCCTTCAAGAGCGAACTGACCCGCGCCATCGCGGCCATGGGGCGGCTGGGGCGCCCCGTCACCGACGAGATGCTGCGGACCTACGCGGCGGCCGCCCGTACGGTCGCCGAACAGGACGTGCGCGCCCTCGACCCCGCGGGGTCCCGCGAGGACATGGTCGAATACGCCGTGGTGGTCAGCGCCGTGATGGAGCGGGCGCTGACCGCACTGCGCCTGCTCGCCCAGGAGGACGCGTCCGCGCGGCTCTTCGACCGGGGCCGCTGCCCGGAGAAGCGGCCCCCGGGCACGCGGGAATGACCGGTCAGCCGCGCGCGGCCGGCTGCGCCCCGCTCGCGATGGCGGCACGGTTGAAGAAGTTGATCAGGCCGGTCGCCGCGACGAGCGCGGCGATCTCGCGGTCGGAGTAGTGCTCGGCGACGGCCGCGTACACCGCGTCGGAGACGCCACCACCCAGCTCGGTCACCGCGTCGGTCAGCGCCAGCGCCGCCTGCTCGGCGGCGGTGAAGTGGTCGCGCGCCTCCCGCCAAGCGGCCACCAGGAGGACGCGCTGCTGGGACTCGCCCGCCTTCACCGCCTCGACCGCGTGCATGTCGAGGCAGTACGAGCACTCGTTCAGGTAGGACGCGCGGAGCTTGATCAACTCCAGGGTGGTGTGGTCGATCGTCTCACCCAGCACACCGTGGATGTCGAGCAGGCTCTTGAGGACGTCGGGCAGTTCGTGCAGGGCGTTGACGCGTGCGGGCGCTGCGGTCGGGGACATGGAAGTACGCTCCCTGGGTCGTGGTCGGCTCGCCCGGTTCTCCGGGACTCGACCACAGGGACCCCGCGCACGACCGATCCGTGACAGCGCGGCGGTGTGACGTGACCCACGCCCCGGTCGGCCGGTGCGGCGTCACCGGTCGGCCGCGAGCCGCTCCGCTTCGTCCCGGACCTCCGCGGCCTCGGCGGGGAACCCCGCCTCCTCGAACACCGCCACGGCCGCCCGGCGGCTCCGCTCGGCCTCCGCGAACCGTCCGGCGCCCGCCCGGGCCCTGCCCTGCTGGCGGAGCGCCCGCGCGTACTCGTGCGGCAGCCCCAGGCCGGACGCCGCCGCCACCGCCCGGTCCGCCAGCTCCAGACCCGCCGCCGCGTCCCCGGCGCCCGACGCGACCTCGGAGAGCAGCCGCCACGACCACGCCCGACCGGCGAGATCCCCCAGCTCGGTGAAGAAGGCGAGCGCCCGGTCGACCTGCTCCCGGGCCGCATCCGGCCGCCCCGACCTCAGCAGTACCTCGGCGAGGAAGAGGCGCAGGTGGGCGGTCATGTCGGGGTCGCCGAGCCCCTGGGCCAGCTCCAGGCTCTCCGCGATCGACGCGTGCGCCGCGGACAGCTCCCCCATGGCCTGGTGCAGACGGCCCCGCTGCAGGACGGCGGCGAGCCGGGACCGCTCATCGGCCCCGGCACGGGCCAGGGCACACGCCCGGTCGAGGACGGTGACGGCCGCGTCGAACGCGCCCGCGCGCCGCTCGATCGCACCCAGGGAGCACAGCACATCGAGCTCGCCCCGCGCGTCGCCGGCCTCCGCCAAGTGTGCCAACGCCTGCTGGTGGCACCGCCGCGCCGCGTCCTGCCGCCCCTGCCACTCGTGCATCCACCCGATGCCGTGCCAGGCGTGCCCGCAACCGGCGGTATCGCCCGCGCCCGCGAAGCCGTCGCGGGCCCGTTCGAACTCCTGGGCGGCCTCGATGAACCGGTGCTGGCGGACGCGCAGCAGCCCCCGCTGCAGGGTCAGCACCGCCTCGGCATGCGGGTCGGCCGCCGTGCCCCGGCGCAGCGCGGCCGCCCCGATGCCGTTGGCCCGGTCCCACTCGGAGAACCGGGCGCGCAGGTCGCAGAAGGCGGCCGACGCGGCGGAGATCCGCACCGCCTGGGTGTGCAGCCCGAAGTCCGCGCACTGCTCCAGCACCGAGCGCAGGCTGTGCCACTCCGCGTCGAACCACGCGGCCGCGTCGCCGTCCACCACGCGCTCCCCCACCGTCCGCGCGGTCGCTCCGACGGCCGGCGGGGCGTCGTGCATGCGCGGCCCGTGCTGCGACATGGCCACGTTGGCGCGCTCCGCCAGTTCCCGCCACACGTCGGCCAGGGCACCGATCCGCTCCTCGGGCCGCTCCCCCGCCGCAGCCTCCCGACCGAAGACCCGCAGCAGGTCGTGCAGCCGGTACCGGGCCTGGCCCAGGGCGTCACGGCCCACGTACTCGACCAGGCGGGCGTCGACCAGCGCCTCCACCAGGTCCTCCGCGCGGTCCGGTGCCATGTCGAGCAGGGGGGCGGCGACCCATGCCGGGAAGTCCGCGGCGTCCTGCAGCGACAGCAGCCGGAACGCGCGCTGCTCGGCCGTCTCCAGCCCCTCGTAGCTGGAGGCCAGGCTGGTGCGCACGTCGAGGTCGCCCACCCGAAGCTCGTCGAAGCGGCGCCGCTCGTCGGAGAGGCGGGCCGCCAGCTGGGACAGCCGCCAGTGCGGGCGCGCCACCATCCGTGCCGCCGCCACCCGCAGCGCCAGGGGGAGCCGACCGCAGTAGTCGGCGATCTCCGCGGCCGCCTCCGGCTCGGCGGCCACCCGGGCCTCGCCGACCGCCGAACGCAGCAGGCGCACGGCTCCGGCGGGCGACAGGACGCCGAGACGCACCACCCGCGCCGCGCCGAGGCCGGCGAGGGCGCCGCGGCTCGTCACCAGCACCGCGGAGGCGGGAGTGCCCGGAAGGAGCGGCCTGACCTGCGCCTCGTCGGCCGCGTTGTCCAGGATGACCAGCACCCGGCGGTCGGCCAGCCGCTCCCGGTACAGGTCGGTGCGGTGGTCCAGGGAGGGCGGAATCGCGGCTCCGGGGGTGCCGAGTCCGCGCAGCAACCGGTCCAGTGCGTCCTCGGGCCGCACCGGGTGCGAACCGGTGCCCCGCAGGTCCAGGTAGAGCTGGCCGTCGGGGTACCGGTCGCGGACCAGGTGCGCCGCGTGCACCGCCAGGCTGGTCTTTCCCGCGCCGCCGGGGCCG
Organism: Nocardiopsis mwathae; assembly: GCF_014201195.1. Lineage (NCBI taxonomy): Bacteria > Bacillati > Actinomycetota > Actinomycetes > Streptosporangiales > Nocardiopsidaceae > Nocardiopsis > Nocardiopsis mwathae. Next base: position 667,799 of record NZ_JACHDS010000001.1, on the reverse strand, counting down.
GTGATCGTCCACTGCACGGCGCAGGACCGCTCCGCGTCCAGACCCGCGCGCAGCAGCTCGACCTCGCTCTCGCGGCCGGTGAAGTCCGCCACGTCGGGCGGCAGGTGGCAGCTCCCGCCCGACCGCGGCGTCGCCTCCCCGACCGGGGGCCGCTCGGGGTCCGCGAGCGCCTGCGCCGACTCGACCGGGCCGCTCGGGGCGGTCGGGCCATCCGGTTCTCTCGGGTCGGTCGAGGCGGCGAGGACCTCCATGTGCAGCTCGCGCAGCTCCACGTTGGGGTCGACGCCGAGCTCGTCGGCGAGGACCTCCCTGGCCCTGCGGTAGGCGTCCAAGGCCTGGGCCTGGCGCCCACTGCGGTGCAGGGCACGCATGAGTTGCGCCCAGAAGCCCTCGCGCAGCGGCTGCTCGACGACCAGCAGGCCGAGCTCGTCGATGAGGGAGTCGTGCCGCCCCAGCTCCAGCTCCACCTCGTTGCGCCGCTCGACCGCGGCCCAGCGCAGCTCGTCCAGGCCGGCGGCGACCGCCCGCAGGCGGTCGGACTCCAGGCCGGCGAGCGCGGGGCCGCGCCACAGGCCCAGTGCCTCCGCCAGCAGCCCGGACTCCTCATCCCGGGCGCCCCGCGCGGCCGCCTCCGCCACACGCGACCGCAGCCGGTGGAAGCGGGCGACGTCCACCTGGTCACCGGCGACGCGGATCCGGTACCCGCCCGAGGCGGTGTCGATGAGTGAGTCGTCGCCGCCCGCGCGCAGGGCGCGCCGCAGCCGCATCACGTGTGCCTGCAAGGTCCCCCGTGCCCCGCCCGGCGGTCGCTCCCCCCACAGGGTGTCGATCAGCTCGTCCGCCGCTACGACGTCGCCGGGGCTCAGCAGAAGAGCCGCCAACAGCACCTGCTGCTTTCCGGAGCGCAGGGCGAGCGGTCTGCCGTCGTGGCCGACCCACAGCGGACCCAGCAGACGGAACTCCCACCGGCGGTCGACGCCCATCGTCGTGGTCACGCTCCTCGCGTCTACCGACACTCCTCCATCGGCCCCGAGCACATGGCCACTGGGCGCAAGAACTCTAACCGAGTCCTTACCTGACGGCACAGGCGGTGAGTCAGCGAAGAGTCAGCGGGGCCTGCTAGCCGCGCGTCGATCCCGACGAAGTCCCTGTTCAGCGGCGATGGAGCCGGTTCGCGGGCGCCGCGGCCTCGCGGGGCCGACCCCCGTGCGGCGCGCTCGGCGGGAAGATCCTTCCGTGGGCTTCCGGCGCGGATCGGCGGGCACGTCAGCGCCCGTTCACGGCCGAGTCAGCGGCACCGTGGAGTGTGGGGTTCCGCAGGGCGACGCCCCGCCCGCGCATCCCCACACCGCGCGGCCCCCGGACACGTAAGAAGCACGATGAACAAGCTCCTCAGCAGGCTCGGAGCCACCGGCGTCCTACTCGCCGGCTCGCTGGCCTTCGCCACCCCCGCCGAAGCCGCCACCAACCCCTACACGCCGCAGGGTGTGTGCGGTTCGGGCTACAGGGAGATCAACCGGCACGTGGACCGCGGGTCGATCGTGTACCTCATGTACAACGGCAGCTCCAACTGCGTGGTCACGATCAAGACCACGAACATCGGCAAGGTCACCGAGACCTGGGCGCGGCTGGACGTCCAAGGCGAATCGACCCAGCACGACAACAAGAAGCCGGGCTACAAGTACTACGCGGGACCGCTGAAGGCCCCGGCCAAGGGCAAGTGCGTCCGGTGGGGCGGCGGCCAGGGCACCTACTGGGTCAGCGGCTGGAGCCACTGCGGCTGACGCGCGGCTTGCGCGCCCCCTTCCCCTCCCCTTTTCCCCATCGCCGCGCCGCCGTGAACGGCGCATCCCCCGACATGCCCATCCGCCCGGTGCCCGGCACCGCGCGGGCGGGAGAGGACGGACCTGTGCACACCACACTTCGAACATTCCTGGCCGGAGCGGTCGCCTGCGCCGGGCTCGCGTTCGCACCCCTCACGGCCCCGGCCGCGGCGGCGTCGACCACCAACCCCTACACCGCCTCGGGTGTCTGCGGCTCAGGGTTCACCGAGATCAACAAGCGGTCCGGCAAGGGGTACGTCACGCACCTGATGTACAGCGGCCGCACCGGTGAGAACTGCGTGGTGACGCTCAAGACCACGAAGGTCGGGACGCCGTCGTACGTCTATGCGGCCCTCGCTCGGCAGCAGCCCTTCGACGCCGTCGAGGACGGGCGGAGCACCTACCGGTACTACGCCGGCCCGGTGAAGCTCAAGGCCGCCGGAACCTGTGTGCGGTGGGGCGGCGGCACGCACGACGACAACTTCTGGACCGGCTGGCAGCACTGCGGCTGACAAGGCGCAGTGCGCAGCCGATCCGGTGCGGTGCGGCGGGGCGCCTCCACGGGGCCGAGGCGTATTCCGCGGCGCCGCACCGGATCTCCCGGGCACAGCCCGGGTTACCTGCTCCTTTTCCTCATCAACAACGGAAAGAGATACCTATGAGAACGGCAACGGGCCGAATCGTTCGACGCCTCGGCGCCGTGGTCGCGGCCACGGCCATCGCCTCCACCACCGTGATCGCCGCCACCTCGGCCGACGACATGGCGATGGCGTCGATCAACCTGCGCACGCCCTTCGACTGCGGGCAGACGTGGACCGCCAAGACCTACAGCGGACACAACCCGCAGAACGCGGTGGACTTCCAGCGCTCCAACGCGCTCAACCAGAACGTCCGCTCCAGTGCGCCCGGGACGGTGACCACGGTGGCCGACCTCGGGAACAGGAGTTACGGCAAGTACATCGTGATCGATCACGGCGGCGGTGTGACCACGCTGTACGCCCACCTCAACTCGCAGAGCGTGAAGAAGGGCGCCAGGGTCGGCACCGGGACCGTCATCGGCAAGGTCGGCAGCACCGGCGGGAGCACCGGGCCGCACCTGCACTACGAGCAGCGCCGGAACGGCGCCGTGCAGCGGGTCGTGCTCAACGGTGTGTCCGTGAAGTACTACGGGTCGACCACGATCAAGAGCAGCACCGGCTGCTGACGCGTCCGACCGATCCCCTGCGGTCCGCGGGGCCGTCCGTGGCAACGGGCGGCCCCGCCGCCTTTTCCGCTCGGCGGTCCGCCGGGAGGGCGGGGCCGGGGTGTGCCGGGGAAGCGCGGTCGGCAGGCGGACATGGAAAATGGAAAAAGGCCCCCACCCGCGAACGGGTGGGGGCCTTCGGTACCCCCGAGCGGATTCGAACCGCCGTTACCGCCTTGAGAGGGCGGCGTCCTAGGCCACTAGACGACGGGGGCCTGTGAAGCGCGTGGGACTTACCCTATCGGAGTCCGAAGGGTGAATCGTCCCGATTCGGCCGATCGCCGAAGCGACCGACCCCAGAAAAAAAGCCCCCACATGGGTGGGAGCTTCTCCCTGTTGCGTACCCCCGAGCGGATTCGAACCGCCGTTACCGCCTTGAGAGGGCGGCGTCCTAGGCCACTAGACGACGGGGGCCTACCGGACCGGAGACCCGGCCCGCTGCGCCTCCGGAACTCCGGAGGCCGCTCGCTGGGGTACCAGGACTCGAACCTAGACTAACTGAACCAGAATCAGTCGTGCTGCCGATTACACCATACCCCAGTGCTTTCGTCGGGGGCCGGTCCCTTCCGGGCCCTGCTCCCCTCGGCGCAGGAACTACATTAGCGGACATCTGGAGTGCTCGCGAACTGAGAGAGGGGGCGCCCGGGTGTGCGCCCGGCCACCCCCTCCGGCGGCGCGATCGCCTACGACTCCGCGCCATCCGTCGCGGCCCCCGCGGCGGCGTCGGCCGCCTCCAGCTTCGCCAGGGCGGCTCGCAGCCGCTCCTGGACGCGCTCGCGGCCGAGGAGCTCCAGGGACTCGAACAGCGGCAGGCCCACGGTGCGGCCGGTGACCGCCACACGCACCGGCGCCTGGGCCTTGCCGAGCTTGAGCCCCAGCCCGGCCCCGGTCTCCTCCAGCGCCGCCTTCAGCGCCTCGGCCTCCCACGCCAGGCCCTCATCGGCGAAGCGCTCCAGCGCGGCGGTGAGCATCTCGGCGCCCACCCCCGGCTTCATCGCCTTGCTCCAGCTCTTGGCGTCCTCCACCGGCTCGTCCAGGAACAGGAAGTCGACGTTGGGCACGATCTCGCTGAGCACCGCCACCCGGGACTGCGCCAGCGGCGCGATCGCCCGGAACACCTCCTCGTCGTAGTTCTCGGCCGGCCACGGCGCCCGCTCCGGGGCCAGGTAGGGGCGGCACCGCCCGACGAACTCCTCCACGTCCAGCGCGCGGATGTACTCGCCGTTGAACGCCCGCAGCTTCTTCTCGTCGAAGAACGCACTGGAGCTGTTCACATCCGAGATCCTGAACAGCGGCTCCATCTGCGACCACGGCATGATCTCGCGGTCGTCGCCCGGCGCCCAGCCCAGCAGCATCAGGTAGTTGACCATCGCCTCGGGCAGGTAGCCCTCCTCCTGGTAGGACTCCAGGGCCACCTTGTCCCGGCGCTTGGACAGCTTCTGCCGCTTCTCGTTGACGATCACCGGCAGGTGCGCCCACACCGGCGGGGTGTGGCCGAGCGCCTCCCACAGCAGCTGCTGCTTGGGGGTGTTGGACAGGTGCTCCTCACCGCGGATCACCTCGTTGATGCCCATCTCGACGTCGTCGACCACGTTGGCCAGGACGAACAGCGGCGAGCCGTCCGCGCGGGCGATCACGAAGTCCTCGATCGAGCTGTGCTCGAACTCCACCCGGCCGCGGATCCGGTCGTCGACGACCGTGGGGCCGCCCTCAGGGACGCGGAAGCGCATCGCCCGGCCCGGCCCGGGCTCCAGGCCGCGGTCGCGGCAGAAACCGTCGTAGCCCAGGTACGGGTTGTCCCGGCGCTCGGCGACCTGGTCGCGGGTGCAGTCGCAGTAGTAGGCGCGCCCCTCCTTGAACAGGCGCTGGGCGGTGTCGCGGTGCGCCTGGGCGTAGTCCGACTGGAAGTAGGGGCCCTCGAAGTGCGGGTCGTCCTTGCCGATGCCCAGCCACTCCAGGGCGCGGATGATGCCCTCGGTCCACTCGGGCTTGTTGCGCGCGGCGTCGGTGTCCTCGATGCGCAGCACGAACTTGCCGTCGGCTTGCTGGCGGGCCAGAGCCCAGTTGAAGAGCGCGGACCGCGCGCCGCCAACGTGGAACATACCTGTGGGGGACGGCGCGAAGCGCACACGAATCGAAGTCTCAGTCACGGCCCCCAGCCTACTGGGGACACCGGCGGGGACCGGTGGATCAGCAGCTCAGCACGGTGGAGCGCGGCCCCGTCAAGGGCGTTCCACCAGCACCTCCGACAGGGGCTTGCGCCTCAGGTCGGGCACCTCGGCGTCGTCCGCCGCGTAGCCCACCGGGAAGAGGATGTAGGGGCGCTCGTTGGGCGGTCGTTCGCAGATCTCGGTGAGGAACGCCATCGGATTGGGGGTGTGGGTGAGAGTGGACAGGCCCATGGTGTGCAGGGCGGCGATGAACATCCCGCAGGCGATGCCGACGCTCTCGTTGACGTAGTAGTGCTTGCGCCTGGACCCGTCGGGGCGCAGCCCGTACTTCTCCGCGAAGCACACCACCAGCCAGGGAACGGTCTCCAGATAGGCCTTGTCCGAGGTGGTCTCCAGCGGCGCCAGCGCCTCCCGCCAGTCCGGCGGCAGCCGCCCGCCCTCGTAGTTCTCCCGCTCCTCCACCTCAGCGGCCTCGCGCACCCGCTTCTTGGTCTCGGCGTCGCCGATCGCCACGAACTTCCACGGCTGCTGATGCGCCCCGGACGGTGCGGTGTTGGCCGCCCGGACCGCCAACTCGACGCACTCCCGGGGAACCGGCTCCTCACTGAAGAACCGCACGCTCCGCCGCTTGTCCAGCAGTTCGACGAACTCCCGCCCGCGCCGCACCATCTCACCCTCGGGATACCGCTCGGGGCGATAGGAGACGAACGGATACGCATGCCCACGACCCACGAGCGACCTCCGGTGAACGACCGCCGACAGAGCGCACCCAGTCTCACCCGCCGACGTGGTGAGGGCAATACCCGCCGCCGCGATCAGACAGCGCGAATGGAGCCGAGAACGGTGTCGATCTCGCCCCGCTCCACGGCCTCCTCGTGCCAGTACACCCTGAAGACGAGCGGAGCGGCCCCGTCGATCCTCACACTCTGGTACAGCCCCCGCATCCAGGCGACATCGTCCGCCCCAGGGTGCACCACGCGAAGCTTGAACTCATACCGCGCCGCCTCCTCGATCCCGGGAAGCCCTTCCACTCGGACCCACCCTTCGGATCCCAGCGGAATGACCTGCCCTCCCTTGAACTCGTGCGGCAGAGAGTCCAGCACCTCCTTGGCCGAGGCCGTCGCATCGAAGCCGTTCAGCACCTCGATATTCGCACTCGAAAACAACCCGGCGTCAGGCCGGTAGTAGACCCCGGCCAGCGACTCCTCCTGACCAGGTCCTTCAGGAAACTCGGCCCAATACTCCGGAACCGAGAAACCAACCCCTTCGACCTCAACCACCCGCCACGACGCCGGAACCTCGGGGCCCTCCGAAATCATCTCCTCACCGGCGTCAGCAGCAGCCCAAAAATCCATCCTCCCGCCGCCCAAAGGCCCGAGAATCACCAAACCGACCGCCACCACGACACCCGCCACCCCGGCCACCGCTACCCACGACGACGGCCTCCTCAACGACAGCACGATCAGAAGTCCTCTAGCCTTCTCTCGTCTTCCAGCAAGATCGGGTCCGTCCACATGTCTGCACTGATAGGACATTCGAGGCGACCCGACATCAGTGCCTCCAACAGGCCCGTCAAGGACATGTCATGCTTCTTGAATCGCATTTCATCAGTCACCATGACCGGCCACTCGCGCGACTCGCCGCTGGCAACCCAAAACTGAGGACACCCTGAAGAGTCCTCGCCCCATGGAATCAATCCAGGGCTCTCCGGATAAAAGGAGAAGGGAATTCGAACAGCCTGATCACCAGAGTCGTCCGAATGGACAATCGTCGTACCGCCGTCCTCGAACAGCGGACTCACCGCCTCATTAGCATGAGCCACAGCATCGAGAATACCAGATATTTCCATAGATGGATTAGGCAGCATTACAACCAAACGCTCAACCCGCCCTCGCTGAAACCCAGGGGTGTCGTATGCCTCCACTCGAACCTCAACGCGGAAGGAGTCGACACGGTTCGCCATGTAGATGACGTCTTCCGGAAACGTCAAATTAAACTCAGCCTCCAACCGGCGCCACTCAAGGTCCGAAAACCTCACATTTCTTGAAGATAGCCACTCGCTTACCACGCCCTGCATTCCCATACAAGATTCCAATCATAAGACGAATTACTGAAATGGGTAGTGTTCAACGCGCACGCCATCAGCAAAACAGCACCCAAGCACCCGACAGCGGAGTGACCCCTCCCAGTTCCTGACAAGATACTCACTCATCGACATCGGATGCTGATCCCACAGGACCCAGTCAGCCTGAGCAACGACCCTCCACTCGTCAGCTTCCCCGTCGACGTACCAGTAGTATCCTCCCCGATGATTGTCCTTACCCCACAACAGCAACCCCGGATGATTCGGATAGAACTGGAACATGTCCAGTCGCCCACCCATTACCGACGAGTTATGATCTGGAATATACTTCAGCTCCTCATCATCCCCGTCAAAGACGTAACGGAAAATTTCCTCCGTCTCCCGGGTTGCCTCGACAAGATTGCGATGACCGAATATCTTTACTCTCGGATTGAGCAAGAGCAAACAACTCAAACTGAACGCTGTATACCTATTACACAGGTACTTGTAGTCGGACGGCAGCCTCGTGCCGAAATTGCCCTCGATTTCGTCCCAGTCGATCGGGGGCAAGTCAGCGATCTTGGGCCTGCCCAATTTGGAGCACAGTCTCTCCACCCACGTCATATCCATCTCAGTCATCCACAGGGGATCCCCGAACACGGCAGTGCCACCCGCCTTGATACTGCGCCCAGCATCGGACCAGGCACCGACAGTTTTCGAGGCGAAAAGCGGGGGCGTGGGTACTGTCGAGCACGGGACCTGCACTGATGAGACGCGAGCGTGGGCGCGCCAAACTGTCGCTTGCCGGGACGATACGCCCCCATCAACGATGCGAGCCCACCACCACCGAAAGGGGAAGTTACGTAGCGTGACTCGATCTAACTCGCCCGGGGCGCTACCTTCGCAGGCGAGCGAAAGCGCCTTTCAGAAGTTCTCTGTTCTCCACGAGACATTCATCAAGATCCACATCCACGGGGACACGCACAGAAACCTGGCTTGAGGGGGAATCGACCACTGTAACCACCAGCGGGTCGTCGGGGACGACTTCAACCCGCGCAGTACGCTCCTCAGTAGGCCATGCCACAGGCTCCTCATTTTCCAATTCCTGCAGACAGCTACTCCATTCCTTCAGATCACGCACGGACAAACAGAGCCGTACACGCCCTTCAACGAATGAAGATTCCACGATGATCTCGCCAGGGTAGACGAGCCGCCCACGCACCTCATAATCAGGATCTTCATACATACGCGCGGCCACAGACTGGACAGGATCATAGAATCTGAACACGTCGATCCACTTCGAATCAAGAGAGTCAACGTCACCCACAGCCACGACCGCTCCAATTGTAAAATCCGAAACGAGGCGCGAGAAAATGAAATACTTTATCACACCCGCCAACATTGACTTTTCTTCCAGGCCTTCTTCAGTCGATCTCCCTCAGATTCCTTCTAGCCCCCATCAGGCTTCCAATGGGAACTGCTCAATTCCACCCCTGCCGCCCAAGCTCCTCCCACTATAGGTCGAGAGGACGACAACTTTTCAGTTCAGGAGGCATGAGGTCTAGGCGACCCTTTGTGGAGCAAGCGCATTGGCATCGCGTGCAATGGAGGTCAACCGACGACGGCCTGTGAACAGTCGTCTGAAAAGAGCAGTACGTGGGGACTTGCCGCGTAAGGAAACGGGAGAATACGGGAGTAGCGCCAGTTAGCCGAATTAGCACAAATGGCTCGGTCGACGAGCCGATCGGCCTGAGCTGCAATATCATCCCAAGGGAGCAGCCCGATCACTGGGGAGGGAGCTCCTCAAGATCCACGCCACGTGCGAAGGATGAACCCAGCACCCTACATTGAACCCGTCCTTCCAGTCCTCGGACCAGGTATTCGCTCATCGGCATGCGATGCTGATCCCAGATCCAATCCCGATGCTCAGTAATGATTATCCAGTCCTCCGGATTGCCATCAACATACCAATAGTAATTGCCGCCTCCATCATCTTGCCCCCACTTCAGCAACCCTGGACGATGAGGGTAAAACTTGAACATTTCCGCTCGACCCCCCAGAGCTGCGAAGTTATGTTCGGGAATGAATTCTAGAGCATCATCATCCTCATCGTGAGTCTCTAGGAATAGCTCTTCCGCCTCGCGCGTGGCCTCGACTAGATCATTTTTCCCTTTGACATTTAGTCTTGGCGAAAGGATGCACAGGCCATTAAGACTGAAACCCGAGTAACGGTCGCACACATACTTATAGTCCGATGGAAGTCGGGTCTCGTACTTCCGTTCGACAGAATCCCAATCAACGGGAGCCAGCCCCGTAAATCTCGAATCTCCAAGCTTCGCTACCAGTCGCTCAGCCCACATAGCTTTCACCTCATCTCAGCTTAGTAAACGTCGGCTGGCCGAGGACCCCGACACACGCTTCCGTCTACGTACCCTTTCTGGTCCTTGTTCAGAACACAGGCGTCCCATGATGCCCCTCCGCTACTGCGCCCTTGCATATGAACTGCCCAAGGGCGCTCAGATCCCCCTTCATAGACCGGAGTGACAACATAGACGACCTCCTCGTCTTTCCTCAGGAGATTAGTCGTACGGTTCTCAATGGTTCTCATTCCAGAGAGATTCGCCTTTTCATACATAGCAACCAGGTTCTCTGCTGTTCCTGGACCGTAAAAATTGCTAGCGATCAGGTGCGAACTGTGGTCCTGGAATTTGACATATCCCGGCGGCTTGATCTTCGCATCGAATCTCCCGGGATTGAAGTCTCCCTTTCCACAGAATCGACCGACTGCGGTCCCCCGCTGGCCGCTTTCTCGAATAGGAGAGAGCGCAATGGAGCTGATGCACGTGTCCTGTCGTGTGTCATCCGTAGTGGGGGCGCTACCGGAAAATTCCAGGTCAAGCGCCTCCACAGCATCCTCATACTCGGCGTAGTCGCCAAGATCGAAGGTTACCTCCCGAACCACCACCCTCTCCTCGTAAGACGCACGCTCGTCGTCGATCCGCTCCTGATCAGCAAAGGGGTTGCTGAGCGGCGGCCGGGGCTGCGGGGTTCTGAGGATCTTGTCCAGGATCGGCTTGCGTGGATCGATCCTCGGTGCGGGGGGCGGTGCCGGGCGGGAGGGACGCTGGTTCGCGGACCCGCCGCGCCAGGGGCGGGGCCGCCACGAGGGACGGTGGCTCGGTCGGTACGTGGGGCGATAGCTCGGCCGGTAGTAGGGACGGTACTGCGGGCGGTAGCTCGGGCGCGGGCGGTAGGTCGTGTGCGGTCGGACGCTGCCGCGAACGCTCTGGCTGGCCGGCTTGCGGTTCGGCGGCCGCTTGGTGTTCGGGCCCCTGCCGCTGGGGCGCGACGGCCTTCCGCTATTGGGTCGGGAACGGTAGCGGTCGTAGGCCGCCGCGCCGACCAGCGATGCCCCTATCGCGGCGAGAGCTGCGCCACCCGCAGCCTTGGCAGCCGGGATGGCCGGGACCAAGACGAGGGGGACGAAGTGGCCCGTCGGGTCGATCCTGTTGACCGGGTCCGCGTTGCCATAGGTATACCTGTTGAGCTGGACGGACGGGTCCGGTTCCAGGGTCAGGGTGTCGCGGGATGCGAACCTGCCGGTTTCCGGCTGGTACCAGCGGGCGTGCATGTTGACGTCGCCGGTGGCCGGGTCGGTCCATTCGTTTTGGTAGCCGAGGGACTGCTTGGCCCCTTCGCCGGCAGTGACCAAGGAGAGGGCTCGGGCCGCCGCCGCCCTCCTCGAAGAGGCCTGCCTCCACGGTCATCGGTGCGCCATCGATGCGATGGTCGCGGAGGCAGCCCTGCGTCAGCCGAAGCCCGTTGCGATGGTCACATCAGACCCTGACGACATGTCCGGACTGTGCGGTCAGGGAGTCGATCTCATCGCGGTGTGAGCAGACCGCCGCGCTCTGGTCAGTCGCGGGTGGTGACGCGGTTGGTGAGGGCGCCGATCTTTTCGATGGCCACCGTGACCTGGGAGCCCACGTCGAGGGGGCCGACGCCGGCCGGGGTGCCGGTGAGCAGGACGTCGCCCGGCAGCAGGGTCATGAAGGACGTCACGTAGGAGATCAGCGCCGGGATGTCGTGGATGAACTGCGAGGTACGGCCGTCCTGCCTGGTCTCGCCGTCGACCGTGGTGGTGACCCGCAGGTCGGAGGCCTCCTCCAACGACAGGCCGGTCTCGATCCACGGGCCGATCGGGGCGAAGGAGTCGAAGCCCTTGGCGCGGGTCCACTGCTTGTCGGTCTTCTGCAGGTCGCGGGCGGTGACGTCGTTGGCGCAGGTGTAGCCGAAGATGACGTCCTTTGCGCGCTCGCGCGGGACCTCGCGGCAGACGCGGGAGATGACGATGGCCAGCTCGCCCTCGTAGTCGACGCGCTGGGAGGCGGCCGGGTAGAAGATCGGCTCGTTGGGGCCGGTCACGGCGGTGGACGGCTTGAGGAAGACCACGGGCTCGTCGGTGGCCTCGCCGGTGACGTCCTTCATCTCGGCGATGTGGTCGGCGTAGTTCTTGCCGATGCAGACCACCTTGCTGGGCAGGACCGGGGACAGCAGCCGCACGTCCTCCAGCTTCGCGCGCTCGCCGGTGAGCTGGACGTTCCCCAGCAGGGGGTGGCCCTTGAGCCGGGAGATGAACTGCTCCCCGGAGTCCTGGTCGGTATCGATCAGACCGAACCCGACCTCGTCCTCGACCGAGTACCTCGCGATGCGCACGGTTGCCCTATCTGTTGTCCTGCACTTTTCCGGCGTCCAGGCTATCCGCGCCCAGAGGTTCCGCGTGCGCGCGGACACGAGCCCGACAGCACCCTTCCCTTGCCGTTGATCTCGGGTGTACCGACCGAATAGCGGCGGAAATGACGTCGATATCCCCGAGGTCAACGGCAAGGGGCGGTGCCGTGCGGTCAGCAGCGGTGCGGGGAGCCCCGCTCGGACTCGCCATGCCACCACTCGGTCGGCGACGTGACCGAGGTGAGCGGGGCACGTCGCGGCGTCGAGGGCGCGGCCGCCGCCGGTACGAGGCGGTCGGCCGTGGCGGAGGCGGCGGGAACCGATGCGACGAGGTCGTCGACCGCGTGCACCTCGCCGTTGCGCACCGTCCACCGCACCGCCGCCGCGTCGGCGATGTCGGCCAGCGGATCACCGTCGACGATCGCGAGGTCGGCGAGCTTTCCCGCCTCGACCGTGCCGAGGTCGTCGCCGACGCCGAGCCATTCGGCGGCCGTCCGGGTCGACACCGTCAGCGCCTCATACGGGGTGAATCCATAGCGCACCATGGCCCGCATGTTCTGGTGCAGGCTCACCGCGACGTTGTCCAGGGGCGCGTCGGTCCCGCCGATCACGGTGCCGCCGTCGCGGTGGATCTTCAGCAGCATGGCCACGTGGCCCGGCAGCGCCGCTCGGCTGCGGCGGGCCGCCGCACCGTCGCCTCCGGCCGCGTCCGCCTTGCGTACCAGCGCCTCGTACTCCCACGGCGGGAACAGGGCACGCGTTCGCTCGTCCTCGACGAGTGAGCGGTCCTCGGCGTACATCGCCGCGGAGGTGAACAGGGTCGGGGTGATGGGCATCCCGGAGGCGGCGAACAGCGTGGTGGCGTCGGCGTAGGAGCGGCCGAGCGTGCTGACGGTGTGCGAGTAGCCCAGGCGGTTGGTGGCCCCGGTGTGCTCCATCCCGTCCATGCCCAGCTCGACGGCGGGGTAGAGGTAGTGGGAGGTCAGCGGGACGCCTTGGGCGTGCGCCTTCTCGACCGCGTGCCGCTGCATCGCGACCGGCAGCCGCACGTAGGTCTTGATGAGGTCGTAGTCGAGCGCGAAGGCCCGCTCCATCTCCAGGTCGAGCTGGTCGGCGTCCAGGGTCGGCCGCATGAAGTCGTAGTAGACGCGGCTCCCGTCGACCGCCTCGCCGGTCGCGAAGTAGCGCGGTCCGACCTGCTTCCCGGCGTCCAGCGCCTCCCGGGTCTCCAGCATCTGGTAGACGGGGTCGCCGGGGGAGCGGACGGTGGTGATGCCGTAGGCCAGGAACAGCGGCCCCTGCCGCGCACCCCACGCCCGCCCCCGCAGGTGCCAGTGGACGTGCGCGTCGACGAGGCCGGGCATGACGGTGTGCGCGGTGGCGTCGACGATCCTGGCGTCGCCGTCGCGCCCGCCGTCCCCGCCCGCCCCACGGGCGCGGACCTCGGTGATGCGGTTGCCGTCGATGACGATGTCGACGTCGCGGCGCAGCCGCTGTGAGGTGCCGTCCCACAGGGCCCCCGCGCGGATGACGGTGCGGCCGCCGGGTCTGGATCTCTTCCAGGACAGCCGCAGCGGCACGGTCCGGGCCCGCCCGCCCGAGGCAGCGATCCGCCGCAGCCGCCCGTTGTTCAGGTAGAGGAGTGTGCGGGAGTCGCCGCTCCAGCTGGGTGCGTCGGTGACTTCGTCGGTGAGCTGCCGCGCCTCCCCTGTGAACGTTCCGTCGCCGTCGACGTCGGCGATCCACAGCACGCTCTCCATGACGAAGGCCATACGCGTGCCGTCGGGCGACCAGACCGGACCGTCGTCGCCCCGGGTGGACAGCGAGCGGTAGGGGGCCGGTTCGGTGTAGCGGGTGCGCCCCGTCTCCAGGTCGACGGTGAGGATCTGGCTGGTCCCCTCCCGGAAGCGCGTGGAGCGGGGCCGCACCGCCGCGAGGGCGAGCGTGGCGCCGTCGGCCGACCACGTGGGGCGCCCGGGTTGGAACAGCGCGGGCAGCACCTGCCGGGTGGAGCCGTCGTCCAGGTCCAGGATCCACGTGGCGCCGTCTTCGTCCTGGTAGGCGATCCGCCGCCCGTCCGGCGCCCATCTGGGGGTGAGCTGCGCCCCCTCCAGCCGGGTCAGCCGCTCGTCGGTGCCGTCGTCGAGGTGGTGCCGCCACAGCGCCGGGGCACCCTCGCGGTCGCTGGAGTAGACGAGCGAGCGCCCGTCGGGGTGCCAGTCGGGGTCGGAGTTGAAGGCGCCGTCGTCGGCGACGGCGCGCGGCCGACCGCCGACCGGCATCACCCACAGCGCCCCCAGGGCGCGGAACGCCACCTGTGTGCCGTCGGGGGACAGCACCGGCCCGGCGATCCCGCGCACGGGGTGGCGGCCGGTGTCGTCGGGGTCGCGGCGCGGTGGGCGGGGCCGGTGGTCGCGGTAGGGAACGGTGGCGCGGAAGTCGATGTCGGCGGCCCCTCCGCCCGGGTGGCGGGTGCGGATGCGCCCGTCGGCGGTGTAGAGGATGCGGTCGGCGGCCAGCCAGGTGAGGGCGCCGAGGAACACGTCCTCGCCGGTGCCGCTGACCGGTTCTCCGCCGACGACCAGGCGGACCGTGTCGGCGTGGGCGCGGACGTAGGCGAGCGTCTCGCCGTCCTCGGCCAGCGCGGGGGCGTGGACGGTGGTGGCGGGGGCGGCCGGGACGAGCTCCCTGCTCCGCCCGTCGAGGGTGGTCGCGTGGATGCTCTCCCGGCCCTGGACGTAGACGATGCTCCGGCCGTCGGCCGACCAGCTCGGCTCGGCCTCGTCCACGTCGCTGTCGGTGAGCGCCGTCAGCTTCTCGGCTTCGAGGTCGTAGAGCCAGATGCCGTAGCCGTCGCCGCGGTCGGCGGCCAGGGCGATGGTGCGCCCGTCCGGGGAGAATCGGGGTTCGCGGTGGTCGTGCGGGCCGTCGGTGAGGCGCCGCGGCTCGCCGCCGTCCAGGTCGAGGACGTGGATGTGGAAGTTGCCCTCGGCGTAGGCCTGGAAGGCGAGGCGCCGGGAGTCGGGGGCGAAGTGCGGGCGGGTGGCGTCCTGGAGGGGGCCGGTGAGGCGGCGCGCGGTTCCGCCGCCCGCGGGGGCGAGCCAGATGGCGCTGTAGAGGTCGAAGGCGATCCATTCGCCGTCGGGGGAGGCGGTGGCCGAGATGTTGGTGCCCTCGGTGACGGTCGCCTCGGGTCTGTCTCCGCGCGGGGCGGCGCGGGCGGCGGGCGCGGTGGCCAGGTCGGGGCCGAGCAGCCACACCGTGCCGCCGACCAGCGCGGCGCGCCCGGTCACCGCGAGGAGTTCGCGCCGGTCGAGAGAGTAGCGGAGGGAGGGCGGAAGGGCGGGGTGCGCTGATCGGGCGTGGGGTGGGAGGGGTGTGGGGTCGGCGTGGGCGAGGGGGGATGATGGGAGACGATCCATTCACGGCTCCGGGAGTCGCTGGGTGACCGAGTGTGGTGCGGAGGCAACTCTGCTCCGCCTTCCGTGGGGAATCAAGACTCTCGGCAACCCCGCATGTCACGGAGCCGCGCTGCGAGGAGAGGTGACCAGTGGCTTCTGTCGTGAAGTTCAACGTACTGACCGTCCCCGAGGGCGCCGGGGCGACGCTGGAGGAGCGGTTCGCCAAGCGGGCGGGGCTGGTGGAGGGGCAGCCCGGGTTCGAGGAGTTCATGCTGCTGCGCCCTGCCGAGGGCACCGACCGCTACATCGTCTACACGCGCTGGAAGGACGAGGAGTCGTTCCAGAACTGGCTGCAGAGCCGCTCCTTCCAGCACGGGCACGCGCAGGCCGCGGCGGAGTCCGGGCAGGCGGGCCACGGCCACGGCCAGGGCGGTCCGGCCGCGACCGGCAGCGAGCTGTGGGGATTCGAGGTCGTGCAGCACGTCACGGCCGGGCCGTGACGCGGCGGCGGTCGGCGCGGGCGAGTCTCGACGTTCTCCTGACCCGCGCCTGACCGTCGTGATGCCCGTCCTGGACGGTGTTTCTGGGATCCTGGGGGGACATTCACCTCCTCCGCAGGAAGGTCCGCCTCTTGTCCAGGCCCGAAACGGATGAAAAACGCGGGAGACCGGTGGGACGGCACCGCCGTGACCGCTACCGCCTCGAACTCCTCCTCGGTCTCGCCGTGGTCGTGGCGGGGGTCGGCCTGGTCGTGCTCGACGGGCGCGGCGCGGACGACCGCGCCGCGACGACGGCGTCGTCCCCGGCCGAGCCGTCCGCTTCACCGGGTAGGGACGCCGACCCCGGCGAGCGCCGGGCCGCCGAGGAGGACGCCGAGGACGACGGCTCGCGTCCGGTGCTGCTGCGCTCGGTGGAGGACGAGGTCAAGGACGGCAGCGGTGACCTGACGGTGGTCCCCGGCGAGAGCGCGGTCGTGGGCGAGGGGCCGCTCAAGCGCTACATGGTCGAGGTCGAGGAGGGGCTTCCCGGAAAGCCCGAGGACTTCGCGGCCGCCGTGGAGGAGATCCTCGGCGACGAGCGCAGCTGGATCGGGGGCGGGGACCTGTCGATGCAGCGGGTGGACTCCGGGCCGGTCGACTTCCGCGTGACGCTCGCGGCACCGGATACCACCGACGCGTTGTGCGCGCCCCTGCAGACCATGGGCTATGTGTCGTGCCACCAGGGCGGTCGCTCGGTCATCAACCAGAACCGCTGGGTCAGCGGGGTGGACCACTTCGACGACGACCTGGAGACCTACCGGATCTATGTGATCAACCACGAGGTGGGCCACGCCCTCGGCCACGGCCACGTGTCCTGCCCCGGCTCCGGGGAGCCCGCTCCCGTGATGCAGCAGCAGACCCTGGGGCTGGACGGGTGCGCGGCCAGCGGCTGGCCGCACCCCTGATCCCGCGCCGTTCGCCGATTTCTCCGAGGGTCGGGTGAATCCCGGGGGCGCGCGAATTCTCGACCATTGAATCCGGGATCATTGAATTCGATCAGAGCCACCTTCATCCGGAATGCCCGGCGCCGCGGCCCGGGGGCACCCGCCCCCGCCGCCGAACCCGGGAAACCGCGCTGAGCTGCGCGTCAATGTCCCAGCTGATCGGCGTCCACCCATCCGCAGATAACATCGAATTGCAGCGAGCGCAATATCTCAGAACGAATTCCGTGGCCGCTTTCGGCCACTCCAACGCATTTTCTGATCTTGTTACCGGTGCTTTACTCTACGAAGTCGAGTCGTCACCCTCCCCTCCGGAAGGGCCCGATAGGACGGCGCCGGGAGCGGCCGGCAGCCCCAGGGCCCCGCGCCGGCCGTGCCGTCGGGACCCGGCACGGCCGGCGCCACTCTTCCGGACCGCTCCGGCCGCCGGATCCTGACGTCGATCTCGGCGGAAAAGGGGAACGGGTCAGTGGCCCTGCCGCAGCAGGCCATAGGTGACGGCGTCCTCCAGCGCCGTCCAGGAGGCGTCGATGACGTTCTCGCCGACCCCGACGGTGGTCCACTCGCCGCGGCCGTCGCTCGACTCGATGAGCACCCGGGTGACGGCGTGCGTACCGGTGGCGCCTTCCAGGATGCGGACCTTGTAGTCGATGAGTTCGAGGGAGCCCAGCGCCGGATACACCCCCTCCAGCGCTGAGCGCAGCGCGCGGTCCAGCGCGTTGACCGGGCCGTTCCCCTCGCCCGTGGCGATCACCCGCTCGCCCTTGACGTGCAGCTTGACCGTGGCCTCGCTGACGCTCCCGCCGTCGGGCCGCCGCTCGCTGATGGTCCGCCAGGACTCCACCTCGAAGAAGCGGGCGGGCCGACCGACCTCCTCCCGCAGCAGCAGCTCCAGGGAGGCGTCGGCGGCCTCGAAGCTGTACCCGGACCGCTCCAGCTCCTTGACCCGCTCGACCACGCGCCCCGGCACCGCGCGGTCGCCGCCCAGGTCCACCCCCAGCTCCCTGGCCTTGAGTTCGATGGACGCGCGCCCGGCCATGTCGGAGACCAGCATCCGCATGTCGTTGCCGACGAGCTCGGGGTCGATGTGCTGATAGAGGTCGGGGTCGACCTTGATCGCCGAGGCGTGCAGCCCCGCCTTGTGCGCGAACGCCGAGACCCCGACGTAGGGCTGGTGGGTGGCCGGGGCGATGTTGACGATCTCGGCGATGGCGGTCGCGACCCGGGTCGTCTCCGCGAGGCACCCCCCGGGCAGTACCGCGCGGCCGTGCTTCAGCTCCAGCGCCGGGACGACGCTGAACAGGTTGGCGTTGCCCACCCGCTCGCCGTACCCGTTGGCGGTGCACTGCACGTGTGTGGCGCCCGCGTCGACGGCGGCCAGCGTGTTGGCGACGGCGCACCCGCTGTCGTCCTGGGCGTGGATACCGAGCCGGGCACCGGTGCGTCGGGCCACCTCGCTGACGATGCGGGTGATGTCGGCGGGCAGCATCCCGCCGTTGGTGTCGCAGAGGACGACCACGTCGGCGCCGGAGTCGGCGGCGGTGCGCACGACACCGGTCGCGTACTCGGGGTCGTGGGTGTAGCCGTCGAAGAAGTGCTCGCAGTCCACGAACACCCGGCGCCCGTGCTCGCACAGGTGGGCGACGGTGTCGGCGATCATCGCCAGGTTCTCGTCCAGACTGGTGCGCAGGGCCCGTTCGACGTGCCGGTCGTCACTCTTGGCGACAAGGGTGACGACCGGCGCACCGGATTCGCGCAATGCGGCGACCTGGGGGTCGTCGTCCGCCCGCACACCGGGTCGGCGGGTCGCGCCGAACGCGGTGAGTTGCGCGTGCTTCAGCGTGAGCTCTTGTGAAGCCCGCTGAAAGAACTCGGTGTCCTTGGGGTTCGCCCCGGGCCATCCGCCCTCGATGAATCCCACGCCGAACTCGTCGAGCAGCTTCGCGATGGCCAGCTTGTCGGCGACGGTGAGGTTGACGCCTTCGCGCTGGGCGCCGTCGCGCAGCGTCGTGTCGAACACGTGGAAACTGTCGTCAGGCATGGGTCGAACTCCCGCGGGTGGGTTGAGAAGTCCCGGTCGTCGCGGCGGCCGCGCCAACAAAAAAGACCCCCCGTGGACACGAGAGGTCAGCGCGCTGGCGGGTCCGCTTTCAGCCAGCGCGCCTCGAAATAATGATCACCTGAGACGGCATGGGACCGAGTCTGCCATAGTCCCGCGACGGAACACGAGCTCACCGGCCATTTGTCTCATCACGTGAGACACAATTTTCTCAATCCGGACGAATGAGGGCCGGTCGGGAAACCCCCGACCGGCCCTCGGACCGCGGCCCGCGAGGCTCAGCCGAACGTGCGGATCCACCCGTGGGTGTCCTCACGCGTGCCGAACTGCAGCGCGACCAGCTCCTCACGCAGGCGCATGGTGACCGGGCCGGGGGTGCCGTCGCCGATGGTGAACTCACCCTGGTTGCTCTTGACCGCGCCGACCGGGGTGATGACGGCGGCCGTGCCGCAGGCGAAGACCTCGGTCAGCTCACCGCTGGTCGCCGCCTCGCGCCACTCGTCGGTGGAGATCCGGCCCTCCTCGGCCGGGATGCCGACCTCGGGGGCGAGCCTGAGCAGCGAGTCGCGGGTGATGCCCGGCAGGAGCGTCCCGGTGAGGGCGGGGGTCATGACCCGGGCGTCGTCGCCCGAGCCGAAGACGAAGAACAGGTTCATCCCGCCCATCTCCTCGACCCAGCGGTGCTCCACCGCATCGAGCCAGACGCACTGGTCGCAGCCCTTCTCCACGGCCTGCGCCTGCGCCAGGAAGCTGGCCGCATAGTTGCCGGCGAACTTGGCGAAGCCGGTTCCGCCGGGAGCCGCGCGCGTGTAGTCCTCGCAGAACCACACCGTCACCGGCTTGATGCCGCCGGAGAAGTAGGGGCCCGACGGCGAGGCGATGAGCACGAACATGTAGCTGCGGGACGGGTTGTTCACCCCCAGGCCGACGTCGGTCGCGAACATGAACGGACGCAGGTACAGGCTGCTGTCCTCCTGGGTGGGGATCCACTCGGAGTCGTGCTCCAGCAACGTCTCGATGGCGCCGAGGAAGAGCTCCTCGGGCAGTTCCGGCATGGCCATCCGGGCGGCGCTGCGGTTGAACCGCGCGGCGTTGGCCTCGGGACGGAAGCCGACGACCGTGCCGTCGGGGTGCCGGTAGGCCTTCAGCCCCTCGAAGATCTCCTGCGCGTAGTGCAGCGCGGCGGTCGCCGGATCCATGGTCAGGGGGCCGTACGGCTCCAGCCGGGCGTCGTACCAGCCCTTGCCCTCGGTGTAGCGGATGGTGACCATGTGGTCGGTGAACACGTTGCCGAACCCGGGATTTTCCAGAAGCGCCGCTCTCTCCTGCGGGGTCTTCCGCTGGGTCGAGGGCTGGATCTCGAACGTCAACCCGCTTGTGGTGGTGCTGCTGTTCATCGGTGGTGTGGTCCTCTCGGGTACATCGGACCGGCAGCGGTGCCGGTCCAAGATCTAGTGTGACGGAAACGACGTGTCCGGGGCCATAACCCCGCTTATCCGCGCCAGTCGCTCACCCGGGGCCGACCCGGACAAGCCACGCAACAGCAAGCGGGCGCGCCGACAGGCGCGCCCGCTTGCGGACAAGACGGTGCGGGATTTCGGCCCCGGCCGCGCCGATGGGTGGGATCAGCAGGGCCGAGACCGGTGGGCTCAGCCCTGCTCGGCTACTCGCCGGGCCAGGTCGTCGCCGATCTGGGGAGTGGACCGCTCCCAGCCGTCCTTGGCCCGAGCCTGCAGGTCATCGGCGACGGCGTTCTCGATCTCGCGCGCGGCCGCGCCGAGCCCGAGGTGGTCGAGCATGATCGCCGCCGAGAGCACGGTGGCGGTGGGGTCGGCCTTGGCCTGGCCCGCGATGTCCGGCGCGGAGCCGTGGACCGGCTCGAACATGCTCGGGAAGGCGTTCTCGGGGTTGATGTTGCCGCTGGCCGCCAGGCCGATACCGCCGGCGACGGCCGCGCCGAGGTCGGTGATGATGTCGCCGAAGAGGTTGTCGGTGACGACGACGTCGAAGCGCTGCGGTCGGGTCACGAAGAACATGGTGGCCGCGTCCACATGGCAGTAGTCCACGGAGACCTGCGGGTACTCGGCGCCGACCTCGCGGACGACGCGCTGCCACAGCTCGCCGGCGAAGGTGAGGACGTTGTCCTTGTGCACGAGGGTGAGCTTCCTGCGGGGGCGCGCGGCGGCCTTCTCGAAGGCGTAGCGGACCACCCTCTCCACCCCGAAGCGGGTGTTGACGCTGTCCTGGGTGGCGATCTCGCCGGGCGTCCCCTTGCGCAGCACCCCGCCCATCCCGGCGTACGGGCCTTCGGTGCCCTCGCGGACGACGAGCATGTCGACGTCCTCGGGGGCGGTGTCGGCCAGAGGGCAGGTGACACCCGGGTAGAGCCGCACCGGGCGCAGGTTGACGTAGTGCGCGAAGGCGAAGCGCAGCCGCAGCAGCAGTCCGCGTTCGAGGACGCCGCTGGGCACCGATGGGTCGCCGACCGCACCGAGGAAGATGGCCTCGTGCCCGCGGAGCTCCTCCTCCACCGCGTCGGGGAGGGTCTCACCCGTGGCGTGCCAGCGCTTGGCGCCGAGCTCGTAGGTGGTGGTGTCGAAGGCGAGGTCGTGTCGGGGCGCGACGGCGGAGAGGACCTTCAGCCCCTCGGCGACGACCTCGGGGCCGATGCCGTCACCGGGGATGACGGCGAGCTTGACGGTGCGAGCAGCCATAGGGAGAGCCAGCTTCTACTTCGGCGGTGGTCGGTCTCATGCGGGTGGCGGGTGTGCGCACACCCGCCACCCACCACGAACGTCCCACATCGTGAGACGCGCGCAGTCAGCTGATGAGACAAGGGTAGCGAGCGCCCGATGCGTGTGCGCCCACTCCCCCCGATTGCGTGACCGGCGCGTTCGCACCGGCCGGCCGACTCAGTGGCCCGCGGGGCCGCCGTTGTCGCGGCGGTCCAGGGCCGTCTGGACGGCCTGCGTCGCCTCGTCCTCGGCCGGAACTTCGGTGGTGTCGTACATGGCGATCCTCTCGCTGGACGCGGGCAGGGGAGCTCCCCCTGCTCGAACACGGTGAGCTGGAAAAGGAAAAGAAGAAGACGGGCACCCGGCCCACCGCACGGTCCGCCGAGACAGCGGTGGGCCGACGGTGCGGGCACCGCACCCGGCCCGGCCATCGACGCTGAGGGCCCCGGGTCCGCCGGGGCTGCCATGGGCTCGGGAGAAAAGATCGCGCGCGCACCGGTGGGATCGCCTTACCGGTCCGGCCGCCGCCCGAAGTGGTCGCTACGTACACGGCGGCCTGCCGCGCGGGGCCGCTGCGGCGTCGTCGCCGCCGGGCCCGCAACTCTTAGGACGACAGACTATCGGATGCCCGACTAATCGGCCAGCGAATCGGCATCCCCGGCTGCTCCGGCGGTCACCCTGCGCAGCCCCTCCCCCGCCGACACCGTGCGCCCCGACCACTTCCCGAGCAACGCCAGCACCCGAATGCGCGGTTTCGGCCGACCCGATCAGGGCCGACCCACGCCGCGCGCCGCGATTCCACCGCCCGGTTGCGGGCCTTTCGCCCCGCTTTCACGCCGCGGCCGCACCAACGAATCCACACCGCCTGTACACGGGCGTTTCCCGTGCGCGACCGACCGGGAATCCCCAGGAGGCAGCATGGGCCCGGGTTCACCGACCCCCAGGTACGCACACAAGGAGTGACCGTGACCTCGATTCCGATCCCCCGTCCCCCCAGAAGACCGAGGTGGACGGCCGCCGCGGTCGCGGCGACCGCCACCGCCCTCACCGCCGGACTCGTCGCCGTCCCCGCCCAGGCCGCGGCCGCCGACGACGGCCTCCCCCACGCCCCGCCGACGACCTCACTGGGTCCGGCGGACACCCGCGCGCCCACCGGCATCAGCCCCGCCGGGTGCGTGGGCAAGACCCACGACCCGCATCGGTCCTCCCATGTCCGGGGAACCGTCAACGTCGTCGCCGACACCCGCTGCCGCTCCTCGGTCCCCTCGGTGGGTGTGTCGACCGTGCTCCACCGCTCGCGCTGGTACGGCTGGCAGAAGCGCGGCGAGAGCGGGCTGAAGACCGAGCGCTCCAGCAGATCCGTCGAGGCGAACGCAGGGTCCCCGCGGTGCGTCGGCGATACCCACGACTGGCTCGGCTCCTCCTATCACGAGAGCGTGGAGGACGGGACGACGTATGTGGGCCGGACCTCCAAGCGCCGCAACAACATCACCTGCTGATCCCGAACCGCATCGGGAGAGAGTGATCCGCCGCCGCCGATCGGGAAGGAAGACGCCATGAGCCTGCTCCGCCCGATCGCGGCGGCGGCCACGGCCGCCGCTCTGCTCACCGCATGCGACACCGGACCCGCGGTCCCCCCGTCGACGGAAGAACCCGGTAGCGGCGAGGAGGACGCCCGCATCGAGGCCGTCCCGCCCCCGGAGGACATCCCCCGCGCCTGGTGGGAGGGCGGATCCGGCGGGGAACGCGTGCCGGGTGAGCGGGTCTACTCCTCCTGGTTCGTCGACGGCGAACTCCGGGAGGCGGCCGCCGACGGCGTCGCGGACGATGTCGAGGCCCCGGCCGCAGACCGGGTCGAGATCGAACTGGCCACTCCGGTCGCGCCGATCCGGGTCGACCTGTTCCTCTACGACACGCTCGGCGCGGACGGTACGCCCACCGGGGTGGTCGCCGAGTACACGTGCGCCCCGGCGACGGCCGACCCTGACGACGGCCGGCCGCCGGCGGCCGGCCCCGGCCCGGACGGGAGCAAGGAGGGCGACAGGGAACGCGGTAAGGGAACCGGATCGGACTGCTCCTACCGCTCCGGGGACAGCGTCGCGGTCTCCGCCGACCTGCCGCCGGAGACGCGCGTCGTCATCGTCAACGCCGGGTGGTACGTCCCCAGCGAGGAGCGGGAGGCCGGCGGGGACCCCTCGCCCGAGGTGTCGGCGTCGTGGGCGTTCGTCGTGGAGGAGGGGTAGGGGGACATGACCGCTCCGGGGGACGGCCGGGACGGCATCGCCGCCGCACTGCTCGCCATGGCAGCGGCCGACCAGCGCCATCGCAACCTCACCGTGGTCCTGCGCAGCGAACTGCCGCCCGGACTCGACGGCCCACCCGCGCAGCGGCCGCTCGCCGCCGAGGGCGCGGGGCGCGGGCCCCGTGTCCGCCGCCCGCTCCACCCGCTCCTGGACCGCATCCTCGGCACGGCGCCGCCCCGGCGCGAGCCGCACCCGCCCGCCGACGGCGGCGGCCGCGCGATCCTCACCGCCCGTCTTCGTCTGCGCAAACCCGACCGGTGGCGCTACGAGGAGATCGACGGGGGCGGGGTGCCGTGGCTGACCCACGGCTGCGACGGCACCGGCCGGTGGTCGCTCATCGACGGTGAGCTCCGCACCTGGCGGCCGTCGCCCCGTGCTGCGGTGACCGAACTGGACGGAACCGACTGGCGGCAGATCCCCAACCGCGCGCTGCGCGAAGTCCTCGACCCGCCGCTGGCCCTGGCCGCCCTGGCGCTGCGGATGGACACGGCCGAGCGGGCCGATGCCGCCCTGCGGCTCACCGCCGCCCCGCACTCGCTGGACATCGTCGCCTCGGCCCTGGCCGCCCCGGACGCCCGGCACTGCCTGCTCGACGTCGCCGACAGCGGCATCCTCACGGCGTTCCGCAACCTGCGCGCCGACGGCTCGCCGTCGGCCACCCACGAGGTCACCGCCCTCGACCTCGACGCCGACCACGACCCCGCACTCTTCTCCGCAACCCGTTGATCTCGGGGGTATCGACCTAATTCCGGCGAGAATTAGGTCGATACCCCCGAGATCAACGGAGGAGGGGACGGGAAGCCGCCTTCCGGACACCTTTCGGCCCCGGCCAGCGGTTCCGGTCGCACCGCAGCCCCCGATCCGGGCGCCCCAACCCGCACGTACCCGGACCCACCACGCGGGAGAACGCAATCCCACTTCATTCTGCGTTGATCTCGGAGATATCGGGGTCTCAGGGGCGATTTTCACCCCGATATCCCCGAGATCAACGAAAGCGGGGGGCTAGTCCAGGTCCACCTGGCGGGTGGTCTCCGCCTGGATCTCGGTGGAGATCGCGTCGAGGGTGGCGTCGGGGATCGCCGAGTCGACGGTCAGCGTGATGAGCGCCTTCCCGCCCTCCTCGTCCCGGCTGACCTGCATGCCCGCGATGTTCACCTGGGCGTCGCCGAGCAGCGCGCCGACCGTGCCGACGATGCCGGGGCGGTCGTCGTAGGCGAAGAACGCCATGTGCGCGCTGAGCGGGATCTCCATGGTGTACTCGTCGATCTCGACGAGCTTCTCGGTCTGCCGGGGGCCGGTCAGGGTTCCGCCCACATTGATGCGCTGCCCGTCGGACATGATCCCGCACACGCGGATCAGGTTCCGCCAGTCGGAGTGGTCGTCGCTGGTCACCAGGTTGACCTCGACGCCGCGTTCCTTGGCCAAGAGCGGGGCGTTGACGAAGGTGACCGGGTCCTCCACGACGTCACCGAAGACGCCCTTGAGGGCGGCGAGCTCGATCACCTTGACGTCGTGCGCCGCGATCTCGCCGCGTACCTCGACGTCGATGCGCTCGGGGATTCCGCCGGCGATGGAGGTGAAGATGCGGCCGAGCTTCTCGGTCAGCGGCAGCCCCGGCTTGAGCTCCTCGGCCACCGCGCCGCCCTGCACGTTGACGGCGTCCGGAACGAAGTCGCCGGACAGTGCGAGCTTCACCGAGCGCGCAACCTGGGTTCCGGCCTTCTCCTGGGCCTCGGCGGTGCTGGCGCCGAGGTGCGGGGCGACCACCACGTTCTCGAACTCGAACAGCGGGCTGTCGGTGCAGGGCTCCTTGGCGAACACGTCGATGCCGGCTCCGGCGACCCTGCCCTCCTTCAGGGCGCGGTACAGCGCGCCCTCGTCCAGGATCCCGCCGCGCGCCGCGTTGATGATCCGCACGCTCGGCTTGACCTTGTGCAGCGCCTCGTCGCCGATCAGGCCGAGGGTGTCCTTGTTCTTGGGCAGGTGGATGGTGAGGAAGTCGCTCTGCGCCAGCACCTCGTCCAGGCTCATCATCTCCACGCCGATCTGAGCGGCACGGGACGGCTGCACGAAGGGGTCGTAGGCGATCAGCTTCATTCCGAAGGCGGAGAGCCGCTGGGCGACGAGCGTCCCGATGCGGCCCAGGCCGACGATGCCCAGGGTCTTGTCGTAGAGCTCGACACCCGTGTACTTGGATCGCTTCCACTCGCCCTTGACCAGGGCGCTGTGCGCCGGGGCGGTGTTGCGGGAGCAGGCCAGCAGCAGGTTCACCGCCTGCTCGGCCGCGCTGACGATGTTGGAGGTCGGCGCGTTGACGACGAGCACACCGGCCTTCGTGGCGGCGTCGACGTCGACGTTGTCCAGGCCGACGCCGGCGCGCGCCACCACCTTGAGCTTGGGGGCGGCGGCCAGCGCCTCGGCGTCCACCCGGGTCGCGCTGCGCACGATCAGGGCGTCGACGTCGGCGAGGGCGGGCAGGAGCTCGGACCGGTCGGCGCCGTTGGTGTGGCGGACCTCGAAATCCCCCTCCAACAGAGCGATTCCAGCGGGTGAGAGTTCTTCCGCGACGAGAACGGAGGGCTTGGGCACAGCTTGATCCTTTTAGTGGGTTGCGACGGGGCCGCACGGTCGCGGCCTTGGGCGAACTCCGCGCCTTGGCGAGGCGGGCCGCATGGCCGGGAAAAAGTCTAGTCCGCTGGTGGGGAACCCGGCATGCACGGGTGGCCCTACGGCACGGATCCGTTGTGTCGAACCGGCATGTGAATCCGTTTCGGCACGCCTGAAGCCCCGGGAGCGACGAATCGCTCCCGGGGCCCACTCGTCGGGGGCGTGCCGCAGGCCGCTACCCCTTGAGCCAGCTCATGAGCGGGCGCAGCTCGGCACCCACCTTCTCGATCTGCTCGCCCTGCTCGGCCTCGCGGCGCTTGGTGAAGGTCGGCTGCCCGGCGTCGAACTCCGCCATGAGCTCCTTGGCGTAGCTGCCGTCCTGGATCTCCCCGAGGATCTTGCGCATCTCCTCGCGGGTCTGCTCGGTGATGACGCGCGGGCCGCGGGTGTAGCCGCCGTACTCGGCGTTGTCCGACACCGACCAGTTCATCTTGGAGATGCCGCCCTCGTACATGAGGTCCACGATGAGCTTCAGCTCGTGCAGGCACTCGAAGTAGGCGATCTCCGGCTGGTACCCGGCCTCGACCAGCGTGGCGAATCCGGCCTTGACCAGTTCCTCGGCACCGCCGCACAGCACGGCCTGCTCACCGAAGAGGTCGGTCTCGGTCTCCTCCTTGAAGGTGGTCTTCAGCGCGCCGGCGCGGGTGCCGCCGATCGCCTTGGCCCACGACAGGGCAAGGTCCCAGGCCTGGCCGCTGGCGTCCTTCTCGACGGCGACGAGGCACGGCACCCCCCGCCCCGCCTCGAACTGTCGGCGGACCAGGTGGCCGGGGCCCTTCGGGGCGACCATGGCCACGTCCACGCCCTCCGGGGGGGTGATCAGGCCGTAGCGGATGCTGAAGCCGTGCCCGAAGAAGAGCGCGTCGCCCTCCTGCAGGTTGGGGGCGATCTCGGCCGCGTACAGGTCGCGGTGGATGTGGTCGGGGACCAGGATCATGATCACGTTGGCCTCGCGCGCGGCCTCGGCCGGCGTGACGACGCGCAGGCCCTGCTCCTCGGCCTTGGCCCGGCTCTTGGACCCCTCGGGCAACCCGATGCGGACGTCCGCGCCGGAGTCCCGCAGCGACAGCGCGTGCGCGTGCCCCTGGCTGCCGTATCCGATCACGGCGATTCGGCGGCCCTGGATGACGCTCAGGTCGGCGCTGTCGTCGTAGTACATCTCTGCTGCCACTTCGGCGTGCTCCTTGTATTCGATGCTTCGCTGTCGGCCCGGTCGGCCCGGTCGGCCCGTGGCGGCCGACGTGAACGGGTGGTGCGGCCCTCGCCGCGGCGGCTCAGCGGTTCACGCGCTGCGCTCGACGGGACGCAGGGACCGGTCGGTGATCGACCGCGGCCCGCGCCCGAGGGCGACCAGTCCGGACTTGACCAGTTCCTTGATGCCGAACGGCTCTAGATTGCGGATCAGCGCTTCGAGCTTCTCGGGCTTTCCGGTGGCCTCGATGACGACCACGTCCGGGCTCACATCGACGATGGAGGCGCGGAACATCTCGGCCGTCTGGATGACCTGCGCACGGCTGGCGGCGTCGGCCTTGACCTTCGCCAGCAGGAGTTCCCTGCGCACGGAGGCGTCGTTGTCCATCTCGACGATCTTGATGACGTTGACCAGCTTGTTGAGCTGCTTGGTCACCTGCTCCAAGGGGTGGCGGTCGCAGTTGACCACGATCGTCATCCGGGACATTCCCTCGTATTCGGTGGTACTGACACTGAGGGAGTGGATGTTGAACCCGCGGCGGGAGAACAGCGCCGAGGCGCGGGTGAGGATACCCGGCGTGTCTTCCACGAGGACGGAGAGCGTGTGCTGGCTCATGGGAGGTGTCCTTCTGCCCTTTCCTATTCCTCGTCGGCTTCCCAGTCCGGCGCGATGTCGCGCGCGTACTGGATCTTGTCGTTGCTGACACCCGGGCCGACCATCGGCCAGACCATCGCGTCGTGGTTGACGATGAAGTCGATGACGACCGGGGCGTCGTCGACGGACATCGCCTTCTCGATGGTGGCGTCGATGTCCTCGGCGCGCTCGCAGCGGAGTCCGACACAACCGTACGCGTCCGCGAGCTTGACGAAGTCGGGAACCCGGACCTTCTCCCGCTCCTTGGGCGAGGTGCTCAGGTCAGTGTTGGAGTAGCGCCCGTCGTAGAACAGCGTCTGCCACTGGCGGACCATGCCCAGGTTGCCGTTGTTGATGACCGCCACCTTGATCGGGATGCCCTCGATCGCGCAGGTGGCGAGCTCCTGGTTGGTCATCTGGAAGCAGCCGTCGCCGTCGATCG
This sequence comes from Nocardiopsis mwathae, assembly GCF_014201195.1. Taxonomy (NCBI): domain Bacteria; kingdom Bacillati; phylum Actinomycetota; class Actinomycetes; order Streptosporangiales; family Nocardiopsidaceae; genus Nocardiopsis; species Nocardiopsis mwathae. Next base: position 638,857 of record NZ_JACHDS010000001.1, on the reverse strand, counting down.
CCCAGACCGTCCGGTCCGGGTCACCGGCCTTGGCGCCCAGCGCCGCCGGGACGGAGAAGCCCATCGTGCCGAGACCGCCGGAGTTCATGAACGACCCCGAGTGCTCGTAATGGATGAACTGCGCGGCCCACATCTGGTGCTGGCCGACCCCGGCGACGTAGGCGGCCTCGGGGCCGACGATCTCGCCCAGACGCCGGATGACCTTCTGCGGGGCCAGGCTGCCGTCGTCGGGCTCCTCGAAGCCCAGCGGGTAGGCCGAGCGCAGCCGACCCAGCTGGTCCCACCAGGCGGTGTAGTCGCCGTGCTTGCCGTTGGTCTGGTTGTTGCGGACCGCGACCACCAGGTCGGCGATGACCTCGCGGCAGTCGCCGACGATCGGGACGTCGGCGTGCCGGTTCTTGGAGATCTCCGCCGGGTCGATGTCGGCGTGCACGATCTTGGCGTCCGGGGCGAAGGTGTCCAGCTTGCCGGTGACGCGGTCGTCGAAGCGGGCACCCAGCGCGATGATCAGGTCCGACTTCTGCAGGGCGCCGACCGCGGCGACCGTGCCGTGCATTCCGGGCATGCCCACGTGCTGCGGGTGGGTGTCGGGGAAGACCCCGCGGGCCATGAGCGTGGTGACGACCGGCAGGCCGGTCAGCTCGGCCAGCACCCGCAGTTCCTGGGCGGCCCCGGCGCGCACGACGCCGCCGCCGACGTACAGGACCGGGCGGCGCGCCTCGGCGATCATCCGCGCGGCCTCGCGGACCTGCTTGCCGTGCGGCTTGGTGACCGGGCGGTACCCGGGCAGGTCCAGGCGCTGCGGCCAGGAGAAGGCGGTCGCGGACTGCAGGGCGTCCTTGGCGATGTCCACCAGGACCGGCCCGGGGCGGCCGGTGTTGGCGATGTGGAAGGCCTCGGCGATGGTGCGGGGGATGTCGGCGGCCTCGCGCACCAGGAAGTTGTGCTTGGTGATCGGCATGGTGATGCCGCAGATGTCGGCTTCCTGGAAGGCGTCGGTGCCGATCGCCTGGCCGGGGACCTGGCCGGTGATGGCGACCATCGGCACCGAGTCCATGTGGGCGTCGGCGAGGGGGGTGACCAGGTTGGTCGCGCCGGGTCCGCTGGTCGCCATGCAGACGCCGGGGCGGCCGGTGGCGTAGGCGTAGCCCTCCGCGGCGTGACCGGCTCCCTGCTCGTGCCGCATGAGGATGTGCCGGACCTTGGTGGAGTCGTAGAGGGGGTCATAGGCGGGGAGGATGGCCCCGCCGGGGATCCCGAAGACCACGTCCACGCCGACGTGTTCCAGCGACCTGATGAGCGATCGGGCTCCGGTCATCTGCTCGGTCATCACAAGATCCTTTGGAGAGGGCGGGTGGGTGGTCGAATGTGCCTGGCAACAAAAAACCCCTCACCGCCGAGATGCGGTTGAGGGGAGCGCGCAGCGAATGACCTGGTCAGCTGGCTGCGCGCCGACCAAGTACGAGAATGAGGAAGTTGCTTTGCACGCTGTCAACGATGGCCGAGGACACACAGCTCCGTCAACCGAAACACGTTTTTGTCTCATCATGTGGGATGTGATGCTCACCATACGACTGCGTAGTGGACACACCGGAACACCGGTCACGGTCCTCGGCCATCCCGTGCCTGGCGCATCGGTCGGCGGGGCGTTCCACTGCACCGACGGGTCGGTCCCGACGAACGCCCATCGCGGGAGATCGGCGAAGAGCGACCCCGTTCAAAGAGCCACCCCGGCCCCGCCGCCCACCAGGGCCTCGACGCCGTCGGCCACCATGGGACGGGCCACGAGGAAGCCCTGGCCGTGGCCGCAGCCCATGGAGCGGAGCTGTTCCAGCTGATCAGGGCGTTCGATGCCCTCGGCGACGACCTGCATGCCCAAGTCCTGCCCCAGCCGGATGATGGTGTGGGTCAGCAGCGTGACCGTACCGTCCTCACCCAGATCGCGAATGAACGACGGATCGATCTTGATGGCGTCGACCCGCAGCTCGCGCAGGTGCGCCAGGGACGCGTAGCCCATCCCGAAGTCGTCGATGGCCAGCCGGACCCCGAGGCGCCGCAGCTCGGAGAGGCGCTCCACCGCCTCGCCCGGGTTCTCCAGCAGAACCTCCTCGTCGACCTCCAGGGTCAGCACGCGGCCCGGCAGGCCGCTCTCCTCCAGCACACCGGCCACCGTCTCCACGAAGCGCGGCGACAGGATCTGCTTCACCGACAGGTTCACCGACAGCCCGATGTCCCAGTCCGAGGCACGCCACATGGCGACCCGGTCGCAGGCCTCGCGCAGGATCCACTCCCCCAGCGGGACGATCAGCCCCGACTCCTCCGCCGGGCCGATGAACTCCTCCGGTTGCACCAGCTCCTCGCCGCGCCGCCACCGCACCAGCGCCTCCACCGCGGTGACCTGGGATGTGTCCAGGTCCACGACCGGCTGGAACTCCAGGGCGAACGACCGGTCGGCCAGCGCCTGGCGCAGCTCGGTCTGCAGCTCCAGCCGACCCACCACCTTGGCGTGCATGTGCGCCGCGTAGATCTCCAGGCGCCCGCCGCCGCCCTGCTCCTTGGCACGGGCCATGGCCATGTCGGCGTTGCGCAGCAGTTCCCCGCTGTCCATCCCCTGCGCGGCGAACGCCACCCCGGCGCTCGCCGTCAGCACGACCTCCTGGTCGGCCACCTGGAACGGCTCGGCGCTGATGACCCGCACCAGCCGCTCGGCCAGGTCGACCACCTGCTGGGCGTGCGCCCCCTCCTCGATGAGCACGGAGAACTCGTCGCCGCCCCAGCGCGCCAGTGTCACCCCGGCCCGCGTGGTCGCGCGCAGCCGCCGCGCCGCCTGGGCGAGCAGGTAGTCGCCGAAGGTGTGCCCCGCCGAATCGTTGACCGCCGTGAACCCGTCGAGGTCGAGGAAGATCGCGGCGACCTCGTCGGTCGCCCCGAAGGCCAGGTCGCGCCGCGTGAACACCTCGCGGGCCCGCTCCTCCAAGTAGGCGCGGTTGGGCAGACCGGTGATGCCGTCGTGGAAGGTCAGGTGGTTGACCTGATCCTCCAGCGCCACCTGGGCGCTGATGTCGCGCGTGGTCACCAGCAGGCGGTCGGGCTCGCCGGGCTGCTCGTACAGCGACGCCGTGGACTCGGTGTGCCGCCAGGTGCCGTCGCCCGCCAGCACCCGGGCCCGCAGGTGGATGCCCTCGTTGGCACCGCGCTTGAACGCCGACATCGCCGCTCCCACCCGGGGCAGGTCCTCAGGGTGGATGAGGCGGGTGACCGGCTCGGTGAGGATGTCGTCCAGCCGGTAGCCGAACGCCTCGGCGGCCCCCGGGCTGACGTAGAAGATCCGGGCGTCGTACTCCAGGATGAGGATGACGTCGCCGCTGTTGCGGGCCAGCTCGTGGAAGTGCCGCTCGCGCGTGTGCACGATACGGGTGAGCGTGACGTTCTCCTCCAGCAGACCGCTCGCCCGCACCAGCAGCACCAGCACGGCCGACCCCGCCGCCAGCGGGAGCACCGGCGCCACACCCTCCAGCCGCAGCGCGCCCGCGGTGAGCACGAGCGTGGCGACGAAGACCGCGAGCCCCGCGGCGATCTCCGGTGCGAACCGGTAGAGGCCGCGGCCGGTGATCCTGCGCGGTGTCGCCCCGGCCCGCTCCCGGATCAGCCACGGCAGGCCGCCCAGCAGCGCGAAGCCCAGCAGCCGCACCGGGTACTCGATCCCCCCGGCCAGCGGCTCGCCGGTCAGCCGGGTGATCGTGCCGATGAGGTCGGCGCCGCAGATGATGACGAACGCGCCGATCGCGATCAGCACGGCCCGCCGTGTGCTGTGCGGCGAGGTGAACACCAGCGGCGCCAGCAGGCACAGCACCGCGATGTCGGCGATCGGATAGACGAGGGCGAACGCCAGGAACCCGGCGCCCTGGCCGAGCTCGTGGTAGAGCGGGGCGAACAGCAGCAGCCACACCACCGAGAACAGGGCGGCGGCGCACACATAGCTGTCGGTGAAGTGCCGCATCGAAGGGCGGATACCGCGCGGCAGCGGGGCGAAGCGGGTGAAACCGATGACGAACAGCGGCAGCGCGAACAGCGCGAACAGGTCGCCGAACGTCAGCGAGAACGCCAGGCTGGGAGTGATCAGTCCGGTCACCGCATAGGTGACGGCCCCGGCACACCAGGCGAGCGCGGAGAACCCGAGGAAGCGCAGCGCCCCGACGCCGTCGGCGCCGTCGGCGTTGGCCTCGGAGTCCGCCGCGCCGCGCGCGCGCGTGCGCGCCGCGTACAGCAGCGAGGCGGCGGCCAGTCCCGCGGTGACGGCGGTCGGCCAGGTGCCGAGCCACGTGGTCAGCGAGACCCCGCCGCCGACGTCGACGAGCGTGCCGAGCGCGTAGAGAAGGGACAGCGCCAGGATGCCCCCGAGCCAGAGGCGTGTGTCGCTCTTCATCGCGGTACCTGGGCGGGCGCGGACACAGAGCGGGCGCAGAAGGCGGCGCGTCCCACCGCGACGGCCGTGATCATGGGCACCTTCCGATCATGGGAGTCGACGAGGGCGGGCCCTGCAGGAAAAGCTTGCGGTGTCGGCGAAGGCACCCCCTCGCCGGCTCCCAAGGTCCGTGTGGCCTGGCGCCCCCATCGGGCGGTCCGGCGGACCCGGAGGCGCTGCTGCCGGGGAGGAGTCTCCTGTGCGACGATCTTGCGTCCGCGATCACACGCCCGCTCGGCCGCCTCGGCCGGTGACCCGCTCCCGCGGATTATCCGTTCCATCCGTCCGTGCTCTGCCGCGACCAGGCTAATCAGCCAATGTCACGCGGAGATAGAGAGTGAGCCACAGACACGGCGACAAGTCGCTCACTGTGTGTGATGGGAGCGACCTGCCGCCGCGGCGCCGGTCACGCGGCGCCGAGCTTCTCCAGGATGAGCTGGCGGGCGCGGCCGGCGTCGGCCTGTCCGCGCGTCGCCTTCATCACCGCGCCGACCAGCGCGCCGGCCGCCGCGACCTTGCCACCGCGGATCTTCTCGGCGACGTCGGGGTTGTCGGCGATCGCCTGGTCGACGGCGGCGCCCAGCGCGGAGTCGTCGCTGACGACCTTAAGTCCGCGGGCCTCGACGACGGCGTCCGGCTCGCCCTCGCCCTTCAGGACACCCTCGATGACCTGGCGGGCCAGCTTGTTGGTGAGCGTTCCCTCTGCGACCAGCTCGACGACCCGGGCGACCTGCGCCGGGGTGATGGGCAGCGCGGACAGCTCGACCTCGGTCTCGGTGGCGCGGCGGGAGAGCTCGTTCAGCCACCACTTGCGAGCGTCGGCGGACGACGCACCGGCGTCCACGGTCGCCGCGACGAGGTCGATGGCGTCGGCGTTGACGAGGTCGCGCAGCTCCTCGTCGGACAGGCTCCACTCGGCCTTGATGCGGGCGCGCTTGGCCGCCGGAAGCTCGGGCAGGGTGGTGCGCAGCTCCTCGATCCACTCGGCGCTCGGCGCGACCGGCACCAGGTCGGGGTCGGGGAAGTAGCGGTAGTCCTGGGCCTCTTCCTTGCTGCGGCCTGAGACGGTCGTGCCGCTGTGCTCCTGAAAGTGCCGGGTCTCCTGCACGACGCGCTGCCCGGCCTCCAGCACCCCGGCCTGGCGCTCGATCTCGTAGCGGACGGCGCGCTCGACGGAGCGCAGCGAGTTGACGTTCTTGGTCTCACTGCGGATGCCCCACTCGGTGCCGCCGCGCGGCATCAGCGAGACGTTGACGTCACAGCGCAGCGACCCCTCCTCCATCCGCACGTCGGAGATGCCCAGCGCGCGGGCGAGGTCGCGCAGCTCGCTGACGTAGGCGCGGGCCACCAGCGGGGCCAGCTCGCCGGTGTGCTCGATCGGCTTGGTGACGATCTCCAGCAGCGGGATGCCGGCGCGGTTGTAGTCGACGATGGAGTAGTCGGCGCCGTGGATGCGGCCGGTGGCGCCACCGACGTGCGACGTCTTGCCGGTGTCCTCCTCCATGTGCACGCGCTCGATCTCGACCCGGATCTCCTTGGGCCCGTCGGGCGTGTCGACCGTGACGTCGAGGTGCCCGTCGACGCAGATCGGCTCGTCGTACTGGGAGATCTGGTAGTTCTTCGGCATGTCCGGGTAGAAGTAGTTCTTCCGGGCGAACCGGCCCCACGGGGCGATCGAGCAGTTCAGCGCGAGACCGAGGCGGATCGCGCTCTCCACGGCCTTGGCGTTGACCACCGGAAGCGAACCGGGCAGCGCCAGGCAGACCGGGCACACCTGGGTGTTGGGCTCGGCCCCGAAGGTGGTGGAGCACGAGCAGAACATCTTCGAGGCGGTCCCCAGCTCGATGTGCGTCTCCAGGCCGAGTACCGGCTCGTAGGAGCGCAAGGCGTCGTCGTAGGCCACCGGCGCAGGACCGCCGTTGGTGCCAAGGCCGCTCGTTACCGCGCCAACCATCGCCGCACTACCCGTTTCCGTCTTTCCAAGCGCCCCGCTGCGCGCCGTCCCCCGCCGGTGGAGGGACTCTGCCGACAATGTCCGTGTCCGAGTCCGAGTCTCGTGCCAGGGGCCCGGCCCCACCCCCGTTACACCGGCCGCCGACGGGGACACCACGAAGCCTACCGATGCTCCGGGCCGCGCCAGGCACGAACTCGGCCCGATCCCCGCCGTGAGCTGCGCCATGCCTGGTCGGCGGCCTTCCGTCGGCCCGGGTCACGGCCCGCGCACGATTCGGCGACTCATCAGCGCTTTCCGGGGAATCGGGAGGAGCCCGGCGGCTATCTTTGGACCGCACAACGATCTCCCGCCCTCCTGCCCGCCTCGTTCCTGCCTGCCACGGCCCCAGGAGCCCGCCCGTCAGGGAGCCAGTCACGCATGCGCGAAATCCTGCGGTGCTGCGTCGCGGTGCTGAGCGCCGTACTCGCCCTGTCCCTCGGCGCCGCCCCGACCGCCGCCGCCGACGGCATCGCCAGGGTCGACCGCGAACCCGTCGCCGGGGAGACGATCCGGCTGTCCGACGGAACCGACGTCGAGACCTTCCTGTACCACCTGCGGGTGGACGGCACCACCTCGCTGCCCGCCTACTGCGCCGATATCAGCAGCAGCGTGGACCGCACCGCGGCCTACACCGAGTCCTCCTGGGCGACGGACCCCGCCGGGCGCGGCATCGACGCCGGACCGGTCGCCTGGATCGCGCAGAACTCCTACCCGGAGGTGGACCTGGAGCGGCTGCGGGCGGACAGCGGGATCGCGCGGCTGAGCCGACGCCAGGCGATCGCCGGAACCCAGGCCGCGATCTGGCGCTATACCAACGACATCGAACTGGGGACCGCGCTGACGCTGGGCGACCAGAGATCGGCGGCGGTGCGCGCGCTCTACGACTACCTGGTCGAGCGGGCGGAGGACGGCGACGCAGCGCCGATCGCCCCGTCGCTGGCGATGACGCCCGACCGGATCGACGGCGCCGACCCTGCCGTCCCGCTCGGCCCGCTGCGGGTGCGGACCTCCGGAGAGTCGCCGGTGGCGGTCGCGGTGAAGGGGGCACGCTCGGCGGCCCTCACCGACGGGGCGGGGACCCGGCTCAGCGAGGTGCCCGACGGCGGGGAGTTCTTCGTCGAGGTCGACCCGGCGGCGCCGGAGGGCATCGCGACCGTCTACGCGCGCGCCGAGAACGCCCTGCTGGCGCCGGGCGGGCTGTTCACCGGAAAGGACGGAGTGCGGACCCAGCCCCTGGTCACGGCGGGTTCCGGCAGATCCACCCGAAGCGTCTCGGCCAAGGTGCACTGGCGGCGCGCCGACGACGTCGACGAAGCGGCCGAGACCCCGCCGGCGACCGGCGGAACGCCGTCCGCCGCACCGGGTTCGGCGGACGGCGTTCCCCCCGCGCCCTCACCGTCGGCCGCCCGATCGCCCACGGGCTCGCCCGGCACCGTCGTCGTCGCCGACGACCGCCGCCCCACCGAGGACCTGGGCCTGACCGGCAACTGGGCCGAGTCGCTGGTCCTGGGCGGGCTGGTGCTGCTGGCCGCCGGAGCGGTTGTGATGTATCTGGCTCGCCACCGGCGCCGGAGATAGGCGGGGCGGGACGGATCCCCGGTGTTTCCGCAGGTCATTACGGACACCACAGGACCGAAATAGTCCTGACCGTTTCCAGGTCGACCGAGACGACCCCTGTCCGGAATGAGAAGTCTGCCCCCTTCCGACCTGGGAGATCCCCAAGATGTACCGCCCAAGGTGCTACAAATAAGGGCGGATCGCCCTGGATTCGCGTCTTTTTTCCGCTGACTGTTGGAAGGCCGGAAACGGGTCGCTAGTATCAGGCGGTGCGGTCTTGAAAGCTCGCCGCCGCGGTCCCGCGACCCTCACCGTGCCAGCGGCGAAGTCAGAACGCGCCCCCAGGGCGTCCGACGTACATCCATCGAGTGGCCGGAACACCGCACCTGACGCACCGGGCCCGCACCGCCGTTCGACGGCACGCGCAACCCGGTCCCGACGGCCACACATTGTCATCCGCGTCAGACAGTGCCGGATGACCCCATCCGGTTCCCCTAGTTCTCACCGGGACACAACTTGATCGACACGATTACTCCCCACAGCCCCCACCGCCGCGGTCGTGCCCTGACCACGGTCGCCGCGACCGCCACCGCCGCGCTCCTCGCGTTCGGCGTCGCCGCCTCTCCCGCGCTGGCCAACGCCGCGCGCGGCACCTACGTCGGCAACGCGGTCAACGGCCCGAACCTCTACTTCGAGGGTTCCCACCAGAGCATCCGCCCGAGCCTGTTCAACCTGAAGCTCGACGGCGGCGAGACGCTGCAGACCTACTGCATCGACTACGAGACGCAGATCATCGGCGGGGCCAAGTACGAAGAGGACGACTGGGCCAACTACCCGGGCAAGGGCGACTTCGCCGACCCGGCCAAGGTCCACTGGATCCTGCAGAACTCGTTCCCGACCGTCGACGTCCAGGCCGTCGCCGAGAAGAGCGGTGTCGCCGGGCTGACCCAGGCGCAGGCGGTCGCCGGTACCCAGGCCGCCATCTGGCACTTCAGCAACGACACCAAGCTCGACAAGAACAACCGCAGGAACGACGCCAAGGCCATCGCGCTCTACGAGTACCTCGTGGAGAACGCCGCGGCCATCGAGCAGCCCCAGCCGTCGCTGACCATCACCCCGAAGTCCGCCGAGGGCAAGGCCGGCGAGACCATCGGCGAGTTCAAGCTGGAGACCAGCGCCGAGTCGGTGGCGCTCGACCTCACCGCCCCGGAGGGCGTCGAGCTGGTCGACCTGGAGACCGGCAAGAAGGTCGACAGCGTCGGCAACGGCGGCTCCTTCGGCGTCAAGGTGCCCGAGGACGCCGACCCGGGCGAGGCCAAGGTCTCCGCGTCCACCACGACCGAGATGAAGGCCGGTCGCCTGTTCAAGGGCATCGAGGGCCAGAAGGCCACGCAGACCCTCATCACCGCCAAGTCCAGCAAGATCTCCGTCTCCGACGAGGTCGACGTGAAGTGGGCCAAGGCCGACCAGCCGAAGCCCAGCCCGGAGCCGAGCGAGGAGCCGGACGAGAAGCCGTCGCCGACCCCGGACAAGCCCACCGAGCCGGGCGACAAGGAGAGCCCCGCTCCGAAGCCGGAGGACAAGGAGACCCCCGCGCCCAAGCCGGATGACAGCAAGCCCTCGCTGCCGGTGACCGGCGCCGCGCTGGCCGGTCTGGTCGCCGCCGGTGTCGCCGCCCTCGGTGCCGGTGGTGGCGCGATGTACCTGAGCCGCAAGCGCCGCAGCGCCGCCGACGAGTCCGCCGAGTAAGAGGCGCGGATTCCGCCGCAGAGCTGCTCCGCTGAGAGCACCTGACGCCCGCCGCCGTGGCATCCCCACGGCGGCGGGCGTTCGCCGTTCCACCCGCCGTGGCGCCGCTTCCCCCGAGATCTACGCGGAGAAGCCGGCGGGCCGGGCCCCCGAGGGGTCCCGGCCCGTGTGGTGTCAGACGCCGCGGTTCCGGCTCCTAGTGTCCTGATTGGTTAGTTCGTTTGTTGATTTGTTGGCAGTAGAAGGCAAGGCTGTCGAGGATCTCCTCGGCGGTCTTGGTCCACACATATGGGCGGGGGTCCTCGTTCCAGGACGCGGCCCAGGCGCGGATGTCCTTTTCCAGGGCTTGGACGCTGCGGTGGGTGCCGCGGCGGATCAGCCGCTCGGTGATCTCGGCGAACCAGCGTTCGACCAGGTTCAGCCAGGACGAGCCGGTCGGGATGAAGTGGAGGTGGAACCGGGGGTGGCGCAGCAGCCACCTGCGGATCTCGGGTGTCTTGTGCGTTGCGTAGTTGTCCAGGACCAGGTGTACCTGCAGCTCGGCAGGGACCTCGCGGTCGATCTTGGCCAGGAACTTCTTGAACTCCGTGGCGCGGTGCCGGCGGTGGATGGAGGTGATCACCCGGCCGGTGGCGGTGTCCAGGGCTGCGAACAGGCTGGTCACTCCCGCGCGCACATAGTCATGGGTCGCGCGCTCGGGTGTGCCGGGCATCATCGGCAGGACCGGCTGGGTGCGGTTGAGGGCCTGGATCTGGGATTTCTCGTCCACGCACAGCGCGACCGCCCGTTCGGGAGGGTCCAGGTACAGGCCGACCACGTCGCGGACCTTGTCGATGAAGAACGGGTCGGTGGAGAGCTTGAACGACTCGGTGCGGTGGGGTTGCAGGCCGAAGGCGTTCCAGATCCGCCAGACCGCGTTCTGGGTGAGGCCGGTGTGCTTGGCCATGGAGCGTGTGGACCAGTGGGTGCCGTGGGCGGGCCTGGTCTCCAGGGTCGCGGCCACGACCGCCTCGACCTGGGCGTCGGTGACGGTGCGCGGCCGGCCCGGCCGTGGTTCGTCGGTCAGGCCCTCCAAGCGGTGCTCGGCGAAGCGCTGCCGCCACTTGGTCACCGTGGGCGCCGACACCCCCAGCTCGCGCCGCACTTGGGCGTTGGACATGCCCTGGGCGCAGGCGAGCACGATCCGCGCCCGCAGGGCCAGGTCCTGGGCGGTCTTGCGGCGTCTGACCCACCGCTGGAGCTCGGTGCGCTCGTCCTCGGACAGGTCCAGCGGTGGCGGTTTCGGTCCGGGAAGACTCATCCCACAACCATAAACGAACTAACCAATCAGGACACTAGGGCGTGTTTGGCGGATGCTTTCCGGTGAGCGAGCGGCCGTCCGGGGCGGCGCTCGCAAGCCGCTTCACGAAGTCAATCCAGGTCGGCTTCACGAGTGGAGCGGCGCAGCGAGCGTCGTTCCGGTGGCCGCGAGCCGGGAATGATCCGTCAAACACGCTCTAGGGCGCATACGGGCTGGAGTCGAGCAGGTCGGCACCGTTCTTGCTCCGCAGCGCGGCCTCGAACGCCGCACCCACCCTGTAGGTGCGGTCGTCGGCCAGCGCCGGCGCCATGATCTGCAGGCCGACCGGCAGGCCGTCCTCGGGGGCCAGCCCGCACGGCACCGACAGCGCGGCGTTGCCCGCCAGGTTGGTCGGGATCGTGCACAGGTCGGCCAGGTACATCGCCATGGGGTCGTCGGCGCGCTCGCCCAGCGGGAACGCCGTGGTCGGCGCCGTCGGCGAGACCAGCACGTCGACGTCCTGGAACGCCGCGTCGAAGTCGCGCTTGATGAGCGTGCGCACCTGCTGTGCCGAGCCGTAGTAGGCGTCGTAGTACCCGCTGGACAGCGCGTAGGTGCCCAGGATGATACGGCGCTTGACCTCCGGGCCGAAGCCCTGCGCCCGGGTCAGCGACATGACGTCCTCGGCGCTGCGCGTGCCGTCGTCGTCGACCCGCAGGCCGTAGCGCATGGCGTCGAAGCGCGCCAGGTTCGAGGAGCACTCGCTCGGCGCGATCAGGTAGTAGGCGGCCAGCGCGGTGTCGAAGCTCGGGCAGGAGACCTCGACGACCTTGGCGCCCAGGGACTCCAGCAGCTCCACGGCCTCCTGGAAGCGCTGCAGCACGCCCGGCTGGTAGCCGTCGCCCGCGAACTCCTTGACGACGCCGATGCGCATGCCCTCCACGTCGGCCCGCCTGGCCGCCTCGACGACCGCCGGCACCGGGGCGTCGATGGAGGTGGAGTCGTGCGGGTCGTGCCCGGAGAACGCCTCGTGCAGCAGGGCCGCGTCCAGCACGTTGCGCGCGAACGGGCCGGGAGTGTCCAGCGAGGAGGCGAACGCGATCAACCCGTAGCGGGAGGAGCCGCCGTAGGTCGGCTTGGCCCCGACCAGACCGCAGACCGCGGCCGGCTGGCGGATCGATCCGCCGGTGTCGGTACCGGTGGCCAGCGGCGCCTCGAACGCGGCCACGGCCGCCGAGGAACCGCCGGAGGAACCGCCGGGGATCCGGGACAGGTCCCACGGGTTGCGGGTCACGCCGTAGGCGGAGTTCTCCGTGGAGGACCCCATGGCGAACTCGTCCATGTTGGTCTTGCCGAGGATGACCATCCCGGCTTCGCGCAGCCGCGCGGTGACGGTGGCGTCGTAGGGCGGGCGCCACCCCTCAAGGATCTTGGACGCGGCGGTCGTCGGCATGTCGACCGTGGTGAACACGTCCTTGTGCGCGACGGGCACACCGGCCAGCGGGCCGAGCTCCGCGCCCGCGGCCAGCCGCGTGTCGACCGAGCGGGCCTGGGCCAGTGCGGTCTCGCGGTCGATGTGCAGGAAGGCGGAGATGTCGCCGTCGACCTCGGCCGCCCGGTCCAGGAAGGCCTCGGTGACCTGGACGGCGGAGTAGGTGCCGGCCTTCACGGCGGCCCCGATCTCGGCCGCGCTCAGCCGGATGATCCCGGCGCGCTCCTCTGCGCTGCTCACTCTTCCTCCCCCAGGATCTGCGGAACGCGGAAGCGCTGGTCCTCCACCGCGGGCGCACCCGCGAGCGCCTCCTCGGGGCTGAGCCCCTGGTGGACCTCGTCGGGGCGGTACACGTTGGTCAGCGGCAGGGCGTGGGAGGTCGGCGGGATGTCGCCGGTGGCGACCTCCTGCACCTTGGCCACAGCCGAGATGATGACATCCAGCTGGGCGGCGAGCTGGTCGAGCTCGTCCTCCTGCAGCGCGAGCCGCGACAACCGGGCGAGGTGAGCGACCTCATCGCGGGTGATGGCGGACATGAATTCTCATACCGTTTCTTCGGCGGATCGGGACAGGTCAATCCTATGACCGTCGCGGAGGCGCGGGTGTCGAAGCGGACCCGCGGCCGGGAGACCCCGGCCACCGCGCCCACCCGTTCTCAGGCGAAGTGGGTGGGTTTCTCCGCGGCGGGCTCCAGCCCGCCCTCGCGCAGCAGCCACTCGGTGGCCGCGACGGCCTCCATCGGCGGGGCGAAGTACCGGCCCTGCGCGGCGTAGCAGCCCATGGCCGCGGCCGCCTTGGCGATCGCCTCACTCTCCACCCCCTCGGCCACGGCCCGCATGCCGAGCGAGCCGACGAGGTCGACGGCGGAGCTGACGATGACGTGCCCGTCGGCGTCGTCGACGATCCGGCGGATGAACGACTCGTCGATCTTGATCTCCTCCACCGGGAGCCGGTTGAGCCGGGCCAGGGTGAAGTAGCCGGTGCCGAAGTCGTCGAGGGAGAGCGAGACGCCGAGGTCGGCCAAGGCGAGGATGGTCGGTGTGACGGCCTCCGCCTCCGACACCATCACCCGCTCACTGATCTCCAGGCGCAGCGCCTCCGGCCGGACGCCGTGGCGGCGCAGGGCCGCGCCCACGATGTCGGGCAGGGTGGGGTCGAGCAGTTCGCGCGCCGAGAGGTTGACGGCGACCGGCAGTCGCACCCCCTCGGCCTGCCAGCGGGCCACCTGCGGCAGGGTCTTCTCCAACACCTCGTGGGTGAAGCTGCGCATGAGGTAGGACTGCTCCACCAGCGGCACGAACTCCTCGGGCGGCAGGATGCCCCGCTGCGGGTGCCGCCAGCGGACCAGCGCCTCCATCCCGACCGCGCGGCGCTCACCCAGGTGCACCTTGGGCTGGTAGAACATCTCCAGCTCGTCCTCGACCAGCGCGCGCCGCAGCTCGCCGAACAGGCTCAGCCGGGCGGTGGAGTTGCGGTCCTTGTAGGGGGCGTACAGCTCGACGCCGGTACGGTGCTCCTTGGCGACGTACATGGCGACGTCGGCCCGCTGCATCAGCAGTTCGAAGTCAGGGGCGTGGTTGGGGTAAAGGGCGATGCCGACGCTGGCCTCCAGGTCGAACTCGACGCCGTCGAGGCGCATCGGCTCGGCGAGCGACACCCGAAGCCGCGCCGCCACCTCGCGGGCGGAGGCGGCGTCGCGCACCTGCGGCAGCAGGACCGCGAACTCGTCGCCGCCGAGGCGGGCCACCAGGTCGCCGGGGCGGACGCTGTGGGTGAGGCGCCGCGCGACGGTCTGCAGCAGGCGGTCGCCGGTGGGGTGGCCGAGGGTGTCGTTGACCTCCTTGAACCGGTCGAGGTCGAGCAGCAGCAGGCCGACGCGGTGGTCGCGCTGCTGGGCCTCGCTCAGCGCCTCCTGGGTGCGCAGGATCAGCAGCTTGCGGTTGGCCAGCCCGGTGAGCTCGTCGTGGTTGGCCTGGTGCTCCCGCTTCACCGACAGGGTGGCGCTGGTGTAGAGGGCGACCAGCGGCAGCGAGAACAGGGGCACCAGCCAGATCTCGTGGGTCATCGCGACGACGACGAGTGGCGCGAGGCTGAGCAGAACGCCGTTGACGAACAGGCGCTGGCCGAGGTCGCGGGTGAGGGTGCCGTGCAGCGGAGCGCGCTCGTGCATCGCCACCGCGCACTCCACCAGCACCAGGTTGGTGACGAAGTAGCAGATGCCGGCCAGGGCCACCACGAGCAGCTCGGCGCCGCCGGGCACCCAGGGGATCGCCTGCGCGTGCGGGACGATCATCCGGATGACGGCGTCGGCCACCCCGAAGCTGAGGACGTACTGGGCCACGTTGAACGCGGTTCGGTGCGGTGCGTGGCCGCGGGCCACCCCCGCGATGATCGAGGCGATGGCCTGGACCAGTCCGGCCACGGCCAGGCCGTAGAAGATGAGCAGCGCGAACGAGAAGGGCAGGGAGGTCGGCGCCCCGTTGTCGGCCCCGGTGCGCGGCGTGGCGATGGGGCGCAGCTCGCCCAGGACCACCATGCACAGCACCACCCAGATGAGCGGCTGCCCGGCGAGCACCTGCAGCCGGTCCAGGCCGAGCCAGTACAGCGACAGGCCGAGGAGAGCACAACCGGACACCGTGGTGCCGGCGAGGTAGAGCCACAGCGGTGTCCCGACCCGGGGGCCGACATCCCGGGTGTTGTTGGGATCCAACATAGACATCCTCGGGGTGCTTCACGGAGCGCTGCGCCGAGTCGGCGGATCCATCGCGGCGCAGGTACTCCTCACGAAATCCGTCTCAACCGTTCCGGTCACCCCCATGACCGTTACAGCCACGTCTGCAATCTGCGGGTCAACCCCGGTCATCATGCTCACCCTACGATGACCTGTGACCAGGTGTCGCCAGATGAGGACTTTTAGTAAGGCAGGCCGGACCTGGCGAAATCGCCCGATTCACTCCACAATACTGCGACAGGTAGCCTAGTGGTCGCCCATAGTAGAGAGCCAGTGGCATAAACCGGCCGCGCGCCGACGTTCGACCGGTCCCGATCCTGGTCAGCGCACGGCCGCACCGATCATTCCGTGGGGAGCCGGTGCTCCATGGCCGCATCCGGCCCCTGCTCCAGCAGAACCCGGAAGCCAGCCTCGTCCAGGATCGGCACGCCCAGGCCCACCGCCTTGTCGTACTTGCTCCCGGGGCTGTCGCCGACCACCACGAACCGGGTCTTCTTCGAGACCGACGCGGTGGCCTTGCCGCCCTGCTCCGCGATCGCCTCCTTGGCGCCGTCGCGGGTGAATCCCTCCAGTGAGCCGGTGACCACGACCGTGACGCCGTCCAGCAGGCGCGGACCGCTCCCCGCGCCCTCCTCCTCCATCCGGACACCCGCCTCGCGCCATTTCCGGACGATCTCGCGGTGCCAGTCGACCTGGAACCACTCCACGATGGACTGGGCGATGGTCGGGCCGATGCCGTCGACCGACGCCAGCTCCTCCTCGCTCGCCTCCGCGATCGCGTCGATCGACCGGAAGTGCCGGGCCAGGTCCTCGGCGGCACGCGGCCCCACGTGCCGGATCGACAGCGCCACCAGCACCCGCCACAGCGGCCGGCTCTTGGCCTGCTCCAGCTGTTCGAACAGCTTCTCGACCGTCTTCTTCGGCTCCCCCTGCTGGTTGGCGAAGAAGGTGACCACCTTGGGCTCGCCCGTCTTGGGGTCGGGCTTGGGCTCGGTGGTGTCGGGGTCCAGGACCAGGGTGCGGATCGGCAGCAGCCGCTCCACCGACAGGTCGAAGAGGTCGCCCTCGTCGCGCAGCGGCGGCTCCTGGGGCCGCAGCGGCTGGGTCAGCGCCGTGGCCGCGACGTAGCCCAGCGCCTCGATGTCCAGGGCCTTGCGGCTGGCGATGTAGAACACGCGCTCGCGCAGCTGGCCGGGGCAGGACCGGGCGTTGGGGCAGCGCAGGTCGACGTCGCCCTCCTTCTGCCGGCCCAGCGGCGACCCGCACTCCGGGCAGGTCTCCGGCATCACGAACGGCCGCTCGGTGCCGTCGCGCAGGTCCACGACCGGCCCCAGGATCTCCGGGATGACATCGCCGGCCTTGCGCAGGGTCACGGTGTCGCCGATGAGCACGCCCTTGCGCTGGACCTCCTGGGCGTTGTGCAGGGTGGCGAACTGCACCTCCGACCCGGCCACCACCACCGGCTCCATGACGCCGTAGGGGGTGACCCGCCCGGTCCGGCCCACCCCGACCTTGATGTCGACCAGCTTGGTGGTGACCTCCTCGGGCGGGTACTTGTAGGCGATCGCCCACCGCGGTGCGCGGCTCGTGGAACCCAGCCGCCGCTGCAGGGCGGCGTCGTCCACCTTCACCACCACACCGTCGATCTCGTAGTCGGGCTCGTGGCGGTGCTCGCCGTAGTACTCGACGAAGTCCCACACCTCCGCGGTCGTCGCCACCACGCGGTAGCGGTCGCTGACCGGCAGGCCCCAGTCGCGCATCAGGTCATAGGCGTGCGACTGGTGGGTGACCTCCACTCCCCGGTGCGCGCCGATGCCGTGCACCAGCATGCTCAGCGGGCGGGTCGCGGTGACGCGGGGATCCTTCTGCCGCAGCGAACCGGCCGCGGCGTTGCGCGGGTTGGCGAACGGCTGCTTGCCCTCGGCCGTCAGCCGGGCGTTGAGCTCCTTGAAGTCGTCCTCCGGCAGGAAGACCTCGCCGCGCACCTCCAGCAGTTCGGGCGCGGGCCGGACGCTCTCGTCCAACCGGTCGGGGACGGCGTCGATGGTGCGGACGTTGAGCGTGATGTCCTCGCCGACCCGGCCGTCGCCGCGGGTGGCGGCGGTGGTCAGGCGGCCGTTCTCATAGACCAGGTCCACGGCCAGTCCGTCGATCTTGAGCTCGCACAGGTAGCCGTCGACCGGCACCTCACTGCTCGCCCGCTGCGTCCACGCCTGCAGTTCCTCGGCGCTGAACGCGTTGTCCAGGCTCTCCATCCGCTGCCGGTGCTCGACCGCCGCGAAGTCCACACTGATCGGCGCGCCGACCTTCTGCGTGGGCGAGTCCTGGGTGATCAACTCGGGGTGCGCCGCCTCGATGGCGCGCAGTTCGGCCACGAGCTCGTCGTACTCGGCGTCCGAGATGATCGGGTTCTGCATGTAGTACCGGTAGCTGTGGTCGTCGATCTCCTGGCACAGCTCGGCGTGGCGCTCGCGCACCTCGGCGGGGATGCCCTCCGTGCCGCCCGCATCCGCTGCCGCCGGATCTTCCGCGCTCACCCGGGTACGTCCTTTCCTCACCGTCTACCGCCGTGGTTCCTCGCGCAGCACCCGCGCGGCGTCCCGGCACGCCGCCATCGCAGCGCGCGCGTGGCCGGGCGAAGCCGCGGCCAGCCCGCACGTCGGGGTGGTGACCACCGTCGCCGCGAGCTCCTCAGGGGCGAAGCCGATCCGATTCCACAGCTCACGTACAGGATCGACGGTAGCGGCCGGGTCGGACGAAACCGAGTCCGTACTCGCCACGACACCGAGAAAAAGCCCGGCTCCCGCCTCCACGGCCACGCCGATGTGCTCGTCGTGCGCCCGCGTCAGCAGGGTCGCGTCCAGACTCAGTGCCCGCGCCCCCGACCGGCGCAGCAGGTCGACGGGCGCCGCGGCGGCGCAGCAGTGGCCGACCGGCAGCCCGTCGGCCTCGGTGATCGCGCCGAACAGCGCGCGCAGCCGGGCCTCGACCGCCGCCCGGTCGGCCGCGGGCAGCCGACCGTACCCGCTGGCGGTGCGCACGGCACCGGTCAGCACGGACGGCAGGGACGGCTCGTCGACCTGGACCAGCAACTCGGCGCCGGGCACGCGGGAGCGGACGTCCGCGATGTGCGCCACCACCCCCTCGACGAGCGACGCGCAGAGGTCGGCGACGGCCCCGTGGTCGGCGAGCAGCTTCTCACCGGTGCGCAGCTCGATCCCGGCCGCCAGCGTCCACGGCCCGGCGACCTGGATCTTCAGCGGGCCGTGGTAAGAATGCGCGTGCTCCTCCAGGGCGTCGACGTCGTAGCGGAGGAAGTCGGTGGCGCGGGCCAGGTCGCGGCCGGGGCGCTGCACCACCCGCCACCCCGAGGGCTGCACCTCGACCGGGAGGTCGACCAGCAGCGCGGCGGTGCGGCCGATGATGTCGGCCCCGGCTCCGCGCGCGGGAAGCTCGGGAAGGTGGGGCAGGTCGGGCAGCTCGCCCAGGATGGTGCGGACGGCCTCGTCGGGGTCGTCGCCGGGGTAGGAGCCGACACCGGTGGAACTCGCCTCGGGCCAGGGAAATCTCGCGTGCGTCACGACGCTCAAGGTTAGGGCACCGGGGGACGGTGACCGGCCGAGGCGGGTCAGGACACGCGCTCGGTGGGGTCGGCGGGGTCCGACGGGTCGGCCGCCGCCTGTTCGGCTGCGGCGCGGCGGCGCCGGCGGTGCCGGACGACGCCCACGACCACCGCGGCCAGCGCGGCGGTGGCGCCGACGGCCAGAAGCGGCGAGTGGATGAAGAGGTTCCACCACACCGCGATGACGGCCATGCCGCCTAGGCTGTAGATGCCGGCCCAGGCCATGCAGCCCAGCAGCATCGCCACCAGGTAGCGGGGGAAGCTCATCCGCATGGCGCCGGCCGTGAAGTTCACGGCGGTCTGGATGCCGATGGTGAAGAACGACAGGGTGACGGCGGGCGGGCCGTAGCGGTCGATGAGGTCGTGGGCGCGGGTGAGCTTGGTGCCGAGGCGCTCGGCCATGCCGGTGCGGTGCAGCCCGGCCCACACACCCCGCCCCAGCCAATAGGTGGCCTGGGCGCGCAGCACCACGATCGCGAAGAGCGAGAGGTACACGACCAGGAAGGGCTGGCCTTCCAGGAACCCGTACGGCATGCCGCCTCCATCCTCGCTCTCGCCACCCCGGGGCGTATTCGGCGGGTCATTCCCGGCTCGCGGCCGGGGGAACGACGCCCGTTGCGCCGGACGCGCCCCGGCAACGTCCATGCAATATTGCTAAGCCTAACCTAACACTCCCCGGTCGCGGGGGGCGGCACGGTGCGGTGACGCCCACGCCCGCCGGACCGGCGGCGCCCCGCCCGGGTCAGCCCGCGGCGGCCGCCTCCTCCTCACTCCGTGCGGTGGCGGTGATCGTCGCCGAGCCCAGCACCGTGTCGCCGGTGTCCCCGTCGTAGAGCACGGCCGCCTGCCCGGCGGCCACGCCCGTGGCGGGCTCCGCCAGGCGGATCACCAGCTCCTCGCCTCGCTGCCATGCCGTGCACGCATAGACCTCGCCATGCGCCCGCAGCTGGACGATGCACGGCGTCGGCTCGGTGATCGGGTCGCAGCCGCTCCACACCGGGCTCCGCCCGACGATCTCGTCCACCCGCAGCGAGGAACGCGGCCCGACCGTCACCGTGTTGTTCACCGGCTCGATGGACAGCACGTAGCGGCGGTCGGGTGCCCCGCCCAGGTTCAGCCCCTTGCGCTGGCCCACCGTGAAGGTATGCGCGCCGCTGTGGGTGCCCAGGACCTCGCCGGACTCGTCCTTGATCGGGCCGGGCTCCCCGCCCAGCCGCCTGTTCAGGAACCCTGCGGTGTCGCCGTCGGCGATGAAGCAGATGTCGTGGCTGTCCGGCTTGTCGGCCACCGACAGCCCGCGCCGCTCGGCCTCGGCGCGCACCTCCTCCTTGGTGCAGTCACCCAGCGGGAACATGGCGTGCGCCACCTGCTCACGGGTGAGCACGCCCAGCACGTAGGACTGGTCCTTGTCCGGGTCGACACTGCGCACCAGGCGGCCGTCGACCTTGCGGACGTGGTGGCCGGTCGCCACGGCGTCGAAGCCGAGCGCGATCGCCCGGTCGAGCACCGCCTCGAACTTGATCTTCTCGTTGCACCGCAGACACGGGTTGGGCGTGCGCCCTGCCGAGTACTCGGCGACGAAGTCCTGGACGACCTCGCGGTCGAACTCCTCGGCCATGTCCCACACGTAGAAGGGGATGCCGATGACGTCGGCGGCGCGCCGGGCGTCGCGGGAGTCCTCGACGGTGCAGCAGCCCCGCGCGCCCGTGCGGTAGGACTGCGGGTTCTTGGAAAGGGCCAGGTGCACACCGGTGACGTCGTGCCCGGCCTCGGCCGCGCGGGCGGCCGCGACCGCGGAGTCGACGCCGCCCGACATGGCGGCGAGTACGCGCAAAGTCATAACGCCTTCCAGCCTATGCGCTGGAGGATGCTGCTGCGCGACGGCGGCGGCCGGACCCCCGGAGGCGTCGGCGCTCCGTACGTGCCGCAGTGCCGAAGGCCGGATCGGGGCCGCGGGAAACGTCGCGCGTCGCGCCTGCGCCGGTGCCACGGCACCCCCTCGGCTCTGCGAAAATCATGGCCATGGCTCTGTTCCGTCGCCGCAAGTCCGAAAGTCCCGACTCCGCCGTCGCCGTCGACGGGTTCTGGTCCCGATGGGCCGACGTCCGCGGCCCCCTGGCGGTGTCGGTCGATGCGGGGTCGCCGGTCTCCCCCGAGATCGCGGACCGGATCACCGAGCGCGTCACGCGCATCCACCCCGCCCTGACCTGGCGGGCCTCCCCCGCTCCCAGCACCGGGCCCGGCGGCATCGACGACCTGGGCGGCCTCGGCCTGCCCGCCGACGCGGACCCCGACGAGCTGCTGGCGCGGCTGGCCGAGGCCGACGCCGCCGCGGAGGGCCCGGCACCTTCCTACGCGCTGACGCTCATCGCGGGCGCCGACGACGAGGCCCGGGTACTGGCCGAGCGCTGGATGCGCGCCGCCCCCGCGGACGCCGACTGGCGGTTCTTCCCGGCGATCCCCGCCGACCACGCCGGCCTGGGCGAGACCTACACCACCGACGACCACCGGCTCGACCTCTCCCACTGCTCCGTCTCGCTGCGGGTGGACCAGCAGCGCAACATGATGGAGGCAGGGGTCTACCACCCGGACAACATGTTCCTCCCCGAGGAGGCACAGCAGGGCCTGGCCGAGCACGTGGTGATGCTGGCACTCGGCGAGGACGACTGTGTGCGGTGGATCTCCAGGGTCACCCCCCTGTCCGAGAAGCCGCTGGACCCCTTGCCGCCGACGTCCATGCCCGCGGTCGTCCAGCAGCTGGCCGGCGCGTTCGGCGGCGGGTGGGTCACCGTACAGGCCCGCATCCGGCTGACCGGAATCGTGGAGATCGCCGTGCGACACCCGCTGCACCGCCGCGACTTCCCGGCGATGACGCTGTCGGTGACCGTCGCCCTGCCGTACACGGACAGCGACGCGGACAAGCTGCCGGCCGAACCGTCGGCCTCGGCGCTGGAGGCGTTCACCGCCCGTCTGGACGACCTGCTCGGCGACAACGGGGCACTACTGGCCCGGCAGACCATGGGCGGCCAGCGCATCCTCCACTACTACCTGGACCCCGAGTCCGGCGTCCTGCCCGAGTTCGAGTCCGCGGTGCAGGAGTGGCCGGAGGGACGCGCCATGGTCCGCAGCCGCCTGGAGCCGAACTGGGACACCGTCAATCAGCTGATCAAGCCGATCAAGCGGCAACTGGGCCAGTAGCGGCGGATCCCGGCCGGGCCGGTGGCGGCCTGCCGGGGCGGCCCGGGCGTGTTCTGCGGATCACGCCCCGGTCGGCGGTCAACCCGGCCGATGTCCGGTGGGCAAGGGCGGCACCGAGGGCGGCGGGGCGCCGCCCTCGCTACCTGCGCTTGCTGCGTGCGGCGCGGGCGCGGTCCACGGCCGGGCCGATGGCGCGGCCGAGCGCGGTGACGTCGTCGATCGTGGAGCCGTGGCCCAGGGAGAAGCGCAGGGAGCTCAGCGCGGTCTCGGTGTCGGCGCCCATGGCCAGCAGCACGTGGCTGGGCTGGGCCACACCGGCCGAGCAGGCCGAGCCGGTCGAGCACTCGATGCCGTGCGCGTCGAGCAGCATCAGCAGGGCGTCGCCCTCGCAGCCGGGAAACGAGATGTGCGCGTTGCCGGCCAGGCGGTCGACCGGGTCGCCGTTGACCGCGATGTCGGGCACGGCCTTGCGGACCGCGGCGATGAGCTCGTCGCGCAGGGTGATGAGGTGCGAGGTGTGCTCCTCGCGTTCCGCGACGGCCAGCCGCGTGGCCGTGGCGAAACCGCGCAGCAGCGGGGTCATCAAGGTGCCCGACCGCACCTCGCGCTCCTGGCCGCCACCGTGCAGCACCGGCACCGGATCGACCCCGCGGGCCACCACCAGCGCTCCGGCGCCCACGGGTCCGCCGATCTTGTGGCCCGTCAGCGTCAGCGCCGATACCCCGGAGGCGGCGAAGTCGACCGGCTCGGCGCCGACCGCCTGCACCGCGTCGGTGTGGAACGGAATGCCGTACTCCCGCGCGATGGCGGCGAGTTCGTGGATCGGCTGCACGGTGCCGACCTCGTTGTTGGCCCACATCACCGAGACCAGGGCGACATCGTCAGGGTCGCGCTCGATCGCCGCGCGCAGCGCTTCGGGCCGGACCCGGCCCACGCCGTCGACCGGAACCTCCTCGCAGACCGCGCCCTGGTGGTCGGCCATCCAGCGCGCCGGGTCGAGGACGGCATGGTGCTCGACCGCGCCGACCAGGATCCGCTTCCGCTTCGGGTCGGCCTGGTTGCGCGCCCAGTACAGCCCCTTGACGGCGAGGTTGTCGGCCTCGGTACCGCCGCCGGTGAACACCACTTCGTTGGGGGCGGCGCCGATCGCGTCCGCGATGGCCTCGCGCGCCTCCTCCACCGTGCGGCGGGCACGGCGGCCGGCGCCGTGCAGGGAGGACGCGTTTCCGAGACGGCCGAACTCCTCCGTCATGTCCGCGATGGCCTCGGGCCGGACGGAGGTCGTGGCTGCGTGATCCAGATACACCATGGCGCTGTTAAGGATACGGCGGCGAAAACCGGCGGATCACCGCGACCGGTACGGACCGTACGTGGGGACCGGGCTCAGCCAGACGCCGGTCCGCCGACAGCGGCGGGCTGCGGCGCCCCTGCCCTCCGTCGATCGCGGGGATATCGGGGCCTCACGGCCGATTGTCGCCCCACTGTCTCCGAGATCGACGGAGGAAGGCGGCGGCCCCGGACGGGATGCCCGGGGCCGCCGCCAGTGCAGCGAGGTGGCGGATGCCACTACTTGCGCTTGTTGATCTCCTCGGTCAGCTGCGGCGCGACCT
This sequence comes from Nocardiopsis mwathae, assembly GCF_014201195.1. Classification (NCBI taxonomy): domain Bacteria; kingdom Bacillati; phylum Actinomycetota; class Actinomycetes; order Streptosporangiales; family Nocardiopsidaceae; genus Nocardiopsis; species Nocardiopsis mwathae. The sequence goes on along the minus strand of NZ_JACHDS010000001.1, from coordinate 615,161 downwards.
TGTGCAGGTCGCCCACGACACCGAAGTCGGCGAGCTCGAAGATCGGTGCCTCGGGGTCCTTGTTGACCGCGATGATGTTCTTCGAGGTCTGCATGCCGGCGCGGTGCTGGATGGCACCGGAGATGCCGAGCGCGATGTAGAGGTTCGGGCTGACGGTCTTGCCGGTCTGGCCGACCTGGAACTGGTTGGGGTACCAGCCGGAGTCGACGGCGGCGCGGGAAGCGCCCACGGCCGCACCCAGCGAGTCCGCGAGTTCCTCGACGACCGAGAAGTCCTCGGAGCCGACACCGCGGCCACCGGAGACCACGATGGCGGCCTCGGTGAGCTCCGGACGCGCGCCGCGCTCCTGCTTGACGCGCTCCACCACCTTGGCGCCCTTGGCGGCCTCGGACACCTCCACGGAGACCGGCTCCTCGGCGGCCGCACCCGCGGCGGGCTCGGGCGGAACGGAGTTCGGGCGCACCGCGACGACCGGCACGCCGGACTTCACCTTGGCGTGGGTGATGGTGGCGCCGCCGAAGATGCTGTGCTCGGCGACGACCTCGGCGTCGACGTCGACGACGTCGGTGAGCACACCCGAGCCCAGCTTCACCGCGGTCCGGCCGGCGACCTCCTTGTTCTCGGCGGTGGCCGAGACCAGGACGGCGGCGGCGGACTTCTCGCCGGCCAGCTTGGCCAGCAGCTCGGCCTTGGGCGCGACGACGTAGTCGTCGAGCTCCGCCGATGCGACGTAGACCTTCTCGGCACCGTACTCGGCCAGCTTGGCCTTGCCCGACTCGGCGCCTTCACCGATCCACACGGCCGCCGGCTCGCCGATGCGGCGGGCGGCGGTCAGCAGCTCGGTGGTGACCTTCTTGACCTCTCCGTCGACGTGGTCGACGAGGACGAGGACCTCAGCCATATCCGTAATCCTTCTTTCGTCTCCGCCGGACCTACAGGAACTTCTTGTCGGCGAGGAAGTCGGCGGCCTTCACACCGCCGTCGCCCTCGTCCTTGACGATCGTGCCCGCGGCGCGCGGCGGGGCCGCGGCGAAGTCCAGGGTCTCGGTCCCGGCGTTGGCGAGACCGACCTTGGCGGCGTCGATGTCGGCGTCGGCGATCGCCAGCTTCTCCACCGGCTTCTTCTTCGCCTGCATGATCAGCTTGAACGACGGGTAGCGCGGCTCGTTGATCTTCTCGACCACCGAGACCACGGCCGGCAGCTGCGCCTCGACGACGTCGTAGCCGTAGTCGGTCTGACGCTGGACCTTGATGGCGGAGCCGTCGACGTCGACCTTGCCGGCCAGCGTGAGCTGGGGCAGGCCGAGGTACTCCGCGAGGGCCGCGCCCACGACGCCGGTGCGGGCGTCGGTGGACTCCGAGCCCAGGACCACCAGGTCGAAGCCGATCTTGCGGAGAGCCTGGGACAGCGCATAGGCGGTCTGCAGGGCGTCGGAGCCGTGCAGCGCGTCGTCCGCGAGGTGGACGGCCTTGTCGGCCCCCATGGACAGGGCCTTGCGGATCGAGTCCGTCGCCTGGTCCGGGCCCATCGTCAGGATGGTGACCTCGCCGCCGTGCTTCTCCTTGAGAAGCAGGGCCTCCTCGATCGCGTACTCGTCGAGTTCGTTGATGACACCGTCCGACGCCGCGCGGTCCAGCGTGTTGTCATCCGACGAGAGTTTCCGCTCGGTCGCCGTGTCCGGGACCTGCTTGACCAAAACGACAATATTCATGGCCGGTGGCCGACCTCCCTGCGCTCTCTTGCGTCGCCCACTCGGACGGCGCGGACGCCTGGTGCGTCCTTGCTGCGTATGGTCCCCAAGGGTGCCAAATGCTCCGGTCTCATCCGGCAGCGGGTCGACGTTCACGTCACGCCATCCCGCCTGATGATTCAGGTGATACCCCCGATGTTACTGACTAGTAGCCAGAGGGCAAACGGCGACCCCGGGTGAGTTTCAACAAAGGCAAGCCTCACCTAACAATCTGGCCGTTCGGCCGGAAGTCTAGCCGCTGAACCAGTCGCCGGGACCACCGATCCCTCCCCAGTACGCCGCGGACGTGAGCCCGAAGGAGTACACGAGCATCGTGAACAGGATGAGAGCGGCGATGATGATCCAGTACGCGTACACGTTGCGGATGTCGATCCTGTCGATCAGCTCGACCGCCTCGACCCGCGCACCCCGCCCGTTCGGGCCGAGGAAGCTGCCCAGCACGACCGCCACGATGGCATAGGAGCCCACGGTGTTGGCGTCGCTCGGTCCGATGATGAACGCGACGATGAGACCCAGCACGATGCCGCCGAGCAGGTAGCCCGCGCCGTACATCAGCGTGGTGCCCAGGTTGCGGATCAGCGCCCAGGGCATGCTCAGCGCGATCACCACGTTGTCCGAACTGCGCGGCCCCCGCGTCTGCAGGCGGCGCGCGTGCTCCGCCTTGACCAGGTTCAGCGCACCCAGGGTCGAGGCCACCAGCACGCCCAGGACGAGCCCCGCCCACGGCACCAGAAGGCCCAGCCCGGCCAGCATGAGCAGGGCCGGAACCAGGATGAGCGACGGAAGCCGACGCGGTTCGGCGTCGTCGTAGTAGTCGCCGTCGTCCCTGCCGCCACCCAGATAGTCGCTGAGGCGGTCGCTGCCGGAGCCCTTGATGCGGTCGAACAGGCCCCGGCGCGGCTCCTCCTCTTCATCGCCGTAGTCGTCGGCGGGCAGGGCGGTCGTGTGGTCGGCGCGCCGCGCGGGGCCGCCGCCCTCGACCGGTGTGAGGATGTCGCGGAACTCCTCAGGGCGCAGCGTGGAGTCGTAGAACATCGTGTGCGGGCCGCCCGAGCGGTCGTCCCGCGCTTCCTCGGGCGCCAGGTAGCCGGTGGACTGCGGCTCGTCCACCGGGACCGCGCGCGTCGCCTGGTCATAGGCGCCGCTCCCGGCGACCATCGTCCGGTCCGGCCGCTCGGCCGCCTCCGCCCGGTCGTCCCGCCCGCGGGGGTCGAGCTCCGCCGCAGCGGCGGCCGGACCGGTGGGCGGCACCTGCCCGGTCTCCTGCGGGTCGGGCACGGCCTGCGTCGCCGGGGCCTCGGGGGCGTCGTCGCCGCGGCCCATGGCCGACCCGGCCAGCGCACCGGCGGCAGCGCCGGCGGCCGCTGCGCCCCAGCCGCCCCTCCCCCCGGAGGCGGTGTGCGGACCGGCGCCGTGCCCCGACCCGGGCATCGGCGCCTGCACGGTGTGGCTGCCGGTCAGACCGGTGCCCGCGTGGGTCGGGCCCTCGGTCCAGGGCAGGTCGAGGTTGAGTCGGCGGGACTCGGCGACCAGCTGCGCGGCGGTCGGGCGCGACGCCATGTCGCGGGAGACCGCCCGCATGATCATCGGGCGCAGCTGGTCGGGCACGCCGTCGATGGTGATCTCGCCGTTGAGGATGCGGAAGAAGATGACCTCGAAGGAGCCCGCGCCGTAGGGCGGCTCTCCGGTGGCGGCGAAGGCGACGGTGGCGCCCCAGGCGTGCACGTCGGTCGCGGGGCCGAGATCGGTGCCCTCGATGACCTCGGGCGAAAGGTAGCTGGGCGTGCCGACGAAGGTGCCGGTCTGGGTGAGCTTGGCGCCGTCGACCGCGTGCGCGATGCCGAAGTCGATGACGATCGGCTCGCCGTTGGAGATGATGACGTTGCCGGGCTTGAGGTCGCGGTGGATGACGTCGGCGGCGTGGATGTCGTCGATCGCCTGGGCGAGCCCGGCCACGAAGCGGGTGAGCGCGCGGCCGCGCAGGGGACCGTGGTTGCTGACCGTGGCGTCGAGCGTGGGGCCGGGGACGTACTCGGTGACGACCCACGGCAGGCGGGCCGTGGTGTCGGCGTCGATGACCTCGGCGACGTTGCGGCTGTGCACGAGGCGCATCGTGTTGACCTCGCGGTCCAGCCGGGCGCGCGCGATGTGGTCGCCCGCCACCTCCGGGCGGAGCACCTTGATCGCGACCAGCCGATCCGTGCGCGGGTCTTCGGCCTGGTACACAACGCCCATTCCGCCCTGCCCGATACGGCGGCGGATGAGGTACGGGCCGATACGCTCCGGCAGCTCCTCGCCCTCGGGGAAACCTGCCGTCATTGCCATAGCGATTTCATCCCCTCAATGCCCGCATATCACCACGTCCAGCCTAGCTGGCGGGAGACATCCGGGACTCGCGACGGCCCCGCGGCCCCTGAGGGCAGCCGTCACCTTCTCGTGAACATCGAAGCCGAACCCACTCGTCCGGTGCCCGCCGGGGCGAGTGCCGCCGTGGCACGGGCGTATGGTGTCGACACCATCCGGATCTCCCGAACGACAGGGGTAGAGAACGACCCCTGACACCATGCGGCGCATGGCACTCTCGGGTGACCCCACGAGTATGACGGAAAAAGTCGGTCCCCGGTTCCGGGAAACCACCCTCGAATGATGGTTCTCCACCGCACTCGGGACACGGATCGGGCACTGGGACGGCGGGCGGGGGCCGACCGCGACGGTGGCGGCGCGGCCCCGCCTATGAGGGGAAAACCCCCGGCGGATCGGGGCCCGGGACGGGCTACCGCCCGGAGAACCGCGCCTTGCCCGGGCCCTCCTCCACGAAGCTGCGCATGCCGGTCTTCTGGTCCTCGGTGGCGAACAGTGCGGAGAACTGCAGCCGCTCGATCTCCAGGCCGGTGTCGAGGTCGGCCTCCAGACCGCTGTCGATCGCCTGCTTGGCCGCGCGCAGCGCGACCGCCGGACCGTCGGCATAGCGCGCCGCCATCGCGACCGCCGCCGAGTACACCTCGGCGGCCGGGACCACCTCGTCGACCAGGCCGATCCGGTGCGCCTCGTCGGCCGCGACCATGCGGCCGGTGAAGATGAGGTCCTTGGCCCGGGCCGGGCCGATCAGGCGGGGCAGCCGCTGCGTGCCCCCGGCGCCGGGGATGACACCGAGCCGGATCTCGGGCTGGCCGAGCTTGGCGTCCTCGGCCGCCACGCGGAAGTCGGCGCACAGCGCGAGCTCGCAGCCGCCGCCCAGGGCGTAGCCGGTGATGGCGGCGATGACCGGCTTGGGGATGCGCGCGACCGCGGTGAAGGAGTCCTGCAGGGTGCGCGAGTGCGCGGACATGTCGGCGTAGGTCATGTCCGCCATCTCCTTGATGTCGGCCCCGGCGGCGAAGACCCTCTCCCCGCCGTAGACCACGACCGCGCGCACCGCGTCATCGGCCCCGACCTGCGCGGCGGCGGCCCCGATCTCCCGCTGTACCTGCGCGTTCAGCGCGTTCAACTTGGGCCGGTCCAACCGGATCACGGCAACGGCGGGGTTGGCCGGGTCGGCCTCGACACGAACGAACTCTCCCACGGTCGGCACCTTTCACGGGTTCGTCTCCAGCACTGAGGGCTGGCTCACCTCTACCTACCACGGACACCCCGCGCGGCCCCCACCCAGGGTCCGGGGGCCGTCGCACGGCACGACCGCCCCGGCGAGGTGCCTCCTCGCCGGGGCGGCCCGCACGACTCGGCTCATCCGCCTCTTCGCACCGGCGGGGACAGCGGGTAAAGGACGCACGGATCTCTTGGTCGGTCACGGGGTTCATGAATCCGGACGCCAACAGGACACATGTCGGGATGTCCTCTGCATTTTTCGGCCACCGGCCTGCCCTCGGCATCACCCCGTCGACCGCCGGTAGTGGTAGCGATGCGACTCCACGAAGCCATACGCTTCATAGAGCTTCCGAGCGGCGGTGTTCTCCTCTTCGACCTGCAACCACGCCGACCGGGCTCCATGACCCCGCCCCCACGTGAGCAAGGACCGCAGGATCGCGGTCGCCACGCCACCGCGCCGGTACTCCGGGCGGGTTCCCATGCAGAAGACGCCGAGCCATTCGCGGTCGACGACCCCGGCCCCGACCCCCGCCACCTCATCCTCGTCGTCCTCGTCCAGGACCCGCGCGAAAACCGTATGCGCGGGGATACGATCCATGACCAGCTCCCCGGCGGCATCTCTCCGCCCGTCGACCGACTGCAGGGTCCGGGTCCACGCCTCGTCCCGCGCTCCGAGGCGGACCTGCCGTTCCGCACCGCCGACACCCCTGCCACGACGCCGCCCGGTCTCCTCGGTCAGCGGCGCCCGCATGACCAGCGTCGGGGACAGGCGCTCGAACCCGCGCGCGGCCAAGTGATCGTCCAGGGCGAGATGTCGGTGCGCCGGGGAAACCTGGATCAACACCGGCAGGTTCCGCCGCCCGTAGAACTTCTGGACCGCAGACAGCCCATCGAGCGCACCGCACCGGGGCGGAAGCGCCCTGTTCGATCTGCTGCGCGCCACACCGGGTGTCGAGCGCAGAACCCACCCTTGCGCCTCCTTCACCACCGTCGCCGGCCACGCCCGCAGCGCCTGCTGCTCGATCACCATGTCATCCGCACTGTCCATCGGAACAGAATGGCAGCAGGGTGGTCAGCGGCGTTGAAGAGCCCTTCCCCCTTCGTCTCTCCTTGAGACGGCCGTTCGGCTTCGGGGGCGTGGGCCGGCCTCTCACATGAAGAGGGGCTTCCAGGTGCCCAGCGCGAGGGAGAGGGTGTGGGCCGCCAGTAGGACGGCCACGGTACCGATGAGGAGGCAGGTGTCGGAGCGGTGCCAGGGGCTTTCGCGGGCGTGGGTGCGGGGGCCTGTGCCGAAGGCTCGGGCGTCCATGGCGGTGGCCAGCAGGGTTCCGGTACGGATCGAGCGGACCAGCAGGGCGAAGGCCTTGCCCGCGAAGATCGCGGCGGCGGTGAACGGGTTGCGACCCGCTTCCAGGCCGCGGGCTCGGCGGGCCAGGGTGAGGGTGCGCCACTCGGCGGCCAGGAGCGGGATCAGCCGCAGCGCGGCCAGTACCCCCATCACCGGGCGCTCCGGCAGCTTCAGCCGCTGCACCAGCGCGTCCGTCAGCTCGGTGGGGTCGCTGGTGGCCGCCACCAGCACGCCCGGCAGCGCGATGGCCAGCAGACGCACGGCCAGCCCGAACGCGGTCAGCGGGCCGCTCTCCCCGAAGATCAGGTTGACCACACCGACCGACAGCGCCGCCAGCAGGAGCGGGCCGCCGAGGGTGAGGGCCGTGCGGCGGTCGATCCCCGCGAAGGGCAGGACCAGCGCGACCGCGGCCAACACGACGCCCGGGGTCACCGGGTCGACCGTCGGGATCAGCGCGGCCGTCACCAGCAGCGCCGCCACCACCTTGGCGGCGGGGTTGGCGCGCCGGAGCCAGGCCGTGATGGCGGGGTGAGCCTCGGTTTCGGGGATGGGATGGGCGCCGGGTGTGCCGGACGGGTGACGCTCCGACTGTGCGCGGGGCGGCCGGTGGGTGGTCATCGGGTGGCCTCCCCCTCGATCGTCGAGGCCGGGGTGACGCGGCGGTCGCCGACGCGGAGCTCGACGTCGGTGAAGCGGTCGAGCAGCAGGGTGTCGTGGGTCGCCATGACGATCGCCCTCCCCTCGCTGCGGAGGTCAGCGAGGAGACTCACCAGTTCGGACCAGGTGCGTGTGTCCTGGCCGAACGTCGGCTCGTCCAGCAGCAGCACGTCGGGCGCGTGCGCGGGGCCGGAGCTCAGGGCCGTCGCGACCGAGAGGCGGCGCTTCTCACCGCCGGACAGTGTGGCGGGGTGCACATCGGCCAGGCCGGTGAGGCGCAGCCGCTCCAGCAGCTCCTCCACCCACGCCGCCGTCTCACGCTCCCCCAGACCGGTGCGTGTCGGCGCGAAGGCGAGCTCATCGCGGACGCTCCCGGTGACGAACTGGTCCTCGGCATGCTGGAAGACCGTGCCCAGGTGTCGGGCCAGGCGCCGGGCCGGCCACCGGACCAGCGGGCGCCGGTCGACGTCGGCCAGGGCGCCGCGCGGCTCCACCGTCCCGCCGTGCGGGGCGGTGAGCCCGGCCAGCAGCATCAGCAGCGTGGACTTGCCGGAGCCGTTGACGCCCGTGAGGGCGGTGGCCGCCCCGGCCCGGACCGCCGTGTCCACCCCGTCGAGGACCGTGGCCGGTGCCCCGGTGCGCGGGCCGATGGGGTCGGGCTCGCGGGCGACGACGCCGACCGCTTCGATGAGGGGGGACGTGGGAGGGCACCGCGGTGGCCCTGCGGCCGCGCTGCCCGAAGGCCGGGGGGCGTGGCCGGGGACCCAGACGCCCCGCTCGGCGAGGTCGGCGCCGTGCGCGGCGAAGACGGCATCCGGGGCGCCGTCCGCGATGACGCCGCCGCCCGGCTCCAGCACGACCACGCGGTCCACCAGCCCGATGACGTCGGCCACCCGGTGTTCGACCAGGACCAGCGTCGCCTCGCTCGTGGCCACCAGGTCGGCCACCACGTCACGGACCAGGCGCGCACCGACCGGGTCGAGGTTGGCGGTCGGCTCGTCGAGGAGCAGCAGACGGGGGTCCATCGCCAGCGCTCCGGCGATCACCAGCCGCTGCTTCTCGCCGCCCGACAGCGCGGCCGTCGACCGCGCGATGCCGTACGGGAAGCCCACCCCGTCGAGCGCGGCGTGCACGCGCGGCCAGATGTCGGCGCGGGGCAGGGCCCGGTTCTCCAGGCCGAACGCGACGTCGTCGCCGCTGCGCGCCATCACCAGCTGCGTCTCCGGGTCCTGGCTGACCAGGCCGATGTCGCCGCGGCGGCGGTCGGCCGGCTCGCCGTCGACCAGCAGCGCCCCCTCCTGCTCACCGGTGATGGCGGCGTCGGGGCCGGTGAGGCCGGCAAGCGCGTGCAGCAGGGTGCTCTTGCCCGCGCCGGAGGCTCCGAGAAGCAGGACCCGCTCCCCCGGCTCGATCACCAGGTCGACGCCGCGCAGCGCCCACGCGTCGCGGGCGCCGTGCCGCCAGCCCCATCCGGACAACCGCACGCCGGCCCCGCCCCGGGCCGCGCCCCCGCTCATCCGCGCGCCGACGGGAAGGGCGTGAGCGCGCCCGCGCGGGCCAGGGCGGTCGTCAGCAGTCGGCCGCCGATCCCGGCGATGATCGCGGCGCTGAGCACGACGATCACCCCGTAGGCGGCCATGAACGCGGCCGGCCAGTCCGCGTAGTACAGGGTCAGGTCCATCGCGGTGGGCGCCAGCCCGGCGGCGGCCCCGGCGAGGATGGAGATCCCCATCCCCCAGAAGCGGTAGCGGCCGAGCGCGAAGACCACCTCGGGCAGCAGCCCCTGCAGCACGCCCGCGAGCACGACCAGCAGCCCCCAGTGGGTGCCGAGCAGCATCGAGACGGTCGCCGCCGCCGTCGAGGTGAGCACGCCGGCGCCGGGCTTGCGGATGATGAGCATCCCGAGCACCCCCGGCAGCAGCCACATCCCGTAGATCACCGCCTGGGCGGGCGGGAAGAAGAGGAACAGGGGCGAGGTGGCCTCCCACAGCATCCCCCAGAACCAGAAGATGACCCCGATGGCGACGCCGAGAACGGCGGCGACGACGATGTCGACGGTGCGCCAGCGGAACCGGCGGCCCGATGCGGTGGGTCGGGTGGGTTCGGTCGGCTGGGCGCCCGAGGTTTCTCCTGGCGCGGCGGAGGTTCCCACGTCGATCGGTGTCCCTTCGTGTCGGTGCACGAGAGGGCGCGAAGTGCCAAGAGGGCCGCGGCCGGGGCGCGCGTGGGCGCGCGGGCCGGATCCGCGGCCGACGGATCCTACGACTTCCTTCGCCGGCATGACCCGGATCAGGTGTGTAAGGGTCTGCGGGGCCGATCCCGCACTCTCAGCGCCGAAGCGCTCCCCTGTCGGTTCCCTGCCGTTCCGGCAGTTCACTCCATTATGGGTGATCCCGCAACACACCGGACATCACCGACCCTGCCGCCGGCCAGCAGCCCGTCCCTTCCGATGATCTCGGGGATATCGGGGTCTCCCCGGCGATCTTTCCCCCAGTATCTCCGAGATCATCGGAAGGGATAGGGCCGCGCTACCTCAGCACCATGCCGTCGTCCATGGCCTCCGGCGGCCGGGGGGCCACGACCAGCCCCATCTCGGCGGGATCGGCGAGCATGGCGTGGGCGGGCAGGACCCGGACCGTGTAGCCGCAGGTTCCCGACCGCACCAGGGGCACGGATCCCGCGTAGCGCACCAGCGGTCCCTCGACCTCCTCGGGATCGCCGACCGGCGCCAGGGTGGCGACGACCGGTTCGAGCAGCCGCTCGTCGTCGGCGACCCGGCCCACCGCGACCTCCACCTGGATGTCCTGCGGGGCCAGACCGGGCAGCACGAGCGTGGCGTGCACCTGCATCGCGCCGCCGACCTGGGGCGGGTCCTCCATGCCGACCACCTCGACGTGCTCGATGCGCACCCCCGGCCAGGCCTTGCGCACCCGCCGCTTCCAGTCGGCGAGCTCACGGGCGCCGGTCATGGCGGGGGCCGACGTGTCGGTGCCGTCGGCGGCCGCCTCGTCCGTGGGGGTTCCCACCAGCCGGCGTGAGGAGTCGGCGGCTCCCTGGTAGAGGAGGGTGACGTAGTCCTGGACCATCCGCGTGGCCAGCACCTTGGGGCCGAGCGACACCAGGGTGTGCTTGACCATCTCCAGCCAGCGGTTGGGCAGCCCCGCCTCGTCCCGGTCGTAGAACAGCGGGGCGACCTCGCCCTCGATGAGCTCGTACAGCGCCGACGCCTCCAGCTCGTCGCGCCGGTCGGGGTCGCTCACGCCATCGGCCGTCGGGATGGCCCAGCCGTTGGAGCCGTCGAACCACTCGGCCCACCAGCCGTCGCGGATGGACAGGTTGAGCCCGCCGTTGAGCGCGGCCTTCATGCCCGAGGTGCCGCACGCCTCCAGCGGGCGCAGCGGGTTGTTCAGCCACACGTCGCAGCCCTGCACCAGGGAGTGGCCCAGCGCCATGTCGTAGTCGGGCAGGAAGACGATGCGGTGCCGCACCCGCGGGTCGTCGGTGAACCGCACGATCTCCTGGATGAGGCGCTTGCCACCCTCGTCCGCGGGGTGGGCCTTGCCCGCGATGACGATCTGCACCGGGCGCCGCGGGTCGAGCAGCATCGACGTGAGTCGGTCGCGGTCGCGCAGCATCAGGGTGAGCCGCTTGTAGGACGGCACCCGCCGGGCGAAGCCGATGGTCAGGACGTCGGGGTCGAGCACGTCGTCGACCCACCCCAGCTCGGCCGAGCTGGCGCCGCGCTGCCGCCAGGAGGCGCGCAGTCGCCGCCGGGTATCGGCCACGAGGCGGGAGCGCAGCGTCCGCCGCATCTCCCACAGGTCCTCCTCGGCGGCGCCGGTGATCTTGCGCCACCCCTCGGTGTGGGTGAACTCGGCGGAGTCCTCCACCATGCGGCCGGCCATCCTCTGGGCCTCGTCGGCGACCCAGGTGCGGGCGTGCACGCCGTTGGTGATGGAGGAGATCGGGACCTCGGAGGTGTCGAAGCCCGGCCACAGGCCGCGGAACATGTCCCGGGCGACCTGTCCGTGCAGCCGGCTGACCCCGTTGACGCGCTGCGCCAGCCGCATACCCATCACGGCCATGTTGAACACGGCGGGGTCGCCGCCCGCGTAGTCCTCGGTGCCCAGCTCCATGACCCGGTCGCACGGCACGCCGGGCGCCGCGGACACGTCGGCGGCGAAGTGCCGCTCGACGAGCTCGCGGGGCAGCCGGTCGATCCCGGCGGGGACGGGGGTGTGGGTGGTGAACACCGTGCCCGCGCGGGTGGCCTCGACCGCCTCGTCGAAGGTGAGCCCGGCGTCTCCGATGTACTCGCGGACGCGCTCCAGGCCGAGGAACCCGGCGTGCCCCTCGTTCATGTGGAAGACCTCGGGGCGGGGGTGGCCGCTCAGCTCGCAGTAGGCGCGGACGGCCCGGACGCCGCCGATGCCGAGCAGGAGCTCCTGGCGGAGCCGGTGCTCGCTGCCGCCTCCGTAGAGCCGGTCGGTGATGCCGCGCAGCTCAGGGTCGTTGCCTTCGTGGCAGCCGTCGAGGAGCAGCAGCGGGACCCGGCCGACCCGCACCACCCACACGTGCGCGGTGATCCGGCGGCCGTCGGCCAGGTCGACGCCGATGGCCACGGGTTCCCCGCCCGCGTCCGCCAGGCGGCTCATGGGCAGCCCGCGCGGGTCGATCTCGGGATAGGCCTCCAGCTGCCAGCCCTCGGGCGAAAGGGTCTGGGTGAAGTAGCCGTGCCGGTAGAGCAGGCCCACACCGATGAGCGGCAGGCCCAGGTCGCTGGCGCTCTTGAGGTGGTCGCCGGCGAGGATGCCCAGCCCGCCGGAGTACTGGGGCAGCGCGGCGGTCAGGCCGTATTCGGCCGAGAAGTACGCGATGCCCGAGGGCGGCGCGGACAGTCCCTGATACCAGCGCGGGCCGGTGAGGTAGGAGTCGAGGTCGGAGTCGGCCTCGCGGAGGCGGGCGCAGAACGCCTCGTCGCGGGCGAGCTCGGAGAAGCGGTCGGCACCGACCTCCCCGAGCATGCGGAACGGATCCTGGCCGACGGCCGCCCACACCTCGGGGTCGATCGCGGCGAAGACCTCGCGGGTGGCCGGATGCCAGGCCCATCGGAGGTTCGCGGCGAGCCGGCCCAGGGGGGCGAGTTCGTCGGGGAGGACGGTACGGACGGTAAATCTGCGAATCGCCTTCACGGAGCGTGAGGCTAGTCAATCCGCGGCGATTGCGCGACCCCTGAAGCCACTATTCAACGAACACTCGTCAGGCCCGCCTTTCCGGTTTTCGGGAGGATTTTCCCCATTCTCCGCCAAACCGGACAGAGCGCCCTTTCGGATCTCCATCGCACGATCAGCACACACGGGAAGCACGCCGATTTAACCCCTTATTGCCACACGCGGAACGAATGTGACGAGTGTTCCCCCTGAGGCGCCCGACCGGTTTGTCGTTGTTCTACGTGCGCAACCGCCGAAGATACCTCCCACGAAGGACCTTCGCCAGTGTGACGACAATCACAAAAAATACGCACCGCAAACCATCGGATGCGGACCATTCCGGGCCGACGATAGACAGTGAGAGCGCGCCGAGCCCGAACGACCGGGGCCACCCGTGGGCCTTTCGGGCACTTCGGGCTGCCCGCTCTCGAATACCTTCAACGCCTGCAACGACACGAACATCCCGCAATCGTCGAAAACGCGACAATATTCCAGTCTCCGACTCTCCGGCCCTTCTGTTCTCTCGCTGCCTGCATTGGTGCACCTGTGATCGGACGCATTCCCATTCTGAACGTCTCTCCCGTACCCGACCTCGGCACGGCCAAGGCCGTCGCCGGTGAGACCTTCACCGTCAGCGCCACCGTCATCCGGGAGGGCCACGGCGCCCTCGGAGCCGGTGTCGTGCTCTACGACCCCCAGGGGCGCCGCCAGGGACCGACGCCCATGCGCGAGGTCACCCCGGGGACCGACCGCTATGCGGCCGAGGTGCGCCCCACCTGCGAGGGGAGCTGGAAGTTCGCCGTGGAGGCGTGGGACGACCCCTACGCCACCTGGCGGCACGGCGCAGAGATCAAGATCCCGCTGGGCCAGGACGCCGAACTCATGCTGGAGGAGGGCGCCCGACTGCTGGAGCGCGCCGCGCGCCGGGTGCCGCGCCGACCCGAGCTGGCACAGGTCGCCGAGCGGCTCCGCGACACCGCCCTGCCGGCGGCCGAGCGCCTCGCCCTGGCCACCGCCACCGACGTGCTCGCCGAACTCGGCGCCGCACCGCTGCGCGACCTGGTGACACGGTCGAAGCGGTTCCCCCTGGAGGTGCACCGCAAGCGGGCCCTCTTCGGCTCCTGGTACGAGTTCTTCCCGCGGTCGGAGGGCGCTGAGCCCCTCGGACAGGACGGGCACTGGCGCCCGGGCACCCTGCGCACGGCCGCCAAGCGCCTGCCCGCCATCGCCGACATGGGCTTCGACGTGGTCTACCTGCCGCCCGTGCACCCGGTGGGCCACTCGTTCCGCAAGGGCCGGAACAACGCGCTTCGGGCCGGGCCCGGCGACCCGGGGTCGGTGTGGGCCATCGGCTCGGCCGACGGCGGCCACGACGCGATCCACCCCGACCTCGGCGACCTCGACGACTTCGACGCGTTCGTCGCCGGGGCCCGCGAGCTGGGCCTGGAGGTCGCGCTCGACCTGGCGCTGCAGTGCTCCCCCGACCACCCCTGGGTCACCGAGCACCCCGAGTGGTTCACCGTGCGCGCCGACGGCTCGATCGCCTATGCGGAGAACCCGCCCAAGAAGTACCAGGACATCTACCCGCTGAACTTCGACAACGACCCCGATGGCATCTACGCCGAGGTGCTGCGCGTGGTCCGGCACTGGATGGCGCACGGCGTGCGGATCTTCCGGGTGGACAACCCGCACACCAAGCCGGTGGCGTTCTGGGAGCGGCTGCTCGCCGACATCGCCCGGACCGACCCCGACGTGCTCTTCCTCGCCGAGGCCTTCACCCGTCCGGCGATGATGCACACGCTGGCCAAGGTCGGCTTCCACCAGTCCTACACCTACTTCACCTGGCGCAACGGCAAGGAGGAGCTGGAGGGCTACCTGCGGGAGCTCAGCGGGGAGGCCGCCGCCTACATGCGGCCCAACTTCTTCGCCAACACCCCCGACATCCTCCACGCCTACCTGCAGGAGGGCGGCCGCCCGGCGTTCGAGATCCGCGCGCTGCTCGCCGCACTGCTGTCCCCGACGTGGGGGATCTACTCGGGCTACGAGCTGTGCGAGAACACGCCGGTGCGGCCGGGCAGCGAGGAGTACCTGAACTCCGAGAAGTACGAGTACCGACCGCGCGACTGGGCGGCGGCCGAAGCCGCCGGGGCCACGATCTCCCCCCTGATCACCCGGCTGAACGAGCTGCGGCGGGCGCACCCGGCACTGCAGGAGCTGCGCAACCTGCGCTTCCACCACGTCGACCGGCCCCAGCTGACCTGCTTCTCCAAGCGGAGCGCCACCGTGGGCGAGGGCCCCGGTACGGGGGCCGACGACGTCGTCCTGGTGGTCGTGAACCTCGACCCGCACCGCCCCGCCGAGGGGACGGTGTGGCTCGATATGCCCGCTCTCGGGTTCACCTCCGAGGACCGGATCCTCGTGACGGACCAATTATCGGGCGAATCCTACGAATGGGGAGGGGCGAATTACGTCCACCTCGACCCGAATATCCAACCAGCCCATGTTTTCACCGTCGCATCCTCCGGAAAGCCCCGATAGCTCCGCGAACACCGCGATCGGGCACGACCGGCGGAACACACTGGAACGACAACCGGTGGAGTAGTTTCGTGACACATCCGATGCCAGAGCCCGGAGACGCGCCCCATGGGGCCGTGCCCGACACTTTTTCCCACGAGACCCCCCGCGATCCGTACTGGTACAAACGCGCGGTCTTCTACGAGGTACTCGCCCGAGGTTTCTACGATTCCAACGGCGACGGCACCGGGGATCTCCGGGGGCTCGTCGAGAAGCTCGACTACCTCGAATGGCTCGGCATCGACTGCATCTGGCTGCTCCCCCTGTACGAGTCGCCGCTGCGCGACGGCGGATACGACATTTCGGACTACATGAAGATCCTTCCCGAATTCGGGAAGATCGCCGACTTCGTGGAACTCGTGGAGCAGGCGCACCGCCGCGGCATCCGGGTCATCACCGACCTCGTCATGAACCACACCAGCGACCAGCACCCGTGGTTCCAGGCGTCGCGCAGCGACCCCGACGGGCCCTACGGAGACTTCTACGTGTGGTCCGACGACACCGACCGCTACACCGACGCCCGCATCATCTTCGTCGACACCGAGCAGTCCAACTGGACCTACGACGAGCAGCGCGGCCAGTACTACTGGCACCGCTTCTTCTCCCACCAGCCCGACCTCAACTTCGAGAACCCCGCCGTCCAGGAGGCGATCCTGGAGGTCCTGCGGTTCTGGCTGGACCTGGGCATCGACGGGTTCCGCCTGGACGCCGTCCCCTACCTCTACGAGCGAGAGGGGACCAACTGCGAGAACCTCAAGGAGACGCACGAGTTCCTCAAGCGCGTGCGCTCCGAGGTCGACCGCCTCTACCCCGACCGGGTCCTGCTCAGCGAGGCCAACCAGTGGCCGGCCGACGTCGTCGACTACTTCGGCGACTTCGAGTCGGGCGGCGACGAGTGCCACATGAACTTCCACTTCCCGCTGATGCCGCGGATGTTCATGGCCGTCCGACGCGAGCAGCGCTACCCCATCTCGGAGATCCTCGCGCAGACCCCGCCCATCCCCCGCAACTGCCAGTGGGCGATCTTCCTGCGCAACCACGACGAGCTGACCCTGGAGATGGTCACCGACGAGGAACGCGACTACATGTACGCCGAGTACGCCAAGGACCCGCGCATGCGGGCCAACGTGGGCATCCGGCGCCGGCTCGCCCCCCTCCTCGACAACGACCGCAACCAGATCGAGCTGTTCACCGCGCTGCTGCTGTCCCTGCCCGGCTCACCCGTCCTCTACTACGGCGACGAGATCGGCATGGGCGACAACATCTGGCTCGGCGACCGCGACGCGGTGCGCACCCCCATGCAGTGGACGTCCGACCGCAACGCCGGGTTCTCCCGCTGCGACCCCGCGCGCCTGTACCTGCCGCTGATCCTCGACCCCATCCACGGCTACCAGGCCCTCAACGTCGAGGCCCAGCGCGACGACCCCGGGTCGCTGCTGAACTGGACGCGCAAGATGATCCAGATCCGAAAAAGGCACCCGGTGTTCGGCACCGGCGACTTCGCCGAACTGCACGCCAACAACCCCAGTGTGTTCGCCTTCGTCCGTGAGTACGGCGACGACCGCATGCTGTGCGTCAACAACCTCTCCCGGTTCCCGCAGCCGGTCGAACTCGACCTGCGCCGCTACGGGGGCGTCACCCCCATCGAGTGCATGGGAGGCGTCCGCTTCCCCGCCATCGGCGAGCTGCCGTACCTGCTGACGCTGCCGGGCCACGGCTTCTACTGGTTCCAGCTCCCACCGGTCGACGAGACGGACGGCCCCACCGCCGAGGACCTCAACACCGCCGGCACCGGCGCCACCGCCGTCGCCGGTGCCGGCGGCGCCGCAGCCGACCACGACGCCACAGTCCACCCGACCACCCATCGGGCCGTGCGGGAAGGGAACAAGGCCTTTCAAAGATGAGTCAGCTTGAGGAGCTCCTCGCCGGTTGGATCCCGCGCCAGCG
Organism: Nocardiopsis mwathae; assembly: GCF_014201195.1. NCBI lineage: Bacteria > Bacillati > Actinomycetota > Actinomycetes > Streptosporangiales > Nocardiopsidaceae > Nocardiopsis > Nocardiopsis mwathae. The sequence goes on along the minus strand of NZ_JACHDS010000001.1, from coordinate 598,089 downwards.
GTGGTTCGCCGGCAAGGGGACACCGATCGAGAAGGTGATGGTCGAGGCGGAGCACCCGGTCGTCACCGGCGAACCCGGCCTGCGGCTGCTGGTCGTGGAGGTCGGCCAGCGTGGATCGACCTCCCGCTACCAGGTGCTCCTCGGGGTCCGCAGGGCCGGGGACCTGCGCGACGAGCTCGCGCACGCCGCCATCGGCGTGTGCGAGCTGCCCGGCGACAGCACGACGTGGGCCGTCTACGACGCCGCCCATGACCCCGAACTGACCACGTCGCTGCTGGAGGGGATCGCCGACGAGAGGACCGACCGCGGCCTCCGCTTCCGCCGCCTGCCCGGAGGGGCGATCCGCACCGGCCAGCGCAGCCTCGTCCTCACCGGGGAACAGTCCAACACCTCGCTGGTCTACGGCGAGGACTACGTCCTCAAGACGTTCCGGCGGCTGTGGCCGGGGCGCAACCCCGACCTCGAACTCACCACCGCACTGGCCGGGTCCCCCTTCGTGGCCCGGCCCCACGGCTGGATCGAGACCGACCTCCCCGCGCGGCGGCCCGGCGACGGCGGCACCGTCCCCACCACACTGGCGCTGCTCCAGGACTACCTGCGCAGCGCCACCGACGGCTGGGTGCTGGCCGCGACCAGCGTGCGCGACCTGTACGACACCACCGGTCTCCCACCCGGCGACGCCGGAGGCGACTTCGCCGGGGAGGCCGAACGCCTGGGCAGCGCCACCGCGGCCGTGCACCGCGCCCTGGCCCGTGAGCTGCCCACCGACGTGCTCACCCCCGACATGCTCGGCGAGCTGGCGGGGGCGATGCGGCTGCGACTGGACTCCGCCACCGCCGAGATCCCCGAGCTCGCGCGCTACGCCCCCGCGCTGCGCAGCGCCTACGACGCGTTCGCCGCGGTCGCCGAACCCCTTCCGGTCCAGCGCATCCACGGCGACTACCACCTCGGTCAGGTGGTGCGCACCGACGCCGGGTGGGTGCTGCTGGACTTCGAGGGCGAACCCGCCGTTCCGGTGTGCGACCGGCGGCGCCCCGCCAGCCCGCTGCGCGACGTCGCCGGGATGCTGCGGTCGTTCGACTACGCCGCCCACTACCAGCTCATCGGCAGCGCGTCGGAGGAGGCGCTGGCCCCGGCGGCACGCGCGTGGGCGCGGCACAACAGGGACGCCTTCTGCGCCGGTTACGCGAGCGCCGGCGGCGTGGACCCGGAGAAGCACCAGGCCGTCCTGCGCGCCTTCGAATACGACAAGGCCGTCTACGAAGTCATCTACGAGGCCCGGAACCGTCCCTCCTGGCTGCGTATCCCCCTCGATTCCATCGCGGAGCTGACCCGATGAACCGCCATGTGCACGCCGCCCCGACCAGCCCCCACACCACCAGCCGCACCGGAACCGCGACCGACGGACGAGGAAGACGATGAGCCAGATCGAGCGCACCGACATCGACCGACTCGTCAGCGGCCGACACCACGACCCGCACCGCCTCCTCGGGGCGCACCCCGGCCCCGACGGCGTCACCGTGCGCGCGCTGCGGCCCCTGGCGGAATCGGTGCGGGCGGTGCTGGCCGACGGCACCTCCGTCGAACTGGACCACGTGCACGCCGGCGTCTTCGCCGCCGCCCTGCCCGGGCCCCCGCCCTCGGCCGACGGGGCCGAGGCGATCCCCGACTACCGGCTGCTCGTCCGCTACCCGGGTGCCCCCGAGGGGCGCCCGGTCGACGACCCCTACCGGCACATGCCCACCCTGGGCGACCTCGACCTGCATCTCATCGCCGAAGGGCGGCACGAGGAGCTGTGGCGGGTCCTGGGCGCCCACACCCGCAGCTTCCCCTCCGCCATGGGCGAGACCCGCGGCACCGCCTTCGCCGTGTGGGCGCCGGGCGCCCAGGGAGTGCGGGTGATCGGCGAGTTCAACCACTGGGACGGCACCGCGCACCCGATGCGCTCGCTCGGCGCCACCGGCGTGTGGGAGCTGTTCGTCCCCGGCGTCGGCGACGGCTCGACGTACAAGTTCCAGGTGCTCGGCCGCGACGGCCGGTGGCGGGACAAGGCCGACCCGATGGCCTTCGCCACCCAGGCACCGCCCGAAACGGCGTCGGTCGTCTTCACCTCCGGCTACGCGTGGGACGACGACGCCTGGCTGTCGGAGCGCAAGAACCAGGAGTGGATCTCCCGCCCGATGAGCGTCTACGAGGTGCACCTGGGGTCATGGCGGCCGGGGCTGGGCTACCGGGAGCTCGCCGAGGAACTGGTCGCCTACGTGCGCCGGATGGGGTTCACCCACGTAGAGTTCCTGCCGGTGGCCGAACACCCCTTCGGGGGTTCCTGGGGCTACCAGATCACCTCCTTCTACGCCCCCACCTCGCGGTTCGGCTCGCCCGACGAGTTGCGCGCCCTGGTCGACGCACTGCACCGGGCGGGGATCGGCGTACTGCTCGACTGGGTCCCGGCGCACTTCCCCAGGGACGAGTGGGCGCTGGCCCGCTTCGACGGGTCTCCCACCTATGAGCACCCCGACCCGCGGCGCGGCGAGCACCCCGACTGGGGGTCGCTCATCTTCGACTACGGCCGCACCGAGGTGCGCAACTTCCTCATCGCCAACGCGCTGTTCTGGCTGGAGGAGTTCCACATCGACGGGCTGCGGGTGGACGCGGTCGCCTCGATGCTCTACCTGGACTACTCGCGGGAGCCGGGCCAGTGGGAACCGAACGCGTTCGGCGGGCGGGAGAACCTGGAGGCGCTGGAGTTCCTGCGCGAGCTCAACGCCTGCGCCTACCGCCGCAACCCCGGCATCGTCATGATCGCCGAGGAGTCCACCGCCTGGCCCGGGGTGACCCGGCCGACCGACGCCGGGGGGCTGGGCTTCGGCTTCAAGTGGAACATGGGGTGGATGCACGACACCCTGGAGTACCTCAGGCGCGACCCCGTGCACCGGCAGCACCACCACGACGAGATCACCTTCTCGATGGTCTACGCCTACAGCGAGAACTACATCCTGCCGCTCTCCCACGACGAGGTCGTGCACGGCAAGGCGTCGCTGCTGTACAAGATGCCGGGCGACGAGTGGCGGCGGTTCGCCGGGCTGCGTGCCCTGTTCGGCTACATGTGGGCGCACCCGGGCAAGCAGCTGCTGTTCATGGGCGGCGAGATCGGGCACGGTGACGAGTGGTCGCACGAGGACGGCGTGCAGTGGTGGCTGCTCGACCACGCCTACCACGCGGGTGTACAGCGCCTGGTGGCCGACCTCAACCGGGTGTACACCGACACGCCGGCGCTGTGGTCACTCGACACCGAACCGGGCGGTTTCACCTGGCTGGACGGCGGCGACGCACCGGGCAACACGCTGTCGTTCCTGCGGCACGGCGACGACGGGTCGGTGCTTGCGTGCCTGGTCAACTTCTCCCCCGAGGTGCGCACCGAGCGCCGGGTGGGCCTGCCCCGACCGGGGCGGTGGCGGGAGGTGCTCAACACCGACGCCGCGCGCTACGAGGGCAGCGGCACGGGCGCCACCGGGGTCGCGGGCACGGCGGGGGAGGACCGGTACGTCGAGGCCGCGGCCGGGGAGTGGAACGGGCAGCCGGCTTCGGCCGTTGTGGCGTTCCCACCGCTGGCCACGGTGTGGCTGTGGTACCCGCCGGAGCGGCCCGGGCGGCACGCGGGGCCGTGACGCGGCGCGTACCGCAGGCGTGGCCTGGACCGCGCGGGTGGCCCGCCCCGCGCCTTTCGTCGGTCCGATCCCGCCGAAAGGAGGAGGCCGACGCCGCTCCACGACCACCCGAATGACCGATGTCGGCCTGCCGCTCCGACGCCTAACCTCGCAGAGTCATCCATCCGGACACCTGCACGAACGCACCGAACAGGGCCGGGACGCAAGCGAGAAGGGGGCACCGCGTGAGCGGTCGGGACAGCGGGGGCGGGATCGTCGCCGCGAAGAGACGGATCGACGTACTGGACGTGCTGCGCGGGTTCGCACTGTGCGGGATCCTGCTGGTGAACATCGGGCCCATCACGCAGATGGGCTACGGGGCGCTGGAGGCCCTGGGGCCCGACGACCCCCTGCCGCCGGTGCACCCCGCCGAGGACTACCTGCACCTGTTCGTCGACGGCCGGTTCATGCCGATCTTCGCGTTCCTGTTCGGGATCGGCTTCGCCCTGTTCCTCGACTCGGCCCAAGCGCGCGCCGACAAGCCCCGGCTGCTGCTGGTCCGCCGCCTGGTGATGCTGGCGGCCCTCGGCGCGCTGCACATGCTCGTCTACCCGGGTGAGGTACTGCTCAGCTACGCCATCGTGGGGCTGGTGATCCTGCTCCCGGCGACCTACCTGCCCCGCTGGGCGGTGCTGATCGGCGGCGTCGTGGGATCCGTCGCCGGGGTGACCCTCGTCCACGGTGGGTTGCCCCTGGTCCCCGGCCTTTTCCTGCTCGGCCTGGCCGTGGCCCGCTACGGGATCCCGCAGACGCTGGAGCGCCGCTCCGGCGAGACGGCCATCGCTTTCCTGCTGTTCGCCGCCGCCTCGGTGGCCGCGGTGTTCTGGCAGGTGTCCGACGGCCTGAACAAGACCGGCTTCACGACGTCGAGCGTGGTCGCCGGACTGCTGATGGCCTGCGCCTATGTCACCGGCATGTGCCTGCTCATGCGCACCCCGCTCAAGGGGCTGCTGCACGCCGTCTTCGCCCCGCTGGGCCGGATGGCGCTGACCAACTACCTCAGCGCGACGCTCGTGGTGCTGCTGGTCGGGTGGCTGCTCGACTTCTCCTCCCACGACCGGTACGGCGCCCTGTTCGCGCTGGCGGGCGGCCTGCTGACCACCCAGTGGGCGTTCAGCACCCTGTGGCTCCGCCACTTCCGCTACGGCCCCCTGGAATGGGCGTGGCGCTGCGTGACCTGGTGGGAGCTGGTGCCGCTACGTCGCCGAACAGAGGCTTCCGACACGGCGGGCGCCCTCGGCGCCGCAGCCTGAGGCTCGTTTCGGCACGGCCGCCCCTACCTTCCGTTGATCTCGGGAATATCGGGGTAGCAGCCGCGGGCTGCGCCAGGTGGTGAGTGCAACCACGCCTCACACCACCGGCTCCGGAGCGACCAGCTCGGCCGGGCGCTGGGCCGGGGTATCCCACCCCGGCGTCTGGCGCGGGCGGGCGTCAGCGCTTGTACTTCTCGGTGTTCATCGACTCGGCGACCTTGTCGTAGACGGCGGCGTACTGGGCGTCGACCGACCAGGCGTAGACGGCCACGTCGCTGGTGGGCAGCAGCCACAGGCGCACCTCGAAGGTGTCGCCGTTCTCGCAGGTCACGGTCCACACCCGGTGGTTGGCCTTCAGGTCGTCGGCGAGCTTGACGGTTCCGTCGCCGTCCCAGCTCTGGAGCTTGGCCTGCTTCGCCTCGACGTCGCCGTCCTCCCAGGTGTTCAGGGAGCGGCAGGTGCCGGTTTCGGAGGCCCAGCCGCCGTCCTTGTTGTACGCCGTGCCCTTGGTGGGCCACTTGTTCGGGTCGTTCTTGGCGACCTTGGGCAGCACCTGGATCGAGCCGTAGCCGCACTCCGACTCGCCGGGGGGCCGCATGCACAGCATGTCGCCGGACTCCTCGGTGGCCCAGCCGTCGGGCACATCGATCCGGATCTTCTCGAAGGTTTCGGCCGTGAAGCCGTCGGGCGCCGGAGCCTCGGCGGCGGCGACCACGCCGCTGTAGGTCTCGTCGGGCTGGGGGCCGGAGGCCTCGCCGTTCTCCTCGGGGGCGTCGCCGCCCCCGCACCCGGCCACGACCAGCGTCAACGCCGTGACGGCCGCTGCGAGGGCCGGGAAGGAACGGACCCTGGAGCGCGTGCTGCCGGATGTGTCGGACATGCGAGTTCCCTCCCTCGGGGTCGGGGGTGACCCATCGACGATAGCGGGAGGGCCCGGTGCCCCGTGCCAAAGAGCGTGCCATCACCGCGCCATCGCCCGGCGCCGACCCAGCCACTAGCCTGAGGGCATGCCCGATGTCGCGAAGCTCCTCGACCCCGTCACCCGGATCCGCCAGCGCCGCACCGCACCGCTGGTCCTCGAACTCGACCTCACCGAAGGCGTCACCGACGAGGTTCCGGCCGACCCCATCGGCCGGATCCTGACCAAGCGGCGGCAACGCCTCACCGACCTCGTCGAGGGCATCCGCCGCGGCGCCCTGGATCCTCGGGTCAAGGCGCTGATCGCCAGGGTCGACGGCAGGCCTCTGGGCTTCGCCCAGGTCCAGGAGTTGCGCAACGCCGTGCGGGCGTTCCGCGGCGCGGGCAAGCCCGCGGTGGCGTGGAGTGAGTCGTTCGGCGAGCTCGCCCCCGGCACGGTGCCCTACTACCTCGCCGCCGCGTTCGACGAGATCGCGCTGCTGCCCACCGGCACGGTGGGGCTGACCGGCCTGAGCATCCGGAGCACGTTCGTGCGCGACGCCATCGACAAGCTCGGCGTGCAGTACGAAGGCGGGGCGCGGCACGAGTACAAGAACGCCGTCAACATGTTCACCGAGCGCGAGTTCACCGAGCCGCACCGGGAGGCCACCGGCCGGATCGTCGAGTCGCTGAGCGACCAGGTCGTCGAGGGCGTCGCCGCGGGCCGCGGCATGACCCCCGAACGGGTGCGGGAACTCGTCGGGCGTGGCCCGTTCCTCGCCTCCGAGGCGCAAGCGCACGGGCTCGTCGACCGCCTCGCCTACCGCGACGAGGTCATCGACGACCTGCTCGGGCGCTTCGCCCCCGAGGGCGCGGCCGACCCCCAGGGCACCGGGGCCGACGGGGACGGTCGGCCGACGCTCCAGTTCGTCACCCGCTACCAGCACCGCCAGGCGATGGCCGAGCGGGTTCCCGCGGTGCGGCGCGATGAGTTCATCGCGCTGATCCACGCCTCCGGCACGGTGGAGACCGGGCGCAGCCGCCGCTCCCCGCTGGGCGGCGGCACCAGCATGGGCTCCGACACGATCGCGGCCGCGTTCCGCGCCGCGCGCCGCAACCCGCAGGTCAGAGCCGTGGTGTTCCGCGTCGACAGCCGCGGCGGCTCGCCCGTCGCCTCCGACGTCATCCGCCGCGAGGCCGAACTGACCAGCGAGTCCGGCACCCCGGTCATCGCGACGATGGGCGACGTCGCCGGGTCCGGCGGGTACTACGTCGCGCTGGGCGCCGACGCGATCGTGGCCCACCCCGGCACGCTCACCGGCTCCATCGGCGTGTTCGTGGGCAAGCCGGTGCTCAAGGGCCTGATGGACCGGGTGGGCATCAGCACGGACGCGATCGACGGCGGCGAGCACTCCGGCATGTTCACCCCCGACCGGCCCTTCACCGAGTCGGAGTGGGAGCGGGTGAACACGCTGCTCGACGCCATCTACGACGATTTCACCGCGAAGGTGGCCGAGGCCCGCGGCCTTTCCCGCGACCAGGTACACGAGGTGGCCCGGGGTCGCGTGTGGACCGGGCAGGACGCCCACGAGCGCGGGCTGGTCGACGAGTTGGGCGGGCTGGACGCGGCGGTCCGCCTGGCCCGCGCCAAGGCGGGACTCCCGTCGACCGCGCCACTGCGCCTGTTCCCTCAGCCCGGCCCGCTCGACCGGTTCCTGCCCGCGGAGTCCAGCGAGGACAAGAGCGAGGCCGACGTGCGGGTGAGCATGTGGGGGCCGCTGGCGCGGCTGACCGAGCGGCTGGGCCTGCCCGCCGCCGGTCCGCTGGTCATGCCCGGGGAGTGGGAGATCCGGTGAATCCCGGGGAGTTCCTGGAGACCATGGCGCTGCTGCCCACCGGGGTGACCGTGGTGACGGTGGCCGACGAGCTCGACGACATCGGCAGCACGGTCAGCGCGTTCGCGTCCATCTCCGCCGACCCGCCGATCGTCATGCTCAGTGTGATCCGGACGAGCTACCTGCGGGAGGTCATCGACCTGCGCGGCGCCTTCGCGGTGAACGTGCTCGGCGAGGGGCATCGGGCCATCGCCGGGCGGTTCGCCGCCGAGGGGCGGCCGTCCGCGCGGCTGCTGCTGGCCGCGGAGCCGCACCACCGGGGCGAGCGCACCGGGGCGCTGATCCTCGGCTCGGCGCTTGCGGCCCTGGAGTGCTCGGTGACGCAGCGGGTGGAGGCGGGCGACCACGTCGTCTACCTGGCCGCGGTGGACTCCCTGCCGGAGGTGGCGGGGGTGCGGGCCAACCCGTCCCCGCTGATCAGGCACGACGGGCGGTACCGCGCTCTGCGGTAGCCGAAACTCTCTAGAGAGGTTGCTCGCCGCACCTTCGGGAGAGCCTTTTCCCGCCTACTCGCTAGTTTTCTCCCGCGCCATGTCCGCAGTGCAATGGAAGCATGGACGGCTTCTACACGGTTCTCGGGATCCTCATCGTCGGGTTGATCCTGGCCATGATCCTCTGATCCGATTCCAGATGTCCCGAACCCGCCCCCGATATCGCACCGCACAACGACCTTCCGTGCCCCGACCCTCCGAGCCCCTCGCCCGCCCTCAAGCCACGGCCGTCCACCGGCTGCACGAGGCCCGGTGGACGGCCGAAGCCGCGCACCCTTCGTCGATCTCGAAGAAACCGGGGTCTCCCCGGCGATTTCCCACCCCGATCGCTCCGAGATCGACGAAGGGGCGGACCTCAGGCGAGGCCGGCGGAGGCGAGCCAGTCCGACGCCACGTCGGCGGCGTTCTCGTGGTCGATGCTGACCCGCTCGTTCAGCTCGCTCAGCGTCTCGGTGGTGAGCTCGGCCGAGACGGCGTCGAGCGCGGCGCGCGCCTCCTCGTCCACGGCGTCGCCGTACACCAGCGGGGTGACGTTCTGCGTGCCGAAGAGGCCGTCGGGGTCCTCCAGCGGGACGAACCCGTTCTTCACGATCGCCGGGTCGGTGGTGAACAGGTTGGCGGCCTGAACGTCGCCGTCCTTGAGCGCCTGGGGCAGCAGGGAGACGTCCAGCGCACGGAAGTTCCCGAACGTCACACCGTAGGTCTTCTCCAGGCCAGGGACGCCCTGGGCGCGGGTCTCGAATTCCGAAGGGCCGCCGAGCGTCATGTTCCCGGCGACCTTCTCAAGGTCGGCGAGGGTCTTCAGGCCTTCCTTGCGGGCGGTCTCCTCGGTGACCGTCACCGAGTCCTTGTTCTCGGCCGGGGACGGGTCGAGGATCTCCAGTCCTTCGGGCAGCCGCTCGGTGACGGCCGCGTCGGTCTCCTCGGTCCCCCTGGCCTCGGCGCCGGGGTCGAGGTAGGTCAGGATGGAGCCGTTGTACTCGGGGAACACCGACAGGTTGCCGGCCGCGATCTGGTCGTAGTAGACCTCGCGGCTGCCGATGTTCAGCTGGGTTCCCACGTCCAGGCCCTTGGCCTCCAGGGCCTGGGCGTAGATGTGGGCGAGCAGGGTGCTCTCCGGGAAGTCGGCGGACCCGACCACGATCTTGCCGCCGCCGTCGTCCCTGGTGGCGCCCTCGCCGTAGGGGTCGGTACCGCCGCAGGCGGCGAGAACCGGGAGCAGGGCCAGTCCGGCGAGCGCGGAGCGTATCGGTCTTCGCATGTCGTGCCTATCTTCTCTTCCGTCGCGGCCGGTGGAGCCGAGGTCGGTGGGTGGGGTCGGCAGGTGGGTCGGATTCACAGGTGGGCGGAGGGTGGGGCGGTCATCGGGACACCGGCGTGCCGCGGCGCAGCCCCGGTGCGACCAGGACCCGCCCCAGCAGGCCGAACAGCGCGGTCACCAGCAGCGCCAGGACGACCACCAGCAGCGATCCGCCGAGCATCATCGGCAGCTCCTGGCGGGCCTGCCCGTCCACGATGAACCGGCCCAGCCCGCCGATGCCGACGTAGGCGGCGATGGTGGCGGTGGAGATGACCTGGATGGCGGAGGTACGCAGGCCGAGCAGGATCAGCGGCAGCGCGACCGGGACCTCCAGCCGGAGCAGCACCTCCCGGCCCCGCATCCCCATGCCCCGGGCCGCGTCCTTGAGCTGCGGGTCGACGTTGCGCACACCCTCGTAGGTGTTGACGAGGATGGGCGGCACCGCGAGCGCGACCAGGGCGACCATGACCGGCAGCAGGCCGATGCCGACGAGGAGCACCACGAGGAAGAGCACGCCGATGGTCGGCAGCGCGCGGGCGAAGTTCGCGAGGCTCGCGACGAGGAAGCCGCCGCGGCCGGTGTGCCCGGTGAGCAGTCCGAGGGGGACGGCGATGGCCGCCGACAGCAGCAGCGCCAGGGCCGAGTAGCCGACGTGTTCGGCGAAGCGGACCGGGATCCCGCCCGGACCGGCCCAGTTCTCGGGCTGGGCCAGCCACTCCAGGATCCACATCACGACGTTCATCCGTCCTCCCGCGGTGCGCCCGGTGCCGCCGGTACGGCCGGCGGCTGTGTCCTGGGGGATCGGGTCTCCGGGGGCTGCGCCCCGGGCACCGGCCGGCGCCTCCCGCGGCGCTCCGTCCGGCGCTTCCACGGGGTCAGCAGGTGCTGCACGCCGACCAGCAGTGCGTCGGTGAGGAACGCGAGCACCACCGACAGCACCACCCCGACGATGATCGGCGCCGGGAACTGGCGCTTGAAGCCCTCACTGAGGATGAGCTGGCCCAGGCCGCCCAGGCCGACGAGGGAGGCGATGCTGACCATGCTGATGGTGGCGACGGCCGCGACCCGCAGTCCCGCGATGACGACCGGGACCGCGATGCGCAGCTCCACCTGGAGCAGGCGTCGCAGGGGGCCGAAGCCCATGGCGACGGCGGCCTGGCGAACGTGGTCGGGCACCTGGTCGAGGCCGTCGACGACGTTGGGGACCAGGATCGTCAGGGTGTAGAGGGTCAGCGGGATGATCGCCGTCCACAGGCTGAAGCCGGTGTAGGGCAGCATCAGGAAGAACAGCGCGATCGAGGGGATGGCGTAGATGATGTTCACGCCGGTCAGCACCGGCGGGTACAGCGCACGCCACCGGGCGCCGGCGATACCGATCGGCAGGGCCAGGGCCAGGCCGAGCAGGATCGGCACGTAGGCCAGCACCATGTGCTCGACCAACCGCGGCCAGACGATCGCGGCGAAGTTGTCGCAGGTCCAGGCGAGGACCGTCGGGCTTCCGTCCGCCGGGGAGCCCAGGGCGCGCACGGCGGTGCACAGGCCGTCGGTCATGGCGCACCCCGTCCCGCGGCGGCCCCGGTGCCCTCGCCGGGCTCGGCGCCCCGGCCCGCGGCGGCGCCGTCGTGCCCGTCGGACTCGCCCACCGACCAGATCGCCGAGCCCAGGTCGGTCTGGGCGACGACGCCGATGACCGTGCCGTCCTCGCCCACGCCGACGGCGCGGCCGGCCGGTGAGAGGACGGCGGCGTCCAGGGCGGCCCGCAGCGAGTCGGTGGGGACGGTGAAGACGTGCCCGTAGGCGACCAGGTCCAGGTCGCCCAGGGCCCGGTCGGCCTCGGTGCGGTCGAGTGCGGCCGCGGCGATCCAGCCGAGCGGGCGCCGCTCGGCGTCGACGACCAGCAGCCAGGGCTCGTCCAGGCTCCTGGCCAGTGACCGGGCCGCCCCCGCCGCCAGGTCGGCGCCGACGACCACGTCGCCGCGCAGCGACAGCTTCCCGGCCGGGAAGAACGAGAGCCGCCGCACGCCGCGGTCGTAGCCGATGAAGGACTCCACGAACTCGTCGGCGGGGTCGGCGAGGAGGCGCTCGGGGTGGTCCATCTGGGCGAGGCGGCCGCCGGGGCGGAACACCGCGATGGCGTCGCCGAGCTTGACGGCCTCGTCGATGTCATGGGTCACGAAGACGATGGTCTTGTGCAGGTCGGACTGGAGCCGGATCAGCTCGTCCTGGAGGCTCGCCCGGACGACGGGGTCGACGGCGCTGAACGGCTCGTCCATGAGCAGGATGGGCGGGTCGGCGGCGAGGGCGCGGGCCACGCCGACCCGCTGCTGCTGGCCTCCGGACAGCTGGTGCGGGTAGCGCCTGGCCTGGCCGGGTTCGAGGCCGACCAGCTCCATCAGCTCGCCGGCCCGGGCACGTGCCTCGCGCCGGGGCCGTCCCAGCAGCAGCGGCACCGTGGCGATGTTGTCGACGATGGTGCGGTGCGGGAAGAGCCCGGCCTGCTGGATGACGTAGCCGATGGACCGGCGCAGCACGGCGGGGTCGCGGTCGCGCACGTCGTCGCCGTCGATGGAGACCACACCGCCGGTGGGGTCCACCATCCGGTTGATCATCCGCAGCGCGGTGGTCTTGCCGCTGCCGGAGGAGCCGACGAGCACGGTGGTCCGGCCGGCCGGGACGGTCATGTCGAGGTCGTCGACGGCGACGGTGCCGTCCGGATAGCGCTTGGAAACGCCCTCGAAGGTGATCATGGTGGGTGGCCGCGTCTCTCATCCGGGCGGTGAAGCCCCTGGTGGGTCATGGGCATGGGGGCGGTTCCCCTGAGTATGCGGATCGGGTCGCAATCTTCCCGGCAAAGGAAGCGGCAAACAAGCACGCGGGCGGCTGTGTTGTCCGCCTCACCTCCGTGCCCGTGCGTCGCCCTCGGCGAACCGCGCCGAATCGCCTGCGGATTTCGGCGCGCATCGCCGAGGCCGGAGAAACGGGTCGGGACATCGCGGGTGGAGGGGCGCGTCAGCCCTGTTCGGCGATCCACTCGGGCAGTTCGTCCAGGCCGTCGAGCAGCACGTCCGCCCGCCGGGCGTCCGGACGTCCGGCGTGCAGATAGCCCAGCATGCCGCGGCGCAGCAGGGCCGCGCGCATCCCGGCCTCCTGTGCCGGGACGACATCGTTGTCGAGGCGGTCCCCGACGTAGAGGATCTCGCCGTGGCCGACTCCGGCCACCTCGCCGACGCGGGTGAAGAACGCGGGGTCGGGCTTGGCCACACCCCAGGCGTCGGAGACGTGGATCTGCTCGACCGGCAGGTTCATCGCCTCCAGGGCGGGCGCCGCCGACAACGGCTGGTTTCCGGCGATGATCAGCTGCAGCCCCATGCCGCGCAGGGCGGCCAGGGCGGGGCGGACGTCCGGGTAGAGGTCGCCCTCGTCGAAGCTCTCGCGCAGTGAGTGGGGCTCCTCGGCACGCCAGGCCGCGGATTCGGCGTCGAGGTCGAATCCGGGTTTGACCGCGCGGAAGGCGTCGGTGAGCTCGCGGCCCTGGGTGAGCATGCCGCCCATCAGCCCGAAGAAGGCCAGGCGCGGCACGCCGAGCCGGTCGGCCCAGCGGGCGAAGATGCGTGTCTCGTCGATCAGGGTCTCGCCGACGTCGAACACCACGCTGCGAATCATCACAAAATGGACGCTAACACGTCCCGGGCTGCGGATTTCTCACGGGCGCGTGTTCACGGGATGGGACATGACACAGCGCCGCCGTCACCGGCACGCGGGCGGGCGCAGCACGGCGAAGGCGTCGGTGATCTCCAGGCGCCTGGCGCGGAAGCGGAACATCGCGGCCGGGCGCCCGCCGGAGCGACCGGAGGGCACCGACCGCCCCGTCTCCTCGATCTGCCCCCGGCGCAGCAGCACCCGGCGCAGGTTGGTGGCGGCGACGTCGTGCCCCAGCGCCGCCCGGTAGTAGCGGGAGAGCTCGGACATGGTGAACTCCGGCGGGGCCAGCGCGAACCCGATGTTGGTGTAGGAGAGCTTGGCGCGCAGGCGGCGGCGGCCGGAGTGCACGATCGCGGCGTGGTCGAAGCCCATCTCGGGGAGGTCGGAGGCCGGGTGCCAGGCGGTGTCCTCCGGAATGACCGGGTCGATGTCGGCCGGGACGAGGCCCAGGTAGGCGGTGGCCAGCGTGCGCCCCTGGGGGTGCCGGTCGGGGGCGCCGCGGGTCTCCAGCTGCTCCAGGTGTGTGAGTTCGCGCACATCCACCTTCTGGGCGAGCTGGCGCCGGATGGATTCGCCCAGGCCCTCGCCGTGGCCGAGCCCGCCGCCCGGAAGCACCCAGTGCCCCTCGTACGGCGGCAGGCCGCGGCGCCAGAGCAGCACGCTCAACCGGTCCTGCCGGATCTGGAAGACGACGGCGAGGACCTCGTGCGCGGCGACGCCCGGCCCCGGCGGGTCGCACGGCCGTGTCGGCGATCCCGGTCGCGCCGGGCTCATCGGCGGCTCGACGCCCCCGCCCGCTGCTCCGGTTCCGTCCCTCTCTTTGGCTTCCGCATCCGCCCCAGTCCCGCGCATGAATCACATGTTAGGCTTTGTCGAGTTTTAGCCTAGTAGGCACAAACTCGGTGTGGTCGGAACGACACGCCCGGAAACACGACGTCGGCCCGCCGCGGCCGCCGTCCCCCCGTCCGAACGGAAGTGCAAGGACATGGCAACGGTCACCGCCACCACGGGCAACTTGACCAGTGCGGAGTGGGCGCAGGAGGTCCGCCGCCTCGCGAAGGAGCGCGACGCGGTCATCCTCGCGCACAACTACCAGCGGCCGGAGATCCAGGACGTCGCCGACCACACGGGCGACTCGCTCGCCCTGTCCCGGCTCGCGGCGTCGGTGGACGCGAGCACGATCGTGTTCTGCGGTGTCCACTTCATGGCCGAGACCGCCAAGATCCTGGCCCCGGAGAAGACCGTCCTCATCCCCGACCCCGAAGCCGGGTGCTCTCTGGCCGACACGATCACCGCCGACGACGTGCGGGCGTGGCGTGCCGAGCACCCCGGTGCCGTCGTCGTCGCCTACGTCAACACGACCGCCGCGGTCAAGGCCGAGACCGACGTCTGCTGCACGTCGTCCAACGCCGCGGACGTCATCCGCTCCATTCCGGAGGACAGGGAGATCCTCTTCCTGCCGGACCAGTTCCTGGGCGCGCACGTGAAGCGGGTCACCGGGCGCGACAACATCCACGTGTGGATGGGCGAGTGCCACGTCCACGCCGGAATCGACGGCGGCACCCTGCGAGAGCGGGCCGCGGCCGAGCCCGACGCCGAGCTGTACGTGCACCCCGAGTGCGGCTGCGCGACCTCCGCCCTGTACCTGGCGGGCAGCGGCGCCGTCCCGGAGGAGCGGGTCAAGGTGCTGTCCACGGGCGGAATGCTCACCGCCGCGGAGCAGACCACGGCGGACAAGGTCCTCATCGCCACCGAGACCGGCATGCTGCACCAGCTGCGCGCGGCCAACCCCACGACGGTCTTCGAGCCGGTCAACCCGCGCGCCGAGTGCCACTACATGAAGATGATCACCGCCGACAAGCTGCTCGGAGCGCTGCGGGACGGCAGCGGTGAGATCACGGTGGACGAGGAGACCGCGGCCAGGGCGCGCCGCTCGGTGGAGCGGATGATCGCGATCGGCTCTCCCTCGCGCGGCGGCGAATAGCGGCGAGTAACCGCCGTCTCCCCCGGCGGGGTTACGGGGGTCCGGATCGCGGAGCGCACCGTCCGGCCCCCCGTCGGCGCACCCCCACCCTGAGTGACAGAATCCTTACCCTCCCGCCACAGCTCGCGCATGCGCCGGACAGCACCGCACCCGCGTCGTTAGCGTCGTCCGGACCACTCAGGCGCTATCTCCCTGTCTCTATTCCAGGGGTCCGCCGGGGGCCGTGTGTCGCACTTGAGGAGGGGGCAGTGACGACGCGAAGCGAAACCGGACGGCAGCGGGGGGAAGGGTCCGACGCGGACCTCGCCGCGCAGTTACGCGAGGGGCGCGGATTCGACCGCTGCTACGACACCTTCGCCCCGCGGCTCTACCGCTACTGCTGGTCACTGGTGGAGCCCGCGGACGGCGGGACGGACGGGGCAGGCGAGGCGGGCAGCGCCCACCCGAACCGCGGAGGAGCCGAGGAGCCCGCGGCGGCGGCCCTGCGCCGGACGTTCCTCTCCGCCGCCGAGCTGGTCGGCGACCTGGGCGACCGCACCCTCCTGCGCCCCTGGCTGTTCGCGCTGGCACGGGCCGCGAGCCAGCGGCACGGCTTCGCCACCCGCTCGCCCCTCGTCGGACTGGCCACGGTCGCGGCCGAGCGCCCGGCCGTCGAGGTGGCGCGGCGTCTGCCGCCCAGCCACCGCGAGCTGCTCGAACTGCACCTGCGGCATGCGCTCCCGGTCTCCGAGATCGCCAGAATCCTCAGTCTCGACACCGACATCGCGGGCGAACTCTGCCGTGCGTCGGTGCGCCGGGCCGCGGACGTCCTCTCCGAGTTCGCCAAGGAGCCCGGGTCCGTCGTCGACATGGTCATGTCCGCGGACGCCATGGCGACCGGCTCCACCGACACCCCGGCACCCGAGCTCAGCGACGCCTCGCGCGGCAGGTCCGCGCAGAGCGGCGGGGAGAGACCGGCCTGGACTCCGTCGGACGTGGCCCGCCTGCTGGCCGTCCTCGAACCGCCGGGACCACCCTCCGACCTGCGCGGAGAGATCCTGGCCGCATGCACCGGCCGGCAGGGGGCGGAGGCGCGCCGCAGGGCGGCGGCGGAGCTGCGGCCGCTGGCCACCGACGGTTTCCCTCAACACCGCGAGCGCCCCGTTCCAAGCGCCGACAGGGGCTCGACCGGGCCGTCCGCGGCCGCGGAGCCGTCGGGCGCCTCCGCGAAGCCGACCCAGGGAAAGGGCGCGGCGAGCGGCCGCAGATCCGCACGCCGCACGCCGCCGCAGCGGCGCCGGGCCGGCGAGAAGCGCCCCCGCCCGGCACGCAGGGGCGTCCCCGGCGCGGCCGCGGCCGCAGCGGGGACCCGCCGCGACAGTGCCCGCGGCACGGAACCGCGCCGTGAGCCCCGGGCGCTCCCGCGGGACCGCATCACCACCGACGACGTCGAGCGGATCCCGGCCACGGAGCCGATCGCCACCCCGACCCGGCCACCGGGCCGGGACGAGGACCGCTCCGCACGTGCCGGGAAGGGTGCCGCGGCGAAGGCCGAGGGCCGGGGGGCCCGGAAGCGCCGCTGGCCGGCGTCGGCCATCTCGGGCCTGGTCACGGTGGCGGCGTCCGTGGTGCTGTCGGCGACCGCCGTCTTCATGAACGGCAGCGACGGCGACACCATCACCGACCCCGGTCCGCCCGGCCTGCCGTCCCCTCCTCCGCTGAGCGGGGAGCTGAGCCCCGAGAACAACACGGGTGCGGGCGGCGCGGCCGGGGGCGCCGGCGGAAGCCCGGGCGGAGGCGGGGGCACCGCATCGGGGGTGGCGCCGGGCGGGTCCGGGGGCACAGCTCCGCAGGCCGACCCGGGGGCGGCACCCGGGTCCGACGAGGGGCCCGGTGAGGCGGGAGAGGCCGACGAGGCCACGCAGGGACGCCCCGGGGATGCCCGGAGGGGCGCGCAGGCTCCCGGTGCCGACCCCAGCCCGTCGCCCAGCCCCAGCCCCTCCCAGGACCGCAGCCCGCCGAGGAAGGGCGACGGCGACAAGGACGACGGCTCCGACGGCGACTCGGGGGGCCAGAGCAGCGGAATGGCGAAGTTCCTCGACGACCTGAAGAACTTCCTCGGCTGAGGCGCGTTGCCGGCCGTGTCGGAGCTGCGGGGTCAGGGGGTCCGTTCCAGGACGGTGGCGGTCGCCAGCGCACCGCCGGCGCACATGGCCACCAGGGCGGTCGCGGCGTCGCGGCGTTCGAGTTCGTGTAACGCCGTGGTGATGAGCCGCGCCCCGGTGGCGCCCACCGGGTGGCCCAGGGCGATCGCTCCGCCGTTGACGTTGACCCGGTCCAGGTCCGGGTCGTGCCGGTCGGCCCAGGACAGGACGACGGCCGCAAAGGCCTCGTTGACCTCGACGAGGTCGATGTCGCCCAGTGTCATACCGGCGTCGGCCAGGACCCTGCCGGTCGCCCGGACCGCGCCGTCGAGGTGGTAGCGGGGTTCCGCGCCGGTGAGGACCTGCGCGCGGATCCGGGCGCGCGGGCGCAACCCCCGGGCCCGCGCCCGCTCCTCGCCGGTCAGCAGCACCGCTGCGGCTCCGTCGCTGATCTGGGCGCAACTGCCCGCTGTGTGCAGCGCGCCGCCGGTGACGGGCCGCAGCGCGGCCAGCCCCTCGGGGGTGGTCGCACGCAGGCCCTCGTCCCGGGCGACGATGCCGCCGCGGCCTCCACCACCGGTCGCCCGGTCCCCGGTCCGCGCCACGGGCACGGGGACGATTTCGCGGTCGAACCGCCCTTCGGTCCACGCCGCGGCGGCGCGGGCCTGGGAGCGGACACCCCAGGCGTCGAGATCGCGGCGGGTCAGGCCGCGGCGGCGGGCGATGCGCTCGGCGGCGGTGAACTGGTCGGGCAGGTCGAGGTCCCAGTCGCGGGGACGGGGGTCGTCGGGGTGGACGCCGCGCCCCAGGGGGACGCGGCTCATCGCTTCGACACCGCAGGCGACGGCGGTCTCGACGACTCCGGAGCGGATCATCGCGGCCGCGATGTGCAGGGCCTGCTGGCCGGAGCCGCACTGCGCGTCGAGGGTGGTGACCCCCGTCTGCCACGGCAGCCCCGCGTACAGCCAGGCGTATCGGCCGATGTGGTTGCCCTGCTCACCGCCCTGGGTCACGCACCCGGCGAAGACCTGGCCGACCTCGTGCGGGTCGATTCCGGCGCGTTCCACCACGGCGCGCTGGACGTGCCCCAGGAGGGCCATCGGCTTCACCCCGGAAAGGGCGCCGCGACGCCGACCGATGGGGGTCCGGACCGCTTCGACGATGACCGGGGTCGCCACGCCGCCTCCCGCCGCAGTGTGCCGCCGGCCATGATGCCGACCGCTGGTACCAGCCGCGCGCCCGGGGAGCAGAATATAACCGGTTCTGATTTTTGGGGAGGGGGTGAGAACCCGGCATAGAGGCGTGAAACCGCTCAGGTTAATTTCAGGTTTCGCCCACCCCCGCGGCGGCTTCCGGGTGATCCTTAAACCACGGACGAAACGGGCGCGCAGTCCCGGCCCGCGATCTAGAATCCTGCGAGCAGTGGTTCCGCGGTGACCTTCAGGCGCTGCTGCACCTGCTCCATGTCGCGGTGCCCCTTGAGGATCTCCAGCAGCTCGAAGATCCAGATGCTCGCCAGCGAACCGACGAGGACGTAGTCGTCGGCGTCGCGGTCGGGTACGACGCCCTCCTCACCCTCGGCGACCGGGGCCCCCGTGGCCACCCGCCAGAGCAGGTCGGTGATGCGCGTTCCCAGCTCCGTCTTGACCTCGGCCATGATCAGCGACCGCACCAGCGCATCGGCGAGTTCCGGCTCACGCATCAGGCCGCGGGTGGCCCGTATCAGCACGTCGACGGCGCGCCCCGCGGCCGTCTCGGCGTTCGGCGGCCGACGGCTGATGCTGGTCTCCAGCAGGTCCAGCTCCTCGGTGACGACCGCGACGACCAGGTCCATCTTCGAGGGGAAGTAGCGGTACAGCGTGCCCAGTGCGACGCCCGCGCGTTCGGCCACCGTGCGCATCTGCATGGCTTCGACGCCGCCGCGCAGCGCCAGGGCTGCCGCCGTCTGCACGATCCGCTTGCGGCGCTGGTTCTGATTCCGCATCCGCATCCCAATCGGCGCCTGGACCGCCACGGCGTCTCTCCCATCATCGTCGTCGCGGGCACGTCCGCCCCGCAGGACCGCGACACGGCCGAACGGGCCGTGCCGGCCTCTCCCCCGCCACCCGGGCGCCATCCGTCTGCGCCCGGCGGAACCTCTATGAGAACACGTTATCCAAGGATCACCCAGAACTTCATCATTAGACAACTGTGGATAAGGCCTCATCGGGCGACGTCCGCGCCCCCAAAGAGACCGGAAACACATCCCCTGAGGGACTCTGGCGCCGCCCAATAGAATCTGTTCTACTGAGCGTGCAGGGTTGGGCTTCGACGGCGATCCATGCGGAGTGCACCGTGGACTACTCCCTCGACCACGACCAGCAGGACCTGCGTGCTCTGGCGGCCGACGTCCTCGACCGCGTAGCCGCGCCGGCGGCCCGAGCAGCGGACACACCCGCCCCGGCCGCGTTCGACACCGCGGCATGGCAGGGCATGGCCCAGGCGGGTCTGCTGGGCACGGCCGTCGGGGAGGATGCCGGAGGCACCGGCCCGGGCCCCATCGAGGTCGCGGTGGTGCTGCGCGAAGTCGGCGCCCGCGCGACACCGGTCCCCGCTCTGGCCTCGCTCGCGCTCGGCTCCCTGCCGGTCGCGCTGTGCGGAACCCCGCCGCAGCGGGCCGCGCTCGCCCCCGCCGCGGCCGGAGAGCAGCTGCTGACCGCGGCCTTCTGCGAACCCGGGCGGGCCGACGGCGGCACCACCGATCCGGCGACGACCGCCCACCGCGACGGCGACGGCGATGGCTACGTCCTGCACGGAGTCAAGACCGCCGTCCCCTACGGCGCCGCGGCGCACACCGTCCTGGTCCCGGCGCGACTGGACGGCGGCGGGACCGGTGTCTTCCTCGTCCCCGGCGACGCCGAGGGCCTGAGCCACCACCCCCACCCCACGGGGACACCCGACCCCGCCACCCGGATCGGCCTCGACGGCACCCGGGTCCCGGCCGCCGCGCTGCTGGGTGCCGACACCACCGGCGCCGCCGCCCGCGTCCTGCACCGCTGTGCCCTGGCCGGACTCGCCGCGACCGTCTCCGGCGCGCTGGCCGGTGCGCTGGACCTGACCACCCGGCACGTCGGGACCCGGCGCCAGTTCGGCCGCGCCCTTGCCGAACTGCAGGCCGTCACGATGAAGGTCGGCGACATCTACGTGGCCGCCCGCGCCCTGGACGCCGCGATGTGGGCCGGGGTCTGGCGGCTGGCCACGAGCGGACCGCCCGCCGGCGACCCGGCCGCACACGCGCACGAGGACACCGACCACGTCCTGGCCGCCGCCGCGCTCCTCATCACCGACCAGGTGCTGGACGCCTTCTACACCGCGCAGCACCTGCACGGTGGGCTCGGCGTGGACGCCGCCTACCCCCTGCACCGTCTCTTCTCCATCGGCAGGTGGGCCTCATCGGTCCTCGGCGGCCCGGAGGCACGACTCGACGCGCTGGGCCGCCTCGCCGCACGGGACACCCCCGTGCACGTCCCCCCTGTTCCCGATCCGCCCGCCCTCCGCCACCCCGACCACGCCTAGGGACCTGGGAGCGAGCCCACCCATGTTCATCGATCTCACCGAGGAGCAGCGCGCACTCCGCGACGGGCTACGCGGCTACCTCGCCACGGTCATGACCCCCGACGAGCGTGCCGCCCCCACCGACCCGGACGTCTACACGAGGGTCATCCGCCGCATGGGCCGCGACGGCATGCTCGGGTGGGGCTGGCCCGCCGAGTACGGCGGACGCGGATTCGGCGCACTGGAGCGGCAGATATTCGTCAACGAGGTGACCCGGGCCGACGTGCCCTACCCCCTGGTCACCCTGCAGACGGTCGCCCCCGCGCTGCTGCACCACGGCACCACCGGGCAGAAGGACCGCTTCCTGCCCGGGATCCTCGCCGGGGAGCTCCACTTCGCCATCGGCTACACCGAGCCGGAGGCCGGGACCGACCTGGCGTCGCTGCGCACCACCGCGGTGCGCACCGGCTCCGGCGACTTCGTCGTCAACGGGCAGAAGTCCTACACCTCAGGCGCCCACCTCGCCGACCACGTCTGGCTGGCGGTGCGAACCGACCCGGGCGCCCCGAAGCACAGGGGCATCTCCATCCTCATCACCG
Source organism: Nocardiopsis mwathae (assembly GCF_014201195.1). Taxonomy (NCBI): domain Bacteria; kingdom Bacillati; phylum Actinomycetota; class Actinomycetes; order Streptosporangiales; family Nocardiopsidaceae; genus Nocardiopsis; species Nocardiopsis mwathae. Next base: position 576,604 of record NZ_JACHDS010000001.1, on the reverse strand, counting down.
ACACCGCCGACCCCGGATTCTCCTGGACGCCGATCGTGACGGCCGACGGTCACCACCACACCAACGCCACCTACTACACCGACGTGCACGTCCCCGCCGACCGCCTCGTCGGCGAGCTGCACCGGGGCTGGCGCCTCATCACCGACCAGCTCAACCACGAGCGGCTCACCCTCGGCCCCTCCGGCAACATCGCCCGCCTCTACGACCGGTTCCTGGACTGGGCGCGGTCCGCCGACCGGGTCGGCGGCGGGCCGGCGCCGATCCAGGAGCCGGCCGTCCGGCGCGCCCTCGGCCGCGTCTACGCCTACCTGCGTGTGAACGAACTGCTGAACTGGCAGGTCGCCGCGACCGTCGACACCGGCTGGCTGGGCGCAGCCGACGCTTCGGCCAACAAGGTCTACGGCTCGGAGCGGCTGCAGGAGGTGCCGCGGATCATCGCCGACACCGCGTCACGCTACGGCGACCCCGCCGACCCCCGAACGCGCGACCTGCTGGCCCGCCTCGACTCCGGCGCGAAGGGCGCCCTGGTCATGACGTTCGGCGGGGGCGTCAACGAGGTGCAGCGCGAGCTAATCGCCACCCTCGGCCTGGGCCTGCCCCGCGCGCCGCGCTAGGCGCGACACCGGAAAGGACGACCCCGTGACAGCTGACCGCCCCGCGCCCTCCGTGGACGACGTGGTCCACACCCGGCTGATGGATCTGGCCGCCACCGCGCGCGAACGCGGCGAGGTGGACGGCGGCACGGCGCCGGACCCGGTGAACACCCCCATGGTCCGCCACTGGGTGCGGGCGATGGGCGACACCAACCCCGTCTACCTCGACGAGCAGGCCGCCCGCCGGGCCGGGCACGACGGCCTCGTGGCGCCGCCGGCCATGCTGCAGGTGTGGACGATGGCCGGGTATCCGGGCCCCGGGGACGACGGTGCCGCCGAGCGGCCCGGGAGCGCCGTGGACGACCTGCTCGCCTGCTTCGCCGACGGCGGCTACTCGGGCGTGGTCGCCACCGACTGCGAGCAGGACTTCGACCGCTACCTGCACCCCGGCGAGCTCCTGCGAACCACGACGAGGTTCGGCGACCTCGCCGGACCCAAGCGCACCGCCCTGGGCACCGGCTACTTCCTCACCTGGCACACGTCCTGGTACAGCGGGGGCGAGCGCGTCGGCACCATGCTGTTCCGCGTTCTCAAGTTCCTGCCGTCCGCCCGGGAGGCGCGTGCGGAGCGCCCCGCCGACGCTCCCGCCCCGGCGCGACCCGCCACCGCGGAGCCCTACCCGCTGCGCCCGGCGCGCAGCTGCGACACCCACTTCTTCTGGGATGGCGCCCTCGCCGGTGAACTGCGCATCCAGCGGTGCGCCGACTGCGGCCGACTCCGCCACCCGCCGGGTCCGATGTGCCCGTCGTGCCACTCCACCTCGCGCGACCACGTCGTGGCCGCAGGCACCGGCACGGTGTTCAGCCACGTCGTCCACCATCACCCGGCCGTTCCGGGCCGGACCTCGCCCTACGTGGTGGCGGTCGTGGAGCTACCGGAAGGGGTGCGGATGGTCGGCAACATCCTGGGGGTCGCACCCGAGGCCGTCCACTCGGGGATGCGGGTCAGGGTCGACTTCGAACGCGTCGACGAGGACCTGGTGCTGCCCCAGTGGCGGTCTGCGGAGAAGCCCGCCACCCGGGACCGGCCGCCGACCGCGGGGGCTCCCGCCCTGGACCTGGCGATGACCCGTACCTCGATCATCGCCCAGGCGCTGGCGACCCGCGACTTCCAGGACATCCACCATGACCCGGACCGGGCACGCGCCCAGGGGTCGCCGGACGTGTTCATGAACATCCTCACCACCCAGGGCCTGGTGGAGCGCTGCGTCACCGACTGGGCCGGGCCGGCGGCACGGGTCCGCTCCATCGCCGTCCGGCTCGGCGTGCCCAACCATGCCGGGGACACCTTCTCGCTCCGCGGGACCGTGGCCGAGCGCGACGGGCCGCGGACCACCGTGGCCGTGCGCGGGACCAACGGCATCGGGACGCACGTGACCGGCACCGTGGTCGTGGAGGTACCCGGGCCGCGCTGCGGCGGAGAGGAGAGCCGATGGCGCTGAAGGGCAGGGCCGCCGTCGCCGGTATCGGCGCCACGGAGTTCTCCAAGGAGTCCGGGCGCAGCGAGCTGCGGCTGGCCGCCGAGGCCGTGGTCGCCGCGCTGCACGACGCCGGACTGCATCCCGCCGACGTCGACGGCATGGTCACCTTCACCCAGGACGCCAACTCCGAGATCGCGGTGGCGCGCGAGATCGGTGCCGGAGCCCTGCGCTTCTTCAGCCGGGTGGACTACGGCGGCGGAGCGGCGTGCGGCACCGTCGCGCAGGCCGCCATGGCGGTGGCCACCGGGCAGGCCGAGGTCGTGGTGGCCTACAGGGCGTTCAACGAGCGCAGCGGGCGCCGCTTCGGCCAGGCGGCACCGGGGGCGCTGCGCGCACCGACGTCACAGGGGCTGGAGATGAGCTGGCACGTACCGTTCGGCCTGCTCACCCCGGCCGGGTGGGTCGCGATGTGCGCCCGCCGCTACATGGACGCCTACGGCGCGACGAGCGAGGACTTCGGGCGGGTGGCGGTGGCGGCCCGGCGGCACGCGGCCACCAATCCCCGGGCCTGGTTCCACGGGCGGCCGATCACCCTGGCGGACCACCAGGCGTCGCGCTGGGTGGTGGAGCCGCTGCGGCTGTTCGACTGCTGCCAGGAGAGCGACGGCGGAGTCGCCGTGGTCGTGACGGGCACCGAGCGCGCCCGCGACCTGCGCCGACCGCCCGCGGTGGTCACCGCGGCGGCCCAGGGTTCGGCGCCGGGCCAGATGATGATGACCTCGTACTACTCGACGGACCCCGGCGACGACATGGCGGGGCTTCCGGCGATGGGCATCGTGGCCGACGGGCTCTGGCGCGGCTCGGGACTCGGGCCCGGCGATATCCAGACCGCGGTGCTCTACGACCACTTCACCCCGTTCGTCCTGGTGCAGCTGGAGGAACTGGGGTTCTGCGGCCGCGGCCAGGCGCCCGGCCTCGCCGCCGACGGGGAGCTGGAGCTCGGCGGCCGACTGCCGGTCAACACCCACGGCGGGCAGCTCGGCGAGGCCTACATCCACGGGATGAACGGGATCGCCGAGGCCGTCCGCCAGGTCCGCGGGACCGCGGCCAACCAGGTCGAGGGGGTCGCCAACGTCCTGGTCACAGCGGGAACGGGGGTGCCCACGAGCGGCCTGATCCTGAGCCGCGACCGCTGACCTCCCGCGCCCCTCCGCCGACCTCGGAGACACAGCCTCACCCGGCACCTCCGCGACCGGGTCGAGGGCCTCCGTCGCCGGGTGGGGGCAGGTACGTACTCTAGAATCCGATTCGGTTTCAATTCGAACCACGGAGCACGGACCTAAGGACGCCCGCGCCCGGCGGGCGAGGAGAGGGGCCAGAGCATGCGGGAGACACCACCGGTGGAGGACCTCGGCTCGGGAATCTGGAGCATTCCGGTGCCGATCCCCGACAACCCCCTGGGCTACACGCTGATCTACGCGCTGGAGAGCCCGAGCGGACCCGTCCTGGTCGACGCGGGCTGGGAGCACGAGGAGTCGTGGCGGGCCCTGTGCAGCGGCCTGGAGCACATGGGGTCGAGTATCGCGGACGTCCGCGGGGTCGTCATCACCCACTTCCACCCCGACCATTCGGGCCTGGCCGGACGGGTACGCGCCGCTTCGGGGGCGTGGATCGCGATGCACCAGGCCGACATCGACCTCCTGGGGCGCATCGACGACCTGCGCGGCGGCGGCCAGCGCGAACTGGAGGTGAGCCAGCTGCGCCTGGCCGGGGCCTCCGCGGAGGAGGTCGACCTGTGGGCACAGCTGGACCCGCGTATGGAGCCACCCCAGCCGCCCGACCGCCCGCTGGCCGACGGCGAGCTCGTCGACCTGCCCGGCCGCAGACTGCGCGTGGTGTGGACCCCCGGCCACTCCCCCGGCCACATCTGCCTGTACCTGGAGGACGACGGCCGACTGTTCACCGGCGACCACCTGCTGCCCGGCATCACCCCGCACATCGGCCTCTTCCCCTTCGACGACGAGCACGACCCGCTCAGCACCTTCCTGGAGTCGCTCGGCGGGCTCAGCGACATCGGCGCCACGCAGGCGCTGCCCGCGCACGAGCACCGGTTCACCGCGATCGGCCCGCGTGCGGCCGAGATCATCGCGCACCACGAGGAGAAGCTCGACCTCCTCGCCGAGGCACTGGGCAGCACGCCTTCCACCCTGTGGGAGCTGGCCGCGGCACTGCCGTGGCGGCGGCCGTGGAGCGACATGCACGCCCTGGCCCGCCGCATGGCCGCCTCCGAGACAGCGGCCCACCTGCGTACCTTGGAGCGCAGACGGCGGGCCATCCGTACCACCGGGAGCGAGGGCGTTCTGCACTGGACCGCACCGAGCACCGCGCCGCGGTCCACGGCCGAGGCCACCCCGGCCGCCAACCGCTGAGCGAACCACAGGTGGCGGGTACCGGGTCGCGACCACCCGGCGGCAGGCGCCCGCCACCGGCTCTGCGCGTGTCACGCACTTCTCGGCCCCCACGGCTACCGCCCGATGCCATCCGGGTACGAGGGGCGAGGGTAACCGGAGGTTTGTCCCGTCATAAGATCCTCGTACGGAATATCCGCTAGTGACGGCCAGGTATTAAACTGGCCGGTAACATCGCGAGTGTCCCAGCACCGGCCCTGACGACCCGCCCGGGACGGGCGGCAGGGGCCCGTCGGCCTCTGGGAAACGGGCCGTCCACGGGTCGCCCCGAGCGAAACCGACCGCTACGGGCGCGCCCCGCGCACCGGGCCCACGAGCGACGAACGAGGTGAACTGTTGACCGTGCCGGCCGGAACCGCGTCGCGACACCCGCTCCGCGCCCACACCGGGCCCTGCCGGCCGACGCCCGCCCAGCCGGAACCCGTCGACCCCGAGTTCTCACGCACCGACTTCTCGCGCCCCAAGACGCCACGCCCCGCGCCTGCACACTCAGCGCCGCCTCACACCAGGCCCCTGCCGATGGGTTGGATCCATGTCGCATCCTGAACGTCGTTATCCGCAACGTCCGCTGCGCGTCGCCCTGCTCTCCTACCGCAGCAAACCGCACTGCGGTGGCCAGGGCGTCTACATCCGCCATCTCTCCCGCGAACTCGCGGCACTCGGCCACCGGGTCACCGTGTTCTCCGGTCAGCCCTACCCCGAGCTCGACGACGGCGTGATCCTGGAGAAGCTCCCCAGCCTCGACCTCTACAACGACGCCGACCCGTTCAAGGCACCCCCGGTCTCCCAGTGGCGCGACTGGATCGACGTCCTGGAAGTCGGCACGATGTGGACCGCAGGCTTCCCCGAGCCGCTGACGTTCTCCCTGCGCGCCCAGCGCGAACTGCGCCGCCGGCGCTCCGAGTTCGACGTCATCCACGACAACCAGACCCTCGGCTACGGGCTGCTCGGCCTCCAGGCCGGCGGCTTCCCCATGGTCACCACCATCCACCACCCCATCACCGTGGACCGGCGCATCGAGGTCGAGCAGGCCACCGGATGGCAGCGCCTGTCCAAACGCCGCTGGTACAGCTTCGTCGGCATGCAGGGCCGCGTCGCCCGCCGCTTGGCGCCCATCCTCGTCCCCTCCCGGTCGTCCGCCGACGACATCGTGCGCGAGTTCGGCGTCCGCCGACCCGCCATCGGCGTCGTCCCCCTCGGCGTCGACACCCGCTACTTCCACCCGCGCCCCGACGTCGAACGCGTCCCCGGCCGCCTCGTCTGCGTCGCCAGCGCCGACAGCCCCCTCAAGGGCGTCGCCACGCTCCTGCGCGCCGCCGCCAAGCTCGCCACCGAACGCGACATCTCGGTGACCATCGTCAGCAGGCCCAAGCCCGGCGGCCCCACCGACCGGCTCGTCGACGAGCTCAGCCTGCGCGACCGCGTCTCCTTCGTCAGCGGCATCGACGACACCGAACTCGCCCGCCTCATCGCCGGCGCCCAGGTCGCCGTCGTCCCCTCCCTGTACGAGGGCTTCTCACTGCCCGCCGTCGAAGCGATGGCCTGCGGGACCCCGCTGGTGGCCAGCCGCGCCGGAGCGATCCCCGAGGTCGTCGGCGACGACGGCGACGCCGGGCGGCTCACGGCCCCCGGCGACCCCGAGGAACTGGCCTCCGCCATCGGCGCGCTCCTCGACGACGCCGCCGAGCGCACACGCATGGGAGCCGCCGCCTGGCAGCGCGTCCAGGAACGGTTCACCTGGCGGGCGGTGGCCAAGGCCACCGCCCTCCGCTACGCCCAGACGATCGAGGAGGCCCAGGCGCGCCCGAGCGGCCTGACCTCACGCCTGTGACCGGCACGACCCGAAGGAGCCAGCCCTGATCACCGTCGACTTCACCCTGTTCCCCGTCGGACCGGGGAACCGCGTCCTGGACCTCGGCTGCGGTGGCGGCCGGCACGCGTTCGAGATCTACCGGCGCGGCGCGGACGTCGTCGCCTTCGACCAGAACGAGAACGATCTCGCCGACGTCGCCACCATGTTCGCCGCCATGCGAGCCGAGGGAGAGGCCCCCGCGGATGCGGAGGCCGAGACGGTCAAGGGCGACGCGCTCGACATGCCGTTCGACGACGGCACCTTCGACCGGATCATCGCCGCCGAGATCTTCGAGCACATCCCGCACGACACTCTCGGCATGAAGGAGCTCTACCGGGTGCTCAAGCCCGGTGGCATCGCCGCCGTCACCGTCCCCAGCTGGTTCCCCGAGCGTGTCTGCTGGGCGCTGTCGGAGGAGTACCACACCAACGAGGGCGGGCACATCCGCATCTACACCCGCGCCGAACTTGAGGCCAAGCTCAAGGCCACCGGGTTCCGGATCGGGCCGCACCACCACGCGCACGCGCTGCACTCGCCCTACTGGTGGATCAAGTGCGCGGTGGGCACCGACGACGACGACCACCCGCTGGCCAAGGCCTACCACAAGCTCCTGGTCTGGGACATGCTGGAGGCGCCCGCGGTCACCCGCGTCACCGAGCGCCTGCTCAACCCCGTGATCGGCAAGAGCGTCGTCGTGTACCTGCGCAAGCCGCTCGACAGCGAGCACGCGAGCGCCGTCGACACCCCCGGCGCCCCGGCCCGGGACCGCGTATGAGTTCCCCGTCCGGGCTGCCCGCTCTGCCCGGTGTGCTCGACGCCGCCGACATCGCCCGCTCCGCCGGATACCTACTGGCCACCCAGACCCCCGAGGGCGCCATCCCCTGGTTCCCCGGCGGGCACCTGGACGTGTGGGACCACGTCGAGTGCGCCATGGCGCTCTCGACCACCGGGCACATCGACGCCGCCCGCCGCGCCTACACCTGGCTGGCCGGGGTCCAGGACGCCGACGGCTCCTGGCCGGCCAAGCTGCGCCAGGGCGAGGTCGTCAACCCGATCCGCGAGGCCAACCACGCCGCCTACCCGGCCGTGGGCGTCTGGCACCACCTGCTCATCACCGGCGACGACGCCTTCGCCGAGGAGATGTGGCCCGTGGTCCGCGGCGGCATCGAGTTCGTGCTGGGGCTGCGCACCGAGCGCGGCGAGATCCAGTGGGCACGCGACCCCGGTGGCAGCCCCGGCGACCACGCGCTGCTCACCGCGTGTGCCAGCATCCACCAGGCGCTGCGCTGCGCGGCCGCGCTGGGCGACCGGATCGGCCGACCCCAACCCGACTGGGAGCTGGCCGCCGCCCACCTCGGCCACCTCGTCGCCGAGCACGAGTCGGTGTTCGCCGATCGCAGCCGCTACTCGATGGACTGGTACTACCCCATCCTCGGCGGGGCCGTGCGCGGCGCCGCCGCCAAGGAGCGCATCAACGAGCGCTGGGACACCTTCGTGGTCCCCGGGCTGGGCATCCGCTGCGTGAGCGACCAGCCCTGGGTCACCGGTGCGGAGACCTCCGAGCTGGTGCTCGCGCTGGCGGCCATGGGCGAGACCGAGCTGGGGACGCGGCTCCTCGGCGACATCCAGCACCTGCGCGACCCGGATGACGGAGCCTACTGGACCGGCTACCAGTTCGCCGAGGACGTCAACTGGCCGGTCGAGCGGAGCACGTGGACGGCGGCCGCGGTGATCCTCGCGGCGGACGCGCTGTGCGGGGCCACCCCGGGAGCGCGTGTGTTCACCGACCTCGGGAACGAGGTACACGGCCCCGTCCTCCCCGAGACCTGCGGCTGCGCGGCGCTGGTGCGCTGAACGGCGGCCGCCACCGAAACGGCGGTGGCCGGACCCCCACCGCAGGGGTCCGGCCACCGCCGTCGTCGTGACCGAGCGGTCCTCCACGAGATGCCCCGTGCGCTTCGTCCCCCTCGTGCTCCCCATCGGAGAGAAGCACGGGGACCACAGGGATCCGCGGGGACCGGGCCGGAGCGGCCGGTCAGCTCGCCCTGAGGCGGCTCACCGGCCGAGCCACTCCGGAACTCCCCTTCAACCGGGGCCGGCGGTGCCGCCACCGCCGCCGCCCGGTGGCGGAATATCGCCACCCTCGTGGCCGCCTCCGCCGCCGAGGTCCTCACCACCACCCGGGTCGGGCTGGTGACCACCGCCGTCACCCGTGCCGTCACCGCCATCGGGCGGGCTCACACCGCCGCCGTTGCCGTTCCCTCCGCCGTTCTCAGGCGGAAGCTCCGGCTGCTGCTCCGGCTGCTGCTCCGGCTGCTGCTGCCCCTGGTCCTGCGGCGGAGCCTCCACCTCGGGTTCCGGAACGTTCGGCGCCCAGTTATGGATCGTTCCGCCACCGCTGCGTCCGGGGAAGGACTCGATGTCCTCGCCCTCCATGGCCATCGACATGAACTTCTGCCAGATGGACGTCGAGAGCGTACCGCCCTGGACCACACCCCAGCCGGGGACGACGACGGCCTTGTTGTCGTCGCTGTAGACCGTCATCGCCGTGGCGAGCTGCGGGGTGTACCCCACGAACCAGGTGGCGACGTTTCCGTCGGTGGTCCCGGTCTTGCCGGCCGCCGGACGGCCCAGCGCCGCCCTGCTGCCCGTACCGCCGTTGACGACGGACTCCAGCGCATAGGTGACGTCGTTGGCGACGCTCTCGTCGAACGCCCGCTCCTTGTCGACCTCGGGTCGCTCGTCGTCGCCGTCCTTGTTGACGATCTTCTTGACGACGTGCGCCTCGATGTGCTCGCCGCCGTTGGCGAACGTCGCGAACCCGCTGGCCTGGTCCACCGGACGCACGCTGGAGATCCCCAGCGGGAACGACATCGCCGCGCGCTGCTCCTCGGTCATGGAGGCGGCCGGAAGACCCGCCGCCTCCGCTGCATCCGCCGTCTTGTCCCCGCCGACCTGCTCGTTGAGCCGCACGTAGGCGGTGTTGCTCGACTTCGCGGTGGCCTGGGTCAGGGTCAGCGGGCCGTAGCTGACCCCTCCGGCGTTGCGGATCGACCCGCCGCCGGGAACCGCCATCGGCGAACTGCCGTCCACCACACTGTCGACGCTGTAGCCCTCCGTAAGCGCCGCCGCGAGCGTATAGGGCTTGAACGCGGAACCCGCCTGCGCGCTGCCGCTGAAGGCGCTGTCGTACTGGTTCTCGATGAAGTCCTTGCCACCGTAGAACGCCTTGACCTCACCGGTCTTCGGTTCGATGGCGGCCAGACCCGCCTGGACGTGCTCGGGCAGGGATTCCATGCCCTGGGTGGACTCCACCGCCTGCTTCGCCTTCTCCATGAGGTCCTCGTCGAACGTCGTGACGATCTTGAAACCGCCGCGGTTGATGAGGTCCTCGGAGTAGCCGAGGTCTTCCAGCTCCCGCATGGCCTGCTGGAACATGTAGCCCTTGTACCCGCTGAGGTCGCTCTGCGGGGTCTGCTCGTCCGGCTTGGGGAACTCGGCCTCGTCCGCCTCAGCCTGCGTGATCCCGATGTCGGCGTCCTTGCCGTTCATCGTGACCATGCCGTTCATGACGTACTGCCAGCGCTCCTCCATATTCGCCGTGTAGTCCTCGTCGGCCTGGCCGAACAGAGTGGGCTGCTGGATCGCGGCGGCGAGGAACGCGGCCTCCGAGGCGTTGAGTTCGCCGACGTCCTTGTGGAAGTACGCCTGCGCGGCGGCCTGGATGCCGTAGGCCTGGCGACCGAAGTAGATGGTGTTGAGATAGTTCTCCATCACCCACTGTTTGTCCTTGGACTGGTCGACCTTGAGGGAGATGACGATCTCCTTCACCTTGCGGGTGATCGACCTGTCCTTGCTCAGACCGTCGTAGTAGCCGCGGACCATCTGCTGGGTGATGGTGGAACCACCCTGGACCTGCTGGCCGGTGACCGTGGACCACACGGCGCGCATCGTACCGCTGAGCGAGACGCCGGGCTCCGACCAGAACCCGCGGTCCTCGGCGGAGATGACGGCGTCCTGGACGACCTCGGGGATCTCCTCGTAGGTGATCGGCTCCCGGTCCGTTCCCCGGTAGGCGAACTCGGTCTCGCCATCGGCGTAGTAGAAGGTGGAGCCCTGCTCGGTGGCGGCGGCCTGGGTGCCGTCCGGGACCTCGATCGTCGCGTAGGCGACACCGAAGCCGATGACCCCCAGCAGCACGAACACGCCGGCGGTGATGAGCCCGCCCATCGTGAGGCGCAGCCACAGCGGCTTCTTCGGCTTGGCGCCGCCCTTCTTCTCGCCCTTGGACTTCCCGGCCTTCTTCGCCTTCGAGACGGCGGCCGCGAGGCCGCCCGCGCCCGCCGCTGCCGCGGGGCCGCCTCCAGCGGGGCCACCGGCAGCACCGGACATGTCGGGGACGTCGAAGGTCGCGGTCGTCCCCGCCGCGTGTGCGGCGTCGGCCGTGTCCCGGCCGTCCGGCGTCTCCCGGGAGCCGGAGGCCGAGGCCGCACCCGCGGCGGCAGCGGTACCCAACCCGGCTCCGGCGAGCGCCCCCGCGTCGACGGGGGTCGTCGCGTCGGAGGAAGCCTCCTCGGAGGGGTCGGAGGCGTCGCCGCCGTCGGCCCCGTCTCCATCGGCCGCCCCGGCCGCAGTGGCGTTGGGACGGGTGGAGTCGGCACCGTCCCGGGAGGAGTCGTCTCCGGGGGAGTCAACGGAGTCGGCGGAACCGGCCGACGCTCCGGCGCCGCCGGAGCCCGTGGCGCCGGGCGCCGCGGGGGCACCGGCCGCGGCGGTCTCCGTCTCGTCCTCCTCCTCATCCCAGACGGGTGTGAAGGCGGCCGTGCCCTCCGGGTCCCACACGGAATCGTGCTCGGCCTTGTCGGAAACGGAGTCAGCTGCGACAGGAGTGGTGACGACGGTTTCCTCGACGTCGTCACCGGCGGCGTCGAGGACGTCGGCATCGTCTCCGGCGTCGTCCGCGTGGCCTGCCCCGACGGCGGAATCGGCGGTGTCAGCGGCACCGCCGGCGTCGGACGCACCGGAGCCGTCGACGTCGTCAGAGGCGCCGACACCGTCCCTGGAGTCGTCCCCGTCCTCATCGTCATCGACCGCCTTCGTCGATGAGGAGGTCGTGTCGGCATCCGAGATGACGCCATCGTCACCGAGGCTGTACCCCTGCTCGGCAAGGGTTCGGGCAACACGGTCGCGGAAGAAGCTTCCGCTGTCCTTGAACGCGCTTGACGACGAGGACCCGTCGGCATCGGAGGGATCGGCCGCAGGCGCCTCACCGCCGGACGCCTCGAACCAGCCGAAGCCCTCGGAGCCGCCGTCGGAGTCCTCGGAAGAGCCGCTGGTGGAGGGGCCGACTGCGTCGTCGGCAGTACCTTCGGCACCTTCGGCGGGGTCGCCGTCGGGGGCCGACTCGGCCTGCTCCGAAGCGTCCGCCCCGGTGGTTTCGGTCACCGATGCGGTAGGGGCCTCGTCGCTCGCCTCGGGGGCCGGCTCCGAAGGGGTGGATCCGGTTCCACCCGACTCGGAACTCTCCGCCAGCGGAGAGATGACCTCGGTCCTGTCATCCGCGTTGTCGTCCGGCGCGTCGGGTACTGAGTCCTGGGGTTCGATACCGTCCATAGCCGCAGCTTCGTCGTTTTCGGGCGTGTCAGCTTCAGGGCGCGGCTCCCTCTGGCCGCCGCCGTTCGTGCTCTCACTCAGTTGGTGGCCCCCTGGCACTCTCGATCCCCCAGCATGCGACAGCGTTCACACGTCACTACGCGTGCATGGGTCGAATCGGTTCTGCGAAGATCTGGATCGGCACCGGCGCTGCGGGGGATATCGCCGCTACCCTCCCGGAACACGATACCTTTCCCCGCCTACCACAACGCCGCCCCAGCCTGCCGCCGACGGGGTTCTCACCGTGCTCTTAGGTCGGGGCGTCAACGCCCGAAACCCGGGGAAGCGTCGGACAGATCAGGCGAAACGACTCCTGGCACCGGTGGCCGCCGACCAGCCATCTTGCAGGGACCCCGCCTACCGGCCACCCGCAAACCAGTGTGCATCATGTCACTTCGCAACATGCCGCACGCCGACGATCCACCACCTCACCATCCGCCGGCCGTCGACGGCCGCCCGGCGTCCGTGAACGCCCCGGCGACCGTGAACGCCCCGGCGACCGCCCCGCCCTCGGAGGCACGCCCCCTCGGCGGGAGCACTGACCGCCCGTACGTACCGAGCGAAGCATCGAGCAACGCATCGCCACCATCGGCCACCCGGAAATCGCACCGTTCCGCCACCGAAGTCTCCCGGTTCTCCGCATCCCCGAGCAATGCCGCATTCAGCGGCGGCAATCACCCTCCGGCATGCGCCCACGACCCCTTAATGGCCACGTTTCCGCAGGTCAGAGAAATGTGAACGTACATTCGCGTTTGTATTTCCGGGATTACGTCGACGAAGATGGTCCGGCTTCCACCGAGCCCGCCGAATCAGGGCCTATTCGCCATGCCCGGATCCCACCGAACAGCGCCCCAGGAGGGGACCATGATCCATGCCCGAAAACTGACCCGGAGCTTCAAGGTGAAGGGAGGGACCATCGAGGCCGTGCGCGGGCTGGACCTCGACGTCGAAGCCGGCCGACCGGTCGCCTTCCTCGGCCCGAACGGAGCCGGGAAATCGACGAGCCTGCGCATGCTGACGTCGCTGCTGCCGCCGACCTCGGGAACGGCGGTGGTCGCCGGTGTCGACGTCGTCACCGACCCCGCCGGCGTACGCGCACGGATCGGCTACGTCGGGCAGAAGACCAGCGCGGGCGAGGAGTACAGGGTTCGCGACGAGCTGGTGACGCAAGGGTGCTGCTACGGACTCACTCGGTCCGCCGCCCGCCGCCGCGCCGACGAGACCCTCGACCTGCTGGAGCTCAGCCCACTGGCGAAGCGCACCCCCACAACGCTCTCGGGCGGCCAGCGCCGCCGCCTCGACATCGCGATGGGACTCATCCACCGTCCCCGGCTGCTCTTCCTCGATGAGCCCTCGACCGGCCTCGACCCGCAGAGCCGAGCTGACATCTGGCAGCACATCCTGCGACTGCGCGAGGAGTACGGCACGACGCTCTTCCTCACCACCCACTACCTGGAGGAGGCCGACACGATGGCGGAACGGGTGGTGATCGTCGACCACGGCCGGGTCATCGCCGACGGCAGCGCCGAGAAGCTGAAGGGCGACCTGGCGGGCGACCTCATCACCCTCAGGGCCCCGGATGAGCGCGAAGCGGCCCGAGCCGCCCGGGTCGCCGCGCGGTTCGCCGCACCGGACGCCATCGAGACCGACCGGACCACCGTCCGCGTGCGCGTCACGAACGCGGGCGAGGTGCTGCCGGATTATCTGCGTGTGGCGGAATCGGCCGAGGTCGAGATCGTCTCCGCCGAAACAGCCCGCCCCACCTTGGACGACGTCTTCCTCGCACTCACCGGACGCACCCTGCGCGAAAGCGAGCAGGAGGGCGGCGACGCATGACCCGCACGGAACGCCGCGGCCCCCACCCCACCCCGGTCCTCGTTCCATCCATGGCCGACCGACGCATGGCGGACCGACATGGCGGACGCACCCCTCACCTGAGAAGGAGACCCACGATGAGCACGGCAGCCGCGAAGTTCGCCCGCGACACCCGGACCATGTTCACCCGAGAACTCGCCCCGGTCCTGCACGAGCCGATGCGCCTGCTGACCGCCATGGCCCAACCGCTGCTGTTCCTCGTCCTGTTCGGTTCGCTGCTGGCGGGAACGCAGGACTTCGGTGGCGGTGGGGCGTCATGGCAGTGGTTCGTGCCCGGCATCCTGGTCATGATGTGCCTGTTCGGTCCCATGCTCGCCGGGTACAACATGCTGGTCGAACTCCTCAGCGGATCGATGGAGCGCATGCTGGTCACCCCGCTCGACCGATCGGCCCTGCTGGTCGGCCGAACGCTGAAGGAAATGGTGATCCTGCTGGCCCAGTCGGCCCTCCTCATCGCCCTGGCGGTCCCCCTGGGGTTCCAGATCCACATGGCGGGACTGCTGGCCGGACTGGCTCTCCTGCTGGTGCTGGGAATCGGCCTGGGTGCGCTGTCGTTCGTCCTGGCGATCGCGTCGCACCCACGCGGTGAGCTGTTCTACGAGGTCACGCAGCTGCTGATGTTCCCCCTGCTATTGCTGTCCGGGGTGATGCTCCCCGTCGAGTCCGGTCCGGCCTGGCTGCAGGCGATCGCGATGTTCAACCCGATCACCTTCATCGTCGAAGCCGAACGCGCCCTGCTCGCCGGACAGCTGGCCGACCCATCGGTCCTGTACGGCACCCTCGCCGCGCTCGCCATCGCCGTCCTCGGCCTGCTCCTCGGCACCCGCGCCATGCGCCGCGGAATCTGACAAGAGGGGCCCGGCGAAGGGAACCCGGCGGAAAAATCGACGGGCAGCGGAACTGAGCGAGCACCACGGGATCCCGACGGACCGCGCACCGCGAATCACGCACCGCGAATCACGCACTGCCAGTCGCGCACTGCCAGTCGCGCACTGCGAATCGCGCACTGCGAATCGCGGTCGCGGTCCGCCACGGACCCAGCCTCGGCGAGGGAAGGATAGCGACGCCCTTCCCCGCACGCCGCCAAGTATCGACAGTCGAAGATCGACCTCGCGGGGGTGCCCCCTTCCACCGCCGCCCCGCGAACCTCGCTACCAGACGTCGCCGTCGCGCCAGTCGCAGATCAGGTCACCGGAAAAGTCGAGAGGGACCTGAACCGGAAGAACGTAGATGCAATCGTCCTCCGCCGCGGTGCGGGTGACCCCCGAAGGGGTCAGCGCCGACGTCGGCCCCTGCCAGCGCTGCCAGCCCCGCCCGTTGTAAAACTCCGCGCCCTCATCGGTCGCACCGAGCGCCCCCAGATCATACGCCCCGCGTATCACCCGCTCCAGGGCATCCATCAGCGCCCCACCATGACCATGCCGCCGACGGTCCGCCCGCACGCCGACACCCTCCACGTACCCCGTACGCAGCGCCCGGCCACCGTGGATCAGCCGACGCTGGACCACGGACCCGTGCCCGATGAGATCGTCGCCCTCCCACACCAGAGCATGGATCCCGCCGAGCGAGTGCTCCCAGTCATCCTCGGTGAGTTCCCCCTCGAAGACATCAACGAGCAGTGCCCGCGCGGCATCGAGAACGGCAGCGCCGAGATCGGCAGTGTGCGCTGTTCGCACCTCGGTCATGCGATCCATCGGTCCATGGTGTCACTCTCGCTCATCGGGTCCGCTAGTTGCCGGCCGCAAGCCCCTCGGAAACGTATCGGCGGATCACGGACCGCTGGGCGCCTCGTCCACGGTCCCCGGCAGGGTGACCTGGCGAGACCAACAGCAGCGACGAGGAGGCAGCGGGAGGGGCACCCTTCCCGCGCCCCTCTCCCCGTTGATCTCGGAGATATCGGGGTATCCCGCCCGGTTTTCACCCCGATATCTCCGAGATCAACGAACAACAACCCCACCCACCCACAGGGTTCACAAACACACAAGCCCTGGCAGCACAAAAAAAGGGGGGACCACCCCGAAAGGCGATCCCCCCAACAAAAACGCGCGGCGGCGACCTACTCTCCCACCCCACCACAGGGCAGTACCATCAGCGCAGGAGGGCTTAACGACCGGGTTCGGAATGAGACCGGGTGTTTCCCCTCCGCCAAAACCACCGCAACCCTCAACCACCACCAACAGGAACAACCCCGCCAGCGTGGAAAACCAGGGCCGCAACAGCGGCACAATATGAAAAACAAACGAGTCGTGCGCGATCTTCGCCAACCACCCCACCACCCACAAGCGGTGAAAGAAGTCGATAGTGTGCGCGAGCACCCAGCATCTGCGGTGGACAAGCCCTCGGCCGATTAGTACCGGTCAGCTCCACCCCTCACAAGGCTTCCACACCCGGCCTATCAACCCAGTCGTCTACTGGGAGCCTTACCCCCACCGAAGTGGGGCGGGAGACCTCATCTCGAAGCAGGCTTCCCACTTAGATGCTTTCAGCGGTTATCCCTCCCGAACGTAGCCAACCAGCCATGCTCCTGGCGGAACAACTGGCACACCAGAGGTTCGTCCGTCCCGGTCCTCTCGTACTAGGGACAGCCCTTCACAAGTCTCCAACGCGCACAGCGGATAGGGACCGAACTGTCTCACGACGTTCTAAACCCAGCTCGCGTGCCGCTTTAATGGGCGAACAGCCCAACCCTTGGGACCAACTCCAGCCCCAGGATGCGACGAGCCGACATCGAGGTGCCAAACCATCCCGTCGATACGGACTCTTGGGGAAGATCAGCCTGTTATCCCCGGGGTACCTTTTAGCCGTTGAGCGACACCGCTTCCACACGCCGGTGCCGGATCACTAGTCCCTGCTTTCGCACCTGCTCGACACGTCCGTCTCACAGTCAAGCTCCCTTGTGCACTTACACTCAACACCTGATTGCCAACCAGGCCGAGGGAACCTTTGGGCGCCTCCGTTACCCTTTAGGAGGCAACCGCCCCAGTTAAACTACCCACCAGACACTGTCCCCCACCCGGATCACGGGTGCGGGTTAGATGCCCGAAACAGCCAGAGTGGTATTTCACCAACGCCTCCACCACCACTAGCGTAGCGGCCTCACAGGCTCCCACCTATCCTACACAAACCATCCCAAACACCAATGTCAAGCTATAGTGAAGGTCCCGGGGTCTTTCCGTCCTGCTGCGCGAAACGAGCATCTTTACTCGTAGTGCAATTTCACCGGGCCCATGGTTGAGACAGCGGGGAAGTCGTTACGCCATTCGTGCAGGTCGGAACTTACCCGACAAGGAATTTCGCTACCTTAGGATGGTTATAGTTACCACCGCCGTTTACTGGCGCTTAGATTCCCAGCCTCGACCCCCCGAAAGGAATCTAACCGGTCCTCTTAACGTTCCAGCACCGGGCAGGCGTCAGTCCGTATACAGCGTCTTACGACTTCGCACGGACCTGTGTTTTTAATAAACAGTCGCTTCCCCCTGCTATCTGCGACCCCACCCAGCTCCAGAGGAAAACTCCTTCACCAGACAGGGCTCCCCTTCTCCCAAAGTTACGGGGACAATTTGCCGAGTTCCTTAACCATGGTTCACCCGAACGCCTCGGTATTCTCTACCTGACCACCTGCGTCGGTTTAGGGTACGGGCCGCCCACACACTCGCTAGAGGCTTTTCTCGACAGCACGGGATCACTCACTTCACCAAAAACGGCTCGACATCACGCCTCACCCACATAACGAGAGACGGATTTACCTACCTCTCGGGCTACACGCTTATCCCGGGACAACCACCGCCCGGTAGAGCTACCCCACTGCGTCACCCCATCACTTACCTACTACCCTCCTGGGTCCCACGCCTCCACGGAAAAACACCCGAAGGTGAAAAACCGCTTCAGTGGTGGTTAGCATCAAAGGATTCGATACTGGACGCGTGCGAACGGGTACGGGAATATCAACCCGTTATCCATCGACTACGCCTGTCGGCCTCGCCTTAGGCCCCGACTCACCCTGGGCGGATTAACCTGCCCCAGGAACCCTTAGTCAATCGGCGCACACGTTTCTCACGTGTGTCTCGCTACTCATGCCTGCATTCTCACTCGCACACCCTCCACCACACGATCACTCGGCAGCTTCACCGGATGCACGACGCTCCCCTACCAACCAGCACCCTAGGTGCCGGCTCCACAGCTTCGGCGGTGTGCTTAAGCCCCGCTACATTATCGGCGCAGAACCACTTGACCAGTGAGCTATTACGCACTCTTTAAAGGATGGCTGCTTCTAAGCCAACCTCCTGGTTGTCTCAGCAACTCCACAACCTTTCCCACTTAGCACACGCTTAGGGGCCTTAGCTGATGATCTGGGCTGTTTCCCTCTCGACTACGAAGCTTATCCCCCGCAGTCTCACTGCCACGCTCAACTTAACCGGCATTCGGAGTTTAGCTGACCTCAGTAACCTTGTCGGGCCCATCAGCCAACCAGTCGCTCTACCTCCGGCAAGCAACACGCAACGCTGCACCTAAATGCATTTCGGGGAGAACCAGCTATCACGGAGTTTGATTGGCCTTTCACCCCTACCCACAGCTCATCCCCCAGGTTTTCAACCCTGGTGGGTTCGGGCCTCCACGACCTCTTACAGCCGCTTCACCCTGGCCATGGGTAGATCACTCCGCTTCGGGTCTACAGCATGCGACTCAAACGCCCTATTCAGACTCGCTTTCGCTACGGCTACCCCACCCGGGTTAACCTCGCCACACACCATAACTCGCAGGCTCATTCTTCAAAAGGCACGCCATCACCCACACAAAAGCACAGGCTCTGACGGCTTGACAGCACACGGTTTCAGGTACTATTTCACGACCCCTCACCGGGGCACTTTTCACCTTTCCCTCACGGTACTAGTGCACTATCGGTCACCAGGACGTATTCAGGCTTAGCAGGTGGTCCTGCCAGATTCACACGGAATTTCACGGGCTCCGCGCTACTCGGGAGCATGCCCAGCAGCCAGTGCTCTGCCTTCACCTACGGGACTCTCACCCACTCCGGTACCGCTTCCCAACGGATTCAGCTAACAGAACACACAACCACCCCAGGCCGGCAGACCTGAACAGGCACATCCCACAACCCCGCACACGCAACAACTGCCGTCTATCACACGCGCACGGTTTAGCCAACATCCCCTTTCGCTCACCACTACTCAGGGAATCACATATTGTTTTCTCTTCCTGCGGGTACTGAGATGTTTCACTTCCCCGCGTTACCACCAACCGCCCTATACATTCAGGCGGCGGCAACCCGACACAACTCGGGCTAGGTTTCCCCATTCGGACACCCGCGGATCAACGCTCGGTTGACAGCTCCCCGCGGCCTATCGCGGCCTCCCACGTCCTTCATCGGCGCCTGGTGCCAAGGCATCCACCGTATGCCACACATACTTGGCCACCACAGATACAAGATGCTCGCGCACACTATCCACGAATCAAAACACCAGCCACACACCCAACCACAACACCAGACAGCAGCAGCCGGAACCTCCCACCAACTCCACCGGCCAACAACCAGCGAACAAGCAGGACGACCGCAACCCGGGTCTTCATCGGGGTGGCAGCGGGAAGACAACCACACGGTCGCTCCCTCAGACACCCAACAGCGCGCCCACACCCCTCTTCCAAACGGTGCAGGACGTTTGCTTCTCAAAACCCAGCCATCCCAGGCAACCCCGGTCCAGAAAAACCAGACCAGGAACCCGGGTCCACTTCCGAGTCCGCCGACCAATCGGAAAAACCCTGCGAACGCAGGAACCGTCGGCTATCAAAGACTCCTTAGAAAGGAGGTGATCCAGCCGCACCTTCCGGTACGGCTACCTTGTTACGACTTCGTCCCAATCGCCAGCCCCACCTTCACCCACTCCCTCCCACAAGGGGTTAGGCCACAGGTTTCGGGTGTTGCCGACTTTCATGACGTGACGGGCGGTGTGTACAAGGCCCGGGAACGTATTCACCGCGGCAATGCTGATCCGCGATTACTAGCGACTCCACCTTCATGGGGTCGAGTTGCAGACCCCAATCCGAACTGAGACCGGCTTTTAGGGATTCGCTCCGCCTCACGGCATCGCACGCCCACTGTACCGGCCATTGTAGCATGTTTGCAGCCCAAGACATAAGGGGCATGATGACTTGACGTCATCCCCACCTTCCTCCGAGTTGACCCCGGCAGTCTCCCATGAGTCCCCACCACTACGTGCTGGCAACATGGAACAAGGGTTGCGCTCGTTGCGGGACTTAACCCAACATCTCACGACACGAGCTGACGACAGCCATGCACCACCTGTCACCGATCCCCGAAGGACCCGCTATCTCTAACGGATTACCGGTGATGTCAAACCTTGGTAAGGTTCTTCGCGTTGCGTCGAATTAAGCAACATGCTCCGCCGCTTGTGCGGGCCCCCGTCAATTCCTTTGAGTTTTAGCCTTGCGGCCGTACTCCCCAGGCGGGGCGCTTAATGCGTTAGCTACGGCACGGGAACCGTGGAAAGCCCCCACACCTAGCGCCCAACGTTTACGGCGTGGACTACCAGGGTATCTAATCCTGTTCGCTCCCCACGCTTTCGCTCCTCAGCGTCAGGTAAGGCCCAGAGACCCGCCTTCGCCACCGGTGTTCCTCCTGATATCTGCGCATTTCACCGCTACACCAGGAATTCCAGTCTCCCCTACCTACCTCTAGCATGCCCGTATCCACTGCAAAACCAGGGTTGAGCCCCAGCCTTTCACAGCAGACGCGACACACCGCCTACGAGCTCTTTACGCCCAATAATTCCGGACAACGCTCGGACCCTACGTATTACCGCGGCTGCTGGCACGTAGTTAGCCGGTCCTTATTCCCCACCTACCGTCAACCCGAAGAAAACCCCGGGCCTGCGTGAGTGGTAAAAGAGGTTTACAACCCGAAGGCCGTCATCCCCCACGCGGCGTCGCTGCGTCAGGCTTCCGCCCATTGCGCAATATTCCCCACTGCTGCCTCCCGCAGGAGTCTGGGCCGTGTCTCAGTCCCAGTGTGGCCGGTCGCCCTCTCAGGCCGGCTACCCGTAATCGCCTTGGTAGGCCGTTACCCCACCAACAAGCTGATAGGCCGCGAGTCCATCCCCAACCGAAACAACTTTCCACACCCCACCATGCGGAGGGGCGTCGTATCCGGTATTAGACCGCGTTTCCACGGCTTATCCCGGAGTCAGGGGCAGGTTACTCACGTGTTACTCACCCGTTCGCCGCTCGTGTACCCCCGAAAGGGCCTTACCGCTCGACTTGCATGTGTTAAGCACGCCGCCAGCGTTCGTCCTGAGCCAGGATCAAACTCTCCATCAAAGGTCAAACAACCGACCCCGCCCTCACGGGCGCGGCGGTAAACCTGGAAGAGATAACCCTGACCGACCAGGTATCACCCTGGCCAATCAAAGGAACCCCGAGCACCAACCGGACACCGCAATGCATCCGTGTGCTCTAAGGGGCCAAAACAAACTTGGCTGAAAGAAAAACAAACACGCGCTGTTGAGTTCTCAAGAAACAACCGCTCATCCCATACAAGCCGACCCGAACCAACGGACCTGATCAGGCTTTTCTGTAGAGGCGGTGCTTTCCGCTTTGTTGTGCCTCCACTTTATCAGGGCTTCCACACTCCGCCAAACCGGCGATTTTGCGGATTCCCTGCAAGCAGAGGAATCTATCCGGTTGTTCTCGCTGGATCTACACCGAATGGTGCTTTCCAGCGAATCTTCAACCGAGGTCCGATCCGACAGCCGCCAGAGGCGCTGCCCGAACGGTCGTTCTTAGTGTGATGGAGGCGGCCGCGCTGCGTCCGCTTCGTCCACCGGTGAGGTCGGGCCTACCGCTCATCCGCGTTGGACGCTCGGCTTCCGGCCACCTGCTCGATCCAGTTTACACGCTCGCAACACATGGTTCGAACGATTTTAACGTGACCGAGTGTGATCGTTCCGCTCCCCTGGGGAACGGCGTCGATGACCGAGATGACAGTACCGGATGGTGGGCGAAGGGGCGAATCGCGAATTCGCGTCTCCTACGTCCGTTGCCAGGGTCGAACCGCCCCCTGACCTGCGCACCCATGGTGTGGTCGGTCACCGGGCTCCTGCCCGGTGACCGACCACACCCTCGGTCTGGGTGGTGCTGCTCGGCTAGAGCAGGCTCCTCAGGCGTTCGGCCAGTCGGCGGAAGGCGATGCCGCGGTGGCTGATCGCGTTCTTCTCCGCAGCGCTCATCTCGGCCGTGGTGCGCGTCTCCCCGTCCGGGACGAAGATCGGGTCGTAACCGAACCCGTTCTCGCCCCGGCTCTTGTCGATGAGGTGCCCGCGCATCACGCCCTCGACCACGTCCTCGGTACCCGACGGGAGCACGATCGCGGCCGCCGCCACGAATTCGGCGCCGCGCCGTTCCGGCGGGGTGTCGGCCAGCTGGTCGAGGACCAGCTCCAGGTTGGCCAGATCCTTGTCGCCCGCCTGTTGACCGAAGCGTCCCGACCATCGAGCGGACAGGACCCCCGGCATCCCGTTCAGTTCGTCGACCCTGAGCCCCGAGTCGTCCGCCACAGCGGGCAGCCCCGTGTGTTCGGCGATGGCGCGGGCCTTCAGCAGGGCGTTTCCGGCGAACGTGGGCTCGGTCTCCGGGACATCCGGCGCGTCCGGATAGGCGTCCAGCCCGATGACTTCGGCGTCCAGCCCCGCCTCGGCGAGGATCGCCTGCATCTCGGGCACCTTCTTGGCGTTCCGCGTCGCCAGGACGATCGTGCTGCGCGGGTTCATCCCGCCAGGGCCTTCTTCTGGATGTCGGTGAGCTCGGCGCACCCCTCGACCGCCAGGTCCAGCAACCCGTCGAGGGCCTTCCGCTCGAACGGCGCGCCCTCGGCCGTCCCCTGGACCTCGATGAAGCGGCCGTCACCGGTGACGACGACGTTCATGTCGGTCTGCGCGACCGAGTCCTCCAGGTAGTTCAGGTCGAGGCGGGCCTGGTCCTGGACGATGCCCACGCTTACGGCCGCCACCGACCCGGTGAGCGGGTTGTTCTTCAGGTTCCGGCGCTTGCGCAGGAACTTCACCGCATCGGCGAGGGCCACATAGGCCCCGGTGATGGCCGCGGTGCGGGTCCCCCCGTCCGCCTGCAGCACGTCGCAGTCGAGGGTGATGGTGTGCTCGCCCATGGCTTTGAAGTTCACGACGGCGCGCAGGGAGCGGCCGATGAGGCGGGAGATCTCGTGGGTACGCCCACCGATCTTGCCCTTCACCGACTCCCGTGCGCCTCGGGTGTCGGTCGCACGGGGAAGCATCGCGTATTCGGC
This sequence comes from Nocardiopsis mwathae, assembly GCF_014201195.1. Lineage (NCBI taxonomy): Bacteria > Bacillati > Actinomycetota > Actinomycetes > Streptosporangiales > Nocardiopsidaceae > Nocardiopsis > Nocardiopsis mwathae. The sequence continues at coordinate 553,353 of NZ_JACHDS010000001.1, read as the reverse complement.
GGTGACCCAGCCTTCGCCCGTTCCGCGGCGCCACCGCGGGACGCCGTCCTCGACGCTTGCGGCGCACAGCACGCGCGTGTCGCCGAATTCGACGAGAGCGGAACCTTCAGCGTGGCGGAGCCAGTTGCGGGTGATGTTCACGGGCCGGAGTTCATTCGGAGCGCGTCCGTCGGGTCGAGCCATAGGTCGAGCCTATCGGCGGCCGCGACCGGCCGTGGCGTGTGGCCGAAACCCACTGCGGTTTCGTCGGGACACGGGCTGTCCTCCGTCCCGCACGGCCGATCTCCCTTCGCTTACGGTCCGGTCACCGCCTGACAGGCGTCGGGTAGGGGATGACACCATGGTGCAACCGTCCCTCCTTGTTTCCTCGAAGGGCTGAGGTCCCCCTCCCATGAAACTGAGTCCGCGGAACGCATCGGCCATCCGGTGGAGGCAGGGTGCCGTCGCCGCGGTGGTCGCCGGGCTGGTGGCCGGGTGCGGTGGCGGCCAGGAGGCGACGGCACCGCCCGGCCCGCGGGAGGAGGCCTCCGAGCCGCTGTGGACGCGGTGGGGCGGGACCGCGGTTCCGAGCGGCCCGCCCGAGCGTTCCGACGCCGCGGCGGCCGACGCGCCTGCGGGGGCGGTGGATCCCCTTCCGCTTCCGGGATCCTGCGCATCCAGCGGGCTGACGGACGCCATGGAGGATGCGGCCGAGCGGCTGACCGACCCGGAGTTCACCGAGGTTCGTGCCGAGGGGCGACTGGAGTGCTCGTGGGCCGGATACGCCCCGCGCGAAGGGAGCCAGGTGGTCCTCGTGACGTTCCTGCCCGAGCGGAGCGAGGTCGAGTACCCCGGGCACGTCCCCGAGTCCGCGCGCGGGAACCCCGACTACTTCACCACACCGGAACTTGAGGCACTCGGCGGCCTCGCGGTGGTCACCGGGGGCGAGATGTTCTCCGGGGTCGACGTGCACCTACCGGGGATGCTGATGTCCGTCACGGCACACCGCGACCTGGACGAGGACGAGCTACTGCTGGAAGCGGCGACGGAGACGGCATCGCGGCTGTTCGAGGCGGGCTCCACGGAGAGGTGAACCCGCGGCGCCGACCCGGACATGCGTCCACGGGGGCGCTGGTACCCGCGATCCGCGGCCCGATGGCAGCGGATCACAGGTGGCCGGTTCGGTGTTCGGTAGCAGGGCTCTCAGGGCAGCCGCTTGGCCAGTTTCCGAGGCGAGGGCGCGGCCGCGGCTCCCGCTCCCACCTCGTAGACGGCGCCGGGGCGCGCGAGTTCGATGGGACCGTCGAACGTGCTGCGCGCCTCTTCGTAGGTGCGGTCGTCGTCGTTCCATGGGACCAGGTGGGTGAGGACCAGTCGGCGCGCTCCGGCGCTGCGCGCGTGCTCGCCCGCCTCGCTCCCGGTGAGGTGCATGTCCTTGGGGTGCTCCCGGTGGTCCTGAAAAGACGCTTCACATAGGAAGAGGTCGGCGTCCCGGGCGAGTTCGATGATCTCGTCGCAGGCCCCGGTGTCTCCGCTGTAGGTGAGGGACGCACCGTCGTGTTCCAGGCGGATGCCGTAGGCCTCCACAGGGTGGTTGACCAGGTCCACCCGCGCCTCGAAGGGGCCGATGCGCAGCTCCCCCGGGCCGAGTTCGCGGAACTCGAAGGTCTCGGTCATGCCGGGGTCGGGGTCGAGCCCGTACGCCTCGGCCATCCGCTCGGCGACGCCGACCGGACCGTAGACGGGGATGCGGGGTTTGCGTCCACCGGGTGGGAAGGTGCGGGCCACCCAGTAGGAACAGAGATCGAAACAGTGGTCGGCGTGCAGGTGGCTGAGGTATACGGCATCGATGTCGTAGATGTCGACGTACTTCTGGAGTGCTCCGAGGGCGCCGTTGCCCAGGTCGAGCAGCATCCGGAAGTCTCCGGCCTCCACCAGGTAACAGGAGGCGGGGCTGGCGGGGCCGGGGAAGCTCCCCGCTGAGCCGATGATGGTTAGTCGCACGTCGCAATTGCCTTTTCGATGAGCTGCCTCCGCGAGGATTCACGCGGTGAAGCGGATGTGTCGCGAGGTGGGAGACTCCAAGTTCTCCGTGTTACGGGTCTACCCCAATGACCCCTCCGGTGGTACATAATGTGGCCCTCGTCTCACGCGTCGTGAATCACACGTGACTTCTTCACAAGATGCAACCCATCTTATTTTCCCTGGTCAAGTAAGTTCCGCGGGATGTCTCAGCGTCCGCATCGCGCTAACTGGCGGCTCTGCGCGACCAGTCTTCCCTTCACATCCCACAGGTCGACGGACTCGTCGAACCAGCCGTCGACCAGCGCTTCCGCTCGGGATCGGAAGCTCAGCGGCCCGGGTTCGGGGACGGCGCGCATGTGCCAGGTCAGTTCGACGGTCGGCGCCCAGCGCCAGTTGTCGAACACCGAGATGACCGGCGGGAGCGCGTCGACCGCCAGCGGCAGGACCAGGCAGGGATCCGCGCCGGGGCCGCCGTCCGCCTCGCTGAGTCCGATGTGGCCGAGGAGCTCCGGCTCCGGAGCCGCGGTCGCGTCGGTGCGGCGGAGCCGGGCCCAGGTCGCGGGTGCGTAGTACGCGTCGACGCGTCCGGCGAACCCGCTCGCGCCTTTGCCCGCGGCGCGCGGGTCATAGCGGCGGCACCGGTCGATCGGGGGCACGGCCGCGGGTGGGGCCTCGTAGTCCGGGTCGGCGCCGGGGGCGAGGGTGGCGGTGGCGATGGTGGCGGTGACGAGCGTCCGCCCGTCCTGGCCGATCGTCACCTGGACGGTGGCGACGGTGCGGCCGGACCTGAGGAGGGTCGCGTCGATCTCCGCCGGCCCGGCTCCGGCGGGGCGGAGGAAGTGGAACGAGGACGAGACGGCGTGTGGGTGCGGGGACTCCAGCAGCGCCGCCCGTTGCAGGACGGCCATGAGGTATCCGCCGTTCATGGCGTGGCCGATGAGGTAGCCGGGGTCGAGGTCGGCCGAGTAGCGTCCGGCGCCGAGTGGGGTGACCGCGGTCGCGGTGTCGAATCGGACCATGTCGACCATTCAACTTCCCTGGGGTCCGACGCCCGGACGCCGGGTCCCGCGAACGGGCCCCGGCGCCGAGCGGTCGTGCCCGGTGCCCGACTACGCCCAGAGCTCGCCTTCGAGGCGCTGCGCGGCCTCTTCCAGGGTGCCCTCGTAGGCGCCGGTGGACAGGTACTTCCATCCGGCATCGGCGATGACGAGGGCGATGTCGGCGCGCTCACCCGCCTTGGCCGCCTTCTGCGCCATTCCGAGGGCGGCGTGGAGGGCGCCGCCGGTGGAGATTCCCGCGAAGATGCCTTCCTGGGTGAGCAGTTCACGGGTGCGACGGAGCGCCGCGTCGGAGGGGACCGAGAAGCGCGTGGTCAGCACGCTCTCGTCGTAGAGCTCCGGGACGAAGCCTTCGTCGAGGTTACGCAGCCCGTAGACGAGTTCGCCGTAGCGGGGCTCGGCCGCGACGATCTTGACGTCGGGCCGCTGCTCGCGCAGGTACCGGCCGACGCCCATGAGGGTGCCGGTCGTGCCCAGCCCGGCCACGAAGTGGGTGATCTCGGGAAGGTCGGCGAGCAGCTCCGGGCCGGTGGTCTCGTAGTGGGCACGGGCGTTGGCCGGGTTGCCGTACTGGTAGAGCATGACCCACTCCGGGTGCTTCTCGGCCATGGCCTTGGCCACCCGGACCGCCTCGTTGGAGCCGCCTTCCGCCGCGGAGAAGTGGATTTCCGCGCCCCACATCTCCAGCAGCTGGCGGCGTTCGGCGGAGGTGTTCTCCGGCATGACGCAGACCATGCGGTAGCCGCGCAGCTTGGCGACCATGGCCAGCGAGATGCCGGTGTTTCCGGAGGTCGGCTCCAGGATGGTGCATCCGGGGCTGAGTCGGCCCTCCTTCTCCGCCGCCTGGATCATGTAGAAGGCCGCGCGGTCCTTGATCGACCCGGTCGGGTTGCGGTCCTCCAGTTTCGCCCAGAGGCGGACCTCGGGCGCGGGTGAGAAGCTCGGGAGCCCCACGAGCGGGGTCCGGCCGAGCGAGTCGAGGAGGGAGTCGTAGCGCATGGTGCTCAGCGCATGCCGCCGGCGACGGCCGGCAGGACGGTCACGGTGTCGCCGTCGGAGAGGGACGCCTCGATGCCGCCGACGAACCGGACGTCCTCGTCGTTGAGGTAGACGTTGATGAAGCGGCGCAGCTTGCCGTTCTCGACGAGGCGCTCGGCGATGCCGGGGTAGCGCTTGTCGAGGTCGGTGATGAGTTCGGCGAGCGTCGCACCCTCGCCCTCGACGGCCTTCGCGCCATCGGTCAGGTTGCGCAGGATGGTGGGGATGCTGACCTTGATGGCCATGGGCGTCTCTCCGTTACAAGCGTGTGGTCGTGTCTGCGGTCGGTTGTGGTCGACGGGGTCCGTGGTCGCCGCCCCCGCGGGCCGGCGCGGCGACCCGCCACGTTGGAGTGCAACAGGCGGCGGCCGCCGGTGATTCCGCCCCTGGACCGCGCCCCCTGGCTCGCGCCGGTGGGGCCCGGCGGGGCCGCGGCCGGGGTGTGTCCGGTGTCAGCCGGCGTCGACGACCTCCACCGGCTCCTCGGTGACCTCCCCGTCGACGATGCGGTAGGAGCGGAACTCCGCGGTCTCGGGGTCGCGCGTGGACACCAGGACGTAGTGCGCGTCGGGCTCGGAGGCATACGAGATGTCGGTGCGCGAGGGGTAGGCCTCGGTCGCGGTGTGCGAGTGGTAGATGACCACGGGTTCCTCGTCGCGGTCGTCCATCTCCCGCCAGACCTTGAGCTGCTCCATGGAGTCGAAGCGGTAGAAGGTCGGCGAGCGCTCGGCGTTGACCATCTCGATGAACCGCTCCGGCCGGTCGGAGCCCTCCGGTCCGGCGACGACGCCGCACGCCTCGTCCGGGTGGTCGCGGCGGGCGTGGTCGACGATCTTGTCGTAGATCGCGCGGTCGATCCTCAGCATGGTCCTCAGCGTATCCGAGAATATTTCCCTACCCACTCACTGGGTATGACTTTCCTTCGTCGGCCCGACCACCCTCGCGGACCCCGGCTCCGCCTGCGGTCGACGGCCGCTCAGTCATCGGCGCCGTCCTCGTCGCCGCCGCCCATCCCGAAGAGCGACTGGACCAGTGACTCCTGCAGTTTGCCGAGCCAGTCGTAGATGTGCAGCGCGGCGGCGTCGCCCTCGCTCAGCTCTCCGCGCCCCTCCCGGGCGTAGGTGTGCTCGTCGACCCCGAGCCGGGTGCCGAGCGCGAGGCGCACGTCGTTCAGCGCCTTCATCCACGCGTGCGCGGCGGCGAGGTCGAGGCGGAGTGTTCCGCCCGCGACCGGCAGCCCGGACAGCATGGTCCGTGCGTTCTCCCGCTTGTGCCGGCGGAGGTCGTCCTCGGTGTAGCGGCGGAAGTCGCCGGAGGCCTCGGTGCCCTCACCGTAGGCGTCGGGGAACAGCCGCGCCAGCACGGGGTCGTCGGGCTTCTCCGCGCTTCCGCCGATACCGACGAGTTCGGCGAGCTCGTCACGCGGCTCGGGCTCCTCCACCAGGTCGAGGAGGAGCGCGGCCATGGAGCGCAGAACCGCCGACTCCTCAGCGTCCAGATCGATGGCGACCCCGCCGGAGTCGGGCCGGAATCCCATGGTCATGCCGTCACTGCTCCGCGCTCCGAAGGCCTGCGCCCATCATCGTGTCCGCTCGTCACCCGGTGCCCATCACTCGTCGTGCTGCAGGGTCGCCCACAGACCATACCGGTGCAGCACCTGGACATCGCGCTCCATCTCCTCGCGGGTACCGCTGGAGACCACGGCACGCCCCTTGTAGTGCACGTCGAGCATGAGCTTGTGCGCCTTGCGCTTCGAGTAGCCGAAGACCGTCTGGAAGACGTAGGTGACGTAGGACATGAGGTTGATGGGATCGTTCCAGACGATCGTCACCCAGGGGAGTTGCGCGCGCACATCCTCCGCGATGTCCGGCCGTTCCAGCTCGACCGGCGCCGTCGTCATGGCTCCCTCATCCTTTCCTCCGTCCGGGCTGTGCGGGACGGCGCGCGGCAGTGTCCAGGGCAACGGTGTCCAGGTCACCGGCGGGAGCACCGATTCGCACAGGCATCCTCACAGAGCATTCTCCCATCTTTCACTGCCGACGCGGTGGGGAGCGTCATAGGAGGTCGGATATTTTGTAACCGAGAGACACAAACTAACCTTGACCCTTATGACCGACGACTGGAGCAGTGCGCTGCTCACCGACCGGTACGAGCTGACGATGCTGCAGGGGGCATTGCGCAGCGGTGCCGCACACCGGCGGACCGTGTTCGAGATGTTCGCGCGCCGACTCCCCGACCAACGGCGTTATGGTGTGGTGGCCGGGACGGGCCGTTTCCTCGACGCACTGCGGGACTTCCGGTTCGATACCGCGACGCTGGACTTCCTGGCCGATAACGAGATCGTGGACGACTCCACGCTGAAGTGGCTCGCCGACTACCGCTTCTCCGGCGACATCTGGGGTTACGGCGAGGGCGACATCTACTTTCCCGGGTCCCCCATCCTCGTCGTCGAGGGCACGTTCGCCGAGTCCGTGGTCCTGGAGACCGTGGCGCTGTCCATCTTCAACCACGACTCCGCGATCGCGTCCGCCGCCTCCCGCATGGTGACCGCCGCCGGCGGGCGGCCGCTGGTCGAGATGGGGTCGCGCCGCACCCACGAGATGGCCGCGGTGGCCGCCGCCCGCGCCGCCTACCTCACCGGGTTCGCCACCACCTCGAATCTGGAGGCGAGCCGCCGCTACGGGGTGCCGACCGCGGGCACCAGCGCGCACGCCTTCATCCTGGCGCACGACAGTGAGCGGCACGCGTTCGCCGCACAACTCGACGCGCTGGGCCACGGGACCACCCTCCTGGTCGACACCTTCGACGTCGAGCGCGCGGTGCGGACCGCCATCGAACTGGCCGGAGACGATCTGGGCGGGGTGCGCCTGGACTCGGGCGACCTCGCCGCGACGGCGTCGCGCGTCCGCGCCCTGCTCGACCGGCACGGTGCCACCCGCACCCGCATCCTGGTCACCGGCGACCTGGACGAGTACGCGATCCAGGCACTGGCCATCGCTCCCGTCGACGGCTACGGGGTGGGCACGGCACTGGTGACGGGCTCGGGGTCGCCGACGGTGTCACTGGTCTACAAGCTGGTGGCGCGGGCACGCAGCGGCGATGCCGACGACCGGCTGGAGTCGGTGGCCAAGCGTTCCGTGGGCAAGCCGAGCAAGGGCGGCCGCAAGTGGGCGGCGCGCCGGCGGGACGACCGGGGCGTGGCGACCGCGGAGCTGGTCTACGGGTATGAACCGGAGCACGACCCGGGCACGCGCCCGCTGCTGCGGCGACTCGTGGACGGCGGCGAGATCGTCGGGGCCGAACCGCTGTCCGCCGCGCGTGAGCGGCACGAGCGGGCGGTGGCGGAACTACCGGAGGAGGCGCGCCGGATGTCGGCCGGAGAGGCCGCCATCCCGACCCTGTTCGAGCGGTACGTGCACGACTGAGCCGACCGGGGCGCCGGTGACGGCTCGGATGACCGAGGTTCGGAAGGGGGAGCGGAAGATGCCCAAGGCACTGATCGTCGTCGACGTGCAGAACGACTTCTGTGAGGGAGGGAGTCTGGCGGTCACCGGCGGCTCCGGGGTGGCCTCCCGGGTGTCGCGGTTCATCGCCGAGCACCGCGGCGAGTACGAGTACATCGTGGCCACGCGCGACCACCACATCGACCCCGGGGCGCACTTCGCCGACGAGCCGGACTTCGTCGACACCTGGCCCCGGCACTGCGTCGCCGGTACCCACGGCGCCGAGTTCCACCCGGACTTCGACACAGGTGCGGTGGAGGCGGTGTTCAGCAAGGGCGCCTACACCGCGGCCTACAGCGGGTTCGAGGGCTCCGACCCCCAGGGGCGGTCCCTGGAGGACTGGCTGCGCGACCGGGGCGTCACCGACGTGGACGTGGTGGGCATCGCCACCGACCACTGCGTGCGCGCCACCGCGTCGGACGCGGCCGAGGCCGGGTTCGCCACCCGGGTGCTGCTGGACCTGACGGCCGGGGTGGCCGAGGCCACCACGGACGTGGCGCTGCGGTCGCTCGCCGGGAAGGGTGTCGCGCTGCAGGGGAGGCCGGTGCTGGCCTGAGGCGGCTCACGGACGAGACGAGGGGGCGGGCCGCCGGTCGACCCGGGCGGACCGCCCCCCTTCGTGTCCTGCGGCGGCGCGGGCGGCGGCTCAGTCGATGCCGACGGCCGCGCGGACCTTGGCCATCGTCGCCCGTGCGCGCTCGCGCGCACGGGCCGCCCCCGCCTCCAGGACGCCGTCGAGCTCGCTGTCGGGGGCGATCAGCTCTTCGTAGCGGTCGCGCATCGGCCCGAAGGTGTCATTGAGCACCTCGAAGAGCTCGTTCTTGAGCTCGCCCCAGCCCATGCCGCCCTCTTCCAGGCGCTTGCGGGTGGCGGCGGTGTGCTCCTCGGGCGCGAACTGGGCGAGCAGCTGGAACGGCACCGAGGTGTCGGGGTCCTTGGGGGCCTCGACCGGGGTGGAGTCCGTGGGGATCCGCCGGACCAGCTTCTTCAGCTTGCTCTCGGGGAGGAAGAGCGGGATGTGGTTGTCGTAGGACTTGCTCATCTTCCGCCCGTCGACGCCGGGCAGGACACTGGCGTCGCCTTCCGGGAACACGCCCTTGGGGATCGGGAAGGAGTAGGAGCCGCCGTAGAGGTGGTTGAAGCTTCCGGCGATGTCGACCGTGTACTCGATGTGCTGGATCTGGTCACGGCCGACCGGCACGTAGTCGGCCTCCATGATGAGGATGTCGGCCGCCATCAGGATGGGGTAGTTGAACAGCCCCATGTTGACCCCGGCGTCCAGGTCGGCGACGCCGGCGGCCTCGTTGCGGTCGCGGGCGGCCTTGTAGGCGTGCGCCCGGTTCATCAGGCCCTTGGAGGTGATGTTGGACAGGATGATGGCCAGCTCGAACACCTCGGGGATGCTCGACTGCCGGTAGAGGACGGTCCGCTCGGGGTCCAGTCCGCAGGCGAGCCAGGTGGCGGCGACCGACCGGATGTCGCTTCGGAGCTTCTGCGGGTCCTTGACCGAGTTGAGCGAGTGGAAGTCGGCGAGAAAGTACATGGTGTCGTGCTCGCTCGCGGCGGCCAGCGCCGGCTTGATCGCACCGATGTAGTTGCCGATGTGGGGCATGCCCGAGGTCTGGATCCCGGTCAGGTAGGTCTTGGTCGCTGCCATGGCGCCGAGTCTATCGGGGCGGGTACCCGGCCGGATCATGTCGTCGATCTCGGCGCAGTGCGCCGAAGGCCGCCACCGGCGACCATCACGCGCTCCGCCGGGACCGACCGATCGGCTACAGGGCGCGGAAGGCCCGCCAGTGGTCGGTCATGCGCTGGGCCTGGCCGTGGGTGAAGTGCGTCATGCAGGGGTCGTTGCTGTAGTTCATGAAGTTGTGGATCGGGTCGCGCCCCGGCTGCGGGCAGGTGTCGCGCCCGTGTGGGCAGCCCACCGCCTGCTCCCGCTCGTAGGGGGTGTCCCGGACGTAGTCTCCGGGATACCGGCAGCCGTTCTGGAAGGTGTGGAAGAGGCCGAGCCAGTGCCCGGTCTCGTGCGTCGCGGTGAAGCCCAGGTTGAAGTTCTTGCGCTCGCCGCCGGGAATGGTGCGGTAGTCCACGACGACGCCGTCGAGCTGGGGCGACGCCTTGTACTGCTGCGGGAAGGTGGAGCGGCCGAGCATCCCCTCGGGCAGGTTGACCATGTAGAGGTTGAGGGTGTCGGCGCCACCGCGCCGCAGCTTCTGCTTGATCGCGCTCTCGTGCTGGGTGAACGCCTCGAACCAGGAGTCGTCGACGGTGCGTGTGACATCGCGCAGGTCGAACCGGAAGCCGGTGTCGGCGCCGGGGCCGTAGCCGCCGCTGAAGCCCTTGTTCATGGTCTGGATCTGCCGGGCGACCTGGTCGTCGGTGAGGGCGCCGCGGCCGTCGCCCGCCGAGACCACGTGGACGACGGTGGGCACGGTCTTCCGGTGCCCCACGGTGGGGGCGCGCTGGGTGATCAGGGCGTCGTTGAGCTGCCGGTCGAGTGCGGCCGCCTCCTCGGGGGTGAGGTGGGCGTGCCCGCGCGGTTCGGTGCCCGTGGTGCGCGCGGCGGACTCGGTCCGCGGCGGGCAGGCGGCGTCGGCGTTGACCTCAGGTCCCGGCGCGCGGGGCGGCGTCCCGGCGGGCTCCCCCGCCCGGGCGGCGCCCGTCAGAATCAGCCCGGCCAGGGCGAGCGCCCCGAACAGCAGGCCGCCCCACATGGCGGCGGGTGCGCTGCGGCGTGCTTTCTCACCACGGATCATAGTCACGGACTGTAGTGATCATGTGGCAGGCGGGTGGACCGCGACACGTGGTCGTGACGAACTATTTGCCGATCTTTCCGGCGCTCGGCCTTCCGGAGGTTCCCGGGGCGTCCCGGGTGTCGCCGTCGGCGTCCCCGCGGTCACCGGCCTCCGGTCGCCCAGGATCTGATCCGGGCGATCCGCTCGCGGATCTGCTCGGGGGAGGCCTGCGCGATCGGCGGCCCGCCGCAGGCGCTCCGCAGCTCGGTGTGGATCATGCCGTGCGGTTTGCCGGTCCGGTGGTGCCATGCTCCGACGAGGGTCTGCAGTTCCCGGCGCAGCTCCGCGACGACCTCGTGGGTGGCGGCTTGCTTCGGCTCCTCCCTGGGCGCCTTGCGCTGGTTGGCCTGGAGATCGGCCTTGCGCTTGCGCAGCAGCTGGGACACCTGGTCGGGTTCGAGCAGACCGGGCAGGCCGAGGAAGTCCTCCTCCTCGGGTGATCCGGGGGCACCGCCGCCGAACTCCGAGCCGTCGTAGAGCACGCGGTCGAACTCGGCGGCCGACTCCATCGTCTCGAACGGGAGCTCGTCCCCGGCGTCGGGGGTGTCGCGCTTGCGGCGCGCCTCGTCGATCAGGTCCTGCTCGGGGTCGGCCTCCCCGTCCTTGAGCGGACGGTCGAGTGCGTGGTCGCGCTCGCGCTCCATCTCCCCGGCGTACTCCAGCAGCGTGGGTACCGACGGCAGGAACACCGACGCGACCTCACCGCGTCTGCGCACCCGGACGAAGCGCCCGACTGCTTGGGCGAAGAACAGCGGCGTGCTGGTGGAGGTGGCGTAGACGCCCACCATCAGCCGGGGCACGTCCACGCCCTCGGAGACCATCCGCACCGCGATCATCCAGCGGTCGTCGGACTCGGCGAACCGCTTGATCTTCTTGCTGGCGGTGGGGTCGTCGGAGAGCACCACGGTCGCACCGACGCCGGTGATCTGGCGCAGGATGCGGGCGTAGGCGCGGGCGGCCTCGTGGTCGGTGGCGATCACCAGCCCGCCGGCGTCGGGCGTGGTGTTGCGGAGCTCGGTGAGCCTGCGGTCCGCCGCGGCCAGCACCTTCTTGATCCAGTCGCCCTTGGGGTCGAGCGCGGCCCGCCACGCCTGGGCCAGAGCGTCCTGGGTGAGCGGTTCGCCGAGCCGGGCGGCCAGCTCGTCCCCGGCGCTGGTGCGCCAGCGCATTTCGCCCGAGTAGGCCATGAAGAGGACCGGGCGCACGACGCCGTCGGCCAGCGCGGGGGCGTACCCGTAGCTGTAGTCCCAGGAGCAGCGGCGCACACCGTTGTGGTCCTGGACGTAGTCGACGAAGGGGATGGGGTTGACGTCCGAGCGGAAGGGCGTCCCCGTCAGGCAGAGCCGCCGGGCGGCCGGGTCGAAGGCCTCGCGCACGGCGTCGCCCCAGGACAGGGCGTCGCCGGCGTGGTGCACCTCGTCGAAGATGACGAGGGTCCGGCGGGCCTCGGTGCGGTTGCGGTGCAGCATCGGGTGCGCGGCGACCTGCGCGTAGGTGACGGCCGCGCCGACGTACTGGCGGCCCAGGGCGCCCTGGCCGTTCTTGAAATCGGGGTCGATGGCGATCCCGAACCGGGCGGCGGCCTCGGCCCACTGCTTCTTGAGGTGCTCGGTCGGGCAGACGATGGTGACGGAGCGGACGACGTGCTGGGCGAGCAGCTCACTCGCCAGCGTCAGCGCGAAGGTGGTCTTGCCGGCGCCGGGCGTGGCCACCGCGAGGAAGTCGCGCGGGTTCCTCCGGAAGTACTCCTCGTAGGCCTCGCGCTGCCACTGGCGCAGGCCGCTGAGGCGGTCCGACGTGCTGGTCTCAAGAAGCGTCATGCTGCCAATCCCCTGATACTCACCCGGAAGAGGGTAACCGCCCATGGGGACCGGGCAGGCGTCACGCGAACGGCGCGTTCGTCACGTTCCACCCGCCCCGTCCCGCCGCGTGCGGCCGTGTCGGCATGCCGTGCCCCCGGATCCGCCGGGGATCCGGGGGCACGGCGCCGTCAGTTGCCCGGGACGTCCACAGCGCCGTCGTTGAACGGCATGTAGGGGTCGGCCCAGGGGAACACGACGTACCACAGCAGGGCCGCCGCTCCGGCGAGCAGTGCGAGCGCCAGCACGAGCTTCACCGGGACCGGGCCGGGTAGGAGGCGCCAGATCAGTCCGTACATCGGTGGGTAACCCCGTTCTCTCTTTCCTGCGCCGGGCCGACGTGGGCGGCCCGGCCGGTCTCGGTCGGCGGATCACTCCCGGCTCGCGACCACCGGAACGACGCCCGCCGCCCCGGCCGGCCGCTCGCTCACCGGCAAGCATCCGCCGGACACGCCCTAGGCGTCGGCGTTCTCCGGTGCCATGTCGGCGATGCTCTCGGGCATGCCCTGGTCCTTGGGTCGGGTGTCGGAGAGCTCGGCCCAGACGATCAGCCGGTGGGAGTTGGACAGTTTCGGGGCGCAGGTGGTCAGCGTCAGCAGCGCGCGCTGCGGATCGTCGTTGTTGGACTCGTCGAAGGGGTCGGCGTCGACCACCCAGACCTCGTCCGGCGTGACCACCTTGTCCTCGACGACCTCATAGGTGTAGAAGTTCTCCCGGTCCTCCAGGACGATGGTGTCGCCGTCCTTCAGCAGGTCGAGGTCCCAGAAGATGCCCGGGGTGCGGTGCCCGGCGACGGCGTAGTTGCCCTTCTCCCCCGCCTCGGCGTTACCGGTGTAGTGGCCGGGACTGTACTTGATGTCCTCCTGGGACACCCCGTTGACGACCACCCACTGCAGGTCGAGGTCGGGAATGTACATCCGCGCGTTGGCGGAGCCGGGCAGCGGTTCGGAGTCGGGGCCCCTGGGCTCGCCCCACTGCTCCTCCAGCCCCTGGGCGAGGTCACGCTGCTGGGCGTCGGTCTCGAACTGCTTTCCGTAGACCTCGTAGGCCGCGAAGAACAGCATGACGACGCCGGCGGTGAACAGCAGCTCGCCGATGACGCGGATGGTGCCGCGCGCGATGTCGCCGGGTGTGGTGCGCCGGCGCGCGGGGGCTCTGCGGCGCCCCCTCGACTTTCTGCGGCCGCCCCGAGCGGGACCGCGGTCCCCATATGACCGTGGTTCAGTTCTGGACACCAAATCCGACCTACCCGACTGGACGTTCACGAATGTCCACGCGTCCGCCGTTCCCGACGGGCAGGACCAAGAGGTCCCCGGTGCGTGGATGCGACAGGACTTCGACCTCGTGCCGGTACACATCGCTCAGCAGAGACGCCGAGAATACCTCGCGCGGCGCCCCGCAGACGGCGATGGCCCCCCTGGAGAGTACCGCCATCCGGTGCGCATAGGCAGCAGCCGACCCCAAGTCGTGCGGAACGACGACGGCCGCGCCGCCGCTCTCGGCGTGCGCACGGGCGATACCGAGGACGAGTTCCTGGTGGCGGATGTCGAGCGCGGCGATCGGCGAGGGCGGGTCGGGAGGTCCGCCCAGCACCGGCGCGGCCCTGGTCGGCCTGATCGCCACCGCGCTCGTCGCCACCGTCGCGGGGGGTACCGCGATGGTGATGGCGCGTCGTTCCAGGCCGACCTCGGTCGGACGATGAACGGGCCGGCGCGCGAACGCGGACGGCCCGGGGAACGACGAGAGCGGCCTCGGGCGCACGATGGTGTGCGTCCGAGGCCGCTCGTTCGCGTCTACCGGGACCCAGGAGGCATGCGGCCTACTTCATCATCTCTTCGTAGATCTTCTTGCACTCGGGGCAGACCGGGAACTTCTTGGGGTCGCGGTTGGGCACCCACACCTTGCCGCACAGGGCGATCACCGGGGTGCCGGTGACGGCGCTCTCCGTGATCTTGTCCTTCTGCACGTAGTGGGCGAACCGTTCGCGGTCGCCGTCGTCGTGCGAAATGTCGGGGCGGGTCTCGCTCTCCGGAAGCACCTTGTTGACGACATGCATGTCCATGGCCATCGTGCCCTCACACCTCCTACGTCTCATCCCACGGTATCCGCAGGGGACGGAACTCAGTTCAACGTCGGGTCGTCCGGGAAAGTCGATACCAAGGCGAGATCACCGCCCTGCCGACGCAGCACCCGGGACCACAGTGAGCCGGGCGCCGCGGAGAACACGTCGTCGGCGAGTGCGGGCAGGACGTACCAGGCGCCCTCCTCGATCTCCGCGCCGAGCTGCCCTTCGCTCCACCCGGTGTATCCGGCGAACACGCGGAACCGGCCGAGCGCACCGCCGAGGATCTCGGGCGGTGTGTCGAGGTCGATGAGGCCGAGCCGGGGCACGGTGGCGTCGTCGGCGGAGGCCGACAGCGGGCGCCAGCCCAGCGGGGCGTCGTCGGTTCCGGGCATGCCCAGGGCGAGCCCGGAACCGGCGCCGACGGGGCCTCCGGCGAACATGACCGCGGGCGCGGTGGCGTACCCGCTCCAGTCGCCCAGGACGTCGTCGACCGGCAGTTCGGAGGGCCGGTTCACGATCACGCCGAGGGTGCCCTCGGTGGCGTCGTCGTCGATCACGAAGACGACCGAGCGCCGGAACTCGGGCTCGGACAGCATCGGGGTCGCCACCAGCAGGCGGCCGGTCAGCGTCGGCTCGTCCATGTATCCACAACTACCCGGTGGGCCGGGCGGGCACCCCCGCCCGGCGCCGCTCCGCAGTGCCCGCCCAGGCCTGCCTCAGGCGTCGCGGCCGCGGGTGGCGACCTCTCGAACCGCGCTGGCGACGTGCTGCGACAGGTCGGTGTGGAAGACGCTCGGGATGATGTAGTGCGGGCCCAGTTCGTCGTCGGTGACGACGTCGGCGATGGCGTTGGCGGCGGCGACCATCATGTCGGAGTCGACGTGGTGGCTCTGCGCGTCGAGCAGGCCTCGGAAGAAGCCGGGGAAGACCAGGACGTTGTTGATCTGGTTGGGGTAGTCGCTACGGCCGGTGGCGACGACGCCGGCGTGCAGGTGGGCGACCTCCGGATCGACCTCGGGGTCGGGGTTGGCCAGGGCGAAGATGATCGAGTCCTCGTTCATCTCGGCGATGTCGGCGCCGGTGAGGATGTTGGGTGCGGAGACGCCGATGAACACGTCGGCGCCCTTGACCGCGCCCTTGAGGTCGCCGGAGTAGCCCTCGGGGTTGGTGTGCTCGGCGATCCAGGAAAGGTTGGGGTCGAGGTGGTCGCGGCCCTTGTGCACGGCGCCGTGGACGTCGCAGACGATGACGTCTCTGGCCCCGGCGTGCATGAGCAGCTTGAGGATGGCGGTGCCGGCGGCGCCGGCGCCCGACATGGCGATGCGGACCTCGCCCAGGTTCTTGTCGACCACCCGCAGGGCGTTGCGCAGGGCGGCGAGCACGACGATGGCGGTGCCGTGCTGGTCGTCGTGGAAGACGGGGATGTCCAGGAGTTCGCGCAGCCGGGCCTCGACCTCGAAGCAGCGCGGCGCGGAGATGTCCTCCAGGTTGATGCCGCCGAAGCCGGGGGCGAGGACCTGCACGGTGCGGACGATCTCGTCGACGTCCTGGGTGTCCAGGGCGATGGGCCAGGCGTCGATGTCGGCGAAGCGTTTGAAGAGGGCGGCCTTGCCCTCCATGACGGGCATGGAGGCCTCGGGGCCGATGTTGCCCAGCCCCAGCACGGCCGAGCCGTCGGTGACCACGGCGACGCTGTTGCGCTTGATCGTCAGGCGGCGGGCGTCGTCCTTGTTGGCCGCGATCGCCTGGGAGACGCGGGCGACACCCGGGGTGTAGGCCATGGAGAGCTCGTCGCGGTTGCGCAGCGGCACCTTGGACTTCATCTCGATCTTGCCGCCCAGGTGCATGAGGAAGGTGCGGTCGCTGACCTTGTGCACGACGACGCCGTCCAGCGCGCCCAGGGCGTCGACGATGGCCTGGGCGTGGTCGGTGTCGCGGGCGGCGCAGGTGACGTCGATGCGGATCCGCTCGTGGCCGGCCGACGCGACGTCGAGAGCGGTGATCATGCCGCCGACGTGCTCGACGGCGTTGGTCAGGCTGCCTACCGCGCTGCCACCCCCGTCGAGTTCGAGACGAACCGTTATGGAGTAGGAAACGCTGGGAAGGGTGGCCACGTAAAGCTCCTCAAGTTCACGGATCTGCCGCGCTCGCCTGCACACTCGCGGTGCTCCGGCGCATCTTTCATGGTGCCATCACCTCTGATCACCGCGCGCTTGAGAGACCGCGAAACCGGACATTACCGACGAGTAGGTGTCGCCTCTCACGTTGTGGTCGGACCACTGGGCGGCTGCATCGCCGAAGCGGGCCGCAGCACGAGTGAAAACCGTCACATTGGCGCGTATCACGGCGTTTCGGGGGCCGTTCCGGTCGCCGACCCGGTGGTGCCCCCGGACTCTCCGGCGCGGTCGCGTGCCAGCCGCTCGATGACGTCGACGCACGCCGAACCGCCGATCGCGGTCGAGTCGACGACCAGATGGTAGAGGGAGGGGGAGGAGGGGTCGACCCGGTAGAAGCGGCGGACGTAGGCGGTGCGGGCGCGGTCGTTGTCCTCCAGGTCGCGCATGGTCGGCGGCTGCCAGGCCGCCTCGGCCGCCTCCCGGTCGGCGCCCAGCAGCAGCGCTTCGGCCTGCGACGCCTCCCGCATCCTGGCGGCCTGGGCGAGCCGCCGCCGCTTGGCGGCGTCCAGGCGGACGTGCAGGGCCGTCGTGTGCCCGGCGAGCACCACCGCGGCGGCGCGGCCGAGGATGACCGCGCCGGTCGCGGCGACCTCGCAGATGACCTTCTCGGTCTGGTCGACGAACTCCTGGTCGTAGAGGAGTCGGCCCTGGGCGTCGGTGGCGCCGATGAAGGTGGTGTCGACGCTGCCGAGGGTCACGGTCGGCAGCCGGGCGGCGCTGGCGATGAGCCGTTCGAAGCCGGTCGCGGCACGGTCGTCGTGTTCCAGCGCGTCTTCGAGCGTGCAGCCGATCTGCCGGGCCACCGCGCCGGGGATGGCGCGGTCCAGGAAAGGGACGCCGAGCCGCTCTGCGACGGCGGGTCCGATCACGCTGCCCCCGGACCCGAAGGTCGCGGAGATCGTCACCACAAAGCTCATCGGGCACCACCCGGCAGCAGGAACCGTCCTCGTGTGCCCCGGGTCCTACCCCTTTCACCTGCGAATCAACGGGCCGCGCGACAGCGGGTGGCGCGACAGCGGGTGGCGCGACACGGCCGACCCGCCCGCGGACGCCGGGTCCGGGGCGGGTCGGTCCTCGCAGCGATCGGTGGCGCCGGGGCCGCCGCAGGGGCGGCCGGGCCGGCCGACGGGTCCGCGGGCGGCGGCTCAGAAGAGCGCGGCGGTGAGGTCGCGGCGGGCCTTGGCGACGCGGGGATCGCCGCCCGGCAGCACCTCGAACAGGGTCAGCAGGTGCTTGCGCGCGCGGTCGCGGTCGTCGCCGGAGGTGCGCCGGACCGTGCCGATCAGCCGGTCGAAGGCGTCCTCGAACTTGCCGCCGTACATGTCGATGTCGGCGACGTCGATCTGCGCCGCGACGTCGTCGGGGGCGTCGGCCGCCGCCTTGCGCGCCGCGTTGGCCTCCAGCGCGTGCACCCGCCCCACCAGGCGGACCTGGGCCAGCTTGAGCTTGGCCTGCTCGTCGGAGGGGTCGGCTTCCAGCGCCTTGGTGTAGACGGCCTCGGCCGCGGCGAAGTCGCCGCGCTGCATCGCCTCCTGCGCCTCGACGTCGGCGGGGTCCTGGGCGGCCTGCTGACCGGCCTCGGCCCCCTGGGCCTCGCCCGCCCCGGGCTCGCCGAGCCCGGTGAACTCGGCCGGCAGCACGCCCTGCTGCTTGAGGCCCTCGAAGATCTGGGAGAGCCACTCGCGCAGCTGGTCCTCGGTGGCGGGGCCGGCCGGGCCGGGGACGACCTGGCCGCCGATGACCATGGCGACCATCGGCACGCCCGGGACGCGCAGCGCCTGGGCGAGCTGCGGGCTGGCCTGGACGTCGACCTTGGCGACCGCCCACTGCCCGCCGGCGCCGATGGCCAACCGGTCAAGGGCCGCTTCGACCTGGGCCGACTGCTCGGAACTCGCCTGCAGGATGGCGAGCACGACGGGGGCGCTGAGCGAGCGCTCCAGGACCTCGTTCTGGAAGTTCTCCTCGTTGACGTCGATGGCGTACGGGTTGGCGGTGCCCGACGACTCCTGGGCCTGCCGCTTGGCCTCGCGTTCCAAGGCCGCCTTGCGAGCTCCGAGGTCGACCGCGCTGTGCATGGAGTAGTCCGAAGGCTGCATGGTTCCATCCTGCCGTATCCGCACCGGGAACCGGTCACCCTCCGCACCGACGCCGCGGGACGGCGGGGTCGGCCCGGCCGGCCCGTTGGGCGTCCGCCCTGGGCACGGCGGCGGGGCGGGAAAGGCCCCGCCCCGCGACCGCCGGTTCCGCCTGCCCCGCTAGAACCGCGGGTCCTCGGTATAGGTGCCGAACTCCTCGCCCATGGTGCGGCAGATCTCGCCCAGGGTGGCCTCGGCGCGGGCGGCGTCCAGGATCACCGGGATGAGGTTGCCGCTGTCCGGGTCCTTGACGGACGCCAGCAGGCGGGCCAGGGCGGCGTCGACGGCGGCCTGGTCGCGCTCGGCGCGGCGCTCGGCGAGGACGCGCTTCTGCTCGCGCTCGATCTCGTGGCTGATACGCAGGATCTCCAGCTCGCCGGAGACGGTGGAGGTGTGGCAGTTGACGCCGACGATGCGCTTCTCGTTCTTCTCCAGGGCCTGCTGGTACTGGAAGGCCGACTCGGCGATCTCGGAGCTGAACCAGCCGTTCTCGATCCCGGTGAGGATGCCCGAGGTCATCGGGCCGATGGCATGCTCGGCGTCCTCGCCGCCGCCCATGTGCAGGATGCGCTCGAAGATGCGCTCGGCCTCGGCCTCGATCCGGTCGGTGAGCGCCTCGACGTACCAGGAGCCGCCGAGCGGGTCGGCGACGTTGACCACGCCGGTCTCCTCCATGATCACCTGCTGGGTGCGCAGCGCGATCTCGGCGGACTGCTCGGTGGGCAGCGCCAGGGTCTCGTCCAGGGCGTTGGTGTGCAGCGAGTTGGTGCCGCCGAGGACGGCCGACAGCGCCTCCAGGGCGGTGCGCACGACGTTGTTGTAGGGCTGCTGGGCCGTCAGCGAGACGCCGGCGGTCTGGGTGTGGAAGCGCAGCCACTGGGCCTTCTCGCCGGTGGCGCCGTAGCGGTCGCGCATCCAGCGCGCCCAGATCCGGCGGGCGGCGCGGAACTTGGCGATCTCCTCGAAGAAGTCGATGTGCGCGTCGAAGAAGAACGACAGGCCGGGCGCGAACGTGTCGATGTCCAGCCCGCGCGACAGGCCGAGTTCGACGTAGCCGAACCCGTCGGCCAGGGTGAAGGCGAGCTCCTGGGCGGCCGTGGCCCCGGCCTCGCGGATGTGGTAGCCCGACACCGACAGCGGCTTGAACGCCGGGATCTCGGCCGCGCAGTACTCCATGAGGTCGCCGATGAGGCGCAGGTGCGGCTCGGGAGGGTACAGCCACTCCTTCTGGGCGATGTACTCCTTGAAGATGTCGGTCTGCAGCGTGCCGTTGAGGGTGCGGGTGTCCACGCCCTGGCGCTCGGCCGCGGCGAGGTACATGCAGAACGCGGGGATGGCCGGCCCGCTGATCGTCATCGAGGTGGTGACGTCGCCGAGGGGGATTCCGTCGAACAGGATGTCCATGTCGGCGACGGAGTCGATGGCCACGCCGCAGTGGCCGACCTCGCCGAGCGCCTGCGGGTCGTCGGAGTCGTGGCCCATGAGGGTGGGCATGTCGAAGGCGACGGAGAGGCCGCCGCCGCCCGACGCCAGGATCATCTTGTAGCGCTCGTTGGTCTGCGTGGCGTTGCCGAACCCGGCGAACTGCCGGATGGTCCACGTACGGCCGCGGTACCCGGTGGGGTACAGCCCGCGGGTGTAGGGGAACTCCCCGGGCCAGCCGATGCGCTCGAAGCCGGGCACCTGCGCGCCGTCGGGCGGCCCGTAGACGGGGTCGACCTCCTGGCCGGAGAGCGTGGTGAAGTCGGCGTCCCGGACGCGGGAGGCGTCATACCGTGCCTGCCAGCGGGCACGCCCGTCGTCTGTGTGCTGAGCCATACTCCGATAGTAGGACTTCCAACTAAATTTCGATAGGGGTGGCGGACGCGTACCGCTCTCCCCCGATCCCCCGGTCGGACCGCGCGTCAGCGTTCGCCCGAGGGGCGCCCGGGGGCGCCGGCGCCGTCGACGTCATCGGGAAAGTCGCCGTAGTCGACGCGCAGGCGGCGCAGGACGGTGTGGATGTCCCACAGCTCGCCGTCGTCGTAGCAGTCCATCCCGAAGCCCATCGCCAACAGGTCGCGGGTGGCGTCCTCGACGACCTCGCGGCCGGAGCCGGTGATCTCGGCGAGCGTGCCGCGGCCGTCGCTCGGATTGGGCTTGCGCCGCACCAGGCCCTGGCGCTCCAGCCGGTCGATGGTGTTGGTGACGCTGGTGGGGTGCACCATGAGCCGCTCGCCGATCTTGCCCAGCGGCAGCGCGCCGGTGGAGCTGAACGTCAGCAGCACCAGGGCCTCGTAGCGGGCGAAGGTCAGGCCGTAGGGCTTGAGCGCACCGTCGAGCTGGCCGATGAGGATCTGCTGCACCCGCATGATCGAGGTGACCGCGACCATCGCAGGGGAAGCGCCCCAGTGGCGGCTCCAGTTGTCATGGGCGCGTTCGATCGGGTCGAACCGGAGATTCAGCGGGTTTCCCACGCTGCCACTGTAGCGAGCCGCGAACGGTTAACACTCAACTCACCCCTGGTCAACGGGGGCTCGCTGGCCGACATCGGCCACCGGGCCGCGGCGGGGCGGTGCGGTGCCGCGCATTGCGCCTGCCACCTGGTTTTCTCCACCGCCCCGGGACCTTTCCCGCCGTCCCCCCTGGCCAGCGACGGCGGGAAAAGGTGCGATCACGTCGTTGACCCTTCACCGAACTAATAGTTAAGTTTCCTAAAAATTGGTGGCCGAAGCAGGACATCTCCCGAACCACATCCCCCTGAAGCTCCTACTTCACAGGAGATGCAGCAACGTGAGTATCCCCCGCAAACGAGGCTGGCTCGCCGCGTCGATCGCGGCGCTCCTCGTCGCCCCGCTCGCACTCATCGCGGCCCCCGCGTCCGCCGCTCCCACCGCCCCCTCCGGTGTCACCGTCGTCTACACCGAAGGGGCGAAGTGGGACACCGGCTACAGCGGCCAGCTCACCATCGACAACCAGTCCTCGACCACGCTGGACGACTGGACGATCCGGTTCAGTCTTCCCGCCGGCGCCGGCATCACCAGCCTGTGGAACGCCACGATGGAGCGCTCCGGCTCCGACTACACGCTCACCCCGCCCGGATGGGGCGCATCCGTCCCCGCCGGGGGCACCTACCAGATCGGCTTCAACGGCTCCTTCTCCGGTGGCGACACCGCCCCGGTGAACTGCACGCTCAACAACGCGCCGTGCGCCGGAGGCCCGGGCGAGGACGACACCGAGCCGCCCACCGTCCCCGGTGACGTGAGCGTCCTCGGCACCACCGCCACCAGCATCACCCTCCAGTGGACCGCCTCCACCGACAACGTGGGCGTGGCCGGATACGAGATCCTCGGCGCCGACGGCGAGGTCGTGCGCACCGTCATCGGCGACACCACCAGTGGCACCGTCGGCGGCCTGACCCCCGACACCGAGTACACCTTCGGCGTCCGCGCCTTCGACGCCGCCGGCAACCGGTCCGACGCGAGCCCGCCCGTCACCGCCCGCACCGCCGAACGCAACGGCGGGCAGCCCTCCGACGACGAGCGCCGGGTCGGCTACTTCACCCAGTGGGGCATCTACGACCGCGGCTACCTGGTGAAGAACATCGACACCAGTGACACCGCCGCCAAGCTCACCCACATCAACTACGCCTTCGCCAACATCAACCGCAACGGACAGTGCTTCCAGGTCAACCAGGCCGGACAGGGCGACGCGTGGGCCGACTACGGGCGTTCCTTCCGCGCCGACGAGAGCGTCGACGGCGTCGCCGACCGCTGGGACCAGGACCTGCGCGGGAACTTCAACCAGCTGCTCAAGCTCAAGGAGAAGCACCCGCACCTGAAGGTCAACCTCTCCATCGGCGGGTGGACCTGGTCGAAGTACATCTCCGACGCCGCCCTGACGCCCGAGTCCCGCCAGCGCATGGCGTCCTCGTGCATCGACATGTTCCTGCGCGGCAACCTCCCGCCCTTCGACGGCGCGGGCGGCCCCGGCGCCGCCTACGGCGTGTTCGACGGCATCGACCTGGACTGGGAGTGGCCGGGCTCCGAGGGGCACGAGGACAACATCGTCCGCCCGGAGGACAAGGAGAACTTCACCGCCCTGGTGCGTGAGTTCCGCACCCAGCTGGACGCCCTCGAACAGGAGACCGGGCGCTACTACGAGCTGACGTCGTTCATGCCGGCCGACCCGGAGAAGGTCGAGGCGGGGTTCGAGGTCGAGAAGATCATGCCCGACTTCGACTTCGTGACCGTTCAGGGCTACGACTACCACGGCGCCTGGGAGGACTACACCAACCACCAGTCCAACCTGGTCCTGGTCGAAGGCGACCCCGGTCCGCGGTTCTTCAGTAGCGAGATCGCCATCGACGCGTGGGTCGACCGCGGTGCCGACCCCGCCGACCTGGTCCTCGGCGTCCCCTTCTACAGCCGCGGCTGGACGGGCGTCCAGCCCGGTCCCAACGGCGACGGTCTCTTCCAGCAGGCCACCGGTCCCGCCCGCGGCACCTACGAGGACGGGTACGAGGACTGGAAGCGGATCAGGGAACTCCCGAACCGGGGGTACACGCTCCACCGCGACGACGAGGCCGGAACCGCCTGGCTGTACAACGGAAGCACGTGGTGGACCTACGACGACGAGATCTCGATGAAGCAGAAGGTCGAATGGGCCAAGGGGCGCGACCTCAACGGCGTCATGATCTGGTCGCTGGACGGTGACGACGCCCAAGGCTCTCTGATGTCGGCCCTCGACGAGGCGCTCGACTCCTGACCCACCCCCGAAAGAGGACCCGGGGCCCATCCCCTCCCGGCCCTGGTCCTCACCCGGTGGCGGCCCGGTGCGGCGGGCCGCCACCCGACGCCGTCCCGCCCGGAGTGCACCCGGGCGGGACGGCCTTCGCCGCGGTCGGTCTCGGGCGGGCGGTTCGAACTCCCGGCGGGAGTTCGAACCGCCCGCCCGAGACCGACGGAGGTGTGGTGCAGGGCTTCAGGTGTCGAGGGCGGCCAGGAGGGTGTCGGCGGCGCTGTAGGGGTCGCCGTGGCCGGTCGCGACCGCGTCGGCGAGCTTGTCCAGGGCGGCGTGGCCGTGGACGTCGCCGAGCCGCGCCCGCAGGGTGCTCATCACGATCGCCTCGATCTCCTCGCGCGCGCGGGCGAACCTGCGGCGGTCCGCCTCCCCGGTGGCCGTCAGGTGGGCATGGTGCTCGTCGAGTCGCCCCAGCAGCTCGTCGATGCCCTCGCCCTTGGCGGCCACGGTGCTGACGATCGGCGGCTTCCACTCCCCGGGGCCGTGCTCCACCTGGCCGACCATCTGGCGCAGCTCACGCGCGGTCACCCGCGCCCCCTCGCGGTCGGCCTTGTTCACCACGAAGATGTCGGCGATCTCCAGCACCCCGGCCTTGGCCGCCTGCACGCTGTCACCCATTCCGGGCGCGCAGAGCACCACCGTGGTGTCGGCGTGCCGCGCGATGTCCACCTCGGCCTGGCCCACGCCCACCGTCTCCACCAGGATCACGCCGAAGCCGGCCGCGTCCAGGACGCGCAGGGCGTGCGGGGTGGCCCAGGAGAGGCCGCCGAGGTGCCCGCGGCTGGCCATGGAGCGGATGAAGACGCCGCCGTCGGTGGCGTGCTCCTGCATGCGGACACGGTCGCCGAGCAGGGCGCCGCCGGAGAACGGCGAGGACGGGTCGACGGCGAGTACCGCGACACTCTCGTCACGCGCCCGCAGCGCCTTCACCAGCGCGTTGGTGGAGGTCGACTTACCCACGCCCGGCGAGCCGGTGAGCCCCACGATGCGCGCCCGCCCGGTGTGCGGCGCGAGCCCCGCCATGATCTCCCGCAGCTGCGGGGCGGCGTTCTCCACCAGGGAGATCGTCCGCGCGACAGCGCGGCGGTCTCCCCGGAGCATGCGTTCGACGAGTTCGGGGGCCTGCATGCGACTCCTCGGCGTTGAGTGTGTCCGTGTCGGAAAGATCCGATGACGCCGAGTATCGCAAGGGTGAGGAGAGCCGTGTCACAGCAGGCCCCCGGCCGCGCGTTGCCCGGAGTGCCGGGCACCGGGTCAGAAGCCGGCGGTTCCGTCGGTCTGCTCGCGCAGGATGTCGGCGTGCCCGGCGTGGCGGGCGGTCTCCTCGACCATGTGGACCAGGAGCCAGCGCAGCGAGAGCTCGCCGACCTGCGGGTGGACGAAGGTCCGCTCCAGGGGCAGGCCGGCGGCCGCGGCGCGGGACTCCGCGCACGCGCGCTCGTAGTCGGCGATCAGCTCGGGCAGCGTGTCGCCGTCGGCCAGGTCCCAGGTCGGGTCGTCGGCGAGGTCGTCGGCGGGGAGTCCGAGCTCGGCGCGGTCGCGGCCGAGCAGGCGGTGCTGGAACCAGTTGCGCTCGACGATCGCCAGGTGCCTGAGCATTCCGGCGAGGGTCGTCTTGGAGGGGACGAGGCGCCGGCGCGCGTCGTCCTCGCTCAGCCCGCTCGCCCGCCGCACCACGGCGGCACGCTGGTCGTCGAGGAACGCTTCCAGGGTTTCGCGCTCGCCCGCGGCGGCCGCGGCGAGGACGCGCTTCTCGGTGCCGGTGAGGGGCCGGGGAAAGGGGGACTCGGGACGCTCGGTATCGCTCATGGGGGCACCCTACGCACCCGGTACGACAGCGGAGTAGCGGTTTTCCGACGCGGGTCGATCGGGGCTTCTCCGAATGCCGTACCGGGCGTCGCCGGTCATGGCGGAAGGGCGCGGGTCAGGCCCCGGGGACCTGGAAGAGCAGGGCGTCGCCCTGTCCGCCGCCACCGCACAGGGCGGCCGCGCCCAGTCCGCCGCCGCGGCGGCGCAGCTCGTGGATGAGCGTGACCGCGATGCGGGCGCCGGAGGCGCCGATCGGGTGGCCCAGCGCGATGGCGCCGCCGTTGACGTTCACGATGTCCTCGGACACGCCCAGGTCGCGCGTGGACTGCAGGGCGACGCTGGCGAAGGCCTCATTGATCTCGATCAGGTCGAGGTCGCCCACCTGCTTGCCCGCCTTGGCCAGCGCGTGCTCGATGGCGTTGGACGGCTGGGAGTGCAGGGAGTTGTCCGGGCCGGCGACGTTGCCGTGCGCGCCGATCTCGGCGAGGACCGCGCAGCCCAGCTCCTCGGCCTTGGCCCTGCTCATCACGACGACGGCGGAGGCACCGTCGGAGATCTGCGAGGAGGACCCGGCGGTGATGGTGCCGTCGGCGTCGAAGGCGGGGCGCAGCCGCCCCAGGCTCTCGGCGGTGGTCTCCGGGCGCACCCCCTCGTCCTCGCCGAAGACGCGCGGCTCGCCCCTTCGCTGCGGGATGCTCACCGGCACGATCTCATCGGCGAACCGGCCGTCCTTGATGGCGGCGGCGGCCAGCCGGTGGGAGCGCGCGGCGAAGGCGTCCTGCTCGGCGCGGCCGATGCCGAGGCGCGCGTTGTGCCGCTCGGTGGAGGCACCCATGGACTCGTTGTCGAAGGCGTCGGTGAGGCCGTCGTGGGCGGTCGCGTCGAGCATCTCGACCGAACCGTACTTGTACCCCTGGCGCGACTTGGGCAGCAGGTGCGGGGCGTTGGTCATCGACTCCATGCCCCCGGCCACGACGACGTCGAACTCGCCCGCGGCGATGAGCTGGTCGGCGAGCGCGATCGCGTCGAGGCCCGACAGGCACACCTTGTTGATGGTCAGGGAGGGCACGTTCATCGGAATGCCGGCCTTCACCGCGGCCTGGCGCGACGGGATCTGCCCCGCGCCGGCCTGCAGGACCTGGCCCATGACCACGTAGCCCACCTGGTCGCCGCGGATCCGGGCCCGCTGCAGCGCCGCCTCGATGGCGACGGCGCCCAGGTCGACGGCCTGGAAACCGGTGAGCGACCCGAGCAGGCGCCCGGTGGGCGTCCGGGCTCCACTGACGATGACGGATCCGGGCATTGGGTGTGCCTCCATGTGTACTCGTGTGTGTTTTCGTGGCTGGTGGCCAGTCCGCTCACGACACCTGGTCTGTCACGATACATATACGCCCTTGACCCACTTTCCGGGAGGTCCGCGACCGTGTCCGCCGCTGCGTCCGAATCCGTGTCTCCGTTCACCCGCATCGACCACATCGGCATCGCCTGCCGCGATCTGGACGCCGCCGTACGGTTCTATCGGGACACCTACGGCTTCGAGGTCGCCCACGAGGAGGTCAACGAGGAGCAGGGCGTCCGCGAGGCGATGCTGCGGATCAACGGCACCGACGACGGCGGGGCCAGCTACCTGCAGCTTCTGGAGCCCGTCCGCGAAGACTCGCCGGTGGCGAAGTTCCTGGCCAAGAACGGGGAGGGGGTGCACCACATCGCGTTCGGCACCGCCGATGTGGCTGGCGAGGCCGCCGCCGTGGGCGAGCGCGGGGTCCGCGTGCTGGGCGAGCCGCGCACCGGCTCGATGGGGTCGCTGATCACGTTCCTGCACCCGAAGGACTGCGGAGGGGTGCTGACCGAACTGGTCCAGTCGGCCGGCGCACCCGGTGGACACGCCCGGTAGCCGACAAGGCATGGCCCACAGGCGATATCGCGGTAGCGTGATGTAACCGTCACTTCACGTGTCGTCGCATGTCCCGGTCGCACCACGACCGAGGACCTGGGCAGGAACCTACCGAAAGGCCCTTCCGAAAAGGCCTGAGCTTGATAAAGTCTGCTAGTCGCCAGACTCGGATCGTCTGCGGCATCCGTCCCCCCGTACGTATGCAGACTCGTCGAGGCGGGTCGACAACGCACGGCATGCGCCTCCGTTGGGCACACCGCATCAATGGAGCGAACATCCCAACGCGGAAGGACCTCGCGGAGTACCCTTCCCGGGAAAGTGCTACCGCCGATCCGAGGTGCGAGGAGCCGTCCTCCACGTCACCTCGTGGCTCTCCACACGACAATCTCCGCATACGTAGCCGACTCGTCACCCGTTCAGGATTCCGCCACATGTCGTCGCCAGATATTGAAGCCCAGCTCAGCAATTTCTTCGAGGAAGGCAATCAAGCCACCGAGTTCGACGTGGTGCTGCGTGGTTACGACCGGCACCAGGTCATGGAGTTCATCGGCCAGAAGCAGAACGAGCTGGCCCAGGCCCGCGAAGAGGCCGAGCGCACGCGCAAGGAGCTCACCGAGGCCAAGCGCCAGATCCAGGAGCAGGAGCGTCCCACCTACTCCGGTCTGGGCGCCCGCATCGAGCAGCTGCTCCGGCTCGCCGAGGAGCAGGCCACCGAACTCGTCCAGGGCGCCCGCGCCGAGTCCAACGACATCAAGTCCGCGGCCAAGATCGAGGCCGCCGAGATGCGCGCCGCCGCCGAGAACGAGGCGACCGAACTGCGCACGACCGCCCAGCGCGAGGCGGACGAGATGCGCACGGGCGCCGAGAACGAGGCGGAGGAGATCCGCACCACCGCCCGCCGCGAAGCCGACGAACTGACCTCGACCACCGAGCGCGAGGTGCAGAAGAAGCGCTCCGCGGTCGACCACGAGATCGCCGAGAAGCGCGCGACGTTCGAGGGTGAGATCGCCAAGCTGCGGACCACCACCGAGCGCGAGTGCGCCACGGCCCGCGCGTCCGCCAAGCGCGAGCGCGACGAGACCCTGCAGACAGCCAAGCGCCAAGCCGACGAGATGCGCGCGCAGGCGCAGCGCGCCGTCGAGGAGAGCGAGGCCAAGCGGGCGCAGGAGGAGGCCGAGTTCGAGATCCAGCTGGCCGGCCGCCGCGAGGAGGCCGAGCGGCAGGACGCCGAGCGCTTGGCGGCCGCCCAGGCCGCCACGCAGAAGCTCGTCTCGGAGGCCGAGGAGCGCGCCGCCAGCGCCGAGCAGCGTGCGACCAAGGCCAGCGCACAGGCGGAGCAGACCCGCCGCGACGCCGAGCAGCACGCCAAGCAGGTCGTCGCCAACGCCAAGAAGAACTCCGAGCAGATCACGGCCGAGGCCAAGTCCAAGGCCGAGCACCTGGTCGGCGATGCCAAGGCCGAGGCCGACCGCATCATGACCGCCGCTCAGCAGCAGGTCGACGAGCTCAGCCGCCAGCGTGACGGCATCCAGTCCCACATGGACCAGCTGCGTCAGCTGCTCGGTGGCGGGGGAGCACCGATCCCGGCGCCCCCGGCGCAGGCCGCGGTCGCCGCCCCGCCGGCCCAGGAGCCCCCGGCCATCGAGGGCGGTAACAGCAAGCAGCAGTCCCCGCCCGCCGTCCCCGCCAAGTCCGGCAAGGGCGGCGACGACGAGGACTGGTGGCAGGAGTAGCGGCCACCACGGACGTCCCGTGTTCCCCCTCCCCGCGCACCCGGGTGTGCCGGAGAGGGGGAGCGGACACGAGCGCAGCCGTCTCCGGAACCACCGGACGGCGCCGGAGGCCCGGCCCCATGCGTGGGGCCGGGCCTCCGGTCATACGGCACGTTCATCCGGCGGCGCCGCACCCGCCGCGGCGGGGTCCGACACCGGTCGGCGTCAGTGCGCGCCGGCCCCGGTGACGGCGCGGACCTCCATCTCGGTGAACCTGTCGTCGTCGCGCTCTTTGGACAGCAGCGTGCCGACGACGGCGCAGAGCAGCCCGAGCGGGATGGAGACCAGGCCGGGGTTCTCCAGCGGGAACCAGGCGAAGTCGACCCCGGCGGGGAGCAGGGACAGGCTCTCCCCCGTCTCCGGGTGGACCTTGCCGGAGACCACCGGGGAGAAGAAGACCAGCCCGACGGCCGAGATCAGCCCTCCGTAGATGCCGGCGACGGCCCCGGCCGTGTTGAACCGCTTCCAGAAGAGGTTGAGCAGCAGCGACGGCAGGTTGGCCGAGGCGGCGATCGCGAACGCCAGTGCCACCAGGAACGCGACGTTGAGCCCCTGGGCGAAGATCGCCAGGACGATCGCGACCACGCCGATGCCCAGCGCGGCGATCCGGGCGACGCGGACCTCCTCCTGCTCCGAGGAGCGCCCTTTGCGCAGCACGCTCGCGTAGAAGTCGTGCGCGAGTGACGAGGAGGAGGCCAGGGTCAGGCCCGCGACCGTGGACAGGATGGCGGCGAACGCGGCCGCGGCGATGAACGCCAGCAGCAGCGCGCCGACCGCTCCCCCGCCGAGCAGCACCCCCAGTTGCTGGGCGAGCTGCGGAGCGGCGGTGTTCCCGGCCGCGTCCTGCGCGGTGATGGCGTCCCGCCCGACGATGGCGGCCGCACCGAAACCCAGCACCAGCGTCATCAGGTAGAAAGCGCCGATCAGCACGATCGCCCAGTTGACCGAGGTGCGGGCGGCCTTGGAATCGGGCACGGTGTAGAAGCGGATGAGGATGTGCGGGAGTCCGGCCGTGCCCAGGACCAGGGCGATGCCGAGGCTGATGAGATCGAGCTTGTTCCACAGGGTCGCCCACGCGTCGCCGTCCACCTCGACGCCGTAGCGCAGGCCGGGTTCGAGGAACGCCTGCCCCTGACCGCTGGCACGGGCCGCGTCACCCATCAGCGCGCCGAAGTCGAACGCGTAGGAGGCCAGGACCAGCACCGTCAGCAGTGCGGCGCCGCCCATGAGCACGCCGGCCTTGATGATCTGCACCCAGGTGGTGCCTTTCATACCGCCGAGGGTCACGTACACCGTCATCAGCAGGCCGACGACGACGATGCCGGCGACCTTGGCGGCATCGGCGTCCAGGCCGAGGAAGGTCTCCCCCTCCTGGATTCCGAGGAGCAGTGCGATCAGCGCGCCCGCGCCCACCATCTGGGCGAGCAGATAGAAGATGGACACGGTGACGGTGGAGACGGCCGCGGCGGTGCGCACGGGGCGCTGCCGCATCCGGTAGGACATCGCGTCGGCGACGGTGAAGCGCCCGGAGTTGCGCAGGAGCTCGGCGACGAGCAGGAGGGCGACCAGCCACGCCACCAGGAATCCGATGGAGTAGAGGAAACCGTCGTAGCCGAACAGCGCGATCATCCCGGCGATGCCGAGGAACGACGCGGCGGACATGTAGTCGCTGCCGATGGCCATGCCGTTCTGCAACCCGGAGAAGCCGCGGCCGCCGGCGTAGAAGTCGGTGGCCGACCGGGTGCGCCGGTTGGCCCACAGGGTGATGCCCAGGGTGGCCCCGACGAGAAGGACGAAGAGGGCCATCGTGGCCAGGCGTTCGCTGCCGCTCCCGATGGCCCCGGTCGTGGCCGCCGCGCTCATCGCGGTGATGGGGACTGCGGTCATTCGTTCACCGCCTTGCCCCCGGAGCCGCCGACCGCCACGCCCGCTTCCACGGTGGCCCGGTCGTCGGCGGCGCCGCTGAGCTCTGCGCGGAGTTCCTCGGCGAGCGGATCGAGGCGGCGCGCCGCATAGCGGGCGTAGAGGAAGGCGATGCCGAAGGTGGTGGCGAACTGGAGGAGCCCGAACACCAGGGCGACGTTGACCGACCCGAACAGGACGATCGCCATGGTGTCGCGGGCGAAGGCGGACATCAGGACGTAGAGCAGGTACCAGGCGAAGAAGGCGATGCTCATCGGGAAGACGAAGACCTTCAGGCGCCGTTTGAGCTCCACGAAGCGCGGATCGGTGCCCATGGCCACCGTTCTGGCGCTGGTGTCCCGTTCCCCCGTCGTGTCGTGGCCGGGTGATCCTCGCTGCGGATCGTCCATGGTTCTGTGACCCCTCGTGACGACTGTGATCCCGTGGTCGGTGCGGTCGGCAGCGCGACGGCCCGGATGCGGTGCGTGAGCAAGGGCGGTGGACCGTCGCGCTCCCACAAGCAAGGTAGAGGTGTTTCGGATCACATACCAGCGTTTGGACGGCATACATGAATCACCCCGGAGGCGATGCCGCCCCCAGGGTGATTGGTGTAATCTTCAACATTTTTCTCCGAACTGCGGCCTCTGTCGGCCGCTCGGCCGCGATTCGGCGCACCCGCAGGTCAGCTGCGTCCGATTCCGGTCAGACGCTCCGACCGCATTCCAGGGACGCCGTACCGCCTTCTCAGGCCGTACCGCTGTCGCGCTCGGCCGGGCCGTCCCACTCGGTCGGCAGCGGGTGGGCCTTCGGCGCGACGCGTCCGACGATCTCGTCCAGCACCCTGCGGACGTAGGGTTCACCCACCCACAGGTGCTTGGCATTGTCCACACCGACGACCTCGGCCTGCGGGACGCGGGAGAAGCGCTCGCGCGCCTCGGCCGGGCGCAGGTAGTCGTCGAACTCGGGGACGAGCGCCACCAGCGGGCGGCCGAACTCCGCCCACGCGTCCAGGTCCTTGTCCTGCGCGCGGTGCAGCGGCGGCGACAGCAGGATGGCGCCCTCCACCTCCGGGTCGCAGCCCCACTTGAGCGCGAGCTCCGTACCGAACGACCAGCCCAGCAGCCACGGCCGGGGCAGGCCCTCGAACTCGACGAACTCGATCGCGGCGGCGACGTCGTAGCGCTCGGTCTCGCCGTCCCCGAACGTGCCCTGGCTCGTCCCGTGCCGAGAGGTGGTGCCGCGCGTGTTGAACCGCAGCACTGCCACGTCGGCCAGGGCCGGCAACCGGAAGGAGGCCTTGCGCAGCACGTGGCTGTCCATCATGCCTTCGGCCGTCGGCAGCGGGTGCAGGCAGACCAGGGTCGCCACCGGAGCACCGGACTCCGGCAGCGCCAGCTCGCCGACGAGCTCCAGGCCGTCGGCGGTGTGCAGGGTGATGGGGCGGCGGTCGGCGGGCAGCACCGTGGCGGCGCGAATGTCCATGGGTCCTCGATGTCGAACGGGAGAACGGGCCTGGCGGTCGGGGCGGAGACCGGCGTGGGTGGGCGGAACCGCCGCAGCTCAGCGCCGTGGCGGCCGGACCCCGCGGTGGGCGCGCCGCTCCCAGCACGAGGAGTGCCAGTGGCGGCGGTCCGCACCGTCGCCGTAGGGCCGCCATGCCACCACGTGCGGCATCCCGACGGGGATCTCCTGGTAGCAGCCCGGGCAGCGGTAGGTCTTGGCCGCGGCGGCGCCGCTGACGCGTCGGATCACCCACTCGCCGTCGGCTCCGGTCTCCCGGCGCTGGCCGCCGGTGATGCGCAGCACCAGCGCGTCCTCGTCGGGCGGCTGGACGAGGCGCTCCTTGCGGCGGGGGCTGTTACGGCGCGGACTCACGTTTCCAGGGTAGGGGGGCGGAAGGGTCGGCCGTTCACGGGCCGCATCGCGAGCGACGGTGACGGCAGGCCCTCCCGGCCCCGGGACCGGCAGGCCTCAGGAGGCGGTGGGATGCTCGGGGCCCCCGCAGCACTCCCCGTCCGCGCAGTCCTCGTCGACCTCGGGCAGCCGGTCGAGGATCAGGCCGCAGACCATGGCGAAGGGGATCAGTCCGCCGTTGATGCAGTGGAAGTAGTCCTCGGCGACCCGCTCGACGCCGATCTCCTCCAGCAGCTCCACCGGCCCCTTGGGATAACCGCAACCGAAGCGCATGGCGGTGTCGACGTCCTCGGCACTCGCGTAGCCCTGCGCGATCATCGTCATGGCGTCGTTGATGTGCGGGGCGAGCAGCAGCCCGCTCAGGCTCGGGCTCGCCTTGTCCGCGGCGTCGCGCAGCTTGGTCGCGATGGGGCCCTGCGGGACCTCCTCGGCGGGGTCCTCGGCACCGGAGTGGTCGTAGAACCCGCGCCCGCTCTTGCGGCCGAGCAGCCCGGCGGCGACCATGCGGCGCAGCAGCGGGGCGGCGACGTAGCGCTGCTCGCGGAACTCGTCCCACAGCACGTCCATGACGGCCAGGCAGACGTCCAGGCCGACGAGGTCGGCCAGGGCCAGCGGGCCCATGGGGAGCCCGGCGGCCGCGGTCACCGACGCGTCGATCTCCTCACGGGAGGCGTACTTGCGCTCGTAGGCTTTGACGGCGTCGTTGATGTAGGGGACGAGCAGCGCGTTGGCGACGAACCCGGCCCGGTCGGAGACCGTCACGGGGGTCTTGCCGATGCGCTTGGCGACCTCGGTGGCGATCTGGATCGTGCCCGGCGCGGTCAGCACGGTGCCGACCACCTCGGCCAGCTTCATCACCGGCGCCGGGTTGAAGAAGTGCAGCCCCACGACCTTGTCCGGGCGGGTGGTCAGGGCGGCGATCTCGGTGACCGACAGGGACGAGGTGTTGGTGGCCAGGATCGTGCCCGGCGGGCAGATCCGGTCGAGGTCGGCGAAGACGTCCCGCTTGATGTCCATGCGCTCGGGGACCGCCTCGACGACGAAGTCGGCGTCGCGCAGGTCCTCACGCGACGTGGTGAACGTCAGGCGGGCGAGGATGGCACCGTGCTCCTCCTCGGTGATCTTCCCCTTGCCCAGCGCCTTGCCGAGCGACTTCTCCAGGTGGCCGCGGCCCCGGTCGAGCGCGGCGTCGTCGATCTCCACCCCGGTGACCGCGAAGCCGGCCCGGGCGAACACCTCGACGATGCCGGCGCCCATGGTTCCGAGCCCGACCACTCCGACCTTCTTGAATTCCTGCACCATGTGACTCACCTTACGGGGTGCCCGATGCGCTCGTTACCGGCGGGTACTTGTCGCGCTCTCGTCCAGAAATGTCGGCCGTCGAGGGGAGGAATCCGCTCGTTCGCGCGACGAGGCGGCGGTGTCGCCACCAGAATGCCAGCATGCGTATCGGAGCGTTCCTCCCGGCCGCCCAGTTCCCCGGCCGGGACCACACCGGGGTGCTGGAGTCGACGCTGGACGCCGCCGTCGCCGCCGAGGAGGCCGGCTTCGACGGCGTGTGGTTCGCCGAGCACCACTTCATGTCCTATGGGATCTGCCCGTCGGCCGCGACACTGGCCGGGTTCGTCCTCGGCCGGACCTCCCGCATGCATGTGGGCACGGCGGTGAGCGTCCTGAGCACCCGGCACCCGGTGGACCTCGCCGAGCAGGCGAACCTGCTGGACCAGGTGTCCGGCGGGCGGTTCCGGCTGGGGGTGGGGCGCGGCGGACCCTGGATCGACCTGGAGGTGTTCGGGACGGGGCTGGACCGCTATGAGAACGGCTTCGCCGAGTCGCTGGACGTGCTGATGACGGCGCTGCGCGGGGGCCGGATGCGTGCGGACGGGGCGACGTTCGGGTTCCGCGAGGTCGAGATCGTCCCGGGGCCGCGGAGCCGACCGCACCTCGACGTGACCGTGGCGGCGTCGTCGGGGCGCACCCTGGAGCTCGCGGCGCGGATGGGCCTGCCGCTCCTGCTCGGGATGGACCTGACCGCCGAGGAGCAGGCCGAACTGCTGCGCGAGCACGCGTCGCACGCGGATGCGCCCGTCGCCGGGCACGTGGTGACAGGGGTCGCGCAGGTGGCCGACACCCGGGAGGAGGCGCGCGACGTCCTGCTGGGGTCGCTGCCGCGCTGGCTGCGGCCGGGGCTGGCGAGCTACCAGCCGCTCGACGGACGGCAGCGGCCCCAGCGGGACCCTGAGCGGTACGCGGAGTTCCTGGCCGACACGCACGCGGTGGGGTCGCCGGACGACTGCGTGGCGCGACTGACCGAGCAGGCCCGCATCACCGGCGCCGAAGAGCTCATCCTGCTGGTGGAGGGGGCGGGCGACCCGCGGGCGGTGCTGCGCAACATCCGGCGGCTGGGCGCCGAGGTGCTGCCGAAGGTCCGGGCCGCCCTGAGCTGACGGCGGCCGTCGGCCCCTCGTCGATCGCGGCGAAGGGCCGGGGCGGCTAGGGCGTGTTCGGCGGATGCTCTCCGGTGAGCGAGCGGCCGTCCGGGGCGGCGCTCGCAGGCCGCTCCACGAAGTCGATCCAGTTCGGCTCGGCGAGTGAAGCGGCGCAGCGAGCGTCGTTCCGGTGGCCGCGAGCCGGGAATGATCCGCCGAACACGCCTTAGCAGTCGACGAACTCCGGGGACTGGTTGAGGAGTTGCGCGCGCGGGGTCACGAAGTCCGCGTGGGCGGCGTCGGCGTCTCCGCGGAACAGCGCCACCTTGTGGCAGTTCTGGAAGGCCAGCCGCATCCCGAAGTGGCGCTCGACGGCGGCGCGCATGGCGTCGCTCGCGACCAGGCGAAGGAGCTGGCCGCGCTCGGCCTCGCCGGGCGGGGGGACCTCGTTGGCCGCGTACTCGCCGCCGTCGGCCGCCGCCCGCTCGGCGAGGCCGCTGATCACGCCCCAGGCGTAGGGCAGGGAGGTGCGGATGCAGTCGATGAAGTCGGCGTCGTCGATGGGGCCCCGCTGAGCCTTGTCGAGCAGTTCCGGTGAGACCGTGAGCGACATGTGGGTCCTTCAATCTCTCGGTGGCAGGACGCCGCGGAACCCGCGGTGGCGGCGACGGCGGTGTCGCCGGGCCCCTGAGGGCTCCGTGTGCGTCCTGTGACGGTAGGTCCCGGTACGCGGGGACGTCACGGGACACGAGGGCCACAGCTTGCTAACCCTCTGCGCGATATGAAAATAGTTTTCATTCGCACTCAATGCCACCCCTGCCGCGAAATCCACCCGATCCGTCGCCCCTCCGTTCCCCGATTCCGGCCGAACCGGTGCCGCGCTGCCGGTAGCGTGACGTCCCGTGCGTCTCGTTATCGCCCGTTGCAGCGTCGACTACGTCGGTCGGCTCACCGCCCACCTGCCCATGGCCCCGCGGCTGATCCTCATGAAGGCCGACGGATCGGTGTCGATCCATGCCGACGACCGCGCTTTCAAGCCGTTGAACTGGATGAACCCACCGTGCTCGGTGCGCGAGGCGAAGAACGACGACGGCCTCGCCGTCTGGACCGTCACGCACGGCAAGTCCGGTGAGAAGCTGGTGCTGACGATCGAGGAGATCCAGCACGACAGCTCCCACGAGCTCGGAGTCGACCCGGGGCTGCAGAAGGACGGCGTCGAAGCCCACCTGCAGGAGTTGCTCGCCGAGCACATCACCACCCTCGGCGAGGGCTACACCCTGATCCGTCGCGAGTACCCCACCGCGATCGGCCCGGTCGACATCCTGTGCCGCGACGGCGAGGGCGCCACCGTCGCCGTCGAGCTCAAGCGCCGCGGCGACATCGACGGCGTCGAGCAGCTCACCCGCTACCTCGAACTCCTCAACCGCGACCCGGCCCTCAAGCCGGTCCACGGCATCTTCGCCGCCCAGGAGATCAAACCCCAGGCCCGTGTCCTGGCCGCCGACCGGGGCATCGACTGCGTCACCCTCGACTACGACGAGCTGCGCGGCATCGAACCGGACACGCCCCGGCTGTTCTGACGACCGCGCCGACGGTCGCGGTCGGCCACGGCCGACCCGGGTGGATCGCATCCCGATGGACCGGACGATCAGGTGTGAATCGTCCATAACACCACATGAACCTCCCGCTACGTAAGGGGTCTGGCTGATTGTGGCAAGTACGTGTGGCTCACCTTGATCCGCGGTATCCCGACCTGACAGGCTGCACGGTACTTCGCACCATTCGCGCCCGCCCCCGGCACCCCGCGGGGTGGGCGCCTGTCAGAAGGGCCATCGTGCGTACCCCACAACGTGGACGATCCCCCCGCCGTGCCTCATCCGCACGGAGACGCCTGCTGGCCGGCGGCACCACCCTCGCCACCGTCCTCGCCCTGGGCCTCGGCCCGGCCGCAGCCCAGGCCGACACGGCCCAGCTGCCCATTCTCGTGACGGTGGACAATGTCCGCGCCCACATGGAGAACCTCCAGACCATCGCCGACTACAACGGCGGCAACCGGGCCAGCGGCACCGCCGGCTACGACGTCTCCGCCAAGTACGTCATCGACCAGCTCAAGCGGGCCGGCTACAAGCCGAAGAAGCACCACTACGAGTTCGACGCCTGGAAGCAGCACTCCACCCCCGAGCTCGCCGTGACCAAGCCCAAGGAGCGGGAGTTCACCGCCGGGGACGAGTTCAACACGATGACCTACTCGACCGGTGGCGACATCACCGCCGCGGGCGTGCCGGTCAACCCGGACAGCGCCGAGAGCGGCTGCGCCGCCGGCGACTTCACCGGGTTCCCCGAGGGCGCGATCGCCGTCATCAAGCGCGGCGGCTGCACGTTCGCGCAGAAGACGCAGAACGCCGCCGACGCGGGTGCCACCGGCGCCGTCATCTTCAACAACGTCGAGGGCACCATCGCCGGGACGGTCAGCCGGCTCTCCGACATCCCCGTCGTCGGCACCACCGACAAGGTCGGCGCCGACCTGCTGGCCGTCGGCGGCAAGCTGGAGCTGCGCCTCAAGGTCGACGCCGAGGTGGTCACCGAGTCCTCCTACAGCGTCATCGCCGAGACCAGGGGCGGGAAGAAGGACAACGTCGTCGTCGTCGGCGCCCACCTCGACAGCGTCGAGGAGGGTCCCGGCATCAACGACAACGGCAGCGGCACGGCCGGTGTACTGGAGACCGCCAAGCAGTTCGCCAAGCTCGGCACGCCGAAGAACAAGGTGCGGTTCGCGTTCTGGGGCACCGAGGAGCAGGGGCTGGTCGGCTCCACGAAGTACGTCGAGAGCCTGAGCGACAAGCAGCTGGACGACATCGCGCTCTACCTGAACTTCGACATGATCGGGTCGTACAACTACGGCCGCTTCGTCTACGACGGCCGGGGTGAGCTGGCGGGCTCACTGCGTCCGCCGTCCGGATCGGCCGCGATCCAGAAGACCTTCGAGGACTACTTCGCCGACCAGGGCCTGGTGTCCGAGCCGACCGAGTTCAGCGGCCGCTCCGACTACAGCGCCTTCATGGCCGAGGACATCCCCTCGGGCGGCCTCTTCAGCGGCGGCGACGCCGTCAAGTCCGAGCAGCAGGTCGAGTACTACGGCGGTACCGCCGGGATGGACTTCGACCCCTTCTACCACACGCCCGACGACACGGTCGAGAACATCAACTGGGACTCGGTGGACGAGCTCTCCGGTGCCCTCGCCTACTCCGTGGAGAGGTTCTCCAAGAGCACCCTCCCGGTCAACGGCGTCGCACCGCGGACGCTGCACGCCCCGGCCCAGGCTGGCAACGAGTTCGACCGCCAGGGCGACCTCTGGCTGCGGTAACCGTCCTACCGCGCTGGGCGCCCGTGGGCGAGGGGTTCTCCCCTCGCCCACGGGCGTTTTCCTTCCCGGCCGGGTCCGCCCGGCGGTCCGGGCTCCCCTCACCCCGGACCGCGGAACGGGCGGTGTCCCTCAGCCCCCCGACTGAAGGCGTCACTCCCCCCTTGCGGCGGCCCCGGCCATCCCCCTCATTGAGGCTTCGTTCCCCCACGGGCCGCAGTACCTCGGCCGTCCCCCGGTGTCCCCCGGTCGAACGTTCCACGGCCACTCAGCCCCGAACAACTACTCTGAGTAGCTTGTTCAGTGCTCAACGTATCAGCCTGTCGATCATGCGACACCCGCTGAGACCGAACGGTTATCCGCCGACCGGGTGCACGCGCGGACTTCTAGTCTTGGGCCATGACGAAAAAGGATTCCGACAAGCCCGTCGTCCTCTCGAAGATCTACACTCGGGGCGGCGACGCCGGCACCACCGCGCTGGGCGACATGAGTCGGACCTCCAAGACCGACCCGCGGCTGGCCGCCTATGCCGACGTCGAGGAGGCCAACGCCGCCATCGGCACCGCATTGGCCCTGGGCGACGTGCCCGACGACATCCGGACCCTGCTCGGCCGGATCCAGAACGAGCTCTTCGACCTCGGGGCGGACCTGTCCTGCCCGGTCGTGGAGAACCCGCAGTACCCGCCGCTGCGCGTCGAGGAGGACTACGTCGAGCGCTTGGAGGAGGCCTGCGACGCCTACAACGCCGACCTGCCGACCCTGCGCAGCTTCCTGCTGCCCGGCGGCTCAC
This sequence comes from Nocardiopsis mwathae, assembly GCF_014201195.1. Taxonomy (NCBI): domain Bacteria; kingdom Bacillati; phylum Actinomycetota; class Actinomycetes; order Streptosporangiales; family Nocardiopsidaceae; genus Nocardiopsis; species Nocardiopsis mwathae. The sequence goes on along the minus strand of NZ_JACHDS010000001.1, from coordinate 514,063 downwards.
CGACCGTCGCGCTGATGCACACCGCGCGCGTGGTCACCCGCAGGGCGGAACGCAGCGCATGGGCGGCGATCGAGGCCCACGGCCGGACGGTCAACCCGCTGACGGCCCGCTACCTCAACCGTCTCTCCGACCTGCTGTTCGTGCTGTGCCGCGTACTCGGCACGGGCGGCGACGAGGTTCTCTGGAAGCCCGGCGGCGAGCGCTGACACCGGCCTGAGATCGAGTGGCGGTGCCCATTCCCGCGAATGACCATGGGTCGACATCCACGGACACCGGTTTCGCCCGATCCGTCCCCATGATCATTCGCGGGTCCGGCGTCCTCAGGGCCGTCGGATCATGACTGCCAGATGGTGCCGGGCGGCATCGATTCCAGCCACGACAGGAACCCGGTGAGGGCGCTCTCGCTCATCGCGATCTCGCAGACCGGCTCCTTGGGGTCGGTGCCGTCCTCGGCCGACCAGCCGATCTCGATCACGACCAGGTCGGAGGTGAGCTCCGTCAGGTCGCGGTGGGTGGGCGCACGGCGCCCCATAATGACGAGACCGCGGCGCGACAGCTCGGCTGTCGGCCGCGGCCACAGTGAGAAGATGCGGTACCAGCGCAGTTCCTCGCTCCCGTAGCGCCCGAACCCCATGCGCCAGGGAGCCGGGTCGTCGCCGGCACCGGCCCGCATGTAACACTCGACGGCGCCGCCCCCGCGCTCTAGGACGAACCTGCGCACGGTCACGGCGGCCAACCCCACGAGGGCCAGGACGAGGAGGCCGAAGAACAGCCACTCCGCGATCTCGAACCACGCTCCGCCGAACAGCTGCGCCCCCACTCTCACATGTCCCCTGGGCCTCAGGCCGCCTCGCCGGCGGCCTCCAGGCGGCTACGCGCACGCGCGGCGCGCGCCTGAGCCTCGGTGTCCTCCGGACCGATCCCGCCGGACTCGACGCCGGCGAGCGCCTTGCGGGCCCGGTCCACGTTGATGTCCTCGGCGAGCTCGGCGACCTCGGCGAGGATCGAGATCCGGTCGTCGGCCACGGAGATGAACCCGCCGTGCGCCGCCGCGCGGACCTCACCGGTCTCCCGGCCGCCCAGGATCCGGACGACCGCCCCCGGGGCGAGCAGCGCCAGCACCGGAACGTGCCCGGGCTGCACACCGATCTCACCCTCGACGGTCTTGGCGATGACCATGTCGCCCTCGCCCGCCCACACCTCGTGCTCGGGCGAGACGATCTCGACGAATAGCTTCTTCGACACTGCCACAAACTCCTTCGGCTCGCGGGCGGTTTCGAATGGGGAGCGGGCGCCGAACCGGCACCCGCCCCCCACCGTGAACTAGCCCTGGAGCTTCTTGGCCTTCTCGACGGCCATCTCGATGTTGCCGACGTCGAGGAACGCCTGCTCGGGCAGGTGGTCGTACTCGCCTTCGCACACCGCCTTGAAGGAGGCGATGGTCTCCTCCAGCGGAACGAACACGCCCGGGTTGCCGGTGAACTTCTCGGCGACGAACATGTTCTGCGAGAGGAAGCGCTCCAGGCGGCGCGCCCGGTTGACGATGATCTTGTCCTCTTCGGACAGCTCGTCGATACCGAGGATCGCGATCTGGTCCTGCAGGTCGTTGTTGCGCTGCAGGATCCCGATCACCCGCTGGGCGACGTCGTAGTGCTCCTGGCCCACGTACTGCGGGTCGAGGATGCGGGAGGTCGACGCCAGCGGGTCCACCGCCGGGTAGATGCCCTTCTGCGAGATCGGGCGGGAGAGCTCGGTCGTCGCGTCGAGGTGGGCGAAGGTGGTGGCCGGAGCCGGGTCGGTGTAGTCGTCCGCGGGAACGTAGATCGCCTGCATCGAGGTGATCGAGTTACCGCGGGTCGAGGTGATCCGCTCCTGCAGCAGGCCCATCTCGTCGGCCAGGTTCGGCTGGTACCCCACGGCCGACGGCATGCGGCCGAGCAGCGTGGAGACCTCGGAGCCGGCCTGGGTGAACCGGAAGATGTTGTCGATGAACAGCAGCACGTCCTGGTTCTGCACATCGCGGAAGTACTCCGCCATGGTCAGAGCGGACAGCGCGACCCGCAGGCGGGTGCCCGGGGGCTCGTCCATCTGGCCGAAGACGAGAGCGGTGTCCGGGAGGACCTCCATCTCGCCCATCTCCAGGAAGAGGTCGGTGCCCTCACGGGTCCGCTCACCGACACCCGCGAAGACGGACACACCGCCGAAGTTGCGGGCGATACGGGTGATCATCTCCTGGATCAGAACGGTCTTGCCGACACCGGCGCCACCGAACAGACCGATCTTGCCACCGCGCACGTAGGGGGTGAGCAGGTCGATGACCTTGATACCGGTCACCATCATCTCGGTCTTCGACTCAAGCTGGTCGAAGGGCGGAGCCGGACGGTGGATCGGCCAGCGCTCGGTGACCTTCAGCTCGGAGGTGGGGACGTCCATCGACTCGCCCAGCGTGTTGAACACGTGGCCCTTGACGGCGTCGCCCACCGGAACGCTGATCGGCGCGCCCGTGTCGCGCACCTCGGCGCCGCGGACCATGCCGTCCTGCGGAGCCAGGGAGATGGTGCGGACCAGGTTGTCGCCGAGGTGCTGAGCCACCTCCAGCGTCAGGGTCTTGGTCTCACCACCGATGGTCACGTCGGTGTGCAGGGCGTTGTAGATCGCCGGCAGGCTGTCGACGGGGAACTCCACGTCGACGACCGGGCCGGTCACCCGAGCGATACGCCCGGTGGCCGTCGCAGGTGCGGCCGTCCCTTCAGCAGTCGCAGTCACTTCTCTTACTCACTCCCCGCGCTGGCAGCAGCAAGGGCGTCGGCACCGCCGACGATCTCGCTGATCTCATTGGTGATCTCCGCCTGGCGGGCCTGGTTGGCCTGGCGGGTCAAGGTCTTGACAAGCTCCTCGGCGTTGTCGGTGGCCGCCTTCATCGCGTTGCGACGCGACGCCCACTGAGAGGCCGCCGATTCCAGGAGCGCGAAATAGATCCGGTTCGTCACGTACTGCGGAAGCAGCCGGTCGAGGGCGTCCTCCGGGGACGGCTCGAACTCGTAGAGAGGGAGCGGCTTGCCCTGCTCCTTCTCCAGCTCCTCCGCCTCGACCTCTTCGACCTCCAGCGGCAGGGCGCGGTTGGACCGCGCCCGCTGCGTCAGCATGGAGACGAACTCGGTCGACACGATGTGGATCTCGTCGACGCCGCCCTCGGCCGGGTCCTGGATGAACTTCTCCATCAGGACCGTGCCGATCTCCTTGGCGTGGGCGTAGGTGGGGCGCTCGGTGATGCCCCCCCACGTCCGCTCCATGGGGCGGTTCCGGAACTGGTTGTAGCCGATGCCCTTGCGGCCCACCACGTACTGGACGACCTCCTTGCCCTGCTCCGACAGGAGCGCGGTCAGGGATTCGGCCTCCTTGATGGCGTTGGTGGTGTAGCCGCCGGCGAGCCCCTTGTCACTCGTGATCACCAGGATGGCGGCCCGCTTCGGGCTCTCCACCTCGGTGAGCAGCGGGTGGTCGGTGACCCGCCCGGCCACGGCCGAGACCGCCCGCGTGATCTCCCGTGCGTAGGGGCCGGCCGCCTGGGCCGCACGCTGCGCCTTGGTGATGCGGGTGGTGGCGATGAGCTCCATCGCACGGGTGATCTTCGCCGTCGACTTCGCCGCGCGGATCCTCCGGCGATAGACGCGAACCTGTGCTCCCATGGGCTACTTCCCGGCGCTCTTGGCGACCTTGATGGTCTCCTGACCGACCTTGCTCTCCTCCAGGGCCTCGGCCTCTTCCTCGGTGCCGAGGACGGAGCCGGAGCTGGTCTGGAAGGTCTGCTTGAACTCGGCGATGGCGTCCTTCAGGGCGGCCTCGGTCTCCGACTCGAACTTGCCGCTCTCCCGGATCGCGTCCAGGATTCCGGCGTGCTCGCGGCCGAGGTAGTCCAGGAAGTCGGCCTCGAAGCGGCGCACGTCCTCGACCGGGACATCGTCGATCTGGCCGGTGGTCCCGGCCCAGATGGAGACGACTTCCTGCTCCATCGGGAACGGGGAGTACTGGCCCTGCTTGAGCAGCTCGTAGAGCCGGGCACCGCGCTCCAGCTGCGCCTTGGAGACCGCGTCCAGGTCGGAGCCGAAGCCGGCGAAGGCCTCCAGCTCGCGGTACTGGGCCAGGCCGAGGCGGAGCGTACCGCTGACGCCCTTCATGGCCTTGGTCTGCGCGGCGCCACCGACACGGGAGACCGACACACCGACGTTGATCGCCGGGCGCTGGCCCTGGTTGAACAGGTCGGACTCAAGGAAGACCTGGCCGTCGGTGATGGAGATGACGTTGGTGGGGATGTAGGCCGAGACGTCGTTCGCCTTGGTCTCGATGATCGGCAGGCCGGTCATCGAACCCTTGCCCATCTCGTCGGAGAGCTTGGCGCAGCGCTCCAGCAGGCGGGAGTGCAGGTAGAAGACGTCGCCCGGGTAGGCTTCACGGCCCGGCGGGCGGCGCAGCAGCAGCGACACGGCGCGGTAGGCCTCGGCTTGCTTGGTCAGGTCGTCGAAGACGATCAGGACGTGCTTGCCCTCGTACATCCAGTGCTGGCCGATGGCCGAACCGGTGTAGGGGGCGATGTACTTGAAGCCCGCGGGGTCCGAGGCGGGGGCGGCGACGATGGTGGTGTACTCCATCGCGCCGGCCTCTTCCAGCGCGCCCTTGACGGCCGCGATGGTCGAGCCCTTCTGGCCGACCGCGACGTAGATGCAGCGCACCTGCTTGTCGGGGTCGCCGGACTCCCAGTTGGACTTCTGGTTGATGATCGTGTCGATGCAGACCGCGGTCTTACCGGTCTGCCGGTCGCCGATGATCAGCTGGCGCTGACCGCGGCCGATCGGGGTCATCGAGTCGATCGCCTTGATGCCGGTCTGCATCGGCTCGTGCACCGGCTTGCGCTGCATGACCGTGGGGGCCTGCAGCTCCAGCTCGCGGCGCTCGGTGGTCTCGATGTCGCCCTGGCCGTCGATCGGCTTACCGGTGGGGTCGACCACGCGGCCCAGGAAGGCGTCACCCACCGGGACCGAGAGGACCTGGCCGGTGCGGCGCACCGTCTGGCCCTCCTCCAGGTTGGTGAAGTCACCCAGGACGACGGCGCCGATCTCACCGATCTCCAGGTTCTGGGCCAGGCCCAGGGTTCCGTCTTCGAATTCCAGCAGCTCGTTCGCCATCGCCGAGGGAAGACCACCGACGCGGGCGATACCGTCACCTGCATAGGTGATGGTTCCGATTTCCTCGCGCGCGGCGGCGTCGGGCTCGTACGACTGGACGAAGCGCTGCAGCGCGTTCCGGATCTCCTCCGGCCGGATCGTCAGCTCCGCCATCTCACGTATGTCCTTGCTCTCCTTGGCGCCGATTGCCGCGGCGCCGTGCGTGCTTGCGTTGCGTCGTGTCGTCTGTCGCGTCAGCCGGCGAGGCGCCGCCGAACTTCGGCGATACGCCCGGCCACGGTGCCGTCGATGACCTCATCGCCCACGCGGATGGAGAGCCCACCCACGATCTCCGGGACGATTTCGATGTTCAGGTGGATGGTCCGGCCGTACACCCGGGTCAGGACGTCCTGCAGACGGGACTGCTGGTCGGCGCTGAGTGCGACCGCCGTGCGCACGACCGCGATGTAGCGCTGGGCGCGCTCGGCCACCAGCTGCCCGAAGTGCTCCAGGCCTTGTTCCAGGGTACGTCCCCTGGGGCGCGTTACGGCCTCAGTGACCAGCGACAATGTCGCCGCGGAGACCTTGCCCGAGAGCAGGTTCTCCAGCAGCGTGCGCCGGTGCTCCGGTGCGACGCCCTCGGAGGTGAGCGCGGCCCTCAGGTCCGGCTCGGAGGCGACGATCCGACCGAACCGGAAGAGCTCGTCCTCCAGCTCGTCGAGCCGCTGCTCGCCTTCGACTCCGGCCATCACGGCGTAGACGGCCATCCGCTCGACGGCGTCCACCATGTCGCGCGGTGTGGACCACGCCGCCTGGACGACGTCGCTGACCACCATGACGGTGGTCGGCGACACCTTCGGCTCCAGCAGCTGGCCGATCAGACCCGACTTGGCTGCGGCCGGGTTGGCGGGGTCGGCCAGCCACCGACGCAGGGAGTGCTCCTGGCCCAGGAGCGCCACGACCTCGAAGAGCTCGTGGCCCAGCGTCGGGGCGTTGGCCGACGGCAGGACGCCGTCGAGGCGTCCTGTCACCTGCTCCAGCGACGTACGGCTGATACCCCGCATCAGCGCACCTCGGCTTGTTCGGCGCTCTCGCTCTGCTCCAGCTCCGCGAGGAACCGGTCGATGACACGGTTCTGCGCGGCACTGTCGGCGAGCGTCTCACCCACGATGCGCTCGGCGAGGTCGGTGGAGAGCGCGCCGATCTCGGCCCGCAGCTGCGCGAACGCCTGCTGCCGGTCGGCCTCGATCTGGGCGTGCCCCGCCTCGATGATGCGGCGGGCCTCCACCTGGGCCTCCTCGCGCGCCTCCGCGATGATCGCGGCGCGCTGCTCCTTGGCCTTCTCCAGCTCGGCGGCGTACTGGCGGTGCGCCTCTTCGAGCTTCTCGCGGTACTGCTGGCGAGCTTCCTCCGCCTCGGCCTCGGCCTTCTTGGCCCGCTCGATGCCACCCTCGATCTGGTTGGCACGCTCATCCAGGGCGGCCGTCAGCTTCGGCCAGAACTTGTAGACGACACCGAGGATGATGAGGAAGGCGATAACACCGAAGGTGAACTCGTCCCAGTGAATCCGCAGGATGTTCTCCTGCTCGGCTCCCAGGATCATGGTTGGCATCTCCTTCGCGTTCCTATCCGGCCTTCAGAATCCAGCCGGTCTTACTGGCCGGACTGGATGAACGCGAGGACGAAACCGAGGATGGCCAGGGCCTCGACCACGGCGAAGCCGAAGATCATCTGGCCCTGCAGGATGCCGCGGGCCTCGGGCTGGCGGGCGATGGCCTGCACACCCATGCCGAAGATGATGCCGACGCCGATGCCGGGGCCGATCGCGGCGAGGCCGTAACCGATGGTCGCGAGGCTACCGGTGATTTCCATTGTTCTTTCCCTTTACTCAGACACGCCGACGGTCTGTCGATTCCGCCGAACTGACGTTGCTTACCGGAATGGGGTCGTAAAGCGCACGCACCGCGTTTAGTGCGCACCCTCCATGGCCTCACCGATGTAAATGGAGGCCAGCAGGACGAAAACGTAGGCCTGGACGGCCATGATGAACAGCTCGAAAGCCGTGAAGGCCAGGAAGCCGATCAAGGCGAAACCCGAGTAGCCGACGGAGAGCGCACCGAAGAGCGGCCCCATGGGCGAGGTCGGGTTGAACAGGTACCAGCCGGCCGCTGCGAAGACCGCCAGCAGCAGGTGACCCGCGAACATGGTCGCGAAAAGACGGATGGCGTGGGTGACCGGGCGGATGATGAAGTTGGACAGCGCCTCGATCGGGACCACGACGGGCAGGATCCACGCCGGGACGCCGCCGGGGACGAGTCGCGCCTTGACGTGGCCGCCGAAGCCGTGCCGACGGATGCCGACGACGTTCCACAGCACGAAGACCGTGAGGGCGAGCACCGCGGGGAACGCGAGGTTCGAGTTGACCGGGAGCTGCAGGCCGGGGATGAGGCCCATGATGTTCATCGAGAAGATGAACAGGAACAGGGTCACCATCAGGGGAAGGAACTTGTCGCCCTCCTTGCCCATGGTCGTCCGGGTGATGTTGTCCCGGATGAAGAAGACCAGCAGCTCGGCCAGGCTCTGGCCGCGGCCGGGGACGACCTTGGACCTGCGGGTGGTGAAGTACCAGAACGCCGACGCCACCAGGAGCGCGACCACCAGGACCAGGAAGTACTTGGTGATGCCGGACGTCCCGGGCAGACCGAAGTCGATCCAGGGCGTGGGGAAGAAGAGCTCGGTACCGGGCGGGCTGAATCCGCATCCGGTGCCGAAGATGTGGCAGCCTTCCTCGGCGGCGGCGCTGTACACGTCAGCACTCACGGCGAACCCTTTCGTCGTGACGCAACTCAATCCTCGATGTGTAGGGCGATACCGCGCCGCTCCCCGCTCTCAGGACGGATGTGAGCCGCACGCTACCGGGCTGGGCAGTCAGAACCGGACGTACTGGGTGATGATCAGGTAGATCGATGCGACCAGGCCCAGTAGCAGGCCGATGGGAAGGAACAGCGTCTCGTAGCCGAGTGCCCGGTCCGCCAACCAACCCGCAAAGCCCCAGAAGGCCAGGCCCCCCAGCAGATACGAGATGACCGTGTTGCCGCTGGGGGCCTGAGGATCTTTCTCCTCGGCACCGCCCTGACGGTCGTTCATCTCGCTCCGGAAGATAGCAGTAGGTGAATACCGTGCGCACACCCCCCCGCCCGGGGCGGCTCACCGCTGTTCCCCGGCGGTCTCGGTGTCCTCGACCGGCTCCACGTAGAGGCGCCTGACCCGCATGCTCGCCACCGATTGTCCGGCCAGCCAGGCGATGACGCAGGCCAGGGAGGTGAGTGCGAACGAGTTGCCGTCGAAGGCGGTGGTCCCCCCGAAGAGGACCAGGACGACCGCGAGGATCCCGATCTTGGTGGTGTAGACCAGGAAGGCCACCGGCAGCAGCAGCTGGGGCCGCCGCTTCCCCGTGATCGCGATCACGAACGCGGACACGGCGAAGAAGGCGATGATCAGCAGGGTGCCGAGAACAGCACCGATGAGCCCGTGGGTCCCCGTGATCGCGAACGCGACGATCATCGCGATCAGGCCGACGACGGCGGTGGGAATCGCGGCGCCACGGAGGACCCGGGCGTCGTGTTCCTGCATTGAGGCTCCGGTGGATGTTCAGTGGGGTGCTTGCTCGTGAAAGCTATCACAAGGATTTCGGCACCTGTCCCCAGGTGACCTTTACGCACGCCTTACAAGGGCGAAAAATGCCCGTTTCACCGACTTTCCAGGCGGTCTGTAAGCTATCTCACGGGCCAGGCATAGCACCGGCTGCATAGTTCCCCTGGCGTTCACCGTTTGTTCACCAATAGAGCTGGGGCTCAGCGTCAGTCTTTCGCGACCGAAATGTGATCTTCTGTGATCTCCTGCGCCTGCCGCCGCTGCTGACGGCGGCGACGGCGGCGCAGCCGCGGCAGGGTGATCAGCCCGACAGCACAGAGTGCTACCAATGTGGTCACGGTCAGGATCATCACCGGCTGGTCGAACACGGCCAGCGAGACCGAGGCGAACGCGATGATCGCCGCCCACAGGTACATCAGCAGCACCGCCCGCGCGTGCGAGTGCCCGAGCCCCAGAAGCTGGTGGTGGAGGTGCTTCTTGTCGGGGGCGAACGGCGACTTGCCCGCCAGTGTCCGGCGGACGACCGCCAGCACCAGGTCGGCCAGTGGCAGCGCGATGACCAGCAGCGGCAGCAGCACCGGTAGGAAGACCACCATGCCGTGGTGGACGCCGACCGCACCGTTCTCCCCGCTGTTGGCCGCCGTGTTGGCATCGAACTGGCCGGTCACCGTGATCGTGATCGACGTCAGCAGCAATCCGAGCAGCATCGACCCGGTGTCGCCCATGAACACGCGGGCCGGGTTGAAGTTGTGCAGGAGGAATCCGATGCACACCCCGGCCAGGATGATCGCGATCATCGCCGGGTAGGACTGCCGCTCGAAGCCCTGGTCGACGGCGGCCACGTAGTAGTAGGCGAAGAAGGCGAACGCCGAGATCGCCACGATGCCGGCCGCCAGACCGTCCAGCCCGTCGGCGAAGTTCACCGCGTTGATCGTCACCACGATCAGCAGGACCGAGATCAACGCGCCGAGCCACGGCCCCAGTGACAGCGTCGTGCCCGGCAGCGGCAGCCAGAGCAGCTGCACCCCCATCGACACGAGGATGCCGGCCGCGGCGACCTGCCCGGCCAGCTTGGGGATGGGGCCCATCCCCCACCGGTCGTCGACGACGCCGATGGCGGTGATGAGGCCGCCGGCCAGCAGCAGTGCCATCCAGGTGTTGTAGACGAAGACTTCCTGCAGGTGCGGGAGCTTCGCCGAGATCAGCAGCGCGGCGGCGAACCCGCCGTAGATCGCGATGCCGCCGAGCCGCGGAATGGGCTCGGTGTGCACGTCGCGGTCGCGGACCGGCGGCACGGCACCGAAGGTGATCGCCGCCCGCCGGACGAAGGGGGTCAGCAGATAGGTGACCGCCACCGCGATGACAAAGGTGAGCGCATACTCACGCACGACGTGTCCTAGAAGCCTTTCGTTTCAGCGCACCGGCGAGCGGCCGAGCACGGCCCGGACCCGCGGGGCCGACGGACGCTGTCGGGACATTCCCTGTGAACCTAGCACCCCGCTTCCTCGTTCGTTGATCTCGGGGATATCGGGGTGAAAATCGCCGATGACACCCCGATATCTCCGAGATCAACGGAAGAGAGGGACGGGGGTCAGCGGTCGCTCTCCGGGGCGGGGTCGTTCGCCGGACGAGGGCTCTCCGGCGCGTCTCCGGCCCCACCCTCCACGGTGCCGCCGGGGCTCTCCGCTTCCTCCGTCTCCTCCGCCTCCGCGGACTCGGTCGGCCGGGCCGCGGCCTTGGGCTTGGTCTCGCCGATCACCGTGCCGCACACCGCGCGCAGCCGTTCGATGGGGATGGCGCCGCCGCGCAGCACGCGCGGCACCGCGTAGGTCAGGTCGACGATGGTCGAGGGCGCGGATTCGCTGCACGTGCCACCGTCGAGGTAGACGGAGACGCTGTCACCGAGTTGCTCGGCCGCCTCGGCTGCGGTGGTCGCGGCCGGGCGCCCGGAGACGTTGGCGCTGCTGACCGCCATCGGCCCGACCTCCTTGAGGAGTTCGAGCGCGACCGGGTGCATGGGCATGCGCACCGCCACCGTCCCCAGGGTGTCCCCCAGATCCCAGGACAGGCTCGGTGTGGCCGTGCAGACGATGGTCAGCGGACCGGGCCAGAACTCCTCGATGAGGTCCTGGCCGTGCCCTCCGAGGTCGTCGATGAGCGCCTGGGCCGCGCGCACCGATCCGACGAGGACCGGCGGCGGCATATCCCGGCCCCGGTCCTTGGCCTTGAGCAGGGAGGAGACCGCACTCGGGCTGAAAGCGTCGGTGCCGAGGCCGTAGACGGTGTCGGTGGGCAGCACCACCAGCTCGCCGCGGCGCACACTGGACGCGGCGTCGGCGACGCCGTCCTTGCGGGCCGCGTCGTCGGCGCAGTCGTAGCTGCGGCTCATGTGTGGATCACCATTCCATTCCATCTGCAGACGCGCGCCATGGCGGCGGGACCACTCTTGCCTAGGTGTCCGCCCTGCGCATGACAACGAACCGGTCCCGGTGCGCGAGGTCCTTGCGGTTGCGGACGTCGCGCCAGCCGTCTTCCTCGGGGAACAGGTGGGGGATGTCGATGCCCTGGCCGTCCCCGTGCTCGATCGCCATGGCGCCGCCGGGGCGCAGCAGGCGGCGGCCGACGCCTTCGAGTTCACGGATCATGTCGAGGCCGTCGGCTCCCGACCAGAGGGCGGGCGACGGGTCGTAGTCGCGGACCTCGGGCGGGATCTGGCCGGAGTCGTCGGTGGGGACGTAGGGCGGGTTGGTGATGAGCAGGTCGACACTGCCGTCGAGCTCGGGCAGGGCCGTGCGCATGTCGGCCTGGTGGGGGGTGATGCGGTCGGCGTGGCCGCTGTTGGAGATGTTGCGCTTGGCCCAGGCGAGGGCCTCGGTGTCGACCTCGACGGCGTGCACGCGGGAGCGCGGTACCTCCTGGGCGATGGAGATGGCGATGGCGCCGGAGCCGGTGCCGAGGTCGACGACGAGGGGGTCGGCGACGTCCATGGCACGCAGGGTGTCGATGGCCCAGCCGACCATGATCTCGGTCTCCGGGCGGGGCACGAAGACGCCGGGGCCGACCTGCAGCTCCAGATAGCGGAAGTAGGCGCGTCCGGTGATGTGCTGCAGGGGCTCGCGGGCCTCCCGGCGGGCGACACACTCCCAGTACAGGGCGTCGAAGTCGGCGTCGGGAACCTGGTGCAGCTCTCCTCGACGAACGCCGTGCACGAACGCCGCGAGTTCCTCGGCGTCGGTGCGGGGCGAGGCCACCCCCGCCTCGGCCAGCCTCAGCGTGGCCCGCGCGACCTCGTCGAGCAGGAAGTTCATGACTGCGCCTGCTCCAGCCTTTCCTTGGTGTCGGCGTCGATGAGCGCCTGCAGCACTCCGCCCAGCTCCCCGTCGAGGACCTGGTCGAGGTTGTAGGCCTTGTAGCCGACACGGTGGTCGGAGATCCGGTTCTCCGGGAAATTGTAGGTGCGGATGCGCTCGGAGCGGTCGACCGTGCGGACCTGGCTCTTGCGTTCGGCCGCGGCCTCGGCCTCGGCGGCGGCCTGCGCCTCGGCGAGCAGCCGGGCGCGCAGGATCCGCATGGCCTGCTCCTTGTTCTGCAGCTGGCTCTTCTCGTTCTGGCACGAGACGACGATGCCGGAGGGGACGTGGGTGATGCGGACCGCGGAGTCGGTGGTGTTGACGCTCTGCCCGCCCGGGCCGGAGGACCGGTACACGTCGATGCGCAGATCGTTCTCGTTGATCTCGACCTCGACGTCTTCGGCCTCGGGGACGACGAGCACACCGGCGGCCGACGTGTGGATGCGGCCCTGGGACTCGGTGACCGGGACGCGCTGGACGCGGTGCACGCCGCCCTCGAACTTGAGCCGCGGCCACACGCCCTGGCCGGGCTCGGGAGTACCGCGGTTCTTGAAGGCGATCGTGATGTCCTTGTAGCCGCCGAGGTCGGAGGACGTGGCGTCGATGACCTCGGTCTTCCATCCCTGGCGCTCGGCGTAGCGCAGGTACATCCGCACCAGGTCGCCGGCGAACAGCGCGGACTCCTCGCCGCCCTCGCCGGCCTTGACCTCCATGATGAGGTCCTTGTCGTCGGCGGGGTCGCGTGGGATGAGCAGGAAGCGCAGGCGCTCGGTCAGCCGCTCCTTGTCCGCGGCGAGTTCCTTGGCCTCCTCGGCGAAGGCGGGGTCCTCGGCGGCGAGCTCCTGGGCGGCCTCGATGTCGCGTTCGACGCGGTTGAGCTCGCGGTAGGCGGTGACGATGGGGGTGAGCTGGGAGTACCGCTTGCCGAGGCGGCGCGCCCGCCCCTGGTCGGCGTGCACGGAGGGGTCGGCGAGCTGCTGTTCAAGCTCGTAGTACTCGCCCAGAAGGTCGTCCAGCTTCACGTCTCGTCCTCATCGGTAGCGTCTGGTTTCACCCCGGCCTGCAGACCGGTGCACCGCCCGTGCCGGTACGGGGCGCGGCCTCGTCGAACCTGGTGCGCGGGTCCGGTCGCGCGCCGTTCGTCGTGGCGCGCGACCGGACCCGCCGGGGCAGACGCTACTTGCGCTTGCCGAAGCGCTGCTCGAAGCGGGCGACCCGGCCGCCGGTGTCCATGATCTTCTGCTTGCCCGTGTAGAACGGGTGGCAGGCGGAGCAGATGTCCGCACGGATCTTGCCCTGCGTAACGGTGCTGCGGGTCACGAAGCTGTTGCCGCAGGTGCAGGTGACCTCGGTGACAACGTAGTCGGGGTGGATGTCGGCCTTCACGTGGATCTCCTCGCTAAGGGCGGTCGCCGGACGCATGCCGAAGGCGGCGGTCGCAATGAGGCAGTGGACTCGGGTCCGTCCCCGCATGGGCGGGGGTGCACACCTGTGGCCTGCGTGAACCGGTACCGCGGCGGTCGTATGACCTGGGATGGCCCCCGCACGTGCGGGGGCGATTCTTCGTATACCAGTCTGCCAGACCTTCAACCCGGAACCGACCAGCCGCTATTCCCGCCGATCGGTGCCGGCCGTGGACCCGGCCCCGGACGCCCGGTGCCGCTCCGCGGCGCGGCACCGGGCGTCCGGGCAGGCCGCAGCGCCCGAAAGGCGGCGGCCCGCCGCCACGTGTGGTGGGGCGGGCCGCCGGTGTGCGGGTCTGCGACCGGTGGGACTCAGCTCTCGCCGGACCCCACCGTGGTCTTCTGCACCTGCAGCAGGAACTCGGCGTTGCTCTTGGTGTCCTTGATCTTCTCCAGGAGAAGTTCCAGGCCCTGCTGGGCGTCGAGCCCGTGCAGCACGCGGCGGAGCTTCCAGATGACGTTGAGCTCCTCGCTCGACATCAGGATCTCCTCCTTACGGGTGCTGGACTGGACGACGTCGACCGCGGGGAAGATCCGCTTGTCCGCGAGCTGCCGGTTGAGCTTGAGCTCCATGTTGCCGGTGCCCTTGAACTCCTCGAAGATGACCTCGTCCATCCGCGAGCCGGTATCGACCAGCGCGGTGGCGAGGATCGTCAGGGAGCCGCCGTTCTCGATGTTGCGGGCCGCGCCGAAGAACCGCTTGGGCGGGTAGAGCGCGGTGGAGTCGACACCGCCGGACAGGATGCGCCCGCTCGCCGGTGCGGCGAGGTTGTAGGCGCGCCCGAGCCGGGTGATGGAGTCGAGCAGCACCACCACGTCCAGGCCCATCTCCACCAGCCGCTTGGCGCGCTCGATGGCGAGCTCGGCGACGGTGGTGTGGTCCTCGGCAGGGCGGTCGAAGGTCGAGTTGATGACCTCGCCCTTGACCGTGCGCTGCATGTCGGTGACCTCTTCGGGCCGCTCGTCGACGAGGACGACCATGAGGTGGCACTCGGGGTTGTTCTCGGTGATCGCGTTGGCGATCGACTGCAGCACCATCGTCTTTCCGGCCTTGGGCGGCGAGACGATGAGGCCGCGCTGCCCCTTGCCGATCGGCGACACCAGGTCGATGATCCGGGTCGTCGGGATGTTCGGCTCGGTCTCCAGGCGCAGCCGCTCCTGCGGGTACAGCGGCACGAGCTTGGCGAACTCGGGGCGGTTGCGCGCCTGGTCGGGCGCCATTCCGTTGATGGTGTCGAGCCGCACGAGCGCGTTGAACTTCTCGCGGCGCTCCCCCTCGCGGGGCTGGCGCACGGCACCGGTGATGGCGTCGCCCTTGCGCAGGCCGTTCTTGCGGACCTGGGCCAGCGACACGTACACGTCGTTGGCGCCCGGCAGGTAGCCGGTGGTGCGCACGAAGGCGTAGTTGTCGAGGATGTCCAGAATGCCGGCGACCGGCAGCAGGACGTCGTCCTCGTTGATCACGGGCTCGGTGTCCTGGCGGTCGCGGCCGCGGCGGTCGCGGCGGTCGCGCCGCCGCCCGCGGCGGCGGCCACCGGAGCCGAAGTCGTCGTCGGAGGTGTCGCGGCCGCTCTGGCCACCGCCCTTCCGGCCAGTGTCCTGTGTGGACGTGTCGGCGGCGGCGGTCTCCTCACGGTTGCCGCGGTTGCGGCGGTTGCGCTGGCGCTCGCGGCCGCCCGAGGTGGACTGGCCGTTCGCGGAGTCGGAGCCGCTCTTCTGCGGGGTGCTGGATGTCTTGGTCACGCTGCTCGCGGTGGTAGAGGGGTCGGTGCCGTCCGACGGCCTGGTCTGGTCACCGGAGTCGTCGCCGCGCCTGCGGGACCGGCGGCTGCGAGCGGGCTTCTCGGAACGCTCAGCCTGCTCCTTCGCCCCCTCGTCGGTGACAGCGGGGGTCTCGGTGGTCACCGGAGCGTCCGTCGCCGCCCCGCTGTCCGCGCTCTTCGCGGCGGGACGACGGGCCGCGGACGCGCCGTCGGTGTCGTCGACCTTACCGCTTCCCGTGCGATTCTCAGAGGTCTTCGGGGTTTTCCTGGTCGACGGGGCGGCCACCGGGCCGCCCTGCTTGGCTTCGATGGCGGCGATGACGTCGTTCTTACGCATCCGCCCCGTACCCGTGATACCGAGACTCGACGCGAGCCGCTGAAGCTCCGTGAGCTTCAGGGCGGACAGACCCGTGCCGCCGCTTCGGCTCCGGGCCGCCGCGGTCTTGCCTGCTGAAGGGGCGGCGTCGCCGGCTTCCGCAGCGGACGCGGTCTGGTTGTCGTGCGTACTGACCGCCGCGTCCGTGTGGAGTTCGGTGGTGTCGCTCACTAAGGGTCCTTCCCAAGGAGCGGGCTCAGGCCGTCATCGTGTCGTGTAACGGCCGGCCCGGTGGTGCGAACCGGCGGGGGCCGGGTCGGGCTTGCCCCAGCTGGATGTCATCGGGAACCGACGTGCGGCTCCTACCCATTCACGGCGGGCTCTGGGTGCAGCCAGACGTTGGGGCGATGAGCTCGGATACGCCGCCCGTGGACCATTCTGTCGCTCTCGCCGAACGAGGAACCGACTTCGGTAGGGAGGGCAGAGTCACGGGTGCGCCGCGAACTCAACACAGAGATCACCGGGTGTAGCGCGTGCATGGAGGCGACCATGTGCGCATTGGACACGGAGAAGACTGTGGCGGATGAGCACACGCCCCGCAACGGGGCATCTGGTGCTTCACCTAGCCTAACACCACCGGAGCCCACAGCTATTCCTCGACACAGGTCTATGAACGGGGAGAACTGATCCACACCCCTGCCGGATCGATTGTTAAGGGGCGTATGTGCCAACCAGTACCCGTTCGCTCGCGTATTGAATCAACCAGGTCCGCACTGATTCGTGCGACGTTCCCCGCCACGTCGGGGATCCCGGCGTCCGCGCCGACCTCCGGGGCGTACCCCAGCACCAGGACGGTGGGTCCCGCACCCGAGACCACGGCAGGTAGACCGGCGTGCTTCCGCAGCTCACCGATGAGCCGCACGCTCGCGGGCATGGCGGGTTCCCGATAACCCTCGTGCAGCCGGTCCTCCGTCGCCTCCATCAGCATTTCCGGGTGGCCGGAAACGGCCGCAACGAGCAGCGCCGAACGCCCGGCCGTGAACGCCGCGTCGGCGTGCGGCACCGACGCGGGCAGCAGGCCGCGGGCCCGCTCGGTGGACAGCCGCTCCTCGGGGATGCACACCACCGGACGCAGCCGCGGCGAAGGCGGCAGCGAGAGCGCCCCCCAGCCGGCCGTGCCCCGCCACGCGATGGTGAAGCCGCCGTAGACGCAGGGTGCGACGTTGTCGGGGTGTCCCTCGATATCGGCCGCCACGCCGAAGACGTGGTCGCGATCCAGTTCCCCGGTCGCCGGGTCGCCCTTGCCCAGCAGGACGGCGGCCGCGGTCACGCCCGCGACGATCGCCGACGCGGAGGACCCCAGCCCCCGGCCGTGCGGGATGCCGTTGCGGCAGCGCAGATCCAGGCCGGGCAGGGGGCGGTCGGCCACCTCGAACGTGCGCCGCATCGCCGCCACGACCAGGTGCGAGGCGTCGCGCGGCAGGTCGTCGGCGCCCTCTCCTACGATGTCGACGGTGACGCGGTCGTCGTCACGGACCGTGACCTCCACCTCGTCGTGCAGCCCCAGGGCGAGCCCCAGGGCGTCGAAACCCGGCCCCAGGTTGGCGCTGGTCGCGGGGGTACGGACGAGCACCCTGCCCGGGCGCAGCTGAGACATCACATCACTCCGAAGGTTGGAAACGCGGTCGGCCCGCCGCGCGGGCGGGGGCCGGAGTCGTCCGGGCGGCCGGTTCCGGGACACGTCGGGAACGGATCCGAAAACCCGACAAATTGGCCGGAACCGGCCACGGGCACGGCGCTGGGCCCGGCACTCCCCCGGGCCGGGCGGCCCCGGGGAGTGATGCGGCGGAGACGCCGGTGTGGCCGGATCAGGCCAGCCCGAGCGCGGTCGCCGCCGCCTGCGCGTCGACCGGGACGGTCGTCGCGGCCGACGCCCCGGCCAGCGCCCAGTCGGGGTCCTTGAGGCCGTTTCCGGTCACGGTGCACACCACACGGCTGCCGCGCTCGATGTGGCCCTCCTCGACGGCCTGCATCAGCCCGGCGACGCTGGCGGCGGAGGCGAGTTCGACGAACACGCCCTCCTCGGCGGCGAGCAGCCGGTAGGTGGCCAGGATCTGCCGGTCGGTCACCGAGTCGATCCGCCCGCCGGACTCGTCACGGGCCGCCTCGGCATGGCTCCACGACGCGGGGTTGCCGATGCGGATCGCCGTGGCGATGGTGCGCGGCTGCTGGACGGGCTCTCCGCTGACGATCGGCGCTGCCCCGCTCGCCTGGAATCCGAACATGCGCGGCCGCCGGGTGGAGACGCCGTCGGCGGCGTACTCCTTGTAGCCCATCCAGTAGGCGGTGATGTTCCCGGCGTTGCCGACCGGGAGGCAGTGGATGTCGGGGGCGTCGCCGAGCGCGTCGACGATCTCGAAGGACGCCGTCTTCTGCCCCTGCAGCCGGTAGGGGTTGACCGAGTTGACCAGCGCGACGGGGTAGTCGACGGAGAGCTTCTGGGCCAGCTCCAGGCAGTCGTCGAAGTTGCCGTCGACCTGCAGCAGCTTGGCGCCGTGCACCAGCGCCTGGGCGAGCTTGCCCATCGCGATCTTGCCCTGCGGGACCAGCACCGCGCAGGTCATCCCGGCGCGCACCGCATAGGCGGCGGCGCTCGCGCTGGTGTTGCCGGTGGAGGCGCAGATGACGGCCTTGGCGCCCTCCTCGGCCGCCTTGGTGATGGCCATCGTCATGCCGCGGTCCTTGAAGGACCCGGTGGGGTTGAGCCCCTCGACCTTGAGGAACACCTCGCACCCCGTCAGCTCCGAGACCCGGCGGGCGGGTACCAGCGGGGTTCCGCCCTCCATCAGGGTGACGACCGGGGTGTTCGGGTTGACAGGAAGGCGGTCGCGATACTCCTCGACGACCCCTCGCCACGCCCGTGCCATGCTCACGACAGGGCCCTTTCGAGTGGGTGGGACTTGCGTTGGGTTCGATGCGTCAGGCGGCGGGGCGTGCCGTGTGCGGCGGCCCTACGGTAGGAACCGAGGCCGTTTCGGCCGTCCCGTGCGCCCTGGTGATCTGCACCGATTCTAGGCCCCAGAGCCCGCGACCCGGGAATCCGCGGCACGGTGGTCTCGGCCGGTGGGACAGGACACGCCCCTGCTCCGATGGCCTCGGGGGAACGGTCGGAGCTTCCCGTCGGAATCGGAACCGTTCTCCCGAGGCCATCGGAGCAGGGGGCACCGGTCCGGGTGGGTGCGGTGCGGGCGGGGTCCGTGGCCCCGGTGTCAGCCGTCGTCGCCGGAGGCCTCGACGCGCATCACGCTGGCGACCGAGCGGACCATATCGAGCACCCGCAGCTGCTCCACGGTCGTGGCGAGTGCGGCGTCGGGTGCCGGGTGGCTGACCAGGACGAGCTGGGCGTCGTCGCCGTGGCCCTCCTGGCGGACGTTCTTGATGGAGACGCCGTTGCCCGCGAAGACCTCGGCGACGCGGGCGAGCACGCCCGGCCGGTCGGCCACGTCGAGGGCCACGTGGTAGCGGGTGATGGTGTCGCCCATCGGGTGGACCGGAAGCCCGGTGTCGTGTGCGCCCTCGGCCACGGCGGTCGACGCGAGCCGGTTGCGGGCGACGGCGACGAGGTCGCCGAGGACGGCGCTGGCGGTGGGTGCGCCGCCGGCGCCCGCGCCGTAGAACATCAGCCGCCCGGCGGACTCGGCCTCGACGAACACGGCGTTGTAGGCCTCGTTCACGGTGGCCAGCGGGTGCTCGCGGGGGAGCATGACGGGGTGCACGCGCACGCCCACCGAGGTGCCGTCGGCGGAGCGCTGGCAGATGGCCAGGAGTTTGACCACGCACCCCATCGCCTTGGCGCTGGCGATGTCGCCCGCGGTCACCTCGGTGATGCCCTCGCGGTGCACGTCGGCGGCGGTCACACCCTGGGTGTGGAAGGCGAGCCGGGCCAGGATGGCGGCCTTCGCCGCGGCGTCGAAGCCCTCGACGTCGGCGGTCGGGTCGGCCTCGGCGTAGCCGAGCGCCTGCGCCTCCTCCAGTGACTCGGCGAACCCGGCGCCCAGGGTGTCCATCCGGTCGAGGATGAAGTTGGTGGTGCCGTTGACGATGCCCATGACGCGGTGCACGGTGTCCCCGGCCAGGGAGTCGCGCAGCGGACGCAGCAGCGGGATGGCGCCGGCGACGGACGCCTCGTAGTAGACGTCCACCCCGGCATCGCGGGCGGCTGCGTGGATGGTCGCGCCGTCCTCGGCGAGCAGCGCCTTGTTCGCGGTCACGACCGACTTGCCGGACTTGATCGCCGCGAGGATGAGCGAGCGTGCGGGTTCGATCCCGCCGATCACCTCGACCACCAGGTCGATGTCGTCCCGCGTCACCAGGCCCATGGCGTCGGTGGTGAACAGCTCCGGGTCGAGCCCCGTGCCGCGGGTCCGCCCGAGCCGGCGCACCGCGATGCCGCCGATCTCCAGGGGCGTCCCGATCCGTGAGGCGAGTTCGGTCGACCGCTCGTTGAGCAGCCGCACCACTTCCGAGCCCACAACGCCGCATCCGAGCAGCGCCACCTTCATTGCCATCTGGGGGTGACTCCCACTTCTCTCATCTCGTGCATTCGTGCCGATCACGGTTGGCCGCGGCGCTCCTGCGCTTCGGGGCCGCGGCCACTCAGCCTACGTCCAGGCGGAGCAGGTCGTCCTCGCTCTCCCTGCGCACCAGCGTTCGGGCGGCGCCGTCGCGGACGGCGACGACGGCCGGGCGGGGCAGGTGGTTGTAGTTGCTGGCCATGGAGTAGCAGTAGGCGCCGGTCGCCGCGACCGCCACGAGGTCGCCGGTGCGCAGGTCCGCGGGGAGGTAGAGGTCGTGGACGATGATGTCGCCGCTCTCGCAGTGCTTGCCCACGAGGCGGGAGAGCATGGGTTCGGCGTCGCTGTCTCGGGAGGCCAGCACGCAGGTGTACTCGGCGCCGTACAGGGCGGTGCGGATGTTGTCGCTCATCCCGCCGTCGACGCTGACATAGGTGCGGAGGCCCTCGACGTCCTTGATGGTGCCGACCCGGTAGAGGGTGATGCCGCACGGGCCGGCGACCGCGCGGCCGGGTTCCACCGCGATCCGCGGGACCGGCAGGCCGGCGGCCGCGCACTCGCGCTGGACGATGGAGACCAGGCTTTCGGCGATGGCCTTGGGGGCCAGCGGGGCGTCACCGGAGGTGTAGGCGATGCCCAGTCCGCCGCCGAGGTCGAGCTCGGACAGGGTGACGCCCAGTTCGGCGTGGACGCGGGTGAGGAACTCGGTGACGCGGCGCGCGGCGACCTCGAACCCGGCCATGTCGAAGATCTGCGAGCCGATGTGCGAATGCAGGCCGACCAGCTCGATGTGCTCGGCGGCCAGGGCACGGCGGACCGCCTCCTGGGCGGCGCCGGTGCTCAGCGCGAAGCCGAACTTCTGGTCGTCGTGCGCGGTGGCGACGAACTCGTGGGTGTGCGCCTCGACGCCGGTGGTGACGCGGATCAGCACCTTGGGGACCCTGCCACGGGCGGCGGCCAGCCGGTCGAGGCGGTCGATCTCGTCGAAGGAGTCGACGATGATCCGGCCGACGCCGACCTCGACGGCCCGGGCCAGCTCGGCCTCGGACTTGTTGTTGCCGTGCATGCCGATGTCCTCGGCGGGGAAGTCGGCGGCGAGCGCGACGGCGAGTTCGCCGCCGCTGCACACGTCGAGCTTGAGGCCCTCCTCGCGCACCCAGCGCGCGACGGCCTTGGTGAGCAGTGCCTTGCCCGCGTAGTAGACGTCGCCGCCGACGGGGGCGAAGGCCTCTCGGTAGTCGCGGGCGCGGGCGCGGAAGTCCTCCTCGTCCAGGACGAACAGGGCGGTCCCGTACTCCTCGGCGAGCCGGGAGACGCCGATGCCGCCGATGGCGATCTCGCCGTCGACGCGCCGGGCCGTGGCGGGCCAGACCCGGGGGTCGAGCTCGGTGAGGTCCTGCGGCGGGCTCGGCGGGTGCTCCTCGGGAAGCACGTCCGCGTGACGCGGGCCTGCGGGGTGGGCGTAACGGCTCATGGGCGTGGGCTCTCGGCTGGGTTCGGTAGGTGCGTCATGTGGGCGGGTCCGGCAGCCCGGGGACGGCGCGGGGCCGTTCCGGGCGGCGGGACGCACGGATGTTGCGGGCCGGGGCCCGGTCGTTCACAGCCGCGTGGGTGCGGACACACCGAGCAGGGACAGCCCCGTTCCGAGCACACCGGCCGCGGCGGCACAGAGTTCGAGCCGCGCGGCGATGCCCTCCCCGCACGCGCCGTCGGCCGTTTCCGGTCCGATCATGTCCCCGATTGCGGCGCCGCGGGATTCCCGCCATTCATGGTAGGCAATCGCCAGACCTTCGAGGTAGCGGACCAGGATATGGGGTTCGCGACGGCGCGCTGCGGTGGCGAGGACGCCGGGGCCGTCGAAGAGTTCGCCGATGAGCG
The DNA here is from genome assembly GCF_014201195.1 of Nocardiopsis mwathae. NCBI lineage: Bacteria > Bacillati > Actinomycetota > Actinomycetes > Streptosporangiales > Nocardiopsidaceae > Nocardiopsis > Nocardiopsis mwathae. The sequence goes on along the minus strand of NZ_JACHDS010000001.1, from coordinate 491,903 downwards.
CGGCGGCGGGCGGCTCGTCCAGAGCCGCGACGGCAGCGGGGGTGAGGCCGGTGGTCGTGGTGGGGCCGACGTGGCCGGACAGGGGGCGGCCGGCCGCCGCTGCGGTCCGGCCGGTGATCGCGTGTTCGGGAAGCGCCGGTACGTCCCAGCCCCGGGCGAAGGACCAGGCCAGGGTGGAGACCGCGTGCGCGTGGGCGTAGCGGACGCGGAAGGCGGGGTTGGCGTCGGTGTGGCGCGCCCAGTGGCCGGGGGCCTCTGCCGTGGGGACGGCGGGAAGGCCGGGCCCGGTCACCTCCCCCCTGCGGGGCCGCTCGGGGATGGAACGGCAGAACGCGACGCGGGCGCTCGCCTCGCCGGTGACCGACAGGAGGCGCGCGACCGGGCCGCGGGGCGACCGCTCGTCGAGGTAGGGGTCGCGCCAGCTCACCTCGGGGATGCGCGCGGGGCCGGAGGCCTGCGCCCCGGTGGCGGGCGCGGCCTGGCGCGGGCCGCTCGATGGGGGTCTGCCCCGGGGGCGGACGACGTCGTCGGCGCCAGCGTGGACGGCCTCGCGCGCGTGGGCGATGCGTCGGCGGGCGTCGTCGCGCGCCAGGATGCGCGCCTCCTCGACGGAGGTCGCCGTGTGCAGGGCCGACAGCGCCCACACGGGTGCACCGCCACGGCCGACGGCGCTCTGGGCCGCCGTGGCGGCCGATGGCGCCCCGGGGTCGGGAGCGCCGAGGCTCGGCTCCCCCGCCGTGCCCGGCCCGCCGCCGGTGAGGTAGGCGGCGCCGTCGCCGACCGCACGGACCAGCGACACCCGCGCGGCCGGAGTGAGGGTGAGGTTGACGAAGCCCCGGCCCTCGACCGCGGCGTCCACCACCTGTGGATGGGCGCGCAGGGCTGCGGCGATATCGGCGGCGAGCCGGTCGGCCGGGGTGTGCGCCGCTCCGGCCAACCGCAGCGGCAGCGCACTCGCGAAGTCTCCGGGCGCGCCCGCGGGCGGTCGGCGCGGCTGGGCGCCGGGGACCCGGTCGAGGCCGACGCCGCTCACCTCGGCGGCGGCCGTGCGCAGCAGCTCGTCCACCCACCGCGGGGTCGCGCCCGCATCAGGGGCGGGCACCGGCGGCGGCGCTCCGCGCCGCCCGCCGTCCTGGGGGCCGTCGTCCATGCCGTGGCTCACCCGTCCTGCGGCAGCCCGGCGAGGTCGCGCACGATGCGGATGAGCTCGGTCGGCTCGAACGGTTTGGTGAGGTAGCCGTCGACCCCGATCTCCCGGCCGCGCCGCAGGTCGTCGCCTTGGGCACGGGCGGTGATGAGCAGGACCTTCATGTCCTGGGTCTCCTCGCTCTCCCGGAGCCGCGACGCTGTGACCCAACCGTCGAGCCGGGGCATCATGACATCGAGCGTGATCACGTCGGGCCGCACCTCGGCCGCCTGCTCCAGGCAGTCCTGCCCGTCCACGGCGGTGTGCACCTCAAAGCCCTCCAGCTGCAGATTCACACTGATCAGCTGGCGGATCACCTCGTTGTCGTCGACCACCAGTACCCGTGCCAGCACATCACCCACGGCCGTGAGACTAGCGCCCCGGCGGCTCCGACCGCCGCGGTATCGGCGATCCCGGGATCAATTGCGCGATCCACCCCTCGGCCCCTGCTAGAGTTACTCCCGCAAGCCACGCCCCCTTAGCTCAGGGGATAGAGCAACGGCCTCCGGAGCCGTGTGCGCAGGTTCGAATCCTGCAGGGGGCACCGCGTCGAAGGGGACATCCGGTCGGATGTTCCCTTTCGTGTTTTCCGCCCGCGGCCTCGTTTTCCACCTACGGGCCCGCCCGGGGTCGCGCCGCCGCACGCCGGGATGTCACGGGCCGCCGACCGGCCCCGACGCGGGGCGACACGGGGTTCGACCGCTCACGGCGGGTCCCGACGGCCGGATACTCGGGGGCGACATATCAGGACCTGTTCGCCATTGTGGGTGGTGTCCCCGTCGGGAAATTAGGGGGTGCCGGTGGAACCAATTGATCGCCCCGGATCCCGCGCAATTCCGATGCGCCGGTCGTGACACATTCAGGGATGCAACACGATCGTCCTGTGGAAGTCGATCGGACACCTCCACAGGAGAGCCGGACCGCCACCCCTAGTAACCACCATTGTGGTGAGTGCACCCCTGACATCCCGGTTTCGATCGGTCGGGGACGACATGCGTGATCGACGTCGAATGTGGTGACAGCACCCGTGCGGGGCCGGGGTAAACACACCCGTGCACCACCCCGCCATGACCTGGGAGGCTAAAGGCGTCAGGAAAACCAGAGCATATGCCGGAGTACGCCGGAGTACGCCGGAGGCCCGGGCGCGGCCCGGCCGGCGGCCGACGTGCGCAGCGCGGTGGCGTGCGGGCCCGCCACACCCCCTCTTGCTACACAAATGACTAAGACGTATGTATACTCGCCACCGAAATCCAACCCCCGCCCCGTGGCCGTTAAGGCCCACCAGAACGACACAGCCGGACGTGCACAACGGCCGGAATCGCCCGACCGGGCGCGCCCCCGTCGACAACAATTGCATGCGCCCGATCCCCCGACTGATATTCTCCCGCGACGCGAGCACGATCATGACGCGATCCGCTTTCGTCCGATGTTCCGTTCGTTTGCGGGCATCTCAGGAAACTCACATACCTGTCATAAGCTTCGAAGGTGGGATCTCCCGTGCGATCGTCGGTAGAATTAAGCGCCCCAGCCGCCCGCGGGTTCCGCGCCGGACCGAACGGCACCTCCGTGGACGCCGACCGGTCCTTCGCCCTGCAACTGAACGGACTGTGCAAGCAATTCAGCGACAGGCTCGTGGTCGACCACGCCGATCTCCGTGTCCCGGACCGCTGCGTGTTCGGCGTCGTCGGCCCTGAGGGAGCCGGGAAGACCACCCTGTGGTCGATGTCGGTCGGCCTGCTCCCGCCCGACGAGGGCGATGTCCGGATCTTCGGGGTGGACATGTGGGCGGAGCCCGCGCGGGCCAAGGCGGTCCTCGGGACCCTGCCCGACGAGCCGACGATCCCCGACCACTGGACCGGCCGCGACTGGCTGACCTCGGTCGCGATGTGGAACGGGCTGGACCCGGTCAAGCTCGCGGTCCGCGCCGAGCGGCTGCTGGGCCTGTGGGACCTGACCGAGGCCGAGACCACGCTGGTCCGTGAGTACTCGACCGGCATGCGCAAGAAGATGGGGCTCGTCGTGGCTCTGCTGCCCGAACCGCGGCTGCTGCTGCTGGACGACCCGTTCGCCGGTGTCGACGCGGAGTCCGCCGAGCTGATGCGGGAGATGCTGCGCGACTTCGTGGACGGCGGCGGCACCGCCGTCCTGTCCACCGACACCGACGAGGTGGCCGAGGAGGCGTGCGACGACGCCGTCGCCATCACCGACGGCCGACTGGTCCCCGTTCCCTGCCCGTGAGGAGGGCCGAGGAGGGCCCGGGTCCACGAACGGCGAAGGGCGTGTCCACCGAACCGGTGGACACGCCCTGGGGCCGCCGGGGCCCGGACGCGTCGGCGACGCCTCCGGACGGCGGTCCCGTGCGGTCGGGGGGACGCCGCACGGGACCGCCTCACCCCGCGGTGTCCGCCATGAGCAGGGGAAGCTCGGTCGGCAGATCGGTGCGGCGGTTGACGTTGAGCTTGCGGTAGACCCGGGTCAGGTGCTGCTCGACGGTGCTCACCGTGATGAACAGCTTGCCCCCGATCTCCCTGTTGGTGTGACCCAGCGCCGCGAGGGCGGCCACCCGCCGTTCGGCGTCGCTGAGCACGGCGAACACCTCGGTCTCAGATGAGGGTCCCGCCGCCTTATCGCCCGCACCATCGGCCCCCTCACTGGGGAGCAGCCGCTGGCACAGCGCCTCGGCGTGGCAGCTCTTGGCGATCTGCTTGGCGCGGCGGGCCATCAGCCGCGCCCGCGCGAACTCGCCGAGCTTGTGGTGGGCGTCGCTGAGGTCGGCGAGGGCCAGGGCGAGTTCGAGCCGGTCACCGCTCTCCTGGAGGCGCTCCACCGCCTCCTTGAGCATCGGTGCCCGCTTCTTGACGTCGCCCGTGGCCGCCAGCACCCGCAGCGACACACCCCGGACCCGGGGGTTACCGGCGCCCGGCCGGCCGAGCTGCTCGACGACGAGCTCCCGCGCCGCCTCCGGGCGGCCGAGGCGCAGGTACACCTGGCCCGAGGCGGTCCGCCACGGCAGCAGCCCCGGCAGGTCGAGGTTCCAGTCCTTGAGCAGCGCGCCGCAGGTCTGGAAGTCGCCGAGCGCGGCGTGCAGCCGGTTGGACGCGAGGTAGTAGTGGCCGCGCGCGTACAGGTAGCGCGGCCAGAACCAGGTGTGCGCCATGTCCTCCGGAACGACCTGCTCGGTCAGCTCCTCCGCCTCGGCGAGCCGTCCCATGGCGGTGGTCGCCTGGAGGAGGTGGGCCATGGGCGAGCCGACGGCCACCCCCCAGCTCTGCGGGGACATGTCGGCCAGCGCCTGGCGGGCGTGGCGCTCGGCCGCCGCCAGGTCGCCCTGGCGCAGCGCGACGCGCGCCCGCATGTCGGCCAGCGTCGCCGACCAGGCGTGCAACCCTCGGGTCTTGGCCTCGTCCCCGAGCGTGACACACCAGTGCACGGCCTTGTCCAGCCGGTCGGCATGAATGAAGACGAGCAGTGCCCCCAGCACCGACTCCATCACCGTGTCGGACAGCCGGCAGCTCTGCAGCACCTGCTCCGCACGGCCGATGGCTTCGTCACCCCGGCCGTTGTTCATCACATCGGTGAGCGTGGCCTCCGTGCGCACTCCCCGATGCCGTTCCGCCGACGTTCCCGCTCCGCCTCTGCGCTGCGCCGTCCGCTGCGCCGCCCCCGGTGCCGTGACCGCGGCCATCCCCGGTGCGCCGCCGTTGGCCGTGAAGGGGGTGCCTTCGGCCGTCGGCAGGCGCGGGTGGCACAGGCGCAGCCAGTCCCGGGTGAGGTCGAGCTCGGCCTGCGTCCAGGAGTCGCTCTCATGCGGCGACCCGTCGAACCAGCCGAGCGTGGTGGCCGCCTCCTCGCCCCGGCCGTGCCAGAACAGGTACCGGCCGAGCGCCATGACGTCGGTCCCGTCCAGGTGCCCCCGTTCGAACGCGGCGGTGAGCGGCCGGATCAGCCGGGAGACCGCCGAGGGGTTCACCCCCCACTGCACCCGGGCGAGCAGGGCCGTGATGGCGGCGCGCTCACGCTCGTCGCCGCAGGCCTGCAGCGCCAGGTCCAGGCATTCGATGGCGCGCTCCGCCTCCCCCGTGGCGAGCGCCTGCTTGGCCGCGTCCCGCAGCACGTCGGCCATCCAGCCCTCGTCGACACCGCCCCCCGCGGTGATGAGGTGGCCGGCGATCTCCGCGGGAGCCGCCCCGTCCTGGTACATCAGCCGCGCCGCCCGCAGGTGCATGACCGCCTGGCCCTCGGGGGCCAGGTCGCCGAGCACCGCGGCGCGGACCGCCGGGTGCCGGAACCGGACGTCGTCCAGCAGACCCGTCGTGTTCAGCGCGCCCAGCACCGGCTCGACCGAGGCCGCCTTCACCTTGAGCAGGCGGGCGACCGCGAACGCCGACGCGGACTCGCCGAGCAGGGCCGCCGCCTGCGCCACTTCGAGCAGCCGCGGCTCCCAGCGGTGCAGGCAGGACAGTACGGCCTGGCGGAACGACTCCCCGGTGGCGATGGCGGCGTCCGCGCATGCGCCGCCGTGCCCGACCGCCGCCACGGTGCAGTGGTCCTCGATGAGCCCGTGCAGCAGGACCAGGTTGCCGCCGCTGACCGCGTGGAAGACCGGGGCGAGCCTGCGCGCGTCCTCCGCCGCCATGTGCTCGCGCAGCAGCTCCTCCACCCCGAGCCCGGAGAGCGGTGCCAGCCGCACTCTGGTGCAGTTGGGCTGCCGGGTCAGCTCGGCGTGGAACAGGGGGTAGGCCGGCCGGGGCTGCTGCCATTCGCTGAGCACCAGCATGGTCCGGCTCGACGTCAGCCGCCGCTGGATGTACAGCAGGGCCTGCAGGCTGGGGCCGTCCGCGTGGTGGACGTCGTCGACGCTCAGCACCACGGGGCGGTCCCGGGCCAGTTCGAGCAGCAGCGCGCAGAGCCCGTAGGCCACCTGCGCGTGCCGCTGTCCGAGGGTGACCGGGTCCGGTTCGTCGGCGGTGAAGCCCATCGGCTCCGGCCGCAGCAGGTGCTCCACCTGTTCCGTCATTTCGTGGGGCAGGACCGCGGACCGGAACAGCTGGCCCATGACCCCGAGCGGCAGGACGCGCTCCGCACGCGAGCCGGCGGCGCTGAGTACCAGCGCCCCCTCGTCCTCGGCACGCCCGTGGAACGCGCTGACGAGTTCGCTCTTGCCACTGGCACCGGGACCGGTGATGAGCACGACCTGGCCCTTGCCGTGCACACTCTCGGTGAACAGTCGATTCAATGTCTCTAATTCAACTCTCCGCTCCGCCATCTGCATCCGCGTCACCGTCCTCTTAATTGCGAGCCTGCATAAAAGGGTGAGTCGGTGCGACCCGGACCCCTCTCTGCCCCACGCCAACCTACCCGCGAGAGAAAGTGAAGTACAAGCGTCTAACTTTGCGACTCTCCGCACGCGTGTGTACACTTATGGGCACTATCTCCACGTCAGGCGGGGGGCTTTCAGGCCTCGTCACCGAAAAGGTCGCCGGGGGCACCACGAATGGCAACCCGGGCGACAGGCAACGGACTTCCCACGGTCGGCGCAACGTCTCTTGGCAGCCGAAACCGGAAAACCGTCGAACACCCGAAACACGCGCTTCACATGATGTTCACGCGACTCCGCGACGGCGTGCGCCCATGGTACTTCAGCGCCTGCGGCCAAGGCGACACGGCCCCTGGAGGAGCGCGGCCGACACGGCGCGCGGGCGAGGCGGCGCCCGGCCGCATTCACCTTATCGACACGGAAATGATCCCGCCACGGTCCTCATGCGATCGTGACCCCGCGCAAGGAAACCGCAGGTCACCGGAGACGAGCAAGATCATTTCCGCGCCGAGCCCTTCCCACGAAAACGATCTTGACGTTGAATGGTGTCGAAATTATGCGAGGTGCAGCCGCGCGTGAACCCCGGATGAATGCCGGGCGGCGTTCCGCCCCCCACCTGGCCGGAAGTGGCCGAAGGTGCCGAGGGGGCTGAACGCCGCCGTGGAACCAATATGATCGCATGTTGAATCCGGGATAATCTCCGGTCGCGGTCGGCCCGCCGCCGCACACGCATTTCCCGAGGTACCGCCGGGGGTGTTTCCGCTTTCGCCCGACCGGGACGGCGCCGCGGCCGCTCTCAGTCCCCGACGGCCGACCGGCCCTCGATGCGGTCGGTCATGGCCCGCATCACCGCCGCGGCGTGGTGCGTCAGGAAGAAGTGCCCGCCGGAGTACACCTGCAGGTCGAACCCACCGCTGGTGTGGTCCGCCCACTTGCGCGCCTCGTCGAGGGTCACCTGCGGGTCGTCGTCGCCCGTCATCGCGATGATCGGGCAGCTCACGTCCGGCCCGGGTGTGTAGCGGTAGGTCTCGGCCGCCCGGTAGTCGGCCCGCACCGCAGGAAGGATCATCCGCAGGATCTCCTCGTCGCCCAGCACGGCGGCGTCGGTGCCGCTCATCCGCTTCAGTTCGGCGATGATCCGGTCATCGTCGGCGAGGTGCACCCGCTCGTCCCGGAACGCCGTGGGGGCACGGCGCCCCGAAACGAACAACGCGGTGGCGGTCACGCCGTCGGCTTCCAAACGCCGCGCCACCTCGAAAGCCAGCGACGCACCCATGCTGTGGCCGAACATGGCCAGGGGCCGGTCCGCCCACGGGCGCAGTTCACCCACGACCAGGTCGGCCAGCTTCGCGATGTCGTCGACGCACGGTTCGGATCGCCGGTCCTGGCGCCCGGGGTACTGGATCGCGAGGACGTCGACCGCCGGGGACATCGCCTGGGAGACCGGGTGGTAGAAGGTGGCCGACCCTCCCGCGTGCGGGAAGCAGACCAGGCGCGTACGGGCCTCCGGCGCCGGGTGGAACCGGCGGACCCACGCGCCGCCTTCGCGCTCTCCTGGCTGTACCACTGTCACACCGCTCCTCTTCCGGCCGCGACCGGCCGCCGCCCGGCGTTCGCCACCGGATAGTCCTCGGCCCAGGCCCCGGGCGGGCAGTAGCCGCGCCACTGGGTCCACCGCGCCGACCTCGGGGCCGGGCGGGACGGGCCGGACTCCTCGGCCCGGCTCCGCATCAGGGCCATGACCGCGACGGTGATCGCGGCGATCTCCTCGTCGTCCGGGGACCCCCGGACGATCCGCATGAACGGGGCCTCCCGGCCCTCCTGCGCCGCGCCCATCAGACGGGCGGGTTGCCGTGCTTGCGGGCGGGCAGCGGCGCGTGCTTGGTCCGCAGCATCTCCAGGGCGTCGATGAGGGTCGACCTGGTCAGCGCGGGGTCGATGACGTCGTCCACCAGGCCGCGCTCGGCGGCGTAGTAGGGGTGCATGAGCTCCTCTCGGTACTCCTTGATCCGCTGCTCGCGGGCCACCTCGGGGTCGGGGGCGGCGGCGATCTCGCGGCGGAAGACGACGTTGGCCGCGCCATCGGCGCCCATCACCGCGATCTCGTTGGTCGGCCAGGCGAACGAGAGGTCGGATCCGATGGAGCGGGAGTCCATCACGATGTAGGCGCCGCCGTAGGCCTTGCGGACGATGAGCTGGATCCGCGGCACGGTCGCCGCGCAGTAGGCGTGCAGCAGCTTGGCGCCGTGCCGGATGATGCCGCCGTGCTCCTGCTCCTTGCCGGGCATGAAGCCGGGGACGTCCACGAGGGTGAGCAGGGGGATGTTGAAGGCGTCGCAGACCTGCACGAAGCGGGCGGCCTTCTCCGAGGAGTGGATGTCGAGCACGCCGGCGAGCACGGCCGGCTGGTTGGCGACGATGCCCACCACGTGGCCGTCCATCCGGGCGAACCCGCAGATGATGTTGGTCGCCCAGGAGGCGTGCACCTCGAACAGGTCGCCGTCGTCGACGATCTCCTCGATGACCGCGCGCATGTCGTAGGAGCGGTTGGGGTCGGCCGGGACGAGGTCGACCAGGGCGTCGTTGCGGCGGTCGGCGGGGTCGTCGGCATGCACCGCCGGGGGAAGCTCACGGTTGTTCTGCGGAAGGAGCGACAGCAGGTAGCGGACCTCCTCGATGCACTCCTTCTCGTCGTCGTAGACGAAGCCGCTGGCGCCGGAGACCGAGGCGTGTACCCGGGCGCCGCCCAGGTCCTCGTGGCTGATCTGCTCGCCGGTCACCGACTGCACGACGTCGGGCCCGGTGATGTACATCTGCGCGGTGCCCTCGACCATGAACACGAAGTCGGTGAGAGACGGCGAGTAGGTGGCTCCGCCGGCACACGGGCCGAGCATCACGCTGATCTGCGGGATGACACCCGAGGCCTGGACATTGCGGCGGAAGATGCCGCCGTAGCCGGCGAGTGCGGTGACACCCTCCTGGATGCGCGCGCCGGCACCGTCGCTGAGGGCGACCAGCGGCGCCCCCGCCGACTCGGCGAGGTCCATGAGTTTGTGGATCTTCTCGGCGTGCGCCTCGCCGAGGGAGCCGCCGAAGATGCGGAAGTCGTGGGCGTAGACGAAGACCTTGCGGCCGTGGACCAGACCCCAGCCGGTGACGACGCCGTCGGTGTAGGGGCGGCGGGCCTCCAGCCCGAATCCGCTGGCGCGGTGGCGGCGGAACCGCTCGATCTCCCGGAAGGTGCCCTCGTCGAAGAGGAGGTCGATGCGTTCGCGCACCGTCAGCTTGCCCTTGGCCCACTGGGCCTCGGTGGCGCGCAACCCCGGGCCCTGTCGGGCGGCCTCGGCGAACTGGGTCAGCTCGGCCACCCGCGCGCGAAGGTCGGGCGGTGTGGTCGTGGCCTCCGGGGCTTCCGTCCCCCCGATGTCGTCCGCCTCTGTCACTGTCATCCGCACTCATCCATTCGGTCAGGCGATTCCATGTGGTCCGGCCGGGGCCGGCACCCCATCCCCCGCGCGACGGCTCTCGGGCACGTTCCGCGCTCATGGCCGAACCTGGACATACGTTCGGATAAGTAAGCTAACTTCAATTAGACCGAGGACGGGGCGGCCGCCGCTACGATTCTCACCCCCTAAAGTTTGTCGACTTTCCCCCTAGACGCTCGGTCGGCCTCGGACGACCTCGCAGAACGTGCTTTTCGGAGTCGATCCGCCACGCTGCGCATCCGAATCGCGAGTGCGGTCATCCCCGGTCGCGGCGCCAACCCCGATGACAGCCTGGTACACCAGGACCACGCGGCGCCCCCGCACCCCTCCGTCGATGTCGGCGAGGCACGGGGGGCGCAGGGGCGGGCATCGGTCAGGTGGCGGAGCCGAGCTCGTTGTCGAGGATGTCGAACAGCTCGCCCGCCGTCGCCGATTCGAGGTCGGCGTCATCGTCCCCGGCCCCCGCGGTGCCGTGGGTCTGCGCCCAGTTCGCGGCCAGCGCGCGCAGCCGCGCCTCGACGCGGTCGGCCTCGGCGGCGTCCGGGGCGGCCCCCGCCAGGACGGACTCCAGGCGCGCCAGTTCCGCCTCCAGACCGCCTCCGGCGCCTGTTTCCCCACCGCCGAGCTGCGCGGTGATGTGGTCGGCGATGGCGGTGGGCGTCGGGTAGTCGAAGATGAGCGTGGCCGGCAGCCGCAGCCCCGTCGCGCCGCGCAGCCGGTTGCGGAACTCCAACGCGGTCAGCGAGTCGAAGCCCAGCTCCAAGAAGCCCCGGTCGGGGCCGACGGCGGCGGGGCCGTCGTGCCCGAGCACCGTGGCGGCGCTCGTGCGGACGAGGTCGAGCACGGCCGGGGCGCGCTCGTTCCCGGGCATCCGGGCCAGCCGGTCGGCGAGTTCGTCGCCGACCGGCGCGGCCGCTCCTGCTCCGCGCCGCACGGGCGTCCGCACCAGGCCGCGCAACATGGCCGGCGGCTGCCCGTCGCCGCCCGACCGCAGCGTCGCGAAGTCCAGGCGCACCGGGAACAGCAGCGGCTCGTCCATGGCCAGCATCGCGTCGAAGAGGGCCAGGCCCTCCTCCACCGACAACCCGAGCACACCGGCCCGCGCCATCCTGCCCACGTCGTTGTCGGCGAGGTCGCCGGAGAGCCCGCCATCGGCCCACAGACCCCACGCGTAGGAGGCCGCGCGGCGCCCCAGCGCGCGCCGGTGGTGCGCGAGCGCGTCCATGAACACGTTGGCCGCAGCGTAGTTGCCCTGCCCCGGGCCGCCGAGCGCGCCGCCGGCGGACGAGAACAGCAGGAACGCCGACAGGTCCATGTCCCGGGTGGCCTCGTGGAGGTTCCACGCGGCGTCCACCTTCGGCCGCAGCACCCGGTCCATCCGCTCGGGGGTCAGCTGCGGGATGACGCCGTCGTCGATGACACCGGCGGTGTGGACGACCGCCGTCAGCGGGGCCGACGCCGGGATCGACGCCAGCAGACCGTCGAGGGAGTCACGGTCGGCCACGTCGCAGGCGGCGATCGTGACGTCGGCGCCCAGCTCGGTCAGCTCCCGCTTGAGCACGGCGGCGCCGGGGGCGTCCATGCCGCGTCGGCTGGTGAGCAGCAGGTGCCGGGCGCCGTGCCGGGCCGCCAGGTGCCGGGCGAGCAGGCGGCCCAGCACACCGGTACCGCCGGTGACGAGAACCGTGCCGCCGGGGTCGAGTCCGCCGTCCGCACCGGGGGCGGTCGCGTCGACGCGCGCCAGACGCGGCACGCGCAGTGCTCCCCCACGCAGCGCGAGCCACGGCTCGTCGGCCTCGGCGGCGGCCGCCAGCGCGGCCGCAGGCAGGTCGGCGGCGCCCGCGGAGTCCAGGTCGAGCAGGGTGAACCGCTCGGGGTTCTCCACCTGGGCCGACCGCAGCAGGCCCCACACCGGCGCGTGGACCAGGTCGGGGACATCCTCGTCTGGCCCGGCCGCGACCGCGCCGCGCGTCACCGCGACAAGGCGGGAGGACTCGAAGCGGTCGTCGGCCAGCCACGCCTGGGCGAGCTCCAGGGCGCGGTGCGCGGCGGCGCGGGCGGCCGGGGAATCCGTGCTTCCGGCGCTCTCGGTCTCCTCACTCGATTCCACCGCCGACGCGGATCGGCTTTCGGCCGGTGGTGGGAAGGCCGCGAAGATCAGGTCGGGTGTCGGCGCCCCCGCGCCCACTGCGCGGCCGAGCGCGGCGAGGTCGTCGTGGTGCTCGCCCCCGAGTCCCCCCGCCGCGAGGACCGGGCCGAGCCCGAAGGGGTCGGGGCCGATGACGGCGCATGTGCCGACGCCGGTCGGGGCGGCGCCCGGGTCGAGCTCCGTCCAGTCGAAGCGGAACAGCGAGTCGTTGCGGGCACCGGAGACGGCGGGCAGCTGCTCGGCGGAGACCGGCCGGGAGACGAGGGTGTCCACCCGGGCGACCGGGGCGCCGGTGGAATCGGCCAGGTCGATGGCGACGTCGCCGTCGCCGACCCGGGTGAGCCGGACCCGCAGCGCCGAGGCGCCGGTGGCGAACAGCGACACCCCGTTCCAGGAGAACGGGAGCCGGGTCGAGCCGTCGTCGGCCCCGGCGAGCATGTCGGCGTGCAGGGCGGCGTCCAGCAGCGCCGGGTGCAGGCCGAAGCGGGCCGCCTCTTCCCGGGCGCTCTCGGGCAGGGCGATCTCGGCGAAGGTCTCCTCCCCGCGCCGCCAGACCCGGCGCACGCCCTGGAAGACCGGGCCGTAGGCGTAGCCCCGCTCGATCAGGCCGTCGTAGGCGCCGTCGATGCCGACCGCGGTGGCGCCGGGTGGCGGCCACTCCTCCAGGGCCGACGGCGCGCCTCCTTCGGCCACGAGGGTGCCGGAGGCGTGCCGTGTCCAGGCGCCCTCACCCGCGTCGCTCTGCGCGCGGGAGTACACGCTCACCGGCCGGGCCCCCGCCTCGTCCGGGCCGCCCACGACGACCTGCACGGCCACGCCGCCGCTCTCCGGAAGCACCAGCGGCGCCTCCAGGGTCAGCTCCTCCAGTACGCCGGTGCCCACATGGTCGCCGGCACGGATCGCGAGTTCGACGAACGCGGTGCCGGGCAGCAGCACGGAACCGAGCACGTCGTGGTCGGCCAGCCACCGCTGCGTGCCCGGCGACAGCCGCCCGGTGAGGACCACGCCGTCGGTGTCGGGCAGCGGCAGAGCGGCACCGAGCAGCGGATGGTCGGCGGAAGATTGGCCGAAACCGGCCACATCCGTTGTGGTGCCCATGGCCGCCATCTCGTCGGACCAGTACCGGCGGCGCTGGAAGGCGTAGGTGGGCAGGTCCACCCGGCGCGCGGCCCGGCCGTCGACGAGGGCGCTCCAGTCGACCTCGGCGCCGCGCGCGTGCGCCAGCCCCAGGCCGGCGGCGAACTCGCGGACCTCGGGGCGTTCCCGGCGCAGCACCGGGGCGAACACGACGTCGGCGTCGTCGGTGACGCACTCCTGTCCCATGGCGCTGAGCACGCCGTCGGGACCGAGTTCGAGGAAGGTGGTGACACGCTCACCGACCAGGGTTCTGATGCCGTCGGCGAACCGGACGGCCTCGCGGACGTGCCGGACCCAGTAGTCGGCCTGGCACAGCTCTTCGGGGTCGGCCAGGGCACCGGTCACGTTCGACACGATCGGGATGGTCGGCGCGCTGTAGGTCAGTCCCTCGGCCACCTTGCGGAAGGGGGCGAGCATCGGCTCCATGAGCGGCGAGTGGAAGGCGTGGGAGACGGTGAGTCGGCGGGTCTTGCGGCCCTGCTCGGCGAAGTGGTCGGCGATGCGCAGCACGGTGCCCTCCGCCCCGGACACCACCACCGAGGCGGGGCCGTTGACGGCCGCGATGCTCGCCTCGTCTCCGGTGTCGGACAGCGCCAGCACCTCGTCTTCCGTGGCCTGGACGGCGACCATGGCGCCGCCCTCGGGCAGGGCCTGCATGAGACGGGCGCGTGCCACGACGAGGGCGGAGGCATGCGGGAGCGACAGCACCCCGGCGACGTGCGCGGCGGCGAGTTCGCCGATGGAGTGCCCGGCGAGGTAGGCCGGCTTCACCCCCCACGACTCCACCAGGCGGAACAGCGCCACCTCGATGGCGAACAGCCCGGTCTGGGTGTAGGCGGTCCGGTTCAGCAGCCCGGCGTCGTCCGACCCAGCCTCGGCCCAGACGACCTCCTTGAGGGGGCGCTCCAGGTGCTTGTCGAGTTCGGCGCAGACCGCGTCGAACGCCTCGGCGAACACCGGGAAGGCCGCGTGCAGCTCGCGGCCCATCCCGGTGCGCTGCGCGCCCTGCCCGGTGAACAGGAAGGCGAGTTTCCCCCTGGCCACCGCACCGCTGACGACGCCGGGCCCGGTCTCCCCGGCGGCGAGGGTGTCCAGGCCGCGCAGCAGTTCATCGCGCCCGCTTCCGGCCACCACCGCGCGGTGCTCGAACAGGGAGCGCGTGGTCAGCAGGGAGTGGGCGACGTCTCCCGGGTCGGCGCCGGGCCGCTCGGCCAGGTGCGCCCGGAGCCGTTCGGCCTGGGCCCGCAGTGCCTCGGCGCTCTTGGCGGACACCAGCCACGGCAGCACCGCGGGTGGTGCGGCGGGCACGGCCGCTTCGGCGGCCGGTTCCGGCTCGGTCGGCGCCTGCTCGATGATGACGTGGGCGTTGGTGCCGCTGATCCCGAACGAGGAGACGCCGGCACGGCGCGGGTGCCCGTTCTCGGGCCACGGCACGTTGTCGGTCAGCAGCTCCACCGCGCCCCGGGTCCAGTCGACCTGCGGGGTGGGGTCATCGCTGTACAGCGACTTGGGCACGGTGCCGTGCCGCATGGCCTGCACCATCTTGATCACTCCGGCGACGCCCGCCGCGGCCTGGGTGTGGCCGAGGTTGGACTTGATGGAGCCGAGCAGCAGCGGCCGCCCGTTGTCCGGGCGGGTCCGGCCGTAGGTGGCCAGCAGGGCCTGCGCCTCGATGGGGTCGCCCAGGGTGGTCCCGGTGCCGTGCGCCTCGACGACGTCGACGTCGGCGGGGGTCAGCCCGGCCGCGGCCAGCGCCTGGCGGATGACGCGCTGCTGCGCGGGGCCGTTGGGGGTGGTCAGCCCGCTGCTCGCGCCGTCCTGGTTGACCGCGCTGCCCGGCACGACCGCCAGCACCCGGTGGCCGTTCCTGCGCGCGTCGCTCAGCCGCTCCAGCACCAGCATGCCCACACCCTCGGAGCAGCCGGTGCCGTCGGCCGCCGCCGCGAACGACTTGCACCGCCCGTCCCTGGCCATGCCGCGCTGGTTGCTGAAGTAGACGAACATGTCGGGCGTGGTCATGACGGTGACGCCCCCGGCCAGCGCCAGCTCGCACTCGCCGGAGCGCAGCGCCTGGGCCGCCCAGTGCAGGGCGACCAGGGACGACGAGCACGCCGTGTCGACGGTGACCGCCGGACCCTCCAGACCCAGCGTGTAGGCGACCCGGCCGGAGACGAGGCTGCCGTCGCTGGAGCCGGCCCCATAGTCGTGGTACATGACCCCGGCGAACACGCCGGTGCGGCTGCCCTTCACCGTCGCCGGCGCGATCCCGGCGTCCTCGAAGGCCTCCCAGGACGTTTCCAGCATGAGGCGCTGCTGCGGGTCGATGGCGACGGCGTCACGCGGGGCGACACCGAAGAACCCGGCGTCGAAGTCGGCGGCGTCGTGCAGGAACCCGCCCTCGCGGGTGACGCTCTTGCCGGGCTTTCCGGGCTCGGGGTCGTACAGCCCGTCGAGGTCCCAGCCGCGGTCGGCCGGGAACGGGGTGACCCCGTCGCGGCCGTCGGCGACCAGCCGCCACAGGTCGTCGGGGGAAGCGATGCCGCCGGGGTAGCGGCACGCCATGCCCACGATCGCGATGGGCTCGCCGGACTTCTGCTCCAGCTCGGCGGTGCGCTGCCGGAGCTTCTCGTTCTCCAGCATCGACGCGCGCAGTGCTTCGACGATCTGGTCGACGGATGCGTCCACGGTTACTCGGCCTCTCCTGCTCGGTTGGTTCCGTCGGCCTTGAGGGCCGCCCGCACCAGGTCGTCCACTCCCATGTTCGCGATGTCGCCGCCCGTGGCCCCGGTCGGCGCCGCGGCCCCGCCCTGCTCGGGGGTGGGGGCGGCCCCGCCCTGGTCAGGCGCGGCGAGCCGGAGCAGGTCGTCCAGCAGTCCGGCCTCGCGCATCCGCTCGATGGGGATGGAGGCCAGCCGCTCCCGGATGGCGTCGTCCGAGGTACCCGATGGGGGCGCCGCCGTCGGCTCGGCCGCCGGGGCGTCGGCCAGCCCCGGCAGCAGCTCCTCCAGCAGGAACTTCGACAGCTCCACGGGCGTCGGGTAGTCGAACATCAACGTGGCCGGGAGGCGCAGCCCGGTGGCGGTCTGCAGCCGGTTGCGCAGCTCGATCGCGGCGAGCGAGTCGAGTCCCAACTCGGTGAAGCCCCTGTCGGCCTCGATGGCCTCGGGGTCGTCGTGCCGGACCGCCGCGACGTGGGTGCGCACCAGATCCAGCAGGACGCGTTCGCGCTCCTCCCGGCTCTGCCCGGCGAGACGCTGCTCCAGCGTCTTCTCCCCGGACGCGACCGCGGCCCCCTTGGCCTGCTTGGCTCCGCCCCCGCTCCTGCGGACCGGGGTGCGGGCCGAGGAGCGCTTGACGTCGCGCAACAGCGGGAAGTCGGCCGCCGCGGCGGCGAGCGCCGCGGGGTCGACACGCAGCGGGACGAGAACGGCCTCGTCGAGGCTGAGTGCCTCGTCGAACAGGACCAGCCCCTCCGCGGAGGACAGCGGCGGCAGGCCCATCCCGGCCATGCGCTGCTCCTCGGCCTCGGCGTCGACCTCCGTCCCGCCGCCGAGCCCGGTCACCGTCGTCCACAGCGCGAACGGCAGCGACGTGGCCGGGAGGCCGTCGCGGCGGCGCTGCCAGGCCAGGGCGTCGACGAACCGGTTGGCCGCGCCGTAGTTCGCCTGCCCCGCTCCCATGACCAGTCCGGCCACCGACGAGAAGAGGGCGAAGACGGCGAGGTCGCGCTCGCGGGTGAGCTCGTGGAGGTTCCATGCCCCGTCGACCTTGGGCCGCAGCACCCGCTCCACCTGCTCGGGTGTGAGCGAACCGATGAGCGCGTTGTCCATGACCCCGGCGGCGTGCACCACACCGCGCAGCGGGTGCTCGGCGGGGATACCGTCCAGCAGCGCGGCGAGCGCATCGCGGTCCGCGGCATCGCAGGCGGCGATGGTGGCCTCGGCTCCCAGCTCGGCGAGTTCCGCGCGGAGCTCGGCCGCGCCGGGGGCACCGGGGCCGCGGCGGCTGGTCAGCAGCAGGTGCCGCACACCGTGTACCGAGGCCAGGTGCCGGGCGACCAGAGCGCCCAGTCCGCTGGTGCCGCCGGTGACCAGGACGGTTCCAGTGGAGTCCCAGGCCGGCGGGTTCTCCTCCTCGTGCGCGGAGACCTTGGCCAGCCTCGCCACCCGGACCTCGCTCCCCCGCACCGCCACCTCGGGCTCCTCCAGTGCCGCGATGGGGGCGAGCTGGAGCAGGGCGGTGTCGGTGCCGTCGAGGTCGACCAGGATGATCCGGCCGGGGTTCTCCTGCTGGACGGACCGGATGAAGCCCCAGGCGGGGGCCTGGGCGAGGTCGATCTCCTCGTCGTCCATGGCGACGGCGCCGCGGGTGACGACCATGAGCCGGGAGTCGGCGTAGCGCTCGTCGGCCAGCCATCCCTGCACGACCTGGAGCAGGTCGTCGGTCACCGTGCGCACGTCGGCCGGGACGTCGGCGGCGCCCGGCGCCGGGACGTCGTAGAGGAGCACTTCGGGGATCGGCTCGCCTTCGAGCAGGGCGGAGCCGAGCGCGCCCAGGCTCTTGTACACGGGCAGGCGCCTGCCGAGGTCGGCGTCGGCCAGCCCGGCCTTGCCGGCGCCCAGGATCGCCCACGCGCCGATGGCGGCGTCGGACGCCGGGCCGAGCGCGTGCTGGGTCCAGCCGACGCGCCACATCGACTCGCGTTCCCGGGTGCCGGTGGAGGCGGCCGCCGCGGCGGCGACCCGGTCGGGGGTGACCGCCCGCACCACCAGTGACTCCACGGTGGCGACCGGGGTGCCCGCCGGGTCGGCCAGTTCCAGCTTGACCGCGTCGGAGCCGACCTTGGCGTCCGACCCGACCCAGTTGATGCGCACCCGCATCCGGGCGGCGCCGCCCGAGTGGAGGCGGACCCCGGTCCAGGCGAACGGGAGCTGGGAGGCGCCGACGTCCTCGGGCTTGCGGCCGTCGAGGAAGTCGGTGGCGCTGAGCGCCGCGTCCAGCAGGGAGGGGTGCACCCGGTACTCGGCGGCGGCCCCGGTCGCGTCCTCGGGCAGGGCGACCTCGGCGAAGATCTCCTTGCCGCGCTGCCACACCGCCTTGAGCCCGCGGAACATCGGCCCGTAGTGGTAGCCCTGGCTGGTGAGGTAGTCGTAGACGTTGGAGATGTCGACGGCCTCGGCGCCGGCCGGCGGCCACTCCGCGTAGCCCACGTCGAAGGACTCCGGGGTGACGTCGGTTTCGCCCTCGTCGGAGAGCACACCGGAGACGTGGCGGGTCCAGGGGACGTGGGCGGGGGCGTCCTCCACCCGCGAGTACACGTTGAACGACCGGCGCCCGTCGGCCTCGGCCTCCCCCACGACGACCTGGACGGCGACGCCGCCGGTCTCCGGGATGGGCATCAGCGCCTCGATGGTCAGTTCCTCGACGACCTCGCAGCCGACCTCCTCGCCGGCGCG
Source organism: Nocardiopsis mwathae (assembly GCF_014201195.1). Taxonomy (NCBI): domain Bacteria; kingdom Bacillati; phylum Actinomycetota; class Actinomycetes; order Streptosporangiales; family Nocardiopsidaceae; genus Nocardiopsis; species Nocardiopsis mwathae. Next base: position 473,173 of record NZ_JACHDS010000001.1, on the reverse strand, counting down.
CATGGCCAGTTCGACGTAGCCGGTGCCGGGCAGCAGCACGGTGCCCAGGACGTCGTGGTCGACCAACCAGGGGTGCGTCTCGCGCGACAGCCGCCCGGTGAGGGTGACGCCGCCGCCCTCGGGGGAGACCATCACGGCGCTGAGCAGGGGGTGGTCGGCCGCGATCTGGCCGAGCCCGGCCGCGTCGCCCACCGTCTTCGGCGCGTCCAACCAGTACCTCCGCGTTTCGAACGCATACGTCGGGAGTTCCGTCCCGCGGGCTCCGGTCCCGGCGAAGTACGCCGCCCAGTCGACACGCGCGCCGCCGCAGTGGAGCCGGGCGAGCGCGGTGAGCAGGGCGGTGGCCTCGGGGCGGTCCTTGCGCAGGGAGGGGATGAGCAGGGCGTCGTCGGCGTCATCCAGGCAGCCCTGGGCCATCGCGGTGAGGACGCCGTCGGGGCCGAGCTCGACGAACCGGGTGACGCCGAGGGTGTCGAGGTGCCGGATGCCGTCGGCGAAGCGGACGGCATCGCGGACGTGGCGGACCCAGTACTCCGCCGACGCCACGTCCCCCGTTGATCTCGGAGATATCGGGGTATCAGCGCCGGTTTTTCCCCCGATATCTCCGAGATCATCGGCAGAGGAGAGCGAACCGGTCACGTTGGAGACCAGCGGGATCGACGGGGCCTTGTAGGTAAGCCGCTCGGCGACCTGGCGGAACTCCTCCAGCATCGGCTCCATCAACGGAGAGTGGAAGGCGTGGGAGACCGTCAGGCGGCTGGTCTTGCGGCCGTCCGCCCTGAACCGGTCCGCGATCCGCAGGACCGCCGCCTCCTCACCGGAGACCACCACCGAGGCCGGGCCGTTGACAGCGGCGACGCTGACCTTGTCGGCCACCTCCGCGAGCGCCGGGGCGACCTCGCCCTCGGTCGCCTGGATCGCCACCATGGCCCCACCCGCAGGCAGCGCCTGCATCAGCCGGCCGCGGGCCGCGACCAGCGCGCAGGCGTTCTCCAGGGAGAGGACACCGGACACGTGGGCGGCGGCGAGCTCGCCGATCGAGTGGCCGACCAGCACGTCCGGGGTGATGCCCCACGACTCGACCAGGCGGAACAGGGCGACCTCGATCGCGAACAGCCCGGTCTGGGTGTAGGCGGTCCGGTTCAGCAGCTCCGCGTCGGCCGAGCCCTCCTCGGCCCACACGACCTCCTTGAGCGGACGCTCCAGATGCTCGTCCAGCCCGGCGCACACCGCGTCGAACGACTCGGCGAACACCGGGAAGGCCGCGTGCAGCTCGCGGCCCATGCCCAGGCGCTGGGCGCCCTGGCCGGAGAAGAGGAACGCCGTCCGACCGCCGGAGCGCACCGCCCCGGTGACGACGTCGGGCGACTCCGCCTCCTCGATGAGCGACGCCAGTCCGCGCAGGGCCGAATCGCGGTCACCGGCCAGCACCACGGCACGGTGGTCGAGTGCCGCCCGCGAGGTCACCAGCGAGAACCCGGTGTCCAGCAGGCTGTCCTCCTCGCTGCCGACCAGGTGCGCGTGCAGCCGCTCGGCTTGGCCGGGCAGTGCCCTGCGGGTCCTGGCGGACACGACGAGGGGGACCAGCGGGAGGGGCGCCGCTCCGGCGTCGCGCGGCGCGGCCGCCTCGGCCTCCGTCGCCGCACCCGTCGGCGCCTGCTCGATGATGACGTGGGCGTTGGTGCCGCTGAGTCCGAAGGAGGACACCGCGCCGCGGCGCGGGCGGCCCGCGTCCGCCCACTCCCGGGCCTCGTCCAGCAGCCGCACGTTCCCGGCCGACCAGTCGACCTGTGGCGACGGCTCGTCCACGTGCAGGGTCTTGGGCATCAGGCCGTTGCGGATCGCCATGACCAGTTTGATCACGCCACTCACGCCCGCCGCGGCCTGAGCGTGGCCGATGTTGGACTTGATCGAGCCCAGCCACAGCGGCCGGTCCCCCGCCCGTTCCTGCCCGTAGGTGGCGAGCAGCGCCTGGGCCTCGATCGGGTCGCCGAGCCGGGTGCCGGTCCCGTGTCCCTCCACGAGGTCGATGTCGGCGGTGGTGAGGCCGGAGGCGGCGAGGGCCTGCTGGATCACCCGCTGCTGCGAGGGGCCGTTGGGCGCGGTCAGACCGTTGGACGCGCCGTCCTGGTTGATGGCGCTGCCGCGCACCACCGCCAGGACCGGGTGCCCGTTCTTCTCCGCGTCGGAGAGCCGTTCCACCAGCAGGAGGCCCACTCCCTCGGACCAGCCCGTGCCGTCGGCCGCGCCCGCGAACGCCTTGCACCGGCCGTCGGGGGCCAGGCCGCGCTGCTGGCTGAAGTCGACGAAGATGTCGGGCGTGGGCATCACGGTCACGCCGCCGGCCAGCGCCATGCTCACCTCGCCCGAGCGCAGCGCCTGCACGGCCATGTGCAGCGCCACCAGGGACGACGAGCAGGCCGTGTCGACGGTGACCGCCGGGCCCTCCAGGCCCAGCGTGTAGGCGACCCGGCCCGAGGCGATGCTCCCGGCGCTGCCGTTGCCGAGGTACCCGGTCAGGTCCTCGGGCACGTCCTGCAGCCGGGTGCCGTAGTCGTGGTACATGACCCCGGCGTAGACGCCGGTGCGGCTGCCCCGCATGGTCGTGGGGTCGATTCCGGCGCGCTCGAACGCCTCCCATGAGGCCTGGAGCAGCAGCCGCTGCTGCGGGTCCATGGCCAGCGCCTCACGCGGCATGATCCCGAAGAACTCGGGGTCGAACTCGGCCGCGTCGTAGAGGAAGCCGCCCTCGACCGTGTAGGTCTTGCCGGGCAGGCCGGGCTCGGGGTCGTAGAGGGCGTCGCCGTCCCAGCCGCGGTCGTCGGGGAAACCGGAGACCGCGTCGCGGCCTTCGGCCACCAGGTCCCACAGCTCTTCCGCCGAGCGGACACCGCCGGGGAAGCGGCAGCTGATCCCGACGATGGCGATCGGGTCGTCGCCCGACACGGTCGCCACGGCCGTGGTGGCCTGCGTCGTCGAAGTGACACCGGACAGCCGCGACTTGATGTGATCGGCGGCGGCCGTCGACGTCGGGTAGTCGAACACGAGCGTGGCGGGCAGGCGCAGGCCGGTCGCGGAGTTGAGCAGGTTGCGCAGTTCGACCGCGGCGAGCGAGTCGAAACCGAGCTCCTTGAAGGCCCGGTCCGGCTCGATGTCGTCGGCGGACGCGTGCCCGAGGACGGCGGCGACGTTGGAGCGCACCAGCCCCAGCAGCGCGCGGTCCCGCTCGGCCTCGGAGAGGCCGGCGAGGCGCTGCTCCAGCTCGGTGCCGCCGCCGGAGACGGTGTCGGCCCGGACCGTGCGCCGGACGGGGGCACGCACCATACCGCGCAGCACCGCCGGAAGCTCGTCGGTGCGTGCCCGCAACGCCACCGGGTCCAGCTTGATCGGGGCGACCGCGGCCGCATGGGAGGCGAGGGCGGCGTCGAACATCGCCAGACCCTCCTCCGCGGTGTGGGCCGGCATACCCAGCCGGCTCATGCGGTCGAGATCGGCGTCGGACAGATCGCCGCCGAGGCCGGTGTCGACCGCCCACATGCCGAACGCCATCGCCGTCGCCGGAAGGCCGACGGCGCGGCGGTGGGCCGCCAGGGCGTCCAGGAAGGTGTTGGCGGCGGCGTAGTTCGCCTGCCCCGCGCCGACGACCAGGCCGGACGAGGAGGAGAACAACACGAACGCCGTCAGGTCCTTCTCGCGGGTCAGGTCGTGCAGGTGCCAGGCGGCGTCCGCCTTGGGGCGCAGCACCGCGTCGAACCGCTCCGGGGTCTGCGCGCCGATGAGCCCGTTGTCGGCGATGGCCGCCGCGTGCACGACCCCGGTCAGCGGATGCTCGGCCGGGACGGTGCCCACGAGGGCGGCCAGCGCGTCCCGGTCGGTCACGTCGCAGGCCGCGACCGTTGCCCGGGCGCCCAGCCCGGCGAGCTCTTCGGCCAGGTCGGCCGCGCCGGGGGCGTCCATACCGCGGCGGCTGGTCAGCAGCAGGTGCCGCACCCCGTGTTCGGCCACGAGGTGCCGGGCGACCATGGCCCCCAGTCCGCTGGTGCCACCGGTGATGAGTACGGTGCCGTTGTCGCTCCAGGCCGGGGTCGGCTCCCCTCCGGGTACCCGGACCCGGGCCAGGCGCGGGACGCTCACGGCCCCGACGCGCACCGCGGCTTCGGGCTCGCCCGATGCCGCGACCGCGGGCAGTACCTCGGCGGACGCGGCGGTGCCGTCCAGGTCGACCAGGCCGAACCGGCCGGGGTTCTCCTCGGCGGCCGCCCGCACGAGGCCCCACACGGGGGCGGTCGCAAGATCGGGCGTCTCGCCGTCGCGGACGGCGGCGCCGCGCGTCACGACGACCAGGCGCGCGGAGGACAGGCGGTCCTCGGCGAGCCAGGCCTGTACCGTGCCGAGCACCTCGCCGAGCGCCGCCCGGACCTCGGCGGGGACGTCGTCGCCCTCAGGTGTGGCGACCGGCAGCAGCACGGTGCTCGGGACCGGAGCGCCGCCGTCGAGCGCCGCGGTGAGGGCGGCGAGGTCCGCGTAGGCGGGCACGCCCTCCGGGAGGCCGAGGCGGTCGCCGCCGACCACCCCGAGGAGGGAGATGTCGGCGCCGTCGGCGCCCACCGGCAGCGGGTTCCACTCCACCTGGAACACCGACTCGGCGGTTCCGGCGCTCGCCGCGCTGATCTGCTCGGCCGACACCGGCCGGGAGACCAGCTCGGCCACCGACAGCACCGGCTGCCCGGAGGCGTCGGCCACGTCCAGCGCCGAGACCTCGTCGCCGCGCACGCGGCGCAGCCGGACCCGCAGGGCCGCCGCCCCGGCGGCGAACAGCGACACCCCGTTCCAGGAGAACGGCAGCAGCGTCGCGCCGCCGGTCTCGTCCTGCAACAGGTCGGCGTGCATCGCGGAGTCGAGCAGGGCCGGGTGCAGGCCGAACCGGGCGGCTTCGATCCGCGCCTCCTCGGGCAGGGCGACCTCGGCGAACACCTCGTCGCCGCGCCGCCAGGCCCGGCGCAGGCCCTGGAACATCGGGCCGTATCCGTAGCCGCGGGCGACCAGGCCCTCGTAGGCGCCCTCGACCGCGACCTCGGTGGCACCGGGCGGCGGCCACTCCGACGCGAAGTCGAACGCGGGGGCGGGGGCCGGGGTCGCCGCGAGTGCGCCGGTGGCGTGCCGCGTCCAGGAGTCCTCGCCCGTGTCGCTCTCCGGGCGGGAGTAGATGCCCACCGTGCGGGTGCCCGAGGCATCGGGACCGCCGACCACGACCTGGAGCGCGACACCGCCGCACTCGGGAAGCACCAGCGGCGCCTCCAGGGTCAGTTCGTCCAGCACACCGCACCCGACGTGGTCACCGGCACGGATCGCCAGCTCCACGAATCCGGTGCCGGGCAGCAGGATCGCGCCGAGCACGTCGTGGTCGGGGATCCAGGGCTGGGTGTCCGCGGACAGGCGCCCGGTCAGCACGACGGCGTCGGACCCGGGCGAGGCCACCACCGCACCGAGCATGGGGTGGCGCGCCGACTCCAGCCCGGCGAACCCGAGGTCTCCGCCCATGGCGCCGCCGGCGTCCAGCCAGTAGCGCTTGTGCTGGAAGGCGTAGGTCGGCAGATCGACGTGGCCGGCGCGGTGGCCCGCGAAGAACTCGGCCCAGTCGACGTCGATGCCGCGGGCGTGCAGCACACCGAGACCGGTGACCAGCTCCCGCTCCTCGCCGCGGTCCCGACGCAAAACCGGAACGAACGCGACATCGGCGTCGCCGGTGACGCAGTCCTGGCCCATCCCCGACAGCACACCGTCGGGGCCGAGCTCGACAAAGGTCGTGACGCCTTCGGCCTCCAGGGCGCGGATCCCGTCGGCGAACCGCACCGCCTCCCGCACATGCCGCACCCAATACTCCGCCGAGGCCACACCCCCCGATGATCTCGGAGATATCGGGGCATCAGCGCCGGTCTTTCCCCCGATATCCCCGAGATCAACGGCAGAGGAGAGCGAACCGGTCACATTGGACACGATCGGGATGGAGGGGAGGTTGTACGTAAGCCCCTCTGCGACTTGGCGGAACTCCGCCAGCATCGGCTCCATCAACGGAGAGTGGAAGGCGTGGGACACCGTCAAGCGGCTGGTCTTGCGACCCTCCCCCTTGAAGCGGTCGGCCACCGCGAGAACCGCGTCCTCGGCACCGGAGACCACCACCGAGGCCGGGCCGTTCAGGGCTGCGATGCTCACCTTGCTCTCCAGGCCCGCCAGTGCGGGGGCGACCTCCCCCTCGGTCGCCTGGACCGCCACCATCGCGCCCCCTGCGGGCAGCGCCTGCATCAGGCGACCGCGTGCGGCCACCAGCGCGCACGCATCGGCAAGCGACAGCACCCCGGACACATGCGCGGCCGCCAGCTCACCGACCGAATGCCCGGCCAGGAAGTCCGGCGTGATCCCCCAGGACTCCACCAGCCGGAACAGCGCCACCTCGACCGCGAACAGCGCCGTCTGCGTGTAGGCCGTCCGGTCCAGCAGCCCGACGTCGTCCGAGCCTTCCTCCGCCCACACCACCTCCTTGAGCGGGCGCTCCAGGTGCGTGTCGAGCTCGGCGCACACCGCGTCGAACGCCTCACGGAACGCCGGGAACCTGCCGTACAGCTCCCGACCCATCCCCACACGCTGCGCACCCTGCCCGGAGAACAGGAAGGCGACGTTGCCGTCGGTCGCCGTGTCGCGCACGACGCCCGGCGCGGTCCGGCCCGCGGCCAGCGCCTCCAGCCCCCGGGCCAGCTCCTCGCTGTCCGCGCCGACGACGACCGCCCGGTGCTCCAGCGCGGCGCGCGTCGTGGCCAGGGCGTGGCCGATCTCCGCGACGGGGTGGTGGGCGAGCGCGTCCAAGCGGCCGCGCAGCCGCTCGGCCTGGGCCCGCAGCGCCTGCGGTGTCCTACCGGCGACGACCCACGGGACGGTCGCGAGCGCCACCGGGGTCGGCGCATCGGTGCCGCCCGAGCCGCCGACAGCGGGGGTGCCGCTCGACGGCGCCTGCTCGATGACGACGTGGGCGTTGGTGCCGCTGATGCCGAAGGACGAGATCCCGGCGCGGCGCGGGCGTTCGGTCTCGGGCCACGCCCGCGCTGCGGTCAGCAGCTCCACGGTTCCGTCCGACCAGTCGACCTGCGGCGTCGGCTCGTCGACGTGCAGGGTCTTGGGCAGCACGCCGTGCCGCATGGCTTCGACCATCTTGATGACGCCCGCCACACCGGCCGCCGCCTGGGTGTGGCCGAGGTTGGACTTGACGGAGCCGAGCCACAGCGGCTCACCGCTCTGCGGCCGCTCCCGCCCGTAGGTGTTGATGAGGGCCTGCGCCTCGATCGGGTCGCCCAGGGTGGTGGCGGTGCCATGCGCCTCGACGGCGTCGACGTCGGCGGGGGTGAGGCCGCCGACCGCCAGCGCCTGCTGGATGACCCGCTGCTGCGACGGCCCGTTGGGGGCGGTCAGGCCGTTGCTGGCGCCGTCCTGGTTCACCGCGCTGCCGCGGATCACGGCCAGCACCCGGTGCCCGTTGCGCTGCGCGTCACTCAGCCGTTCCACCACGAGCAGGCCGGAGCCCTCGCCCCAGCCGGTGCCGCCCGCCGAGGCGGCGAAGGAGTGGCAGCGGCCGTCGACGGCGAGGCCGCGCTGGCGGCTGAAGTCGATGAAGGTGTCGGGGGTGGACATCACGGTCACACCGCCGGCGAGCGCGAGGTCGCACTCCCCCGCACGCAGCGCCTGCACGGCCCAGTGCAGTGCGACCAGGGAGGAGGAACAGGCGGTGTCGACGGTGACCGCCGGGCCCTCCAAGCCCAGGGCATAGGCGACCCGGCCGGAGACGACACTGGCCAGCCCGCCGTTACCGAGGTAGCCGGCCACGTCCTCGGGGACCTCGCCGCCCAGCCGGGTGGCCCAGTCGTGGTACATGACACCGGCGAACACACCGGTGCGGCTGCCGCGCAGCGCTAGGGGGTCGATCCCCGCCCGTTCGAAGGCCTCCCACGCGTTCTCCAGGAGGAGCCGCTGCTGCGGGTCCATGGCCTGGGCCTCGCGCGGGCTGATCCCGAAGAGGTCGGGGTCGAACTCGGCGGCGTCGTGCAGGAATCCGCCCTCGCGCGAGTAGCTCTTGCCTGGCTTGCCGGGCTCGGGGTCGTACAGCGTCTCGACGTTCCAGCCACGGTCCTCGGGGAAGAAGGAGACGCCGTCGCCGCCGTCGGCGAGCAGGTCCCACAGCTCCTCGGGCGAGGACACGCCGCCGGGGTAGCGGCAGCTCATGCCGACGATGACGATCGGGTCGTCGTCGGTGGCGGGCGCGGCCACGGCCGGGGGGGCTGCGGTCGACGGCTCGACGCTGAGCAGCTTGGACTCGATGTGCTCGGCCAAGGCCTGGGGTGTGGGGTAGTCGAAGGTGAGTGTCGCCGACAGTCGCAGGCCGGTGGCGGTGTTGAGCCGGTTGCGCAGCTCGACGGCGGCCAGTGAGTCGAAACCGATGTCGCTGAACGCGCGGCGCGGGCCGATCGCGTCGGAGCCGTCGTGGCCGAGGACGTCGGCGACCTGCGCGCGGACCAGGTCGAGCAGGACGCGGAACCGCTCGCTCTCCGGCATCTCGGCGAGCCGCCGGGCCAGGGACTCCTCGACGGAGACGGGGCCGGTGGCCGCCGCTGTGGGGCGGGCGGGGGTGCGGACCAGGGACCGCAGGATCGCGGGGATGCCGTCGGGGCGGGCGCTGAGCGCGCGCCGGTCCACGCGGACCGGCGCCAGGGCGGCCTCCCCGGTGGCGAGGGCGGCGTCGAGCGCGGCCAGGTGCTCCTCGGGGGTGAGGACGTCCAGGCCGAGTCGACGGATGCGCTGCAGAGCGGCCTCGTCGAGGTCCTCACCCATGCCGCCGACACCGGTCCACAGGCCCCACGCGAGCGAGGTGGCGGGCAGTCCGTCGCGCACCCGACGGGCGGCGAGCGCGTCGAGGAAGACGTTGGCGGCGGCGTAGTTGCCCTGCCCGGCGCCGTCGAGGAAGGCGGCGGTCGAGGAGAACAGGACGAATGCGGAAAGGTCGGTGTCGCGGGTGAGTTCGTGCAGGTGCCAGGCGGCGTCGGCCTTGGGCCGCAGCACGGTGTCGACCTGCTCGGGGGTCATCGACGCGGTCAGGCCGTCGGCGAGCACACCGGCGGTGTGCACGACCCCGGTCAGCGGGTGCTCGGCGGGGACGGTGTCCAGAAGGGCGGCCAGGGCGTCGCGGTCGGACACGTCGCAGGCGGCGACGGTGACCTGTGCGCCCAGTTCGGTCAGCGCGTCCTTCAGCTCCGCGGCGCCGGGGGCGTCCATACCGCGGCGGCCGACCAGCAGCAGGTGCCGCACCCCGTGTTCGGCCACGAGGTGCCGGGCGACGGTCGCCCCGAGGCCGCCCGTGCCACCGGTGATCAGGACGGTGCCTTCACCGTCTGCCGGGGTCCACGTCGCGGCCGCGTCGGTCGACGCGGGGAGGCGGGTGAGGCGGGGGGCGCGGATCTCGCCGTCGCGGAGGGCGAGCTCGGGCTCCCCGGTGGCCAGTGCTTCGGGCAGGCGGCGCACCGACGTCTCCTGGTCGTCGATGTCGACCAGGACGAACCGGTCGGGGTTCTCGGCCTGCGCCGAGCGCAGCAGACCCCACAGCGGCGCGGCGGCGAGATCGGCGGGCGCCTGGCCCGGTTCCGCCGCCACGGCACCGCCGGTGACCACGACCAGCTTCGACGCGGCGAACCGGTCGTCGGCCAGCCAGGCCTGTGCCAGGTCCAGCAGGCGCCTGATGCCGTCGCGAACGGCGGCGGGAACGTCGGCGCCCTCGGCGTCGGGCTCCACGGGGACGAACACGGCCTCGGGCGCGGGCGCCCCGGCGTCGATCGCCGCGCCGAGGGCGGCCAGGTCGTCGTACGCGGCCACGGCCGCGCCGAACGGCCCCCCGGCGCCGAGGACGGCCCACTCGGCGACGGTCTCGGGCCGCGGTGTCCCGCCGGACACCACGTCCCAGTGGATCCGGTAGAGCGAGGCGCCACCGCCCCGGGCGGCGCGCAGCCGCTCCTCGGAGACGGTGCGCAGCACGAAGGAGTCGATGGCGGCGACGGGCGCGCCGGCGGCGTCGGCGATCGCCAGCGCCACCGAGTCGTCGCCGGTGGCGGTGATGCGGACCCGCAGCGCCTGCGCGCCGGTGGAGTACAGGGTCACGCCGTTCCAGGAGAAGGGGAGCCGTGTGGTGTCGCGGTCGGGAACCTCTGCTGTGAAGTCCGTGGCGTGCAGGACCGCGTCGAGGAGGGCAGGGTGCAGGGCGAAGTCGCCCGCGTCGGAGCGGATCTCCTCGGGCAGCACGACCTCGGCGAACACCTCGCCGCCGGGGCGCCGCCACACCGACCGCAGGCCGTGGAACGCGGGGCCGTAGCCGTAGCCCTGGGCGGCCATGTCGTCGTACAGGGTGGAGATGTCGACCGGGGCGGCTCCGGCGGGCGGCCAGGCACTTGCCTCGAACGTGTCGGTGACCGCAGCCGGGGCGCCGGAGGCGAGGAGGCCGCTGGCGTGGCGGGTCCACTCCGACTCGGGGTCGTCGTGCGGGCGGGAGTAGAACTCCACCGTCCGTTTGCCGGTCCGGTCCGGCTCGCCGACGACGATCTGCAGCGCGACGGCGCCCTGCTCGGGCAGCACCAGCGGAGCTTCGAGGGTGAGCTCCTCGACGTGGTCGCACCCGGCCTGGTCGCCGGCGCGCACGGCGAGCTCGACGAACGCGGTCCCGGGCAGCAGAGCCACCCCGGAGATCACGTGGTCGGCGAGCCACGGGTGGGTGCGCAGCGAGAGCCGCCCGGTCAGCACCAGGCCCTCGCCGTCGGCGCGCTGCACGATCGCGCCCAGCAGCGGGTGTTCGGCCGGGACCTGGCCGAAGCCGGAGGCGTCGGCGGTGGACACCGGCAGGGTCAGCCAGAAGCGGCGGCGCTGGAAGGGGTAGGTGGGCAGTTCGACGCGGCGCGCGCCGCGTCCGGCGTAGAAGGCCTCCCAGTCCACCCGGGCGCCGCGCACGTGGGCCTGGGCGACGGCGGCGACGGCCTCGCGCTCCTCGTCCCGATCGCGGCGCATGAGAGCGGCGAAGACGGGGGCCGACTCGGGGTCGGTGCCGGTGACGCACTCCTGGCCCATGGCCGAGAGCACCGCGTCGGGGCCGAGCTCCAGGTACGTGGTGACGCCCTCGTCCTCCAGCAGCCGGACGGCGTCGCTGAAGCGGACGGCGGCGCGGACGTGCTGTACCCAGTAGTCGGGCGAGCACAGCTCCTCGGTGGTGGCCGGTCGGCCGGTGACGTTGGAGACGATGGGGATCAGCGGCGCCTGGTAGTCCAGCACCCGGGCGACCTCGGCGAACTCCGCCAGCATGGGTTCCATGCGGGCCGAGTGGAAGGCGTGGCTGGTGTTGAGCCGCTTGGTCTTGCGCCCCTGCTCCGTGAGTTGCGCGGCGACCTCCAGGGCGGCGTCCTCGTCGCCGGAGATGACGACGGCGGTGGGGCCGTTGACGGCGGCGATGCCGAGCCGGTCCCCGTAGCCGTCCAGCAGCGGCAGCACCTCGTCCTCGCTCGCCTGCACCGCGACCATGGCGCCGCCCTCGGGCAGCCGCTGCATCAACCGGCCGCGCGCCGCCACCAGGGTGGCGGCGTCCTCCAGGGAGAGCACGCCGGCGACGTGCGCGGCGGCGAGCTCACCGACGGAGTGCCCGACGAGGTAGTCGGGGCGGATGCCCCAGGACTCCACCAGGCGGTACAGCGCGACCTCGACGGCGAACAGCGCGGCTTGCGTGTAAGCGGTCTGGTCGAGCAGCGCAGCTTCCTCGGTTCCCTCCTCCGCGAAGAGGACGTCCCACAGCGATTCCTCCAGCTGCAGGTCGAGGTAGCCGATGGCCTCCTCAAGGGCATCGGCGAAGACGGGGTGGGCTTCGCTGAGCTCGCGTCCCATGCCCAGGCGCTGACTGCCCTGCCCGGTGAACAGGAACGCCAGGCGCCCGCCGGGCACGGTCCCGGTGGCGGTTCCCGGCTGGGTGCGCCCGTCGGCTAGCGTCTCCAGGGCGGACAGCAGCTCGTCCCGGTCGTCGGTGACCACGGCGGCGCGCCGGTCCAGGGAAGCGCGGGTGGTGGCCAGGGAGTAGCCGAGGTCGGCGGGGGTGAGGTCGGGGTCGTCGGCGACGCGGTCGCGCAGCCGCGCGGCGTAGGCGCGCAGGGCGGCGTCGTTCTTTCCGGTGACGACCACGGGCACCGGCGCGGCGGTGCTGTCCTCGTTCTCCTCGCGCGCCTCCGGCTCGGCGGGCGCCTGCGCCTCCCCGTCCTCTTCGACCGGGGGCGCCTCTTCGAGGATGACGTGGGCGTTGGTGCCGCTGATGCCGAAGGCGGAGACGGCGGCGCGGCGCGGGTGGTCGGTCCGGGGCCAGGGCCGCGTCTCGGAGAGGAGTTCGACCGCCCCGGTCGACCAGTCCACGTTGGGGGTCGGGGCGTCCACGTGCAGGGTCTTGGGCAGCACGCCGTGGCGCATCGCCAGGATCATCTTGATGACGCTGGCGACGCCACCGGCGGCCTGGGTGTGGCCGAGGTTCGACTTGATCGAGCCGAGCCACAGCGGCCGGTCCTCCTCGCGGCCCTGCCCGTAGGTGGCGAGGATGGCCTGGGCCTCGATGGGGTCGCCGAGCTTGGTGCCGGTGCCGTGCGCGTCCATGGCGTCGACCTGGTCGGGGGTGAGCCCGGCGCCGGCCAGGGCCTGCTGGATGAGACGCCGCTGCGAGGGGCCGTTGGGGGCGGTGAGCCCGTTGGAGGCGCCGTCCTGGTTGATGGAGGAGCCGCGCACCAGGGCGAGGACGGTGTGGCCGTTGCGGCGGGCGTCGGACAGGCGCTCGACGACGAGCAGGCCCACGCCCTCGGAGAATCCGGTGCCGTCGGCGGCCGCGGCGAACGCCTTGACGCGGCCGTCGGGGGCCAGGCCCCGCTGGCGGCTGAAGGCGGTGAACATGCCCGGGCTGCCCATGACGGCGACACCGCCGACGAGCGCGAGCGAGCACTCGCCGCGTCGCAGCGCCTGGGCGGCCAGGTGCAGCGAGACCACCGAGCCGGAGCAGGCGGTGTCGACGGTGACGGCGGGGCCTTCCAGACCGAGGGTGTAGGAGACCCGGCCGGAGGCGACGCTGGGCGCGTTGCCGGTCATCAGGTAGCCGTCGAGGCCTTCGGGGGCCTCGTGCACCCGCACCCCGTACTCGTGGACCTCGGAGCCGATGAACACGCCGGCCCGGCTGCCGCGCAGCGAGGTGGGGTCGATGCCGGCGCGCTCCAGCGCCTCCCAGGCGGTCTCCAGCATCAGCCGCTGCTGCGGGTCCATGGCCAGGGCCTCACGCGGGCTGATCCCGAAGAAGTCGGCGTCGAACTCGGTGGCGGTGTCGAGGAAGCCGCCCTTGTCCACGTAGCTCTTACGGGGGGTCTCGGGGTCGGGGTCGAACATGTCGTCGACGTCCCACCCCCGGTCGCGCGGGAACTCGCCCAGGACGTCGCGCTCGTCGAGAAGGAGCCGCCACAGGTCTTCGGGCGAGGAGACGCCGCCGGGGAAGCGGCAGCCGATGCCCACGATGGCCACCGGCTCGTCGTCGACGGACTCGGGTGCGGCCGGGGCGGGCATCTCCTCCGGCAGGCCGAGGATTTCGGCGCGCAGGAAGCGGGCCATGACCGCGGGGGTGGGGTAGTCGAAGGCGATGGTGACCGGGAGGTCCCGGCCGGTGGCCGCGGTCAGGCGGGTGTGCAGTTCGACGGCGGCCAGCGAGTCGAACCCCAGCTCCTTGAAGGGCCGGTCGGCGTCGACGGCCGCCCTGGTGTCGGGCCGCACCTTGCGCAGCACCGCCTCGGCCTCGGTTCGGACCATGGAGAGCAGGACGGCGCCCTGCTCGGATGCCGGCAAACCTTCGAGCCGGCGGACCGACGCCGAGGCGCCCCCCGTGTTCGGCTCGCTGCGGCTGTCGGAAACAGAGCTTCCGGACTCGCTCATCTGCGCACTCCACGTCATCACTGTTCTTGCGGACAGGCTTCACACACGACCAGGCCCAGCACCGTACGGTACGGAGGAAATTGACCCCCTCCACACCCCTAGCGGCCCCTAGGCGAACACCCGGAAAAGCGACCCCGACGACGCCCCCCGGATATCGAATATTTAATTTTCCATTTCCTTCACGGCAGGATCGCCGGGCGCACCGATACCAACTCCGCCACCGTCCGCACCGTCGAGCTCCAGCGCTTCGTCATCGAATTTCCGCTGCACGTAGGAAAGGTCCTCCAGCAGGTCGGCCGCGGTGAGCCGACGCGACCGCCCGCCACCCACCACCCGCTTCAACGGAAGCGATCCCGTCTCCGCCCACCGCAGCCAGCCATCGCCGTCGATGTAGCTGCGGGCACGCCCCATATTGTCGGGGTGCACACAGTAGGGAATGTCCAGGTACCCCTGCTTGAATGCGAGCAGCAGGGCGCGCCCGATATCGGAGTCGAGATTGAGCACGGCATCGACGAGGGCGTGCGCCTCCCGGTACGTCTGCGTATCCACCTCACCCTCATCGGGCAGCGGATGGTTGTTTTCGGCGACCTGCCCGGCGAATTCGAGGGCGGCGACGTTTTCCGCAATGACCGGAATTCGCTGCGACTCGGCCACGGTCTTGACGATGATGCGCTCCGAACCCGTCAGCACCGCCAGCCGGGCGGCCTCCCCCATCAGCCGGTAGGCGCCACCGGGCGTCATCGGGTAGACGCCCATGTAGGCGTAGATGACCACGTGCCAGTTGTCGGTGGGCAGCAGCTGCGAGCACAGGCGGCGCAGCGCGCGGACCGCCTCGATGTCCTGGGCCATGCTGGTCTGCTGGGCGTAGCTGACCGAGATGCTGCGGACACCGTGCTGGTGGAAGAACAGCGCCTCCAGCACGCTCATGGCCACGAGCTGGCTGGGCGGGCACAGCTGGCCCATCATGCAGCCGCCGAAGGTCTCCAGGTGGGCCTCCACTCCGATGCCGCGGAGCTCGGAGAACAGGGCGGTGCACTCGGCCCAGTTGCGCACCGACTCGGCCAGCGGGGTGCGCCCGTAGGGGAGGCAGTAGGAGACCGGTCCGCCCTCGCTCGCGTTCAGCAGCAGCTCCAGGCAGGCCCGGAAGATGTCGCGCGGCACCGCCGAGCCGTGCCGGACCTGCACGGGGAAGTCGGCGTCGCGTACCCCGGCCAGCATCCGGCGGGTCGTGGCCGCGTTGTGGTTGACGATCGGGTAGCCGTTGAGGCCGATGCCGTCGCGCAGGGCGGTCGCGGCGGCGGCCAGGTCGCCGACGCGCGTGTAGCTGTCGAGGGTGATCGTTCCGACCGTGCTGGCGTCGGCCCCCTTGGTGGCGATGAGGCCCTCACGCATCTTCGCGGGGTCGCTGAACCCCATCCGCGGCTGGGCCACCAGCCCACCGCCACCGCCCTCACGCCGCACGAACGCACCGAAGTCGACGGGCAGGTCGCCGTGTGCGACCGGCCGCGCGCCCCCGGGGACCAGGCTCATCCGCGGCTCCCGCTCATCCACTCGCGTTGGCCGCGCTCAGCCGCCGCCGCTCGGATGCCGCGGCGAGTTCCCGGCCCTTGGCCGGGGCGGTCTCGATGAACTTGCGGAAGTCGGCCACCCCGCTGACCCCGTCCTGGAACACCCCGTCGAAGCCGGCGGCCATGAGCTCCTCGATGTGTGCGGCGTCCTCGCCGCCGGCGATGCCGAGCTTGCCGCCGATCACCATCGGGGTGGCGGCCAGGTCGTCGACGGCGCGCAGCCGCGAGATGACGCGCATGCCGTCCTGGTACCCGTGGCCGTTGACGCTGCTGATGACCACCATCTCCGGTGCGATGTCGCGGCATTCGCGCACCAGCAGGTCGTCGGGGACGCACGGGCCGAGGTTGACCACGTCGTAGCCCAGCTCTTCGATGAGCAGCTGGAGGAACACCAGGTTCCAGGTGTGGGAGTCGGACGCCATGGTGGTGACGACGACCGTCCCCTTGCTCGCCTCGTTCTGCGGAGGTTCGAGCTCCGACTCGGACCCTGACTCAGACAAAGGAATACTCCACTCGAATACCGAGATAGATGACCAGGGATCCGCCCCATCCCCGTGTCCCTCCGTTGATCCCGGGAGAACGGTTCGGATCTTCGTCGTGGTTCGAACCGTTCTCGCGGGATCAACGGAGAGGCGTGGCTACTGGCGTACGTCGGGGCCGGATCCCACCTGATAGGAACGGGTGTGGTCGATGCGGGAGACGGAGACGAGCTCGTCGCCGCGGACGATCACCTCGGTCGGCGCGGGCCGTCCGAGGAACATGAGCAGGCTGGCGGTGGGGCCATAGGCGCCGGCGTTGGGGATGCTCACGACGTCGCCCGCCGCCAGCGGCGGCAAGGCGACCTCGCGGCCGAGGATGTCGCCGGGGGTACACAGCGGGCCGACGAGCGTGGCCGTGTCGGAGGCCTCCTCCTCGGCGTCGAGCTGCACGGCGACCGGGAGCAGCCGCCCCAGGCCGGACATGCCGCCGAACGTGTTGATGCCCGCGTCGAGGATGACGAACTTGCGGCCGCGGCTCTCCTTGACGTTGCTGACCCCGGCGACCAGGGTGCCGCTGTCGCCCACCAGGTAGCGGCCCGACTCACACGCGATCCGCGGCGCACCCGAGCGCCACTGTGGGAAGTGCACGTCCAGCGTGCTCTCCAGTTCGGAGCGCAGCTTGCCGTAGACGGGGCGCTCGCCGGGCACCGCGTAGGGCAGGGTGAAGCCGCCGCCGATGTCCAGGAAGCGCAGCGGCAGGTCCAGCTCCTGCTCCAGCCTTGCGGCCAGCGCGATGGTGTTCTGGAACTCGCCGATGAGGGCTTCCTCGTTCTTCGCGTTGCTCAGCGGGAAGAAGTGGAAGCCGGCGATGCGGGTGCCGGGCACCGAGCGCAGCTCCGGTAGCACGTCCGCCAGGGTCTCGCTGTCGATCCCGAACTGGGACGGAGTTCCGGTCATCCGGATGCTGGTGGTAGCACTGGCCGAAACGCTGTTGATGCGCAGCAGGGCCTCGACCTCCACCCCCGACTCCACAGCGGCCGCGCCGATGTGCCGCATGTCGCCCGGTGACTCCACCGAGAACATGCGCACGCCCAGCGCGATCGCCTCGCGCAGCTCCCGCCCGGTCTTGCCCGGCCCGGTGTAGAGGATCTCCTCCCCTCGGAACCCGGCTTCCAGCGCCACGGCGAGCTCGCCCGTGGAGCTGATCTCGGCCCGGCAGGCCTTCCCGGCGTCCGCGCCGCCTTCGCGCAGCGTGCGCACGACCTCGGGGTGCGGGTTCGCCTTGATCGCGTAGAAGAGGTCGAACTCCTCCGGCAGCGCGGCGAACAGGTCCCGCCGCGCGGTGGCCACCCGCTGAAGGTCGTAGACGTACAGCGGCGAGCCGTAGCGCTCGGCCAAGTCGGCGTATCGTGTCACCGGTCACTCCCGTCGAGCATCTTCACCAGCGCCTCCCGCGAGTTCTTGCCGTGCAGCGTGAGCGGGACGTCGTCGATCACCCGGCAGATCGCCGGGACCTTCTGCGGCTCCAAGCGCAGCCGCAGCTCCCGTAGGACCGCGTGCTGCTCCAGCTCGCCCTCGACGAAGACGGCCAGGTCGTGCCCGCCCGTCGGGGGCAGGACGGCGGCGCTGCGCACACCGGGGATGTCCATGGCCGCGGCCTCGATCTCCAGCGTGCTCATCCGGATGCCCTTGCGCTTGAACATGTCGTCACGGCGGCCCTCGAAGTACAGGTAGCCGTCGGCGTCGAGGCTCCCGTAGTCCCCGGTGTGCAGGCGCAGGCCACCGGTCCGCGGATCACGCCGGAAGGTGCGGGCGCTCAGCTCGGGCGCGCACCAGTAGCCCGGCATCACGTGCGGGCCCACGGCGACGATCTCGCCGACCTCGCCGACCGGCAGCTCCTCCCCGTCCTCACCGAGGATCAGCACCCGGGTGCCGGGCAGCGGGCGGCCCACCGACTCGGGCTTCTCCAGCTCCATCTCCGGCGGCATGATCGAGATCCGCTTGCACTCCGTCTGCCCGAACTGGCGCACCACCCGCGCCCCGGCGAAGTGCTTGTGCAGCGCGTCGATGGTGGAGGCGGGCAGGGCCGCGCCGGTGTTGGTGAACATCCGCACCGGCGGCGCCGGCTCGGCGTCGCGCCCGGCCAGGGTGGCGATCATGCCGGCCAGGGACGGGACGATCGGGACCACCGTCGCCCCCACCTCGCGCATGCGCCGCAGCAGCACGAGGTCGGACTCCTCACCGGCGAGCACGATCTCCGAGCGGCCGATGCACGACAGCAGCACCTTGTACAGGCCGTAGTCCCAGGAAAGCGGGAAGCGGCAGAAGACCACGTCGTCGGGGCGGTAGCGCAGCTCGGCGTTGATCGCATGCGATGCGAACGTGACCTGGGCATGCGGTCCCATGACCGCTTTGGGGGCCGATGTGCTACCCGATGTGTAGATGAGGACCGCGAGGTCATCGGGTCCGACCCCGGCCTCCACCGGGGGGACGCCGCGCGCGTCCAGCGCTTCGACCTCCGTCCACACCTCGGCCGCGTCGTAGACGGGCACCGACGGCGCCGCCTCGCGCAGCGGCCCGGTGTTGGCCTCCGCCGCCACGACCACCACCGGGTCGGCGTTCTTCAGTACCGAGGCCAGGTGGAAGGACTTCATCGCCGGGTTCAGCGGCACGAAGACCGCGCCGCAGCGGGAGGCGCCGTAGAACATGGCGACCAGTTCCCGCGTGCTCGACATCTGCGTGACGACACGGTCACCCGGCCGGACACCGCGCTCCATCAGCCAGTTTCCGAAAGCGTGGCTGAGCTCGCTCAGCCGCCGGTAACTCCATTCCCCGACCGAGTCGCGAACCGCACGGGCGTCCGGCACCTCCGCGACGGCGTCATCCAGCAGTGCATGAATAAGGCCACCCGCGGCAGGCGGTTTCACATCATCATTCGGGGTCGAGTTCGCGTGGGTATTCAAGGCCACTCCCCGTGCCCGGTAGTTGAAAACATACGAGCGATTCGCGCCCATGGCAGAACAAGGAAGAATTCGGCGTCGGGAAAAAAGGCTACCTACGTACGTACGTATGCAATACCCCTAGGCTCCCCTATCCCGTCGGCCCCGGAGCGTGCCCTGGCGTTCCTCGGCCGCCCGCTGTGCTTTTCTCCTTGTTCTCCTTGCGAGCTCACGCTCCTCCCTCACTCCACCGCCGACGCACACGGGCCTGCGGCCGAACGGCATCGACGCCTCCGCTCACTCGATCGCGTTCGCGACGCACCCCCCGCGCACTCACGCTCCTCCCTCACTCCACCGCCGACGCACACGGGCCTGCGGCCGAACGGCATCGACGCCTCCGCTCACTCGATCGCGTTCGCGACGCACCCCAACCGGCCCCGGTCGATCTTCCGGTTGGGGTTGAGCGGGAACGCGTCCACGTGCCGGTACTGCTTGGGCAGCATGCCCGGCGGCAGGACCCGGCGCAGTTCGCGGGCGAGGGCGGCCGGGGAGGTAGGGGTACCGGTGTAGAAGACGACCAGTTCGGTTCCGCCGTCGCCCTCGCGGGTCACGGTGACGGCGTCCTCGACCCCGTCCACACCGCGCAGCTCGTGCTCGATCTCGGCCAGCTCCACACGCCACCCCTGTACCTGGACCTGGGCGTCGAGCCGTCCGATGTAGACGAGTTCCCCGTTGTCGGCGCGGCGGACCCGGTCACCGGTGCGGTACCAGGTGCGCCCGTCGATCTCGACGAACCGGCCCTGGTTCTGGGCGGGGTCGAGGTACCCGGCCGCCATCTGCGGGCCGGTGATGCACAGTTCGCCCTCGTCGGCGTCGGTGGGCGAGCCGTCGGCACCGAGCAGCAGGTGGTCGTGGCCGGGGTGTACGCGGCCGATGGGCATGAGCCCGTTGAGGCCGAGCCGCGGCGACTCCTCGGGCGACCAGCGGTGCCCGGTGATGGTGACGGTGAGCTCGGTGGGGCCGTACAGATTCTCCAGCGTCGAGTTCACCGCGGCGGCGTGCCAGTCGGCGGCGTCGGCCAGGCGCAGTGCCTCGCCGGCGAAGAAGCTCCAGCGCAGCGTCGGTATCGAACCCGGTACAAGCGCTCCCATACGGCGCAGAAGCGCGATGCTGCTGGGCGTGGAGAACCACACCGTGACGCCCTGCTCGGCGAGGAACGCCGGCATGTCCCGGTAGGCCTGCGGCGGCGGGCAGACGACGCTCGCCCCCGCACCCCAGGCACAGAACAGGTCGAACATGGCGCAGTCGAAGTTGAGGTCGAAGGTCTGGGTGAAGACGTCGTCGGGCGTGAAGTCGTAGCGCTCGTCGAGCAGCCCGAAGTAGTGGTGCGTGCTGCCGTGGCTGATCGGCACGCCCTTGGGGACGCCGGTGGATCCGGAGGTGAAGAGCATGTAGGCGGTGTCGGCTGCGGTGACGGGGCGCGGCTCGGCCAGGGCGTGCGCGGGGTCGACGGGGATTTCCTTGAGAGGGGCGGGGACCTCCGCGTCGACCTCGGGCGCCAGCACAAGGATGGGCGGGGCGTCGTGGAGGATCTCGGGCAGCCCGGCCAGCCCCTGCTCATCGGCGACGATCGCCGTCACCCCCGCTACCTGCAGCATCCGGCGGATTCGGGCGGTGGGGAAGGCGGGGTGCAGCGGCACCACCGTCGCCCCGGCGTACAGCCCGGCGAGGATGCCGACGTACGACTGGACGCCCTTGCCCGCGAGCACGCCGACGGCCGCGGGCGGCTCGGGCGCCCCGGCGAGCAGGGACCCGGCCCATAGCAGAGCACGGCGGTGGGCGCTCTCGTAGGTGATGGTGTCCGTGCCGAGCCGGACCGCGGGGCGGTCGGGGGATCGGGCGAGCCCGCGAAGGAAACGCGAGTACAGCGCCACTCCGGTTGTTTCCTTCATTTCTTTCACTTCCTCCTCGGAAGGGTGCGGCACGCAGCGGTTTCGACGGTTTTCAGGACACACCGAAGAAGAGAGAGGGCCTTCGCGGAGAAACGAATCCCCAACTCGAAAAAATGTGCCACAAAACTTGTCACACCCCGGTTCGTGCAATAACGTCCATTACGGAGATCAGTGCATCCGGGATCACGATGAAAGGCTGATGTGGATATGTGGGATGAACGGTTCGAAGAGCTTCTGCGGTCCTACGTTCCCTTTCTCTCCGCGGACGAGCCGCTGGAGGAGGACACCGACCTGAGGGACCTGGGTCTGGACTCGATGGGGACGGTCGAGCTGCTCGCCCAGCTGGAGGCCGCCTACGACGTGCGGTTCGTGGACGAGGCGCTGACGATGGAGACCTTCGCGTCCCCGGGTGTGCTGTGGAAGACGCTGTCGCAGATGCAGGCCGCCTGACCGCCCTGCACCGCCCCGGGCCGGGCGGCCCGGGGCCGGGCGAAGGCGGACGACCCCGCATCGCCGTCGGCCCGCCTACCGCCGCGCCTCGGGCCGCCGCCTGGGGCGCCGTTCGGGCCGCATGACCAGCTGGGGGTTGACGGGCACCACCGTGAAGGTGCGGGTGGTGACCCCGACCCGGCCGAACAGCGCGTCCTGGCCGCACACATAGACCTTGGTGATCCCCCGGTCCCGCATCGCCGCCACCGCCTCGGGCCACTGGACCGCCCGGACGAACCCGTCGAGCAGCAGCTCGCGCACGCCGTCGCCGGTGGTGACGACCCTGCCGTCCTGGTCGGCGACCACCGGCACCCGGGGGTCGCGGAATTCCAGGTCGGCGAAGACCTCCTCCTCGGCCCGCTTCCGCAGGCCGCCGAACGCGGACGAGTGCATGGGCGGGTGCATCTCGTACAGCGGCAGCCCGCCGCGCCCCCTCAGCTCCTTGTGGAACGCCTCCAGGTGCTCGCGGCGCAGCGAGACCATGTGGAAGTCGGCGTCGACCCGGCAGGCGACGTCGTACCACTCGCCGCGCTCGGCCATACCGTCGAGGATCTCGCGCAGTGCCGCGTCCGGCACCCGCGCGAAGGAGGCGGTGACCACGTCGGTGTGCTCGGTGGCGAAGAACTCGTCCTGGAGCCGGGCCAGGCGCACCGCCACGTCGACGCCCTGGGCGGGGTCGAGGGCGCCGGAGTAGATCGCCGCCGTCTTGGCACCGAAGCTCGGTCCGACGCACAGCTCGGGCTGGGCGCCGTGCTCGCGCTCGGCCCATCGCGCCATCGCGAGGCAGTTGATCAGGAAGGCGACCTGCGCGTACTCCGAGTAGTCGCCCGGGGTCCGCTTGAAGCGCTCGACGAGCGAGTACCCGAGGGTGTCGTTCGCGACCGCGACCAGCTCCCGCGCGAACGGGTTGATGACCATGAACTTGCCGACGTCCGCGAAGCGGGTCGGCCCCATCCCGGGGAAGACGACCGCCTCGCCCGTACGGGCACCGTTCTCCATAAGTCCGCTTTCCCTTGTCCCAGCCGTGCGGTCGAAATGTTCAGCAGATCAACGGTCCGGAAGACCGGCTGATGGCCCGAGCAGCAGAACGGCGCCGGACAATTTCATCCGACCCCGTTGAGAAACTCCGCCATGACTTCCCGGAAGTGCTCCGGCTCCTCCAGATGCGGCAGGTGGCTCGATTCCTCGAATATCTCCCAGCGCACGTCCGGGATCCTGTCGTAGAAAGGCTGCACGGTCGCCGGAGTCGCCTCGTCGTACCGCCCGGAAACCAGCAGGGTCGGCACCGCGATATCCGCGGAGCACTCCTCCACCGACCAGTCCTTCAGCGTTCCGATGACGTGGAACTCGCTCGGCCCGTTCATCGCGTAGTACACGGTGGGGTCGTTGTAGATCTCCATGAAGGAGGCCATGTAGTCGCGCGGCCACGGGTCCAGTCGGCAGACGTGCTTCTCGTAGAAGACCCGCATGGCGGCGAAGTATTCGTCGCTCTGCGTCGTCCCGTCCGCCTCGTGCCGCAGCAGGGTCTCGTTGACGTCCTCCGGCAGCTGCTCGCGCAGCACCTTCATCTCCTGCAGCCACAGCCGGTACGAGGCCGGGGCGTTGGCGATGACCAGGCCGCGCAGCCCGTCGGGCCGTTCGGAGGCGTGCCGGGCGGCGAGCATGCCGCCCCAGGACTGGCCGAACAGCACGTAGTCGTCGGCGATCCCGAGGTGGCCGAGGAGGTTGTCGAGCTCGTCGAGGAACAGCTTCACCGTCCAGAAGGCCGGGCCGCGGTCGGGCAGGTGCGTGGAGCCGCCGTTGCCGAGTTGGTCGTAGTGCACGACAGGAAAACCGAGCTCGCTGAGCTCGGCCATGTTCAACATATAGTCGTGCGTGCTCCCCGGACCTCCGTGCAGCAGAACCAGGGCGGGCCGTTCGGATTCCAGGTCCCCGGTGACCCGGTACCACGTCTGGAATTCCTTGAACGGCACGGTCCCTTTGGCGCTGGGAGCCAGGGACATTTCAATCACCTCGACGGTCAAGATCTTCGTTCAACATTCACCGAGAACGGAACGTCCCCGCGCTCCCGCGACACCGGCCGCGCAATCGAGAAGGCATCGTCACATCCATCACAACACAGATATGCGACCGGTCTCGATCCTAACGAAACCCCCCACGGGCGAAACCCCTAAGCGATCCCTAGGACCCCCTAAGGCATGTGTGGCGGATCATTTCCGGATCGCGGCCACCGGCACTGCGCTCACTGCTCCGGACGGCCGCTCGCCCCCCGGAGGGCATCCGCCGCACACGCCCTGGCGCACCGCCCCGGCTATCGCCGATTCACTCCTCGCCGGACCGGGAGGGAAAGCCCAGGCCCGCATACGCGTCGGCCTGGATGGAGAACAGCTGCCGGTAGTGGCCGCCGGGGATGTCCATCAGCTGCTCGTGCGTCCCCTGCTCGACCACCCGGCCGCGGTCCAGCACGTAGATGCGGTCGGCCATGCGCACCGACGCCAGCCGGTGGGTGATCAGCAGGACCGTCCGGTCGGTCGCCGCGGTGTGCAGGGTGTCGAAGAGCCGCTGCTCGGCGCGGGCGTCCAGGGCGGCGGTCGGCTCGTCGGCCACGACCAGGTCGGCGTCCCGGTACAGCCCGCGGGCAGCCGCGATGCGCTGCTTCTGCCCGCCGGACAGGTCGGCGCCGTCGACGAACCGCTTGTCGAGCAGGGTGTCCAGCCCCTGGGACAGCTCGGCCACGACCTCGTCGGCGCCGCTGAGCTTCAGCGCCCGCCGCAGCCGCTGCTCGTCGGTGTCCCGCTCCATGGTGATGTTGCGCCGCGCCGACAGCGGCCACTGGGTGTAGTCCTGGCTGATGAGCCCGATGCGGGCCCGGTACTCCTCGGGCACGACCTCCGCCAGGTCGACGCCGTTCCACAGCACCGCTCCGGCCTGAGGCGTGTAGAGCCCGGACAGCAGCCGCGCCAGCGTGCTCTTCCCCGACCCGTTCTCACCGACGAGCGCGACCACCTCACCTCTGCGGACCTCGATGTCCACCCCGCGCAGGGCCGGTTCGTCCGTCCCGGGGTAGGCGAACACCAGGCCGCGGGTGGACAGCACCTCCAGCTCGCCCGGGAGCGGCCGGGTCGCCGGCGGTGCCAGACGGGTGCGTGCCTGGTCGCAGAACTCCAGGAAGTCGTTGAAGAACAGGCCCGACTCATAGCAGGCGTTGACGCTCAGCAGGAGCTGGTTGAGCGAGGTCTGCCCCTGGCGGATGGCCAGTACCGCGGTCCCCGCGACCGACAGCGGCATCGCGCCGCCGACCAGCAGCCCGCCCAGCGCGGTGTAGGTGAGTGCGGTTGCGGCGCCCGAGGCCGAGTCGCCGCCTGCGCGCACCAGGGTCTGGCGCCGCGCGACGCCGAGCAGGGCGTCGCGGACGTGGTCGGCGCAGGCCTTGTAGTGGTCCAGCAGGAAGGGGCGCATGTCGTAGGCGCGCAGTTCCGCGGCCGACGCGCGATCGGCCAGCAGGTCGCCGATGATCGTCTCGCGGCGCCGGATGGTGGTCATCTCGCGCAGCTTGGCGTAGCGGATCCGGGCGGCGCGCACCGCCGCCCACCCGTCGGGCAGCACCGTCAGGATGAGCAGCGGCAGCAGAGCGATGTGCAGAACCGACAGCACACCGGCCACGGCGATGAGCCCGATCAGCGCGGTCAGGACGTCGACGGTGTAGTTGACCATCCGCGCGACCTCCCTCGTGCCGCGGTCACGCGCCCGGTACATGGTGTCGGCGAAGTCGGAGTCGTCGAAGGACTCCAGCCGGATCCGGGAGGTCAGCCGGAACAGCTCCAGCTCGACCGACCGCTCCACCTGCGGCGCCAGCCGCGCCTGCGCCCACCCGGCCAGGGTGGCCAGCGTCCCGCGCGCCACCGCCGCCCCGGCGACGAGCAGCAGCGAGGGCAGCGCCGCCCGCACCCGCTCCGGTGTCGGGCCCGAACCGAACAGCGACTCCAGCACGCCCGCGACCGCGATCAGGCCGAACGCGGTGAACACCCCGGCCGCCACGTTCAACCCGACCGTCGCCGCGGTATCGCGCGGACTGGCCCGCCACGACCAGCGCAGCGCGGTGACCACCAGCGCCGGGAGCCGAGCCGCCACCCGCCAGATCGATGTCGCCTCCAGCTCATGCGCCCAGGGGCTGTAGCGGCTGGCCTTCGCCTCCGGCAACCGCGCACCCGACGACTCGGCGCCGGACGGCTCGGTGGCGGACTGCTCAGTGGCGGACTGCTGCGCGTCGGCTGCCGGAGGGCGTCGGCGCCAAAGCGGCATGAAGCGTTCATCTCCTCACGACTGCGGCTGCGACGGGGCGGGGAGCGGGGAGCTATGCGCCCCAGCTTGCGGGAGGACCCCTCACCAGCGCGGCGGTTTCCCGAAATTTCGGGAGCCGATCCCGACCGCAACGCCGCCCACGTGCGAGGGAACCACCGAGCTCCGCTGTGGATACCGCCGATCCGAAATCACCGGTCCCACCGCAGCAGGCAGATCGACGTCGATAGGGGGCAGGGGGTGAGGCTGATGGGGTCCGCTGGGCGGCCTTGTCGGTGGTCGTGTGCGGGGAGTCCTGTGGGGAAAAGCAGCGGCGACGGCGGGTGCGTGGTGGGGCGCCCCTGCCCCGCCACGGTCGGCGGTGCCCTTGGGGGCGGGTAAGCGCTTTCCGAGGGCGAGTCGGTTCCGGACAGGCCGGAGAGGAGGCGGCGGACGACCCTATCCTCCCGGCGCCTGATTTGTTCGGCTCCCGCGAATGACCATGGGATTTGATCGGACGAAACGGACACCATCGGATGTCAGCCCATGCTCACTGCGGGAGGCGGCACCGGGTCCGCCGATCGGGGTGGTGATCAGCGGACCCGGTGTGCGGGAGCGGTGGACGTGATTCCCTACCCCAGCCGCGCCAGCCACTCCTCGACGGCCCGGGCCGTGGTTTCGGCGTGGTCCTCGACCATGGTGAAGTGGTCGCCTGGGACGCGGCGGGTCAGGGTGGCGGACTCCCAGGTGGCGGCCCAGTCGGCGGGGGCCGAGCCGTCAGGTTCGGTTTCGAAGGGGGCCTCGGCTCCGACGAAGAACAGCGGGGCTCGGGAGATGTCGGTGTCGAGGTCCTGGAGGATGTTCATGTAGGCGGCCTGGCCGGTCAGGCGGGTGGCGTCGAACCAGCCGTAGGTCGCTTCCCGGTCGAAGAGGCCTCCGATGAGGCGTTCGAAGATGGGCGCCCCGGTGCGCCCCTTGATCGGGTAGGTGTCGAGCATGACGACCCCGGTCGGGTCGATTCCCCGATTCGCTTGAAGGTGGCCGGCCACAGCCTGGGCGAGGAGGCCGCCCGAGGAGTACCCGAGCAGGGCGAACGGCTGCCCCTCGGCCGCGCGCAGGACGCTCTGCGCGATGGTCTCCAGGGCGCACGCACCGGTGGCGGGGATCCTCTCGCCCGAGGAGAATCCGGGTACCGGGACCGCCGACACGTGGCGTACCCCGCGCAGGTGGGTGACCAGGCGGGTGAACTGGTGGACGCCGCCGGTCGCCATGGGCGTACTGACGCAGATCAGCCTCGGGTTCCCGGCTCCCTCGGCCAGTCGCACCGGCGCCGGGGGTTCGTCCAGGTCCGCCGGGGAGTCGTACCTCGGCCGCTCCTCCGCTGCAACGCGGAGCATCGCCAGCCCCCGCTGCGGGTCGCCGGAGAGGACCGCCTCGCGCAGGCGCGCGTGCAGGTCATCCGCCTCCTCGGGGTCGTTCTGCTGCTCGCCGCCGGTTCCGCCGTCCAGTTCCTCGGTCAGGAGGTACGCGACCTGTCGGGCGAGTGCGGCGGGGTTGTCGTTGTCGAACACGACCATTTGCGGCAGGGACAGCCCGGTGGCGGCGTTCAACCCGTTGCGGAGCTCCATCACGGTGAGCGAGTCGAAGCCCGATTCGAAGAAGTTCCGGTCGGGGTCGATGTCCTCGGGGCCGCCGTGTCCGAGCACCGCCGCCACGTGGGTCCGTACCAGGTCCAGCACCTCTGCCTCGATCGCCTCCCGGGGCTCGCCGGTGAGTCGGTCGCGCAGTGGCTCGGCGTCGGCGCGGCCGCTGACGATCCGCCGGGAGGGACGGCGCACGAGCCCGCGGAACAGCGGGGGGAGGTCGCCGCTGCCGGACAGGGATTCCAGGTCCAGCCTGATGGGGACGGAGGCGGCGTCGTCTGAGGTCGTGGCGGCGTCGAACAGCTCCAGGCCTTCGCTGTCGCGCAGGGGCAGCACGCCGCCGCGCGCGATCCTGGAGGTGCCGGCGCCGCCGAGCGCGTCGGTCATCCCGCTGCTTCGCGCCCACAGTCCCCAGGCCAGCGACCGGCCGGGCAGCCCGGAGGCGCGGCGGTGTGCGGCGAGCGCGTCGAGGAAGGTGTTGGCCGCCGCGTAATTGCCCTGGCCGGGGTTGCCCAGGACCCCGGCAGCGGACGAGAACAGCACGAACGCCGACAGGTCGAGGTCGTGGGTGAACTCGTGCAGGTGCCAGGCGGCGTCGACCTTGGGACGCATGACCTTGTCCATACGCTCGGCGGTCAGCGAACCGATGACGCCGTCGTCGAGCACACCGGCGGTGTGCACCACCCCGGTCAGGGGACGTTCGACCGGGATCCCGGCGAGCAGGCGGGCCACTTCCGCGCGATCGGAGACGTCGCAGGCGGCCATGGTGACGGTGGCGCCACGGGCGACGAGGTCGGCCTGGAGTTCGGCCGCTCCGGGGGCGTCGGGGCCGCGGCGGCCGGCCAGCAGCAGGTGCCGCACGCCGTGTTCGGCGACCAGGTGCTGGGCGACGAGCGCGCCGAGCCCGCCGGTTCCGCCCGTGATCAGGACCGTGCCGGAGGCGTCCCACGCGTCGGGGCGGTCGGCGGGCGCGCCGGTCCGGGCCAGTCGGGGGACCCAGGGCGTCCCGGCGCGCAGTGCGACCTCGGGTTCGCCGGACTCCGCCAGCGCGCACAGGAGGTCTGCGGGGATGACGGAGTCGTCTGGGTCGAGCAGCACGATTCGGCCGGGGTTCTCGGCCTGCGCCGAGCGGACGAGGCCCCGCACCGGGGCCAGGCCGAGGTCCGTGTGCTCCGCGTCGGCGCCGGCGACCGCTGCGCCGCCGGCCACCACGACCAGGCGGGAGGTGGCGAGCCGGTCGTCGCCGCACCAGGCCTGCAGCAGGTCCAGTGTTTCGCAGGCGGTGGTGCGGGCCGCGTCCGGCAGGTCGCCGGTCGCGGGCGCGATGCGCGTGACCACGAGGTCGGGCGGGGTGCGCCCGTTGTCGATGGCGGCGGCGAGTGCGGTGGTGTCGGCGAGTTGTTCGGCGCCGCCGCCGAGGCCGAGCGTGTCGGGGCCGAGGACGACCAGGCCGCGAGGGGCCGCCGGGGAGGGCGGGGAGGATGCGACACGCGCCAGACTCGGTGCGGGCTCCCAGCGCACCCGGTAGAGGGACTCGTGTGGCCGCCGGGCGGCCGTGATCAGCCGGTCGGCCGGGACCTTGCGCACGACCAGCGAGTCGACCGTCAGAACAGGGCGGCCGGAGGTATCGGCCACGGCCAGTTCCCCGCCGCCGCTGGGAGCCGTCACCAGCCGGACACGCAGTTCGGTGGCGCCGACCGCGTGGAGGGTGACCCCGTTCCAGCCGAAGGGGAGGACCATGGTCGCGCCGCCGTCGCCCTTGGCGTCGCCGACCCCGTCGCGTCCGCCTTCGGCGCCGTCGCCGGGGAGGAGGGCGGGGTGCAGTGCGGCGTCGAGGAGGGCGGGGTGCAGGCCGAAGCCGTCGGCTTCCGCTCGCGCCGCGTCGGCCAGGGCGACTTCGGCGAACAGCTCGTCGCCACGGCGCCATGCCGCACGCAGTCCCTGGAACACCGGGCCGTAGCCGTACCCGTCGGCCCGCAGACGTTCATAGGCGTCGGCGACATCCAGTGCGGTGGCGTCGGCCGGGGGCCACGGCGAGGCGAAGTCGAACGAGCGAGCGGAGCCGTCGACGCCACCCGCCGCAGGCCCACCCGCGTCGGCGGCGGAGCCGAGCGAGGAGGCTGAGCGCGCAGGGGGCACGCTCAGCCCGGCGGCCGCGCTCTCGGTCGGCGTCTCGCTCACCGATCCGGTGGCGTGCCGGGTCCAGGGGGTCTCGCGGGATGGTCCGTCGTCGGCGCGCGAGTAGATGCCGACGGAACGCGCCCCGGCCGCGTCCCGCTCGCCGACCACGACCTGGAGCGCGACGCCTCCCCGGTCGGGGAGGACGAGCGGTGCCTCCAGGGTCAGTTCGTCCAGCCGCCCGCAGCCCGCCTCGTCTCCTGCGCGGATCGCCAGCTCGACGAAGCCGGTGCCGGGGAAGAGGACCGTGTCAGCGACGGCGTGGTCGGCCACCCAGGGGTGGGAGGCGCGGGCCAGTCGGCCCACCAGCACTACGCCGCCGGTCTCGGGCGCGGGCATCGCGGCGGTGAGGACGGGGTGGTCCACCGGCTCCAGGCCGACGCCGCCGGCGGGGCCCGCCGGGGCGCCGGTGCAGGGGCCCGAGGGGTCGACCCAGTAGCGTTCGCGCTGGAACGCGTAGGTCGGCAGGTCCACGCGCCGGGCGCCGACTCCCGAGAACTCCCTGGCCCAGTCCACGGGGACACCGTGCACGTACGCCTCGGCGAGCGAGATCGCGAACCGGGCCGGGCCGCCGTCGTCGCGGCGCAGGGTCGGCACCGTGGCGGCGGGAGCACCGGCGGCCTCGATGGCCTGGTCCACCCCCAGGGAGAGCACGGGGTGCGGGCTGACCTCGATGAAGATGTCGGCGCCGGTGTCGAGCAGACCGCGCACGGCCTCGTCGAAGCGCACGGTGGACCGGAGGTTGCGGTACCAGTAGTCGGCGCCGAGGCCTGCCGTGTCCAGGCGTGCCGCGGTGACCGTCGAGTGGAAGGCGATATCCGATGACCGGGGGCGCACGGGGTCGCACGCCTGGAGCATGTCGTCGCGGACGTCCTCGACGAACGAGGAGTGGGACGCGAAGTCGACGCCGATGCGACGCGCGCGGATGCCCTCGCCGGTCAGCCGTTCGATCAGCTCGTCGATCACGGGAGGTTCGCCGCAGATCGCCACGGAGCTCGGGCCGTTCTCCGCGGCGATCTGGATGCGTCCGCCCCAGGCGGCGACCAGGTCGCGGACCCGGCCGACCGGTGCCACCACCGAGGCCATGGCGCCCTTCCCGGCCAGCCGCTCGGCGATGACGCGGCTGCGCTGGCTCACGACGCGGGCGCCGTCGTCGAGCGAGAGCGCTCCGGCCACGCAGGCGGCGGCGACCTCGCCTTGGGAATGTCCGACCACCGCCGAGGGCTCGACCCCGTGGGCGCGCCACAACTCGGCCAGCGACACCATCACCCCCCACAGCGCCGGCTGCACGACGTCGACCGCGGCGAGCGTGGGCGCGCCAGGGCGGCCGCGCAGCACGTCGAACAGGTCCCAGTCGACGAACGGCTTCAGGGCTCGGGCGCACTCCCCCATACGTTCGGTGAAGACGGGCGAGGCGTCGAGCAGCCCGGCCGCCATCCCGGCCCACTGCGAGCCCTGACCGGGAAAGACGAACACCACACGCGGGGTTTCGGTCGAGCCGGTGCCGTGGACGATGTTGTCGGCGGAGCCGCCGTGGGCCAGATCGGCGAGTCCGCGCATGAGTTCGTCACGGCCGTTGCCGACGGCGACGGCTCGGTGGGCGAAGGCGGTACGCGTCGTGGCCAGGGAGTGGCCGACGTCCACCGGGTGCAGGTCGGGCCGCTCCTCCAGGTGAGAGTGGAGTTTGGCGGCCTGGGCACGCAGGGCTTCGGGGGTCGTGGCGGAGAGCACCCAGGGGACGGGGAGCGGCGCGGCGGGGTCCGGCGCGTCGCCGTCGGTCGGGCTCGGTTCGCCTTCGGCGGGCGGGGGCTCCTCCAGGATGACGTGGACGTTGGTGCCGCTGATTCCGAACGAGGAGACGGCCGCGCGGCGCGGTTCGTCGGTGCGCGGCCAGGCGACCGGGGCGGTCAAGAGTTCGACACCGCCCGCGGACCAGTCGATCTGCGGCGAGGGCGCGTCGACGTGCAGGGTCCGGGGCAGCCGGTCGTGGCGCATCGCCATGACCATCTTGATCACCCCGGCGACACCGGCGGCGGCCTGGGCGTGGCCCATGTTCGACTTGATCGACCCGAGCCGCACGGGCCGGTCGGCGGGGCGGTCCTTCCCGTAGGTGGCGAGCAGCGCCTGCGCCTCCACCGAGTCGCCCAGGGTCGTACCGGTCCCATGCGCCTCGACGGCATCGACGTACTCGGCGGGCAGCCGGGCGTCCTCCAGGGCCTGCTCGATCACCCGGATCTGGGAGGGGCCGTGCGGCGCGGTGAGGCCGCTGCTGGCGCCGTCCTGGTTGACCGCGCTGCCCCGGAGGACGGCGAGGACGCGGTGGCCGTTCTTCTCGGCGTCGGAGAGGCGTTCGACCAGGAGCATGCCGACGCCTTCGCTCCACCCGGTGCCGTCCGCGGCCGCGGCGAAGGACTTGCAGCGGCCGTCGGAGGCAAGTCCGCGCTGCTCGCTGAAGTAGAGGAAGGCGTCGGGGGTGGCCATGACGGTGACACCGCCGACGAGGGCGAGGCCGCATTCCTGCCTGCGCAGCGACTGCGCGGCGGTGTGCAGAGCCACCAGTGAGGACGAGCAGGCGGTGTCGAGGGAGACGGCCGGCCCTTGCAGGCCGAGGGTGTAGGAGATGCGCCCGGAGACGATGCTGCCGACGGTGTTGCCGACGCCGTAGTCGTGGTGCATGACCCCGGCGAACACGCCGGTGGGGGTGCCTTTCAGCGTCGTGGGATCGATGCCGGCACTCTCGATCGCCTCCCAGGCCGTCTCCAGGAGCAGGCGCTGTTGGGGGTCGGAGTCCTTGGCT
The DNA here is from genome assembly GCF_014201195.1 of Nocardiopsis mwathae. Taxonomy (NCBI): domain Bacteria; kingdom Bacillati; phylum Actinomycetota; class Actinomycetes; order Streptosporangiales; family Nocardiopsidaceae; genus Nocardiopsis; species Nocardiopsis mwathae. The sequence goes on along the minus strand of NZ_JACHDS010000001.1, from coordinate 440,837 downwards.
TCGCGTGGGCTGATGCCGAAGAAGTCGGCGTCGAAGTCCCCGGCGTCGTAGAGGAAGCCGCCCTGGTCCACGTAGCACTTTCCGGGCCTGCCCGGTTCGGGGTCGTAGAGCCCGGCCAGGTCCCACCCCCGGTCCTCGGGGAAGCCACCGACGACGTCGCGGCCTTCGTCGACGACCCGCCACAGGTCCTCGGGCGACTCCACCCCGCCGGGAAACCGGCAGCCCATCCCGACGATCGCGATCGGCTCCCGCTCCCGCAGCTCCGCCTCGATGACCTTCTTCCGCGCACTGCGCAGGTCGGCGGTGGTCCGCTTGAGGTAGTCGAGAAGCTTCTGTTCGTTACTCACCCACACCATCCAGAGTGATCACGGCAGCAAATAACGCGCTCACCATAAAGAAGGACCAGATCGCAGAAGAACAGCGATCATGGCCCACGGAAGTGATGGAATATTCACCTATTGAAAATGGCAGCATTCATCCCATGACTCAAGGCTTCCAGGAGCCTACAGATGATCACACTGGTGCACGCACCACCAAGGGCAGTGGTGATGACACCACACTTACCACCCTCCGGATCACCCACCTCCATCAGCATGAACTCTGAAGTCAATGGTGCCATCACCACTGCGACCGACGTCCGTCGAATCACAAACGATCAAGAACACAAAATGGCCGACGCTCACATATTGAACCCTGAACATTCCGCATGACAGAACACAGAAGGACCGCCCCCCGGATTCCCGGACCCCGACCTCGACCCCGTGGACGCGTTTCCCTCGCCTCTCCATGGACCGCCCGCAGCGGCGCGGTTCTCGAACCCCGGCAGCACGAAAGTACCGGGCGAAGAGCCTGGCAAGGAGCCTGACCACAGAGCCGCACGAGCCCCTGCGGCGCCCGGCGGGATCCGAAGGTCGACGAGGACGGAAGCGGACTCATTCCCACGATTCCTGCACACAGGTCCCCTGATGACTGGTTGACTACCGAGGGTCAGCGCGGGCTCCTGCTCGTCGAAGCGCTGGCGGACGCATGGGGCCACGACCGCACCGTCCCCGGACACGACCTGGGGACCGGTGTCCGGGCCGCCTCCACCGTCGGACAGGCCCCGACGGCCTGCCGCCCTTCATTCCCACGAGGTGAGAAGTGATCGCCGCAAGGATTCCGACCTACCACGCCCGGCACGCCAAACCCCGGCGGGGAGTGCTGGGGCGCCTGGCCGACATCGTGGCGGCGGTGCTGCTCCTCATCCTGTCCGACGAGCGTCGCGGCCGACGCCGCCCGCCGATGTTCCTCTGGGCACGGGAGTCCAGTCATGCCGAAGAGCTGTTCGGCGCCTGGCTGAGCGACCACACCAGGGGACTGCGGAAGGGCTGGACACTCCTCCCGGTCCGCCATACCTTCATCTTCGCCTACCCCGGCGAACCCATCGGCTGCTGGAACAAGCGCCACGACTCCGTCCAGCCCGCCCTCATCCGGCCCTACATGCGGCGGCTCGCCAACGGGTGGGGGCACCCCTGATCCCCCGTTGATCTCGGGCCCGTCGACCGAATACCCGCCGGTATTACGTCGCCGTCCCCGAGATCATCGGAGGAGGTGGGGTGGAAGCGGTATCAGATGTCGAGGGTCGCGAGCCATTCTTCGATGGCGTGGGCGGTCGTCACCGCGTCCTGCTCGACGATGGTGAAGTGGTTGCCCGGCACGCGCACCGTGGCCGCGGCTCCGTCCCACGTCGCCTGCCAGTCCTCGCCGTCCGCCGCCTCCGCCGCAGCAGTGCTTTCTACGCGCCCGGCCTCCTCACTCGACTCCACCGCCGACGCGAACCGGCCGTCGGCGAACGGCATCGACGGCTCCGCTCGCTCGTTCGGCTTCGCGTCGCTGAACCACTCGCTCGCGCCGACGAACAGGATCGGCGTCTCGATGCTCCGGGCCGTGAAGTCGCCGAGCAGCAGGTCGATGTAGCGGATCATCCCGGACAGGCGCGCGCTGTCGAAGCGCCCGAAGTTCGACTCCTTCGTGTACAGGCCCCCGATCAGGTCCTCGAACAGGTCGGCCTTCCCGGAGTCGTCCACCTGGTAGGTGTCGAGCATGACGACCGCCTCCGGCCGCCGCTTGCCCAGGTCCTCCAGGCGGGCGGTGAGGGCTTGGGCCACCAGGCCGCCCGACGAGTAGCCGAGCAGCACGTAGGGCTCTCCCTCGGCCGCGTCCAGCACGCTGTCCGCGATCGCCGCGAGCACGCCGTCGAGCGATGTCGGCAACGGCTCCCCGCGCCCGAAGCCCGGCAGCGGCAGGGCCGCCACCGGGCGCTCCCCGCGGAACGGCGGAACCAGCCGCGCGAACTGGTGCACGCCACCGGTCGCCATGGGCGTGGCCAGGCAGATCAGCCGGGGCCGCTTCGACCCGTCGGCCAACCGCACCGCCCTGATCGGCTCCTCCAGCTGGTCCGGCGTCTCGAACTCCGGCCGGATGTCGGCGACCGCACGCAGCAGGGACAACCCCTTCTGCATGTGGCCCGAGGTCACGGCGCTCTGGAACAGGTCGTGCAGGGTGTCCGACCGATCGTCGCCCGACATCGCCGAGTCCGCCGACGCCGCGCCACCGTTCACGGCGCCGTCCAGCTGCGCCGCTAGCTCACCGAGAACATAACGGGCGAGATCCGCCGGGTTCTTACTGTCGAAGACCACCATCGGCGACAGGCTCAGTCCGAGGGCGGCGTTGAGCCGGTTGCGCAGCTCCATCGCGGTGAGCGAGTCGAAGCCGGACTCCAGGAAGTCGCGGTCCGGGTCGACGTCCTCGGCGCCGCCGTGCCCGAGCACGGTGGCCGCGTACCCGCGCACCGCCTCCAGCAGCGCGCCTTCACGCTCCTCCTCGGCGAGGTCGGCGAGCTGCTTGCGCAGCGCCCCCGCGCCGGCCCGTGTGCCACTCGCCGATCGCCGCGCCGGTGTCCGCACCAGGCCTCGGAAGAGGTCCGGAAGGCCATTTCCCGCCGCGCCCACAGCCGTGAGATCGACGCCCATCGGGACGAGGAGCGCCCCTCCGGACACGGCAGCCGCGTCGAGGAGTTCCAGGCCCTCCTCGTCGGAGAGCGGAAGCACGCCCCCCTGCGCGATCCGGGAGCGGTCGGCGTCGTCGAGTGTCCCCGTCATCCCGCTGGACCGCGCCCACAGTCCCCAGGCGAGGGACTGGCCGACCAGCCCCTGCGCCCGGCGGTGCGCGGCCAGCGCGTCGGCGAAGGAGTTGGCGGCCGCGTAGTTGCCCTGCCCCGGGCTGCCGAGAACTCCGGCGGCCGAGGAGAACAGCACGAACGCCGACAGGTCGCGGTCCCGGGTCAGCTCGTGCAAGTGCCAGGCCGCATCGACCTTGGGACGCAGCACCGTGTCCATGCGCTCGGGAGTGAGCGACGGGACAACGCCGTCGTCCAGCACCCCGGCCGTGTGGACGACCCCCGCCAGGGGCCGATCGGCCGGGATCATGCCCAGGACGGCGGCGAGGGCCTCCCGGTCGGACACGTCGCAGGCCGCGACCTCCGCCTCGGCCCCGAGCCCGGTCAGCCTGTCCACGAGCTCGGCCGCCCCCGGCGCGTCCATGCCCCGGCGGCTGGTCAGCAGCAGGTGCCGCACCCCGTGCTCCCGCACCAGGTGTTCGGCCACGAGAGCGCCCAGGCCACCAGTGCCACCGGTGACCAGCACCGTCCCGTCGGCCGTGGAGCCGAAGGGCCGCACCTCGGATTCGCCGACCGCCGGTACCCGCGCGAGGCGCGGCACGCGAACCTCGCCGCCGCGCACCGCGACCTCCGCTTCACCGACGCCGACAGCGAGAGGAAGCGCGGCGGGATCCGAAACCGCACCATCGATGTCCAGCAGACCGAACCGGTCCGGGTTCTCGGCGAGAGCGGACCGCACCAGGCCGCGCGCCGCGGCCCCGGCCAGGTCGGCGACGTCCTCCCCATCACCGACGGCGACCGCGCCGCGCGTCAGCAGGACGAGCCGGGACCCGGCGAAGCGCGGGTCGCCCAGCCACGACTGGGCGTCCCGAAGCACCGACGACACCGCCGCGCGGATGGCGGCCGGGTCCGCCCCGGCACTCGCGTCGAACGGGTAGAGCACCGCCTCGGGCCGGTCGGCACCCGCGTCGATGGCCGCGCCGAGCACGTCCAGGTCGTCGAAGGCGGGAACGTCATCCGCACCCACGACGCCGAACGGGTCGCCGCCGAGGACCGCGCAGCTCGGCGGCGTCGACCCGCCCACCGCCGCAGGCGCCCACTCCACGCGGAACAGCGACTCCTGGTACCCCCCGACCGCAGCCTCCAGCGCGTCGAGCGCGAGCGGCCGCAGGACCAGCGATTCCACCGACGCCACCGAGCCGCCCGACGCATCGGCGATGTCCAGGGCGACGATGTCGTCCCCGGTCGGCCGCAGCCGCACGCGGATCGATCCCGCCCCCGCCGCGTGCAGGGCGACGCCGTTCCACGCCACCGGCAGCAGCGGCCGCTCCTCGTTCCCTTCCATGAAGGAGATGGTGTGCAGGGCCGCGTCGAGCACGGCCGGATGCAGGCCGAACCGGGCCGCCTCGCCCTCGGCCCCTTCGGGGAGGGCGACCTCGGCCAGAACCTCGTCCCCGCGCCGCCACGCCGCCCTGAGCCCCTGGAACACCGGCCCGTAGGTCAGGCTCCGCTCGGCCAGCCGGGGGTAGAAACCGTCGAGGTCGATGGCGGTGGCGCCCTGCGGCGGCCACACCCCGAGCACGTCATCCGATGCGGGGGCGGTGTTCGGGGCCAGCGTGCCGACCGCGTGGCGCGTCCACGATTCACTCGGCGCGGCGCCCTCGGCCCGCGCGTAGATGTGGATCGCCCGCGCCCCGCCCTCGCCCGGTCCGCCCACGACGACGCGGACCGCCACTCCCCCGCTGTCGGGCAGCGCGAGCGGCGCCTCCAGCGTCAGCTCCTCCACCACCCCGCACCCGACCTCGTCGCCGGCGCGGACCGCCAGCTCGACGAACCCCGTGCCGGGGAACAGCACCGTCTCGGCGATGAGGTGGTCGCCGAGCCACGCCGGAGAGTCCGCGGACAGGCGGCCCGTCAGCACCGTCTCGCCGCCGTCCTCCGAGGCCGCGACCACCGCACCGAGCAGCGGGTGGTCGGCCGCTTCGAGCCCCAGCCCGGCTGGGTCGCCGCCCAGCGACGGGTCCTCCAGCCAGAACCGCCGCCGCTGGAAGGCGTAGGTGGGCAGATCGACGCGCTTGGCGCCGCGCCCCGCGAAGACCGCGTCCCAGTCCACGGACGCGCCGTCGGCGTGCAGCGCGCCGACGGCGGTGAAGAGCGCCGTCACCTCGCCCCGGTCCTTCCGGGCGGCCGGGACCAGCAGGGCGTCGGCGGACTCCACGCACCCCTGGGCCATCCCCGTAAGGACACCGTCGGGCCCCAGCTCCAGAAAGCGCGCCACGCCCTCTGCTTCCAGCGCACGCACCCCGTCGGCGAACCGGACGGCGTGGCGGACGTGATCCACCCAGTACTCCGCCGACCCCACATCCCCCGTTGATCTCGGAGATATCGGGGTATCAGCGCCGGTTTTTCCCCCGATATCCCCGAGATCAACGGCAGAGGAGAGCGAACCGGTCACGTTGGAGACCAGCGGGATCGACGGGGGGTTGTAGGTGAGGCCTTCAGCGACCGACCGGAACTCCGCCAGCATCGGCTCCATCAGCGGAGAGTGGAAGGCGTGCGAGACCGTCAGGCGGCGGGTCTTGCGGCCCATCGCCGCGAACTTCGCGCCGATCTCCTCGGCCACGTCCTCGGCACCGGCGATGACGACCGACGATGGGCCGTTGACCGCGGCAATGCTGACCTTGTCCTCCAGACCCGCCAGGGCCGGGGCGATCTCCTCCTCGGTGGCCTGGATGGCGACCATGGCGCCGCCGGACGGCAGCGCCTGCATCAACCGTCCGCGCGCCGCCACCAGAGCGCACGCGTCGTCCAGCGACAGCACCCCGGCGACATGCGCGGCGGCCAGCTCACCGATCGAGTGCCCGGCCAGGAAGTCAGGCCTGATCCCCCACGACTCCACCAAACGGAACAGCGCCACCTCGATCGCGAACAGCGCCGTCTGCGTGTAAGCGGTCTGGTTCAGCAGACCGGCATCGGCGGAGTCTTCTTCGGCCCAGGCGATGTCTTTGAGGGGGCGGTCCGGGTGCTTGTCGAGCTCGGCGCAGACCGCGTCGAACGCCTCGGCGAACACCGGGAACGCCGCATACAACTCCCGGCCCATCCCCAGCCGCTGAGCGCCCTGACCGGAGAACAGGAACGCGGTCTTCCCCCGGCGCACCGTCCCCCGCACGACCCCCGGAGCCGCCGTCTCCGCCGCGACCGCGTCCAGCCCGCGCAGCAGCTCCTCGCGGTCCGCACCGACGACGACCGCCCGGTGCTTCATCGACGCACGCGTCGTGGCCAGCGCGTACCCGACGTCCAGCGCCGTCTCCTCGGCCCGGTCGGCGACGTGCGCCCGCAGCCGCTCGGCCTGGGCGCGCAGGGCGTCGGGGGTCCTCGCCGACAGCACCCACGGCACGACCGGGGTGGACACCGCGGCGTCGGCCGTATCGACGGCCTCGGTCGGCGCCTCCGCCGCGGCCTCCAGGATGACGTGGGCGTTGGTGCCGCTGATCCCGAAGGACGACACGGCGGCGCGGCGCGGCCGGTCGACCTCGGGCCACGGCCGCGCCCCGGTCAGCGGCTCCACCGCGCCCACCGACCAGTCCACCTGCGGCGACGGCCGATCAACGTGCAGCGTCTTGGGAAGAACTCCGTGCCGCATCGCCATGACCATCTTGATGACCCCGGCGACGCCGGCCGCCGCCTGGGTGTGGCCCATGTTCGACTTGATCGACCCCAGCCACAGCGGGCGGTCGGCCGCGCGGTCGCGGCCGTAGGTGGCGAGCAGCGCCTGTGCCTCGATCGGGTCTCCCAGGGTGGTCCCCGTCCCGTGTGCCTCGACGGCGTCGACGTGCTCGGCCGACACCTGCGCGTTGGCGAGCGCCTGGCGGATGACCCGGATCTGCGACGGCCCGTTGGGGGCGGTGAGCCCGTTGCTGGCCCCGTCCTGGTTGAGCGCGCTGCCGCGCACGATCGCCAGGATCGGGTGCCCGTTCTTCTTCGCGTCGCTCAGCCGCTCGACGAGCAGCATGCCGACGCCCTCGCCCCAGCCGGTGCCGTCGGCCGCCCCGGAGAACGATTTGCACCGCCCGTCGGGCGCGAGCCCGCGCTGCCGACTGAACTCGATGAACGTCTCCGGGGTGGCCATGACGGTCACGCCGCCGGCCAGTGCCAGCGAGCACTCACCCGACCGCAGCGCCTGCACGGCCCAGTGCAGGCCGACCAGCGACGACGAGCACGCGGTATCGACGGTGACCGCCGGACCCTCCAGCCCCAGGGCGTAGGCGATCCGGCCCGAGGCGATGGCGCCCGTGCTCGCGTTGGCCGGGTAGTCGTGGTACATCATCCCGGCGAACACGCCGGTGGCGCTGCCCTTGAGCGTCCCCGGATCGATCCCGGCCCGCTCGAACGCCTCCCACGACGCCTCCAGCAGCAGCCGCTGCTGCGGGTCCATCATGAGCGCCTCATTGGGGCTGATCCCGAAGAAGTCGGCGTCGAAGTCGGCCGCGTCGTAGAGGAACCCGCCCTCGTTGGAGTAGCTGGTCTCCGGTCGCGTCGCGTCGGGGTCGTAGAGGTCCGCGGGCCAGCCGCGATCGGTCGGAAACCCGGCGACCGCGTCCCGCCCGTCGGCGACCAGCCGCCACAGGTCCTCCGGGGACGTCACACCCCCGGGGAAGCGGCAGCTCATGCCGACGATCGCGATCGGCTCCCGCGACGCCGCCGTCAGTTTCTTGTTCTGCGCACGCAGCCGTTCGGTCTCCTTGAGGGAGGCCCGGAGCGCGTCGACCAGCTTCTTGTCCTTGGCATCGGCCATCGCAGTGTCACGCTTCCCGCGTCGCGTCGTCGGAGTGTTCGGAGTCGTCAGGGCCATCGGCGCTGCCGGAACCGTCGAGCACCATGCTGATCAGGCTCTCGGCGTCCATCTCGTCGATGGCGCCGATGTCACCGGCGGGGTCGGCGCCGTCCTCTCCACCGTCCTCACCGACCGCCGCCCGCGCCTCGTCCTCACCGGTGAGCCCGGCGAGTTCGAGCAGGCTGTCCATCAGCCCGGCCTCGCGCAACCGGTCGAGCGGGATGGTCTGCAGGGCGGAACGGATCCTTGCCTCACCCGACCCCGGGCCGTCGTCCACGGGGTCCTGCGGTGCGAGCTCGGTGGCGAGGTGGTCGGCCAGTGCCTGGGAGTTGGGGTGGTCGAAGATCAGCGTGGCGGGGAGGCGCAGGCCTGTGGCCGCGTTGACCTGGTTGCGGAACTCGACCGCCGTCAGCGAGTCGAAGCCCAGGTCGCTGAAGGCCCGGTCGGGTTCGACCGCGTCCGGGCCGGGGTGCCCGAGGATGGCCGCCGCCTGGCCCCGGACCAGGTCGAGCAGGACGGTGCCGCGCTCGTCGGCCGACAGCCCGGCCAGCCGCTGCTTGAGCGTGGCCGCCGCCCCCGGCCCCGTCCCGGCGGCGCGACGGGTGGGCGTCCTGACCAGCCCGCGGAACACCGACGGGAGATCGGAGCCGTCCGCGGAGCCGCCGCCGAGCGCGCCCAGGTTCAGGCGCAGGGGCAGGAGCACCGGTTCGGCGAGCCCGGCGGCGGTGTCGAACAGGGACAGCCCCTCCTCGACCGCGAGCGCGTCGACGCCCGAGCGGCTCAGCCGCTGCACGTCGGCGTCGGCCAGACCGCCCGCCATACCCGCGTCACTCGCCCACAGCCCCCACGCCAGCGAGTGGCCGACCTGCCCCTGCGCCCGGCGGTGCGCGGCCAGGGCGTCGAGGTAGGCGTTGGCTGCGGCGTAGTTGCCCTGCCCTGGCGACCCGATGACACCGGCCGCCGACGAGAACAGCACGAACATCGACAGGTCGAGGTCGCGGGTCAGCTCGTGCAGGTTCCACGCCGCATCCACCTTGGGCCGCAGCACCGCGTCGATCCGATCCGGGGTGAGCGAGGCGATCACGCCGTCGTCCAGGACGCCCGCCGCGTGCACGACACCGGTCAGCGGGTACTCGGCCGGGATCGTGCCGAGCAGGGCGGCGAGGGCGTCGCGGTCGGCCGCGTCGCAGGCGGCGATCGTGGCCGCGGCCCCGAGCTCGGCCAGCTCCTTGTGCAGCTCGGCGGCGCCCGGGGCGTCCATTCCCCGGCGGCTGGTCAGCATCAGGTGCCGCACTCCGTGCTCTGCTGCCAGGTGCTTGGCGACCAGGGCACCGAGCGTGCCGGTGGCGCCGGTGACCAGAACGGTGCCGCCGCCGACGCTTCCGGCGCCGACCTGAGTTCCCTCTTCCCTCGGCACCCTCGCCAAGCGGGGGGCGAGGACCGACGACCCGCGCACCGCGACCTGCGGCTCACCCGAAGCGAGGGCGGCCGACAGGCCGTCCGCGGCGACCGCGTCCGTGTCGCCATCCATGTCCACGAGGGCGACCCGGCCCGGGTTCTCGGCCTGAGCGGAGCGCACCAGGCCCCACACCGCGGCCCCGGCCGGATCCACGACCTCCTCGTCCTGCCCGGCGGCCACGGCGCCGCGCGTCACCACGACCAGCCGGGAGTCGGCGAACCGATCCTCGGCCAGCCACGCCTGCAGCACGCCCAGCACCCGGTGCGTCGCCCCGCGGACCACGTCGGGATCGGCGCCGCCGCCCAGGCACGGGAGCAGCACGACGTCGCCGCCCCCCGCCGCGTCGAGGCGGTCGATGCTCCGGGCCTGCGCACCCAGTTCCTCGGCGAGGTCCGGCCCCTGGGCCTTGAGGACCGCCCAGGCCATCGGCTGCGGCGCCCCCGCCCGGACCTGTGTCCAGTCGAGTCGGTACAGCGCCTCGTGGAAGGCGGTCCGCGCGGCGGCCGGCTGCTCGGGGGAGAACGGCCGCAGCACGAGCGACCGCACGGTCGCGACCGCTCCCCCGGCCGGGTCCGCGATGTCCAGCGCCACCTCGCCGTCGCGGGTCCTGCGCACCTGGACCCGCAGGTGGGACGCGCCCACGGCGTGGAGTTCGACGCCCGACCAGGAGAACGGCAGGACCACGCCGTCCGTGTCCCCGGTCAGCGCGACGGCGTGCAGTGCCGCGTCGAGTGCGGCGGGGTGCAGGCCGAAACGGGCGGCCTCCTCCTGCGCGGGGCCGGGCAGCGCCACCTCGGCGGCGATCCCGTCGTCGGTGCGCCAGGCCGCGCGCAGGCCCTGGAACAGCGCGCCGTAGTCGAGGCCGTCTGCGGCGAGTCCGGCGTAGAAGCCGTCCAGGTCAAGGGGTTCGGCACCCTGCGGCGGCCACGCCGCCGGTTCGACGGCCGGAGCACCTTCCGCGGTGCCGAGAAGGCCGGTGGCGTGCCGGGTCCACGGCTCCTCGGCCGGGGCCTCCTCGCCATGCGAGTAGATGTCGACCGGCCGCGCACCCGAATCGTCCGGGTCGCCGACCACCACCTGGAGCGCGACACCCCCGCGCTCGGGAAGCACCAGCGGTGCCTCCAGGGTCAGGTCGTCGATGCGGCCGCACCCGACCTCGTCACCGGCGCGGACGGCCAGCTCCACGAACCCGGTGCCGGGGAACAGCACCGAGCCACCCACCGCGTGGTCGGCCAGCCAGGGCTGGGTGCCGACCGACAGGCGCCCCGACAGGACGACCCCGTCGGACCCCGCCAGCCGGACCGCCGCGCCGAGCAGCGGGTGGTCGGTCGAGCCGAGGCCGACCGATCTGACGTCGCCCCCCTGCCCGCCGACCGAGTCCATCCAGTAGCGCTCGTGCTGGAAGGCGTAGGTGGGCAGATCCACGCGGCTCGCCCCGGACCCGGCGAACACCTGCGGCCAGTCGACGGTGACGCCGGTGGTGTGGAGTGTCCCGAGCGCCGTGACGAGGGCGACGGCTTCGGGACGGTTCTTTCGGAGCGACGGCGCCAGGACCGCACGGTCGGACTCGACGCAGACCCGCGCCATGCCGGTCAGGACGCCGTCCGGCCCCAGTTCGAGGAAGGTCGTCACCCCCTCGGCCTCCAGCGCGCGGATCCCGTCGGCGAACCGCACCGCCTCCCGCACATGCCGCACCCAATACTCCGCCGAGGCCACACCCCCCGATGATCTCGGAGATATCGGGGTCTCAGCGCCGGTTTTTCCCCCAATATCTCCGAGATCAACGGCAGAGGAGAGCGAACCGGTCACGTTGGAGACCACCGGGATCGTGGGGGTGTTGTACGTAAGCCCCTCGGCGACCTCGCGGAACTCCTCCAGCATCGGCTCCATCAGCGGAGAGTGGAAGGCGTGGGACACCGTCAAGCGGCTGGTCTTTCGACCCTGCTTCTTGAAGCGGTCGGCGATCTCCAGAACCGCTGCTTCCTCGCCGGAGACCACGACGGACCGGGGGCCGTTCAGGGCCGCGATGCTCACCTTGCTCTCCAGGCCCGCCAGTGCGGGGGCGACCTCCTCCTCGGTCGCCTGGACCGCCACCATCGCGCCCCCTGCAGGGAGGGCTTGCATCAGGCGGCCGCGTGCGGCCACGAGCGCGCACGCGTCGGGCAGCGACAGCACCCCGGACACATGGGCGGCCGCCAGCTCGCCGACCGAATGCCCGGCCAGGTAATCGGGTTTGATGCCCCAGGACTCGACCAGGCGGAACAGGGCGACCTCGACCGCGAACAGCGCCGTCTGCGTGTAGGCCGTCCGGTCCAGCAGCTCAGAATCGTCCGAGCCCTCCTCGGCCCAGACGATGTCCTTGAGCGGGCGGTCCAGGTGCGTGTCGAGCTCGGCGCACACCGCGTCGAACGCCTCGGCGAAGGCGGGGAAGGCGGCGTACAGCTCCCGACCCATCCCCACACGCTGCGCACCCTGCCCCGAGAACAGGAACGCGAGCTTGCCGTCCCTCGCCGTGCCCTGAACGACGTCGGGGCGGGGCTCACCGGCGATCAGCGTGTCCAGGCCACGCAGCAGTGCGTCCCGGTCCTCACCGATGACCGCCGCGCGATGCTCCAATGGCACCCGCGTCGTGGCCAGCGAGTAGGCCACGTCGAGCGGCGTCAGCTCGTCCCGCTCCACCACGAATGCCTTCAGCCGCTCGGCCTGGGCGCGCAGCGCGTCGGCGCCGCGTCCGGCCAGCAGCCACGGCGTCACCTGCTGGAACGCCGACGCCTGCGGAGCGGTGTCGGGCTGCTCGACTCCGTCCGCCGCTTCCTGACCGGTCGGCGACTGTTCGAGGATGACGTGGGCGTTGGTGCCGCTGATCCCGAACGACGAGATTCCAGCCCGCCGCGGCTGTCCGTTGTCCGGCCAGTCCCGTTCCTCGGTGAGGAGTTCGACCGCGCCCTCCGACCAGTCGACCTGGGGCGTCGGCTCGTCGACGTGGAGCGTCCGGGGCAGTTTGCCGCGCCGGATGGCCTCGACCATCTTGATGACCCCGGCGACGCCCGCCGCCGCCTGCGCGTGGCCGATGTTGGACTTGATCGAGCCGAGCCACAGCGGCTCACCGCTCTGCGGCCGCTCCCGCCCGTAGGTGGCGATGAGCGCCTGCGCCTCGATCGGGTCGCCCAGCGTCGTCCCGGTCCCGTGCGCCTCCACCGCGTCGACCTCGTCCGGACCCAGCCCACCACTGGCCAGCGCCTGGCGGATCACCCGCACCTGCGACGGCCCGTTGGGGGCGGTCAGCCCGTTGCTGGCCCCGTCCTGGTTGACCGCGCTGCCGCGCACCACCGCCAGCACCGGGTGCCCGTTCTTCTCCGCGTCACTCAGCCGCTCGACGAGCAGCATGCCGACGCCCTCGGACCAGCCGGCGCCGTCCGCCGCCCCGGAGAACGACTTGCACCGCCCGTCGGGCGACAGCCCGCGCTGGCTGCTGAACTCGACGAAGACCTCGGGGGTCGCCATGACCGCCACACCCCCGGCGAGCGCCAGATCGGACTCTCCCGACCGCAGCGACTGGATCGCCCAGTGCAGCGCGACCAGCGACGACGAGCAGGCCGTGTCGACCGTGACCGCAGGCCCCTCCAAACCGAAGGTGTAGGAGACCCGGCCCGAGGCGATGCCGCCGGTCGCCGCGTTGGCGGCGTAGTCGTGGTACATCATCCCGGTGAACACACCGGTCGCGCTGCCCTTGAGGGTGCCCGGGTCGATGCCCGCGCTCTCGAAGGCCTCCCACGACGCTTCCAGGAGCAACCTCTGCTGCGGGTCCATATACAGCGCCTCGTTGGGGCTGATCCCGAAGAACGCGGGGTCGAAGTCGGCGGCGTCGTAGAGGAACCCGCCCTCGCGCGTGTAGACCTTGCCGGGTTTGCCGGGTTCCGGGTCGTAGAGGTCCGCGCCCCAGCCGCGGTCCTCGGGGAACGCCGCGACCGCGTCCCGACCGTCGGCGACCAGCCGCCACAGGTCCTCGGGCGAGGCGACGTCGCCCGGGAAGCGGCAGCTCATGCCGACGATGACGATCGGGTCGTCGTCGGACGCGGCGGCGACCGGACGGCGCACGGCGGCCTCGTCCACCTCGCCCGATACCTCGGCCAGGATGTGCCGGGCCACGCGCTGCGGCGTCGGGTGGTCGAAGATCAGCGTGGTCGGCAGGCGCAGCCCGATCTCGTCCTTGAGCCCGTTGCGCAGCTCCACCGCCATGAGCGAGTCGAATCCGAGATCGGAGAAGGCACGCTGCGCGTCGACGGACGCGGCCGTGGCGATACCGATGACCGCGGCGACGTGCTTGCGCACGATCTCCAGCACGGCGGCCTCGCGGTCGGCCTCGGGGATCCTGGCCAGCCGGTCCCGCAGAGAGGAGGCCCCGGCCGCGCGATGCGCGGCCCGGCGGGTCGGGGTGCGGACCAGGCCGCGGAACAGGTCGGGGACGGCGCCGCCGCTGCCGAGAGCGGAGCGGTCGAGGCGCAGCGGCACGAGTACGGGCGGCGCGGTCGGCCGGGTGACCGCCCCGAAGAGCGCCATGCCCTCCTCGGTGGTCAGCGGGACGACGCCGCCCTGCCCGATGCGGGATCTGTCGGTGGCGTCCAGCTGCCCGGTCATCTCACTGCTCTGCGCCCACAGGCCCCACGCGAGCGACTGACCGGGCAGTCCCGAGGCTCGGCGATGTGCGACGAGCGCGTCGAGGTAGGCGTTGGCGGCGGCGTAGTTGCCCTGTCCCGGTGACCCGATGACACCGGCCGCCGACGAGAACAGCACGAAGGCCGACAGGTCGGTGCCCCGGGTCAGTTCGTGCAGGTTCCAGGCCGCGTCCGCCTTGGGCCGCAGGACGGCGTCGATCCTGTCGGGGGTGAGCGAGGCGACCACGCCGTCGTCCAGCACACCGGCTGCGTGCACGACCCCGGTGAGCGGTCGGTCGTTCGGGATGCCGGCGAGCAGGGTCGCCAGTGCGTCGCGGTCGGCGGCGTCGCAGGCGGCGATCACCGCCTGCGCACCCAGACCGGCCAGGTCGTCCCTCAGCTCGGCCGCTCCCGGCGCGTCCATACCGCGGCGGCTGGTCAGCAGCAGATGCCGCACCCCGTGCTCGCGCACCAGGTGCTCGGCCACCAGGGAGCCGATCATGCCGGTGGCGCCGGTGATGAGCACGGTCCCGTGTGGCCCGAACGCCGTACCGGGCCCGCATGCGGGGCCGCCCTCGTCCGCGACGTCCTCCGGGGCCGGGGCGCGGGTCAGGCGGGCGGCGCGGAGCTCGGTTCCGCGCAGGGCGAGCTGTGATTCGCCCGATGCGGCGATCGCGGGGAGCACGTCGGCGAGCCGCCCACCGCCCACCTCCAGGTCCACGAGGATGATCCGCCCGGGGTTCTCGGTCTGGGCCGAGCGCACCAGGCCCCACACCGCCGCCCCGGCCAGGTCGGTGACCTGCTCGGCCGGGGCCGCGGCGATGGCTCCACGGGTGGCGACGAGCAGGCGGGAGCCGGCGAACACCGCCTCGCGCTCCTCGGCCAGCCACCACTGCAGCGCCTCCAGCACGCGGTAGGTCGCCGCACGGACCGTCTCGGGGTCGGTGCCGCCGTCGACGGGGAGGATGACAACGTCGGTGCCGGTGCCGGTGCCGGTGTCGGTGTCGGTGTCGGTGTCGGTGCCGCCGCCGTCTCCTGCGTCGGGGGCGACGTCGGCGACCGCGTCCCACGCGACGGACGACACCGGTCCGCCGGAGTCCGCCGCGACCGGAACGGCGGGCCACTCCACCTGGAACAGCGCGTCATGGAAGGCCGGCCGGGCCGCGCTCAGCCGCGCCTCGTCGATCGCGCGCAGGGTCAGCGACTCCACCGACACCACAGGGGCGCCCGTCGGGTCGGCGATGTCGAGCCTCAGCACGTCGTCGCGGGTGGTCTCGACGCGCACGCGCAGGGCGGTGGCACCGGAGGCGTGCAATCGGACGCCGGACCAGGCGAACGGCAGCATCACCTCGCCCGCGTCCCCGGTGCTCCCGGTCAGCGCGATGACGTGCATGGCCGCGTCCAGGAGGGCCGGGTGCAGGCCGAAGCGCGCCGCGTCGCCGTGCGCGGATTCGGCCAGTTCGACCTCGGCGAACAGTTCGTCGCCGCGCCTCCAGGCGGCACGCAACCCCTGGAACACCGGGCCGTAGCCGTACCCGCTGTCGGCCAGGCGCTCGTAGGCGTCGTCGACACCGACCGGGACGGCGTCCGGCGGCGGCCATACGTCGAGGCGGGCGCCGCCGTCCCCGGTGCCGTCCGACGACAGCAGGCCGGTCGCGTGCCGTGTCCAGGGCGCGTCCGCCGCTTCCTCGTCGTCGGGCCGCGAGTGCACCTCCACGGTGCGCGCACCGGAGTCGTCCGGTCCGCCGACGAGGACCTGCAGGGCGACGCCGCCGCGCTCCGGCAGCACCAGCGGCGCCTCCAGGGTCAGCTCGTCCACGATCCCGCAGCCGACCTCGTCACCGGCGCGGATCGCGAGCTCCACGAACCCGATGCCGGGGAACAGGACGGTGTCGCCGACGCGGTGGTCGGCCAGCCACGGCTGGGTACGGGCCGACAGGCGACCGGTCAGCACCGCGCTGTCGGACCCGGCGAGGCTCACGGCGGCGCCGAGCAGCGGGTGGTCGGCGGAGCCCAGGCCGACCGAGCGGACGTCGCCGCCCTGGCCGCCGACCGAGTCGAGCCAGTAGTGCTCGCGCTGGAAGGCGTAGGTGGGCAGGTCCACGCGGGCGCCGGGCCGCACGGCGAAGGCCGGGGACCAGTCCACTGCGACACCGCGGGTGTGGGCCTCGGCGAGCGCGGTGGCGAAGCGGTCGAGTCCGCCCTCGTCGCGGCGCAGCGACCCGACGGTCGCGGCCGCCGCCCCGGCCGCTTCGATGGACTCGTCGACGCTCATGGTCAGTACGGGGTGGGCGCTGGACTCGACGAAGACCCCGAAGCCCTTCTCCAGCAGGCCGCGCACGACCTCCTCGAAGCGCACCGTGGAGCGGAGGTTGGTGTACCAGTACTCGCCGTCGAGCCGGGAGGTGTCCAGTAGTCCGCCGGTCACCGTCGAGTAGAAGGCGGTGTCGCAGGAGCGGGGGCGCACGTCCGCCAGGGCCGCGAGCAGGTCATCGCGGATCTCCTCGACGAACACCGAGTGCGAGGCGTAGTCCACCTTGACCCGGCGCGCCCGGATGCCCTCGCTCTCCATCTGCGCGAGGAACCCGTCGAGGGCGTCGGCCTCGCCGCACACGACCACCGAACCGGGGCCGTTCTCGACGGCCACCTGGATGCGCCCGTCCCAGCCGCCCACCAGCTCGCGCACGCGCGCGATCGGCGCGGAGACCGAGACCATGCCGCCCTTGCCGGCGAGCTTGTCGGCGATGATCCGGCTGCGCAGCGCCACCACCTTGGCTCCGTCGTCGAGGGTGAGGGCGCCGGCCGCGCAGGCGGCGGCGATCTCGCCCTGGGAGTGGCCGACGACGGCGTCGGGCCGGACGCCGAAGGACCGCCACAGCTCCGCGAGCGACACCATGACCGCCCACAGGACCGGCTGCACGACATCGACGGCGTCGTAGGTGGGGGCGCCCGGCCTGCCCCGGACCACGTCGATGAGGTCCCAGTCGATGTAGGGGGACAGCGCTCGGGCGCACTCGGCCATGCGCTCGGCGAAGACGGGGGAGGTGTCGAGGAGGTCGACGGCCATCCCGACCCACTGCGAACCCTGGCCGGGGAACACGAACACCACGCGCGGGTCGCTGAGCGCCGTGCCGCGTACGACGCCGGGGGCGGGTTCGCCGTCCGCCAGCGCGGTCAGGCCCTCGGCGAGGGCCGTCGGGTCGCCGCCGATGACCACGGCGCGGTGGTCGAAGGCGGCGCGGGTGGTCAGCAGCGCGTGCCCGACATCGGCGGGGTCGGCCCCCGGAACCAGGTCGGTGCGCTCGGCCAGTCTGGCCGCCTGCGCCTGGAGCGCCCGCGGGGTCCTGGCGGAGACGATCCACGGGACCACGGGGAAGGCGGCGGCGACGGGGGCGGCAGGGGTGTCGTCCGCGGCGCCCGCGGCCCCGTCAGGGCCGTCGGTCTCCTCGGATGTCGGCGCCTGTTCGAGGATGACGTGGGCGTTGGTGCCGCTGGCACCGAAGGAGGAGACCCCGGCGCGGCGCGGGTGCCCGTTCTCCTCCCATGCGACGGGCTCGGCCAGCAGCTCGACGGCGCCGGCCGTCCAGTCGACCTGAGGGGAGGGCTCCTCCACGTGCAGGGTCTTGGGCAGGCGCCCGTTGCGCATGGCCATGACCATCTTGATGACCCCGGCCACACCCGCCGCTGCCTGGGTGTGGCCGAGGTTCGACTTGATGGAGCCCAGCCACAGCGGCCGCCCGTCCTCGGGCCGCTTCCTGCCGTAGGTGGCGAGCAGCGCCTGCGCCTCGATGGGGTCGCCGAGTGTGGTCCCGGTTCCGTGCGCCTCGACGGCGTCGACCTGGTCGGCCGGGACCTGGGCGTCGGCGAGGGCCTGCTCGATCACCCGCATCTGCGAGGGGCCGTTGGGTGCGGTCAGACCGTTGGAGGCGCCGTCCTGGTTGATGGCGCTGCCGCGCAGGAGGGCGAGCACGGGGTGCCCGTTCTTCCTGGCGTCGCTCAGCCGCTCCAGCAGCAGCATTCCGGCGCCCTCCCCCCACCCGGTGCCGTCGGCGGCGGCGTCGAAGGCCCTGCATCGCCCGTCGGGGGAGAGCCCGCGCTGCTCGCTGAACCACACGAAGGTCTCGGGCGTGGCGATGACGGTGACGCCTCCGGCCAGCGCGAGCGACGTCTCGCCGCGGCGCAGCGACTGCGCGGCCAGGTGCAGCGCCACCAGCGACGATGAGCAGGCGGTGTCGACCGTGACCGCAGGCCCTTCCAAGCCCAGGGTGTAGGAGACGCGCCCGGAGACGACCGCGCCGCGTGTGGTGCTGGCCGCGTAGTCGTGGTAGACGAGCCCGGCGAACACACCGGTGGGGCTGCCCTTCAGCCGGGTCGGGTCGATCCCGGCGCGCTCGAAGGCCTCCCAGGACGTCTCCAGGAGCAGCCGCTGCTGGGGGTCGCTCTCCTTGGCCTCGCGCGGGCTGATGCTGAAGAAGTCGGCGTCGAACTCCCCCGCGTCGTAGAGGAAGCCGCCTTCGCGCGCGTACGTCTTGCCGGGGGTGCCCGGGACCGGGTCGTAGAGATCGTCGACGTCCCAGCCGCGGTCGGTGGGGAACCCCGCGATGACGTCCTGCCCCTCGTCCACCAGCCGCCACAGCTTCTCGGGGGTGTCCGCGCCCCCCGGGTAGCGGCACGACATGCCCACGATCGCGATCGGCTCGTGGTCGCGCGCCTCGACCTCGCGGAGTCGACGCCGGGTCTGCTGGAGGTCGGCCGTGGCCCGCTTCAGATAGTCGCGAAGCTTGTCGTCGTTGGCCTTGGTCATGGATTCAACCAATCTTGCTGCGGTGGCAGGTGGGGCCGGCGTCGTGTCTCGTGCGGGTCAGGGTGTGCCGAGCTCGTTGTCCAGGACCGCGAACAGCTCGTCGTCGGAGGCCTCCGCGAAGTCGCTCTCCGGCGCTTCCTCGGCCGTCGTTCCGGCGTGTGCGTCCTGCCACGTGCGCAGCAGCGTCTCCAGGCGGGCGGTGATCTTGGCGTGCTCGCCGCCGTCGTCACCGCTGGAGGCGAGGGTGGTGAGAGCAGCGCCGAGCCGGTCGAGCTCGGCGAGGACGGGCTGCGCGGAGTCCGCTTCCTCGGGGCTCGCCTCGGACCTGATGAACCCGGCCACCTGGCGGGAGGTGGGGTGGTCGAACAGCAGCGTGGCGGGCATGCGCAGCCCGGTGGCGGCGTTGAGCCGGTTGCGCAGCTCCACCGCCGCCAGCGAGTCGAAGCCCAGCTCGGAGAAGGCGCGGTCGGGCTCGACCCGGGTGGAGGCGGCGTGCCCGAGGACGGCGGCGACGTGCTTGGCGACCAGCTCCATCAGGAAGTCGTCGCGCTCGGGCGCGCTCATCCGCGCCAGCCGGTCCGCGAGCGGCGCGCCCACGCCGGTGCCGGACGTCCCGCCGCCCTGGGCCGCCGCCTGCCGGACCGGGACGGGCACGACGCCGTACAGGGCGGGGGGCAGCAGGCCGGTGCCGGCCTGCGCCCGCAGGGTGGCGAGGTCGAGGAGGACCGGCAGCAGCACACCGCCATCCGTGCCGAGCGCCGCGTCGAGCAGTTCCAGTCCCTGGTCGGCGGACATCGGTGTGATGCCGGAGCGGTTCATCCGCCGCAGGTCGGAGTCTCCGAGGCTCCCTGCCATGCCGCCATCGCCCAGACCCCACAGGCCCCAGGCCAGAGACATCCCGGGCAGGCCGAGGGAGCGGCGGTGCACGGCCAGGGCGTCGAGGTAGGCGTTGGCCACCGCGTAGTTGCCCTGTCCAGGGCCGCCGAGGGTACCGGCGACCGAGGAGAAGAGGAGGAACAGCGACAGGGATTCGGTGTCGCGCGTGAGGTCGTGCAGGTGTCGGGCGGCGTCGACCTTGGGGCGCAGGACGTTCGCCATGCGCTCGGAGGTCAGCGACCCGATGACGCCGTCGTCGAGCACACCGGCGGTGTGGATGACTCCGGTGAGCGGGTGCTCGGCAGGGATGGTGTCCAGGAGTTCGGCGAGCGCGTCGCGGTCGGCCACGTCACAGGCGGCGATGGTGGCCCCTGCGCCGAGCGCGGCCAGTTCGGCCTGCAATTCGGCCGCTCCCGGCGCGTCCATACCGCGGCGGCTGGTCAGCAGCAGGTGCCGCACCCCGTGCTCGCGCACCAGGTGCTCGGCCACCAGCGCGCCCAGCCCGCCCGTACCGCCGGTGACCAGCACCGTTCCCTCCACATCGAGGCCGATGGAGGCGTCATCGGACAAGGTGGGTGCGGCGGCCCGGGTGAGCCGGGGCGCCAGGGCCGTTCCGTCGCGCAGCGCGACCTCGGGTTCGTCCAGGGCCGTGGTGGTGAGCAGCGCCTCACAGGAGGAGTCGGCGGAGTCCACGTCCAGCAGCATGAACCGGTCGGGATTCTCCGACTCCGCCGAGCGGATCAGGCCCCGGATCGCGGCACCGACCAGGTTCGGCGCCGCTTCGCCGGTGGTGGACACCGCGTCTCGGGTGACGACCACGAGCTTGGAGTCGGCACAGCGGGGTTCGGCCAACCAGGTTCGGAGGAACGCGAGGGTGGCCGCGGCCGCGCCGTGCACAGCCGCGGGATCCGCGTCCGCCTCTCCCGCGTGCCCGGTCGGCGGGGCCGTGGCGAGCAGCACCGTGCCCGGCACCGACGCGCCGTCGCCGACGGCGTCCAGCAGTGCGGGGATGTCGGCGAACACCGGCACGTCGCCACCGAGGCCCAGCGCATCGGAGCCGACGACCGCCCAGCCTCCAGGTGCCGGGGCCGCCGCGGCGGTGCTGCCGGAGGAAACCGGTTCCCAGGCGATCCGGAACAGCGCGTCGTCGCGGACGCCGCCGGTCGCTCTGAGCCGATCGGC
The DNA here is from genome assembly GCF_014201195.1 of Nocardiopsis mwathae. Taxonomy (NCBI): domain Bacteria; kingdom Bacillati; phylum Actinomycetota; class Actinomycetes; order Streptosporangiales; family Nocardiopsidaceae; genus Nocardiopsis; species Nocardiopsis mwathae. The sequence continues at coordinate 419,870 of NZ_JACHDS010000001.1, read as the reverse complement.
GGAGACCCGTCGGAACGCGACCGCCTCGGCCGTCAGGACCGGCCGCCCCGCGGCGTCGGCGATCATCAGCTTCCTGCCCCCGTCCTCACTCGCGGCGGTGAGCCGGACCCGGGCGGCCGCGGCGCCGGTGGCGTGCAGGGTCACCCCCTTCCAGGAGGTGGGGAGGACGATCCCGTCACCGTCGTCGCCACCCCCGTCGAGCAGCCCGGTGTGGAGCGCCGCGTCGAGCAGGGCGGGGTGCAGGCCGAAGGCGGCGGCATCCCCGTCGTCGGGCAGGGCGACCTCGGCGAACAGGTCGTCCCCCGCCTGCCACGCCGACCGGAGCCCCTGGAACACCGGGCCGTGCCCGTACCCGGCGGTGAACAGGCGCTTGTAGGTGTCGTCGGCATCGATGGCGGTGGCGCCGGACGGCGGCCACTCCGCGAGAGGTGCCGGAGCGGTGTCGGCGGAGGAGCCGAGGACGCCCGTGGCGTGCCGCGTCCAGGGAGCGTCCGGTACGGCGTCCTCGGCGCGCGAGTAGATGGAGATGGGCCGGGCCCCCGACTCCTGCGAGCCGCCCACAGCCACCTGCAGGGCGACACCACCGCGCTCGGGAAGGACCAGCGGTACCTCCACGGCCAGCTCGGCCACGGTGGCGCAACCGACCTCGTCCCCTGCGCGGACCGCCAGTTCGACGAGTGCCGCCGGTGGAAGCACCGCGGTGCCGAGGATGTCGTGATCGGCGAGCCACTGCTGGGTGCCCACGGCAAGGCGGCCGGTGAGGACCCTGCCCCCGGACTCCGGGATGGCGACGGCGGCACTGAGCAGCGGGTGGTCGACCGTCTCCAGCCCGGCGAACCCGACGCTGCCGGACTCGTCGCCCTCGGAGTTCAGCCAGAAGCGTTCCCGTTGGAAGGCGTAGGTGGGCAAGTCGACGCGATCGGCGCCGCGACCCGCGAAGAACGCCTCCCAGTCCACCGCCGTACCCCGGGCGTGCAGCACACCGAGACCGGTGACCAGTTCGCGCTCCTCGCCGCGGTCCTTGCGTAGGACCGGGAAGAACGCGACATCGGCGTCGCCGGTGACGCAGTCCTGGCCCATCCCCGACAGCACACCGTCGGGGCCGAGCTCGACAAAGGTCGTGACGCCTTCGGCCTCCAGGGCGCGGATCCCGTCGGCGAACCGCACCGCCTCCCGCACATGCCGCACCCAATACTCCGCCGAGGCCACACCCCCCGATGATCTCGGAGATATCGGGGTATCAGCGCCGGTCTTTCCCCCGATATCCCCGAGATCAACGGCAGAGGAGAGCGAACCGGTCACATTGGACACGATCGGGATCGACGGCGGGTCGTAGGTGAGGCCTTCAGCGACCGAACGGAACTCCTCCAGCATCGGCTCCATCAACGGAGAGTGGAAGGCGTGGGACACCGTCAAGCGGCTGGTCTTGCGACCCTCCCCCTTGAAGCGGTCGGCCACCGCGAGAACCGCGTCCTCGGCACCGGAGACCACCACCGAGGCCGGGCCGTTCAGGGCCGCGATGCTCACCCGGTCGGCCACCTCCGCGAGAACCGGGGCGACCTCCCCCTCGGTCGCCTGGACCGCCACCATCGCCCCGCCCGCAGGCAGCGCCTGCATCAACCGCCCCCGCGCCGCCACCAGCGCGCACGCATCGGCAAGCGACAGCACCCCGGACACATGCGCGGCCGCCAGCTCACCGACCGAATGCCCGGCCAGGAAGTCCGGCGTGATCCCCCACGACTCGACCAGGCGGAACAGGGCGACCTCGATCGCGAACAGCGCCGTCTGCGTGTAGGCCGTCCGGTCCAGCAGCCCGACGTCGTCCGAGCCTTCCTCCGCCCACACCACCTCCTTGAGCGGGCGGTCCAGGTGCGTGTCGAGCTCGGCGCACACCGCGTCGAACGCCTCACGGAACGCCGGGAACCTGCCGTACAGCTCCCGACCCATCCCCACACGCTGCGCACCCTGCCCGGTGAAGAGAAACGCGGTCGATCCTCCGGTACGGGCCACGCCTTGAACGACCCCACCCGCGGGCTCACCTGCGGCCAGTCCGGACAGTCCCTCCAGCAGCTCACCGTGGTCCCCCGCCACCACGACTCCGCGGTGCTCCATCGGGACGCGGGTCGTGGCCAGCGAGTAGGCGGTGTTCGTCAGGTCGGCCAGGTCGAACGTGTTCGGGTCACTGTGCTGGACGATGTGCGAGCGCAGCTTCGCGGCCTGTGCGCGCAGCGCCTCGGTGCTCTTGGCGGACACGAGTACGGGCACCGCTTCCGCTGCCGACGCACGACCGCCGGTGCCGTCCCCCGTGTCGGTGTCGGCGTCGGCAACCGCCTGCAGTGCCTGGCCCATCGGCGCCTGTTCGAGGACCACGTGGGCGTTGGTGCCGCTGGCGCCGAAGGAGGAGACGGCGGCCCGGCGCGGGCGGTCGGTCGACGGCCACGGCCGCGCTTCGGTCAGCAGCTCCACCGCTCCCGCCGACCAGTCGACCTCGGGGGTGGGCGCGTCGATGTGCAGGGTCTTGGGCAGCAGCCCGTAGCGGAGCCCCATCACCGTCTTGATGACGCCGGCGATGCCCGCCGCCGCCTGGGTGTGCCCGATGTTGGACTTGATCGAGCCGAGCCACAGCGGCTCACCGCTCTGCGGCCGCTCCTGCCCGTAGGTGGCAATGAGGGCCTGCGCCTCGATCGGGTCGCCCAGCGTCGTCCCGGTCCCGTGCGCCTCCACCGCGTCGACCTCGGCGGGGGTCAACCCACCACTGGCCAGCGCCTGGCGGATGACCCGCTGCTGCGCGGGTCCGTTGGGGGCGGTCAGGCCGTTGCTGGCGCCGTCCTGGTTGAGTGCGCTGGCGCGGATGACGGCGAGCACCCGGTGGCCGTTGCGTTCGGCGTCGCTCAACCGCTCGACGATGAGGACACCGGCGCCTTCACCCCACCCGGCGCCGTCGGCGGCCGCCGCGAACGCCTTGGACCGGCCGTCGACGGCGAGCCCGCGCTGGTGGCTGAACTCGACGAACATCTCCTGGGTGGCCATCACCGCCACACCTCCGACGAGCGCCAGCGAGCTTTCCCCGGACCGCAGCGACTGGATCGCCCAGTGCAGCGCGACCAGGGAGGACGAGCACGCGGTGTCGACGGTGACCGCCGGGCCTTCCAGGCCGAACGTGTAGGCGATGCGCCCGGAGGCGATGGAGCCGGTGCTGCTGTTGGCCGCGTAGTCGTGGTACATCATCCCGGTGAACACGCCGGTCGCGCTGCCCTTGAGTGTGGCCGGGTCGATTCCGGCGCGTTCGAAGGCCTCCCAGGACGTTTCCAGCAGCAGCCGCTGCTGGGGGTCCATCGTCAGTGCTTCGCGGGGGCTGATGTTGAAGAACGCGGGGTCGAAGTCGGCGGCGTCGTAGAGGAAGCTGCCCTCGCGCGCGTAGTTCTTCCCGGGGGTGCCCGGCTCGGGGTCGAAGGTGCCCTCGATGTCCCAGCCCCGGTCGGTGGGGAAGGCCGACACGGTGTCACGGCCGTCGACCACCAGCTGCCACAGGTCGTCGGGGGTCTCCACGCCGCCCGGGAAGCGGCAGCCCATGCCCACGATGACGATCGGGTCGTCATCGGGTGCGGCCGTCGCCGCCACCGCAGCCGCGGGCACGGTCCGGGTGGCGGTGAAGAAGGACGCGAGGTGCAGGGCGACCTGCCGGGAGGTCGGGTAGTCGAAGAGGAGGGTCGCGGGCAGGCGCAGACCGGTGGAGGTGTTCAGGGTGTTGCGCAGCTCCACGGCGGCGAGCGAGTCGAAGCCGAGCTCCTGGAAGGGGCGGTCCGGGTCGATCGCGTCGGCCGACGCGTGCCCGAGGACGGTGGCGACGTGTGTGCTCACCAGGTCGAGCAGAATGCGGTCGCGCGCCTCAGGGTCCAGCGTGGCCAGCCGCTGCTCCAGGGTCGATGGTGAACCGGGGGTGCCGCCGCCCGCCGCGGCCTGCCGCGCCTGCCGGGCGCGGGCCGGGACCAGTCCGCGCAGCAGGGCGGGCAGTTCGTCGGCGCGGGCGCGCAGCGCTGCCATGTCGACCTTGGTGGGGATGAGCACGGCCGCGTCGTCGGCGACGGCGTCGTCGAAGAGGGACAGGCCCTCGTCGGTGGAGAGAGCGGGCAGGCCCAGGCGGTTCATCCGCTGCAGGTCGGCCTCGCCGAGTTCGCCCGCCATGCCGGTGTCGATGCTCCACAGCCCGAAGGCCAGGGAGGTCGCGGGCAGTCCGGTGGACCGCCGGTGCCGGGCCAGTGCGTCGAGGAAGACGTTGGCGGTCGCGTACCCGGCCTGCCCCGCGGCGAGCAGCATGCCGCCGGTGGAGGAGAAGAGCACGAAGGCCGACAGGTCGAGGTGGCGGGTGAGTTCGTGCAGGTGCCAGGCGGCGTCGGCTTTGGGGCGCAGCACGGTGTCGAGCTGTTCGCGGGTCAGCGCGGTGACGAGCCCGTTGTCGGCGACGCCCGCGGCGTGGACGACACCGGTCAGCGGGTGATCGGCGGGGATGCCGGTGAGCAGGGCGGCGAGCGCGTCGCGGTCGGCCACGTCACAGGCGGCGATGGTGGCCTCTGCGCCGAGCGCGGCCAGTTCGGCCTGCAATTCGGCCGCTCCCGGCGCGTCCATACCGCGGCGGCTGGTCAGCAGCAGGTGCCGCACCCCGTGCTCGCGCACCAGGTGCTCGGCGACCAGCGCGCCCAGCCCGCCCGTACCGCCGGTGACCAGCACCGTTCCGTCTGGGGTCCAAGTGGCGGTGTCGCCCTCGGTGCCCGGTCGGCCCGGTCGGTTCGCCCGCGCGAGCCGGGGGACGTGCACGGTGCCGCCGCGCACCGCCGCCTCGGTCTCGTCGGAGGCGGCCAGGGCGCGGAGGAGGGGCGTGAGGTCGTCGCGGCCGTCGACGTCCACGAGGGTGATCCTGCCGGGGTTCTCCGCCTGTGCGGCACGTACCGTCCCCCACAGCGGGGCCTGGACGAGGTCGATCGTGTCGTTCTCGGGGTCGACGACCACGGCGTTCCGTGTGGCGATGACCAGGTGGGATGCGGCGAACCGGTCATCGTTCAGCCAGGCGCGCAGCAGGTCCAGCGTCCGATGGGCCGCTGCGCGCACCGCCTGCGGAGTCGCCGCGCCCGTTCCGGGATCGGCGGTTCCGCGGGGTTCGGCGACGGCGAGGACGACGTCGGGGGCCTGCGTTCCGTCGTCCAGGGTGGACGCCAGCTCGGCCAGGTCGGGGAAGGCCGTGCCCGCGCCGCCGAAGCCGTTGCCTTCTGCTCCCAGCACCGCCAGGCTCCGATCGGCCGGGGCATCGGACGGGTTCACCCCCGCGGCCGGTGTCCAGTCCACGGTGAACAGTGCGTCGTGCCGCTTCGACCCCGCGGCCGCGGTGAGCCCGCCGGCGTCGACGGGGCGGGTCACCTGGGTCTGGACCGACAGCACCGGCCGACCGGTGGTGTCGGTCATGGTGAGGGATTCGCGGCCCTGGCCGAGCAGCGAGATCCGCACGCGCAGTGCGGTCGCGCCGACGGCGTGCAGGCAGACCCGGTTCCAGGCGAACGGCAGTAGCGTCTCGCCGTCGCCCTTGTCCTCCAGCAGGCCGACGTGCAGCGCCGCGTCCATCAGGGCGGGGTGGAGGCCGAAACGGGCGGCGTCCTCGTGGGCGTGCTCGGGCAGGGCGACCTCGGCGAACAGATCGTCACCGCTCCGCCAGGCCGCGCGCAGGCCGCGGAACACCGGGCCGTACCCGTAGCCGTCACCGGTGAGACGGTCGTAGGCGTCCTCGACCGGGACGGGGGTGGCGTTCGGCGGCCACTCCCCCAGGTCGGCGGCGGGGGCGTCGGCGCCGGGGGCGAGAATGCCGCTGGCGTGCCGCGTCCAGCCGTCCTCCCCGGCCAGGTCGTCCTCGCGCTGGGAGTAGACGGCCACGTTTCGGGTGCCGGAGCCGTCCGGGTCGCCGACGACCACCTGCAGTGCGACGCCGCCCCGCTCCGGCAGGGTCAGCGGCGCCTCCAGGGTGATCTCCTCGACGAGGCCGCAGCCGACCTCGTCGCCCGCGCGGATCGCCAGCTCCACGAAGCCGGTGCCGGGGAAGAGGATGGTCTCGCCGATCCGGTGGTCGGCCAGCCAGGGCTGGGTGCCGACTGCGAGGCGGCCCGACAGCACGACGCCGTCGGAGTCCGCGACCCGCACGGCGGCGCCGAGCAACGGGTGGTCGGTCGGGCCGAGGCCGACCGATCGGACGTCGCCCTGACCGCCGGGGGTGGCGACGGAGTTCATCCAGAAGCGCTCGCGCTGGAAGGCGTAGGTCGGCAGATCGACGCGCTTGCCCCGGCCGGTGAAGACCCGTGCCCAGTCCACGGACGCGCCGTCGGCGTGCAGCGCGCCGACGGCGGTGAAGAGCGCCGTCACCTCGCCCCGGTCCTTCCGGGCGGCCGGGACCAGCAGGGCATCGGCGGACTCCACGCACCCCTGCGCCATCGCGGTGAGGACACCGTCAGGGCCCAGCTCCAGGAAGCGCGTGACGCCTTCGGCCTCCAGCGCGTGGATCCCGTCGGCGAACCGCACCGCCTCCCGCACATGCCGCACCCAATACTCCGCCGAGGCCACATCCCCCGATGATCTCGGAGATATCGGGGCATCAGCGCCGGTCTTTCCCCCGATATCCCCGAGATCAACGGCAGAGGAGAGCGAACCGGTCACATTGGACACGATCGGGATCGACGGCGGGTCGTAGGTGAGGCCTTCAGCGACCGAACGGAACTCCTCCAGCATCGGCTCCATCAACGGAGAGTGGAAGGCGTGGGACACCGTCAGGCGGCTGGTCTTGCGACCCTGCTCCCTGAAGCGGTCGGCCACCGCGAGAACCGCGTCCTCGGCACCGGAGACCACCACCGAGGCCGGGCCGTTCAGGGCCGCGATGCTCACCCGGTCGGCCACCTCCGCGAGAACCGGGGCGACCTCCCCCTCGGTCGCCTGGACCGCCACCATCGCCCCGCCCGCAGGCAGCGCCTGCATCAACCGCCCCCGCGCCGCCACCAGCGCGCACGCATCGGCAAGCGACAGCACCCCGGCGACATGGGCGGCCGCCAGCTCGCCGACCGAATGCCCGGCCAGGTAATCGGGTTTGATGCCCCAGGACTCGACCAGCCGGAACAGGGCGACCTCGACCGCGAACAGCGCCGTCTGCGTGTAGGCCGTCCGGTCCAGCAGCCCGGCCTCATCCGAACCCTCCACCGCCCACACCACCTCCTTGAGCGGGCGGTCCAGGTGCGTGTCGAGCTCGGCGCACACCGCGTCGAACGCCTCGGCGAAGGCGGGGAAGGCGGCGTGCAACTCCCGACCCATCCCCACACGCTGCGCACCCTGCCCCGAGAACAGGAAGGCGGTTCTGCCCTCGGACGCGGAGCCGCGGACCACGTTGGGGGCTGCGGTATCGGCGGCGACGGCGTGCAGACCGCGCAGCAGGTCTTCACGGTCCGCGCCGACGACGACGGCGCGGTGGTCCAGGGTGGCGCGGGTGGTGGCCAGTGAGAAGCCGACGTCGAAGGGGTCGGGGTCGGTCCCGTCGCCATCGCGCCGGGCGAAGGCGTGCAGGCGCTCGGCCTGGGCGCGCAGTGCCGCGGGCGTCTTGGCGGAGATCAGCCAGGGCACGACAGGGCCGCGGACGGCCGGGCGGGCGTCGTCGGCCGGGTCGGGGGCGGCGGTCGCGTCCGCTTCTCCGTCGCGGAGGTCGGTGTCGGGTTCCCGCCGCCCGCTCGGCGCCTCTTCGAGGACCACGTGGGCGTTGGTGCCGCTGATGCCGAAGGAGGAGACCCCGGCGCGGCGGGGGTGGTCGGTCGCGGGCCAGGGGTGGGCCTGGCGTAGGAGTTCGACGGCGCCGTCGGACCACTCGACCTGCGGGTTGGGCTCCTCCAGGTGGAGGGTCCGGGGCAGCAGGCCGTGGCGCATCGCCATGATCATCTTGATGATGCCGCCGACACCGGCCGCCGCCTGGGCGTGGCCGATATTGGACTTGATGGAGCCGAGCCGCAGCGGCCGGTCCTGCGGCCGGTTGCGGCCGTAGGTGGCGATGAGCGCCTGGGCCTCGATGGGGTCGCCCAGGGTGGTTCCGGTGCCGTGGGCCTCGACGGCGTCGACGTCGGCGGGGGTGAGCCCGGCGGCGGCCAGGGCCTGGGCGATGACGCGCTGCTGGGCGGGGCCGTTGGGGGCAGTGAGCCCGCTGCTGGCGCCGTCCTGGTTGACGGCGGTGCCGCGCACGACGGCGAGGACGGGGTGGCCGTGGCGGCGGGCGTCGGAGAGCCGCTCGGCGATGAGGATTCCGGCGCCCTCGGACCAGCCCGTGCCGTCGGCGGTCGCGGAGAAGGACTTGCACCGCCCGTCGGCGGCCAGCCCGCGCTGGCGGCTGAACTCGACGATGGTCTCGGGGGTGGCCATAACGGTGACGCCGCCGGCCAGGGCGAGTGTGCATTCGCCGCGGCGCAGCGACTGGGCGGCGAGGTGCAGGGCGACGAGGGAGGACGAGCAGGCGGTGTCGACCGATACCGAGGGGCCTTCGAGGCCGAAGGTGTAGGAGAGGCGGCCGGAGGTGATGGAGCCGGTGGCGGAGCCGCCGGCGTAGTCGTGGTACATCATTCCGGCGAACACGCCGGTGGGGCTGCCGCGGAGTGAGGAGGGGTCGATTCCGGCGCTCTCGAAGGCCTCCCAGGCCACTTCGAGGAGCAGGCGCTGCTGCGGGTCGGTCTCCTTGGCCTCGCGTGGGCTGATGCCGAAGAAGTCCGCGTCGAACGCGGCGGCGTCATGGAGGAAGCCGCCTTCGCGGGTGTAGCTCTTGCCGGGTGTGCCGGGCTCCGGGTCGTAGAGCGCGTCGGTGTCCCAGCCGCGGTCGGTGGGGAACTCGGAGACGGCGTCCCGGCCTTCGGCGACGAGGCGCCAGAGGTCGTCCGGAGAGGCCACGTCCCCGGGGTAGCGGCATGCCATGCCGACGATGGCGATGGGCTCGTGGTCCCGCCGTTCAGTCTCGGCAATACGCTTGCGGGCCTCGCGCAGATCCGCTGTCGCCCGCTTCAGGTAATCGAGAAGTTTCTTCTCGTTGTTCACCCACGCCACCCCACTGAATCGATCAGGAAAATCGTGCGCCGATGCACAGGAGCCACGGCGCACACGAGTGGGGGCGACCCCGGGCCGCGGACCCGATTCGCCACTCGAATCCCCGGATTCGGTTTCGCCCCGATCACCGTCGACAAGATTCGGCGACCATTGCCGTAATCAGTTGCCTCCACTTATCGAGCCGCGCTCAAGAATCATCGGAAAACCTCTCGAAGGCACCGAGATATCCACTTGCACGCTACTTAGCACCCCCGTGGGGCGCCACCCCTAGCTCGTCCCTACTCCCCCCTAACGGGGAGCGGGCGGCCGGCTTCGCGCCGTGCCCGCCCCGAGGCGCTGCCGTGACCTTATTGTTACTCACGAGTAGCCCAAGAACGCTGCGGCGCGGATCAGTCACACACGGTGAATAGCGCCAGGTTGCGCCATCCCGTCGAAACGGAAATGATCTCACCCGCACCGAACGCCCGCCCCGGCGCCCGAAAAGGCCTCCACCGCGGGCGATTCAACGCCGCCCGGATGGGTTAGGCTCATCCTGACGGTTATACGGACGACTAAGACGTAAGTACGTATAACGTCAAGGGAGGTTCAAACGTGCGAAAGTGCGCGCACGGCGCCGGTGCCGACGGCCTACAGGCCGACGTGCGGATTCATTGCGAATCCGCACCGGCACGAGTCTCCCGAGAGCCCCGGACCACGGCGACCGTCACCGTGTCGTCGGCGCGGTTTCCCCCTTGCTGAAACCGCGCTGACGCCGAGCATCCACCGTTCACCCGGTTCCCCTCTCGTCTGAACGGCGGTGCGGACGTCCCCGTCGGACCGGTCGGTACCGGCGAATGCCCACTCGGTGAATGCGCGTGGCCGCGCTGGCCTCCCGACCACCGCGGTCACGCCGTCACATCCCGGAGGTGTCCGGGCGGGCCCCCTGCCCCCGAGCCCGTCTGGACGCCTCCGGTCCCCGAGCTCAGCCCCCGTGCGGAGTCCCGCGCAACGGGCCGATGCCCGTGCCGATGCGGCGCAGCCCGATCGCCAGGTCCCGCCCGCCGGGCGCCGACTCGGGATCGATGAGCCACTGCGCCATCACGCCCATCAGCATCGCCTGCAGCAGGGCGCCGACCTCCGGCGGCGGCATCTCGTCACCCGCGGCGCCCTGGTCGGGGAACCATGAGGCCATGGCGTCGCGCACCGACTGCTGGGACTCGGCGAGAATTCTGCGTACTTCCGGGGCCCGCTCGATCTGCGCCAGCGCCTCGAAATTGGCGATCCACAGAGAACGGTGCTGCTCGAACAGCTCGACGATTCGGCTCCACACCGTTTCGAAGCGGTCCACCGCGCCGGTCGTCGGGTCGAGTTCGACCACCAGCGCCCGTTCCAGCTCCTCATACCACTCCGTGCACGCCTGAATAAGCGCTTCGTTGAGCAAAGCCTCTTTCGACCCGAAGTGATAGCCGATCGACGCCAGATTCGTGTTCGAGGCGGCAACGATGTCCCGCGCGGTTGTGCGGGCGTAACCTTTTTCGTACAGGCAGCGTTTCGCTCCCGCGAGCAAGTCCCCACGATGTCCCATTTGGCTATCGTATCCCGGCGCCTAGACAAACGTCTATTTGAAGTCCAGGGATTCCGCCAACAACTTCGTAACCTGTTCTTCACGACCGCGCGGCGACGCGTTGCCCACTCCCCTTCTCGAATCACGTTCCGTATCGTCCGGGTGCCGTCCCATCGCCGCCCTTGGGCACGGCGATCACAGTGGCGACGATGCCGTTGCCGACGATCCAGCGGCCTTCGAACCCGTCCAATCGGCGGCCGTCGGCGACCGGCCCCTCCACGAGCAGGCGCGCCGAGAAGGTCCGCCGTTCGGGGTCGATGGCGATATCGGCCTCCTCGAACCCCAGCCACCTGCGGGTCAGCGGAAACCACGCCTTGTACACGGACTCCTTGGCGCTGAACAGGAGACGGTCCCAACAGACGTCCGGGTCGCCGACCGCGAGGTTCTTCAGCCGGACACGCTCCTCCGGCAGGGCAATGCTCTCCAGGACCCCGTCGGGCAGGGCATCATGAGGTTCGGCGTCGATGCCGACCGTCGCCACGTCGGACGCACGGGCCACCGCGGCGGCCCGGTACCCGGCGCAGTGGGTCATGCTGCCGACCGCCCCCCGCGGCCAGCCGGGGGCACCGCGCTCCCCCGGCAACAGCGGGGCGGCCGGAAAGCCGAGGGAGGCGAGCGCGTCGCGCGCGCAGGCGCGCACCGTGGTGAACTCCCGGCGGCGCTTGTCCACGGCGCGGGCCAGCAGCGCCTCCTCCTCGGGGAAGAGCGCGGCGTCGTCCCGGTCCTCGAACGCCTCGACCGCGGCGACGCCGACGGGCAGCAGTTCCTCGATCACCTCAGCCGTCCTCCTCCGGCAGGATGCGGCGCAGTCCACCGTGGCCGCCGCGCGGCTTCCACTCCCGCGGGTAGCCGATGGAGACCTCCTCGAAGCGCACCCCGTCGTAGACGGTGGTGCGGGGGATGTGCAGGTGCCCGTAGACCGCGACCCGGGCACGGAAGCGCACGTGCCAGTCGGCGGTGCGGTCGGTGCCGCACCACTGTGCGAACTCGGGGTAGCGCAGGATGCGGGTGGGTTCGCGGACCAGCGGCCAGTGGTTGACCAGGATCGTCGGCAGCTCCGGGTCGACGGCGGCCAGGCGGCGCTCGGTCGCCTCGACCCGCGCCGCGCACCACGCCGCGCGGGTCGGGAAGGGGTCGGGGTGCAGCATCATCTCATCGGTGCACACCACGCCGGTGTCGTACGCCTTGGCCAGGCTCTCCTCGGGGGTGGAGGTGCCAGGGGCGAGGAAGCTGTAGTCGTAGAGCACGAACAGCGGCGCGATCACCACGGGGCCTCCCGCGCCCTCCCAGACCGGGTACGGGTCCTCCGGGGTGACCACGCCGATGCTGCGGCAGACCTCCACCAGGTGGCGGTAGCGGTGCTCGCCGCGCAGGCGGACGGTGTCGTCGCGGTGCGTCCACAGCTCGTGGTTCCCCGGCACCCAGATGACCTTGGCGAACCGCTCGCCGAGCGTCGCCAGTCCCCATTCGATGTCGGCGCTGAGCTCCCCCACGTCGCCCGCGACGATCAGCCAGTCCTCCGGCGTCCGCGGACGCAGCTCCTCCAGGGCCTTGCGGTTCTCCGGGTGGGCCACGTGCAGGTCGCTGACCGCGAGCAGGTTTCCGGGGTGCACACGCGCAGAATTCACCCGACCCAGCCTACGGAAGGGGTTCGCGCAGCGTCACCCCTATCTCCCATTGACCCGGCCCGGAAAAGCACCCGGAACGCCCGGAACGCCCTTCCCGTCACTGTCGGCCACCGCCGCCCCATGAGCCTCTTCCGCCAGAGTGGGTACACCCGTCCACGCGCGGCCGCGAACCCGCCGCCGCGAGGCAACCGCGAGGGACGAGTCGTCATGGAATTCCACCTGGTCGTAGAGATCCCGCAGGGATCGCGGAACAAGTACGAAATGGACCACAGGCTCGGCCGGATCCGGCTGGACCGGACGCTCTTCACCGCGACGCAGTACCCCGCCGACTACGGCTACATCCCCGGAACACTCGCCGAGGACGGCGATCCGCTGGACGCGATGGTGCCGCTGGAGCAGCCGTCGTTCCCCGGGTGCGCGGTTCTGGTCCGCCCGGTGGCGGTGTTCTGGATGCAGGACGAGGGCGGCCCGGACGCCAAGGTCCTGTGCATGCCGGCCAGGGACCCGCGCGTGGAGCACATCCGCGACCTGCGGCACATCCCCGAGCACCAGCTCGACGAGATCACCCACTTCTTCGAGATCTACAAGCTCCTGGAGCCGGGCAAGAGCTCGGAGGTCCGCGGCTGGCAGGACCGTGCCGCCGCGGAGGCGACCGTCCTCGACGCCCAGCGGCGGGCCGCGCGGCAGAAGGCCTGAGCGCCGACCGTTCGCCCGGGGCCGCTCCCGGGAGGCCGAACCCGGCTCGGTACCGTGTTGCGCGACGGCCGGCCGCGCCGGCCGACCGGCCACCGCGCGGAACGGAGCACGTATGTCTGCGTCGACCCCACCCGCCACCCCCGACCTCGCCCGCGCCGCCTGGGCTGCGGTCGAGCCGATCCACGCATCCGTCTACTTCGCACCCGAGACGGCCCCCGCCTTCCAGAGCATCGGCCTGGAGTCGCTGCCCTGGACGTACTTCCCCTCGCGCGCGGCCCCGCTGGGCCCGGTCGGGGCGGAAACGGTGGCCGCCACCTTCTACAACTTCAACCCCGAGCTGATCCGCACCGTCATCCCCGAGGCGTGGTCGGTGGCCGCGCCGCAGGCGGTGCTGGGCACCCGGCTGGCGATCGCGGACAAGGTCCTGCGCCGCATCCTGGGCAAGGAGAGGCTGGATTCGCCGGAGCTGCGGGAGGCGGCCGACCTCGCCCGCACCGCGGCGGAGGCGGCCGCGCGGCATCCGCACGCCCGCCCGCTGTTCGCGGGACACGCCGGGCTCCCCTGGCCGGAGGAACCGCACCTGGTCCTGTGGCACGCCGCCACGCTGATCCGCGAGTTCCGCGGCGACGGCCACATCGCGCTGCTGCTGGAGGCCGACCTGGGGCCGGTGGAGGCCCTGGCCAGCCAGGCCGCGACCGGCGCCTACTCCGCCGAGGTCCTGCGGTGGGGCCGCGGGTGGAGCGAGGAGGACTGGAACGCCGCCGTGACCCGACTGGCCGACCGCGGCCTCGTCACGGTCGAGGAGGCGGGCGACCCCACCGTCACCGAGGAGGGCCGGCGCCTCCGCGACGACCTGGAGGCGCGCACCGACGCCCTGTCTCTGCCCGCGTTCGCCCCCCTCGGCGCCGACGGGTGTCGGCGCCTGCGCGAACTGGCCGCCCCCATCTCGGCGGACATCCGCGCCAAGGGCACCCTGCCCCCCGTCAGGAAGTGACACCCGCCCCTGGGTTCTCTCGCCGGTCGGCGACGGGGCTCAGGGGCCCGCGGACGGCTGAGGAGGCGCGGCTGTGGGGGCCTCAGCCCGCCGCCAGTGCCTCCTCGGCCGCCGCGACGGCCTTGGCGCGGTCCTCGGGGACCAGGCCGATGCGGGTGCGGCGGTCCAGGAGGTCGGAGACGTCCAGGGCGCCCTCGTGGCGGACCGCGAAACGCAGTTCGGCGGGGGTGACCCCGTTGGCGACCGGAGCCAGTAGCGCCGGGTCGCCGACCGCCTCCTCGATCACCGCCGCGGCCTCGGTGCCGTAGCGGGCGACCAGGCGCCGCTCCGCCGGCACCGCGTCCAGGGTGTTGCGGTCCGCCGCGCCGACCAGCGGGAGCTCCCGCGTCCTGCAGCGGCCCGCCGCCAGGCGGGAGGTGCGCACGGCCATGTCGACGGCGTCCTGCGCCATGCTGCGGTAGGTGGTGAGCTTCCCGCCGACGACGCTGATGACACCGTTGTCCGCGACCAGGACGGCGTGCCTGCGGGACAGGTCGGCGCTGGAGCGGTCGCCCGCGTCGAGCAGCGGGCGCAGGCCCGCATAGGCCCCGATGACGTCGGAGCGCCGCAGCGGGCGCGTGGTGATGCCGTTGACGACGCCGAGCAGGAACGCGATGTCGGACTCGGGTACTTCGGGAACCTCCGGAAGGGGGCCGTCCACCGGCTCGTCGGTGAGCCCGACGAAGACCCGCCCGTCGCGCTGCGGCAGGACGAGCACGAAGCGGTTGAAGCTGCCCGGGATCGGGACGGTGACGGCGGTGCGCGGGTGGCCCAGCGCCTCGGCGGGAAGCACCAGGTGGGTGCCGCGGCTGGGGCGCAATCGCAGCCCCGGGACGAGTTCCCCCGCGTACACCCCGGTCGCGTTGACCACGGCGCGGGCGCGCACCTCCAGCCGTTCACCGGTGCGGGTGTCGCGCAGCACCACCCCGTCGCCGTGCGCCTGCTCGGCCGCGCAGCGGGTGATGACCCGGGCGCCGAGCCCGGCCGCCGTGCGGGCCAGCGCGACGACCAGGCGGGCGTCGTCGGTGAGCTGCCCGTCGAAGGACAGAATGCCGCCGCGCAGTCCGGTGTCGCGGATGCCCGGAAGCAGCCGCGCGGTCTGGGCCCGGTTCAGGCGGCGGGAGCGCGGCAGTGTGCCGCGATCGGTCCCGGCCGCGACCCGCAGCAGGTCGCCCATTGCGACGCCGGTGCGGGTGACGGTGGCGTGGGCGGTGTCGACGGTCTCGTGCAGCGGCACCACCATGGGCATGGTCCGCACCAGGTGCGGCGCGGTGACCCGCATGAGCACGTCGCGCTCCCGCGC
Source organism: Nocardiopsis mwathae (assembly GCF_014201195.1). Lineage (NCBI taxonomy): Bacteria > Bacillati > Actinomycetota > Actinomycetes > Streptosporangiales > Nocardiopsidaceae > Nocardiopsis > Nocardiopsis mwathae. The sequence continues at coordinate 404,508 of NZ_JACHDS010000001.1, read as the reverse complement.
GCTCTCGTAGGCGACGCCGACCTGGGCCTTGGCCAGATAGCGCAGCCCGCCGTGGACCAGTTTGGAGCTCCACCGGCTGGTGCCGAAAGCGAGGTCGTGCCGGTCGACCAGCACGACGCCGAGCCCGCGCGCGGCGGCGTCCAGGGCGACACCGGCGCCGGTCACCCCGGCGCCGATGACCACCACGTCCACCGCGGGGTCCGCGGCGAGTCCGTCCAGTTCGCGGGCGCGTCGGGCCGCGTTGAGGGATGTCGGTCGGGTCATCGGTGCAGCACCTCGCCCTGGGTGTCGTCGGTGGCGGTGTCCGCCGCGGGAGGGGTGGCCGCGCCCTTCGGGGGGCGCGGGGCCAGGTAGCCGTCGAGCAGCGAGCTCAGCTCGCCGACCAGCTGCTCTTCGGTCATGACGTCGGCGGTCAGGCGGCGCGAGGTCGCGGTGTTCTGGACCGCCAGCAGGACCATGCGGGCCATCGACTCCGGGTGGCCGCCGCGGATCGAGCCGTCGTGCTGCCCGGCCTCGATCTCGGGCCGGAGCATGGCGAGCGCCGCCTCCTGACCGGCCCCGAGGCGCTGGAAGGTGTAGGTGGCCATCAGCTCCGGCTCGTTGTCGACGATCCGGGTGAACAGGGGGTGGGAGAGCAGCGAGCGGAGTACACCCGCCGCCTGGAGGACGAGGTGGTCGCGGCCGGCCAGCTCGCCCTGGTCGGACTTGTTCGCCAGCAGGAGCGCGCACAGCTCGCGGGTGAGCAGGTCGGCGACGAGGGAGGTGACGTCGGGCCAGCGGCGGTAGACGGTGGGGCGGCTCACGCCGGCGCGGCGGGCGACGTCGGTGAGCGTCGTGCGACGGATCCCGAACGCCTCGACGCAGGCGCGGGCCGCGTCGAGAACGTCGTCCTGAACGTTACGTCTTGACGTCATGTGTAAAACTGTACGGCATGAGCACGAACCGCGCCGTGGACATGTCCTGGTTCGCCTGGGGTGACCCCGCCCGGGCCACAGAGCTGTCGGACTCCCTCCGCGACCTCATCGCCCGGACACTCGGGGCCGAACTGCGCGACCTGCCGCCCGTCGACGAGTCGGATGTGCGCCTGCCCGCCGTGGCCCTGGACGCCGCCGCCTTCGCGGCGCTCACCGACGTCGTCGGAGCCGACAACGTGCACACCGACTCCGCGGCTCGGCTCCGCCACTGCGGCGGCAAGAGCACACCCGACCTGCTGCGCCGACGCGCGGGGGAGGCCGGAACCGCGCCCGACGCCGTCGTGCTGCCCGCCGACCACGACCAGGTGGAGGCCGTCCTGCGCCTCTGCGCCGAGCACCGTGTGGCCGTGGTGCCGTTCGGCGGCGGGACCAGCGTCGTCGGCGGTGTCGACGCGCTGCGCGGCGCGTTCCCCGCCGTCATCTCACTCGACCTGCGCCGCCTGGACCGGCTCGTGTCCGTCGACGCCGACTCGATGACCGCGACACTCCAGGCCGGCCTGCGCACGCCCGAGGCCGAGCAGCTGCTGTCCGCACACGGCTTCACGCTGGGTCACCTGCCGCAGAGCTACGAGTTCGCCACCATCGGCGGGTACGCGGCCACGCGCTCCAGTGGGCAGGCTTCGGCCGGGTACGGGCGGTTCGACGACATGGTGGTGGCCCTGAAGGCCGCCACCCCGCGCGGCACCCTCGACCTGGGCCGCGCCCCGGCCTCGGCGGCCGGACCGGATCTGCGCCAATTGCTGGTCGGTTCGGAGGGGGCGTTCGGCGTCATCACCGAGGTGACGCTGCGGGTCCGCCCGCTCCCCGAGGTCCAGCACGACGAGGCGTGGTCCTTCCCCGACTACGCGACAGGCGCCGCCGCGCTGCGGCGGCTGGCCCAGTCGGCCTCCCGACCCACGACCGCGCGACTGTCGGACGAGACCGAGACGTTCGTCAACGCCGCCCTCTCCGGCAAGTCCGCGGCGCCCGGCTGCCTGGCGGTCGTGGGCTTCGACGGCACCGACGAGGAAGAGGTGGCGGCCCGGCGCGCCGCCGTGACCACGACCCTGACCGAAGCCGGCGGGACCCCCCTGGGCACCGAACCGGTCGCCGAGTGGCGCCACTCCCGCTTCCACGGCCCCTATCTGCGCGACACCCTGCTGTCGGCGGGTGTGCTCAGCGAGACCCTGGAGACCGCCACGACCTGGTCGGGCCTGCTGCCGCTGTACGAAGCGGTCGGCGCGGCCCTGAAGGAGGCGCTGGAGGGGCCGGAGGGCGGTGCGGTGATCATGTGCCACATCTCGCACACCTACCCGGCCGGCGCTTCGCTGTACTTCACCGTCGTGACGGCCGCGGGCGCCGACCCGCTGTCCCGGTGGGCCGCCGCCAAACGCGCCGCGAGTGACGCCATCGCCGAGCACGGCGGCACCATCAGCCACCACCACGCGGTCGGCACCGACCACCGGCCGTGGATGACGGCCGAGATCGGGCCGCTGGGCGCGGACATCCTGCGCGCGGTCAAGTCCGCCGTCGACCCGGTCGGTGTCCTGAACCCGGGCAAGCTGATCCCGGACCCGCCCCACAAGGGCACGCCGAGGGCGGGCGCCTGACCGGCGTCCCGCCCTCCCCCATCCACCCGGCCGCCCCCGCCAAGCCCCTCTCCCTCTCCCCTCTCCTGGCGGTGGCGGCCGGGGTCGACTTCCCCCGCTCCTCCGCCGATCTCGGCGGAGGAGCGGGGGTGCTTCCGTGTCCTAGGCTGGCTCGCGTGCGGATCGAGTATGTGAGTCGGCAGGGCCAGGGCCTGGTCAACGAGGACCGGGTGGCCTCGGGGGTGGACTGGGCGTTCGTCCTCGACGGGGCGACGGCGCCGGCCGGGGTCGACAGCGGGTGCCGGCACGGCGTCGCGTGGCTGGTCGACCGGTTGGCGGCGGGGCTCGCCGCGGAGTTGGGCGCCGCGTGCCGCGCCTCCCTCACCGATGTGCTCGCCGGGGCGATCGAGCGGACGCGGGCCGCCCACGGCGGCGCCTGCGACCTGGACAACCCCGACAGCCCGTCGAGCACGGTCGCGCTCGTGCGGCGCGCCGACCGCGAGGTACCGGCCGGAGACCGCCTGGAGTACCTGGTACTGGCCGACTCGACGGTCCTGTTCGAGCTCGACGGCGGCCGCGTGACCGCCGTGACCGACGACCGACTCGACCACCTCCCCGGTGGACGCCCCTATTCGCGTGAGCTGGTCCGCGCCCACCGCAATGCTCCCGGCGGGTTCTGGGTCGCCGCCACTCGCGTCGAAGCGGCGCACGAGGCCCGCACGGGGACGGTCGCCGCCGAGGGCGGCCGCTTCGCACTCCTGACCGACGGCTGCTCGCGGCTGGTCGAGTACTACGGGCACTCCTGGGAGCAGGTCTGGCTGCACCTGCACAGGAAGGGGGCCGAGTCCCTGGTCTCCCGGGTGCGCGCCGAGGAGCGCCGCCGAGGGGTGCCGCGCGGCAAGCTCCACGACGACGCCACCGCCCTGGTGGGCGCGTTCGGCGCCCCCGTCGACCCCCCGAGTGACGGGCGTCACGCTACTGATCGGTAGGATCGCTCCCGCCGCGTACCGCGTGACGAGGAGGCGAGATGGCCGCAACGAACGGAACGGCCGAAACCCCGGAGTGGGCCCGTGATCCGGAGACCCAGGTGCTGCGGGAGGAGCGCGACGGCGTCCTGTTGCTCACGCTGAACCGCCCGGCAAAGCTCAACGCCTGGAACCCGGTCATGGAGAAGCGCCTGTTCGACCTGATGGCGGCGGCCGACGACGACCCGGCCGTGCGCGTCATCGTGGTCACCGGCGCGGGGCGCGGGTTCTGCGCGGGGGCGGACATGGACGCGCTGGCCTCCGTCGAGTCCGACACCTTCGAGCACGGGGCGCGCCCACTGTCGTTTCCCTCGACGCTGCGCAAACCGGTGATCGCGGCGATCAACGGGCCGGTGGCCGGGGTCGGCCTGGTGGTGGCGCTCTTCGCGGACCTCCGGTTCGCCGCGGAGGACGCCAAGTTCACCACGGCGTTCAGCCGACTGGGGTTGATCGCCGAGTACGGCATCGCCTGGCAGCTGCCCCGGCTCGTCGGCACGAGCCGCGCGCTGGACCTCCTGCTGTCCGCGCGCGTGGTGCCGGGCGCGGAGGCCGAGCGGATGGGCCTGGTGGACCGGGCGCTGCCGGCCGCGCAGGTACTGGACGCCGCCCTGGAGTATGCCCGCACGCTCTCGGCCACCTGTTCCCCCGCGTCGATGGCCGCGATCAAGGGCCAGGTCCACCGGGCACTGGAGGCGAGCCTGGACGCGGCGACGGCCGAGGCCGACGCCCTCATGCCGCCGGTGTTCGGCACGCCGGACTTCGCCGAAGGGATCGCGAGCTACCGCCAGAAGCGGCCACCGCGGTTCAGCGGGCTGCCACCGCGCTCCTGAACCGGAACGACACCGACCGCACGCCGCCGACGAGGGGCCTGGACCGCCTGCGGCGCCGACGTTCCAGGCCCCTCGACACACGTACGCCCAAGGTCCCATCACCCGGCCACGCCACCTATTAAAGGGCCGTCAAAGTCACCCCCACCCCCGTCAGGGCCGCGTCAAGGCGCCCGTTTCCAACCGGAATGCCCACTTCAATCACTTCTGGCCCTACCGGTGGTGGTCTGAGCGAAAGGCGCTCCCCCCGGCCCGGGTGGAAGGGGGATCGACGTCCATGCTCGACGTCGCGTACGTCTGCCTGACCCTCGCATGCTTCGCGGTCGTCGGGCTCATCTACCCCCTGGCCATGACCGGCGTCGCCCAGCTGCTCTTCCCCGACCGGGCCAACGGGTCGCTGATCCGGAACGACGATGGAGAGGTCGTCGGCTCCGCGCTCCTCGGGCAGAACTTCGACGGCGACGAGTGGTTCCACTCACGGCCGTCGGCCGCCGGGGAGGAGGGCTACGACGGGGGCTCCAGCTCCGCGTCCAACCTCGGCCCCAACAGCGCCGAGCTGCTGGAGCAGATCGAGGAGCGCAAGGCCGAGGTCGCCGCCACGGAGGGCGTCGACGAGGCCGAGATCCCCGCCGACGCGGTCACCGCCAGCGGCAGCGGGCTCGACCCGCACATCTCGCCCGAGTACGCCGAACTCCAGACGCCCCGTGTCGCCGCGGCCCGCGGGATGTCCGTCGAGGAGGTCGAACACCTCGTCGCCGAGCACACCGTCGGTCGTTCCCTCGGCTTCATCGGCGCGCCCGGCGTGAACGTGACCGAACTCAACCGGGCGTTGGAGGCGTCCATGTGACGAGCACCGTGTCACGGTCTGCTCAGAGGCCCATCCACCACCCACGCCCACCCGAACGTGATCGAGCCAACGGAGGCGCCGATGCCGAACGGCCGCATGCCCCAACGCACCGGCGCCGCAGTGAGTGAGGAACGTGAGCGTGGAAGGCCGACGCGACACGGACCGCAGGCCGGTCCGGGGCACTCCGTTCCCCGCCCCCTGACCGGCCTTTTGCACAGAAAAGTCGGAAGACCCGATGAAAAGCCGCACAATGGATACGTGGCACGTGGAAAACTGCGCATCTATCTCGGCGCCGCGCCCGGGGTCGGCAAGACCTACGCCGCCCTGAGCGAGGCGCGCCGCCGTGCCGAGCGCGGCACCGACATCGTCATCGGCTTCGTCGAGACGCACGGCCGGGACAGGACCGCCGCCCTGCTCGACGGCCTGGAAGTGCTGCCCCGGACGACGCTCACCCACCGCGGGGCCGCCTTCGAGGAGCTCGACCTCGACGCGGTGCTCGCCCGCGCCCCGAAAGTCGCGGTCGTCGACGAGCTGGCGCACACCAACGTCCCCGGCACGCGCAACCCCAAGCGCTGGCAGGACATCGACGAACTGCTCGACGCCGGCATCGACGTCATCTCCACGGTCAACATCCAGCACCTGGAGTCGCTGAACGACGTCGTCCAGCAGATCACCGGGGTGCGGCAGCGGGAGACCATCCCCGACGAGATCGCGCGCCGCGCCGACCAGATCGAGCTGTGCGACATGTCGCCGCACTCGCTGCGCCGCCGCATGTCCCACGGCAACATCTACCCGGCGGAGAAGGTCGACGCCGCCCTGTCCAGCTACTTCCGCGAGGGCAACCTGACCGCCCTGCGCGAGCTGGCGCTGCTGTGGGTCGCCGACCGCGTCGACGAGGGCCTGGCCCGCTACCGGGGCGAGCACAACATCAGGCAGACCTGGGAGGCCCGCGAACGCATCGTGGTCGCCCTGACGGGCGGCCCCGAGGGCGAGACGCTGATCCGCCGCGCCGCCCGGATCGCCGCGCGGTCGCGCGGCGGCCAGCCGCAGCCCAGCCACCTCATGGCGGTCCACGTGGTCGCCGGTGACGGCCTCACCCAGATCCGGCCCGAGGCGCTGGCCCGCCAGAAGCAGATGCTCGCCGAGCTCGGCGGCACCTACCACCAGGTGATCGGCGACGACATCCCCACCGCGCTGCTGGAGTTCGCCCGCGGCGCCAACGCCACCCAGATCGTGCTCGGGTCGTCGCGGCGCCGCGCCTGGCAGTACATGCTCGGCCCCGGCGTCGGCCAGACGGTCGCCAGCGAATCCGGCGACATCGACGTGCACATCGTCACCCACGAGGAGGTGGGCCGGGGGCGGGGGCTGCTACCGCCGCTGGCCGGGAGCCTGGGGCGGATGCGGCTGTTGTGGGGGTGGGTGACCGGCCTGCTCGGCCCGGTGGTGCTGGCCGCGGTGCTGCACCTGCCGTTCCTCGCCGACGTCGGCCTGACCACCGACATCCTGCTGTTCCTCTGCCTCACCGTCGCCGCCGCGATGATCGGCGGCATGTGGCCGGCACTGGCCGCCGCATTGTGGGGCAGCTTCCTGCTCAACGTGCTGTTCACTCCGCCGCTGTACCGCCTGACGATCACCGAACCCGACAACATCATCGCGCTGGTCATCTTCGTCGTGGTCGGCACCCTCGTCGCGGTCGTGGTCGACCTGGCCAAGCGGCGGTCCCTCCAGGCCGCGCGCGCCCGCGCCGAAGCCAGCACTCTGAGCCTGCTGGCCGGGAGCGTCCTAGGCGGACAGGAGCCGCTGCCCGCGCTGCTGGGGCGGATCCGCGAGACCTTCGGACAGCAGTCGGCGGCCCTGCTGGAGCAGGGGGACGGCAACCGGTGGAAACGCGTGGAGTCGGTGGGCGACGCGCCGTGCACGTCGCCGGACGACGCCGACGCGCTGGTGTCGGTCAGCGACTCCCTCGCCCTGGCCCTGCGCGGGCACATGCTGCCCGCCGCCGACCGACGGGTCCTGGGCGCCTTCGCCACCCATATCGGGATCGCGCTGGAGCGGCAGCGGCTGGTGGGCGACGCCGCCGAAGCCCGGCGCCAGGCCGCCGGGAACAGGATCCGCACCGCGCTGCTCGCCGCCGTCTCCCACGACCTGCGCACCCCCCTGACCTCGATCAAGGCCAGCGTGTCCAGCCTGCGCTCGGACGAGTTCGAGCTGGATGAGGCCGACCGCGCCGAGCTGCTGGAGAACATCGAGGAGTCCACCGACCGGCTCAACGGCCTGGTCGGCAACCTGCTGGACATGAGCCGCCTGCAGACCGACAACGTCCGACCCAAGATGCGGACCGTGGGCCTGGAGGAGGTCGTCCCCGCGGCGCTGCTCGGCCTGCCCGCCGAGAGCGTGTGCGTGGACGTGCCCGACCACCTGCCCCGCGTGCGCGTCGACTCCGGCCTGCTGGAGCGGGCCGTCGCCAACGTCGTGCAGAACGCGGTGCGCTACAACCCCGACGGCGCGGCCCCGGTCCGGGTGTCGGCCAGCTCCCTGCGCGGCACGGTGGAGCTACGGGTCACCGACCACGGTCCAGGGGTGCCGGACGAGGCCAAGGAGCGCATCTTCGAGGCGTTCCAGCGCCTCGGCGACGCGCCCCGCGGCACCGGAATCGGCCTCGGGCTCGCAGTGGCCCGGGGGTTCACCGAGGCCGTGGACGGCACCCTGGTCGCCGAGGACACCCCCGGCGGCGGCCTCACCATGGTCCTGACCCTGGCCGGCGCCCCGCCGGAGGCGTCGGGTGGCACCACCGGGACGGGGAACACCCTGCTTGAGGAGCCGACCGCGGATCCGGCCGCCGACTCCGCCCCGGCACCACCGGCAGCACCCGTGCGGGGCGACACCGACAGGAACCGAGTCACGGAAACCGAGGACGCGTGATGCGAATTCTCGTCGTCGATGACGACGCGCAGATCATCCGGGCCATGCGGATCAACCTGCGGGCGCGGGGATACGACGTGGAGACGGCCGGTGACGGAGCGTCGGCCCTGCGGATCGCGGCCAAGCACCCGCCGGACGTCGTCCTGCTCGACCTCGGCCTGCCCGACATGGAGGGCGGAGAGGTCATCGAGGGGTTGCGCGGCTGGACATCGGTCCCGATCATCGTGCTCTCGGCGCGCCACTCGGCCAGTGAGAAGGTGCGCTCGCTCGACCAGGGCGCCGACGACTACGTCACCAAGCCGTTCGGCATGGACGAGCTGCTCGCCCGCATCCGCGCCGCCCAGCGCCGCTCGGTGCCCGTCGAGGAGGCCCCGGTGGTGGCCACCCCGACGTTCACCGTGGACCTCGGGGCCAAGCGGGTGACGCGCGACGGCAAGGAGGTGCGTCTCACCCCGACCGAGTGGCACATCCTGGAGATCCTCGCCCGCAACGCCGGCCGCCTGGTCAGCCAGCGCCAGCTCCTGCACGACGTGTGGGGTCCGGCCTACCAGAGCGAAACCAATTACCTGCGGGTCTACCTGGCCCAGCTCCGCCGCAAACTGGAGAAGGACCCCGCCCACCCCCGCCACCTGATCACCGAGGCCGGGATGGGCTACCGCTTCGAGAAGGACGGCTGACCCACCGGTTCCTCCGTCGGTCTCGGGGATATCGACGTGATACTCGCCGGTACGAGGTCGATATCCCCGAGACCGACGGAGGGGAGGGGTGGGGTGGGGGGCTAGCGCTGCTCCTTCAGGAAATGCATGCGGGCCTTGTAGAGGTGGTCGGGGTTGTCGGTGAAGACGCCGTCCACACCGGTGCGCAGTACCTCGATGTAGTAGCCGCGGTGGTCGCCGTGGGCGGAGGGATCGTCGCCCTTGCGGTAGCCGGCGGGGAGGAACGCGTTCTCGCTGCGCAGCGTCCAGGGGGTGACCAGCAGGCCGCGGTCGTGGGCGTCGGACACCAGCGGGGTCGGTTCGCCGGGCAGGCCGTCGTCGCCGATCGGCAGCACCCAGCGCAGGTCGGGGCCGATGGCGTCGGCGTAGGTGGCGATCTCGTCCAGGGCCTCGGGGGTGGTGAGGTGCTGCTGGCGGCTTCCGATCAGCTGGATCAGGGTGACCTCCACCCGCTCGCCGAGCTCGCGGACGCTGTCCGGTTCGAAGGACTGGACGGCGACGGGGGCGTCGGGGTGGTTGAGTCCGCGCTCGTCCAGCACCTCGGCGAGCAGGGCCTCGGCGTCCAGGCCGATGGAGTCGAAGTAGGCGCCGTGCTTGATCTCCGGCATGACCATGATGTCGCGACCGGTGCGCCGCGCCGCGTCGTCGCGCAGGTCGAGGACCTCCTCGAAGGTGGCGACCTCGTACTTGCCGTCGTGGCGGGCGCTGCGCGGGCGGATGTCGGGGAGGCGTTCGACGGCGCGCAGCCGCTTGACCTCGGTGAGCGTGAAGTCCTCGGAGAACCAGCCGGTGACCTGGCGGCCGTCGATGGTCTTGGTGGTGCGGCGGTCGGCGAACTCCGCGCGGTCGGCGACGTCGGTGGAGTCGCTGAGCTCGTTCTCGTGCCGCGCGATGAGGTGGCCGTCGGAGGTGGGGACGAGGTCGGGTTCCAGGACGTCGGCGCGCTGCCGCACGGCCAGCTCGTAGGCGGGCAGGGTGTGCTCGGGCCGGTAGGCGGAGGCGCCGCGGTGCGCGATCACCCAGGGGACGTCGACGATCGGGGCCACCTGGGCCTCCTGTCTCGCCTGGGGAGGTTCGGCGGGGGCCGCGGCCGCCGGGGCGACGCCGGCCAGCAGGCCCAGTGCGATCACGGGGGCGGTCAGGGCGATCCGGCTCGGGGCCGGGGTGCTGCGCGGCATGGGGCTCCTTCGGTCGTCGCGGTGGGGCGGTGCCCTGGGGCGGGGCGCCCCCGGTGGTCGGCGCCCGCGTCCCGGCCGTACAGGCTGCCGGTCGTGCGCGTCACGCCGATACACCGGGACTGAACGACAACCCACGCGCCGGGGAAATGTCCATGCGGCGTCCGGTTGTGGACGGGATCGTGACACTGGTGCGACGCGTGTGATATGCGGCGGCCCGCCGCCCGGAGCGGGCGGCGGGCCGTGGACCGATGCCGGCGGACCCCCGGGCGGAGCCGGGGGCGGGTGGGGCCCCGGGGCTGTCAGCAGGAGCACAGGTCGAGGAGCATGCGGAACTCGTCGGTGTCCGAGCGGCCCCGGTTGGCCAGGGCCGTCGCGAAGATCGGGGCGCAGGCGCGGCACCAGGCCAGTAGGCGGTCGGCAGGGACGCCGATGGCCGGGGCGAGCACGCCGATCCGGCCTTCGACCTCTTCCAGGGTGGAGGCCTTCCACAGCGGCCAGTCGATGGCGTCGGCCGCGGCGTCGCCGACGCAGGCGCGGGGATCGACGGCGACGAGCCCGCGCTCGGGACCGCCGTCGAGGACGTTGCCCGGGTGCAGGTCGCCGTGGAGGGGAACGACGTCCTCCTCGCCGTGGGCGAGCGCCCGCGCACGGGCGTGGCCGTGGTGGAGGAGGGCGGCGGAGACGACGTCGGCGGCGGCGCCCTCCTGGCGGTAGCGCTCCCACAGGTCGAAGATGAAGTTGATCCGGGTGATCAGGGGGTGCAACTCGCCCAGCTCGTTGCGGGGGACGTCGACCGAGTGAAGGTCGCGGATGAGTGCGCCGACGGTCTCCATCGGCGGCACCTCCCCGCTGAGGGCGACGGTGCGGCCGGTGCCGATGGCCTCCAGCAGCAGAGCGCCGCGTTCGGCGTCGACCTCCCACACGGCGGGTACCCGCCCGCTGGGCTCCCAGAGCCGCAGGAGCCGGGCCTCGGTGGCGGCGAGCCCGGGGTCCGGGGAGATCTTGAGGATTCCCGCGCTGCCGTCGATGCGGCGGCAGTGCAGGACGACGGAGGTGCGGCCGTGCGGCGCCGGCCCCAGCACCGTGAGCTTCCATTCGGCCGCGAGGTGGTCGACGAGGGCGGGGAGGCCGGCCAGCCAGTCGTCGCACCCGGCGCCGAATCTGCGCAGCAGCCGCTCGCGCTGCTTGCCGTCGACCAACTGCGCTGTGACGTCACTCATGCGTCCACCTTACGAATCGGCCCCGCGCGGAAACCAGGGGTGATGTCGTCTCTCCGTCCCCTTCGGGAGAATCCCGGACCCGGTCTGGACCGGCAGGGGCATCACAGGGTTCCCTACCCCCGTGCCTGGCGGTCATATACCCGCTTCGGTATTACCATGGCGCCATGATGACAGCGGGGGAGCGTAGCGCCGCCTGTTCGGCGTGGGCGCGCCTGCTGCTGCTCACCTTCGTCCTGCTGGGTGTCGGGGCCATGCACACGCTCGGCCACATCGAGCCGGGCTCCCCCGCCGAAGCCGCGCCTCACGCGCCGGCCGCAGCGGACCACCCGGCCCCGTCGGCCCAGTCGGCCCACCCCGACCACGCGTCGGCCGCGTCAGCGCCGGTCACCGGTGCTTCCGGCACGGACCACGGTGTTTCGGTCCACATGGATCCCACCACGATGTGCTTGGCGGTCGCGGGCCTGGTCCTCTCGGTGCCCTGGGTGGCCGCCGGAGCGTTCACCCGATGGCCGCCCCTGGTCGCCCACCCGGCGGGGCAGCTGTCGCGCCTCGACGCGAACGTCGTTCCACCCGCCTCTCCGCCGTCCCTCTCGGCGCTCCAGGTGCTGCGGATCTAGATGCCCCAGGGGTGGAGTGCGCCCACGGCGCGCCACCCGGTATCGGACCGCCCACCTGTACATCGCGCACGCGACCGAATTCGCCGTGCGCGCTCAGCACCGATGAGAGGACACCTATGTTCACACGCAACCGCACCTTCCTGCTGCTGCCCGCGGCACTCGCCGGAACCCTGTTCCTCGCGGCCTGCGGCGGCGACGGCGAGGACGCCGCCCCGACCACTGAGCAGACCACCCCGTCGGCCGAGTTCAACGACACCGACGTCGAGTTCGCGCGGATGATGATCCCGCACCACGAGCAGGCCATCGAGATGTCGGACCTGGCGGAGAAGAACGACGCCGGGGAGCAGGTCCAGGAACTCGCCGACAGGATCTCCGCGGCCCAGGGACCGGAGATCGAGCAGCTGCGGAACATGCTGGAGGCGTGGGGTGAGGAGCCCGCCGCCGATGACGCCGACCACGGCGGGCACGGCATGATGACCGGCGGGCAGATGGCCGACCTGGAGAAGGCCACGGGCGATGAGTTCGACCGCCTGTTCCTGGAACTGATGATCGAGCACCACGAGGGCGCGGTCCACATGGCCCAGGAGGAGATCGACGACGGGGTCAACCCCGAGGCGACCCGGATGGCCGAGGACATCGTCGACGCCCAGGAGGGCGAGATCGCCGAGATGAAGGAGATGCTCGGCGACTCCGGCACGGACGGCGACGCCGCAGGCGACGGCGACGAGCACGGCGGCCACTGATCCCGCACCCGGGGCCGGTCCGCCCGGACCGGCCCCGGGTCCCCGTGCCATACGGGAGCGGGTCCCCCTCACCCCAAGGGGGACCCGCTCCCGCACATCACCGGACCGCCGCCCTGACCTTCAGGCCGCCAGTCTCGCCTTGGCCGCGCGGTGCTGGGCCAGCAGCGTGTCCACGACCAGCGACGACGGCCAGAGCGGGGCCGTGAGGGAGACCCCGTCGAGGCAGCGCAGGCGGTCGTAGTCGGCGCCCTCGACCAGGCGCCAGGTGGCGATCGAGACCCGGTCGTGCCCGTTGCGGCGCAGCCGCTGCACGGCATCGGGCACCGAGGGCGCCCACCCGTTGGTGTAGCCGACCTGCACCGGGGCGGCGAGGCGGCGGCTGAGCATCCGCGCCACGTCGGCCACCTCGCTGCGCTCCTCCTGGGCGCTGCCGCCGTCGGCGGCCAGCACGACACCGTCGCTCCGGGTCCAGCCGGCCCTGAGCAGCCGGTGGGCGAGGTCGGCGACGATCGAGGGCACCGCGCCCAGCGGCGCGGTCGGGCAGGCGTCGACGCGGTCGTCCAGGTTCAGCTCGGCGAACATCTCAGCGCTGGCGTGGTCGCCGCCGGCGAGGAAGGCGGGGACGACGACGATCGGGCCGTCGACGGCCCTTACGGCCTCGCTCACCTCCGGCCCGGACCCGAATGCCGGGACCACCGGTGCCTCGCCGCGGTCGGCGACCGCTTCGGCGAGGTCGCACAGAGCATCCCTGCGATGTGTGTCACGCGAATCATCTGCTACGAGAACCATCGTTGGGACCATATCCGTCTCCTTGTGAGTCACCGATTCCGCCGGTCCGCTACCCCCGACCATAGGATCCAGCGGTTTCTCACGAATGACCTCTTGTTACGCACGTGAAAACTGCAGTTCGACCAGCTGGGGGACACCCGGCAAAGGGAAGGGAAAGATCCTCCCAAGAGGGGTCGGCGCGCGCGTCCCTATCGCGACTCGCAGGGTGACGTACCACACTGGCCAGGCCTGACACTCACGTGGAACCAGAGGTCTCCGACACCCCGTCAGTCCACCAGGGATGGATTTCCACTCCGATCGCCGCCCATTCTTCGACAACATCGTGATCCCCGGGCACAACGGCCTCGACCATCGAAATATCCGGCAATCACACGAATCTCGACCTCTCTACAGAGCCGCGGTCGTACTTGAAAGCACAACTGGATCTCAGCATCCCTGGGAAACCAGCAATACCCGCTTCCGACACGAATTAACGTGACACAGGTCCCTCCCGAAAGGCGGCGCGAAAATGCGCGTGCATATGCGCTCGCGTCTCGATCTTCCCGGACGGAACGGACGCGGTCGCAAACGACCCTTTAGCACCCCCGAGCGACCCCCGTCAATGGAGCCAGAACCCCACTTCATCCCACATGACCACCTCCCTGACGTGGGGAGACAGGATGCCGATCACGGCCGCTCACTTGCCATCGCCTGCTCCACCTCTCAGACTTATGGCCTGAGGAGCGGTGTTTGGCTCTCCTCCAGCGGACACCGGACGGTGCCCTCCCCCAGGCACATCTCCCGCGGGGCCGGACACCGCTGCACTGGGATGCCACCGGGTGCCGTGGCCGACCGGTGCACGCACGGCGGGGTCGGCAGCGGCCGGCCGGCGCGATCCGCGAGCCCCGAGCGCAATCAGACTGGAGACCGAATGGCGATCCACCCACGCGTGCAGGACCTCGTGCAGGCATTCCTCCACAACGTGGACAGCGAGGCACCCGGCCTCGTCGAAGGGCTCTACCTGACCGGATCGGTCGCCCTGGACGACTTCCGCCCGCACTCCAGCGACGTCGACTTCGTCGCCGTGACCGCCCGTCCCCTCACCGACGCCGACCTCGACGCGCTCCGCCGCGCGCATGCGCGTACCCGCTCCCAGGTCCGCCGCCCCCAGTTCAACGGCATCCACGTCACCTGGGACGACCTCACCGAGGACCCGATGTCGTGCGGCCCCGTCGCCTCCGTTCTCGGCGGAAGGTTCAAGGAGAAGGACACCGCCGAGATCAACCCCGTCACCTGGCATGTGCTGGCCGAACGCGGCGTCACCGCGCGCGGCCCGGTCCCGGTCGAGCTGGCCGTGTGGGACTCCCCCGCCAGCCTGCGCGACTGGTCCCTGGGAAACCTCGACGAGCAGTGGCGCCGCTGGCGGGCCAAGGCCGGGCGCCTGGTCAGCCCCCGCGGCCTGGCCGTGCTCGGGTCGCTGGCCCCCTCCTGGAGCGTGCTGAGCGTCAGCCGCCTGCACTTCACCCTGGCCACCGGGGAGATCACCTCCAAATCCGGCGCCGGAGCGTACGCCTTGCACGCCTTCCCCGACCGGTGGGACCGCATCGTCAACGAGTGCCTGCGCATCCGCCGCGGCAGCAGGCTCCCCTCCCTGTACGCCAACGCCCTGGCACGGCGCCGGGCGGCACTCGACTACATCGAGATGGTGCTCGACGACGCACTCGCCCCGCGGCTCGCCTGAACACCCTGTGGATACCCCCGCCCCCTTCCGCCCGGTGCGCGGCTAATGTGTCACCCATGAGCAAGCGCCCCATCGTCTACTTCGGCGACCCGGTCCTCGTGACGGCGACGGCCCCCATCACCACGTTCGACCGACACACCGATGCGCTCGTGCGCGACCTGCTCGACACCGTCGACGCCCCCGGGCACGCGGGCGTGGCCGCGACGCAGATCGGCGTCGGGCTCCGGGCCTTCGGTTACAACGTCGAGGGCCGGATCGGCTATGTGCTCAACCCCGAGATCGCGGAGCTGTCGGAGGAGTCGCAGGACGGCCACGAGGGCTGCCTGTCGGTCCCGGGCCTGTGGTACCCGACGAAGCGGGCGATGCATGCGGTGGTCACCGGAGTCGACAAGCGCAATGATCCGGTCACCGTGCGCGGTTCCGGTCTCATGGCGCGGTGCCTGCAGCATGAGACGGATCACCTCGACGGGATGCTCTACCTCGACCGCCTGGAGCGCGACACCCGGCGCGCGGCGATGCGGGAAGTCCGGCAGTCGGCGTGGTTCCTGCGCGACACGCCCACCGAACCCACGCCACCGAAGCTGCCCAGCGCTTTCGGAGGATTGTCCTGATCATCCCGGACTCGCCCACTAATCCTCTACCATCACTAGGCAGATAACAGCGGAGTCTCGTATCGTCTGCTGAAGCACCCCGTGGCCCACGGGCACCTGCCCGCCCCCGAACCGCCCATGTCTCACCCCCGGGCGGGGCCACAGGTCCGTCTACGGAGTGACCCCTTGACATCAATGCACACCCCCTCGGTACGTCCTGTGCGCCACCGTGCGCGCCTGCTGGCCACCGCCGCCGCGGCGGCCCTCGCCCTGCTCGCCCCCGCGGCCGCCGACGCCGAGCCCGAGGACGAGGAACTCAGCCTTGAGGAGCTCAACGAGCGGGCCGACGAGCTGGAGGACGAGTACGCGGGCGACCTCATCCAGTACACGGACGCCAAGGAGGCCGCCGAGGAGGCGGAGAAGGCCCTGAAGAAGGCCGAGAAGGACCTCGGCCGGGCCCGGGACGACGTCTCGGGCATCGCGGCGGCCCAGTACAAGGGCTCCGGTGTCGACCCGGTCATGGAGGTCGTGCTCAGCCGCGAACCCGAAGGCATGCTGGATGACGCCGCCCTGGTCAGCCAGCTCGCCCAGACGCACGCCGGGCGCCTGCAGGACCTCACCTCGCTCAAGGAGAAGCGCGAGAAGGCCTCGGCCAAGGCCGACAAGAAGCTCGAAGAGGCCAAGCAGGTCATCGACGAGCTGGAGGAGCAGCGCGACGAGATCAAGAAGCGGATCGAGAAGTACGAGAAGGAGAAGGTCCCCGCGCCGCCCTCCGACGACAGCGCCGGCTCCGGCGGCGGGGGTAACGGCACGGTCCCGGCCAGCGCCCGCGGCTGGGGCTTCGACGGCGCCACCCCGCGCATGGCCGCGATCCGCGACGAGATCATCGGCAGGTTCGGCGCCCCCTACCCGGTGGGCTGCCTGCGCAGCAGCAGCGACGACCACGGCACGGGGCAGGCCTGCGACTTCATGATGAGCGCCAACGGCGGCTACCCGTCCTCCGCCAACCAGCAGCTCGGCCAGCAGATCGCCGAATACGCCCGCGCCAACGCCGGCCGCCTGGGCGTCAAGTACGTGATCTGGGAGCAGAAGATCTGGGACTCCCGTAACCCGGGCGCCGGCTGGAAGCCCATGAACGACCGGGGCAGCATCACCGAGAACCACTACGACCACGTGCACGTCTCGTCGTTCTGACGGCGACGCGTCCGCGTGCGCGGAGGAGAACCGGGGCCTGCCCGGGTTTTCCCACACGTGTCAGCACGGGCCGGGGCGAAAACCCCGGCCCGTGCTGTCCTTTGGGGATGGTGCGCCCCGGGTGGCCGCGTAGCGGCCTGGGCGGATCATGGTTGTCTCCTGACCGCATTCAGCAGCGGCAGGTGATCGACGTCCTGCTCCCCCTCCGCCTCACCCTGTGTCACATGCCAGACCAGCCCACCCGGACATACGTGTAAGTACGTGACGCTCCGCGCAGTCCTCATGACTCATCCCGCGGATCGCAATGGCCCACCTGGGCTATATCAGAAATGGGCCTAATGGGGCCTGTCGGTCCCGCTCGCCGATCCGTAGTTTCGACCCCAGCGGTGAGGAGGGACACAGTAGGCCGAAATGAGCGGCCCGTGGAGTACCGGCCCCCTGTCCGGACTCCGCGAGTGGCACCGTCCGCCGAACTCTCTCCCTCCCCCGATGCCGACGACCGCGCCCGTCGGCGGAACCGACAAGACTCACATGCTGATCTTGGGAGTGGGGCAACATGTGGAATAGGGATTGGGCTGGCAGGGGACTGTGCCGGGAGACGGACCCCGACGCCATGTTCGTCCAGGGAGCGGCCCAGAACCGGGCCAAGCTCATCTGCCGGGGCTGCCCGGTACGCACCGAATGCCTGGCCGACGCGTTGGACAACCGTGTCGAGTTCGGGGTCTGGGGGGGCATGACCGAGCGCGAGCGCCGGGCACTGCTGCGTCGGCGCCCCGACGTCGACTCCTGGCAGAACCTCCTCTCCAACGCGCGCAGCGCCTACGAGCAGAACTCCGACGTGGAGCGCCAGCTCCTCGCCTGACCGCGCCCAGCCGTAGCACGGTTGCGCTGTGGAGGCCGTCCCCGGGAGTGGTGGGGACGGCCTCGCCTTCTATGAGCGTCCGCGCCGCCCAGCAGTTCAGATGCTACTCACACGTTCGAACGGGCCGCATGGTTTCTCGAATACGCGGCCACACTCGGTCACGTGGCCGTCATCCCACGGGTCCGCCCTGTGCCCTCCGCCCGGGGTGCGCGGGGCCCAGACCCGCCTCACTCGGGGCCTGTCAGCCGTTCCCGCTCGCGCACCACGGCCTGATTGGCGGCGAGCCACTGGGAAATGCGCTCGGCGCGACGCGGGGTGACGCCCCGCTCGGCGTGGTTCATGCCCGGTTCGATCCACAGCTCCTTGGGGTGGTGGGCGGCGTCGTGGATGCGGTGGGCGTGGTCGACGGGAAAGTAGCCGTCCCGGTCGCCATGGACCACCAGGAGCGGGGCCGGTGCCACCAGCGGGGCGAGTTCGACGGGGTCTTGCGGCCGGGGGTTCCACTCCCGGTCGGTCACCCGGACCTGGCGGGCCACGCGTAGGAACCAGCGGCCCACGGGCTGCTCCACCCCGAAGTGCAGCAGCCGCATCCGGCGGGAGCCCCGGTAGTACCACTGGCTGGGTCCACTTACCGCGACGACGGCCGACACCCCGCCGAACAGCGCCGCATGCCGGATGACGACGGCGGCGCCCATGGAGAAGCCGACGGTGGCGACGGCGGTGTACCCGAGGCCCCGCAGGTGCTCCACGACCGCCTGTACGTCGTTGACCTCGTCGTTGCCGACCGTGCTCGCACCGGTGGACGCGCGGTGGCCGCGGAAGTCGAAGGTCATGACGTCACCCACCGGCAGCAGGCGGGAGGCGATCATCTTGGTGTGCGGACTGCGCCACGTGCCGGTGAACCCGTTGGCGAGGACGACCGCGGTACCGCGCGCCGCCCCCGTCCCGGAACGGATCAGAACGGAGTCGAGGTGGACCCCGTCGGTGGTGCTCAGCCGACGACGCTCGGGGGCGGGCCTGGGGGTGGAGTGCAGGGCGTCGGACACCCCACCATCCTGCATGATCGCGCTCCTCATGGACACGGAAGGACGCACGTGTCCCCCGGGTAGAGGAGGCACCACCGGCGGGGCGGCGGCCGTGCCGGGGGGCTCCGGCGTGCGCGTCCCCCTCCCGGCGGGGTCACATGGGTGGTGCGCCGCGCCTTCGGCGCCCACCGCCGCTGCGGCCGCCCGTGGCACGGGGAGCGCCGTCCCGCGGGTCGCGCCGACCCCCGCCGCGGCCGGCGGCCCGTGCGTGTCCGCGGTCGCCGCCCCTGCGACCGCCCCCGCGGCGCCCCTTGCGGGCACCGCGATCGGCGGGTCGTCCGCCGTGGTCGCCACCGCCTCCCCCTGATCCGCGGGAGATCAGCAGGGAGCGCACGTCCAGGGCGATGTGCAGCAGGATCGGGATGATGAGGCTGCCCGTGCCCAGGTAGACGACGGTGAACAGGACCCCGACCAGGCCGGGGCCGACCAGCCCCCACCATCCCTGGTACAGGTGGGCGATCGCGAAGAGCACGCAGGACAGGATCGCCGCCGCCCACAGCGGCAGTCCGAAGCTCACGCCGAGGGCGATGAACAGGCCGCGGTAGAGCAGCTCCTCACCGATGCCCGCGGTGATGGCCAGGGCTGCGGCGAGCCGCCGCTCGGCGGGCGTGCGCGGCGCCAGGGCCTCGTTGACCTCGGCACCGGGGGCCGGCGCCGGGGGCAGCCGGGGTCCGCCGTCCGGGTGCGTCTCGGGGCGGCCCCCGGAGTGGTGCCCGGGAACCTCGCCGGGCGCGAAGGCCGCGGTCGCACCGATGTCGTAGGACGGCCCACCGTGCTGGGGCCCCGGCCCGTGGCCGTACTGCGGCCCGGTCCCGTACCCGTGGGCGGGCGGCACCCCGGGGCCGGACGGGTACCCACCGCCGTGGGGTGCTTCGTAGGAAGGGCCGTGGGAAGGGTCGTAGGCGGAATCGCCGGGGTACTCGGCCTCGAACTCGTCGTCGGCATCGGCCGCGCGGCCGCCCGCCGCGCCCTTCCCCTTCTTCCGGCCCTTGTCCTTCTTTCCGGCCCGGTCACGGGTGAGCAGCCAGAAGATGCCGCCGCCGACCCCGAAGCCGACGAGGGCGGCCAGGAACGGGGCCCACTTGTCGGGCGCGCGCAGCCCCAGGTCGTCGAGTCCCAGACCGGGCGAGGTCACCAGGATCGCGACGATGGCGGCGATCCACAGCCACTGGATGGCGATGGTCAGCCCGTAGTACTTGACCAGTGCGGAGGCGTCGGTCTCGCGTCGGCGGCGCAGCCACGCGTAGGCGATACGGCCCAGGATCGGCTCGCCGACGGCGGCGTAGGCCATCAGCGCGATCCCGAGGATCATCGCGATGAGACTGAATTGGGGAATGCTCTCGGACCACGGCACGGGCACAGCCTAGGAGATTGGGACAGCATTCACGGCCATTCCGGCCACGCAGGCACGGGTTTTCCGGTGCTGCCCGCACGACCTGCCGCTTCGCCATGCCCGCCACACGCTGCGTCACCCTTTGTTTCCCGAAATGACCCCTTGTGATATCCGGCGCTACGGGTGACGGTAGAGAGTGTCCCGCGTCACACCCAACGCGGTGCGCCGGCGTCATCCGCATGGGAGCCGAAGGAAGAAGGTTGGGAAGCATGGCGGACAAATCCGGTCCAGCGACCACCGGCAGGGCACCTAAGGCCGACCGACCGACGGACATCCGCAACGTTGTTCTGGTCGGCCCGTCAGGAGCAGGAAAGACGACGCTGATGGAGGCGCTGCTGCACGCCTCCGGCGCCATCCCGCGTGCCGGGCGGGTCGAAGAGGGCACGACGGTCAGCGACCACGACGACGTCGAGATCCGGCAGAAGCGCTCGGTCAACCTCACACTCGCCCCGCTCCGCTGCGGTGGCGTGAAGCTGAACCTGCTGGACACCCCCGGCTACGCCGACTTCGTCGGCGACCTGCGCGCCGGGTTGCGCGCGGCCGACGCCGTGCTGTTCGTGGTCTCGGCGCTCGACGGCGTCGACGGCCGCACCCGGCTGCTCTGGGACGAGTGCGCCGCGGTGGGCATGCCGCGTGCCGTCGCCGTCACCAAGATCGACCACCACCGCGCCGACTTCGAGGGCACGGTGCGGGAGTGCCGGGAGGCCTTCGGCGACGGCGTCCTGCCCGCCTATGTGCCGGTGTACGCCGGTGAGGGGGACGCGCGCACCGTGCGCGGGCTGGTCGGGCTGATCTCGCAGCGCTACTACGACCACTCCGGCCCGGAGCGCGCCGAGGCCGCGCCGCCCGAGGGGCTGGACGGTGAGATCGAGGCGATGCGCAACGCCCTGATCGAGGGGGTGATCCAGGAGAGCGAGGACGAGGCTCTCATGGACCAGTACATGGAGGGCGCCGCGCTCGATCCGCAGTTGCTCATCGCCGACCTGGAGGCGGCGGTGGCCCGGGGCCACTTCCACCCGGTCCTCGCGATCTCCGCCACCCGGGGCGTCGGCGTCCACGAACTGCTCGACGAACTGCCCCGCGCCACCCCGTCCCCGGTCGAGCGCCCGCTCCCGGAGGACGTGACCACGGTGGACGGCAAGCCCGTCGCCGGGCTGACGGCCGACCCCGACGGCCCGCTGCTGGCCGAGGTGGTCAAGACGGCCAGCGACCCGTATGTGGGCCGGGTCAGCCTGGTCCGGGTGTTCTCCGGAACGCTGCGGCCGGACTCGGTCGTGCACGTCAGCGGGCACGGCTTGGCCGACCGCGGCCACGACGACCACGACGTCGACGAGCGCATCGGCGCGCTGTCCACGCCGATCGGCCGCGCCAACGAGCCGTGCGGCGAGGTCATCGCCGGAGACATCTGCGCGGTCGCCAAACTGACCCAGGCCGAGACCGGCGACACTCTCTCCGACAAGGAGCGCCCGCTGCGCATGCCGCCGTGGGAGTTCCCGGACCCGCTGCTCCCGGTGGCGGTGCAGGCCGCCGCCAAGAGCGACGAGGACAAGCTTTCCCAGGCGGTCTCGCGGCTGGCGTCCGAAGACCTGACACTGCGGGTGGAGGTCAACCCGGAGACCCACCAGATGGTGCTGTGGTGCACCGGCGAGGCCCACCTCGACGTGGCACTGGACCGGTTGACCACGCGCTACGGGGTCCGGGTCGAGACCGACGACGTGCGTATCCCGCTGCGCGAGACCTTCGCGGTCCCGGCGCAGGGTATGGGCCGCAACGTCAAGCAGAGCGGGGGTCACGGCGAGTACGGCATCTGCCGGATCCAGGTCGAACCGCTCCCGTCGGGCACCGGTCTGGAGTTCGTCGACAAGATCGTCGGCGGCGTGGTCCCGCGCCAGTTCATCCCGTCGGTGGAGAAGGGCGTGCGCGCCCAGATGGAGCAGGGGGTGAAGTCGGGCTACCCGCTGGTGGACATCCGGGTGACGCTGTACGACGGCAAGGCGCACTCGGTGGACTCCTCCGACATGGCCTTCCAGAAGGCCGGGAAGCTCGCCCTGAAGGACGCGGCCGAGCAGGGCAGGACGTCGATGCTGGAGCCCGTCGACGAGGTGACGGTGCTGGTCGCCGACGAGTACATGGGCGCGGTGATGAGCGACCTGTCGTCACGCCGCGGACGGGTCATCGGCACCGAGCCCCGGGAGACCGGGCGGACGCTGATCCGCGCCGAAGTGCCGCAACTGGAGATCGGCCGCTACGCGGTCGACCTGCGGTCCCTGTCGCACGGGACGGGTTCGTTCAACCGCCGCTACCTGCGGCACGATCCGCTGCCGCCGCAGCTGGCGGAGAAACTGCGCCAGGAGGAGCACGCCCCCTCCTGAGGCGGGTTCGGCGGATCATTCCCGGCTCGCGGCCACCGGAACGACGCTCGCTGCGCCGCTCCACTCGCCGAGTCGGCCTGGATCGACTCGGTGAAGCGGCGTGCGGGCGGCCGCCCGCTCACCGGCGAACATCCGCCGGACACGTCCTGGACGCGCACCGCCGGGCGGGCACCACCCGTGCTCCCGGGGCGGGTGTCACAGCACCCTGCCCGGGCGCGAGCGGTCGCGCAGCGCGTGGAAACGCCAGGTGTTCACCGGGTGGCTGGACAGAAGGTTCGCCAACATCACGAAGAAGCCGTGGTCGGTTCGGGCCCGGTCGGCGATGTCGGCGAAGTCGACCTCGCGGTACAGGTACTTTCCGGCGGCGAGGATGCGCAGCCCCTCGACGCCCTGCGGGCAGAACGCGTAGGCGTGGTTGTCGGCGGTGTACTCCTGGGCGCGGTTGAGCGTCGCCCCGATGCCGGGGATGACGTTGGCGACCGACACCCCGAACTGCCGCCAGTAGGAGCCGTGCCCGGCCGCGATGTGCCCGACCTCGTGTCCGATGACGAAGCGCAGCGCGTCCGGGTCGCGGAGGCGGCCGCCGACCTCGAAGAGGTCGCTGGTGACCGCGACGTAGCGGCGGAAGCCGTGCCCGGAGGCGAACGCGTTGAGCTGCCCGTTACCGAGCACCACGTAGGCGTCGGGGACCTTCGGCAGCCCGAGTTCGCGGGCGGCGTCGACGACCATCCGGTGCGCTGCGGGGAACTGCGTCTCCGAGATCCGCACCCCGTTGGACCGCTGTTTGGCATACAGGATCCCGCGTGCGAAGAAGACCGCCCCGGGAACGCTGAGCAGGAGCAGCGGCTGGCCGGTGTCACCGCCGACCGAGCGGTTCACCGCCCCCATGACCGCGAGCAGCGTGACCGCCACGCACATCCCCAGGAACAGGTTCTCTCGCGGGTGCCGCAACACCCGGCGCCGACGTCGGCTCCCCCACGTCACCCATCCCATCCGACCATTGTGGTGCCGCTCCGCCCTCTCCTCCGACGATCTCGGGAGACCGGTCCGAATTCGCACCGGAATTCGGACCGTTCTCCGGAGATCATCGGAGGGGGGCGGCGGAGGGAGCCTAGAGGCGGTAGGGCGGCTCTTCCTGCGGCGGGTCCTGGTCAGGGGTGTGCGCGGCACTGCCGGGGTAGGGGGTCGAGCCCTGGGGCGGCGGCGGGGCGGCGATCGGCGCGCCCTGGGGCGGCGGTGCCGCAACCGGGGTGCCCTGCGGCGGGGTGGGGGCCAGGACCGCGTCCTCCTCGGCCAGCAGCGCCGCCATGTCCGCGTTCTGGGTGGACTCCTCCACGTCGTCCCCGGAGGATCGGGTGCCGCCGGTCTCCTCCAGCAGCGCCGCCATGTCGGCCTGGTGCGTGGACTCGTCGTCGCTCTCCTCCCCGCCCGCGGCCGGTTCGTCGGCGCCCTCGGCACCGGGCTCCTCCGGGGCGGCGGCCTCGCCCGGTTCCGGTTCCGGCTCGGGGGCCGGGACCGGAGCGGCGGTCGCCATCGGGGCCGGTTCGGCGACGGTCGGGGCCGCGGGCTCGGCGAACGGCGCGGCGTCTGCCACGGCCGACTCCGGCGGTGCCTCGGCCGGGAACGCCTGCTGCTCCCCGGTCGGCGCGGCGTCCCGCTCCCGCCCCAGGTAGGTGAGGGCGCCGATGGTCAGCGCCGCGAGCCCGGCCCGCAGGGTGGGCTCGCGGTCCGGGGCGAAGAACGGCGAGTGGTTGCTCGGCACCGACGCCAGCTTCTCGTAGGGGGTGTCGCCCGGCGCCGCCTGCCACACGTCGTGCGGTGTCCCGCCGATGAACCAGTAGACGTAGGGGATCGGCTCCGGATGGCCGGGCAGGCCGAACGCACCGAAGTCCTCGCTGCCGGTCACCGGCTCGGGCAGGTCGATGACGTAGCCCTCGCCGAAGTACGCGCGGTGCGCCGCGGAGACGTCGCGGGTGTGGTCGGGGTCGTTGGCCGTCACCCCGGCTTGCTGGAGCACGGTGATCTCGGGGTCCCGCGGCGCGCCCGACGCGGCGGCCTCGGCCCGGACGATCCGGTCGATGGCCGAGCGCAGCCGCCCGGCCACCAGCTCGTTCAGGGCACGGGTGTTGATCTCCAGGTAGGCCTCGTCGGGGATGATGTTGGCCTTGGTCCCGGCGCGCACCATGCCGACCGTCACGACGGCCATCTCGCTGGGGCTGATCTCCCGCGAGACCACGGTCTGCAGCCGGGTGATGATGTTCGCGGCGATCACCACGGGGTCGACGGTGGCGTCGGGCCGTGAGGCGTGACCGCCGGATCCGAAGACCCGCACGGACATGGCTTCGCTGGCGGCGAGCAGGACACCGGCACGGTGCGAGACCATTCCGGCCGGCTGCGGGCCGACGTGCTGGCCGAGGATGACATCGGGGCGCCCGAAGCGCTCGTAGAGGCCGTCGGCCACCATGGCGTCCGCGCCCTCGATCGTCTCCTCGGCCGGCTGCGCGACGACCATGAGCGTGCCGCGCCACCGGTCGCGGGCCTCGGCGAGCAGGTCGGCGGTGCCCACGAGGCACGCGGTGTGCGCGTCGTGGCCGCAGGCGTGCATGATCGGGACCTCGTTGCCGTCGGCGTCGGTGCCGTGCGCGGTGCTCGCGTAGGGCAGCCCCGTCTTCTCCTCCATGGGCAGCGCGTCCATGTCGGCGCGCAACATGACCGTGGGCCCGTCGCCGTTGCGCAGAAGACCGACCACACCGGTGCCGCCGACACCGGTGGTCACCTCGAAGCCGGAGCGTGTGAGCCATTCGGCCACGGAATTGGCCGTCCGGTACTCGGCGTGCGAGAGTTCCGGGTTCTTGTGCAGGTCAACGTAGAACCCCTCGACGAGGGGGAAGATCTCGTCGACGAGTCGCATGACCGCGCCACCGTGCTGGGCTACGCGCCTGGGATCGACCGCGTGCGGCACCGCTTCCACCGCCTTCTTCCATCGGTTCGGCAGGCGGCCGGGGGGTGTCCGGCCACTTCACCGGCGGACGTCCGCCGCGCCGATTGTCTCGCTCGCCCCGGCGAATCTCAAACTCCCGCCGGGCTCCCTTCCGGGACGGCCATGCCCGGAAACCGGCCGATCTCACCACGAGAAACCTGGGAGAACCCTGAGTGATCGCCCAGCCTTCCGCACCGTTTCTCCACCTGTCGCTAGGGTCGGCGGCTACGGGGGATTACGGGGGGAATGAGCGGCCAAGTGCGTATCGTGCCTGATCCGAGCCATTACCGATGCGGCGCCCCCTACCGGACGTGCGCGATCGGTCACGGTACCCCGTGGCCTGGTCCGGCCATGGGCGGTAGGGTGCCCTCCCAGGGTTCACAGCCGATTCTCAGGCTGCGGTCATCGGCCCTCACCCCCGCCGGTTCCACCACACGCGATGGCGGCGGCGCGCCCCCGCTCCGCGCCGCAGGGGGCCGGTGGCCACCCGAACGTTCCGGCACGTCCCCACAGCCCCGAATCCGGTGACTTGGAGACACCAGTGGCCTCTATCTCGACACGTCCGTCCGAACCCGAACCCGAGCCCGGCGACGCCGACCCGTCACGGAAAACGCCCGAGGGGCGGAAGGAGCCTCCGCCACAGCCGCGTGACGCCCTACTCGACAACGCGAAGTTCCTGCTGATCCTGCTGGTGGTCATCGGTCACGTCATCGCACCGACCACCGAGACCCGCGAGGCCAATGCGGTCTACTTCTGGATCTACCTGTTCCACATGCCGGCGTTCGCGCTGATCAGCGGCTACCTGTCGAAGTCGTTCGACGGTTCGCCCGCGCGCATCGACCGGCTGCTGGCCACGGTCGCCGCGCCCTATCTCGTCTTCTGGGGCATCTATGCGCTGCAGTCGCTGAGCGTCCAGCGCGGGCTGCCCGACGGCCCGTTGGAGCCGCTGTGGCTGACCTGGTTCCTGGCCGCCCTGTTCGTGTGGCGGCTGACCGTCCCGCTGTGGAAGCGGCTGCGCTGGCCGCTGACCGCCGCCATCGCCATCTCGCTGTTCGGCGGCCTGGCGGCGACCGGCGACGCGCTGGGCATCTCGCGCATCATCAGCCTGCTCCCGTTCTTCGTCGCCGGGCTGCTGCTGGAGAAGCGGCACTTCGCGCTGCTCAGGGCGGGTTGGGTGAAGGCCGGCAGCGCCGTGCTCATGGTGGCGACGTTCATTCTCTGCTACGCCTATCTGGAGCAGCTGAGCCGGGAGTGGATCTACTGGCGGGAGAGCCTGACCGACCGGGACGTCGACATCCTCCCGGTGGGCCTGCCCGGACGCGTCGCCTTCCTGCTGCTCGCGTTCGCGCTGACCGCGGCGTTCCTCTCGCTCACGCCCCGCCGCACCACGTGGTACACCCGGCTGGGCGCGCTCACCATGTACGTGTTCCTGCTGCACGGACTGGTGATCCGGATCTCCGACCAGTTCGGCTGGTACGACTACTCCAACGCGGTGTTCGGCCCGCACGGCTCGTTCGCCGTGAACCTGCTGCTGTCGATCCCGGTGACGCTGGCGCTGTGCTCGCCGTGGGTGCGCCGGGCCACCAGGTGGGCCGTGGAGCCGTCGGTCGGTTGGGCCATCCGGCGCGGAACCGGGCAGGGTGCGCCTTCCGGCAGCGGCCCCTCCGGCGAGGCACGCCGCCTGGAGTACGCCGCCCGCTGACCTCCTCGCAGCGCCCCACCGCCTCCGATGGTCTCGGAAACCGCCGACCGCGCAGCGGTAGTGGGTCGGCGGCCCCGGGACCGTCGGAGGGGCGGGGTGGCCTCAGGCCTGGAGCCTGGCGAGTTCCCGGGTGAAGTCGCGGGTGGCCAGCCACAGCTTGTAGATGATGACGACCTCGAACGCCGCCAGCGCGAGGCAGGAGAACACCGTCACCGGGATGATCAGGCTGCTCAGGCCCGTGACGAGCGAGAGGAGCGCGGTGAGCGGCGCGACGACGCACACGAACATCTCGAACTCGATCCCGCTGAACAGGTGCGGGCGGACCCGGCTGCGCAGCAGGGCGTCGCGGACCCGCTCGTAGGCGCCGAACCTGCGGCTGAACCCCTGGTGCACGTCGATGACCCGCGCCCCGGCCGGGTGCCGGCCGTTGCGCACATCCTCGGCCTTCAGCTCGGGGTTGTCCCGCAGGACCTCCTCCATGAAGACGACGCGGTCCTCCCCGTTCTCGCCGTCCTCTCCTTCCCCGCGCCGGCCCTCCGCCGTCTCGGTGCTCTCCGGGTCGTCGACCGTCCCGTCCACGGCCCGGCCCTCGGCCGCGGCGCGCAGCTTCTCCCGCATGGCGCTGCGGGTCTTGGCGACCTGCGAGCCGTTCAGGTAGCGGAACAGGTCGAGGAAGATCACCACCGGCGCGAGCACGAGGTAGGCGACCTGGCCGGTGGCGGCCCACTGGCCGATCAGCAGCGCCATCATGCAGCCGAAGAACCGGACGCGGTCGAAGACGAAGTCCACCCACGCGCCGAAGACCGAGCCGTTGTTCTTCAGCCGCGCGATCTTGCCGTCCATGCAGTCCAGCACGAAGCTCAGGTGGAACAGCAGAGCACCGAGCACCAGCCACGGCCAGTCGGCGAGCGCGAAGGACACGGCGGCGCCCACCCCCAGCACGCCCGCGCCGAACGTGATCTGGTTCGGCGTGATGTTCGTGCGGTTGGCGGTCCACACCACCAGCCGGGACGCCAGCGGGTCGACGAGGAACACCGTCCACCAGGCGTCGCGGCTCTTGTAGGTGCGCTCGCGGACGTCCGCGAGTGTGAAGCTCGTCATGTCGTCTCCTGCGGGACTCCGGCCCCGTGCCGCGTGTCGGATTTCGACCACGCAGGGTGATCGCTCACGCTCGGGTGAGCGGGGAGGGTATCCGGGTGGGGAGGGGATCTGTGTCAGCCGCCGATCATTCCAGACGACATGTCACCTGGGCTAATCGGTCCGGCAATAATGTGTAGGTAAGAGGGGGTTCGATCCGGTCTCCACTCATCGCGGTGGCGCCCGGCACCGTCCGCCCCGAACGGCTTCGACCGAGGTAGCAGGCGTGCACTTTCTGAACAACCAGGTCCCCGACCATGACCTGACCTACAGCGACGTGTTCATGGTCCCCCGGCGCTCGGCCGTGGGATCCCGGCTGGACGTGGATCTCGCCTCGCACGACGGCACGGGTACCACCATCCCCATCGTAGTCGCGAACATGACCGCGGTGGCGGGCCGACGCATGGCCGAGACGATCGCCCGCCGCGGCGGGATCGCCGTGATCCCGCAGGACATCCCGATCGACGTCGTGACCGAGGTCATCGGCTGGACCAAGCAGCGCGACCTGGTCATCGACACCCCCATCACGCTCAGCCCGCACAGCACCGTCGGCGACGCGCTGAACCTGCTGCCCAAGCGGGCGCACAACGCGGTCATCGTCATCGACGAGAACCGGCACCCGCTCGGCGTGGTCACCGAGAACGACTGCGTGGGCGTCGACCGCTTCACCCAGCTGCACGAGATCATGTCGGCCGACCTGCTGACGATCCCGGCGGGCACCGACCCGAAGGAGGCCTTCGGGACGCTCTACGACTTCCGGCACCACCTCGCGCCGGTCATCGACGACAAGGGCGCGCTGGTCGGCGTGCTCACCCGCACCGGCGCCCTGCGCTCGACGCTCTACGAGCCGGCGCTGGACTCCGGGGGGCGGCTGCGCGTGGCCGCCGCCATCGGCATCAACGGCGACGTCGCCGGGAAGGCGGCGGAGCTGCTGGAGGCCGGGGCCGACACCCTGGTCGTCGACACCGCCCACGGTCACCAGGAGAAGATGATCTCCGCGCTGAGCAAGGTGCGCGCGCTGGACCCGCAGGTGCCGATCGTGGCCGGCAACGTCGTCACCGCAGAGGGCACCCGCGACCTCATCGAGGCCGGAGCCGACATCGTCAAGGTCGGCGTGGGCCCGGGCGCCATGTGCACCACGCGGATGATGACGGCGGTGGGACGGCCGCAGTTCTCCGCCGTCCTGGAGTGCGCGGCGGCAGCCCGCGAGCTGGGCAGGTCGGTGTGGGCCGACGGCGGCGTGCGGCACCCGCGCGATGTCGCGCTGGCCCTGGCCGCCGGTGCCTCCAACGTGATGATCGGCTCCTGGTTCGCCGGGACCTACGAGTCCCCGGGCGACGTGATGCGCGACGCGCAGGGCCGGCTGTACAAGGAGAGCTTCGGCATGGCATCCGCGCGCGCCGTCAAGCTGCGGACCTCGGAGGACTCCCCGTTCGACCGCGCCCGCAAGGCGCTGTTCGAGGAGGGCATCTCCACCGGCCGCATGTACCTGGAGGCCGAGCGGCCGAGCGTGGAGGACCTGGTCGACGACATCATCGCGGGCGTGCGCAGCTCGATGACGTACGCCGGGGCGACGACGCTGGAGGAGTTCCACGAGCGCGCCACGGTCGGTGTGCAGAGCGCCGCGGGCTACAGCGAGGGCATGCCGGTGCCGAGCGGCTGGTAGGCCGGGCCTCGCTGCCGGCGGCGGAGCCGGCACGGAAGCGCACGGGAACGGTCGGGCGCGGAACGCCGCACGAGGGCGCGCCGACACCGGCATTCCCGCGGAGGGGAGCTCCCACCATGGTCGTGGGGGCTCCCCTCCCGCGTTCCCGGTGACGTGGACGGCCGCACCGGGTGCGCGCACCGGCCCCGGGCCTGCGGGGCCTGCGGGAACGGATCAGGCGGCCGGTCGGGCGGCGGCCTCGCAGATCACGACCGGGATGACCCGGTCGGTCCAGGACTGGTAGTCGGCGTAGTCGGGGTAGAGCTCGACGAGCCGCGGCCACAGTTCGGCGCGTTCGAGGTCGTCGGCGACCCGGGCGCGCATGCGGCGCATCCGGCCGCCGGTCTGCACGATGACGGTGGGCTCCGCGAGGATGTTGCGGAACCACAGGGGGTGCCGCTCCATCCCGCCCTGGGAGGCGACGACGACCACGCGCTCACCCTCGGAGCCGGGGTCGCTCAGGTAGAGCAGCGGAGCGGTGCGCAGCCGCCCGGTCTTGCGCCCGCGGGTCGTCAGCAGGCACACGGGGATGCCGTCGGGGGCGCCGCTGTGCGCGGGGAGCCTGCCGCCGACGTAGCCGTCGGTGGCCCGGTAGGCGAAGGCGTTCACGCGCGACATGATCTTCAGGGCCCGCTTGGTGAGCGGGGAGTCGAGCGCGGCCGGGCGCTGACGAGGCATGGCTGGGCTCCTCCGATCGCAGGGGGATGGAGCCGACGCTATGCCTCCTGCCCCCACCGGGGGAACACATCCCACGAAATTGGCCGATTTCAGCCATCTGCTGCGGTCAGGCGGTCGTGCCGTGCTCGCACTCCCCTCCCTGTAGGCAGAACTGTGTCCCAACCCACGTTTGCGGGCGCCACGAACGGGTTCTCGTGCGTACTATTTTTGAACTGACTGGTCAGTTCAAATACGTGAATGGGAGCTGGGGATGCGTCGGGCCACAGGAGCCAGAGTCGAAGCCGACCACCTCGAACTACACACCCGCCAAGGCACCGTCTACACCGACATCACCTTCACCGCCCACCCCGGCACCATCACCACCTTCCACGCCGACTCCGGCACCGGCCGCACCGCACTCCTGCTCACCCTCGCCGCCCGCATGACCCCCACCAGCGGCACCCTCACCATCGACGGCCACCCCCACCCCAAAAAAGCCCGCACCATCCGCCACATCGCCGCCCTCGCCCACACCCCCGGCGTCAACGACCTCGACAACCACCTCCGCGTCCACGAACACCTCACCGAACGCCACTACCTCCGCCTCCGCCCCGCCAACACCACCCTCACCGACACCGCACTCACCCACGCCGGCCTCGCCGACCTCGACACCACCCGCCTCATCTCCGACCTCACCGCCAACGAGAAAACCCGCCTCGGCATCGCCCTCGCACTCATCGACGAACCCCGCCTCCTCCTCATCGACAACATCGACAACGGCCTCTCCCCCACCCACCGCACCCACCTCTGGCACACCCTCACCGACCTCGCCCACCACGGCCTCACCATCATCACCACCACAACCGACCCCACCTGCACCCCCACCGACACCACCCTCATCCCCCTCACCCGACCCGAGAACGAATACGTCCCGCCGCCCCTCCCGCGAGGGCGACACCGGAGGCTGAGCCTGGCCGGGCTGCTGGGCCGGGGCGAGGGCAAGGGCGAGGGACGGCGCAACGGGTCGGGCACGGGCGACGACGAGAAGAAGACGAAGGAGAAGAACGCGTGAAGCTCCCGAAGGTCCGGATACTGCCGGCACTGCGGCTCGGCGGGCTCTCGGTGCGGTCCTTCTTCCGCTCACCACTGCCGGTCGCCGCCCTGGCCGCACTGGCGCTCATCCCGCTGCTGTACTCCGGGCTGTACCTGGCGTCGTTCTGGGACCCCTTCGGCAAGATGGACAACCTGCCGGTGGCCCTGGTCAACGAGGACGAACCGGTCACCGTCGACGGCGAGGAGACCCACGCCGGCCAGGACATCACCGACGAACTCCTGGAGGGCGGCGACCTCGACTGGCGGCTCGTCGACGCCGACGAGGCCGCCGACGGCGTGGCCACGGGCCGCTACTACGTCTCCCTCACCATCCCCCACGACTTCAGCGCCAACCTGGCCTCTCCCTCCGAGGACGAGGCCGACCCGGTGCCGGCCATGCTGGAGGCGCACTACAACGACGCCAACAGCTACATCGTCCGCCAGCTCATGGGATCGGCGTTCAAGGAGATCCAGGCCGCGGCCGGCAAGAGCGCGACCGGCAAGTACCTCGACTCGATGTTCCTCGGCTTCAACGACATCCAGGACAAGACCGAGGAGGCCGCCGACGGCGCCGGGCAGCTCGCCGACGGCACCGACGACGCCAAGGACGGCTCCGGCAAGCTCTACACCAACCTGGGCGACGCCAAGGACGGCTCGTCCCAGCTGCGCGACGGCATCGGGGAGCTCTACGACGGGTCCAAGAAGCTCGCCACCGGCGCCACCAAGGCCTCCAAGGAGGTGGCGGAGAAGACCGACAAGCTCAACGACGCCGCCGACGAGTGGATCCCGGTCATCCGGAACGATGCGCCGAAGGTCAAGGACACGGCTGACGAGATCAGCGACCTCGCCGACGCCGTCGCCCACCCGGAGGACCACCTCCCGAACCTGCCCAAGGCGCAGGCGGGCGCGACGAAGACCCCCACCGACTTCCAGTCCTACCTGGACGCCAACCCCGACCTGCAGCAGAGCGACCCGCAGCTCTACGCCCTACTCACCGACGGCAAGAAGCTCGCCGACCGCGCCGGGGGCTCCGGCGGCAGCGGGGGCTCCGGCGGCACCGTCGAGGTCGACAAGGACAAGATCGACCAGATCCAGTCCAAGGCCGACAAGCTCAGCAAGGACGCGCACAAGGTCTCCGAGGCGGCCGGGGACGCCGACGACTACATCGACAAGGCCGAGGACGCCGTCGACAAGGTCAACGACCTCAACGACGGCCTCGCCGACCTCGCCAAGGGCAACCGCGACCTGCGCGACGGGCTGAAGAAGGCCAACACCGGCATCAAGGACCTCGACACCGGTATCGGACTGCTGCACTCCGGCGCCGGTGACCTCGACGAGGGCATCGGCAAGATCAAGGACGGCCAGCACGAGCTCGCCGACGGCCTGGAGGAGGGCGCCGAGGCGATCCCGACGTTCGACGACGGCGAGCGCGACACCAGCGGCGACATGATGAGCAAGCCGGTGCGGCTCAGCGACAGCATCGACAACGAGGCGCCGCAGTACGGCACCGGGTTCGCCCCGTTCTTCGTCGCCCTGTCGCTGTGGGTCGGCGCGATGATGACCTTCATGGTGCTGCCGGCCGTCTCCAAGCGCGGCCTGGCCGGAACCGCGCCCTCGTGGCGGGTCGCGCTGGCCGGGTGGCTGCCGCCCGTGGCCATCGGCATCGCCCAGGTGCTGGTGATGATGTCCGCCCTGCACCTGCTGCTCGGTCTGGAGGCGGCGCGCTGGGGCGGCGTGATCGGCCTGCTCGTGCTGACCGTCGGCGCCTACTGCGCCGTCGTGCAATGGGCGTCCGTGCAGTTCGGGACGGCCGGGCGGATCGTGTCGCTGGTACTGCTGATGCTCCAGCTCACCTCGGCCGGGGGCACCTACCCGATCGAGACCAGCCCGGGCTTCTTCCAGGCCATCGCCCCCTACCTGCCGATGAGCCACGTGGTGCAGGCGCTGCGCATCCTCATCAGCGGAGGCGACCTGGGCGCCGTGTGGACCGCCTGCGGGGTGCTCGCCGCCTACCTCGTCGGGGCACTGG
Organism: Nocardiopsis mwathae; assembly: GCF_014201195.1. Classification (NCBI taxonomy): domain Bacteria; kingdom Bacillati; phylum Actinomycetota; class Actinomycetes; order Streptosporangiales; family Nocardiopsidaceae; genus Nocardiopsis; species Nocardiopsis mwathae. The sequence goes on along the minus strand of NZ_JACHDS010000001.1, from coordinate 370,564 downwards.
CGCTGACGTGGTTCGCGGTGTCGCGCAAGCGGATGTGGACCATGAAGGACCTCCACCCGGCGCTGAAAGTCTGATCCGACGCAACGGGGCGGCCGCGTGTGCGGCCGCCCCAGACGGGAGAACCGATAATGGGTACCGCGCTACATCCCCCATCCCACCAGGAGCGGCCCATGAGCACGCGGCGCGAGGCGACCCGCCGGCGCCTGTTCGAGGCGGCGGTCACACTGATCTCCGAACAGGGCTTCGGCGCCACGTCCGTGGACCAGATCGCCGAGCGCGCCGGAGTCGCCAAGGGGACGGTCTACTACAACTTCTCCGGCAAGGCGGAGCTGTACCGCGCGCTCATGGAGTGGGGCGTGCAGCGGCTCACCGACCACCTGAACGTGGCCGCGGTCGGGCCGCCGCGCGAGGCGCTGGCCAATGTGCTGCGCACCGAGCTGGAGTTCATCGGTACCCATGAGTCGCTGGCCCGGCTGCTGATGGCGGAGGCCTGGCGGACCCGGCAGAGCTGGTACGACACGGTCCGCCAGATCCGCAGCGGGGCGATCGGCGTCATCTCCGGGCTGCTGGAGGACCTGGTCGCCGAAGGGGATCTCCCCGGCGACCTCGACATCGGCGTGGCGGCCTCCGGCCTGTTCGGCATGGTCCTGACCGTCGCCCTGGACTGGCGCACCCTGCAGCCGGAGCGCCCCGTGGAGGAGATCCACGCGACGCTGGTCCGGCTGATCGACGGCTTCCTCACCACCTAGACGCCCCGACCACCGCGCCGTGTGCTCCCGGCGGCCCTGCGGCGGCCGGGAGCACACGGCGCGCCTCCACCCGATAAGGCCATGGTCCATCACGGACCATGGCCTTATCGGTACGCACTTCCCCAAATCCACGCGTGGCGCGTTGTGTGCCGCTACGTCGGAGTTCGAAGCTCGAATCGGGGTCGGCCGGGCCGCGCCGCCCCGACCACGTGTCAGGCACGGACGCACGAAGCGGGGTGAGAGGGGGCAGGCATGCGTCGGGCCACAGGAGCCAGAGTCGAAGCCGACCACCTCGAACTACACACCCGCCAAGGCACCGTCTACACCGACATCACCTTCACCGCCCACCCCGGCACCATCACCACCTTCCACGCCGACTCCGGCACCGGCCGCACCGCACTCCTGCTCACCCTCGCCGCCCGCATGACCCCCACCAGCGGCACCCTCACCATCGACGGCCACCCCCACCCCAAAAAAGCCCGCACCATCCGCCACATCGCCGCCCTCGCCCACACCCCCGGCGTCAACGACCTCGACAACCACCTCCGCGTCCACGAACACCTCACCGAACGCCACTACCTCCGCCTCCGCCCCGCCAACACCACCCTCACCGACACCGCACTCACCCACGCCGGCCTCGCCGACCTCGACACCACCCGCCTCATCTCCGACCTCACCGCCAACGAGAAAACCCGCCTCGGCATCGCCCTCGCACTCATCGACGAACCCCGCCTCCTCCTCATCGACAACATCGACAACGGCCTCTCCCCCACCCACCGCACCCACCTCTGGCACACCCTCACCGACCTCGCCCACCACGGCCTCACCATCATCACCACCACAACCGACCCCACCTGCACCCCCACCGACACCACCCTCATCCCCCTCACCCGACCCGATGGGGACCGGCCGCGCGGGCGCCACAGCGGCGGCGACACCCGTGTCCTGCCCCTCGACACCGGGCACGTCGGACGGCACCGCTTGCCCGAGCGGACAGAACCGGAGGGCGACGCATGACGCGGCCCCGGCTCCGCCTCCTGCCCACCCTGCGCATCGCGTGGCTCTCGGTGCGGTCCTTCTTCCGCGCCCCGCTGCCCCTGGCGGCGCTCATCGCGCTCGCCCTCGTCCCGCTCCTCTACTCGGGCCTGTACCTGTGGGCGTTCTGGGACCCCTTCGGGAGGATGAGCAGCCTGCCGGTGGCCCTGGTCAACGAGGACGAACCCGCCACCGCCGACGGCGAGGAGCTGCGGGCCGGCGACGACCTCACCGACGAACTCCTGCGGCGCGGTGACCTCGACTGGCACCTCGTCGAGGCCGACGAGGCCGCCGACGGCGTGGCCGCGGGCCGCTACTACGTCTCCCTCACCATCCCCCACGACTTCAGCGCCGACCTGGCCACGCCGTCCGACGAGGAGGCGCTGCCCATCCCCGCGCGGCTGCGGGCGCACTACAACGACGCCAACAGCTACATCGTCCGCGAACTGCTCGCCGCGGCGTTCAAGGAGATCCAGTCCGCGGCGGGGCGGACCGCCACCGAGGACTACCTGGAGCGGATGTTCCTCGGCTTCAACGACATCCACGATGAGACCGAGGAGGCCGCCGACGGCGCCGGGCGGCTCGCCGACGGCACCGACGACGCCAAGGACGGCTCCCGGCGGCTGCACGACGGGCTCGGCGACGCAGAGGAGGGGGCGGACGAGCTCGGCTCGGGCATCGGCGACCTCTACGACGGTTCCCGGGAACTGGCCGACGGAGCCACCGCCGTCTCCGGGGAGGTCGCCGACGCCACGGCCCGGCTCGACACACTGGCCGACGAGTGGGTCCCCGTCCTGCGCACCGACACTCCGGCGATCGAGTCGACGGCCCGCTCCGTGGCCACCGCGGCCTCCACCCTGTCCGCCGCGCTGGGGCGGCTGCCGGACTGCTGCGCCCAGGGGGTGGTCCGGGCCGAGGGCATCCGCGACCGGCTCCGCGACCACCTGGCCGCCCACCCGGACCTGGAACAGGACGACCCCGAACTGCACACGCTGCTCACCGAGGCGCGGCAGGTCGCCGAACGGGCGGTACGGCTCAACGCCTTCGTCCGGGACAGCGGCGGGCAGATCGCCGATGTGAAGCGGAAGGCCGACCGCGTCGCCGCGCTCGCCTCCGCGCTCGCGCGGGATGCGCCGACTCTGGCCGACGACGCCGAGGCGGCCCGGGACAAGGTCGACGCACTGGACGCGGCGCTCGCCGACATCGCCCGGGGCAGCCGCGACCTGCGCGACGGCCTGGCGAGCGCGGACAGCGGCGCCAAGGACCTGGACGAGGGCATCCGCGACCTGCACTCCGGCGCGGGCGACCTCGACGAGGGGATCGGCGAGCTGCGGGACGGCGCGCACGAGCTGGCCGACGGCCTGGTCGAGGGCGCGGACGACATCCCCACGTTCGACGCCGCCGACCGGCGCGACCGCGGGAACATGATGAGCGAACCGGTGCGGCTCAGCTCTACCATCGACAACGAGGCCCCGGACTACGGCACCGGGTTCGCCCCGTTCTTCATCGCGCTGTCACTGTGGGTCGGCGCCATGGTCATCTACATCGTGCTGCCGCCGCTGAGCGGGCGCGGGCTGGCGTCCACCGCGCCGTCCTGGCGGATCGCGCTGGCCGGGTGGCTGCCGGGGTTCGCCATCGCCACCGCCCAGGTCGTGCTGATGCTGGGGGTGCTGCACCTCGGCCTGGGCCTGCAGGCACGGCACTGGCCCGGCGTGGTCGGCGTGCTCGTGCTGGCCGCGGGGGCCTTCACCGCCGTCGTGCACTTCCTCGTCGCCCGGTTCGGCGCGGTCGGCAAGGGGGTGGCCCTGGTCCTGCTGATGCTGCAGCTGACCTCGGCGGGCGGCACCTACCCGATCGAGACCAGCCCGGTCTTCTTCCGGGAGGTCGGCCCGTACCTGCCGATGAGCCACGTGGTGGAGGCGCTGCGCCACCTGATCAGCGGCGGCGAGCTCACCGCGGTGTGGGAGGCCGTCCGGGTGCTCACCGCCTACCTGGTGGGCGCGCTGGTGCTGAGCTGGATGTCGGTGGAACGACGACGGACCTGGTCCATGAAGGACCTGCACCCGCCCCTGAAGATCTGAACCGCCGTCGGCGCAGATCCCAGTGCAGGTCCTCCACCAGAGTGTCCGCTCTGCACGTTTCGAAGGCGGGCCCGGATACGAGAAAACTCCATCCGAGCCCGCCGATCGCCCGGGGCCTGGTGCGCGCCCAGCGTTGTCTAGGCCCCTGTCCTCACTACCCGGCCGTCCGGGACACCCCCGTTTGCATCCCTTTCGACCGTGGTCCCCACCGTAAGTTCGCGCGCTGATCCCCGGCATCGACCCACCGGCGTATTCACCTCTCCATCCCTGGGGGGTACCCCCTTCCTCCTCCCGGCGGAGGGGTCTCACCTCCACGGTCAGACCCCCAGTTCACGGGGGTGGGAAGCAGCCGCCGCGCCGGCCACCGGGCGGATCCTGGCAGTATGGGCGGATGGCCGATCTGCGGTGGGAGGACGTCCGGGGCCTCTTCGACCCCGAACCGAACGGCACTCTGCCCGACGTCCACGTCCCCGACACGTCGGTCGCGGACTGGCAGGCCGTACTCGACCTGGTCCGGGCGCGCGGGTGGAGGTACGCGTACACCGAGGAGGGGGCGGTGTGCCGGCTGCCCACCGCCGAGCGGATGGTCGCCCGCCGCGACGAGGCCGACCCGCAGCTGCGGGTGTGGCCCGACCCCGGCGTGCTCGCGATCTTCCGCCCGCACTCCGCCGAGCAGATCGACTTCGACGTGGACCTCCGGGAGCTGCAGGGCCAACAGCGGCTGGACGTGCTGTGCGGGTTCCTCCGCGCGATCGGGCGCCGCCTCGGCAAGCCCGTACTGATGACGCCGGAGGGCGGGTCCCCCCACGCGGACCTCGGCTTCGACGTCACCGCCGACCGCGTCGTCCTGCTGACCGACCCCGACCCGGACACCTGAGCGGGCCGCCCGTCGCGCGGCGGCGGGACCGGGCCCCTGGCCGGTACGGGACCGAGTTCGCTACGGTACCCCCGACATCACCGAGACCAGAGTGCACTGGATACCACCTTGGCGGACTTGTACCCCCTGTTGCCCATCATCTCGGGCGTGGTGATGCTGGGCGTGCTGTTCCGGCACCTCAGCTTCTCCGCGCTGCTGGCCGCACGCGGCGCCCGCGCCGAAGGCGAGATCGTCGGCTACACCGAGTCGAGCACCTCCGCGTGCATGATCGTGCGCTTCCACACCGAGGACGGCCGCGTCATCGACGCCAAGCACGAGAACACCGGCTGGACGGCCTCGCGCCACGGCGACCTGGTCACCGTCGACTACGACCCCGACCGCCCCGAACACGCCCGCATCGTCGCCGCCCCCTGGCTCAGCCCGTGGGTCCGCAACATGTTCACCACGGTGGGGCTGCTGCTCATCGGCATCGGCTCCCTGCTCGCCTACCTGGCCTGGTGGTGAGGGTCCCTCCCGCCCCTCCGTCGATCTCGGGAGAGCGGCCGGAACCTCGTCGAGAGTTCCGGCCGCTCTCCCGAGGTCGACGGAGGCGGCGGTGGGAACGGGTGGGGGCTACCCGAACCGCGAGATGTAGGCGCGGGCCTTGGCCGGGTCGAACATCCACTTCTCGTAGTCGTCCGGGCGGTCGAAGCCGGTGATCCACCGGTCGCGGACCTCCGGGTGGGCGACGACCGCCTCGATGAGCTCGGGGAAGTGGTCGGGCAGGGAGTTGGCCCAGAAGCCGGTGACCATCTCGCTGAACACCGCCGCGTGCCGACCGGTGTCCTCCCAGAACGCGTCGAAGGTCTGCTCCATCCACTCCTCGGTGAACGGGGCCTCCCCCCTGTAGGTGATCGCGTGCAGGTAGGCGTCGGCGCACAGGGTCGAGTTGTTCCACCCCTGACCGCTGATGGGGTCGCTGGACAGCACCACGTCGGCCATCCCCAGGACGCGTCCCCCGGAGGGCAGGACGCCCACCGGGCGGCGGACCTGCGGCACGATCCGGTCGATGCTCGCGGCCCGGTCGTCGACGAGGGCGGCCCCCTCGCAGCGCGCGGCCACGTCGGGGACGTGCTCGCGCAGGCGGCCCATGAGGGCGTCGAGGATCTCCTGCTCGGTGGCGCGCCCCCCGATGTCGGGGCCGCAGTCCAGCGCGGAACCCGGGCGCCCCTTGACGAACACACTGGTGGCGGGGCCGTCGGCGCACAGGATCGGGACGATGAAGACCTCGCCGCCGGGCAGCAGGCCGCCGTCGGCCGCTTCGCGGGGACCCAGCGAGATCGCCTCGCCGAGCCCCTGCTCCCCCGTGCCCTCCGGCGGGGCGACCCCCGTCAGCAGCGCCTGAGTGAGCACGCCCTCATGAGCGCCGCCCGAGCGGGTGGGGTCCGGGCCGAACAGGGCGCCGAGCTCGCCCGCGCCGACCGCGACGATGATCAGGTCGTACATGCGGGTGAAGTAGTCGAGGTCGCTGACGGTGACGCCGTGGATGGTGACCTTGCCACCGCGGTCCTCGAAGTGCTCCAGCCAGTCGGCCATCTTCATCCGGCGGTCGACCGAAACGCCGTAGCCGGTGGTGAACGTGCCGGTGAACTCGATGGGGGACGCGCCCTGGGGGCGCAGGGACAGCCGCGCGCCGGTGTAGCGGGGCGCCTGGTCCCGCCACCGGTCGAGGCGGGCCGCCCGCTCCATCTCCAGGACGCGCGGCATGGTGAGCTGAGTGGCCGAGGGGCGGCCGGTGCGGATCTCGGTGGAACTCTGAGCGGTGACGATCGTGGTGTCGTAGCCGTGGTCGAGCAGGGTGTGGGCGAGGTGGAGCCCGCTCTGGCCGGCGCCGACGATCATTATTCTGCGCACATCATCTCCTCACTGTCCGTAACCGGCCGAGGCGCGGCTCTGCGGGGCCTGGGCATGTTCGCGCACACGTGGGGTGATGAGCCGGAATCGAGGCATCGGCCGGATAGCGGGGTCATCGTCCCACAGACCGCCCCCGCGTCCGAAGGGGGCGGCCATGCGGATTTCTCATGCGGGAGCGACGCAGTGCTCGACCCGGGTACCGGGCCGGTCGGTGCCGGGGTCCTCGGTCCGCGTCCCGCCCTGGTCGACGGCCCACAGCGCCAGCTCCCGGCCGAGGCCGACGAGGGTCGAGTCGGGGACCACCGGGATGTCGGCGCCGGTGATCCTGCGCAGGCGGGCCCGCAGCCGGAACACGTCCAGCGAGCCCACACCCAGCTCGTAGAGCGGGGCGTCGGCGGCGAGCCCTCCGTCGGGCCGCCCGGTGAGCCCGGCGACGAGGTCGCCCAGCAGGCGGACGGCGGCCGTGTCGCGCTCCCGGTCGCTCGCGGCGCACCGGACCGCGTCGACAGCGCGGCTCAGCGCGTCGTCGTGCTCGGCTCCCGGCCGCGACCAGCGGCGCAGCGGAAGGTCCACGGCGTCCAGGTCGGCGGGCACCGGCCAGGCGGGGGTGCGGCCGTGGGCGGCGACCTCGCCCAGTGCGCGCAGCAGGTCGGCGTGTTCGTCGTAGGCGCCGTCGGTGTCGGGGCGCGTGGCGGCGACCACCGGGGCATCGTCGGCGTCGTAGCCGGGCACGTCGGCGATGACGTCGGCCAGCGCTCCGGCCAGGACCGGGCGCGGCGCGATCTCGACGAAGAGGCAGCGGTGCCGCGCCGCCAGTTCGGCCACGACCGGCTGCAGGCGGACGGGGGCGCGCAGCTGACGGCCCCAGTAGGCGGCATCGAGGTCGGTGCCGTCGATGGGGGCGGCGGTCGCGGTCGACCACATGGCGGTGTGCCCGCCCTCCGGGCGCAGACCGGCCAGCGCCTCCTCCAGTCGGGCGGTGCGTTCGGCGATGAGGGGGCTGTGGGCGGGGGTCGCGTCGTCGAACAGGCGGGCCTGCGCCCCCTCGCGGGTCAACCGCTCGTGCAGGTCGGCCAGGGCGGCGTGGGCGCCGGCCAGGACGGTGGCGCGCGGGCCGTTGTACACGGCCACGCTCGCCCCGGACTCGGCCGCGGCCTTCTCCGCGGCCTCGGCGCCCAGGTCGGTGGCGAGCAGCCCGCCGTGGGCGGAGGCTTCGGCGAGCAGCGCCGAACGCTCGACCACCAGGCGCGCGGCGTCCTGTAGGCCGAGGGCCCCGGCGGTGTGAGCGGCGGCGGCCTCGCCGATGGAGTGGCCGACCACGATGTCGGGTGTGATGCCGCGCTCCCGCCACAGCGCGGCCAGACCGACCTGGGCGGCGAACAGCGCGGGCTGGATGGTGTCCATACCGCGCAGGGGGTCGCCGGGTGTCCAGGGGGCGCGGTCCAGGTGGGCGGCGAGTGCCGCGTGGGCGGCGTCGCGGGCGGCGGCGAAGGCGGGCTCGGTGGCGGCGAGGCGCTCCCCCATCCGCGTCCAGTGGGCGCCGTGGCCGGAGAACACGAACACGACGCGCTCGACGTCCCGTGCCGTATGCGGGCCCGCCAGGGCCGGGTGCTCCCGGCCGCGGGCGAGCGCGTGGAGCGCCGCCCGCGCCGTCTGCGGGCTGTCGGCGACGACGGCGGCGCGCCGCCCCAGGTGGTCGCGGCGGTGCGCGGCGGTGGCCGCGAGCGCCCGCAGGTCCTCGTCGGGCCGGATGCGGTCGGCCCAGCGGCGGGCGGTGGCGGCCAGCGCGGCGGGGGTGCCGGCCGACACGGGGATCAGCCGGGCGGAGTCCGTCGCGGCGGCCCCCGTGGCCTCGTCGCGGGGATCACGGGTGTCGGCCGCCGGCTCAGGTGACCGGAGGACGACGTGGGCGTTGGTGCCGCCGAAGCCGTAGGAGCTCACCCCGGCGACGCGGACCTCGCCGGCGGGCCACGGCCGCGGCTCGGTGGGGACCACCAGCCCGTCCTTGGGCATGCGCCGGCGCGGCTGGGTGTGGTGGATGACGGGGGGAACGGTGGCGTGCCGCATGGCCAGCACCGTCGAGATGAGGCCGACGATCCCGGCCGCGCCCTCGGTGTGGCCCAGGTTGGACTTGACCGCGCCCACGAGCAGCGGGCGCTCCCGCCCCGGCGCGCGGCCCAGGACCGCGCCCAGCGAGCGCACCTCGACGCTGTCGCCGTCGCGCGTGCCGGTGCCGTGGGCCTGGACGTAGTCGACGGTGGCGGGGTCGACACCGGAGCGCCCGTAGACGCGTCGCAGCAGCTCGCTCTGGCTCTCGGGGCTGGGGCGGACGATGCCGGTGCGCGAGCGGCCGTCGGAGTTGACGCCGCTGCCCACGGCCAGGGCGCGCACGGGAGAGCCCTGGGCGCGGGCGTCGTCGGCGCGCTGGAGGACCACGACACCGGCGCCCTCGGAGCGGACGTAGCCGTCGGCCTTCTGGTCGAAGGGACGGCAGCGGCCGCCGGGGCCGAGGATGCCGGAGGCGCGGAAGGCGACCGAGTGGTTCTCCTTCAGCAGGACGTTGGACCCGCCCACGATCGCGAGGTCCACGTCGCCCGCGCGCAGGGCCGTGATGGCGCTGTGCACGGCGACCAGGCTGGAGGAGCACGCGGTGTCGATGGTCATCGACGCACCGCGCAGGTCGAAGTGGTAGGAGATGCGGTTGGCGAGGATGCTGGGCGCCGCGCCGAGGGCGGTGAGGACGGTGTCGTAGCGCGGGCCGAGGGAGATGATGGCCTGGTCGACGGCGGCCGACCCGATCCACACGCCGGTGTTGCTGCCGCGGAGGGAGGCGGGGGCGATTCCGGCGTCCTGCAGGGCTTCGTCGACCAGTTCGCACAGCCAGCGCTGCTGCGGGTCCATGATGTCGATCTCGAAGTCGGGGACGTCGAAGTGGTCGCCGTCGAACCCCTGGAACTCGGTGGGGGACAGCAGGCCGGCGGGCAGGAGCTCCGCCGGCCGTTCGTCACCGGGGGCGAGGGTGTCGCTGATGAGGTCGCGCCCGGTGAGCAGGGCGTCCCACAGCTCGGCCGGGGTGCTGACGCCCCCGGGCAGGCGGCAGGACATCCCGGTGATCGCCACGTCGACGGCGCCGCGAAGGACCGGTGCGTTCATCGTGCATCCGCCTCCCACAGCGCCGTGCAGCCGCGCACCCGCACGCGCACGTTGTCGAAGCGCGCTTCGAGTTCGGCGCGCAGGTCGGTGGAGCTGTCGTTGGCGTTGGTGAAGAAGTCGCGCTTGTTGTAGGTGGAGATCAGGAGCCGGGCCACCGGCCAGCGGCGGGCGAACGGAACGTCGTTGACGATGGTGGATCCGAAGAACCGGCCGCCAGGGGCCAGCACGCGGGCGGCCTGGTCGAAGAAGGCGGTCTTGGCGGCGAACCCGCGGCCCTGGTCGGGGAGGGTGTGCAGCATCAGCGAGGCGCAGACCGAGGTCAGGCTGTCGTCCTCCAGCGGCCAGGTGGCCAGCGCGTCGGCCTGGTGGGTGACCGGGGAGAAGCGGCGCAGGCGGTGCGCGGTCATCTGGAGCGGGACGGCGTTGATGTCGAGCATGTGCAGCTCGTCGAAGTCGGCCCGCCCGGCCGGTGCGCCGGCCGTGTCCAGCAGCTTGCCGGTGCCGACCCCCACGTCGAGGTGGCGCTCGCGCAGGTTGCGCCGGTAGTGCTCGACGAGCCGGGGCTCGGAGCAGCCCCAGGCGAGGCGTGTGGAGAGGGTGCAGACGATGAGGTCGTAGCGGCGCATCCACCGGTCGGTGTAGACGATCGCGGTGGGCTGGTCACCGGTGGAGGGGGTGCTGTGGGCCATAGGGGATGCTCCGGTTCGTGGGCAGGGAACAGACAACCCGGAAATCGAGGAGCGAGATTCAACGAATCACGCAAAAGGCATGGTGGCGCTGACCCGACCGCGAACTCAGGGGGTGCGAAGTGTGATGTATGTCGCCAGAACACACAGTGTCGCCGCGGCATCCGACCCCTCGGGGCCCACCGGGCGGCCGACCACCGCACCACCGCAGGTAACGACGTTCACGAAGGCCCCGACGACCAGCGCTCTCCTGAACACGGCCCATAATCCGATCACCCAACGTGATCGGACTCTGGTCACGAATCCGGGACGCCCGCCGCACCGACCGGGAATCGTCCCTACACAATCCACCGAATAGGCCCAGCCGAAACCACGCCCTGCTGACCCGCCTCGCCACCGTGCGATCATCACCACTTTCTCCGCTTTCGACCGCAATCCCACGAACCTCCCTCACCGGCCGGGATATAACTGTCCGGTGCTCATGGAGAAGTTCGTCAACGCCGTCGCCACCGTCATGGACAAGACCTCCGGCATGGAGGTGGGGTGGGAGGTCTGGGACGACCCGGAGATGGACCGCGTCCTTCCCGACATCCGCGCCGGGCGGCTGGCCCCTGGACTGGAGCTGATCAAGGCCGCCGGAAGCAACTGGGACCTGCGGGCGATCCGGGCCAACATCCTCGCGCGGGAGGCGGCTTCCCGGTTGGACGCCATCGAACGCCTCGCGGGAGACGACGCCGACGGCCTCCTCTGGCTCGGCTGCGCGCGCATCCGGGCCGCGTGGAACATCCGCGGCGCCGCCCGCGCCAGGTACGTCAGCAGTGAGCGGTTCGAAGGGTTCTGGGCGCTGCTCGCGACGGCATCCGACCCCCTTCTCCGGGCCGCGCAACTGCGGCCGGACGACCCCGTCCCGTGGGACTGCCTGCAGTGGTTCGGCCTCGGCATGCAGTTGGACCGCTCCGAGATGGACGGCATCTGGGACGAGGTGCGCACACGCGCGCCGCAGACCTTCGCCGGCCACTACTCCCGAGCCCAGGTCCTGTGCCGGAAGTGGCAGGGCTCGCACGACGAGCTCCTCGCCTTCGCACGCGAGGTGGCCGACTCCTGCCAGGCGGGTGACCCGCGTTCCGCCGTGCTCCCCCTCGCCCACTTCGAGGTCATCGCCGACCTGCTGAACGATGTCCCGGACGACGTGAACCACGCGTCGTTCGTCCGCGACTGCATCTCCAGCCCGCCGGTGGCCGCGGAGATCGCCGAGGCCGCCGACCGCTGGCTCGTCGCCCCGCACCCCAACCCGCAGTCGGCCGTCGCCGCCCACCTCTTCGGAGCGGCCGCCTACTTCGCGGGCGACACCCGGCGCGCCCGCCGGCTCCTCGCCTGCGCGGGAAGCCGCGTCTCCGCCTACCTCCCCTGGGGCATCGTCCACATCGCCCCGGGCCACGCCTACGCCAAAGCCCGACGAGAACTCGGCATCTGAACCCCCCGGCCCCCACCGTCCCGGTATCCGTCACCACCCGACGGCAGCCCGCATCGGAAAAGCACCGCCATATCGACCGCGAACCACATAGCCGATTTCCACTTCCCACCGAAACCCACCCGCCACTAGGGCGTGTTTGACGGATCATTCCCGGCTCGCGGCCACCGGAACGACGCTCGCTGCGCCGCTCCACTCGTAAAGCCGACCTGGATTGACTTCGTGAAGCGGCTTGCGAGCGCCGCCCCGGACGGCCGCTCGCTCACCGGAAAGCATCCGCCAAACACGCCCTAGTGTCCTGATTGGTTAGTTCGTTTGTTGATTTGTTGGCAGTAGAAGGCAAGGCTGTCGAGGATCTCCTCGGCGGTCTTGGTCCACACATATGGGCGGGGGTCCTCGTTCCAGGACGCGGCCCAGGCGCGGATGTCCTTTTCCAGGGCTTGGACGCTGCGGTGGGTGCCGCGGCGGATCAGCCGCTCGGTGATCTCGGCGAACCAGCGTTCGACCAGGTTCAGCCAGGACGAGCCGGTCGGGATGAAGTGGAGGTGGAACCGGGGGTGGCGCAGCAGCCACCTGCGGATCTCGGGTGTCTTGTGCGTTGCGTAGTTGTCCAGGACCAGGTGTACCTGCAGCTCGGCAGGGACCTCGCGGTCGATCTTGGCCAGGAACTTCTTGAACTCCGTGGCGCGGTGCCGGCGGTGGATGGAGGTGATCACCCGGCCGGTGGCGGTGTCCAGGGCTGCGAACAGGCTGGTCACTCCCGCGCGCACATAGTCATGGGTCGCGCGCTCGGGTGTGCCGGGCATCATCGGCAGGACCGGCTGGGTGCGGTTGAGGGCCTGGATCTGGGATTTCTCGTCCACGCACAGCGCGACCGCCCGTTCGGGAGGGTCCAGGTACAGGCCGACCACGTCGCGGACCTTGTCGATGAAGAACGGGTCGGTGGAGAGCTTGAACGACTCGGTGCGGTGGGGTTGCAGGCCGAAGGCGTTCCAGATCCGCCAGACCGCGTTCTGGGTGAGGCCGGTGTGCTTGGCCATGGAGCGTGTGGACCAGTGGGTGCCGTGGGCGGGCCTGGTCTCCAGGGTCGCGGCCACGACCGCCTCGACCTGGGCGTCGGTGACGGTGCGCGGCCGGCCCGGCCGTGGTTCGTCGGTCAGGCCCTCCAAGCGGTGCTCGGCGAAGCGCTGCCGCCACTTGGTCACCGTGGGCGCCGACACCCCCAGCTCGCGCCGCACTTGGGCGTTGGACATGCCCTGGGCGCAGGCGAGCACGATCCGCGCCCGCAGGGCCAGGTCCTGGGCGGTCTTGCGGCGTCTGACCCACCGCTGGAGCTCGGTGCGCTCGTCCTCGGACAGGTCCAGCGGTGGCGGTTTCGGTCCGGGAAGACTCATCCCACAACCATAAACGAACTAACCAATCAGGACACTAGGCTCCCCACGCAGACGCACCGAACCCGACTCCACCGAGTCGGCAGAGAGGGACGGCCGTGGTGGCGACACGCAGACTCCTACTGTGCGGGGCGGCGGCAGGTCCGATCTTCGTCGCCGCTTTCCTCATCACCGGAAGCCTGCGCCCTGACTACGACCAGCTCCGCCACCCGGTCAGTTCCCTCGCGCTCACAAGCGCCGGGTGGACGCAGGTCGCCAACTTTCTCGTGGTGGGCACGCTGTTGACCGCGTTCGCGTTCGGCGTCCGCCGCGCCCCGGCTCTCGCCGGGCGCACCGGCTTCAAGCCATGGCTCCTCGGGGCCTGCGGCGTCGGACTGATCGGCGCGGGTCTCTTCCCCGGCGACCCCGTCAGCGGCTACCCGCCCGGCACCCCCGACGAACTGATCTATACACCACCCGGAATCGCGCACGACGCGTTCTCCATGCTGTTCTTCTTCGGCCTGCCTCTGGCCTGCATGGCGTTCACCCTCTGGTCGCTACGCACCCGCCGCCGGCTCCTCGCCGCCTACTCCGCCCTCACCGCGACAGCCTTCGTCGCTTTCTTCCTACTCGCGGGCATGGGTTTCTCCCAAACGGATGGCTACACCGAACTCGGCGGCCTCTACCAGCGCATCTCCATCACAATCGGCCTCGCATGGACCACCGCCATCGCCCTCGTTCTGCTTCCCGAAGGCGAATGACGAAAGCTCGCCCGCCGACACTTATGCGCTCTTCCCCATAACCTCACCGAGGCGAAGCATCCTGTCGATTCGACCTTCTTCCTCGTCCTCGTGGATGGTTCAGCACCGGGCCCATCGGCGCATCCACGGTATCTCCAGCCACTCAGCGAAACATCGTGGAACCTTAATAGGCCCCCATGCGCCGAACACCGTGGAAGAATCTCCGCTGCCCCGACCCACCGAGAGGATCCCCGATGCCACCCCTCATCCGGCCCGGCTCAGGCGACCGCGCCGCGGCAGACCCCCGCCTGGGCAGACGCATCCGCACCATGGCACTACTCGCACCGGTCATCCTTGCCACGTCGTCATGCGGCCTGTTCAACGACGCCCAGCAGGCCGATTCCGCCGACACCGAAGACGACCGGAGCGCGGATGTCGTACGCCCCGAGGCCTTCACCCGCGAGGTGATGCTGTCCAACAAACGCGGCGACAACGCGTCGGCCACGCTGAGACTCGACGCCGTCGAGACAACGGACGAGTCCACGGCGGTCCACCTCACCCTCACCAACCAGGGTGAGACGATGAGCGGCCCCTCAGTCGACAGCACCATGCCCACCCTCATGGACCCCGTCGACGGCGCGGCGTACCCGCCCCTGTCCGACCAGCCCTTCGGTCACAGGAACCCGAAGTACTACGGCAGCCATAGCGACGGGGCCCGCGTTCCCTTTTTCGAAGGTGCCGACAACGCATTCCGCTTCTATTTCCCCCCGCTCCCCGAGAACACCGACCACGTCACCTTCTTCGGCTTCGGTGCGGGAGCGATGACCGGTGTCCCCGTGGAACGGGTCGACGAGCACCGGCCCATTCCCGCACCCGGCGTCGACGGCGAGAGCCGCGAGCCGGAGCCCGGCGAGACACTCGACTGGCCGGTACGCCAACCCGACGGCGACGAGCACGCCACCGTCCTGGACACCGAGGGCTACGTCGAGGGGGCGGACGCCACCCTGATCCGCGAAGGCGAACAGGAGACCATCGCACTGGCCGCCGACGTGCTCTTCGCGTTCGACGAATCCGAACTCACCACCGAGGCCGCCGACCTGCTCGCCGACGCCGCCGCCTCGATCGAGGCCAACGCCACCGGAGACGGCGGGACCATCGTGGTCACCGGACACAGCGACGGCGTCGGCGACGACGACTACAACCGCACGCTCTCCGAAGCCCGGGCACAGGCCGTGCAGGAGGCGCTGGAGGCGCTGCTGGACACCGGCTACGACTACGACGTCTCCGGAAAGGGCAGTACCGAACCGCTGGCCGCCGAGGGCGGCGCGGACGACGAGGAGGCGCGCAAGCGCAACCGCCGCGTGGAGCTGTCCTACCATGCCGTATCCGGGAACAGCGGCGGGGGCAGCGACGGCGCTCAGGAGGGCTCCGGCATCGCCGCCGCCGAACGGCATGTCTCCGCCCCCGCGTCCTACCGCACCGACCCGGGTGACCCCGTGGCCGACCAGCGGCACGACGACTTCAAACTCGCCGTCTACCCCCTGCTGCGCGACGGCGCCCACCTGGTCGCCGAGTTCGAACTCACCAATACCGGGGAGCTGGGCGCCGAACCCGACCTGGGAGACGACCGGTCCCTGAGGCGGTACTCGACCAGCAGGGGCGAGTCGCTGAGCGGATTCCGGATCACCCAGTCCACTCCGGAACTGACCCGCTACCCGCTCCTCTTCCAATACGAGGGCGAATACGCGCCGGTCGCCGAGCGGGTCGGGAAGATGGAACCAGGGGAGACCTTCCGGCTCGCGATGCTCTTCCCAGCACCGTCCCCGGAGACCGACGAGGTGACCCTGGACGCCGGCCCCTTCGGCGAGGTCAGCGTCCCGATCACCTAGCCCGGCGAGGCCGGGGAGCCCGGCGGGGTCGGCACGACCGGCGATCCTCGGCGACCGGCCGGACCGACCGCTCCGGCCGGGTATCACCCGCCCCGCCCCCGGGCATGGGAACTGACACCTGCTCCCGCCCCAGGGGCCGGTGGTCCGCCCGGCCGGGAGAACACGGAACGACGGCAGGAAGCCGAGGTACAGGAGGGGAAGCACGGCATGGCCTCCGAGACGGCGGCAACCGAGGAGGGCGGGTGCCTACGCCCCGGGCTGACCTTCACCGCGGTCGTCGCAACCGTCATCCTGGTGTTCGTGGGATTCATATGGGCGTTTCAGCGCTCGCTCATCTACCTCCCGGCCCGGGGAGACGTACCACCCGCGGCCGAGGTCATCGACGGCGCCCAGGACATCACCCTGACGACAGAGGACGGCCTTGACCTGGGCGCCTGGTTCGTCCCCGCCAGGGAAACCGACAGCGGCATGGCGGTCCTGGTAGCCAACGGCAACGCCGGGAACCGTGAGGTGCGCGCCCCGCTGGCCGAGGCACTCGCGGACCAGGGGATCTCCGTCCTGCTGTTCGACTACCGCGGCTACGGGGGCAACCCCGGGAGCCCCACCGAGGACGGGCTCGCGCTCGACGTGGCCGCCGCGGCCGACGCACTGGAAGAACTCGGCCCCGACGGGGGATACGCCCGTGAGGACACGCTGTACTTCGGCGAGAGCCTGGGCGCCGCGGTCGTCGCGGGCCTCGCACGGGAGCGCGCTCCGGCGGGCCTCGTGCTCCGCTCGCCGTTCACCGAACTCGCCGACGCGGGGCGCTACCACTACCCGTTCCTGCCGGTCCGGACGCTACTGAAGGAGCACTACCCGGTGGCCGACGCGGTCCGCGAGATCGAGTCGCCGACCACGGTCGTCTACGGCACCCGCGACACGATCGTCCCGCCCGACTTCAGCCGCGAAGTGGCCGCCGCCTCCGCCAACCTCTTCGAGGAGGTCGCCGTCGACCGCGCCGACCACAACGACCTCGCCCTCCTCGACGGCCCCGAACTGATCAGCGCGGTCGTCCGCCTCGCCGACCACGTCCGGTAAGCGACGCGAACTCAGCCGCGGCCCCGCGGGCGGCGAGCACCCCCTCGGAGCAGACGTGCCCGGACCGGTCGCAGGTACCGCTGCCCGCCGACGGCTCGGATCCGCGCGGGAAGGCCGTCCTTCGACACCAGGAAATCCGGGCAAACGAAAAGGGGAGGGCTCCGGCCACTCCCCGCCAGTCTTAATCTATAGCAGACCCCGGGGCTTGCGGCAAGACCCGGGTCATGCCGGACAATCGTCGACCGTGTTCACCACCTTCGACATGGGAGACGACGTGATTCCCCAGGCCACCAGCGCCTTCGACCTGCCCGACCGCCTCTCTCCCAAGGCCGACCCGCGGCTGATCGCCGACGACGAGCGGCACTTCGCGGCAATCGCGGAAAGCCTCGACCGGTCGATCGCCGACCTGTCCCAGCGCCTCGACACCAAACGCAGAGCACCCGGCGGCAGAGGCCGGGAGGCACTGGACCGGGACCTGGAGATCCACCGGCTGTCCACACGCCTACGCACCCTGCGGCGCTTCGGCCTGGACCTGTGCCTGGGGCGCATCGTCACCGCCGACGCCACCGACGCCGCCGACGCCCCCGAACCCGTCTACATCGGACGCCTCGGCCTCGCCGACAGCGAGGGCAACCGCCTGCTGGTCGACTGGCGCTCCCCCGCCGCCGAACCGTTCTTCGCGGCGACGCACGCCGATCCGATGGGGCTGGCGAGCCGCCGCAGGTACCGCTGGACCCGCGGCCGGATCAGCGACTACTGGGACGAGGTGTTCACCTCGGACGGCTTCGACGGCCACGCCGCGCTCGACGACCAGTCCGCCTTCATCGCCAGCCTCGGCGCCGACCGGTCGGCCCGGATGCGGGACGTGCTCGGCACCATCCAGGCCGACCAGAACGCCGTCATCCGCGCGGGTTCCGCCGGAGCCCTCGTCGTCGACGGCGGCCCGGGCACGGGCAAGACCGTCGTCGCCCTGCACCGCACCGCCCACCTCCTCTACTCCGACCCCCGCCTCGGCCACCGCCGGGGAGGTGTGCTGTTCGTCGGCCCGCACCAGCCCTACCTGGCCTACGTCGCCGACGTCCTGCCCAGCCTCGGCGAGGAGGGCGTGCAGACCTGCACCGTGCGGGACCTCGTCCCTGAGGGGGCTACGGCAGCGGCCGAGGCCGACCCGGAGGTCGCCCGCCTGAAGTCGTCGGCGGACCTGGTGAAGGCGATCGAGGAGGCCGTCAGGTTCTACGAGCAGCCGCCCGCGAAGGGGATGGCGGTCGCGACGGACCGGTTCGAGATGTGGGTGAGCGCCGACGATTGGGCCGAGGCGTTCGACGCGCTGGACCGGAGCATCCCGCACAACGAGGCCCGGGAGCCGATCCTGGAGGAGCTGGCCGCGATCCTGGCGGACAAGTACGCCGACGGAAGCCGCGGCGACAGCGATGAGGACGACGACGGCGACATCTCACCCGACCTCATCCACCGGACACTGCTGCAGGACACCGAGCTGATCAGGACCCTGTACCGCGCGTGGCCGCTGCTCGAACCGACCGACCTCGTCGGCGACCTGTGGTCGGTCCCCGCCTACCTGCGCAAGTGCGCGCCCTGGCTGAGCATCGACGAGATCCGCAGGCTGCAGCGCGAGGACTCCCAGGCCTGGACGGTGTCCGACCTGCCGCTCCTGGACGCGGCGCGGCAGCGGCTCGGCGACCCGGAGGCGCCGCGCCGCAAACGCCGGTACAAGGCCACGGCCGCCGCCGAACGCGAGCGCATGAGCAGCGTCATCGACGACATCCTCCACGCCGATGACGACGGTGAGGGGGCCGTGACGATGCTGCACGGACGCGACCTGCGGGACAGCCTGGTCGACGAGGCCGCACTGCCCGGAACCGACCCCGACCTGCTCGCCGGCCCGTTCGCGCACATCGTCGTGGACGAGGCGCAGGAGCTGACCGACGCGGAGTGGCAGATGCTGCTGCTGCGCTGCCCGTCGCGGAGCTTCACCATCGTCGGGGACCGCGCCCAGGCCAGGCACGGTTTCACCGAGTCGTGGCGGGAGCGGCTGGAGCGGGTCGGGTTCGACCGGATCGACCTGGCCTCACTGAGCATCAACTACCGGACGCCGGAGGAGGTCATGGTGGAGGCCGAGCCGGCCATCCGGGCCGCCCTCCCGGACGCCAACGTGCCGACGTCCATCCGCAGCAGCGGCATCCCCGTCGTCCGCGGGTCTGTTTCGGACCTGGGGTCGGTCCTGGACACCTGGCTGGCTGAGAACGCGGAGGGGACCGCCTGCGTCATCGGCGATACGGCGTTCCAGGCGACGTTCCAGACGACGTTCCAGACGACGTTCCGGGCGACGCCCCAGGCGGATTCCCAGGAGACGTCCCGCGTCCGGTCGCTGACCCCGGGCCTGGCGAAGGGGCTCGAATTCGACCTGGTCGTCGTTGTCGACCCGGAGGGGTTCGGCGAGGGCATCGAAGGAGCCGTCGACCGCTACGTCGCGATGACCAGGGCGACCCGGCAGCTCGTCATCCTCAGGAACCCCTGACTTCGAAGCCGGGCTGGGGACGGCCTGCAGGGGGCGCCGGAAGGGGCGCCCTCCCCTCCCGGCCCGTACCTCAACCACCCTGAGCAGCGCCTTCCCCCGTTGATCTCGGAGATATCGGGGTATCGTCGGCGATTTTTACCCCAATATCTCCGAGATCAACGGAGAGACGGGCGGGCGCCCAGCGGACCTCTGGCCGGTTCCCATCGATGATGATGGGGGCTGATCCGGCCGTGTCCGGTCTGTCGGAAGGCTGCCCATGATCATCGAGGGGAGCCAGGGTCTGCCAGCTGACATCCGCAGACCACGCGGGAGCGGGAGGGGCAGGGGCAACGGCGTCCTGGGCGGGTCTTCCGCACCGCCACTCCATGGCGGACACCAGCCCGCGATAGGGTCGGCGGCGGTATCGCTTGAGAGAGCGACTAGGTACGCGGCGGCCCTCACCCGATCGGGTGAGGGCCTTCGTGTGTAGCGGGCTAGAGCTCGTGAGTCTTAGCAGCCTCGATGAATGCAGCCCACTCAGCGGCCGGGAACTCGATGTGGCCGAGACCCCGGTTCTTCGTGTCCCGCATGGCCGCACCGATCGCGGTGTGTCGCGCGACTTCGACACAGTCCTGCCGGTTCCCGCTGTAGGAGGACTTGCGGAACTCCAGGTCAGTCATGGGTATCACTTGGGACTTCCTAAGAGACTACGTAAGGTCTCGCATCACCTTCTGAATGAACTCGGCTGACCGCGCTTGCGTTAACGCCGCTCCCTGAAGGTTCGACCACACGTCGTTGTACGTGGCGATTTCTGCCGGTTCTTCCACAAACATGCTAGCTGTCACGGTTTCGGTGAAAGCAACCGGAACATCGAGTGGGTTCGGGAAGTCCAGGACCGTGAACGAACCGTTCGACGCCTGATGCTCACCCGCGACGAAGGGCAGGACCCTCAGGTCGATGTTGTGACGCGTCGCCATGTTGCACAGGTGCTGCAGCTGCTCATGCAGTACCTCTCTGCCACCGATCTGCCGCCGAAGCGCTCCTTCATCGAGGATCGCCGCGAACCGAGGTGGATGGACTCCGTTCAAGATATGTTGCCGTTCGATCCGCCCCTGCACGTGGCGCTGGACGACAGCATCGTCCTGGGCGTTGCCCGCCCGGAACACGGCTTCGATGTAATCGGGGGTCTGCAGCAGCCCGGGTACCAGCTGCGCCTGCCAGCAGCGGATGCCCGATGCCTCGGCTTCGAAGTCGGGGAGCGCCCGCTCACCGAAGATGTCTCTGTACTTCCACCACCAGCCGCGCTCTTTGGACTCGCGGGCAAGCCGGAGCATCGCTTCGCGGGTGTCCCTGTCGCCGACCTTGTACAGGTCCATCAGAGCTTCCAGGTCGGCAGCTTTGACTCCCTGCTTCGCTGACTCGATCTTCGTGAGCTTCGAG
This sequence comes from Nocardiopsis mwathae, assembly GCF_014201195.1. Classification (NCBI taxonomy): domain Bacteria; kingdom Bacillati; phylum Actinomycetota; class Actinomycetes; order Streptosporangiales; family Nocardiopsidaceae; genus Nocardiopsis; species Nocardiopsis mwathae. The sequence continues at coordinate 349,588 of NZ_JACHDS010000001.1, read as the reverse complement.
TGGGGCCATCCCAGTTCCTTCGCAGCGCGAAGGCCGGTGAGTCCGCTCAGGTCACGTGCTCGACGAAGTTCCGCAGCCAGCCGTCGGCGTCGCACCGAGGGGCTGTAGGTCCGTTGCATGGATCATCACCCTAGTCCACGCACACTCATGGATGTTTTCTTTGAATCGCTTGAAAAATCGAAGTTTTCTATGAACCATGGGTGTCACCTAGTTGTTTCTCACCGTAGCGACGCAAGGTCGCGAACGGAGCTGATACTCATGCGATCACTGTTGTCTCTGTTCCTGCCGGTCGCGGTCCTGCTGCTGCGCGTCAGCGGGCAGCACCAGCCCCCGCACGGTCGGCACGCCGCCGGGCGACGCCGCTCGGAGGCGGGCGGCACCCCTGCGCCTCGGCGCGCACCGCGGCCGCGTCCGTATGCGGCCGAGGTCGCCGCGCCCCCGGCCCCGGCGCCGGGGCCCTCCCGGATCCCGGACCGGGACGCCTTCTACCGGCTGGCCGAGCTCTCCCCGCACGCCCCGGGGTGGAACTTCACCTACGACCACACCGCGCTGGCCCCCTACACCGCGCGCAACCGCGCCGAGCCGCAGATGGTCATCGCCGCCGCGCGTGTGGCCGATCTGGGGGCGATGCTCGACAGCATCACCTCCCCCGCCTGGCCGCGCCCCGCCGCGCTGACCGCACAGCAGCGCTCTGCTGCCGCCCTGGAGCGCGGCGAGCTCGACCGGCTCGTGCGGGCGGGGGCGGGCCGATGAACCCCGCCGGGGTCGGGGCCGGCGGGCCGCCGCGGTGCGCCCAGCGGCGGCCCGGGTACCAGGCGGCCGCACCGGGCCCGGTGCGGCTGCCGTGCGCCCGGCCGGCGGACCATGCGGGGCCGCACATGGACATCACCGGCGCCACCTGGGCCACCACCATCGACGTCGAGGGTCTGGACGCCGAGGGGATGCACCTGGCCGACTCCGCCGACGGGAACTACACGCACCTGGTGCTGGGCGAGGCCCGCCTGACGGTGCCCACGACGGGGGATGCGGCCGACCGGGCGGCCGAGGCGATGTGGCGGCTGTCGGACCTGGCCCACGAGGCCGCGCACCGCGCCGCCTGGCGCATCGCCGCCGCCCACCAGCACCCTCGGAGGCGGCGGTGATCCTCCCCCAGCTGCCGCCCGGCCACCTCGGCACCGTCTTCACCGAGGTCCGCCAGGCCGCCGAGGACCTCGGGTGCTCGCTGAGCTGGTACCGCACCCGCGACGGGTGGCGGTTCACCCTGACCGACCACACCACCGGAACCAAGCGCACCTACCCCTACCTCGCGCAGGTCCAGGCCCACCTTCACCGTGTCCAGGGCGAACGGAACTGACCACCCCCGAAAGGCGGTCGCCCGGCCCCGAGAGGAGAGGGGCGGGGCCGGGCGACCCCACAACGACCGCACTCGCGCACCGCCGCAGCCGACGGATTCCACCCTGGGAAGGACTCTCCTTTGTCCAACGAGATCGTGACCACCCGTCACCTGCCGGAACACCCCACAGCAGCGTCCCCCAGCGCCTACCTTGGACGGGTGCTCTCCGAACGGCCCGTCCTGCGCATCGGCTCGCGTACCTCGCCCATGGCCATGGCCCAGGCCCGCCAGGTGCAGGCGCTGATCGCCGAGAACGCCGACATCGCCACCGAGATCATCGGCATCGAGACCAGCGGCGACCGGTGGATGGGCGACCTCGCCGAGCTCGGCGGGAAGGCCGCCTTCCTCAAGGAGATCGACCGTGCCCTGCTCATGGGGCGCATCGACATCGCCGTCCATGCGATGAAGGACGTCCCGGGGGACGTCCCGATGCCGGAGGGGACGGCGTTCGCCGCCTACCTGCCGCGCGAGGACGTTCGCGACGTCCTCGTCGTTCGCGAGGGCTCCCACTACAAGCTGCTCGAAGAGTTCCCTCCGGGGACCAAGATCGGCACCAGCTCGGTACGGCGCAAGGCCCAGCTGCTCAAGCACCGGCCCGATCTGCACGTCGACCGGATCCGCGGCAACGTCAACACCCGCATCGCCCGCCTGGATGAGGAGAAGCGGTTCGAAGCGATCGTGCTGAACCTGTCCGGCCTGCACCGGGTCAACCTGGCGCACCGGGCCACCGAGGTCCTCGAACCCGACATAGTGTGCCCGGCCGTCGGCTCCGGCGTCATCGGGGTCCAGTGCCGCACCGCCGACACCCACATCGCCGAACTCCTGCGCCTCCTCGACGACCCAACGACGCGCACCCACATCACCGCCGAGCGGACCATGCTGCACGGCCTCAAGGGACGCTGCAACAGCCCGATCGCCGGCCACTGCCACACCACCGCCGACGGGCAGCTCTCGCTGATCGGCATGGTGTTCACCCGCGAAGGCGGGACGTTCGCCTACTCCCACGAATGGGACTCGGTGGACCGGCCTGCCGAGCTGGGCGCCTACGTCGCCGCCGACCTGCTCCGCAAGGGCGCACGCGGAATCATCGACGGGAGCCTCCGCTGAACACCGCATAGTTCGAAGCGCCTCTGCCCCCTGTGAAGACGGTAGAAGCGCAGAGCATTCAGAGCAGGGGTTCCACTCCCTCACGGCCGTAACGAATTGCGGCGTCCAGTGAGAGACCGGCCGCCGCAGTTCGTTCGTTGGAGCGCCGCCCGCTTCCGGAGTGGAGTCGGGCAGCGCCCTTCATGGTGTTCCTAGCCGGTGGCCGACTGCCGTGTGCGGGGGCCGACCACCGGAACGGATCAGGCCTCCATCTCGCCGATCTCGTCGTCGGCCGGGAGGTCAAAGGAGACCTTGCCGAAGTCGGAGAACTCCAGCTTCATCTCGTCGTCGCCTTCCTTCATGGTGATGCGGTGCGGGACGCTGTCGGCGTCGGCCCACACCTCGAAGTCGACCTTGTCGGCGATCTTCTCGTCGAAGAATTCCTCCAGGGCCGCGCTCTTCTCCGCGTCGTCGACGGCGTCGATGTCCTTCTGGGTCAGCGACCCGGCGAACTTCGTGGTCTCCTGCCCGTTGATCTCCTCGGTCCCGTCGTCGGCGACGTCCTCGGCGCCGGCCAGGACCTCGGTGAGGACGACGAAGGCCTGGAAGTCGATGTCCGGCATCTCCTCAAGGTCCTTCTTGGACGCGACGGTCACCCAGTCGGCGTCGCCGTGGATCCCGTGCGGGTTCTTGAGGTAGACCTCGTCGTCGGCCTTGAGGATCGTGAAGGTGCTGAGGGCCTCGGGGTCGACGCCCGTCAGGAACTCGCCCATCTCCTCGGCAACGACATCCCGGTACTCATCGCCCATGTCGATCTCGGCGAGGACCGACTTCGGGTCGTCCTGGACCTGGTAAGTGAAGGTCGGGCGGAAGGTGCCCTCCAGCTCGTCGTCCTCCACCGTCATCTCGATGTCGATGCGGTAGTTGGTCATGTCGGCGGTCTTGGAGCCGAGGAGCGCGAAGATGTCGCGGGGCTTGGCCGCCGCCTCCTGCTTCTGCTCATCCTTCTTCTCGGACGGAGCCTCGTCGGCTCCGCCACCGCAGGCAGTGGTGACAAGGGCGAGGCCGCCAGCGGCCAGAAGAGCGGGGATACGGGATCGCACGGCGATATCCGGCTTTCTACACATCGAAGGGAGCCCACGAGCGGGAAACATGGGGCCGCGGCTGCGCGGCATGACCAATGATTTCACGCGGAAAGACCAAAAGCGGACATGTCAGCAGGATCGCCGCGGATTGTGACCCACCCGCGACCTACTGATTATCAAATCTCTGCACCTGCTCTTTGTCGCGTCGAATCCTCACCCATTATTGACGACGACGGCATGTGGGAGCATCATGATGCTCCCACATGCCGTCGTCCCCGCGAAACTTTCCGAGACTCGGCGCTCCATACCTGTCGGTGCTTCTATGAATATCTGCGCCGCTTATGGAACCATCTCCCTCGGCAGCCACGCGCCCAAAGAGGCCAGGCTTCGCTTTTTCAGCTATTCGTAATACCCCGGAGCTGCAATCAAGACGGATTCGAAATATCTGCCGTCCGGATCATCCGGCCCTTCCGGCAGGACAGCCCTCCCTAGCGACATGAGCAATTCATGCGCCAATACCCCGAGACCGTCGTCTTCAATTTTCAGGCGTGTTATCTGGGCGAGCTTTCGAATCACGTCGCTCGCAGACTCTCCGAAGATCGAGATTCCTCTATAAAGTACGTTTATGTTCCGAGTTGGCCGATAGATCTCAATCGACTTCACTCGACCATCTCGGCCCGGTTCGAGCGCAATTGACATCTCGGACTCATAATGTGCGAATCCGGGTGGGTTCCTCTCCTTTAGAAGTGGTGGCGTGAACCCAGGAATATCCTGCAGAGCCCGCGCTGCCCGGTCGAACGGCATGCCAATTTCGATAGGCCCCACCCTGCGAGGTGGATCGATATCCAGATCCATCAGCGCTTCCCACTCCCTCGGGTCTAACTAAGAGTGAGGTTGACCCGATCACCTAAATCTACTACTCATAAACGAAAGCCGCCGAGAAAATCTGAGCGATGGTTGACCAATCCGGCGATGCCGGAACCTGCTCGCCCTGATTCATATAGAACCCATGCATCGCGCGAACCCAGTAGCCCGCAGCCCGAACATAGTCGACTGAACCGCCATTCGCACACGGAAAGGCGCCCGATTCGACCTTCTCCGCCAAGTCGATTAGAAATCTCGAAAGATCTTCTCGACTTTCTATCGACGAGACATCGGGGTTTATACCCGTCACGGTGACCACACCTTCTCTGTCCCTCTAATCAGGATCGACCGGCCATTCGTTACAGTCGTGAACTTCCACGCCTCAGACGCAGCTTCTTCAGCCGTTGCCATCCTGAATGGAGCTGGCACTCCGGCTTTTTGGAAGGCGACCAAGCGTCGATTGTCCAACGTGAAGAGGTTACCATTCCTCACGGTCAGACGAATCGGAGGAATGTCTCCCGCACTAATCCACTTACTCCTCAGCCCTGCAGCGACGTGCTCGATGCTCATGCCATTGCTGAAGTTCTTACCTACTGAATCCTGCGAGAACCTCACCAACCCCGGGTTGATAGAGCCACCGCAGTTGTGGGTGAGGACGTCGCTCGACGCGCCGACGGCGACGTTGAAGGTGTGGACACCCTCGACCGTCAGGTTATGGACCTTGGCGGGCTGAGTCCAGGCTCTGGTCGCTGTGACCTGGACCCAGGTGCCGGACGACGTCTCCAGCCACATGCCCGGGCGCAGGTCTCCCGCGTCCAGCCACTCGCCGAGTTCGGGGACCCAGAACGGGTGGCCTTCGGTGGAGATGATGATGTCGCCACCGGCCAGTGGACCTGGGAGTCCACCGTTGCCGTTCAGGCCTCCCTTGTCGGGGCTCAGTTCGGTGTCGGCCGGTCGTTCGGTGGTGGTGTCGATCGTGATCTCGACCAGGTCCTTCGAACCCGCGCCGACGATCGTCGCCAGAACCGTCTTCTCCGACTGCTCACCGGTCTCTGGATCGGTTGCGATGACCTTGTCGCCGACGTCGACGTCTTCGATTGGCTTCTTCGAGCCGTCGGCCATCAGCACGCCCGTGCCGGGAATAAAACTGTTTCCCACAGGGCACGTGCCGCTGCCCCTGCCACTGGATGCTCCGCCGCCCTTGCTACGGGAGAAGAGGCTGCCGACCCTGCTCGACAGGCCCGTGCCGCTGCTCATCCTGTTGGCTGCGGCCGATGCCACCTTGCCGCCGATCGCGCCGCCTGCTGCACCGAAGGCGCCTCCCATGGCCGTGGCGCCCAGGGCTCCGGTGACACTCCATTGGTCCTTGGGGGTGTCGAGCTGGTATTGGACCAGGCTGGATGCCGCGCCACCCAAGGCCGCGCAGCCGATGGCTCCGGCTCCGGCGGTCGCCGCCGTGCAGGCGGCGCCGACCGCGATTCCGACGCCTGTGGCGATGATGGTGTTCTTGTGTTTGCGGACGAAGGCCGACGTCTTCCTGTACGCCGTCCGCACGTAGCTCTTGGTCTTGGCGTAGGCCTTGCGGACGTACCTTCTGGCCTGCGTGTACTTCTTGCGGACGTACCGCTTGGCCTGGTGGTACTTCTTCTTGACGTACTTCTTGGCCTTCTTGTACTGCTTCTTGACGTACTTCTTGCCCTTGTTGTAGACCGACTTGGCCTTCTTGACGCCCTTCTTGACCTTGCTCTTGGTCCAGTTCCAGGCCTTGCTCAGGAACAGGCCCGACGGGTCGCTCCAGGTGACCGGGTTGTTGTTGGAGTACACGTAGCCGTGCATCTGCTGGGCGTCGGTCGGGTCCATGACCGGGTCGACCGAGATGAAGCGGCCGATGGCCGCGTCGTAGGCCCGCGCGCCGAGTTGGGTCAGGCCGGTGGACGCGTCGATGGTGCCGCCGACGAAGCCCTTCTCGCCCGGCCACTCGCCGGTGGACGACCTCTCCTCGCCGAACGCCGTGAAGCGCCGCTGGGCGACCTCGCCCGTCGTCGCGTCGATGGCGAGCTGGCCGGTTCCGTGGTGGTCGGAGACCAGCCACGACAGCGACCCGTCGTCCTCCCGCACCGCGACCGTCTCTCCGGCGTGCTCGTAGTACCGGGTCGCCTCGGTCTTCTGCGTCGTGGCGTCGAACCGCAGCTCCATGCCGGGCAGGTAGAGCGTGGAGGACTGCGCGTCGCGCCGGATCAGCCGGTCGCCGTTGGCGTCGTAGGTGTAGGTGGTCGCCTGGCCGCCGTCGTTCTCGGTGACCTTGACCAGGTTCCCCTCCGCGTCCCACTCCAGGTTCTGGTCGTGCTCCGCGGTGAGTCGGCCGGTCATGTTGCCCGACTCGTCGTAGTCGTACTTCTCCAGCCGGTCGCCCTCGGGCCCGGTCTCCTCGACCTTCTTGAGCGCGTGCGGCTGGAGCTGCCCGGGGTCGGGGTGGGTGTAGCTGCGCTTGACGTCGCCGCTCTGCGAGTGGCGGGTCTCCGTCAGCCGGTTGCCGACCTTGTCGTAGCTGTAGGAGTGCCAGTACGGGGCGGCGCCACCGAGCTTGTCGGTCGAGGGCTCCTGGCCGCAGGTGCCCGTGTCGTCGTCTTCGCCACCGGGTTTGGGCGTCCACGCGTCGGTGAGGCGGCGCAGGCTGTCGTAGGCGAAGCACTGCGTGTCCGCCGCCAGCCCCTCGGCCGTGGGCTTGTCGCTGATGCTGGTGACGTTGCCCGCGTCGTCGTAGCCGTAGGTCTGGTGGCTCAGCGACCCGGACCCGATCTCGGGCACGGTGCTGATCGACTTGAGGCGCCCGTTGCGCAGGTCGTAGTCGTAGGTCGCCCACGTCTTCTTCGACCCGCTGTTGCCCTTGTGGTACTCGCGCTGGACCAGTTCGCCGATCTTGGAGTACTTGGCCTCGCTGATGATCTTGTCACGGCCGGCCTGCACCAGCGTGGGCAGCCCGATCTCGTTGTACTGGTACTGGACGAGCTCACGCGGGAGCTTGCCCGCCTTGGGCAGCACGATGCCCTGGACGGAGCCGTCGGGGTTGTAGTCGGTGGAGAACTGGAACTTCCCGGACAGCACCCCTTCGCTCGCGGGGATGCCGATCTCGGTCACCAGCGGCTGGTACAGCTTGTTGTAGCGCACCACCCGCTGCGTGTAGGCGCTGTCGCCGCTGTAGCGGGTCGCCGAGGTCAGCTGCCCCTTCTGCACGGTGTCGTAGACCATGCCGACGCGCTGCGCGCCCTTCGGGGAGTCGTCGAAGACCCCGGTCTGGCGCCCCAGCTCGTCGTAGGTGTAGGCGAGGGTCCGCCCGCGACCGTCGGTCTGCGAGACCAGCTGGTCGAGGTCGTCGTATTCGAAGGTGCTGGTCCCGGCGTCGGGGTCGACCGTCTTGGTCTTCCGCCCGCGCAGGTCGTAGCTGTAGCGCCAGACGTTGCCGGCCGGGTCGGTCACCGAGGCGAGCTCGTCGGCCTTGGTGTAGGTGTAGGTCGTGGCGTCGTAGGACCCCTCGGGCTTGTTGCCGTGGTGCTGGCGCACCTCGGTGGTCCGCCCGCGCGTGTCGTACAGGGTCGTGCTGGCGGTGTCGCCGTCGGGCACGGTGACCAGGGTGCGGTCGCCGAGCTCCTGGACGCTGGTGCGCAGCACCTCCTTGCCGCGTGACCGCTGGATGGTGGCGGTCTGCCGCCCCGCCCCGTCGTAGACCGACTCGGTCTGCCGCGGGATCTCGTCCTCGTTGTTGACGACGAACAGCTTGTCGCCGGGCTTCTCGTCGTTCGGGTAGGACTCCCGTTCCAGGACGGCGTTGCCGCGCGAGTCGTAGAAGACGTCGCTGATCAGCCGCCCGCCGATCCCCGGGCTCTGCTGCTGCCGCGGCCGCAGCAGGCCGTCGTAGATCTCGTAGCTCGCGGCGTAGTCGCCGCGATGGTCGAGCTCGTGCGTGACGACGCTGGAGGGCGCGTCGGTGCGGATGTTGTACTCGAACTTCAGGCTCGGCCGCTCGGCGTTGCGCTCCTTGTCGCGGTCGGCCAGCCACACGGCGGTCAGCCGCCCGAGCGGGTCGTAGGCGAGGTCGGTGCGGTTGCCGTTGGCGTCGGTCTCGGAGAGGAGCGAGGACCGCAGCGGGTCCATGCGCACGGTCGTGGCGTGCCCGAGCACGTTGGTGGTGGTGATCGCCGTCTCCGGGCCGCCGGGCACGGCCGACTCGTACTTCGTCGTCGAGACGTTGCCCTTGGCGTCCTTGTCGGTGAGCTGGCGGCCGTAGGAGTCGTAGGTGGCCTCGGAGATCGTCAGGTAGACGGGCTTGTCCCCGTCGTAGTCCTTGAGCTCCTGGGCTTTGGTGGCGAGCCCGCGCGTGGGCGCCTCACCGAAGCCCTTGCCGTCGTACATGATCCGCTCGTCGGAGATCACGTCGTCGGGGTAGGACGGCTTCTGGCCGCACTTGACCGACAGCACCTCCTCGCGCGACTGCAGCGCGATGAGCCACTTGTCGGTGTTGCGGGCGTAGGTGATGCGGACGCACTGGTCGTCATCCGGGTCGGACACGTCGCCGTGGTCGTCGATCCGGACGACGAACCCGTAGTCGTCGAAGGTGCTGTCGGTACGCGTGACGCGCTGCTTCCCGCCCTCGACCGGGGTGTAGGTCAGCTCCGACTGGGTGTCGGTGTGGAAGGAGCGCAGCGTCCCCCACGAGTACTTTCGCTCGGCGGTCTGCTTCTTCCACGGGATGCTGATCTCCTTGGAGATCACCTCGCCGCCGGGGCCGTTGCGCTCGATGACCTCGCGGGTCTGCCCGTTGAAGGCGTCGTGGTCGGTGTCGGTGCCGCCCTCGGAGTCGGTGATCTTCACCGACCGGGTTCCCGAGGACAGCTTGTCGCCGTCCATGCCGCGGTAGAAGAGGTACTCGGTCTCCGAGCGGGTGTCGTCGGGGTGGCCCTCGTGGACCTTGACGCGCTCGTAGCCGCGCCACTGCGACCAGGTCTTCTGCTTCTCGGGCACCAGGCCGTCGGCGTCGTCGAAGTGCCAGGCGCCGCCGCCCAGGTAGTCATAGGAGGTGATGACGTCGGGCTGCCCGCCGACCAGGTCCTCTTCGACGGTCCTGGTCACGACGTACTTGTGGAACCAGTCGGTGAGTTCTTCCTCGCCTTCGGGCGTCCAGATCACCGGGTAGCAGCGCTTGGTGTTCTTGTCCGGCTTGGGGGTGGATCCGGCCCTGCACTCGGGTGCGGAGTACTCGACGTGGACGCGCCCACCGGTCTCGTTGGACACCGAGGTGATCCGGTACTTCATCATCGGCGCGAGGCCGTCGCGGTTGGAGTCGACCCGGTTGTCCATGGCCTGGCCGTGGAGGACGACCTTGGGCATGGTCTCGGTGCCGCCGACGTGCCCGGTGTGCGTGATCGACTTCAGCCACAGGGCGGGGTCGGTGCCGTCCCCCGGTTTGGGGTAGGAGTGCTCCAGCTTCCAGGAGTCGACCGGTTGGTACTTCGACCCGTCGTAGACCTCGGTGGTGACCTTGTCGAGCTTCTTCGTCGTCCAGAAGGAGGGCGAGTGCTTTCCGGTGCACTTGCCGTCCTTCTTGCACTCCTGGTCGGTGGGCACGTCCGGCCAGTGCTTGGCGTTGGCCTTGGTGCGCTTGGACGGCGCGCAGTCGAAGTCGTCGGTGGGGATGCACCGCTCGCCCGCGGTGAAGTTCACCCGGGCCGGGGCCTTCGCGTAGACGTCGTCGGAGCGCAGGCCGTACTCGATCCGCTTCAGGTCACCGCCGCGCGTGTAGGGCGTCGGCGTGGTGGTGAGGTTGCGGCCGTAGTAGTCGGTGTACTTGTCGTAGTAGTACGTGGTGACGTTGCCGTGCACGTCGACCTCGTAGTCCAGGTTCCACTTGTAGGCCTGCTGGCACCAGGAGTCGGCGAAGGACGAGGCGTGGCACGGTTCGCCCTTGTCGTTGCCGTAGACCGGGACCGTCCAGGCCGAGTTGGTCTCGGGCTTGCCGGACGTCCAGCCGGGCAGGCGGTTGCGGCCGAAGAAGTACTGGGTGCCGTCGGTCGTGGTGACCTTCCAGTACTCGCCGTCGTTGTCGCCGTTCTTCGCGCCGGTCAGCCGCTCGATCTTGGAGCCGTCGTCGTTGCGCGGGTGCCAGTTCCCGTCGGAGTCGATGATCAGCTCGGTGGAGGTCCCGTTGAGCGACATCGTCGCGTTGTGCCGGCCCCAGCACTGGTCGCCGGTCTTGTTCGGGTCCTTCTGGCCGTCCTGCGCGCAGGCCTTGTAGCGGCGCTCGATGTAGCCGGCGTCGTAGTTGAAGCCTTCGCCGACCCAGGAGGTCTGGTTGTTGGAGGAGGCGGTGCGGCCGTCCACGCTCTGCGAGGAGTACCCGAGCGCGACCTCGGGGGATTCGCCGTTGGCGACGCCGGGCGTCTCCATGGGGTAGGACCAGGAGAAGTCACCGGTCTGCTCGCCCACGCTCCAGGTGGAGGACGCCTGCAGCGGGGTGGCGCCGAAGTCGCCGGTTCCGCCGCCGCCGGCGGCGGCGCTGAGCGCGACCAGGGTGCCGCTGCGGCCGCTGCCCGGTGCGCTCGGGGCGAGCGCGGAGCGGTACTCCCCGGGTTCGGGGATGTCGGCGCCCTGCTGCGCGGGGGCGACGGCGGTGACGGTCCGCTCCTCGGCGTCGTTCGCCGAGTCGAGTTCGACGACCTGGGGGTCGCCGTCGGCGCAGCCGTCCTCGTCGAGCACGCACTCGTCGACGACGACCAGGCGCAGCCGGGACCCGTAGTCGGCGCCGAAGGCGGTGGCGAAGTCGGAGTAGTCGACGGAGATCTCGACGGGTCCGTCGGCGTCGCTGCCGTCGGTGCGGGTGAGGCGCATCAGCAGGCCGGAGATGCCCGCTTTCTCGGCCACATCGCGGTCGAGGATCTCCAGGTCGGCGCGCTCGACCGCCTCGACCTCGGCGGGTGTGGCGGTGTCCTCGGCGGGGTCCGCTTCCTGGGCCTCTTCCTCTTCCTCGTGGTCGCCCTCGGCCGCGGCGTGCGCGTCGTCACCGGCGGGGTCGGGCTGCGGGGAGGACTCCCCTTCGGGCTGCCCGCTCGGGGCAGGCGGCGCGTCGTCGCCGGGAGCGGAGGGCTGCGCGTCGGGCGAGGCGGCCGTCTCCGGGGAGCGCTGGTTGAGGGCGCCGTTGGGGTCGGGGGATCGGGCGGAGTCGCGGCGGGCGTCCGCCGACTCCTCACCGTCCTCCGGGGGCTGCTGTTCCCGTGTTTCGGGGAGGGGGGACTCCCACTCCTCGGCCTCCGCCTCGGGGAGGGCCTTCAGCGTGATGACGGGGTCGTCACCGCTGCTGGACGCCTCGGCGCCGCCCGCCCGCACCTGGACGGTCTCCGGCTCGGGCCACTCGGCCTCGGGGAGGGCGGTGAGCGCCGCGTCCTCGGTCTCGTCGTCCTCCGGCGCCTCGACCTGGACGGACGCGTCGCTGCCCGCGACGGATGCCTCGTCGGGTGCGTCGGGCTGGTGGTTGTAGGCGATGGCCGAGGCCGGCATGACCGACAGCAGGCCCAGGGCCATGAGTACGGCCAGGCCCTGGGAGACGGCCTTGCGTCCGGGGAAGCGCCGCGGGGCGGGAGCCGCTGGGGTCGCAGGGGGTTCAGACACGGGGATCCTCCTGGTCCGCCGACGATGGTCGTCGGCGGACCCTGTCCGACTGGGTTGGGGGAAGAAGAGAGGTGGGGGCGGGGGCGGCCGCTGTGCGTCAGCGGCGGATCATGCTCACGGCACAAAGCCCTTCCGCACCAGCAGCACGTCCTGTTCGCTGAGCACGCCCTGGTAGACGTGGACGTCGTCGACGTCGCCGCCCCAGGCGCCCGTCAGCCGCTTCTCGAACCGCGCGGCGCCGATCACCGTCGGCCCGTCGGCGTTCCACGGGGTCTTCTGCACGTCGGTGCCCTCCTTGACCCCGTCGACGAACAGCGTCGTCTCGCCGGTGGTGTGGTCGTAGGTCGCGGCCAGGTGGGTCCAGGCGCCCAGTTCGGGGGCGTCCTTGGAGGTCGCCCGCGACCAGCCCTTGGCACCCACGGTGTCGGAGGGGGGCATCTTGAGCACCCAGTTGTCGTAGCCCTGGGTGTTCTGCTGGCCGAGGTAGAAGCCGCTGTGGGCGGCGCCGTCCTGGGAGGCGGCGGTGGAGTTGGTGCCGGTCTCGTCCAGGCGCACCCAGGCGGCGACGCTGAAGCTGCGGTCGGTGCGGATCGCCGGGGAGTCGGTGGTGATCCGCTCGTCCTTGCCGTTGAGCGTGACGCCGGTGGACAGGGTGTGGTCGTTGTCGGCTCCGGCCCAGGCGGTGGCGGGGTCGCCGTGCAGGGTGCCGGTCAGCCGGTGGTCGGAGGAGTCGGCCACGGAGGTGCCCGACGTCTCGTCCAGCTCCCAGCGGCCTTCCAGGGCGGCGGGGCGGTTGGCCAGGTGCCACGGTTCGGGGTGCTCGTCGGCTTCGTCCAGCACCTCGTCGACCACGACGCGGTCCCAGACGCGGACGTCGTCGATGGCGCCGGGCCAGGCGTCGACCGGCCCGCCCTTGTACTTGGCGCCGCCGATCACCAGGGGGCCCTTGGCGTTCCACGGGGCCTTCTGGGTGGTGGTGCCCTGTTTGACGCCGTCGACGTAGAGGGCGAGTTCGCCGCTGGCGGGGTCGAAGGTGCCCAGCAGGTGGGTCCACACACCGGCCGCAGCCGGTTCGGTGGAGTAGATGCGGTTGGCGACGCTGGTGGCGTCGGTGTCGTCGCTGGGCGCCATCTTGAACACCCACGACCCGTTGCCGCCCCGGTGGTTGTACCCGAGGTAGAAGCCGCTGTGCCAGTCGCCCTCCTGGGCGACGGCGGTGTGGTTGCGGGTGGGGTCGTCCAGCCGTACCCAGGCCGCGACCGAGAACGCCGTGGAGGTGTCGACGACCGGACCGTCAGTGGCCAGGCGGCCGCTCTTGCCGTCGGTCGCCACGGCGGTGCCGTTGAGCCGGTACGTGTCGCCGGAGGTCTGACCGATCCGGCCGCGGGTCCACTCGACCCCGCCGGACGCCGTGGCGCTGCGGCCGCTCTTCGCCTCGTCGGCGGCTTCGGTGCCCTCGCCCTCGTCGAAGGTGAAGTGGGCGACGGGGTCGCTGGGCGGCGCCACGGTGAAGGTGTAGACGAGCACGCAGTCCGAGGAGTTTCCGTGCGCGTCGGTGGTGCGGGCGTGGACGAGGTTGGGGCCGTCCGAGCGGGGGGTGATGGTCGTGGTGACCGACCCGCCGGGTGTGGACGGGGTGATCTTGGTGGAGCAGGAGGCGTCGTTGACGCTGTAGTGGTAAGCGGCGGCGTCCTTCACGCCGTTGGCGGAGAAGGTGAAGCGGCCAGACCGGCCGACGGTTCCGGTGGGGGTGTCACCGGCCGGGTAGTCGTCGGAGGTCACCTTCGGCCCGGACTCGGGCTTGGAGGTGTCGACCTTGATGTAGCACCAGTCGGACCAGGGGTAGCCCCACTCGGTCTGGTCGTGGGCGATGGCGCGGTAGCCGAGCAGCTTGCCCTCGGGCAGGTCCTTGGCCTTGGCGCTCTGGTAGCTGCCCTTGGGCCAGGCGTCGACGTCCTTGTAGGCGGTGTCCACGTGCCCGACGCGGTCGCCCTTGCCCTCGATCTTCCACTCGAATCGGGTCTTGAGCTTCTGCCCGACGAACGCCGTGTCGTAGTCGCGCACGTAGGCGCGGAAGGTCGGCGAGGTGGTGTTGATCAGCCGGGGCTTCTTGGGGTCGGTGGAGCAGATCCCGCCGTGGGAGTCCGACATCTTCGAGGTGGCGGGCTGGGCTGGCTTGTTGTTGTACTTCACGACCAGCTTGGGGTTCTTGGCGAAGCGCCGCCAGTCCCAGTTGGAGCCCGACACCCTCTCGTTGCCGTACAGCCCGTAGGTCACCGAGCCGTTGCCGGAGGCGGCGGCGGCTTTGTAGGCCTGGGTGGCGTCGAACTCCACGCCTTTGCCCCCGCAGCCCGGGCGGCCCTTGTCGACGTTGACCGTGTCCTGCTTGGTCAGCTTCTCGGGCTGGTTCTTCCAGGTGGTCTTGGAGGACAGGATGCGGGTGCGCCACAGGGTGAAGGTCGCGTTCGTGCAGCCGAAGGCGTGGGTGACCTCGGCCCGCAGGGTGGCCGACTGGATCGTGGTCGTGGGCTTCTTGGTGCGCTCATAGACGCTGAACCGCCAGAACGCCCGCTTCGTGCTGCCGGTCTCCGGCTCGTAGCCCACGCCGGTGTCCTTGTCGGAGCGGTTGTAGTAGACCTGCGACGGGAAGCGCTTGTTCACGTAGGCCCAGGCCTTGCGGCTGACCGACACCGACGGGTCGATGTAGACGGGGTACTCCGTGTCGAGGTCGGTGAGCATGGCCTGGTCGGGCACGAGTTTGATGGAGGACGGCTCGACCGTGGTCGCGATGGGCTCGATGCGGGCGCCGGTGGCGGCGCGCGCGGTCCGCTCGACTTCGGGGACGTCGTCGCCGGAGGAGTCCCACATGGCCGGGGTGGAGGCGGTGAACACGCTCTGCCCGCCGTTCTCCCCGAGCGCTTCGAGGTTGCCGGCCGCATCGGCGTCCATCCGCACTCCGGTGGTGCCCAGTGCCAGCTCCAGCTCGGCGAGCTCCGGGTTCTCCGCGGCCTCGCGGGTGTGGACCACCAGGACCTGGGAGAACCCGTCGGTGCCGGCGGTCAGCACCAGGTCGACGCCGGGCAGCACGTCGGCGTAGGTCGCCCGGTCGTCGTCGAGTTCGGGTGCGGGCAGCTCGCCGGGCCAGTCCAGCTCGACGGCCTTGGAGCCCAGCGCGATGCGCGCCATCGGCTCGTCCCCGCCGCCGGAGAACGCCACGTCGGCCGAGGCCGCCTTCGGCCGCACGGTGCCGTCGCCCGAGGCGACCAGGGTGGTGTCGATCGGAGCCCACCCGTCCCGGGTGCGCACCCGCTCAGGCACCGCCGACTGCTCCAGCGTGAACGACCCGTCGGGCTCGGCGAACACCTGCGACCGCTCGTCGGTCGCCGAGGGGATCTCCACCCGCTCGCCCGAGGTAGCGGCCTGCTCCGCAGCCGAGCGCTCGTCGGAGGTCAGGTCCTCCGCCGGAGCATCGGGCTCGGCGGCGGCCGGTGCTGCGGAGAGCAGACTCCCCACCAGCACGGTCGCCACCACGGCGGCACTCATTCCCACGGCACGCATGTGCTCCAGCACCCGTTCACATCAGCTTGACTCCGACCGCCGCCCCCGGAATCGGGCGACGACATAAAACGCGGATAAGGCTGCCAGAGCACAATGACAAGGTGCAACTGTGTCAGAACTCACTGTCGGGTTTTTTCCTGCGGCCACCCAGCGAATTCCCAGAAACGGAGAATGCGCCACTTGCGAGAATGCGGCGTTTCACCAAGAGATTTTTAAGATTCCACCATGATTCGGGAAAATCGTGGCGCGCCGCTCGACGACCGGCGCGACCAAACCGCAACCTTCGGGTCTCCACCGCGAAGGAATCGGGCTAGGATCCTCGCGGCTGCTTGTACCCGTCGCATGGGAATGGGCGGCGCCGATTCCCGCACCGCCCTTCTCCCGTTCTCCGGGCTCCGGGGTGATCAGCGATAGCGCACCGGAAGATGCTTGATTCCGTTGATCCAGGAGGAGCGGAACCGCTGCGGCGGCCCGGCCTGCCGAATGTCGGGCAGGTGGTCGGCGATCGCGTCGAAGATCAGGCCGATCTCCAGCCGGGCCAGGTTGGCGCCCAGGCAGTAGTGCGCCCCCGTCCCGCCGAAGCCCAGGTGGGGGTTGGGGTCGCGGGTGATGTCGAAGGCGAACGGGTCCTCGAACACCTCCTCGTCGAAGTTGGCCGAGCTGTAGTACAGCCCCACGCGCTGCCCGCGGCGGATCGCCTGGCCGCCGATCTCGGTGTCGGCCGTCGCCGTGCGCTGGAACGCGATCACCGGCGTCGCCCACCGCACGATCTCGTCCGCCGCCGTCCGCGGCCGCTCCCTCCGGTACAGCTCCCACTGCTCCGGGTGGTCCAGGAACGCCAGCATCCCGTGGGTGATCGCGTTGCGCGTGGTCTCGTTCCCGGCCACCGCGAGCAGGATCACGAAGAACCCGAACTCGTCGTCGCTCAGCCCGCGCCCGTCCACGTCCGCGTGCACCAGTTCGGAGACGATGTCGCCGCGCGGCCGCTCGCGGCGCTCCCCCGCCAGCGCCATGGCGAACCCGAGGATCTCCGCGGCGGCGGCCGCCGGGTCCACCGTGTACTCCGGGTCGTCGTACCCGAGCATCCCGTTGGACCAGTCGAACAGCCGCGCCCGGTCCTCCTGCGCCACCCCGATCAGCTCGGCGATGGCCTGCAGCGGCAGCTCGGTGGCGACCTCGGCGACGAAGTCCCCGGTGTCCCGGGTGGCGGCGTCGGCCGCGATCCGCCGGGCGCGGGAGCGCAGCGCGTCCTCCAGCGCGCCGATCGCCCGCGGGGTGAAGCCGCGCTGCACGATCTTGCGGAGCTTGGTGTGCTGCGGCGGGTCGAGGTTGATCAGCAGGTTCCGCCGCTGCACCTCGAAGCCGTCCTCCGTCATCCGCTCGTAGAACCGGACGATCGCGGTCTTGGCGTGGGAGGAGTACAGGTCGGTGTCGATCGACGCCGCGCGCACGTCGGCGTGCCTGCTGAGGATCCACAGCCCGCCGTCGTCGAAGCCGCAGGACCGCGGCTGGGGGTTCCAGTGGACGGACCGGGTCGCGCGCAGGGCCGCGAACTCCTCGTGCGGGATGCGCTCGGCGATCAGGTCCGGGTCGGTGGCGTCGAACCCGGCGAGCAGCGGCGGCGCCGCCCGGTCCGACGCCACTTCGCGCGCCCACCGGTAGTCGGCCTTGCCGCTGGGCGAGCGGCGCACCTCGGGGACGAAGCGGTAGGTGCGCGGCGCCTTGTAGCCGGCGATCCGGTCGCGGACGAAGGCGTCCAGGTCGGCCTCGGCGACCCCGCCGGGCGCGCTCACCACGGCCGCGACCCGCTGCCCGAAGCGCGCGTCCTCGACCCCCACCACGACCGCGTCGGCGACGCGCGGGTGCCCCTTCAGCACCGCCTCCACCTCTTCGGGGAAGACCTTCTCGCCGCCGGTGTTGATGCAGACCGACCCGCGGCCGAGCACGGTGACGGTGCCGTCGGCCCCGACGGTGGCCATGTCCCCGGTCAGGGTGTAGCGCACGCCGTCGGCCTCGACGAACGTCGCCGCCGTCTTCGCGGGGTCCTTGTAGTAGCCGAGTGGGACCCGCCCGGACCGGGCGACCTGGCCGATGTCCCCCGATCCCGGGGCCACCGGGCGCAGGTCGGGGCCGAGGACGGTGGTGCGGTCGTCGTCGAAGCGGTAGCGCAGCCCGGTCTCCGGTGTGGCGCCGTCGACCCCCCACGCGACCAGGCCGGCCTCGGTGGAGCCGAAATTGTCCATGATGGCGCGTCCCGGCAGCAGCTCCGCCAGGCGGGCGCGGACCGAACCGGAGAGAATGGCGCCGCTGGAGCTGACGATGAGGAGGGACGAGACGTCGTGGCCGCCCGCGGCGAGCGCGTCGGCGAGGGGTGCGGCCATGGCGTCGCCGACGAGGTTGATCGTCAGTACCCGCTCTCGCTCGATGGCACGCAGCACCGCATCGGCGTCGAACCGCGGGACCAGCACGACGGTGCCGCCCGTCCACATGCAGATGAAGGTGGCGAACTGGGCGGCGCCGTGCATCAGCGGGGCGGCCGGCATGATCACGGCGCCCCCGCCCGAGGTGGCCTTCTCGACGAGCTCCCCGGGGGTGGCGACCGGCGCCCCTCCGGGGTTGCCGCCGCCGTGGCCGCTGAAGAACAGGTCCTCCTGGCGCCACATCACCCCTTTGGGCAGGCCGGTGGTGCCGCCGGTGTAGATGATGTAGAGGTCGTCGCCGGAGCGTTCGGGGAAGTCGCGGCGGGGGGTGTGCGCGGACAGCGCGTCCTCGTAGCCGACGCTCGCGGCGTGCTCCGCGGCGTCGAGGGGAGGGCCGCCGACGGCCACGAGGTGGCGCAGCCGGGGCGCGCCGGGGAGCACGGCGGCGACGCGGTCGGCGAACCCGGCGTCGTAGACGAGCGCGGCCAGATCGGCGTCGTCGTAGAGGTAGCGCAGTTCGTCGGCGACGTAGCGGTAGTTGACGTTGACCGGAACGGCTCGGATCTTCAGCACGGCCAACAGCGACTCGACGTAGGCGGTGCCGTTGTACAGCTGCATGCCGACGTGGTCGCCGGGGCCGATCCCGGCGGCGGTGAGGTGGTGGGCCAGCCGGTTGGCGCGCGCCTCCAGCTCGGCGTAGCTGCGGCGGTCGTCGCCGCAGACGAGGGCGGTGCGGTCGCCGATGCGGTCGGCGACGCGCTCGAACAGGTCGGCGAGGTTGAAGTGCATCCGGCCTCCCGGTGTCGTCGACTCCCCCGGAGGTCAGCCCCGTTGTCCCCGTTGCGCCCCCGCCGGTCCCCGTCCGGTCGTGCGGCAGTGGTGTGATGGGTCGGGTGGGTGGCCATCGGCCGGGTCAGGTCGTCATGGGCACTCCGATCCGACGATCCACATGGCGAAGAACTGGGAGCCGGCGCCGTAGGCGTGGCCGAGCGCGGTGCGCGCACCGTCGATCTGGTGGTCCCCGGCGGCGCCGCGCACCTGCTGGGCGGCTTCGGCGAACCGGATCAGCCCGGAGGCTCCGATGGGGTTGGCGGACAGCACCCCGCCGGAGGGGTTCCACGGGGTGTCGCCGTCGATGGCGGTGGCCCCGGACTCGGTGAGCCGCCACCCCTCGCCCGGCGAGGCGAAGCCGAGGTTCTCCAGCCACATCGGCTCATACCAGCTGAACGGCACGTACACCTCGGCGACGTCGATGTCGCGGCGCGGGTCGGCGATCCCGGCCTGGGCGTAGACGTCGGCCGCGCAGTCCCGGCCGGCCCTCGGGTCGACGGCGTCGCGCCCGGCGAACGCGATCGGCTCGCTGCGCATCGCCGTGCCGAGCACCCACGCCGGTGCGCCGGGCGCCGCGCGGGCGGCGGTCCGGCCGCCGAGCACCACCGCGCACGCGCCGTCGGAGGACG
Source organism: Nocardiopsis mwathae (assembly GCF_014201195.1). Taxonomy (NCBI): domain Bacteria; kingdom Bacillati; phylum Actinomycetota; class Actinomycetes; order Streptosporangiales; family Nocardiopsidaceae; genus Nocardiopsis; species Nocardiopsis mwathae. The sequence goes on along the minus strand of NZ_JACHDS010000001.1, from coordinate 330,063 downwards.
GGCAGGCCTCCAGGTAGCGGATGGGCTCCCACAGCATGGGCGTGGCCTCCACCATCTCCGGTGTGATGTCGGGGATGCGCAGGTGGGCGTAGGGGTTGCGGAGGGCGTTGCGGCGGTCCTTGGCGGCGACCATCGGCCCGATGCGGCCGGGCGCCCCGGAGCGCTCGATGTAGGCGCGGATGAACGGCGCGAAGTAGCCGCCGGCGCCCACCACCAGCGAGGTCGACATGGGGTGGGCGAGCGTCAGCGCCCAGGTGGCGTTCGACTCGGACTGCTTCTCCCACGCCACCACGAGCACCCGCTCGAACGCACCGGAGGCGATGTGGCTCGCCCCCACGATGCCGGTGGACCCGCCGACCGAACCGGCGGTGTGCACGCGCAGCAGCGGCTTGCCCCGCGCGCCCAGGGCGTCGGCGAGGTAGAGGTCGGGCATGACCACGCCCTCGAACAGGTCGGGCGCCTTGCCCAGGACGACGGCGTCGATGTCGGCGAAGTCCAGCCCCGCGTCCTCCAGGGCGCGCAGCGCCGCCTCGCGCACCAGCCCGGCGATGGAGACGTCGTCGCGCCGGGTCCGGTAGCGCGTCTGCCCGACGCCGATGACCGCCACGGGCCTGCCGCTCATCTCACCCCTCCAGTACCGTCACGAGGTTGTGCTGCAGGCACGGCCCCTGCGCGGCGTGGGCGACGCCCCGCTCGGCCGCGCCCGCGGCGATCCTGCGGGCGACCTCCCCGACCCGCACCAGTCCGGTGGCCATCACCGGGTCGGCGCCCAGCGGCCCGCCCGACGGGTTGACCTCGACGCCGTCGTCGAGCCCGAGCGCCCCGCGCAGCAGCGGCTCCTGGTGGCTGTAGCGGGCGTGCACCTCGGCGACCTGGACGGGGGCCGCGCCGACGCCGGCGGCGACGGCGGCGCGCTCGGCCGCGTCGCAGCGGGTGAGGTCGCGGGCGCCCGGGCCGTGCGCGTCGACGCGCTGCTCCAGTCCGCGGATCCAGGCGGGGCGCGTGCCCTGGGCCTCGGCGATGCGCCGGGCGGTGTCGCCGGTCGCCAGCAGGACCGCGGCGGCGCCGTCGCAGGGCCGGGCGATGTCGCCGGGGCGCAGCGGGTGGGCGACGTACTCCGAGGTGAGGAGGGTGTCGGGGGTGAACCCGGCCTGGGCGGAGTAGGGGTTGGCGCGGGCGGCCGCATACGAGCGGTCCACCACCGCGGCGAGGTCCGCCTCGGTCACCCGCTCGGCGTCGAGCAGGGCGCGGGCCTGCAGTGCGGCCAGCGAGATGTCGTCGATGCCCAGCGGCGCGAGGTAGTAGGGGTCGAGCTGGAGGGTGAGGATGTCCGGCAGGTCGCCCTGGGTGGCCTTGCCGAAGCCGTAGACGAGTGCGGTGTCGATGTCGCCGTGGCGCAGCCGCAGCCAGGCCTCGTACAGCGCCCAGGCCGCGTCCATCTCGACGTGGCTCTCGCTGATGGGCGGCCAGGCCCCCACCGCGTCGAGCGCGCCGACGAAGGTGAAGGGGGTGCCGGCGAGGTAGTCGAGGCTGCCGGAGACGGTGAAGCCGATGTCGCCGCGGTCGATCCCGGCGCGCTGCAGGACGTCGGAGACCACGGTGTGGACGAGCCGCGCCTCGGGGGCACCGCTGTCGGCGGCCATGTGCCGGGTCTGGGAGAAGGCGACGACGGCGACGTCACCCTCCCGTCGGTCTCGGGGGAACGGGGGGACGGCGGTGGGAGGCGGTGTGCCGGGGGTGCTCATCGGTCGTCCTCTCCCTTCTCGGCCGGGACGAACCAGCGGATGCTCGGCCGGGTGCGGGAGCGCTCCTCGGGCGGTAGCCACTCGGCACGCACCCGCATGCCGGTGCGGACCCGGGACGGCTCCACCCGGCCGATGAGGGCGAGCAGGTCGACGTCGGCTCCGTCGAGGCGCACGTAGCCGGTGACGAAGGGGACCTCGGGCGCGCGCGGGTCGGGGACGTGGTTGACGGAGAACATGGTGAGCACGCCGGTGTCGGGGAGTTCGACCTCCTCCGTTCCGGGGCTGCCGTCGGTGGGGTCGACGTCGCGCAGGGGCACGTAGACCGTTCCGTGCCGGGAGCGCATCCCCAGGATCCTGCCCTCCAGCTGCGCGTCGAGGTAGCGGGTGAGGGCCGGCCCGGCGCGGATGGTGTAGTCGAGCCGGGTGGGGGCGGTGATCCGGTCGACCTCGGGGCGGAAGCAGGCGATGTCGGTGATGTCGCCGACGCGCTCGTCGCGCAGCCGGGGCCGGACCCGCAGGCCGGTGCGCAGGCGGCGGGGCGGGGCGGGGCCGCTGTCCGGGCCGAGGTCCAGGGCGTGCACGAGGGGCGTGTCGGCGCCGTCGAGGAGGATCAGCGCCCAGGCGAAGGGGCGGGTGAAGGGGTGGGCGGGCCGGGGCTGGGCCACCCACGTCCAGGTCGTGACGGTCCCGGCAGGGCCGACCTCGACGAACTCGCCGGTGACCGGGGAGCCGTCGTGCGGGTCGTACTCGGTGGGGGGCACGAGTACGCGTCCCGAGCGGGCGCGCACGCCGACGATGCGCCCGTCGCGGAGTTCGGTGAGGAAGCGGCCGATGACCGGGCCGGTGCTGCGGGTGTAGCCGCCGGGGAACTCGACCGTGTGTCCGCCGGAGAGGGTCTCGTCGGGGGAGCCTGTCTGCCGGTCCGGACTCATGGCACCTCCTGCGCGCTCGTTCCCCCGTTGATCTCGGAGATATCGGGGTGAAATCCGGCGGTGAGACCCCGATATCTCCGAGATCGACGCGAAGGGGGGTCAGTGGTTCTGCCAGTAGGGGTCTCTGAGGCGTCGTTTGATCAGCTTTCCGTTGGGTTCGCGGGGCATCTCGGCGATGAAGTCGATGCTCTTGGGCCACTTCATCCGGGCCAGCCGCCCCTGTAGGGAGCGCAGCAGCCGCTCCGCGAGTTCGGGGCCGGGTTCGGCGCCGTCCGCCGGTTCGACGACGGCCTTGACCTGCTGGCCCCACTCGTCGTCGGGGACGCCGAACACCGCGACGTCCATGACCTCCGGGTGGGCCATGAGCTCGTTCTCGATCTCGGCGGGGTAGATGTTGGTGCCGCCGGAGATGATCAGGTCGGCTCTGCGGTCGCTGAGGTAGAGGTAGCCGTCGGCGTCCACATGTCCCAGGTCGCCGGTGGTGAAGAAGCCGCGGAGCCGGTTGGCCGCGGTCTTCTCCCGGTCGCCCTTGTACTCGAAGTCCGAGGCGTACATCTTCATGTAGACGGTGCCGATCTCCCCGGTGGGGACCTCGTCGCCCTGGTCGTCGGCGATCATCAGCTCGGTGATGGGCCATGGGCGCCCGACCGACCCGGGGCGGGTGCGCCAGTCCTCGGGGGTGGACACGGTGCCGCCGCCCTCGGTCGCGGCGTAGTACTCGTACACGCAGTCGCCCCACCACCGCAGTATCTCCGCCTTCACCGCCCGGGGACAGGGCGCGGCACCGTGGATGAGCCAGCGCATGGAGGAGACGTCGTAGGCCTTGCGCACCTCCTCGGGCAGGTGCAGCATGCGTTTGAAGTGGGTCGGAACCATGTGGGTGCTGGTGACCCGGTACCGCTCGACCAGCCGCAGCGCCTCCTCGGCCGACCACCGGTCCATGTGGACGAGGGTGTGCCCCAGGTGCAGGGCGGTGGTGCTGAACTGGGTGACGGCGGTGTGGTAGGTCGGCGAGGTGACCAGGTGGGCGTGGCCCGGCCCCGGTTCGATGCCGAACACGTGGAACAGGGCGGTGATCAGCTCGGCGGCGTCGTCGGGGTCCAGCCCGCCCAGGGGGCGGCGCACGCCCTTGGGCCGTCCGGTGGTGCCCGAGGTGTAGTGCATGGGGAGCCCGGCGGTGCGGTCCTCGGGGGTGACGTCGGGGTAGCGCGCGAGGAGGTCGCCGAGCTCGGTGCAGCCGGGGACGCGGCCGATACCGATGCGCGCGGCCTCCGGAAGCCCGGCGGTGTCGGCTCCGCGGAGTCCTTCGGCGGCGTACCGCTCGTGCAGGACGAACGCCTTGGCGCCACTGTCGGCGAGGATGTGGGCGATCTCCGGCCCGGTGAAGTGCCAGTTGATCGGGGTGTAGTAGAGGCCGGCCTGGGCGGCGGCGAGGTAGAGGGTGATTCCGTCGGCGCCGTTGGGGGTCAGCCCGCAGAAGCCGTCGCCGGTGCGCAGTCCCATGCCGCGCAGGGCGTGGACGAGGCGGTTGGCCCGGCCGAGCAGCTCCCCGGCCCGGTATTCGGTGCCGTCGGGGTCGACGCAGGCGAGCCGTGTCGGGTGGGCCTGCGCGAGCCGCCAGAAGCCGGGCCGGAGCGGATCCGCCATGCCGATCTCCCTCACATCGATGCAGACTCGGCGCCAAGTAGAGCATGTTCTCGTTTTACCGTGCAATACCTCTAATCGTTGCCATCAGTATCTAGAATCGGTTTCCGATGACGGCGCAATTCACGCGGCCGTACATCGTTAACGGTGTTCACATCCAGGAGGCCACATGGCCGAGCTTCCCGATATTTCGACCCCGCACTGCCACGTTGTGAGGGACGGCGCCATCGTGACGGTGACGATGCGCCGCCCGGAGGCCCGCAACGCCCTGTCGACCGACATGCTCGTCGGGCTGGCCACCGCCTTCGGCTACATCGACTCCGAACCGGGCGTGCGCGTGGGCATCCTGACCGGCGCGGACGGGGCCTTCTGCGCCGGGGCCGACCTCAAGGCCATGGGCACGCCGTCGGACGACCCCCACGTGCGTCAGCGGGCGGCCGAGATCGAGGACTTCCACTGGAAGGGCCTGCTCCGGGCCGCACGCCCGGGCAAGCCGCTGGTGGCCGCCGTGGAGGGGCCGGCCGTCGCGGGCGGAACGGAACTGGTCGTCGGCACCGACATCCGCATCGCCGGGCAGAGTGCGACGTTCGGCCTGTACGAGGCGCGCCGCGGCCTGTTCCCGATGGGCGGCTGCGCTGTGCGCCTCGCCCGGCAGATCCCCTACACCCACGCCATGGACATGCTGCTCACCGGGCGCTCCTACACCGCCCGCGAGGCCGCCGATATCGGGCTGGTGACCCGGGTCGTTCCCGACGGGACGGCGCTGGAGGCCGCCCGCGAGGCCGCCGAGGCGATCGCCGGCTGCGGCCCGCTGGCCGTGCAGGCGATCCTGCGCGCCTACCGGGAGACCGAGGGGATGGACGAGGACGCGGCGCTGCGGGTCTCCGACCGGATCGGTTGGCAGGTACTCGCCTCGGACGACGCCGAGGAGGGCACCCGGGCGTTCGCCGAGAAGCGGCCCGCCCGCTTCACCGGCACCTGAAACCCGTTGTGGCCTCGGGAGTATCGGCCTCACGCTTGGGGCGATCGGTCGGTACTTCGGGGATCACCGCTGCGCGGGGGTGGGGTCGGTCGTGGGGTCGGGGGCGGAGTAGCGGACCAGTTCGCGGGGCAGGCCGCCCGAGACGGTGCTGCGCGTGACCACGCGCACCCCGGCGAGCAGGTCGAACAGGCCCGCCTGGTCGCTGCGGACCAGCGCCGACAGGCCGTGCAGCGCCACCACCGCCAGCGCCCACCACTCCCAGCCCAGCACGAACAGCACGGTGATCGGCGCGTACAGCGACACCGACCGCAGCAGCACCCGCCACCGGGCGGCGGGCCGCGGGCGGCCGAGGCCGGCCAGCGCCAGGTGGACACTGGCACGGCCGGGCGTGCAGCGGTCCTCCCGCACCAGCGGCAGGAGCAGGCCGAAGAGCACCGCCAGCCCGATGAGGGCGACGTACGTCGCACGATCGACCTCATAGGCGGGGACCGCGCCGAACGCCACGGCGAGAGCGGCCAGCGTCCCGGCACCGAACCACCACAGTCCCAGGTCGAGCGCGTGGCCCAGCAGCCGCCGGGAGGCATCCGGCGGCAGGGTGTCGGCCGCCGCCCCCGGCCACGGACGCGGCAGCCACCGCACCGCGGCCACGCCGAGCAGCCACCCGGCGAGCGCGCCGGCGCCGCCCAGGAGGACGTCATCGGCGGCCGCGACCCGGTAGGCACACGGGTAGAGCCCCAGCACCCCGGTGAGCTGGACGGTCTCCACCAGCAGAGCGAGCAGGAGGCCGAGGCCGACGGTGAACGCCGCACCGCGCCGGTAGCGGTAGCGGGCGAGCAGCCCGACGGGGACGTAGACGGCGGTGACGAGGGCGACATGCGCGGCCGCGTGCCACGGCCCGGCGTCGGCCCACGTCGCGGCCCGGCCGGAGGGGGCCGGCAGCGGCACGGCGCCGCCGTGGATCGCGCACAGGCCGTCGGCGCTGCGCGGCAGCGGGTAGACGGCGTACAGCACGACGCCGACGCCGACCAGGAGCGTGGCGAGGGTCACCTGCCCAGGCCAGCCGCGCAGCCGTCCGTAGCGCCGGTGGTGTCGCGCCAGGAACACTGCGGCTCCGGTGAGGGTCCCCAGCGCGACCGCCGGATAGGCGATCGCCGCGACTGTGGGATCGCTCGCGAAAATCCCTGCCATAGCCACCCCAGGCTAACGGCACCTTCCACCATGCGCAGGGAAAACACCGAACCCGCCGAACCGGCAGCAGGCCCCGCATGACCGGACGAAGGACCACATGTGCCACGCATTCGGTAACTTTTTGATAATCCTTCTCCTGTCCCGCCAACACCTCCAGACCCGCACGTAGACGCAGGCCACAGGACGAACACCCTGCTTAGGACCAAAGTCCCAGCTCGGCCATCGCGTCATCACTCGACCTCATACAGCAACCTCTACGCAAACAGATGATCTCGGGCGAGATACGATCCCCTGGCCGACCCCCCTAGAACAATGGCTTTTTCACCGGCGCACCCCTGATCCCCGGTGCCGTCACGTGGTCCGCCCCCGACAGTCGACGTGAACCCCCGGTCCGGTGCGCCCGCCTCCGGGCCATAGGAGAGCAGTGCAGGCAGCAAAAGAACAGCGAGTCCACGGCATCGGCACTCGCCTCCGCAGAATCGTCCTTGCGCCCACAGCGGCCCTCATCGCGCTGTGGCTGGTGGTGACCGGCTACCTCGGCTACGGCGCCGTGCTCCAGTACGCCCTCGTCCAGGGCAACAAGGAGCTGCTGACCCCTTCGGCCGTCGCGCTCACCGCCGTCATGGACGAGCGCACCGCCACCATCTCCTTCCTGGAGAACCCCGACGGCCATCGGAACGAGCTGCGCCAGGCGCGCGAGACCTCCGACGAGCAGATGAGCGGCTTCCTGGACAAGTTCAAGGATGTGCTGCCCTACTCGCCGGAGTCCGTCCAGAAGCGCCTCCACGATCTGGACGAGCAGTTCGCCCAGATCGACGATTTCCGCGGGCACGTCGACGACGACGTCCGCAACGGCGAGGGCTCCCGCGCCGCGGTGCTGGAGTACTACAACACCCTCACCGAGGCCGGGGCCGACCTGTACGAGGAGGTCGGCCGCAACGGGCACGCCGCCGAGACGGTCGGCCCGGGCCTGACCGCCGTCTACACCTTCCGCGTCGTCGACACCCTGGGCCAGGCCGACGCACAGATCGCCCGCGCCTTCGCGACCGGCGAGCTGTCCCGTGAGGACCAGGTGGAGTTCACCCGGTTCGTCGGCTCCTACCGGGGGATGGTCGAGTCGCTGCACGAGTACTACGGCCCTGAGACCACCGAGTCCCTGCAGGAGCTGCGGCGCAGCGAGGAGTGGGAGCAGCTGCGCCGGTTCGAGGACAAGATCTCCGAGCGGCCCATCGCCGACACCACCGACCCGGTCACCGGTGCGGCCTCCCCCGACCTGTCCATGCCGGTGACCGCCGAGGAGTGGCACGCCGCCTACGACCCGGTCAAGGCCGCCCTCACCGACATCGGCGCCGATCAGGCGCTGTACTCCTCGGAGTTGCAGGCGGGCGTGGCGGTCCGGTCCATCACCTACGCCGTCGCGGGCAGCATCAGCATCGCCGTGCTGTCGATCCTGGCGTTCGGCTACGCCCGCCGGGCCGCCGAGAGCCTGATCCAGCGGCTCAACCGGCTCCGTGACGACACCCGCGACCTCTCCGAGGTCAAGCTGCCCGGCATCATGCGGCGGCTGACCCGGCACGAACCCGTGGACCTCGACTCCGAGCTGCCCGACCTCGTCTCCCGCCAGGAGAACGACGAGATCGGCCAGGTCGCCCGCTCGTTCGACACCGCCCAGCGCACCGCCGTGCAGGCGGCGGTCCGCCAGGCCGAGCTACGCCAGGGCGTCAACCGCGTCTTCCTCAACATCGCGCACCGCAGCCAGACCCTCGTCCACCGGCAGCTGCGCCTCCTGGACAAGATGGAGCACGAGCAGGAGGACCCGGAGCACCTCACCGAACTGTTCAAACTCGACCACCTGGCCACCCGCGCCCGGCGCAACGCCGAGAACCTCCTGATCCTGGGTGGCGAGACACCGGGCCGCACCTGGCACCGGCCGATGCCGCTGATCGACGTGCTGCGGGGCGCCATCTCGGAGTCCGGCGACTACACGCGCGTCGACCGGCAGCACATCGCGCGGGTCCAGCTCAAGGGCCCGGCCGTCGCCGACGTCATCCACCTCGTCGCCGAGCTGGTCGACAACGCCACCACGTTCTCGCCGCCGCACACCCAGGTCCGCCTCAGCAGTGACCAGGTGCCCAACGGCGTGGTCATCGAAATCGAGGACCGCGGGCTGGGCATGCGCGAGGACGAGTTCGAGGCCGCCAACGAGCTGCTGGCCAACCCGCCCGAGTTCGACGTGATGCGGCTCAACGAGAAGATGCGGCTGGGCCTGTTCGTGGTCTCGCGCCTGGCGCACCGCCACGACATCAAGGTGCAGCTGCGCTCCTCGCCCTACGGCGGTGTGCAGGCGATCGTCCTGCTGCCCACGGCCGTCATCGCGGGCGACCCGCTGGCTCTGCCGCAGGGCGTGGAGAGCACCGGCGAGCAGCGGATCCTGCCCGCGGCCACCGAGACCGCCGAACAGGACCCGCCGCCCGCGGAGCTCCCTTCCCCCTCCGCGGAGGGGGAAGGGAGCTCCGCGCCGGACGCGTCCGGCGGGCTGCGCCGCTGCACCGACGGACGCGACGGCAGCGGGACCGCCGGCGACGACGACATCGAGTCGGACCCCACCGCCCGCGCGGCGCGGAACGGCTCCGGCGCCGCGGCCAAGCCCGAGAAGGACCCGGCCCTGGCTCCGGGCACGCTCACCGGCGACGTGCTCGCCGGCGCCCCGCCCGCGACCGGCACCGCCGACACGGGCGAGCGGCCCGCACTCCCGCGGCGCGAGCCGCGGCCCGGTGTGTGGAAGGGCGCCGACGAGCTGCGCCGGCACTCGCAGGACCGCCCGGCGCCGCCGCAGCTGCCGCGGCGCCGCGACACGGCTTCGCGGCCCGCCCAGGACGCGTCGCCGGTGTTCCCCGTTCCGCCCGCCGACGCCCCGCCCCCGACCGACCCGCCCACGGCCGCCAAGGAGGAACCGACCACGACCGAGGACGGACGCCCGGCGCTGCCCCGACGCACTCCCCAGGTGAATCTGGCCCCGCAGCTCTCCGAGGCACCCGAGGCGACCCCCGCGCCTGCCCGCCCCCGCACGACGGAGCAGGATGAGGACCGTTCTGCGCGCCTGCGCCGCAACATGGCCGCGTTCCAGAAGGGCACCGAGCAAGGTCGGCTCGAAGCGAAGCAGCGCCAGCACGACAGCGAGAGCGAGAAGGACACCTGATCTTGACCAACAACGCCGCAACGGACCTGAACTGGCTGCTGGACGAGCTCGTCGAACGAGCCGCCGGGGCCAAGTACGCCATCGTCCTGTCCGCCGACGGCCTGCTCATCGGCCGGTCGGGGGAACTCGGCAAGGACGACGCCGAGCAGCTCTCCGCCGTCGCCTCGGCGTTCCAGAGCCTGGCCCGCGGCACCGGCCGGCAGTTCGGCGGCGGGCAGGTGCTGCAGACCGTCGTGGAGATGGAGCACGCCTATCTGTTCGTCACGGGCGCCGGGAGCGGCGCCTGCCTCGCGGTGATCGCCGACGAGGGGTCCGACGTCGGGCTCATCGCCTATGAGATGAACGTCCTGGTGGAGCAGGCCGGACGGTTCCTCAACGCCGCTCCGCGGGAGAACGGCTCACCCAGTGCCTCCACCATCGGCGGCACCGCCGACGATTCCACCGGTTGACGCGGAGGTGAGCCATGCCAGATCGCAGGGAGCAGGAGCATGACGCGGACGAGATCGGCCCGCTGGTGCGCCCCTACGTCATCGCGCAGGGGCGGGAACGCTCCGACACGGTCCAGTTGGACATGGTCAGTGTGGTCATCGCGGCGCGGGCCGAGGTGGACGAGGTGTCCCTCGAACCCGAGCAGCTGCGCATCCTGGACTTCTGCCGCCGCCCGCAGTCGGTGGCGGAGGTGTCCTCCCACCTGCACCTCCCGATCGCGGTGACCAAGGTGCTGATCGGCGACCTCATCGGCCGGGGCTACGTCCTGGCCCGCGCCCCCTACACGACCGAGAGCCCGGTGAGCCGGGACATACTCCAGGCGGTACTCGATGGCATCCAACGACTCTGACCGCTCCGCGGACCACATCCCCTCCGCGATCAAGATCCTCGTCGCAGGCGGTTTCGGAGCCGGTAAGACCACACTCGTCGGTTCGGTCAGCGAGGTCACCCCGCTGAACACCGAGGAGGTGATGACCGAGGCGAGCCTCGGTGTCGACGACCTCGACGGGGTGGAGGACAAGACCACCACCACGGTCGCGCTCGACTTCGGCCGCATCACGATCTCCGACGAGCTCGTGCTGTACCTGTTCGGCACTCCGGGCCAGCAGCGCTTCTGGTTCATGTGGGAGGAGCTGGCACTGGGGGCGCTGGGCGCGGTGGTCATCGCCGACACCCGGCGCCTGGAAACCTGCTTCCCCTCGGTGGACTTCTTCGAGCGGCGCGGGCTGCCGTTCGTCATCGCGGTGAACTGCTTCGAGGGGGCGCACCGCTACGACGTGGGGGAGGTCGCCACCGCGCTCGACGTCTCGCCCGGTGTGCCCGTCGTGCTGTGCGACGTGCGCGACCGGGAGTCGAGCAAGCAGGTGCTGCTGGCGCTGGTCAGGCATGTCGCCGAGAGCATGGCCATGCCGGTGTGAGCGTCCCCCGCCGCGCCCGGTCGGCCTGCCCTGGGTGACCGCGGCTATCCACAGGGTCGCACCCGCGTGGCGCTACCGGTTCCCGTCGCCTTACCCTGGCTGGAAATAGGCGGTGAGCGCGCATATAGCTCGTTCGCCGCCTATCCCCCACAACTACGGCGGAATCGGAAGATGTTCGCATGAAACGGTACGACTGGTACGACGAGATCCACCGGCTGGACGCCGAAGCCGACTTCCGGCGGATCACCCAGATCCTCGCCTGGCACGAGTTCCCCTGGGACATCACCCAGGCCCTGGGGCTCGCCCTGTACCGCACCTACGCCGTCCCCAGCATCGGCGAGCTGCTGGGCCGCACCCGCGAGTTCACCACGCGCACCCAGTACCGGTACGACGACACCGCACTGCTGCTGGGCGCGATGCTGCACCACGGCTTCGAACCGGGCGAGGGGCGCGACGCGCTGCGCCGGATGAACCAGATGCACCGCTCGTTCGACATCGGTAACGACGACTACCGCTACGTCCTGAGCACGTTCGTGGTCATGCCGGTGCGCTGGCTCAACGACCTCGGCTACGGCTGGCGGCGGCTGACGGAGCACGAGATCACCGCCTCCACGAACTACTACCGCGAGCTCGGCCGCCACATGGGGATCAAGGAGATCCCCGCGACCTACGCCGAGTTCCACGAGCTGTTCGACTCCTACGAGCGGGAGAACTTCGCCTACTCCGAGGGCGGGCGCGCGGTCTCCGACGCCACCCTCGACCTGATGGTCGACTTCTACCCGCCGTGGCAGCGCCCCGTCATCCGGCCGTTCAGCATGGCCCTGCTCGACGACCGGCTCATCACCGCCTTCCGCTACCCCGAGCCGTCGCGCTTCTGGCGGGTGGCAGCGCGCGCCGGGCTGCGGGCCCGGGCCAAGGTCGTCCGCTTCCTGCCGCCTCGGGTGGAGCCGCTCATGGAGAAGGACAACCCGAACATCCGCAGCTACCCCGCCGGGTTCGACGTCAACCGCATCGGCACCTTCCCGCAGGGCTGCCCGGTCCCGCACGACCTGGTCACCACCGAGGTGCCCGGCACCGGCATCCGCGTCCCCGAGCAGGGCCAGGAGCTCGCCCCGGAGCAGCGGACGGCCTGAGCGGCCGCGGAGGCGGGGGCACCTACCCGGCCCCCTGCCGCCCGGCCGACTCCCCCGCCGACTCCCCGATCTGCCTACCGGTGCGGTCATCGGCGGTCGCCGCGTTCAGCCGCTCCAGAGTGTCGCCGAACTCGGCCATGAGCTCGTAGACCACCTGGGAGACGGGCTTGACCCGGTTCAGGCCGCCCACGATCTGGCCGACCGGGGAGGGTGTGAGCGTGGGGTGGCCGACCCGTCCGACCCGGCGCAGCGCGTCGGCGATCAGCATGAACTGCAGCGGCATCGGCAGCGGCCCCGGGGAGTCCTCCCCCTCCCACGCCTCGGTCCAGTCATTGCGCAGCATGCGGGCGGGCTTGCCCGTCATGGACCGCGACCGAACGGTGTCGCGGGAGGTCGCCGCGAGGATCTGGGCCAGCGCGGCGGGCGGGGTGTCGGCCTCCTCGGTGGCCAGCCAGACCGACCCCGTCCACACCCCCTCGGCGCCCAGCGCCATCCCCGCGGCCATCTGGCGGCCGCGGCCGATGCCCCCGGCCGCGAGCACGGGGGCGGGGGCGACCGCGTCGGCGATCTCGGGGACCAGCACCATGGTGGCCACGTCGCCGGTATGGCCGCCGGCCTCGGTGCCCTGGGCGACGATGACGTCCACGCCCACCTCGCGCTGCTTGCGCGCGTGCCGCACGCTTCCGGCGATCCCGGCGACGGGGACGCCGGAGGCGTGCGCCCGCTCCACCACGTCGGCGGGCGGCGCGCCCAGGGCGTTGGCGAGCAGGCCGATGGGGTGCCCCAGTGCGACCTCGACCTGGGGTCGCGCGGTGGCGTCGGTCCACCCGAGTAGGAGGTGCGCGGTGTCGTCGTGGGTGAGCTCGGGGACGCCGTGCCGGGCGAGCAGTTCGTCGACGAAGTGGCGGTGGCCGTCGGGGATGAACGCGGCCAGCCGCTCGCGCAGCCCGTCACCGTCGGCAGCACCGAGGTCGGCCCCGGTGTAGGCGGCGGGCATGACGACGTCCACGCCGTAGGGCCGCCCGCCGGTGTGCGCGTCGATCCAGGTGAGTTCGCGCTCCAGTTCCTCGGGGGTGAAGTAGAGCGCGCCGAGCACGCCCATGCCCCCGGCGCGGCTGACCGCGGCGACGACGTCGCGGCAGTGGCTGAAGGCGAAGATCGGAAGCTCGATGCCGAACATCTCGGTCGCACGGGTTCGCATGCGGCCATGGAAACACGAAACTGAAACACGTTCTAGATGAGCTGTACGCCATTTTCCCGGCCCTGCCCCGACCCCCTGTCGTTGATCTCGGAGATATCGGGGTAAAAATCGCGCAGGATACCCCGATATCTCCGAGATCAACGACAGGGAGGGAGGTGTCAGCGGGGGAGGCGTCGCCAGAGGGGGCGGGGCAGGGCGCGCAGGCCCGCGAAGACGAACCGCAGCTTGCGCGGCACCCACACCACCTCGGACCCCCTGCGCAGCCCCTCGGCGACCGCCTCGGCGACCTGGCGGGCCGTCGCCGGGAAGGGCGCGGAGGGCACATGGGCGCTCATCCGCGTGGGCACATACCCGGGGCGGACGATCATCACCCGGGCACCGGTGCCGTGCAGGGCGTCGCCGAGTCCCTGGGCGAAGCCGTCGAGCCCGGCCTTGGCCGCGCCGTAGACGAAGTTGGCCCGGCGCACCCGCACCCCGGCCACCGAGGAGATCACGACGAAGGTGCCGTGGCCCTGCTCGCGGAGCCGCGCGGCCACGGCGATTCCGGTGGAGACGTGGCCGGTGAAGTTGGCGGTGGCGGCCTCGGCGGCGGCCACCGGGTCGGCGTCGAAGGCGGACTGCTCGCCGAGCACGCCGAACGCGTCGACGACGACGTCGAGGTCGCCGACGAGCTTCACCGCCTCGGCGACGACGCCGGCGTGGGTGTCGGGCGCGGCCGCGTCGAAGTCGATCGTGTGCACGGCGGTCGCGCCCAGGGACAGCAGCCGCTCCGCGGCCCCGTCCCGGGCTGCGCGCGTCTCACCGGCGGCCTCCTTCTCCCCCTCGGGTGCGGGCCGGGCCGCCAGGACGACCCTGCGGGCGCCGTCCCGGACCAGGCGTTCGACGATGGTCAGCCCGATCTCGCTCCGGCCGCCCAGGAGGAGGACCGTGTCCACCGCCCCCACCGCGTTGCGCATCGTTGCATTCCTCCGCGTTGTCCGAGGTCGTGGCGGTAGCCTCGCAGACGCCGACGGCCAGGGGAAGGGCCGACCCGGGCGAACCGCGAGGCGGGCGGCTCAGCGGCGGCCCTGGCGCACCTTGATGGTTCCGCACATGGTGTACCCGCTGACGCGGACGTGCAGCACCCCGGGTTCGGGCCGCGCCGGGACACGGGAGCGGATGGTGCCGTGGTCGGTCCGCACCCCGTCGAGGTCGGCCGTACCGCCGCGCGGCAGGATGATCACCGTGGTCCCGCTGTCCACGGTGAGCTCGACGTCCACCACCGGAAAGGGGACCCTGGCCTCGGTGAAGTCGAGGCGCACCGTGCCGGAGGCGGAGGTGACCCTGAGCCGCCGCGGCACCGCCCAGTCGCCGGTGCGCTTGATCGTCGCGCTGTCCGTGCGCAGCTCGACGGTGTCGACGGGGGCGGCCACCGCGTGCTGCGCGTCGGGCAGGTCGTGCAGCAGCGCCCGCAGCTCGTCGTCGAAGGTGGCGCGGTAGGCGGCACTGGAGCGGTCGTCGAACTCCTCCAGGCTCAGCCGCCCCTCGGCGTAGGCCTGGTTGAGGTGGCGCACCACCTGCTCCCGGTCGGCGTCGGAGGCGCGCCGGCGCGGCGCGGGAGATGGGGAAAGGGGCTCCATGCAACGCAGCGTACCCCGGCGCCCTGGGGCGGGCACGGCCCGGAGAATTCTTTCTGCAATTGCCCAGGGGCAATATCGAAGTCCGCTCACAGGAGGACTGGGAGCGCTTACTCCGGGTAGGTGACAACGACGCATCCGTACCCCGAGAACAACTTCGACAACCGAATAATCAGGAGGCCTCCGTGGTCGGATTCGCTGTCGTCTGCCTGATCTGCGCCGCGCTGACCGCAGCCGTCCTCGCCGTCGGCAACGCGCGGCGAAGACGCCCCGATGTGCCCGTTCCCGGCGCCGGCTCCCCGGGGGCAGACCCCGGGAACGGGGACGAGGGCTGGCACCACGTCCACCGCACCTTCGCGCCCTACTCCTCGTGGATGGCCGGGGTCATCGTGGTCACCGCGGTGCTGGCGGCCACCGTACCCGCGCAGGTCCTGGAGCTGTCGCTGCTGGCGATCCTGACCGGCTCCGTCCTCGCGGCGTTCGTGTGGAACGTGCGGGCGCCCCGCAGCCCACTTCACCAGCGGCACTACGAGGACCGCTGGGACTGATGGGCGACGCTCCTCCCTCCCCCTGACGACCGACCCATGCCCCTGTCCCTCATCGCCCCGCCCCGCAACGCCCGCCCCGCAACGCCCGGCCCGACAGGTCCGCCGCCGCCCACGGCCGACGCCCGCGGCCGGTTCAGGCCGACGGTGGACCGATCCAGTGGAAGCGGCGCTCCGGACGCCCGGCCGTGCCGTAGCGCAGCCGCACCTCCGCCTTGCCCTCGCCGACGAAGAACTCCAGGTAGCGGCGGGCGCTGACCCGCGCCAGTCCGGTGAGTTCGGCGCACTCCGACGCCGAGACCTCGCCCGCCCGGCTCAACTCCCGCTCCACCAGGCGCGCCGACTCCCGGGTCAGTCCCTTGGGCATCTCGCGGGCCCCGGCCCCGGCGGTTCCCGCGGGTGCCGACCGCCCGAAGACGCGGTCCACCTCGGCCTGGCCGTGCTCGCCGCCGCCCCGCAGGATCCCGCGCGCCTCCTGGTAGCGCAGCAGCCGGTCGCGCAGCGTCTCGGCCTCGAACGGCTTGATCACGTAGCTCACCGCGCCGCCCCGCAGGGCCTGGCGCACGGTGGCCGCGTCGCGGGCCGCGGTGATGACGAGCGCGTCGGCCTCAGGGCGGCCCTCGGCGCGCATCCGCCGCAGCACCTCGGTCCCGGCCATGTCGGGCAGATAGATGTCGAGCAGCAGCAGGTCGGGCCGGAGCTCCGCGGCCATCCGCAGCGCCTCGGCGCCGGTACGCGCCTCGCCCACCACGCAGAACCCCGGGACCCGCTCCACCAGCCTGCGGTGGACCTGGGCCACCATGAAGTCGTCGTCGACGACCAGCACCCGGATCACGCCTCACCTCCCACGTCGTGTGTCCTGTCCTCGGCCGTGGCGGCCCTGGCGGCTCCGGCGGCCCCTGCCCGCGCTCCCGGCTCGGCGCCGAAGGGCAGCCGGGCGGTGAATTCCGCCCCCGCCACGTCCACCCGGCCGCCGCGCCGCGCGCACACCAGCCGGACCAGGGCGAGGCCCACCCCGCGGCCGGCGGGCCGTCCGGGCGCCGCCGCGCTGTGGGCAGCGCCGTCGCGGCCCGGCTCCTTGGTGCTGAAGCCGCTGCGGAACACCTGCTCGGCCAGCTCGTGCGGGACGCCGGCCCCGGAGTCGCGGACCCGCACCCGCACGGCGGTCGCGTCCGCCGACCGCGCGCCCCCCGGTCCCGCCCCGCCGTCCGGTTCCACCGGGCCCCTGCCCTCTTCGGTCAGCTCCACCTCGACCCAGGCCCCGTCGTCGCCCCGGGTGGCGTCCAGCGCGTTGTCGACGAGGTTGCCGACGACAGTGACCAGGTCGGAGGAGAGGCGTTCGTCGTGGAAGGACAGGTCGGTGGTGTCCGACACGAGCAGCCGGCTGCCCTGCTCGGCGGCGAGGCTCGCCTTGGCGATGAGCAGCGCGGCCACCGACGGGTCGGCCACCCGGGAGGCGACGTCCTCGGTGAGCCGCGCCCGCGCTCCGCCGATGCGGTGCACGTAGCGCGCCACCTCGTCGTACTCCTCCAGCTCCAGCAGCCCAGCGATGACGTGCAGCCGGTTGCTGAACTCGTGCGCCTGGGCGCGCAGAGCCTCGGTCGAGGTGCGGCTGGCGTCGAGCTCGTGCCGCAGCTCGACCAGGGCGGTGCGGTCGCGCATCGTGGTCACCGAGCCGATGGGGCGGCCCCGGTGGTACAGCGGCATCCGGTTGAGCGTGACCAGGCGGTTGTTCATCAGCACCACCCGGTCGGACTGCTGCACCCGGTCGGTCAGGGCGTCGAGGAGGTCCGGGGCGACCCCCAGCTCCGCCAGGCCACGGCCCCCGGTGTCGGCGGGAAGCCGCAGCAGCTGCGCGGCGGTGTCGTTGACGAGGGTGACCCGGTCCTGCTCGTCGAGGCCGAGCACGCCCTCCTTGATGCCGTGCAGCATGGCCTCGCGGTGCTCGGCGAGCCGGGTGATCTCCCCGGGCTCCAGGCCCAGCGTCTGGCGTTTGACGCGGCGGGCGAGCAGCAGGGATCCGGCGACGCCCAGGACCAGGGCGATGCCGAGGTAGACGAGCAGGGTGGGCGCGGCGGTGGCCAGCCGCTCGACGAGGCCGGGATAGTCGCGTCCGGCCGCCACCAAGCCGAGGATCTCGCCGTCCGCCGCGATCACCGGGGCGTGGGCGGCCAGCACCGGCCGACCGCCGATGTCCACCACGCCGATCCACGCCCGCCCGTCGAGGACGTCGCTGTCGCCGGTGTCGACCTCGGCGCCGATCCGGCGCGGGTCGGCGCCGCTCAGCGCACGCAGGTCGGGGCGGGCGATGACGAGGTGGTCGGCCCCGGCGAGGCCGCGCAGGCTCTCCGCGGTGGGCTGCAGGATGCCTTCGCGCTTGGGGTCACCGAGTCCGACGCGCACCGTCTCCATCGAGGCGGCCGTCTCGGCGACGGCGAGCATGCGCTGCCCTTCGGTCCGCCGGAAGCCCGCGTCGGCCTGGGCCAGGGACACGCCCGCGACGGCGATCAGCACGGCCACGACGATCACCAGTTGCAGGGCGAGGAACTGACCGGCCAGGGTCAGGCGTGCCAGCGGTCGGCGCACCGGGGGCTCCTCTCGGCCGAAGCGGCGGTGATGCGCCATCGTCGCACGTGGCGGGGGTGGGGGGCGGCGGCAGGGGCCATGACCACTATGACCGAAACGTCCACTACCACCAATGCCCGCACAACCGACACAACGCTGTTCCGGGCGCGTTTCCCGCTGTTTTCATGTGCGTTACGTCACTCCGCCCGTCGGCGGACATCCCCCGCTCCCCGAAAGCCCCGGAGGCGCACATGTTCCGCGCACGCCCCGCCGCCACCCCTCCCGCCCGCGTCGCGGCCGCGACCGCCGCCGGTGTCGGCCTCGTTCTGGCCGCCACCGCCTGCGGTTCGGGCGACGGCCGGAACGCCGACGGCACCTGGTCCCCGACCCGCCCGATCGAGATCGTCGCCCCGGCCGCCACCGGCGGCGGCTGGGACACGCTGGCCCGCACCAGCGCCCGTGTCCTGGAGGAGGACGGGCTCGTCGACAAGCCGGTCCAGGTGGTGAACAAGCCCGGCGGGGGCGGCGCCATCGGCTGGGCCTACGTCGCCGCCGCACCCGACGATCCGCACCGGCTGTTCGTGACGAGCCCGCCCATCACGCTCGTCCCGCTCACCGACGGCTCCACCTACGACCACGACGACTTCACCCCCATCGCGCGGCTGAGCACCGCCTACATGGCCTACCTGGTTCCGGCCGACTCCCCGATCCGGACCTTCGGCGACCTCACCGACGCGATGCGCGAGGACCCCGAGAAGGTCTCGGTGGCCGGCGGTTCGGCCCCCGGCAGCATGGACCACGTCGCCCTGGCCGGGGCCGTCAACGCCGCCGGGCTCGACCCCGAGGACCTCAACTACGTGCCCTTCGACGGCGGCGGCGAGGCGATCGCCCAGGCGCTCGGCGGCCATGTGGACGCGGCCGTCACCGGCGCATCGGAGGCCGCCGGGCTGCTGGAGTCGGGCGACCTGCGGGCACTGGCCGTCTCCTCACCGGAGCGCCTGGACACCCTGCCGGACGTGCCCACACTGGTGGAGGAGGACGTCGACTACACCTTCGACATCTGGCGCGGCGTCATGGGGCCGGGCGACATGACCGACGAGCAGGTCGCCTACTACGAGAAGGTGTTCGCCGACATGGTCGGGCAGGACGGTTGGAAGGCCGCGACGGCCGAGCTCGGCTGGACCGACTCCTACCTGGGCAGCGAGGACTTCGGCGCGTTCCTGGACCGGACCCGCGAGGAGTCCGCCGAGATCCTCGCAGAGGTCGGGCTGCGCAAGGGCGGGGACGCGTGATGGGGCCCTTCCGCTTCTCCGACCGCACCCTCGCGGTGGCGATCGGTCTGTTCGCGGCGGGCTACCTGGTGCTCGCCTTCGACCTGCCGGACTTCACCGCGGTGCAGGTGCCGGTGCAGCCCGCGACCCTGCCGCGCTGGCTCGGCGCCGTCCTGCTGCTCCTGGCCGTGCTGCTGTTCTTCCAGCGCAGGGATCCGGAAGCCGGGGTCGGCGCGGACTCCGCGCCGACCGCAACCACCGCAAGCCCCGGGCCCGACGCCCGCCTGGGCCGGATCGGCGACACCCGGCTGGAACTCGCCCTGTTCGCCGCGTCCATCGCCGTCTACATCGCGCTGCTCGAACCGGTGGGGTTCCTCATCTCGACCGCCGTGTACCTCGCCGGGGCCACCGCCTATCTCGGCTACCGCCGCCACTGGGTGACGGGGCTGCTCAGCGTGGGCGTCGCCGCAGGCCTGTACTTCCTGATGTCCGACTTCCTCAACGTGGCGCTGCCCCCCGGGCCGCTGCCCTTCTGACCCCCGACCCGCGGAGTCGACCATGGAAACACTCAGTCACATCGGCTACGGGTTCGGGATCGCGTTCTCCCCCGAAAGCCTCCTGTTCGTCCTGATCGGCGTGCTCGCCGGGACGGTCATCGGCATCCTGCCGGGGTTGGGCCCGATGAGCGCCATCGCGCTGATGATCCCGATCGCCTTCGGGATGGACCCCACCACCGCCATCATCATGCTCGCCGGCGTCTACTACGGCGCCATCTTCGGCGGGTCGACCTCCTCGATCCTGCTGAACGCGCCCGGCGTGGCCGGGACCGTGGCGACCTCGTTCGACGGGTACCCGATGGCGCGCCAGGGCCGTGCGGGCAAGGCGCTGGCCATCGCCGCCATCGCCTCGTTCGTCGGCGGAACGGTGGGGGTCGCCCTCCTCATGCTGATCGCGCCGGTGCTCGCGCGCTTCGCCGTGAGCTTCGGCCCGGCCGAGTACTTCGCGCTCATGGTCCTCGGGCTGACCGCCGTGGTGTCCCTGGGGGGAAAGAACCTGGTCAAGGGGCTGATCGCGGCGGTGGTCGGGGTGATGATCTCGCTCATCGGCATCGACTCCCAGACCGCCACCCCCCGCTTCACCTTCGACCTGCCCGAGCTGTACGAGGGCGTGGAGTTCCTCATCGTGGCGCTGGGCGTGTTCGCGCTGGCCGAGGTCCTGGCGATGCTCGCCCGCCGCGGGGCGGGCGGCGCCGACGGAACCGTCTCGTCGCTGCGGCTGACCCGCCGCGATCTCGCCCGGATCGCTCCCGCCACCGGGCGCGGGTCCGTGCTCGGGTTCTTCACCGGGGTGCTGCCGGGCGCCGGGGCGACCGTGGCGTCGTTCCTGTCCTACTCGGCGGAGAAGCGCATCGCCAAGGACGGGCACACGTTCGGCACCGGCAACCCCAAGGGTGTGGCCGCGCCCGAGTCCGCCAACAACGCGGCGGCCGTCGGCTCCTTCGTCCCGCTGCTCACCCTGGGCGTGCCCGGCTCGGGCACCACCGCGATCCTGCTCGGCGCGCTGCTGGTGCTCGGCGTGCAGCCCGGCCCGTTGATGCTGACCGACCGCCCGGACGTGTTCTGGGGCGTGGTCGCCAGCATGTACGTGGGCAACATCGTGCTGCTGGTCCTCAACCTGCCGCTCATCCCGGTCTTCGCCAAGGTGCTGAAGACGCCCAAGGCGGTGCTGCTGCCCCTGGTCGTCGTGTTCTGCGTGGTCGGTGTGTACGGTTTGAGCTTCAGCGTGTTCGACCTGTGGCTGCTGCTCGGCTTCGGGGTCGTGGGCTACCTGATGCGGCAGAACGGCTTCCCCGCCGCGCCGCTGATCCTCGGCCTGATCCTGGGCGGAATGATGGAGCGCTCGATGCGCCAGGCGCTGCAGATCTCCTCGGGCGACTGGACGGTGCTGGTGACCTCGCCGGTGGCCGCGGTACTGCTCGCCCTGGCCGCGCTGGCGGTGGTGGGTCCGCTGATCGCCCGGGTGCGGGGCGGCCGCGGCGGCGCGGCCGACGGCACCGAGGGGAAGCACGACCGGGACACCGACACCGCCGACCGGAGGTAGGAAAACCGCACATGTGGACCGGGCGCCGCTCACCCCCTATCCCCGTTGATCTCGGGCGTAGCGACCGAGTTCTCGCCGGAATTCGGTCGCTACGCCCGAGATCAACGGGAGCGGGGAGCCTGGCGGTGGCGCTGGCGCTGCTGGTCGCGGCGGCGACGGTGGTCGGATGCGCACCGGCACCCGCTGTCCCCGAAGTGCGCATCATGGTGCCCAACCCGCCCGGGGGCGGCTATGACACCACCGCCCGCACGGTCGCGGCCGCCCTGGAGGAGACGGGGCTGGCCGGGAAGGCCGAAGTGGTCAACGTGCCCGGGGCGGCCGGGACGACCGGCCTGCACCGGCTGCTCTACGAGGAGGGCAACGCCCGGCTGCTGCTGCAGATGGGGCTGGGCCTGGTCGCCCGCACCCACATCCACGACGAGCCCCCGGTCACCGCGGCCACCCCGCTGGCCCGACTGGTCGAGGAGCCCATGGTGGTCCTGGTGCCGCCCGACTCGCCCTACCGGACGTTCGACGACCTCGTCGCGGACTGGCGCGACCCCGGCGTCCGGCTCACCCTGGGCGGCGGTTCCAGCCCCGGCGGCCCCGACCACCTGCCGCTGATGCTGCTGGCCGAGGAGATCGGTGTGGACCCCGACCGGGTCGACTACGTGTGGCACGACGGGGGCGGGGAGACGCTGGCCGCACTCCTCCAGCACGAGGTCGACGCCGCGGCGGCGGGGGCGGGCGAGTACCGCCAGGCGATCGCGGCGGGGCAGCTGCGGGTCCTGGCGGTCAGCGGGCCCAAGCGCACACCGGGCATCGACGCGCCGACCCTGCGGGAGCTGGGCGTCGACCTGGAGTTCATGAACTGGCGGGGCCTGCTCGCCCCGCCCGGTGTCGGTGAGCGGGAGCGCGCCGTCCTCATCGGCGCCTTGGACGACCTGCACTCCACACCGGAGTGGCGGGACGCCCTGGCCGCGGCCCACTGGACCGACGCCTACCTCACCGGCGACGACTTCGGCGCGTTCCTCGCCGAGGAGGACCGCGAGGTGGGCGCCGCCCTCGACCGCCTCGGCGTCGCCGCACCCTGACCCGCTGCGTCCGTTGATCTCGGAGATAGTGGGGTGACAATCGCCGCTGAAACCCCGATATCTCCGAGATCATCGGAAGAGGGGGCGGGGTCAGAGGTCGAGGCGGCGGGAGAGGTCGGAGACGAGCACGCGGCGCGGGTCGACGCGGTCGCGGACCGCGCGCCACTCGTCGAGGCGCGGGTACATCGCGTGGACCGCGGCGGGCGCGGCCCTGCTGTCCTTCGCCAGGTAGACGCGCCCGCCCGCGGCCAGCACGTGGTCGTCGCAGGACCGCAGCAGGCGGGCCAGGCCGGGCAGTTCGGCCGGGAGGTCCAGGGCCAGGGTCCAGCCGGGCATGGGGAAGGACAGCGGCGCGGGCGTCGGTGCCCCGAAGCGCTTGAGCACGGTGAGGAAGGACGGCGCGCCGGCCGACGCCAGCCGTTCGACGATCCGGCGCAGCGCCACCTCCTCGCCGAACGGCACCACGAACTGGTACTGCACCAGGCCGTGCGGCCCGTACATGCGGTTCCAGCCGCGCACGGCGTCCAGCGGGTGGAAGAACGACCCCAGGCCCTGGATCTCGTCGCGGCCGCGGCGCGGGGCGCGGGCGTGGTAGGCGGTGTTGAACGCCCGCACGCTCCACGCGTTCAGCAGGCGCGGCGGCACCCACGGCGGCGCCCCCGCCAGTGTCCGGGGGGCGTAGCGCAGCGGGGCGCGGCGCCACCGGGCGGGCAGGTCGGCGCGGCGGGCGTGGTGGGCGCGGGTGAGCACGCCCCGGCCCAGGGCGGCGCCGCGGGCCAGCAGGTCGATCCAGCAGACCGTGTAGTGGTAGCGGTCGTCGGTCGCGCTCATCAGCGCCAGCGCCGCGTCGAGGTCCGGGGTGCGGTCGGTGTCGACCCGCGCGGCCGCCGTCTCCACCGCGATGACGTCGAACGTGGCCTCGGTGATGACCCCGGTCAGGCCCATGCCGCCGACGGTCGCCCAGAACAGGTCGGCTTCCCGGTCCGGGCCGATGACGCGCTCGGCGCCATCGGGGGTGACCAGCGTCAGCGACCGCACGTGCGCGCCGAAGGAGGAGTCCACGTGGTGGTTCTTTCCGTGGATGTCGGCGCCGATCGCGCCGCCCACGGTGACGTGCCGCGTCCCGGGGGTCACCGGGACGAAGCGACCGCGGGCCAGCAGGTGCTCCATGAGGTCGGCGAGGCTGGTACCGGCCGACGCGGTGACGGTGCCGGCGGCCCGGTCGAGCCGCACACCGGGGGCCAGGGCCGAGCAGTCGAGGACCAGGCCGCCGGCGCTCTGCGCCGCGTCGCCGTAGCTGCGGCCCAGGCCCCGGGCGATGATGCCGCGCCCTGAACCCGGCGGCGCGGACTCCCCCGGCGCGCCCGCGGAGCGCAGCAGCAGCGCGACCTCTTCGGCGGTGCGCGGGCGGGCGACCGTCGCCAGTGTGGGCGCGGTGCGGCCCCACCCGGTGAGCATTCGGCGGTTCATGTGTAGATCCCCAGGCCGACGAGGGCCACCAGGGCGAACAGGCACAGCTGCAGCGGGCGGTCGCGCAGCGCGATCTCCTCGGGCTCCTCGCCCACGCCGCGGTCGACGAGCTGATGGTAGCGGAGCACGAACACGAAGAACGGGACGATGCTCGCGGCGCGGAAGCCGTCGGGGGCCTGGTCCGCGCCCCCCTCCAGCGCCCACAGGCAGTAGGTGACGATCATCGCCGCCGAGGCCATGGTGCGGATCTGGACCAGGTAGCTGCGGGAGTAGCCGTCGAGGGCGGCCCGCGCCCCGTCACTGCCGGGATTGCGGAGTTCGGCTTCGCGCTTTCCGGCGACGACCAGCAGCGCGGCCAGGGAGACCACGATGACGAACCAGGCGGTGAGGGGGACGCCGATGACCACGCCGCCGGCGATCGCGCGCAGCACGTGGCACCCGGCGACGGCGGCGATGTCGACGACGGTGATGTCCTTCAGCCACAGCGTGTAGGCGGTGGTGAGGGCGAGGTAGCCGAGGAGTACGGCCAGCAGCGGCAGGTTGCCGCTGGCCAGAGCGGCGAGGAGGGAGACCAGGATGAGGGCGGTCCCGGTACCGACGGCGAGCGGGACCGGGACGGTGCCGGCGGCGACGGGTCGGTGCCGCTTGCGTTCGTGCAGCCGGTCGCGGTGCACGTCGCGGGCGTCGTTGAGCAGGTAGGTACCGCTCGCGGCGAGGCAGAACAGCGCGAAGGTCAGCGCGGTCCAGCCGAGCACACCGGGGTCGGTGAGCACACCCGCGGTGCCGGGAGCGGCCAGCACCAGCAGGTTCTTCAGCCACTGCTTGGGGCGGCAGGCCCGGAGCAGTCCGGCCGCACGCGCGCCCGGCCCCGGCGTCGGCGCCGCGGGCGTCAACGTCGGGGCCGGAGTGGCGGGCAGCTGTTCGGCCACGGGGTCACCTGTGCTCAGCGCTTGCCGTGGGCCGCGGTCCGGGCGGTGGCGAGCAGGATGCCGCCGAGGGCGACCAGCGCCACGCCCGTGACGAGCAGGACCAGCGGGATGGTGGTACGGACCAGCGGGATCAGGGAGGCGCCTTCGGCCGCGGTCTCGACGTTGGACTTGATGGTCTCGTCGGTGAACCGCATGTCGCCGTCGAACATGACCAGCCGCTCCTCGCCGTCGACGAAGGCGCCGCGGTGCTGCGATTCGAGAAGGTCGATGGGGGCGCCGGTGGTCGGCTCGATCCAGTAGGTGCGGGTGACGTTGTACATGACGTCGGCGGTGGCGTCACCGTCGCCGTCCATGTCGAGCAGCGACTTGGGCAGGGTGCGCTCCTCGATCTTGGTCGGCTCGACCACCTGCACGAACTTGTAGGTGTCGATCTGCTCCCCGTCGACGTCGAGGGTCTCCTCGCCCTCGAACCTGATGGGCAGCGTCTGCCGGGTGGCGGTGTCGAAGAACTCGTAGTCCTTCTTCTCGGTCAGGAAGGGGAACTTGAACGCCTGGCCCTTCTGCTTGACCGGTTCCTCGTTGACGGACGCGTCGCAGCAGTCGACGGCCTCACCGGTGACGCGGTCGTGGCCGGCGCGGCGGCTGGTGGACAGGAACGCGAAGTCCTCGTCGACGTCCTTGACCCAGGTGAACTGGTCCCAGACGGCGATGTCGGCGTCGCTTGCGGCCACATCGCCGCGCACGGTGGTGTAGGCCTCCACGGTGGCGTGGTCGACCTGCTCAAGGTCCTGGGCGCTGAAGTAGGTGACGTCGTCACCGCGGTTGACCGTCTCGCTGTACTGGTCGAGGGGAGCCTTCATCGCGGCACCGGCGACCCAGAACCGCAGCAGCGGGGCCAGAACCAGACTGAAGACCCCTAGCGCGATGCAGACGACTGCGACGGTTCGACGCATGAGTTCTCCCGGGCAGAGTTAAGCGGATCTGGAACTTGCTTCATTTTCGGGTAGAGTACTTCTCCATGGTGTGCAACGTCACCAGGGCGTGTCTGAATTTTTATAACACGTTCTAGTCTGACACGGAGCGGATGACCTGCACGCACCGCACCCCCGTGTCGAGGGCTCGGCGCTCGCGTCCCACGCCCACACCCGCCAGCCGCAGGTATCTGGAGGAGGCCGGCCTGTGACAGCACCACCCGAAACCGACGGGACCGCGGCCGGGGACCCGACCGGCGGCGGCGCCGACACCGCTCGGGACGCCCCCGCCGCCCGCGACCCCCGCTTCCTGCCCCAGGTCCGCGGACACCTCACCGGCCTCGACGGCATCCGCGCCATCGCCGCCCTGATGGTTCTGGTGTTCCACGTGGCGATCGAGACCGGCACCGCCCTGGAACCCGGTGCGGTCGGCGCGCTGCTGGCCCGCGGCGAGCTCGGCGTCCCGCTCTTCTTCGTGCTCTCCGGCCTGCTGCTCTACCGCCCCTGGGCACGCGCCGCACTCGACGGCACCCCGCGCCCGCCGGTCCTGCCCTACCTGTGGCGGCGCGCCCTGCGGGTGCTGCCCGCCTACTGGATCGTCGCGATCACGGCGATGCTCATCTGGTCCGAGGACCACCTCCACTCGGTCGGCGCCTGGGTCGAGGTCATGACGCTGACCTTCATCTACAACCTCGACCCGTGGTGGGTCGGAACCGGGCCCTACGGGCTGGGCCAGATGTGGAGCCTGTGCGTCGAGGTCTCCTACTACCTGCTGCTCCCCGTGTTCGCCTACCTTCTGGCGCGCTACGCGGGTCGTGTCGGCACCTCCGGCGCCGACACGACCGACGCCCGCGCCCGGCGCCTGCTCATCGGCCTCGGCATCATGGTGCTGGTCAGCCTGCTCGCGGTGATCCCGCAGTTCTACCCGGAGCCGCGGCAGTACCTGCACATGTGGCTGCCGCGCACACTCGGCATGTTCGCCGTCGGCATGGCGCTGGCGGTGGTCTCCGAGTGGGCCTGGCGGGAGTCCGGCCCCGACGGGCCGGTGCGGCGCTTCTGCCGGACCGTGCCGCGCCACGCCGCGCTGTTCTGGGGCTTGGCCGCGGTCGTCTACATCCTCCACGCGACCCCCGCGGCGGGGCCCCGCTTCGTCGGCGTGGACGGCCTGTGGGTCGGCTGGTTCAGCTCGCTCACGGCGACGGCCTTCGCGTTCTTCCTCATCGCCCCGGTCGCCCTCATGCCCAGCCCCGAGGCGGACCAGCGCTCCGGCGGCCCCTCCGGCGGAGCGGCGTCGCGCCGGTCCGAAGGCGGCTGGCTGCGCGTCCTGCTGGCCCACCCCATCAGCGTCTACCTCGGCAAGATCTCCTACGGCATCTTCCTGTGGCAGTTCGCGGTGCTCTACCTGTGGCGCGGCTTCACCGGCCAGGAGATCTTCACCGGGTCGTTCTGGTTCGACATCGTCCCCGTCACCATCGGCACGATCCTGTGCGCGGCCGCCACCTACCGGTGGGTGGAGGAGCCCAGCCGCCGCTGGTACAACGCGGTCGGCCCTGGGCGCGGACAGGCCAGGGCCACCGCGCCGCCTTCCTCTCGTTGATCTCGGCGAAGCGCACCGAATATCGGCGGTGGTTTCTAGTGTTCGGTGCACTTCGCCGAGATCAACGGAGGACGGGGTCAGGAGTCGTCCTGGTCGCCGTCACCGCCGTCGTTCTCCTCGGCCTCGGCCTGCGCCCACGGGTCGCCGTCGGTCTGCGGGTCCAGTTCGCCGAAGGTCACCCACTGCATGCACAGCTCCTCGGTGTTGGTGTGCAGCAGCAGCTTGTCGCCGGCCCCGGGGACGGGGATGTACCAGTTTCCGCCCTTGGGGGCGGCGGGCAGCTCGGTGTCGATCCACGAGTCGCCGAGGACGACGCCGATGCGCGTCGAGGTCTCGGCGGTGTAGGCGACCGTGAGGATCATCGTCGGACCGCCGAACGACTCGACCTCCCACATCACGTCGCCGCCCAGTGTGGACATGCACTCCTCGTCCTCCGGTTTGTCGAAGAACGCGCTGTCCGGCTTGGCCTTGGCGGGGACGAGGTACCCGGCGTCGTTGAACACCAGTGCCGTTGCGGCGGGCTCGGGGTCGCGGATGCGCTCGGCGACACCCGGCTCGGCCAGGGGGCTGAGCACGAAGGAGCTGAGGCGGCGCGGGCCGTTCCACGGCAGCACGATGTCGTCGGGCACCGGGCGGGGATACACGCCCGCCTCGGTGGGGACCCCGCCCATCTGGCCGCGCACGGTGTCCAGGTACCAGCGGACCCGGTCGCCGCTGAGCGTGTCGGCGAAGGCGTAGGTGGAGTACCCGGCGGCGAGGATGAAGACCGTGGTCGCCGCGACGGTGAGGTCGCGGGCGCGCTTGGGCGGCGGCGTCCACCGGTAGGCCCCGCCGCCCCGGCCGTCCTCGCCGCCCGCGTGCGCCCCGTTTCCCGGGTCGTCCTTCCCTGGGGACTCCTCCCGCGTGGGCAGGAACGCGAAGGCGAGGCAGATCGCGAACACGAGCGCGGCGTCGGCCACGTAGCGCGGGTCGTAGCCGAAGGCGTCCTCGTAGCGGCCGCGGGCGATGAGCGTCGGGATGACGTCGACGACCACCAGGTAGCCGAGCACGATCGCCCAGGCGCGCCACGACCGGCGGCGCAGCAGCAGGCTGGCGCCGACGACCACGGCCAGTACCGACCAGGCGCCGACGACCATCGGCATCGACGGGTCGAGCAGGCCGCCGGCCGGGGTGACCGGGCCCCACTCGAACGGGCCGCCGACGACACCCGCGGGGAAGGTCTCGCCGAGGAGCTTGCGCGCCGCCGACACCGCCGTGTCGAGCTTGGGCATCCCGGCGCCCTCGCCGTGCGCGGAGTCCTGCTTGGTGAGGTAGAGCAGGCCGTGGCCCACGGACAGCGCGGCCATACCGACCCAGAACGGCATGTCGCGCTCCAGGGTGGTGGCCAGGACCCGCGGGAAGCGGCCGCGTACCAGGAACGCGGCGGCGATGACGAACAGCAGCGGCGGTAGGAACATCGCCTTCACCGAGAACGCCATGCCGAGGACGACCGCGCCCGCGGTCATCCAGCCGTAGCGGGGGGCACCGGTCCGCAGGTAGTGGACCGTCCACAACAGGGACAGCGCCATGGCCAGCTGGAACGGTACGGCGTTCAGGGCCGCCGACCACCAGGCGAGCACCGGCATGCTCAGCGGGGCGAAGAGGTAGACGGACAGCGGGGCGAGGATGGCCCAGCGGCGTCCGAAGAGCACCCACAGCAGCCGGAAGACGGCGGCCGACGCGCCCGCTTGGAAGGCCAGCATGATGCCGGACGCCAGGCCCCAGTCGTAGGGGGCGATGGCGGTCTGGATGTAGGCGAGCAGCATCGCCCCGGGCATCAGGTGGCCCTTGTGCAGGTCGGTGAGGTACTCGGGGGTGAGGTTGTTGGCGGCGGCGTTGCCGAAGAAGAGGAAGTCGTCCTCGACGAAGTAGGCGGAGCCCAGGACGTAGATCTTCAGCGCGAGGGCTGCGGTGATGAGCGCCCCGCCGAGGACCACGATGGGGTCGCGCAGACCGTGGTCGGCTGCTGCGAGGGCCCGGCGGAGGGGTGTGGGGCCGCTCCGGTCGGCGGCGGAGGAACCGTCGGCGGCGGGTACCGGGGCGGCCTCGGCGGAGGAGTCGGCGGGCGACGCGGTGTCGGGGGTAACGTCGGGGGTGGAGTCGCCACCGCCGTCGCGCTCCCCGGCCGCCTGCCGCGTGCCTTCGGAACCGGGCATGTGCTCTCACTTCCGCCAGTCGGCGCCAGGGCAGTTGACGCCACCACACAAAGAGATGTCACAATATAACAAGTTTCACATGCCGCTGTGATTGTCACCGCAGGTCCATGCAGGTGGCAAAATCAGAACAGGAACCGGGTTCACCCCCGGGTTACGGATGCCGCCAGGGGGTGGGATCGTGGGCCTCGACGAGGTGCGTGAGGACTGGACCCGACTGGGGTCGGCCGAACCGCTGTGGGCGGTGTGCGTCGACCCGGCCAAGCGCAACGGCGGCTGGGACGACGACGAGTTCCTCGCCTCCGGAGCCGCCGAGATCGATGGTGCCCTACGCCGCCTCGGTGAGCTGGGGATTCGCCCCGACGGCGGGCGCGCACTGGACTTCGGCTGCGGCGCGGGACGGCTGTCCAACGCGCTCGCGCAGCACTTCACGTCGGTGGTCGGCGTCGACATCTCCGAACCGATGCTGGCCGAGGCGCGCCGCCTGGACCGCAGCGGCGGCAGGATCGAGTTCCGCCGGAACGACACCACCGACCTGCGGGCGTTCGGCGACGCCGAGTTCGACCTCCTCTACACCGACCTGGTGCTGCAGCACCTCCCACCGGAACTCGCCGTCGGCTACCTGCGCGAGTTCGCCCGGGTGGTCCGGCCGGGCGGGGCCATGGTCATCGGCGTCCCGGCGCGGGAGCGGCGCACGTTCAAGGGGCTGGTCTTCAAGTACATGCCCTGGCCGCTGATCCGCGTCGCCCAGCGGGCCATCCTGCGCTACCCGGCGCCGATGCGCATGCACCCGCTCCCCCCGGACCGGCTCGCCGCGGTGCTGGCCCCCGCGGGCGCCCGCGTCGTCGCCTCGGACGAGTACTGGGGCGGCGATCACTGGCAGCACCTGCGCCACTTCATCACCGTCGCCCCGGCGGGCGGGAACCGGGGCGGGACCGCATGACCGGCACGCACCCCGGAACCCGGCCGGGCCGCCCGTCGACCGCTCCGTTCCGCGCGACACTCGGCCGCTCGGTCGCGCTGTTCGCGGCCTTCCGCGGCGAGCAGACCGACCCCGACCACTTCTACGGCACCCTCGCCCGCGACACCGTCGCCCAGCTCCGCAGCTACACCCCGCTCGACGGGGCCGTCGTCGTCGACGTGGGCGGCGGCCCGGGCTACTTCTCCGACGAACTCCGCGCGGCCGGTGCCCGCTGCGTCTGCGTCGACGCGGACGCCGGCGAACTGCGCCTGCGCGACGGCCGGGTCCCCGACACCGCCGTGCTCGGCAGCGCCCTGGACATGCCGATGCGGACCGGCTCGGTCGACGTCTGCTTCTCGTCCAACGTCCTGGAGCACGTGCCCGACCCGCAGCGCATGGCCGACGAAATGGTCCGCGTGACCCGCCCGGGCGGAACCGTCTACCTCTCCTACACCCTGTGGCTCTCCCCCTGGGGCGGCCACGAGACCTCCCCCTGGCACTACCTCGGCGGCCGCTACGCAGCCGACCGGTTCGCCCGGAAACACGGCCGCCGCCCGAAGAACGACTTCGGCTCCACCATGTTCGCGGTCTCGGCCGCCGAGATGCTGAGGTGGGCCACAACCCGCACGGACGTCGACGTCATCGACATCCTCCCCCGCTACCTGCCCACCTGGATGAAACCCATCATCCACATCCCGGGCCTGCGCGAGATCGTCACCTGGAACCTGCTGCTGGTCCTCCGGAAGCGCTGATCATTGGCTGCCGTCGCAGCCATCAGTCCCCGTCGGTGTCCGGCTTCTTAACGCTGAACGAGCTGCGGGGTCCTGCTGTTTCCGGACAGGGAGTTCAACCGCTTATCTCACGCCGCCAACCGCATCTCCTGATGGGCCGCGTATATCTCTTCAGGTGTGTTGTATCCCAACGCTGAATGAAGCCGTTTGCGATTGTACCAGAATTCGATATAGCGAATGATGTCGCGGCGGGCGCGCTCCCGACTGGGATACACCACCCTGTTCACACGCTCGTTCTTCAGCGCGCCGAAGAACGACTCCGCGAGGGCGTTATCGAAGCAAATCCCCGTCCGGCCAACCGACCTTCTGATGCATTTCGATTCCAGGAATCCACCGAACTCCGCAGAGGTGTAGTTACTTCCTCGGTCGGAGTGGAAAATCGCCCCTTCCTGGATACGGCCTGCGCGCTCCGCGTGCTCCACGGCCCGCTTGGTCAGTGGGGTGCGATAATTGTCGTCGATCGCGTACCCGACGACCTCCTTCGTGCAGCAGTCGATCACCGTCGCGAGATACAGCCACCCTTCCCATGTCGGCACATAAGTGATATCGCCGACCAGTCTCACGCCCGGCTCGGGTGCGGTGAAGTCACGGCGGACCAGGTCGGTGATGGGCGCGGACTCCTCTTGCCCGGTGAGCGCGACGCGGTCCGGGCGCGGCTGGCAGGGCTCCAGGCACATCTGGCGCATGAGCAGGCGCACCAGCTCGGGGCCGGCCTGCACGTCCCATCGCTGGAGCTGGGCGTGCACCCGCCGAACACGGCGGACTCCACCTCGACGCCAACGGCCACGCGTGGAAGCCCACCGGCGAGGAAGCAGGGGGTGCGTGATGGCCGGCCCCGAAACCGCTGCCTCCATGTGGCTGCGGGCCCGCTACCCCGGCACCGTGGTCTGGCACGGCTCCCACACCCGACGCTGGTGGGCCATGGTTCCCGACCACCCCCGCCTGCTGGAAGCCCCCACCATCGAGGCCCTGGAACTCCTGGTGGCTTCCCGGTTGTGGACCCGGCACGAGGTTCGGGCCTCCTGTCCCGAAGTTCCGCCGACCCAGCACGGTATTCGGCATCTTGCAGCCTTGCGACCGCTGCAGCCGACCATCGCATGAAGACCGCTGTGTCGCGGGAGGGGAGGGTCCTCTCGCGACACGGCTCACAAAGGGTGCTCGGCGGAGGGGGCCGGGCACCCTTTCACGGGTTGACGACGGTCTCGTCGTCGACCATGAACCCGCTGACGATGGGGGTGCTGTTCGTGCACCTTTTCGACTGTGGAGTGCCGAGGCGAATCAGGGGATGGGCCTCTCCGGATGTCCCCCTCGCTGTCAGGCGGCGACGCGCGATGCCGCAGCCCGGTGTTCTCGACAGCGGGCACGAGCCGCGCTGGGCAGCCGTAGTGGTGCTGCGCCCCTTGGTCAACCTTGGCTGTCGTGGGTCGCTCGCAGGAGTCGGGTTCCGAATGAGCGGATGAACGAGCGGAGCTCGGCGGGTTCTAGGACTTCGAACTCGTACTCCTCGGGGATCCAGGCGATGCCGAAGGCGAGGCCCTGCAGCTGGTCGGCGCTGATCGGCCACAGGGTGGTCGAGTCGGTCTCGGCGGTGGCGTCTCGTGCCCAGGGGCCGGCCACCGCCCGAAGTTCCTCCAGTGGGGCGTGGATGCGGAGCAGCCCCACGTGGCCGCGCGCGAAGCGCCCGGCCGCGACGTGGGCGATCTCAGCGGCTCGCTCCTGGCTCAGTCCGTGGGGTGGGAAGCGCGCCGCCGTCGCGAAGTAGGAGTCCATACGGTTGACACCGAACGCCTCCCAGGTCCCCCCGTCGATCTCCCATGCGACGAGGTACCAGCCGTGCTCCACCGAAACCAGGCAGTGCGGCTCGACGAAGTAGCTCTCGATCGCGCCGTTCGCATCGGTGTAGCGGAACCGGACGCGTTCGCTGTCCCGGCAGGCGAGCGCCAGCTGGGCGATCAGGTCGGGTGCCGCGGACGGGGCCGACCCGCCCTCGTCGGGGAACGCGTGGGACTGCAGCGCGGACACCCGGCGGCGAAGTCGGCTCGGCAACAGCTGTTCGAGCTTGGCCAGGGCGGAGAGGGCGGTGAGGTCCGAGTGCCCGACCCCGCGCGCGGTGACCGAACGCAGGCCGACGGCCAGCACCACCAGTTCGTCATCGTCGAGGAGCAGCGGCGGGAGGGCGGCCCCGGGCTCCAGCGAATAGCCGCCGCCGGCCCCCCGCTCGGCCGTGATCCGGTATCCGGCCTCCCGCAGTCGGTCGATGTCCCGGCGCAGCGTCCGCTCGCTGACACCGAGATCGGCGGCCAGCGCATGCCCGGACCAGAACCGTCGCGCCTGCAGCAAGGACAGCAGCCGCAGCGACCTGGCGATCATGACACCGCTCATAGGGTGCTCCTCCCCGTTTCTTCATGAACCGGTCCTCGGCAGGACGCCGATCCCGCACGGTCCGGATCGACGCGATACAAGCGCGATTTCCGGCCACTTTCCGGCCTGAACCATCGCTACTTTGCCCGCCATGAAAGAGAAAGCGATCGACGCGACGGGGCTCACCAAGACGTTCGCCTCCGGACGCGAACAGGTAAGGGCCGTGCAGGGACTCGACCTCCAGGTCGGTGCGGGAGAGCTCGTGGCGTTCCTGGGGCCGAACGGGGCGGGGAAGTCCACCAGCCTCAAATTACTGACCACGCTGCTGGAACCGAGCGGTGGCAAGGCGATCGTGTGCGGACACGACATCCGTTCGGAGCCCGCTGCGGTTCGCAGCCGGATCGGCTACATCGGTCAGCTGAACAGCGCCGGACACAACCACCGCGTACGCGACGAGATCATCATGCAGGGCCGCTTCCACGGCCTCCCGGGGGACACGGCGGCGCACCGCGCGGACGCCCTGCTGGCACGTCTCGAACTGGAGCGGGTCGCCCGGCAGGTGGTGTCGTCTCTCAGCGGCGGTCAACGACGCCGCCTGGACATCGCGATGGGTCTGGTGCACGGACCCTCCCTGCTCTTCCTCGACGAACCGTCGACCGGGCTGGACCCGCAGAGCAGGGCCGGTCTCTGGCGGTACATCCTGCGGCTGCGCGAAGAGTATGGGACCACGGTGTTCATGACCACCCACTACCTGGACGAGGCCGACGCGTTCGCCGAGCGCGTCCTGGTGATGGACCACGGACGGGTGATCGCGGACGACACACCGGCCGGCCTCAAGGAGGATCTCATCGGCGACCGGGTGGAGTTGGGGTTCGATTCCGCGGCAGAGGCCGAGAGCGCTCTGTCCCGCCTGCGCGCGGACGCGGCCGGAGGCGGCGGTGCGGGCACGCGACGCCGGGGCGCCGGAATCGAGGTTCCGGTCGCCGACGCCCGTCTCTCCCTACCCGAGATCGTCCTCGCACTCGCGCGGGACAGCCTCACCGTGCGCACCGCGGAGGCCAGGCGGGCGACCCTCGATGACGTCTTCTTCCGGCTGACCGGCCGGAGGCTGCGGGAGAGCGGGATCGCCGAGGACACCGAGGACGCCGAGGGCAGCGAGGCGCTGGGGGCGATCGCGGCATGACCACCGTCAAGGACCGCCCGACGCCCCGCGCCGGGGGGCGCTACGACGGGCCGACCTATCCGAACACGTTCCTCGGCGACGTTCGGCTCGTGCTCGTCCGCGAGTTGCGACCGGTGCTGCGCGACCCGCTCTCGATCGTCTTCGGCCTGGTGCAGCCGCT
The DNA here is from genome assembly GCF_014201195.1 of Nocardiopsis mwathae. Lineage (NCBI taxonomy): Bacteria > Bacillati > Actinomycetota > Actinomycetes > Streptosporangiales > Nocardiopsidaceae > Nocardiopsis > Nocardiopsis mwathae. Next base: position 294,848 of record NZ_JACHDS010000001.1, on the reverse strand, counting down.
CGTCTTCGTCGGACTGTTCACGCCGCTGCTCATCGGCTTCAGCGGTGGAGCACTCGACCTGCACTGGTTCGTCCCCGGCGTACTCGTCATGGTGTCGCTGTTCGCCACCGCCTCGACCGGATCGAACCTCCAGTTCGACATGCACACCGGCGCTCACGAGAGAACGCTGGTCATCCCGGTGCGGCGCGCTCCGCTGCTCATCGGGCGGGCGCTGAAGGAGATGATGCCGCTGACACTCCAAGCGTGCGTGCTGATCGCGATCGCGGTTCCGTTCGGCTTCCGGCCGGACCCGCTCGGCGCGGTCGTCGGGCTGCTGATCCTGGCCGTCTTCGGCGTGGGGTTCGGTTCCCTGAGCTACGCGCTCGCGCTCGCCGTGAAGAACCAGGACTGGATGTTCTGGACGATCCAGCAGGCCGTGCTGTTCCCGCTGATGATCCTCTCCGGAATGCTGCTCCCGCTGGAAGAGGGGCCGGGGTGGATGCAGGCCGTCGCCGCCGCCAACCCCCTCAGCCACATCGTCGCGGCCGAGCGCGCCCTGTTCAGCGGAGTGTTCGACGCCCACCTCCTGCACGGGGCGCTCGCCGCGCTCGCCGTCATGCTGGTCGGGCTGTTCGCCGGGATCCGCGCGATGCGCAGGGCATGAGCAGCCACGGCGCCTCGGACGGCGTCTAGACAAGGGCGGGCACCCGTGGCGGGTGTCCGCCCCCAGTGGGGTCGGGTGGTCAGTGGTCGGGTCCGGTCGTGGCGGCGTGGTCTCCCCGCCCGGGCACGGGCGAGGACGCCCACCCCCCGTCATCACCCCCGGCCGGAACGAGTGCGAGCCGTGAGCAGCAGGGATAGGAGGAGCAGCACCGTACCCACCGCACCCAGGGCGATGGGGAGGTCGGTGCGGACCGCGGTGAGCAGGAGGCGGGTGGAGCGGGCGTCCTCGGCGTAGGCGGCGACCTGGGCATCCTGGAGTTCCAGGTCGGCGTCGAGGAGGACGCGCTCCCCCCGGCCCGATTCGGCGCTCAGGGTCTCCCTCCGCTTCTCCTCGGCGTTGACCACCTTCCCGCTCACCGGTTCGACCCAGTAGGTGCGCTCGACCTCCACCCATCGGGTCGCGGTGACCGTGCCCCGGCGGTCCAGACCGAGGGCGCTGGCGGGCACCTCGCGGGCGGACTGCGGGACCTGGGTCGGCTCGATGCGCTGCACGAACCGGCGCGTGGCCGTGCCGGCGATGTTCTCCTCCCCGTCGAACACCATCCGGGGCGCGGCCCGGATGTCGGCGTCGTAGAAGGCGTACTCGTCGTCGAGGGCGTCGGCCGGCCAGCTCAGCGCCAGTCCCGCCTGCCGGACGGCGCGGTCGCCGTCGACGTGCTCGCCGCAGCAGTTCACCGCCGTTCCGGACGCGCGGTCCACGATGACGCGGCGGTCCATGTGCTCGATGACGTGCGTGCTGGTGCCGGTGTCGACGGACATGTCCCAGGTACTCCATTCCGCGTTCCCCGGGCTCACCCTCCCGTCGACGCCGATGCTGCGCACCACCTCGGCGCCCTTCACCGTCTTCCAGGTGCTGGTGTCGAGGTAGGCCGCGGACTCGTCGGCCAGCCGCAGCTCCAGTTGCAGGTCGGCGGGGATGACGGCGAGCTGGCCGTAGATGAAGAAGCGCAGCAGCAGGGCGAAGGTGACACAGAAGGCGCCGAAGGCCGCCAGCAGCGGCGCCGCGTTGCGGCGCAGCAGGCCGCGGCCGGGGCGTTCCCGCGCGGGCTCGTCGTCGGTCGATGGAGCGGCGTCGACGTACGTCACGTCTTCACCTCCTCTACCCGCCGGTCGTCGTCCGGTCCCCGGTCGGTGCCCTGCTGCGACCGCCCGTCGACGGTCGGGGCCCCGTCCGGCTCGTCGGCCGATCCGCCGAGCGCCCGGGCGTGGGCTCCGGGCCGGGCCGAGGGTGCGGCTGCGTGGTCGGCCTCCGGCTCCTCCGGTTCGTGCGGCTCCGGGTGCTCCAGTGCGGTGAAGCCGCCGAGCGACACCACCATGCGGGCCAGGGCCGGCAGGCAGAACAGCTGGGCCACCCAGCCGCGCAGCGGGTCGCCGAGGAGGCCGCCGATGTCGTGGAAGGGCATGTGCAGCGACAGGTACGATCCCACCGCCAGCGACAGTCCCGCGCACGCGAGGGTGACGGTGACGGTCCACGGACCGGCGAGCCACCGGATGATGCGGCCGCCCAGGGCCGGGCGCTCGGGTCGGGCGTGGCGCAGGCGCGCCGAGGGGCGGCGCCCCAGCCACCACATGAACACCAGGACCGCGCCGGTGACCGCGGCGCCGGCCGCACCCGCGACCCACACGCCGAGCCCGACCCCCGCCGGGATCAGCGCGACGCGCCCCACCCGGCCCGCGCGGCCCGGGACGGCGTCGGCGAGCAGTGCCGCGCGGCCCGCCCGCTTCGGTCGGCGCGCCGCGAGCAGGCCCGCCAGCAGCGCGAGCACCGCTCCGACGCCCAGCGTCAGGTGGTAGAGGGCGTCGGGGGTGTAGGTGAGGGTGACGGTGCCGTGTGCCCCTGCGGGCAGCTTCCAGGCCTGCTTCCACCCGTCCAGGCGCACGGGCTCCAGGGGCGCGTCGGCGCCGGCAGTGTCGACAGTCGCCTCCCAGCCCTCGTTGAAGTTCTCGTTGACCACGAGGTAGCTGTCCTCGTTCACGGCCACGTCGAACCTGCGCTCGCTGTTGCCCCACCCGGCGAGCCGGGGCACCTCCGCCATGGCGACCGTGTCGCCGCTGCCGTCCGCGCCGCCGCTGTCGCCGCCGGTCCCGGCCGCCTCCGCACGGTCCGTGCCGTCCTGCTCGACGATGGCCGAGCCCACCTCGTACTGGTTGCCGGGCTGCACGACCAGCCGGTTGGTGCCGGGCTCCAGGTCGACGTCGCCGCAGCTCTCATACGTCAGCGGCCGCCCGTTGAGCTTGTCCTCCAGCGTCCCGGAGACGATGCGGGTCTCCACGCGCTCGCCGTTGACCCGCAGCACCGGGCCGAGCCCGCACGCCGTCGCGGCGTCGCCGCCCTCGATGGGCTCCAGCGGCTCCACTCCGGGCAGGGAGATCCGCTGGATCTCCAGCGGCTGGTTCTCCGGCGGGTCGAAGGTGATGGTCAGCTTGTCCGCGGTGAGCTCGGCGAAGTTCACCCACCCGTTGCCGTCCAGCCAGGCATCGCGGACGGTGTCGCCGCTGTCCACGGTCACCCGGATGGGCCGGGCGATGCCGATGCCGCGCGGGAAGTCCACCCGCATCCCGCTGATCTTCGTCTTCTTCCCGAGGTCGACGTCGAGCCGGGGCCGGTCCTCGTCGGGGTCGGGGTACCAGACGGTCTTCTCGTCGTCGTCGAACGCGTTGCGGCCCGCTGCCGCGGGGTGGCGCACCGACGTCGACGACGCGGTGACCTTGGGGTAGCCGCCGGCCCGGTTGGCGGCGTTCTCGACGTCGACCGGGTCGGTGACGACGGCCTCGCCGCGGATCGTGTGCTTCTCGCCCGCGGCGTCCTCGGAGACCTCGAAGGTGCGGTCCAAGCCGAACGCGTCTTCGCCCTGCACGGCGAGGCGCGGGTTGCAGACCCACACCTCCGACCCCTCCATGCACCCGGGGACGGTGCCGGTGGACCCCGTGAACACGAAGGTTCCGGCCCCGGCGACGCCCGGCACCTTCAGGGTGCGCGAGGCGTCCAGACCGGGGATCGTGATATCGGTGATGCCCACGCGGCTGCCGAACCGGTAGTCGGGCTCCCAGGCGAGCTTCCTGACCTGGATCCGCAGCTTGCTCGTCTTGCCCTTGGGGAGGGTGAACTCCTGCGGCCGGGAGGTGGCGGCGACCGGTGCGGTGACGCGGTCGTCGTCGGTGACCAGCGCGATCTCGGAGGGCGGCGGCTCGCCGGTGATCTGCTCGAAGGCGATGCCGACCTGCCCGAGGTCGCGCGGCTCGTCGAACTCGACCTCCAGCCACTGCCCGATGGAGCCGGTGAAGGAGCTGGAGCGCCACGAGGTGTCGAACGAACCGTCGAGCGCCGCGAAGGGCTGGCGGCCGGGGTCGCGGGTGCCCGGATCGGCGTTGGCGCCGGCCTCCGACGAGGACGCGGTGACCGCGGCGATGCCGTCGTCGACCGCCACCGCCGTGTAGGGCTCCCACGCCGGGTCCTGGATGTCGGGCGCCGGGGCGTCCCGCTCCAGCTCCTCGTCGGCGGTCAGGGTGTGGCTGACGTTGCGCCGGACGTCGGAGTAGACGACCTCGCGGCGCCGCGCCGTGTCGGTGACGACGGTGTCCTCGGGGGAGACCTCCTCGGCACCGGGGTCGTCGCCGACGATGACCGGCCGGTCGTCGCGCAGCAGGCCCTGCTCGGCCAGGTACAGCAGCGACTCGGGGCCGCCGGTGACGCGCAGCGTCCCGTCGGCGGGGACGGTGCCCACGAGTGGCGCGGGGCCGCCGTCGCGGCCGTCGACGCCGCCGCCGACGCTGTAGATCTCCACCGCGCGGTAGGGCTGGTCGTACCACTCGGATCCGCTGTAGGCGTCGTTCGACCCGACCTCGGGGCCGAAGGCGACCTCCCGGGTGATCCCCGGCGAGTCGCGCAGGGCCTGGTGGACGCGGGCGGGCCAGCCGCCGTTGTTGCCGGTGCGCTGCAGGTCGTTGCGGACGAGCAGGTAGGTGACGCCCATGCGGGACAGCGTCGCGGTGAGCCCGGCTGAGCCGCGCCCCGACGAGATCCGCTGGTCGAGCTCATGGGTCAGCCGGGAGACGCCGGCCGACCCCCAGGGGATGATCTGCTGGTTGGTCCACGCGCTCTCCATCAGCGGCTGCATGGGTTCGTCCATGGGCCGCCCCCACTCGTACTCGCCGCGCGCGGAACCGGGGACGGCCATGGTCATGCCGCCGGTGTTGCGCGTGTCCAGCCATTTGGCCGCCTCGTACCAGTAGTCGGGGATGCGCTCGAAGCCGCCGCGGGTGGCCACGCCCACGGTCGCCACCGGGGTGAGGGTGATGAGGAACGCGACCGCGCACACCCCGGCCACACCGCGGCGCACCAGGTCGGGCGGGAGCGCGAGTGCGCGCACGGGCCCGCCTCGGCGGTCGGCCGCGTCCAGGGCGACGACCACGGGGAGGTGGGCCAGCCCCAGCACGAGCGGCAGCCGGATGAGCGCGTCGAACTTGTGGATGTTGCGGAACGGGCTCAGCACCCCGTCGAACGCCGCCTGCAGGGTGGGAGCGAGCGGCCCGGTGAGGTCGCCGGTGTACCCGGCGACGATGATCGCCGTCCCGGTGAGCACGGAGGTCACGAGGAACACCCGCTCGGGCGTCCGCCGGTTGACGAGCCCGGCCAGGCCGAGCCCGGCGACCACGGCCGTCGCGACGATGAGCCAGGGCACGGTGGACAGCTCGGCCCCGGCGGGCAGTGCGGGCTGGCCCTGGGTGGGGACGTAGCCCATCCAGTTGGAGGTGCCGCGCAGCGCGTTGATGAGCGAGGTGACGCCGGTGGTGGTGGCCGCGTCCTCGGTGTAGGGCATGAACGAGAACACGTAGCGGCCCATGATCAGCAGCGGGGCCAGCCACCAGAACGAGACGAGGAACAGCGCCCCCAGCCACCAGGCCAGCAGGCGCCACTTGCGCGGCCCGTTGGCGCGGGTGAGGAGGTAGAGCAGGGGGACGACGAGGACCGCCAGCTCGGAGGCGGCGTTGGTGCCGCCGCAGAGGAGGAACGCGACGCCGGAGAGCATCGCCATCCGCATCGGGTCGCGGCCGTGGCGGGCGCCGTACACCAGCGGCAGGATGATCCAGGGCAGCAGCATCATCGGCTGCAGCTCGGCGGAGTTGTAGGAGATCAGGGTGAGGACGCGGGGCGCCATCGCGTAGGCCACTCCCGCGAGCAGCCGGGTGTCGGCCGTCCCGATGCCCAGCGCCTCGGCCAGCTTGACCGTGCCGACGAACGCGGCGCACAGCAGCACCGCCATCCACGTGCGCTGGACCATCCACTCGGGCATGTCCAGGGCGATGAGCAGCGCGTGGAAGGGGCCGTTGGGGAAGAAGTAGCCGTAGGCCTGGTTCTGCAGCTGCCCGAAGTAGGAGGGGTCCCACAGGTGGAGGGCCCGTTCCAGGAACCCGAGCGGGTTGATCGTCAGGTCGATCTTGGTGTCGCCGACGATCCGGGCCGGGTCGAGGCTGAACGCGACGGCGCTCAGCAGCATGCACACGCCGAGCAGTTTGAGGCGGCGCACCAGGGAGGTGTCGTCGCCGGGGCGGGCACCCGCGCCCGGCCCGCCCCCCTGCTCACCCGGCGCACGCGTCCCGGGCTGGGTCACGTGGCGGCCTCGTGGGAGGGTGCGCCGGGCATACCGGGGTGGCTCAGGGCCGGGGCCGCGATGGGAGCGGAGGTCGCCACCGGCGCCGCGGCCGTGACGGGGGTTGCGGCGGGTAGTACGGCGCCGGTGGCGGGCGCTCCTGGGAGGTTCGGGGTGGAGGCGATCAGGCGGGTCATGGCCGCCCCGCTGTTCTCCCAGGTGAAGCGGGCTGCCCAGGTACGGCAGGCGGCGCTGATCTCGGCGGCGCGCACGGGGTCGCCGAGCTCGGCCAGCGCCTTGTCGACGACCTCGACCAGGTCCTCGCCCTCGCGGACCAGCCAGCCGGTCTCGCCGTGGCGGACGGAGTCGCGCAGCCCGTCGACGTCGTAGGCGACCGTGGGCACGCCGAGCCCGGCGGCCTCGATCACGGTCAGCCCCCACCCCTCGAACTCCGAGGCGGTGACGTGCAGGACGGAGCCGGCCAGGACCGCGTTCTTCTCTCCCTCGGGCAGGAATCCGTGCAGGCGGACGTGGTCGTGCAGGGCGTCGCGCTCGACGCGCTCGGCCAGCGGCTCGGATTCCGGGCCGCGGCCGACGATGTGCACGCGCAGGCCGGGGCGGGTCGCCCGGAGCCGGTCGGCGATGTCCACGACGCGCGAGACGCGCTTCTGGACGACGAGGCGGCCGAGGCTGACGACGGCCGGCGACCCCATGTCGGCGCGGGGGGCGGGGTCGGGCCGTGTGGAAGCGGAGGCGGGGTCGGTCGCGATCGGCTGCACGGGCGGGCTGCCGTTGTGGATGACCGTGATGGGGGCGCGCCAGCGCAGCTTCTCGCGCATCGCGCGCCGGGAGGACTCCGACACGGTGACGGTCATGCAGGAACGATAGACGCGGCTGGCCACCGTGCTCTCGATGAATCGGCCGAACCAGGCGACGGGTCGGCTGAAGTAGGCGTTGAACTGCAGGTCGTGGACGTGGTGCACGACGCTGATGACACGGGTGCGGCGGGGCAGGAGCAACCGGGAGAAGAACGGGATGCCGTTCATGCAGTCCAGGGCGACGTGGAACTCGCGCCGCCAGAGCAGCAGCCACAGCATGACCAGCGGGTAGACGCTGAACTTGCGGCCCATGCGGCGGATGACGATGCCCTCGCGGGTCTCCTGGCGCGCCTGGCCGGGCTCGCGGCTGGTCAGGAAGGTGAGGCAGGCGCCGCGGCCGGCGAGGTGGCGGCTCATCCGCCAGGCGTACTCCTCGGCTCCGCCGGCGACCGACTGCCAGGGGTCGCGCCAGTTGATCACCACGACGCGCACGCCGTCGAGGCGGGGCTCGGCGGTGTCGCCGGGTGCGGCGGTCTCCACGGGGTCCGGCGCCTGTGGCGCGGCGGCGGTGGCGCCGGTGTCCGTGGCGGTGTCAGCCGCCCCCTCTTCGGTCGCGGTGGCCGTCGCCGGGTAAGGGACGCCCACCGGTCGGGACCGGCCCGCGCCGGGGGCCTCCGGGGCCTCGGGGTCGAGGGTCACCGGCGGCCCGTAGATCGGGTCGAGGAAGAGGGGGGTCTGCTGGTAAACCACATGCTCTCCTGTTCCGCCCACTCACCCAGACGAGCGCTCGTTCACGTGTCGCGGCGACGGAGCGCCCGGGGTTGGGAATGTTCGGGCCGGACAGGGGAGGAATCGGGGCAAAAGGTGCGCTACTCGGCGAACAAGGCCGATGCCACCACGAGCTGCGGGTTCCCCCACCGACCGGACCTGTTGACGGGCGGGCCACACGGGACCGCTGGACGTTCGTCGGACGTCGGGGAAGAGTTCCAGACGACCCCGCTGTCGAGAGCCCCGACGCGAGGCCGCCCGCGGCGAACTAGCGGTCGCCGTAGTTGTAGAGAGACTCGTTCACCGGCTGGGCCGATGAATTGGCGTTCGTGGCGACGGTGGACCCGACGAGGGCCAGCGTGCCCGCCATGGCCGCTCCGATCACCGAGGCGACGACGATTTTGATCACTGGGAGCTCTCCTTCCGCGAGTCCGGCCCGTCGGCGCGGGCCGGACGCATGAGAATGAGACTAGAACCTGATACAACGAATGACCAGAGAATTGCCCCAACTGTAACTAACCAGCCGGTAACTTCCAAGGCCGTGAGCCGGTCTTTTACCGCCACGACGTGCTCATCTGGCAGTCGGATCAGGGAGAGCCGCGAGCCGTCGTGAACCAGTTCCGCGCCGTCGGAAGCGAACAGGAACTTGTTCTCAACAGGGCTGCGGTCGGGCTTCTCGGCCACGGGACCCGGGATGCCGTCGGCGGTCGATTCGCCCGATCCGCCGTCCCCGGTCCCCGCTCCGGGCGGCGGCATCGCCTCGCGCTCGACGAGGACGTAGCGGATCCCCAGCCCGCCCAGGAGGGCGGCGGCGCCGGGGGCGCGCAGGGTCGGCGGGATCCCCGAGGGGTCGGAGGCATCGGCACCGATCACCTCCGCGACGCGGCGCGCGAGGGGGTCCTCGCCCTCGATGACGCGGACGTCGCCGTCGTCCGCGACCCGAAGGTCATCGTTCCACACGACGCGCCGGTCGAACAGCTTCGTCGCGGGGTCGAGTACCACGATCGTACGTCCGCCCCCCGCCCAGTCGACACCCCGGTAGGCGCTCCACGGCAGCACCAGCACGGCCCCGGGGGCCTCGTCGTCGGCGGCGATCCGCTGCACCTCGCTCCACTCGGCGGGATAGTCGACGGCGACCAGCCGCCCGGCGGCACCCCAGGCCAGACCGGGCAGGAGGACCACCGGAGCCAGGATCAGGAGCACGGCCGCCAGCGGACCGGCGGCGTCGGCACGCAGGGCCGTCCACAGGCCGGAGGACACCGGTGGCGGGGCGGAGGGCGCCGCGGGTCGGCGTGAAGTAGGGGGGTCCCCCGGGGCCCCGGCTGCGGCGTGCCCGGGTGTCCCGGCGCCCTCCTCGGCGCCCCAGCGGTCCCCTACGCCCCGGCCGCCGCCCGCGTCCCCGGCATCACCCGCACCCCGGCCACCCCTGTCGTCGTCAGCCCCCCGGGGCTCCTTCACATCCCCCCACAGCCACATCACCGCGCCGCCGAAACCGACCGCCTGCAGCAGCGCCAACGGCGCCACGTACAGCTGGCCGTCGCGCAGCGGCCCGAACCCCGGCCACACCGCGATGAGCCCGCGCAGCAGCTCCCGCCCGAGCTCGGTGACCCCCAGCAGCGCGACCGCGAACCCCAGGACGGCCGCCACGGTCAGCCCGCGCGCGAAGACCGGCCGCCACCTCCGCGCCAGCCACACCCACCCGGCCACGGCACCGACCGCCAGCCCCAGCCGGCACGCCGCGACGAACGGGTGCCCGTACCACTCCGGCACCGCCTCCGCGTTCCAGATGCCGCCCAGCACCAACAGGGACCCCACCGTGCCGAACGGGGTGTCGGCGCGCGGCGCGAACAGGTCCACCGCCGCGGGGTCCGTCCGCGCCCCGCTCACCAGCGCCGGGACCAGCCACGGCAGGCTCACCAGCAGCAGCGCGCCCGCCACCCGCGCCACCTGCACGACCGCCACCAGCGGGACCCTCCGGTGCGCCACCGCCGCGGGAAGCGCCACCAGCGCGGACAGCACCACCGAGGAGAACCCGCCGACCGCCGCCGGGAGCAGCGCCGCGATCAGCCGTGACAGGCGCGCCCGCCGGGCGACCGCCGCCAGCACCCACGGCAGCCCGGCGTACCCGAGCAGCACCGCCCACTGCCCCAGCAGCAGCCGTTCGGCCACGAAGGGGTTCCACACGTAGAACACGGCCGCCGCCAGCTTGGGCGCGAACCTCCGCCCCGGCACCAGCCGCGCCGTGCCGGCCGCGCCGATCATGAACACGGCCAGCAGCACCAGCGCCTGGACGACATCGGCGGGCACCGGCAGCACCCGGTTCAGCAGCCCCACCACGGCGTCGCTGGGCACGGCGCGCGGAAAGCCGTCGCCGGCTCCGAGGGTCACCGCCGACAGCGGGGGATCGGGCACGAACACCATGTCGTAGCGCAACACGTTGCCCGGTCCGAGCGCCGGCCCCAGCGCAAGGACCCCCGCCCCCAGGCCGACCGCCCACGGGGCGAGCGCCCCGGCGGCGCGCCCCACCCGGGACCGCTCCGGCGGTGCCGCCCCGCCGCCTGTGTTCCCCCGCGTCCGGCGACCTCTCGCCGACGATGTGCGACGACCCGCATCAGGGGACATCAGTCCTCCTCCGCGAACTCGACCGGGGCGGCGGCCTCGCCCGGCAGGTAGTGGCGGTGCGAGACGACGACGAACTCGGCACCGCGCGCCCCACCGGTATCGACGGCCCAGCGCCGGTCCCCGCTGACGACGCCCGCGCTGGTCCAGCCCTCGCCGTCCCCCGGGCCCTCGTCGTCCAGGGGCTCGCACTCGGCGGCGGCCGACCCCCCGGCTCCGCCGGACGGCTCGGCGCACCGCAGCGGGCGGCGCCACACCTCGAAGTGGGTGGCGTCCGGTACCGCCGCCCACACCAGGTGCGTGCGCTCCTCGTCGATCCGCACCCACCGGGGCGCCGGCGGCGGGTCGTCGACGACGGCGGCGGTGACCGTGCGGGAGCGTCGCCCGCCGTCGTGGCCCTTGAACGGGCGCACCACGAACTCGTAGGTGGCCCCGCTCAGCAGGTGGTCGACCTCGGTGGTCACGGGCCCCTCCCCCGGCTGCATGACCTCGGTCGGCAGCACCACCTGCTCGTCGGGGTCGGGGCGCAGCCGCCGCTGCAGCACCTGGTAGCGCGTCGCGCCCGGTACCGGGTCCCACGACAGCACGACCCGGTCCCCCTCCTGGCCGGCCACGCTCACCTTCGGCCGCGTCTGCGGGCCGACCGGCACGTCGGGCAGCGGCCGGGGGTAGGGCGCGCCCAGCCGCAGCGGCCCGGCCAGCGCGTCGGCGAACGCCGCCGCGATCTTCAGCTCGCCGCGGGCGTTGGGGTGGGTGGTGTCCCAGTTGTCGTCGGCCGCGGAGTAGCCGTCCGACGTGCGGGCCACGACGACCGGGGAGTCCTCCCCCGTCATGTCCTCGGCCACCCGCGGCAGGGCCATGTTGAACTCGGCGACCTGCGCGTTGAGCCGCTCATCGTCGGGCGTGCCCCGCACCGGCGTGATCTCGCCGAGGACGACCTGCAGGTCGCCGTCGGCCACCCGCGCGGTGCGCACCAGGTCGCGGACGTCCTCCAGCGCCTGAGGCGCGGTCCCCCCGTTCACGAAGTCATTGATGCCCGCCATGAGCAGCAGGTAGTGCGGTTCGTACTCGGCGACCTGCTCCCCGATGTCCTCTTCGAGCCGCTTCACCTGCGCCCCCCACACGGCGGCGTGCCGCTGGTCGAAGTCCGGGTCGGCGTAGCCCGGCCCGCCGCCGTCGCCGCCGAGGTCGAGCACCCCGTTGTACGGGCCGACGAACGCGACGTCGGCCCCGACGTCCTCGTCGAGGTGCTTCCACAGCCGGTAGCGCCAGGTGTAGTCGCCACTGCTGCCCTGGGCGATGGAGTCGCCGACCACCATGATCCGCGCCGTGCCCTCCGGCGGGCTGCCGGTGGCCAGGAGCGGCTCCTCCTCGGGCGGCGGGCCGCCGGGCCGGAAGGTCCCGATGAAGGTCTGGATGAGCAGCAGGGTGAGGAACATGGCGGCCAGCGCGACGCCGGCGAGGCCGAGCGGGGACGGCCGCACCTGCGGCCGCTCCCCCGCGGCGGTGCCGTCGCGGGGGTCGTGACCTTTCGGGCCCTTGCGACCCTCCCGGCCCTCGCCACTGCTCGGGGTGGACGTCGACACGGCCGCGGTCAGGCCTCGGGGTCGCGGGGCAGGCCGAGCAGCCGCTCCCCGATGATGTTCAGCTGCACCTCGGTGGTCCCCCCGTAGATCGTCATGGATCGGCCGAACAGCATGTCGCGCGCCCGCGCGCCGGTGGCGCCCTCGGGGTCGGCGCATGCGGCGGCGCTCCCCTGCCGCTCCCAGATGAAGTCGGCCGCCCGCTGGCTGAACTCCACACCCTGCAGCTTGCGCACGCTCGACTCGGCCCCGGGCTCGGTCCCCGACACCTGCTTGAGCGCCACCCGCAGCCCGAGCAGTTCGATGGCCTGGCCCTGGGCCACCAGGCGGCCCAACTCGACCCGGACGTCGCGGTCGGCGGCGCGTCCCGGGTCCTCGGTGAAGAACGCGACCAGTTCGGGCAGGCCGACGCCGATGCCGCTGCCGCTCGACAGCGCCACGCGCTCGTTGGTCAGCGTGTTGCGGGCGACCTTCCACCCCTCGCCGGGTTCACCGACGACGCAGTCCTCGGGCACGAACACGTCGTCGAAGAAGACCTCGTTGAAGATGGTGTCGCCGGTGAGCTCGCGCAGCGGGCGCACCTCGATGCCCGGGGAGGACATGTCCACCACGAAGTAGGTGATGCCGTCGTGCTTGCCCGCCGCCCCGGGGTCGGTGCGGGCGAGGCAGATGCCCCACTGGGCGATGTGCGCGATCGACGTCCAGATCTTCTGGCCGGTGAGCCGGTACCCGCCCGCGACGCGCTCGGCGCGCATCGACAGCGCCGCGAGGTCGGACCCGGCGCCCGGTTCGCTGAACAGCTGGCACCACATGACCTCGCCGCGCAGCGTGGGCCGCAGGAAGCGCTCCTGCTGCTCGGGCGTGCCGTACCCGGCGATCGACGGGAGCACCCACGCCCCGATGGCGAGCGTCGGCCCGCGCACCCCGGCCCGCTTCAACTCCTGCTGGATGATGAGCTGCTCGCGCGGTGAGGCATCGCGCCCCCACGGGCGGGGCAGGTGCGGGGCCACGAGGCCGCCGTCGGCCATCGCCCGGAAACGCTCCTCCTGGTCGTGGACGGCGGCGAGGCGGGCCACCTCCGCGCGGATGGCCCGGCGCGCGTCCGTGCTCTCGGCGTCGTCGAGCTCGATCTCCACGGGGCGGCGCCGCCCGGCCAGCGCGGCGTCGGCGACGGTGACGGCCCAGTCCGGGGCGGACCCGGCGAGCGCCCGCAGGGTGGCGGCGCGGCGCAGGTAGCGGTGGGCGTCGTGCTCCCAGGTGAAGCCGATGCCGCCGTGCACCTGGATGCAGTCGCGGGTGCAGGCCAGGGCGTTGTCGGGGGCGATGAGCGCTGCCACGGCCGTGGCGAAGTGGCTACAGGCGCTGTCGGGGGCGGGGGCGGCCGGAGCGGCCTCCCGCACGTCGGCGTCGATGGCGCGCGCGGCGTCCCAGACGGCGGCACGGGCCTGCTCGACGGCGATGGCCATGCGGGCGCACTTGTGCTTGACACCCTGGAACCGGCCGATGGGGCCGCCGAACTGCTCGCGTGTCCTGGCGTAGGCCACGGCGGTGTCCAGGGCCCAGGCGGCGATGCCGGTCGCCTCGGCGCCGATCAGCACCGCGGCGATCGCCCGGACGTCGTCGGTGGCCAGGCCGGACAGGACGGACCCGGGCGGTACGGCGGTCCCCTCGGCCCGGACCGTGGCGACGGCCCGGTCGGGGTCCAGGCTGGGCAGCGGGGCGGTGTCGAGGCCCGCGGCGTCCAACACCACCCAGGTATCGGCTGCGGCCTCGTCCCGCACCGGCGCCACGATCACGTCGGCGAGGTGCCCGCCGAGAACGGGGGCCAGCGTGCCGACCACGGTGTGGACGCCCTCCTGGCTCCGCCGACCGCTCAGCGGGGGGCCGAGGGCGAGCGCCGCGGTCCGGGTGCCGTCGGCGAGACCTGGCAGCAGCTCGGCTCGCGCCGTGTCGTCGCCGCTGTGCGCGATGACCGCACTGGCCAGGACCGTGGGGAGGAAGGGGCCGGGCAGCAGGCCGCGGCCGAGCTCTTCGAGCGCTACCGCGAGCTCCAGGAGGCCGGCCCCCTGACCCCCGTAGGCCTCGGGCAGGTGCAGGCCGAGGAGCCCCTGCTCGGCCAGGGCATCGGCGAGCGGCGGCCGGCCGACGGGGACGTCGGCACCTGGGTCGCGCGTCCCGTCCGCACGGGATAGGCGCTCGGCCCAGCCGCGGACGGCGGCGGCCAGTTCCTGGTGCTCGGCTGTCAGCCCGATGGCCATGCTCGACCCCTCATTCACGTGGTGGCGCCACCCAGACTAGAACGTGTTATATAAGCTGGGTCAACAAGGATCGGACTTCACACCGCCGACCGATCCGAACACGTCCACACGGTTGTGAGCCTAGCGGCAGCGTGCTGGAGCGCCCCCGAGCAGGCCCTCCTCCGGGCAACACGTTCTATGCGCTTCGCCCCTGGGTATCCCGTATATCCCTCAACATTCCCCACAGAAAGGCAGCGCGTGCTCGGTCTCATCGCCGCACTGCTGTCGGCCATGGTCTACACGATCGGGCTGACCATCGAGCAGCGCGCTCTGCACCAAGCCCCGGGCATCAGCCTCAACCGCCCCCTGCACCTGGCACGGACCCTGCTGGGGAACGCGCGCTGGGTCGGCGGGTGCGTCCTGGCCGCCCTCGGCAGCATGGGCCTGATCGTGTCCCTGGGGCTGGCCCCGGTCTCGGTCGTCCAACCCGCGTTCGCCGGCGGCATCGCCATGATGCTGCTGTTCATCACGCTGATCATGGGCGACCCCATCACCCGGGGAGAGCGGGTCGCGCTCGGGCTCATGCCGGTCGCGCTGCTCCTGCTCAGCCTCTCCCTCGGCAACGGCGGGACCACCGGCACCACACCGCACCTGCCGGCGCTGCTCATCGTCAGCCTCGGCACGGTCATCGCCTGCGTCGGGGCGATGACCCTCGCCGGGAGCCGCGGCCGCTACATCTCGGCGGCGGCCATCGGCGCGACCGCGGGCCTGTCCCAGGGCGTGGCCGGTCTGCAGGGCAAGGGCATGGGCGGGCTCCTCGTCGAGGTCGGGCCGATGGACGCGATCGTCCCGATCCTGCTCTCCCCGTTCCCCTACCTGTACGTGATCGGCTGGGCGGTCGGCATCGTGCTGTTCCAGACCTCACTGCAGCGCTCCCGAGCCTCCATCACCGCTCCCGTCGCCAACGTGGTGGGCAACGTGTTCATGGTGGTGCTGGGAACCCTCATCTTCGCCGAGCAGCTGCCGTCCGACCCGCTGATGCTCGCCCTGCGCGTCGCCGGGTTCCTCCTCACCCTCACCGTGGTCGTCCTGGTCCGCGGCAACGTCGCCGAGGCGGAGGCGGACACCCGCGAGCTCCGCACCCGGTTCGGGGCGCACTAGGGCGTGTTCGGCGGATGCTTTCCGGTAAGTGAGCGGCCGTCCGGGGCGGCGCTCGCAAGCCGCTTCACGAAGTCAATCCAGGGCGGCTTCACGAGTGGAGCGGCGCAGCGAGCGTCGTTCCGGTGGCCGCGAGCCGGGAATGATCCGTCAAACACGCCCTAGCCCCACCGAGCCCTCCGTTGATCTCGGGAGCATCGACCGAATTCCGGCGAATATTCGGTCGATGCTCCCGAGATCAACGGAGGGGCTGGGGGGTTGCGGTGGTGAGGGGCGCCGTCAGACGGCGACGGCGACCGCGTCGCGCAGCGCCGGGGCGGAGACGCCCGCCCACGCCTCGATCACGCTGTGCGGGTCGGCCAGCTCGCCGCGCGTCAGCAGCAGGCCCGGCTCGGCCACCCAGGCTCCGAGGTCGGAGAGCAGAACCCGCAGGTCCTCCTCGATGTTGCGCCCGTTGCGCAGGTCGTCGACGGCCGCCATCGGCACCGCCACGGCCTGGCCGAGGGCCAGCTCGGGCAGGCGGTCCAGGAACACCTTGAGCAGGCCCGTGTAGCTGCCGTGCGCCTGCGGCGACGCGACGAGCAGGATGTCGCTCTCGCTCACCTCGCGCAGTGCGGCGGCGACGTCGGCTCCGGTGTCGGCCGCCAGCAGCGCGGGGCCGAGCTCGGCCAGATCGACGACGTTCACGGAGGTGGTGAGGCCGGTGTGGGCCGAGACGGCCTCGGCGGTGCGGACGGCTGCGGCGCGAAGAGCGGAGCGCGGATGCGGGTCGGCGACGAGCACGGTGAAACGGGTCATGGGATTCTCCTGGTGAGAACGGTCCGCGGGGACCGTTGAGCGCATAAGGGGTCGGCCCGGCAGGCGCCAATGACGCGGGAGAGATCGCACGACGCTGTGCGTACGCGCACGAGCTGGTGGCTGCCGGCAGCGGAGGCTAAGTCGGGAACGTGAGGGCAGGGGTTCCCTGGCAGGACCGAAGAACGGGCCTGCGGGGGGCACGTTAGCTACGACACAGTGCGCTGGCCTGCTGTCTCAGATCGACATGCAGGCGCTGGACGAGCAGCTCACCGGCGGACATGTCCCCATGATGAGCGGACGGAGCGCTATCGTCAATGCGTGATGGGCGGATTTGTCGCGGCCCCAGGGGATTCCGCGGCCCGCCCGACGCGACGCCGGACCCGGGTGCGGCCGCGCGATCTCCCGGATCTGCAGGGGATTCCCCAGCGCCGGAGGCACCGCCGGCCCCGCGAACGGCACGGAGTGTGGGATCGGGCACAGGAGGATGGGCGACATGGGCCGCAGCGCGACCGCGACGACGCTGACCAACGCACGGCTGGTCACTCCCGAGGGCGTCCGCGCCGGGTGGCTGCGATGGGAGGGAACGCGGATCAGCGAGCTGGGCACCGGTGCCGCCCCGCGGGCCACCGGCCCCGTCGTCGACGCGGGCGGCCGCTGGGTGCTCCCCGGACTGGTCGACATCCACATCCACGGCGGCAAGGGCGCGGCGTTCACCGCCGCCGACCCCGAGCGGATCATGACGGTGGTCGGGTTCAACCGCGCCCACGGTGTCACCACGCTCGTCGGAGGCCTCGTCTCCGCCTCCCCCGAAGACACGCTCCGCCAGGTCACGGCACTGGCCGAGGTGGCGGAGGCCGGTGAGATCGCCGGAATCTACCTCGAAGGCCCCTACATCTCCGCCGCCAAGTGCGGCGCCCACGACCCCGGGCTGCTACGCGACCCCGACCTCGCCGAGTTCGACCGGGTCCTGAAGGCCGGGCGCGGGCACATCAGGATGATCACGGTCGCGCCCGAACTGCCGGGCGCCCTCGACCTGATCCGGGCGGCCGCCGCCGAGGGCGTGGTGGCCGCCGTCGGGCACACCGACGCCGACTACGACCGCACGCGCGCCGCGATCGACGCGGGCGCGACCGTGGCCACCCACGTCTACAACCAGATGCGCCCGCTGCGGCACCGCGACCCCGGCCCGATCGCCGCCGTGCTCAACGACGATCGGGTGACCGTGGAGCTGATCAACGACGGCGTCCACGTCCATCCGGGCGCCGCGCAGCTGGTCTTCGACGCAGCCGGCGCCGACCGGGTCGCACTGGTCACCGATGCCATGGACGCGACCGGCCTCGGCGACGGCGAGTACACGCTGGGCAAGCTCCGGGTCCGGGTCGCCGACGGCCAGGCGCGGCTGGTCTCCACCGGCGCGATCGCCAGCAGCACCATCGTCCTGCCCGACGCCGTGCGCCGGGCGGTGCACCGGGTCGGCGTCAGCGTGGAAGCCGCGGCCCGCTCCGCCTCGGCCGTCCCCGCCCGCGCCCTGGCCCTCCCCGATGTCGGCTCCCTGACCCCCGGCAACCACGCCGACCTGCTGATCCTCGACGACGACCTCGCTCCCGCCGCTACCGTGCACCGCGGGTCCTGGATCCGCCCCCTGTAGCCGGCCTCCCCGGCCACCCCTGTCGATGTCGGCGAAAGGGTGGGAAAACGCTGCGCTGCTTCGGGTCCGTGCCGGTGCAGGGTGCTGTATCCCGAGTGTGCCTTTTCAGCCGCTTCACGGCGTGTCCTTCGCCAGGAAATGTCGCGCTGCGCAATAGTCTGGTCGCATACGGCAAGGTTTTCGGTTTCGCGCCCCCTCGCGGTTCCGGACGACGCAGAGGCATCCAGAGGACTCCGCACGACTCCGCATGGCTCGACCCAAGGGACAAGGCCGAGGGGGACGATGGCAGTGCTGAACACCTATCGGGCCGTCCGCATGTGCGCGCCGCAGGGGCGCCGCGGCTGCGACGCCTCCGGCATCGACGACACCGCGGGCCCCGACCGCCGCCCCGAGGCCCACGGCACCGGCGAGCCCGTCCGCCCACTCCCGGAGTCCGGCCCCTCCTCCCCCCGCACCCTGGATCTCCCGGCGCCCGCCGCCGGCGCCCCGACCCGGGTCCGCCGCGCGGGCCGCGCACCGCGCGCGACCGCACCGTCGACCACGGAAGCCGCGTGGCCGCCCATGCGACCCATCGACGCCGACCACACGACCGGACCCACCGGACCCACCGGACCGACCGCCAGGAGGCGACGCGCATGACGTCGACCCCGCACCCACCGCTGACGGCGCGGCTGCAGATGCTGGCGCTCAACCGCCTGCGCAGCCCCGTCCGGGCCGCCCGGGCGGCGCGCAGGCGCGCCGCCCGGATGGCCGAGCCGCTGCACCGGAGCGTCGCCCGCCTGGACGGGGTCACCAACCGGTTCCGCGCCCGCTCCGAGCACCTGTCCGTCCTCGACGGGCAGACCCTGAACCTCGCCGCGGTCCTGCCCGGGCACGAGCGCGCCGCCGGCGCCCACCTGGAGTTCACCTCCGGGCGGGAGCGGGTGGCCGCCCTCGCCCGGGTGGTGCCCGGCCCCGACGGGCGCGACCGCGTCGAGGCCACCGTGCGGCTGCGCCTCGGCCGCGCGGCCGAAGAGGGCTCCGCTGCCGACGGCGGAACGGACGACCGCGGCGGCACGGCACCGGGCGAGGTCCGCCTGGCGCCCGGACGGTGGGACCTCCGGCTGGTGGCCGTCTACCCGGAGCGCACCGCGCGCGTGGCGCTGGCGCTGCCGGACGGCGCCCCGCCCGACGCGCCGCCGCACGACGGCGAGCCGCCACCCCGCACTTCTCCGGCCGGTCCGCTGCCGGCGTGCCCGCAGACCCGCGCCCGGTTCGGCATCGTCCGCGCCCCGTCGGGAGCCGCGGCGATCACGGTCGCCGCGCCGCAGCCGACGGCGGAGGTCGACGCGGTGCTGCTGCGCCCCTACCGGGCGCAGATCACCGGAGAGCTGCTCGACCTCCCCGACATCCACGCCCTGACCGCCGACGTCGCGCTGCGCGGCGGCGGCGCGGCACACCGGGTCCGGCCGACCCTGGACCCCGGGTCGCGGGGCATCGCGTTCACCGTCGACCTCCCGGTCGCCGAGATGGCCGCGGTCGCCGGCGGCGAGCTCCGCTGGGAGCTGAGGTTCCACACCCCGACCCACGGCACGCTGCGGGCCGGGCGCGCCGACACCGACCTGCACAGGGCGGGCGCGGTGCTGCGCGTCCCCGCCCGGACCGTCCGGCCCGAGTCCGGGCCGCCCGCGCTGGTCCGCCCGTACTACACCGACTCCGGAACGCTCTGCATCGCCCTGACGCCGCTACCACCGGGAGCCTGACCATGAAGATCACCTACCTGCTCACCTGGGGCGACGCCATGGGCGGCACCGAAGCCGCCGCGTTCTCCCAGGCCGCCGCCCTGGCCGACCGCCACGAGGTGGAGATCCTCAGCGTCTTGCGCACCGAGGACACCCCGTTCTTCGCGCTGGACCCGCGCGTGCCCATGCGCTACCTCATCGACGCGCGCCGCCCCGTCCAGCAGCCGGTGCGCACCGCCGGGCTGGAGCCGGAGGTGTGCGAGGCGCTGAGCCGAGCGCCCAGCGAACTCGTCCCGGCGGGTTGGGAGAGCGCGTTCAACCAGCTCTCCGACATCGAGCTGCGCTACGCCCTGCCCCGGCTGCGGACCGACGTCCTGGTCAGCACCACGCCCGCGCTGATGTCGCTGATCACCCGGCTCGCCCCGCCCGACGCCGTCACCGTCGGCCAGGAGCACCGCATCTCCGAGCTGCGGGGGCCGAGCGCCGGTCCGCTGCTGTCGTGCGCGCCCCAGCTGGACGCGCTCATCGTGCCGACCGAGCCGACCCGCTCCTGGTTCGCCGAATCCCTAGGTGATGCGGCGCCGCACCTGGAGGCCATTCCCAACGCCGTGCCCGCCGGGTTCCAACCCCGTTCCTCGCTGGACGGCCGCACCATCCTGGTGGCCTGCCGCCTCGTCCCGGAGAAGCAGGTGGACCACGCCATCGTGGCGTTCTCCCGGCTCTCCGCGGTCCACCCCGGCTGGACGCTGCGCATCTGCGGCGACGGACCCGACATGACCAGGCTGCGGGCCCTTGCCGACGCACAGGAGCTGCACAACCGCGTGGAGTTCCTGGGCACCGTCCCCACCATGTCGGAGGAGTGGGCCAAGGCGAGCGTCTGCCTGCTGCCCTCCCACACCGAGGCGTTCGGGCGGGTCCTCACCGAGGCCTTCGCCGCCGGGGTGCCGGCCGTCTCCTACGACTGCCCGACCGGCCCGGCCGAGGTCATCCGGCACGGCGTCGACGGCCTGCTCGCGCCCGCCGACGACGTGGACGGGCTGGCCGTGGCCCTGGACAAGCTCATGGGCGACGACGAGCTGCGCCACGAGATGGGGCAGGCCGCGCTGCAGGGGCTGACCCGGTTCTCCGTGGAGGACATCACCGCCCGCTGGGAGGGGCTCTACACCGACCTCGTGGAGTACCCGCCCGCCGACCGCGCCCGTTCCCGTGCCGAGCGCGCCGCCCGGCACGCCGCCGCGACCGCGCGGCGGGGCATGGTCTTCCGCTCGCTGCCGTGGGAGCAGACCAGGTCGCAGGTGCCCAACATGAGCTCCGAGGAGGCGAGGCTGCTCCGCCTCCATCCCGACCTCGTACGGTCGGGCGGGCGGCTCGCCGGGGTCCGCGACGATCTGATGCCCGTCGACGCGCTGCGCGCCAACCTCGACCTCATCGTCGACGCGCTCGACGCGGCCGGTGTCCCCTACGCGCTGCTGCGCGACGAAGGACCGCGGCACCGCGTCATGGTCACCGCGGACGTGCGCGAGGCCGCCCTGGCCGCACTGGCCGAGGCCCACGCCGACGCGCCGGTCTACGTCCACCCGCTCAAGCCCCGCGGCGGACTGCCGCAGTCGGTGCTGGCGAGCATGGCCGCCGGGTTGGCCGACATCAGCGGGGTGCGGGTCCACCGGCCCTGGATCACGCCCGGCCGTACCCTGCGCTACGGCGCCGACTACGCCGCCGACCTGGAGTTCTGGACCTGGGATGAGGATCTGACCGGGTACGTGGGGCCGCAGCAGACCGATATCGGCGACCGGATCCCGCTGGAGGCGATGCGTCCGGGCGTGTTGTGCGTCCGGAACCGGGAGTACGCCACCTACGAGCCGTTCACCCGGCACCTGGTGCACGACGTGCAGTTCCCCATCGACGCCGTGTTCACCTGGGTGGACGGGGGCGACCCGAAGTGGCGCAAGCGGCTGGAATCGGCGTTGGAGGAGTCCGGCCGGAGCGCGTCGGAGTCCGTGGACGCAGCCGAGGAGTACCGGTTCACCAACTCCGACGAACTGCGCTACGCCCTGCGCTCGATCGCCATGTTCGCGCCGTGGATCCGGCGCATCCACCTGGTCACCGACGACCAGGTGCCCGCATGGCTCAACACCGCGCACCCGAGGATCGTCGTCGTCTCGCACCGGCAGCTGTTCGGCGGCCGCGGCGCGCTACCGACGTTCAACTCCCACGCCATCGAGACGCAGCTGCACCACATCGAGGGGCTGAGCGAGCAGTTCCTCTACTTCAACGACGACTTCTTCCTCGGCCGACCGCTGCGTCCGGGGAAGTTCTTCCATCCGGACGGGACGGCGATGTTCTTCCCGTCGCCCACGACCATCCCGTTCGGCGCGCCCAGTCCGGACGAGCCCGCCTACCTGGCCGCCGCCAAGCGCAACCGGGCGCTGCTCGAACGGACCTTCGACCGCTCGCTCACCCACGGCTTCCGGCACGCGCCCTATGCTCTGCGGCGGTCGGTGCTCGCCGAGATCGACGAGCGGTTCCCGGACGAGGTCGCCGCGACCGCCGCCAGCCGGCTGCGTGCCCACACCGACATCGCGATCCCGTCGTCGCTGCACCACCACTACGCCTACCTGACCGGGCGTGCGGTGCCGGGCACGCTCTCCTACGCCCACGTCGACGTCGGCGACCGCGAGCAGCACCTGTTGCTCACCCAGCTGCTCACGGCGCGCTCCCACGACGCGTTCTGCGTCACCGACTCCGCGCCGCACACGGTGCCGCGCCCCGAGCAGACCCGGATGATCCGCGCCTTCCTGCGCGGGTACTTCCCGCTCGCCGCCCCTTGGGAGCGGCCCGACACCCCCGACGCGGACGCGCGATGACCGCTCTGGCAGGCTCAGGCGCATGGATCTGCTCACCGCGCGACAGCTGTGGACGCTCGACTCCGTGTGGCTCAACACCGCCCAGTACGGCATCCCACCGCGATGCGCCCACCAGGTGCTCGGCCGGGCCATGGAGGCGTGGCGGACCGGTACCGGCGACCCGGCCGACTGGGGCGCGGCGGCCGCGGAGGCGCGGCGGCGGTTCGCCGCGCTGGTCGGCTCGACCCCGGCGGACGTGGCCCAGGGAACGACGACGTCGCAGCTGGTCGGGATGGTCGCAGGATCGCTCCCCGACGGCGCGCGGGTGGTGGTGCCCGAGGGAGACTACACCTCGGCCGTGTTCCCGTGGATGGCCCAGGCCGACCGCGGGGTGCGGGTGCGGGTGGTTCCGCTCGCCGGGCTCGCCGACGCGGTCGACGACGGCACCGATGTGGTCGCGTTCAGCCTGGTGCAGTCGGCCACCGGGGAGGTCTCGCCGGTGAAGGACGTCCTGAGCGCGGCGGCGCGGCACGGCGCGCTGACGGTCACCGACGCCACCCAGGCCGCCGGGTGGCTGCCGATGGACGCCACCCGTTTCGACGCGGTGGTCTGCTCCGCCTACAAGTGGCTGATGGCGCCGCGCGGACTGGCCTACGCCCACCTGTCGCCCCGGCTGCGGTCGCGGCTGCGGCCGATCTCCGCCGGGCCCGCAGCGGCGGTGGACCCGATGGGGTCCTTCTACACCTCGCGGATGGAGCTGGCCGACGACGCCCGCCGGTTCGACGTCGCGCCGAACTGGTTCGCGGCGGTGGCCGCGGCCGAGTCGATGCGGGTGCTCCAGGAAGTGGGGCCGGAGGCGGTCCGCACGCACAACGTGGCGCTGGCCGACCGCTTCCTGGATCGGCTGGGCCTGCCGCCGGCCGGCTCGCCCATCGTGACCGTGGCGGTCCCCGGCGCCGGGGAGCGGCTGCGCGCGGCGGGGGTCCGGGCGGCGGAACGCGACGGGCGGACCCGGCTCGCGTTCCACCTGTACTCGACGGAGGACCACGCGGACCTGGCGGCCAAGGCACTGAGCTGACGAAAGGAGGATCGATCGGGTCGAAACACCCTGGCGTGGCGGATCGCCGTGGTGGCAGCGGTTGTGGGAGGCGACCGGCGTGTCGCGGTCGCATTGCGGATTCACAACAATACTTAGAGTGACAATGACTGTCAGTGCACGTCATCCGCCGACCGGAAGGACGCCGTCATGGGCACGTCGAAACACAGCCGACCCTGCCCCGCGCCTACCGCGGTACCCCGCTCCACCGAGCGGATCCATCTGACCCGACTGGCCGCCGAACTCACGGGCTACGGCGTGTGGGCCCGGATCATCGAGGACACCACGCCCTACCTGCGGGTGAGTCACCCGGACTCCGCCCGCGCCATCGAGGACGTCGCCTGCGAGCGCCGTCGACACGACCACGCGTTCATCGCCTCGTGCGGGATCTACCTGGGCACGAGCGACAGCATCAAGCTCACCGCCAAGAAGGTGGCCTGGCTGGTCGGGACGATCGACCGCTGAGCCGACCGCACTACCGGGAGGTGCGCAGCGCCCGCCCGGCCAACGTCACCACCAGGCCGAGGACGGCGAGACCCAGGTACGCGACCGGTGGCAGGTCGAACCAGAGATGGAGCAGCCCCATGTCCTGGCCGAAGAACATCGGGCCGGCGATCCCCAGGACGCCCTGGATCAGGACGACGATACCGATCACTTCGAGCATGGTCGCTCCCTCGTGAGTCACACAGGCCGCCGACGGCGGCCCGATCCGATTCCCGGCGCCCGCGCCGGAGGTCCCATGATCGCCCGGCGCTACGCCCGGTTTCGTCCTCCGAGCGGCTGATTTCCCAGGTCCGACCAAGGAAGTACGCGCACGCGGCGTGGACGCCCCGGCCCGGCGTGGGGACGAATCACGACCGAGGGGCGAGATGAGGCGAGAACAGGATCAGGGGGTGCCAACAGGAAAAAGCCCCTGGCCTTCCACGTCTCCGTGGGCCAGAGGCTTTCGTCCTTTGGTGGAGGTGGCGGGAATCGAACCCGCGTCCTTCAGCACCGCAACAGGGCTTCTCCGGGTGCAGTTCGTGCTGCCGTTCTACTCGGCTCCAGCGCTCTCACGAACAAGTCGCTGACGAGCCCAGCCACGAAGGTGTCCCGCTCGGGCCCCGTGGCCTGATCCGAGCGGTGAGTCCTCTGAACGATGCCGGACACTGGGCCGAGGACGGGCTCAGGCCGACAGAGACGCTATCGCTTAGGCAGCGAGAGCGAACTCAGTGCGCTTGGAATTGGCACTTGATATTTAACGCGATGCAGGATTAACGAGGTCACAAACGCAACCCTCGACCCGCTTCCCCTGGTACGACTACCGAAGTCGAAACCGATCACCCCCTGTGCAGTTGTCAACAGGCCCGTAGGGCCCGCGGACGGGCGCCACCGTGGTGGTCCCTGTACTCCAACGCTACAGGTAGAACGCTCCGAAGGCCAAGCCGATTCCCGGCCGGAGAATCCGTTATGTCGCCGATACCCCGGCCGCCGCGGCCACGCTGCGTGGCCCGCACGCCCCGGCACCGTCGCGGCGGGCTCGGCGAAGGCCCCCGGACATGAGAAACCCCCGCGGGTGCGGACGGGATCCATCGACGCTACCCGCGAGGGCGGCCGGCAGGGTCGGGCCGGCCTCTCATCCAGCAGGACCTCCCCCGAGACGAGGTCCCGCCTTCCAGGACTGGTGTCCGCAACCCCCTTTACGGCCTCCCAGTCATTAGGGAAGACGCCGATTTGACCCGTGGGGGTTGCCTCTGAGCTGCGATGACTTGCGGCGATTGGCGATCGGCGCCCCGCTCGGGCGATCAGCCGGCCGGAACGCCCGCTGCGCCGCCGCCCGCCGCACCCGCTGCACCGCCGTCCTGCCCCGGCCTCGCACCCGGGTCCTCCACGTAGCCGAAGGGCAGGTTCTGCAGGAAGTTGCTGCCGGCGCTGATCGCGTACTGGTCCCACTCCATGGCGGGGTCCACCTCGGCCGCGACGGCGAACGCCACGTGGCCCTGGTACCCCACGAACCACTGCACGGCCCTCTCCTCGCCCTTGACCTCCTGCTTGACGGAGGCCGCCTGGCCGTGCACCGGCACCGGGCCGAGGTTGGCCCGGGACGCGCCGCCTTCCACGACCGCGGCGCGCATCATCTCGCGCAGCGGCACGACCGTCTGCTCGGGCAGGTCGTGCGCACTGCCCGGCTCGGTGTCGGCTGCATCCCGCACCAGCCGGGGGGCGTGCCACGCGCCGTCGGCGACCGCGCCGGCCACGAGCGCCATCGCCAGCGGGCTCGCCTTGACGTGGTCCCGGCCGACCATGGCGGCCGCGGTGTCGCCTTCGCCGCCGAGGGCGCTGAACTCTCCGCTGGAGGAGGGCACCGAGAGCCGCCAGCCACCGCCGATGCCGAAGTCCTCGGCCGCCGACCGCAGCGCCGATTCGCCGACGCCCTCGCCCAGCCCGGCGAAGGCCGTGGTGCAGGCGTAAGCGAAGTCCTGGGTGAGGCTCGGCTCCCACAGCCCGGTGTTGTTCGGCGTGGCGAACGTCCGGCCGTCGATCTCGGCCTCCGGGTCGCACGGCACCTTGGTGTCCGGCTTGGCGGCCCCGGACTGCAGCGCCGCGGCCGCGGAGACGATCGTGAACGCCTCGCCGGGCTCGTACTCCTCGGTGAACGCGCCGTCGTTGTCCAGGTCGTCCGGACGCCCCGCCGCGGCCAGGATCTCGCCGGTGCGCGCGTCGAGCGCGACCAGGTAGCCGGTGCCGGGCAGAAGCGTCAGCGCGTTCTCGGCGGTCTTCTGCGCCGCGGTGTCGAGGGTGGTGGCCAGTGACCCGCTCTGCGCGCCCGGCCACGACTCCAGCACCCCGGTCTGCTCGCCGTCCTCGTCGAGGGTGACGACCTCGGTGGTCGCCGTTCCGGCCAGGCGCTGCTGGAAGGCGTTCTGCAGGCCGCTGAGGCCCACGGTGTCGCCGGCCTGGTAGGTGCTGACGACGCGGGAGGAGACGTTGTGCTCCACGGTCCCGGCCACTTCGCCGACGACCCCGGCGGCCGTGGTCGGCGTCAGCGGCATGGTGAAGTCGGTGGTCTCGACGCCGGAGATCTTCTTGGCCTTCTTCAGGACCGAGCTCTTGACGTCCTTCTTGCGCAGCAGGACCAGCGGCTGGAACTCCTCCGGCGGGGCCGACCGCACGCGGGCCAGCATCGGGTCGGGGTCCTCACCGAGCAGGTCGGCGAGGGCGACCACGCCGTCCCGCATCCCGTCCAGCTCGGCCGGGACCACACCGAAGGCGGTCAGCTCGTCCTCGCCGACCAGCGGTTCGTCGTTGCGGTCCAGGACCTCGCCGCGGTCGGGCACGTCGTAGCTGACGGCCAGCCGCTCCCCCTCGCTCAGCTCGGGGTGGATCACACTCGGCGACCAGGCGATCCTCCACCCGTCCGCGCCGCGCCCGAGCGACATCTCCCCGGTGTACTTCCACACCGGGTCGCCGATGCCGAGGTCGGCCTGGACGTCGAACTCGGCCGTCGCCCCCTTGCCGTTCTGCCGGATCCGGCCGAGCCCGAAGCGCAGTGCCGCGAGGTCGAGCTGGCGGTGCGCCCGCTCCAGAGCGTCGGCGACCTCCTCCACGTCCCCGGTGGTCTGCCTGGCGGCGGACTCGTACTCACCCGCCTGCCAGTCGAGGAGGAACGCACGTACGGTGACCTCCGGACTGGGCTGGGTGGCGCAGGCGGTGAGCACGGCCGCCATGGCGACACCGGTACCCGCGGCAAGGAACCGGTGGAGGGGACGGGGAGACACCCTGGATCCTTTCGTTCACGACTCAGCGCCGTCGGCGCAGCGCACGCTCCATGTCGCGCTTGGCCTCGCGTTCGGCGATGTCGTGGCGTTTGTCATAGGCACGCTTACCGCGCGCGAGTGCCAGCTCGACCTTGGCGTTGCCGTCGCTGAAATAGAGGGACAGCGGGACGAGGGTGCGCCCGGCCTCCTGGGTCTTGGCGATCAGCTTGGCGATCTCTTCGCGGTGCAGCAGCAGCTTACGCGGCCTGCGTGCGGCGTGGTTGGTCCACGTTCCGTGCGCGTACTCCGGAATGTGGACGTTCTCCAGCCACACCTCTCCGTTCTTGATGTGCGCGAACCCGTCCGTAAGGGACGCGCGGCCGGCACGCAGCGACTTCACCTCGGTGCCGGTGAGCACGAGGCCCGCCTCGTAGGTGTCGTCGATGTGGTAGTCGTGCCGGGCGCGCCGGTTCTGCGCGATGACCTTGCGCCCTCTCTCCCGTGGCACCGCAGTTCTCCTTAGTTACACCCTGAGGTAGCGCCGGAGCGTCAGGAACGACGCGACGGTGCACAGCAGCACGCCGAGGATCACCGAGACCCCGATGACGTACATCAGCGAACCGGTCGACAGCGCGACAGGGAACGCGAACCAGGCCTCGATCTTGTCCAGCAGGAAGAACCGGGCCGCGGTGATGAAGCCGGAGGCGATGACGCCGCCGATCAGGCCCGCGATGGCACCTTCCAGCAGGAACGGAAGCTGGATGTAGAAGTTCGACGCGCCGACCAGCCGCATGATTCCCGTCTCGCGGCGGCGGCTGTAGGCCGACAGCCGGATCGTGTTGCCGATGAGCAGCGCCGCGGCTCCGAGCTGGATGAACGCCACGGTCAGCGCGCCGACCTTCAGGCCGTCGAGCAGCCCGAAGAATTTCTCCAGCACCTTCTGGTCGTCGGAGACCGACTCGACGCCGGGTGCGCCCCTGACCGCCTCGGCGACCTTGTCGTACTGGTCCGGGTCCTTCAGCTGCACGCGGAAGTTGTCCGGGATGTCACCCTCGCGGATGGCATCGGCCATGGCCTCCTGGTTGGAGAAACGCTCCTGGAAGTCCTTGAACGCCTCGGCCTGCGTCACGTACTTGACGCTTTCGACCTCCGGCAGCGCGTTGAGCGTCGCCTCGACCTCGTCGCGCTGCTCGTTGGTGGCCTCGCCGCTCTCCTCACACGCCGCGGACGGCGCGGCCTTCGTGCACATGAAGACCGTGAGCGAGACACGGGAGTCCCAGTACCCGCGCATCTGCGAGACCTGCTGCATGATCAGCAGACCGCCACCGAACAGCGAGAGCGAGATGGCCACGGTGATGATCACCGCGATGGTCATCGTCAGGTTGCGGCGCAGGCCGATCCAGATCTCGGAAAGTACGAATTGTGCTCGCATGATGTGTTAAGGGTCCATCCTTAGGGGCTTCGCCGCGCTGCTACGGCCAGCAGAGGACGCGTGGCCGACCCGGCTGGTCTGTAGGCTCAGTAGGCCTGGCCGTAGATGCCGCGCGTCTGGTCCCGGACGACGACACCCTCTTCGAGCTCGATGACGCGCTTGCGCATCGAGTCGACGATCGCGGCATCGTGGGTCGCCATGACGACCGTCGTTCCGGTGCGGTTGATTCGGTCGAGCACCTTCATGATGCCGATCGACGTGGCGGGGTCGATGTTGCCGGTGGGCTCGTCGGCCAGCAGGATCTGCGGCCGGTTGACGAACGCACGGGCGATGGCGACCCGCTGCTGCTCACCACCCGACAGTTCGTCGGGCATACGGGTGGCCTTGCCCTCCAGGCCGACGAGCTCGACGACCTCCGGCACCACCTTGCGGATGAACCGCCGGGGCTTGCCGATGACCTCCAGCGCGAACGCGACGTTCTCGAAGACGTTCTTGTTCGGCAGCAGTCGGAAGTCCTGGAAGACGCAGCCGATGCGGCGCCGCAGGTGCGGGACCTTCCAGTTGGACAGGCGCGCGAGGTCCTTGCCCGCGACGTGCACCCTGCCCTGGGAGGGCTTCTCCTCCTTGAGGACCAGCCTGAGGAACGTTGATTTACCCGAACCCGACGGTCCGACCAGGAAGACGAACTCTCCCTTGTCCACGTCGATGGAAACGCCGTCGAGAGCGGGGCGCTTCTGGGTCGGGTAGACCTTGGTGACGTTTTCGAAGTGGATCACAGGTGCATCACAAGGTTCTCGGAGGTAGGGGAGCCCAGGCGGACGGGTTCCTCCGCGCAGGGCAGTACCGGCCACAGGGCCAATCGACAGTGTAGAGGCGATGGCAACCCGGAATGTCCAGATCGACGTGCGCCGTCGTGCCTCCACCCCATGTCACCGAAGGACTGGGCGGGCATATCAGGCGCCGCGTTTCCCCCACACGGCCCGTCGGCCCCGGCTGCCCCTGATGGGCAGCACGTCCGAGCATATCGGAAGCGTCAACCACCCATAACATTCATATATACCCGATTTGTGGCGATCCTGACCCTGCTGCCCGAGCCTCCGCCCCGAAGAGCCGCGGCGCGCCCGCGGCCCTGTCGCAGCAGCCACACGCGCACCACCGCGGTGCTGCCTCGGGTATCCCGCTAGCCCTCGTTCTCCTGGCTGCGCATCCACCGGATCTCGGCGTCGATGAACTCGTCGATCTGCCCGTCCAGCACGGCCGTCGGGTTACCCGACTCCACGTTCGTGCGCGCGTCCTTCACACTCTGGTAGGGGTGCAGCACGTAGTTGCGCATCTGCGTCCCCCAGCTGCTGACGCTGTCGCCGCGCAGCTCGTCGATGGTGGACTGCTCCTCGCGGCGCTTGCGCTCCAGCAGCTTGGCCTGGAGCATCGACATCGCGGTGGCCCGGTTCTGCAGCTGGGAGCGCTCGTTCTGGCACGAGGTGACGATGCCCGTGGGCAGGTGGGTGATGCGCACCGCGGAGTCGGTGGTGTTGACGCCCTGGCCGCCGGGGCCGCTGGACCGGTAGACGTCGATCCGCAGCTCGCTCTCGTCGATCTCGATGTGGTCGCTCTGCTCGATGACCGGAACGACGTCCACACCGGCGAACGACGTCTGCCGGCGGCTCTGGTTGTCGAACGGGGAGATCCGGACCAGGCGGTGCGTGCCGTGCTCACCGCGCAGCGTGCCGTAGGCGAACGGCGCCTTCACCGCGAACGTGGTCGACTTGATCCCCGCCTCCTCGGCATACGAGGTGTCGTAGACGTCGGTGGGGTAGCCGTGCCGCTCGGCCCAGCGCAGGTACATGCGCTGCAGCATCTGCGCCCAGTCGGCGGCGTCCACCCCCCCGGCCTGCGCGTTGATGGTGACCAGCGCCTCACGCTCGTCGTAGGGGCCGTTGAGGAGCGTGCGCACCTCCAGCTCGCCGACCTCTTTGCGCAGCGCCTCAAGCTCGCCGTCGGCCTCGGCCAGCGTGTCGGCGTCGTCCTCGGCCGCGGCCAGTTCGTAGAGCACACCGAGGTCGTCGAGACGGCGGCGGATGTTGCCGACCTTCGTGACCACGGACTCCAGGTTGGCGAGTCGGCGGGTCACCTTCTGCGCGTTGTCCGCGTCGTTCCAGAGCTCGGGGTCGGCAGACTGCTCACGCAGCTGTTCGATCTCCGTGTTCTTGGCGTCGAGGTCCAGCACGGATTCCACGCTCGCCAGGGTCGACGAGAGTTCCTTGATCTTTTCTGCGGGGTCTAGGTCTGCCACGTGCCCAAGTCTAGGGCGTCGCGAACGCCGACCTTCACATGGCCGAAAGGGCCGCGCCCCGTTGCGGGGCGCGGCCCAGGTGAACCGGGTCGGCTGCGGTCAGGAACCGACCAGCGAGCGGATCGAGCGCAGCGCCACCGAAAGGGTGGCCAGGTCGAAGCGTTCGGTCTCCCAGATCTCCGAGAGGGTCTGCCCGGCGCGCTCCAGGGTGGCCCTGTTCTGCTCCGTCCACTGCCTCCGCATGGCGTCGACCGGCTCGCCCTCGCCGCAGGACAGCAGCACCCGGCCGGTGAGGTCGGCGTGCGTGGCGTACAGGTCGTCGCGAACGGCCGAGCGCGCCATCGTGTTCCAGCGGTCGTCGCGCGGCAGCGCGATGATCCGCTCCCGCAGCCGCGCGATCTGCAGCCGTTCGGCCAGGTCGAAGTAGACCTCGGCGACCTCCCGCAGCGGGCGGCCGGTGCGGTGGCCGACCTCCACCAGGTCGAAGGTGGAGTAGGCCGGGACCATGGCGGCGACCTGCTCGGCCAGCTCCACCGGGACACCGCGCGCCGTGAACCGGTCGCGGCGGTCGATGAACCCGGCCAGGTCGCGGCCCTTGAGCAGTTCGGAGAGCTGCGGCACGATCGCGGCCACACCCTCGGCGAAGAACGCGATCTCCTCGCCCAGGTCGAACAGGGACGTGCGGTTCTGCAGCAGCCAGCGCGCGGAGCGCTCGGCCAGCTTGCGGGCCTCCAGCAGCATGTCCAGCTGGGTGGCGACCTCGACCTTGTGGTCGAGGTCCTCCACGGACCGCCAGAAGTCGCGGAGCCCGAACACCTCCTGCACCACCAGGAACGCCCGCGCGATGTCGTCGGCGGACGCGCCCAGCTCCTCGTTGAGCCGGAACGCGAACGTCGAGCCGGAGCGGTTCACCATGTCGTTCACCACCTGGTTGGTGATGATCTCCCGGGCCAGCGGGTGGTCCGGCATGGCGTCGGCGAACCGCTCGCGCAGCGCCGTGGGGAAGTACTCGGTGAGCGTGTCCCGCAGGTAGGGGTCGGACGGCAGGTCGGAGTCGGCGATCCGGTCCTTGAGGGTGATCTTGGTGTAGGCGATCAGCGTGCCGAACTCCGGCCCGGTCAGGCCCTGGCCGCTGGACCGGCGCAAGGCGATGGCCTTGTCGTCGGGCAGGTTCTCCAGCTTCCGCTTGAGCTGCCCGGTCCGCTCCAGCTGGCGCATGTAGCGCTGGTGGACGTGGAGCATGCCCTCGGACTGCTTGCGCGCCGCGGCCAGCACGACGTTCTGCGCGTAGTTGTTGGCCAGCACGAGGTCGGCCACCTCGTCGGTCATGCCGAGGAACAGCCGGTCGCGCTCGTCCTTGTCCAGCCGGCCGGCCCGCACCTCCCGGTCCAGCATGATCTTGATGTTGACCTCGTGGTCGGAGGTGTCCACACCGGCGGAGTTGTCCACGAAGTCGGAGTTGACCCGGCCTCCGGCCAGCGCGAACTCGATCCGCGCCGCCTGGGTGAGGCCGAGGTTGCCGCCCTCGCCGACGACCTTGCAGCGCAGCTCCGAGGCGTCGACGCGCACCTGGTCGTTGGCCTTGTCGCCGACCGAGGCGTGCGTCTCGCCGGTGGCCTTGACGTAGGTGCCGATGCCGCCGTTCCACAGCAGGTCCACCGGGGCCTTGAGGATGTGCTTGATCAGCTCGAAGGGCGTGAGTGAGGTGACGTCGGCGTCGATCCCCAGGGCCTCGCGGACCTGCGGGGTGATGTGGATCGACTTGGCGGTGCGCGGGTGCACCCCGCCGCCCTCGGAGATCACCGACGTGTCATAGTCGGCCCAGGAACTGCGCGGCAGCTCGAACATCCGGCTCCGCTCGGCGTGGCTGCGCGCGGCGTCGGGGTTCGGGTCGAGGAAGACGTGCCGGTGGTCGAACGCGGCGACCAGGCGGGTGTGCTCCGACAGGAGCATGCCGTTGCCGAAGACGTCGCCGGACATGTCGCCGACGCCGACGGCGGTGAAGTCCTCGTTCTGGACGTCGACGCCCATCTCGCGGAAGTGGTACTTGACCGATTCCCAGGCACCGCGGGCGGTGATGCCCATGGCCTTGTGGTCGTAGCCGACCGACCCGCCGGACGCGAACGCGTCGCCCAGCCAGAAGCCGCGCTCCAGGGAGATGCCGTTGGCGATGTCGGAGAACGTCGCGGTGCCCTTGTCCGCGGCCACGACCAGGTAGGAGTCGTCGCCGTCGTAGCGGACGACGTCGCTCGGGTGCTCCACGGCGCCCTCGACGAGGTTGTCGGTGACGTCGAGCAGGCCGCCGATGAACTGCTTGTAGCAGGCCACGACCTCGTTCATGACGGCGTCGCGGTCGCCCCCGACGGGCAGCCGCTTGCACACGAAGCCGCCCTTGGCGCCGTTGGGGACGATGACCGAGTTCTTCACCATCTGCGCCTTGACCAGGCCCAGGATCTCGGTACGGAAGTCCTCGAAGCGGTCCGACCAGCGCAGTCCGCCGCGGGCGACCGAGCCGAAGCGCAGGTGCACGCCCTCCATGCGCGGGGAGTAGACGTACATCTCGAACCGGGGCCGGGGCGCGGGCAGGTCCGGGATGGCCTGCGGGTCGAGCTTGTAGACCAGGTAGGGCTTGTCGCCGTCGCCCTGGAAGTAGTTGGTGCGCAGCGTGGCCTGGATCATCGCCAGGAAGGACCGCAGGATGCGGTCCTGGTCGAGGCTGGCGACCAGGTCGAGCTCGCCGTTGATCTCCTCGGTGATGGCCTCGGAGCGCTCCGAGCGCCCTGCGTCGTGGCGCGGGTCGAAGCGCGACTCGAAGAGCCGGACCAGCAGGTTGGCGATGTGCACGTTGGCGACGAGCACGTCGGCGATGTAGGCGGGACTGAACGTGCTCCCCGCCTGCCGCAGATACTTGGCGTAGGCGCGCAGGATGGTGAGCTGGCGCCAGGTCAGCCCGGCGCGCAGCACCAGCGCGTTGAACCCGTCGGACTCGCCGCGGCCCTCCCACAGGGCGCTGAAGGCCTCTTCGAAGAGGAACTTGAGCTGGTTCTCCGGGAGCTGCACGGCGCCCTGGATCGGGGCCAGGCCGAAGTCGTAGATCCACGCCCGGCCGGTGCCGCCGCGGTCGGCGCCCGGGGCGGTGATGCCGTAGGGGCGCTCGTCCTCCACCTCGACGCCCATGTGCTCCAGCAGCGGCAGCACCTTGGACAGGGAGATCGGGTCGCCCTTGCGGTACACCTTGAACCGCCACTCGGCGGAGTCCTCGGAGTCCGACCGGTAGAGGTTGACGGCGAGTTCGCCCTCGCCCAGTGCGTCGATCCGGGCGATGTCGTCGACGGCCGTGGCGGCGGAGGTGTCGACCTTGTAGCCCTCGCTCAGGGCATCGCGGTAGCGACCGGCGATCGCGGTGGCGCGGTCGGTTCCGTAGCGCTGGGTGAGCTCGACGAGGAGGTCGTCGTCCCAGGAGCGGGTGGCCTTGACGACCTCGGCCTCCAGCGCGGCGTGGTCGACGTCGGCCAGCATGCGGCCGCGCTCGGCGCGCACCACGATGTAGAGGCGGGCGAAGGGCGCGGAGCCGACCATGACGCTGTGCTCCATGGTGGCACCGTGGAACGCGCTGGCCAGCGCGTGCTGGATGTCGAGGCGGACCTGCGTGGTGTAGCGGTCGCGCGGCATGTACACCAGGCACGACGTGTAGCGGCCGTAGGGGTCGCGGCGCAGGAACAGCTTGGTTCCGCGGCGCTCGCGCAGCCGCAGCACACCCAGCACGATGTTGTAGAGCTCGGGGACGGGGGTCTGCAGCAGCTCCTCGCGCGGAAAGCCCTCCAGGATCTCCACCAGGTCCTTGCCGTCGTAGCTGTCGGCGTCGAACCCGGCGAGGTCGAGGACCTCGGCCTGCTTGCGCTTGAGGATCGGGATGCGGCTGATGCTCGTGGTGGTGGCCTGGTGGGTGAACAGGCCGAGGAAGCGGTACTCGCCGATGATCCCGCCGTCGGCGTCGAACTTCTTGACGCCGATGTAGTCGAGGTACTTGGGGCGGTGCACGGTGGCCCGGGAGTTGGCCTTGGTGAGCACCAGCACGTGCGGTTCGCGCGCCTTGGCGCGGACCTCGGCGGGCAGCGCGGCGAAGCTCCCCGACACGGGGGTGTCCATGCGCATCACGCCCAGGCCGGTGCCGGCCTGCGGGCTCAGCGCGTCGCGGCCTTCATCGTCGCCGACCAGCGCGTACTCGCGGTACCCGATGAAGGTGAAGTTGCGGTCGGCCACCCAGCGCAGGAACTCGACGCTCTCGGCGATCTCCTGCTCGCTGACGCCGCCGGCGGCGATCGCGGCGGTGTTGGCGCTGATCTCGTCGGCGAGCGCCAGCGCACGGCAGCTCATCTTGGCACCGTCCTCGTCGACGTGCCGGACGTCGCCGATGACGCGCTCCAGGTCCGCCTCCAGCTGCTTGAGGACGGTGGCGTCGGTCTGCCGGTCGATCTCGACGTGGATCCAGGACTCGGCGATGGGGAGCAGGTCGGCCCCGGTGTCCTCCGGCTCGATCTCGCGCAGCTCGCCGGTGAGATCGCGGGAGACCTTCAGCTGGGGGTGGACGATCCGCTGCACGCCCATGCCGCGGCGGGCGAGCTCCATGGCGACGGAGTTGACCAGGAAGGGGGCGTCGTCGGTGACGATCTCGACGACGGTCTGGCCGCGCTCCCAGCCCTCGCGGTCCTCCGCGGGGGTGTGGACACGCACCTTCGCGCGTCCCTGGAGCCGGTGCTCGGCGAGCCTCAGGTGCGACATGGCCGCGCCGCAGATCTCCGCGGGGCTGCGCTCCTTGAGCTCCTCGGGGTCGACGTGCCGGTAGTAGAGGTGCAGGAACCGCTCGATCCGCTGGGGGTCGTCCGTTTCGGACGGGCCGCCGGGGGCCGCGGTCCACTGCGTGGCCGCATCACGAAGCAACTGGTCCTGAACGGTGTCAGGCTGCCCGGACATGGTGCGATCTCACTCCTTTGTGAGCGTCGGGGGTGACGACCGGAATCCGACCTGGGGACCGGCCCCGGAACATCGGGTGATGTGACTTGTGATGTTGTGTGTCGGTGGATCACCGTCCTCGGCGACCCGCATTCCGGTGGAGGAACCTGTGCGCACAGGTCGTGGCGCGTGGGGCTCGGACACCGTTGTCCGGCCGCCGCCACGGCCTAGGCTACTGCGTTTCACACGGTAGAACAGTGATCAACACCGTTAACTGTACGTTTCGGCAGGTATGCAGTGCATTGCGGGACGGGACATCCCCTCCCAGGACAGTATGCGCGGGAGATACGTCACATTCACGCCTCGGGCCGCTTCCGGACACCTGGGAACCGCCCGGGAATACCGGCGGCGGGCCGCGATGCCCCCGGCATCGCACGATTCAGGCGAGGCGATCCCCCAGGTCAGCGTGCCTGCGGCAGGGCCGTGGCGCTGCGGATCATGGCCAGCAGGGCCTGCTGGTCGGTGAGGTCCTCCAGCACGTGCTGCGCCCCGGCCGCCCGCAGCTGCGACTCGGTGGTCGACCCGCTGGCGACCCCGATGGGGGTGGCGTGCCCGATCAGGGCCGCCTCGACGTCGCGCGCGGAGTCGGTGACATAGACCGTGGCGGATTCCGGGAACGCCGAACCGTGCGCCTCGGCCGCACGCATCCGGGTGAACTGGATCAGGCTGGCCTTGGGGTAGTGCTCCGACCCGAACCCGCCGATGCTCAGGTCCAGGTAGCCGTCGAGGCCGAACGCCGCGAGCTTGGCCATCGCGTTGGCCATGATCGTCCCGGTGACGACCGTCTGCACCGTGTGCTCGTCGCGCATGCTCGCGACGGCGGCCAGCGCCGCCTGCGCGCCGGGCATCGCCCGGCCCCGCGCCGGGAGCTGGTCGCGGCGCCGGGCGAACGCCTCACCCAGGGCCGTCAGGAACTCGGCGGTCTGCGCGCCGTCGGAGTCGATCTCGATGTCGTTGCGGGCCAGGAACTCGTAGAAGACCTCGGAGTCGGTGCGGCCCGCGGTCGACGCCAGGTACACCAGGGGCTCCCCGGTGACACGCTGGAACGCCTCGGCGTAGGCGGCCCGCGTCACCTGGGCGACGTCGACGAGGGTGAGATCGATGTTCCACAACACCAGCCGGCTGATGGCAGACTCCTCGCGGGACAAGGGGGCGGGCAACATCCGCCCCCATTATCCCGGTCCGGCGGAAGGACGCCATCGCCAGGGGAACAGGGGCACATGAGCACCGGCAGATACAGGGACTCGGACGGCGTCGTCGATTTCTTCTTCGGCGACTGGAACATCACCGACCAGCGGCAGAACCGGCAGATCCGGGACCTGGAGGAAAACCTCTACCGGGCACGGCAGGCGGCGTCCCGCGACCGGCACCGGCTCCACTCGGAGCTGAGCCAGGTGCGCGGCTCACTGGAGAAGCGGCTGGACGCGATCTCCGCCTCCTTCGACGCCTTCGTCGAACTCAGCGACATCCGCGCCGAGTTGGCCCTCTTCGGGGACACGGCGCTGACGCGCCACCGCACCCGTCAGATGCTCGACGGTGAGCGCCCCGACGAGCTGCGGCTCGACGACCCCTCCGGATACTGGCTGGTCCCGGCCGCCCATGGGCTGCACGCGCTGACCGGCGGCGATGTGGGAACGGCACAGGCCCGTTTCGCCGATGCCGCCCAACGCAATGCGGTCCGGGGCCGTGTGTTCGCGATCCTGGCGACAGCGGTGACCGCGCCGCAGCATCTACCCGAAGTGGGCGCGCCCCTGTGTGCCCATCTGCTGCCCGAGCTGCCGCACGGGGTGACTCGCTGGCAGCGGGCGCTGTGGCTGCTGACCGCCGACGGCCTGCTGGGCACCGACGCCCGCGACGAGCTGCGCTTTCGGACCCAGGCGGCGCTTCGCGAGAACGGGCTGCCGACGGGCGGCGACATGTGGCGGATCGACGTCCCCCGTTCCAGGACGGAGCAGTCACCTGTCGTCCTCACCGGAACGGAAGGGATCCACGAACGGATACACGCGGCCGCGCGACTGACGGCCCTGCGAGAGCGGCTGGAGCGGGCTCTCGGAGATCCGACTCCGGCCGGCCCCGCAGGCACGGGCACGCCGGCTGCGGCGCCCGCGCCGTCGGTGGCGGAAACCCTGCGGCTGCTGATCGACGAGGGCAGCCCGGGGGAGGCGCCGCTGCTGGAGCGCGCCGTCCACCTGCGCGCGATCATCGAGAACAGCGGCAGCGCCCCGGCCACACCCCAGCGCCCCCGGTGGGAGGCCGAGGTCGGCCGTCTGGACGGCCTCCTCCTGACCGACTCCACCGACCCGAGCGCCCCGTTCGCCCGGCGCGAGTTCGCCTTCTCGTTCGGGGGCACCCAGGCGGTGGCCATGGCCGAATCTCTCGCCGAGCAGGCGCAGGAGCCGTGGACCGGCCCGGCCATGCTCACCGAACAGGGCGAACGCCTCGGGATCACGCGCCAGGGACCCGACCGCCAAGCGCTACGCGATGTGGAGGCGAGGATCATGCGACGCTACAGCGGCGGCGGATCCGAGCGGCGAAACACCACGCTCTTCTCCGCGGCCGTCGGCGTCTTCCTGGTCGCTCTGGCCCTGGTCTTCGGTTCGGTACTCGCCTGGATCGGCGGGATCGCCGCGTTCGGCTTCGCCGGGTGGGCCCTTTTCCAGGACGGCACCGACCGGGACCGTACCCAGGAGTACGCCGACCACCAGTGCGAACGGATGCGCGAGGCGGCCGAGAGCGGCACCCGGCACCTGATCGGCCTCCTGCACAAGGCCGACGCGGCCGCCTCCGGTGCCTCCCAGGATCTGGAGGCGATCCGCCGCCTGATCCCACAGGGCTGACGGAGCGCCGCCCGCCGACCCGCGCGACCTGCCGGTGCCGACGGCATGCGGCACCCGCTACCCCATGTGCGGGTAGCGCCAGTCCGTCGGTGGGACGAAGGCCTCCTTGATCACCCGGGCGCTGGCCCAACGGGCCAGGTTGAGTACGGAGCCGGCCTTGTCGTTGGTCCCGCTGGCGCGTGCCCCGCCGAACGGCTGCTGGCCCACGATGGAGCCGGTGGGCTTGTCGTTGATGTAGAAGTTCCCCGCGGAGAACCGCAGCGCGGCGTCGGCGGCGGCGATGGCGTCGCGGTCGCGGGCGACGACCGCCCCCGTCAGGGCGTAGGGCGCGACGTCGGCCATCTGTGCCAGGACCCGCCCGTAGTCGCCGTCGTCGTAGACGTGCACGGCCAGGATCGGACCGAAGTACTCGGTGCGGAACACCTCGTCCTCGGGGTCGTCGCACTCCAGCACGGTGGGCTGGACGAAGTAGCCGACCGAGTCGTCGGCGGTGCCGCCGGCGAGGACGGTGATCGAGTCGGTCGCCCGGGCTCGCTCAAGCGCGGCGGCGTTCTTGGCGAACGCCCGCTCGTCGATGACCGCGCCCATGAACGTCGACAGGTCACCGGTCACATCGCCCATGGTCAGCGACTTGACGTCGGTGAGCAGGCCGTCGCGCATGACCGACCACACGCTGCGCGGCACATAGGCGCGCGACGCCGCCGAGCACTTCTGCCCCTGGTACTCGAACGCACCGCGGACCAAGGCGGTGCGCAGCACGTCGGGGTCGGCGGAGGAGTGTGCGACGACGAAGTCCTTGCCGCCGGTCTCACCGACGATGCGCGGGTAGCCCCGGTAGGTGGAGATGTTCTCGCCCACCGTCCGCCACAGATGCCGGAAGGTTCCGGTGGAGCCGGTGAAGTGGATTCCTGCGAGGTCGGGCTGGGTCAGCGCGACCCGCGACACCGCGGCGCCGTCGCCGGTGACCATGTTGATCACGCCCGGCGGCAGCCCCGCCTCCTCCAGCAGGCGCATCACGTACCAGGCGGAGAAGGTCTGGGTGGGCGAGGGCTTCCACACCACCACGTTGCCCATGAGGGCGGGGGCCGTGGGGAGGTTGCCCGCGATCGCGGTGAAGTTGAACGGGGTGATGGCCAGCACGAAGCCTTCGAGCGGGCGCATCTCCTGGCGGTTCCACACACCGCGTGTGGACAGCGGCTGCTCCTCGTAAAGGCGGCGGGCGAAGGCCACGTTGAAGCGCCAGAAGTCGATCAGTTCGCAGGCGGCGTCGATCTCGGCCTGCTGGACCGACTTGGACTGGCCGAGCATCGTGGCGGCGTTGACCCGGGCACGCCACGGCCCGGCCAGGAGGTCGGCGGCGCGCAGCAGGATCGCGGCGCGGTCGTCGGGGGACATCGCACGCCAGGCGGGGGCGGCGGCACGGGCGGCGTCGATCGCCTCCCGGACGTCGCCGTCGGTCGCATCGGCCATCCGGCCCAGGACGTGGGCGTGCTTGTGCGGCTGGACGGCGGGAACGAGTTCCCCCAGGCCGAGCCGGGTCACCCCGCCGATGGTCTGGCCGAGTTCATACTCGCCGCCGGTCTGGCGGTCGATCTCCGCCGTCAGCTCCGCGCGCTCCGGGGTCCCCGGCGCGTAGCTCAGGTTGGGTTCGTTGACGGGAACGGGCACCCGTGTCACGGCATCCATGAACGCCTCCCGAATGGGTCTGCGTCTGCTGGCATACCCGGATGGGCCGGGGCGGTATCGCGCGCCGCCGCACCGTACGCCCACGTCCGAACGTGTGCCGCCGCTACCGGACTCCGATGGCACGGATCACGTTTTCGTCGTTCAATCCGATACCACGGACGTTACCCGCGAGTTAAGCTGCGCTCGTGTCGGACACGACGGTGACGATCGACTGCGTACGCGTGGTGCTCTGGGGAGCACGGCGGCGCGGGCTCGACGCCGGCCCACTGCTCGTCGGAGCGGGCGTCGCGCCCTCGCTACTCGGCGTCCGCGGCGCGCGAGTGCCCGCGGAGAGCTTCGCCCGGCTCGTCCGCGACGTGTGCGCCGCGCTCGACGACGAATTCCTCGGCCTCGCCGACGAGTCGGTCCGGCCGGGCACGTTCGCGATGATGTGCCGCACCGCCATCCACTGCCCCGACCTCGCATCGGCGCTGCGCCGGGCCGGGTCCTTCTACGCCCTGTTCCCCGGCGCACCGCGCGCCCGGCTCAGCACCGTGGTGACCGCACCCGCACCCGCGGCCCGCTGGGAGTTCAGCGTGGCCATGCCGCCGCGGCTCGGGCCGTTCATCGAGCTGTGCCTGCTGGGCATCACCCTGCGGCTGGCGTCCTGGGCGATCGGGCGCCGGCTGCGGCCGTCCCTGGTGGAGCTCGC
Organism: Nocardiopsis mwathae; assembly: GCF_014201195.1. Classification (NCBI taxonomy): domain Bacteria; kingdom Bacillati; phylum Actinomycetota; class Actinomycetes; order Streptosporangiales; family Nocardiopsidaceae; genus Nocardiopsis; species Nocardiopsis mwathae. Next base: position 253,577 of record NZ_JACHDS010000001.1, on the reverse strand, counting down.
ACACCCCCGCGCGGCGTCGGTCGCCGACCACCGGCTCGTCCTGGGCGAGCCGATCCGCTACGAGCGCCCGCGCCCCGCCCTCGTGCTGGCGGAGGCCGATCTCGCCGCACCGATCGTCCGCGGCGAGCACGACCTGCGGGCCCTGCTGGCCGGTTCCCCCGCCGGCCTGCTGGCCGGGCTGCGGCCACCGGTCGCCATCGGCGAGCGGGTGCGGCGCATCCTCGACCGGGACGTCGCCGGGGGCACACCCCCGGCACACGAGGTGGCGGCGCGGCTGAACATGAGCCCGCAGACGCTCCGCCGCCACCTGCGTGCCGAGGGGGTGTCCTTCCGGGAGATCCGCGACGAGGTGCTCCGGGACGCGGCGGTGTCGGCGCTGGCCGACCGGGGGTGGAGCGTCGCCGAGATCGCCGAGCACCTCGGGTTCTCCGAAGCCAGCGCCTTCCAGCGCGCCTTCAAACGCTGGGCCGGGACCACGCCCGGCGCCTACCGCAGCGAGCGGTGCCCCCCGCCGCCGTGCGGGGAGCACCGCCGGTCACCGGGGCCGCGGAATCACAGGCAGAGCGGCGGCCGCGCCGAGTCGGGGTCGAGCGCGTTGAACACGTGACGGTGCACGACCGGGTCGAACGCGACGGCGATGTGCCCGGAGACGTTGGTCCTGCACCGGTCCTGCAGCACGATGTTGGTGACGTCGTCGCCTTCGAGGTAGCCGCTGGTGTAGGGCTGGATGAGCAGGTCGTAGCGGGTCATGATGGTCGTGTAGGTGACCCCGGGGACGGCCGCCCCGCCCTCGTTCATCTTCTCGATGAAGTCCGAGCCGCGCAGGAACTGGCGGCACGGCCCGCAGATCCTGTCGACCGACCGGCCCAGCGTCGGGTCCAGCCCCCAGGCGATGCCCAGCCGGTTGACCTCGGCCGCGCCGAAGAAGGCGGTCCCGTTCCACAACGGGGTCAGCGCGACGTAGTTGCGGACCTTGTCGGCCCCGCCGAGGAACTTGACGTAGTAGTTCGGCATCAGGCTGCCCTGGGAGTGGCCGACGATGTCGACCTCCTCGGCGCCGGTGGCCTCCAGCACCCGGTCGACGTAGTCGGAGAGCTCCTGGGCGCTCTGCTCCATCGGCACCGCCCCGCCGATCGCGCTGAGCGGCAGCGGGAGCTCGGTCCGCAGGCCGTAGGTGGGGGCGAAGACGCAGTACCCGCGCAGGGCGAGGCGCGGGGAGAGGAGCTGCCAGTTGCCGAACCCGTTGGCGCCGTAGCCGTGCAGCAGGATCACCGGGCGGGGGTGCTTCTTCGTCGGTTGGCAGGAGAAGTCGTTGGCCCCGGGCGCGTCGGGCCACGGGTCGGCACCGGAGCGGGGCCGGGGCATCTGCGGTATGTCGACGCCGGGCCCGCCGTTGAGCAGGTCGTCGGCCGAGGCTGCGGCGCCCGCCGGAGCGGGGTCGGCGGGCGCGGGGGCGGCCGCGGCCGTGCCGGTGGCGAGCAGGCCGCCGAGGAGCAGGGCGGAGGTCGCCGCCGCGAGGAGCGGTAGTGGGCGCATGGGTCGGACCTTTCGTCACGGATGTCGATCCGGATGGGGGATGGCGCCGGGCCGCGCGGCCGTGCGGAGATGGCCGCCGCACGGTCACGCGGGTTTCGGCGTGTCGTACAGGTCGTCCAGGAGGTGTCGGTACCGCTCGGCCACGATGGCCCGGCGGAGCTTGAGGGACGGGGTGAGCTCCCCCGCCTCCACGGAGAAGTCGCGGGGGAGGACGGCGAAGGCGCGCACCCGCTCGGGGCGGGAGTGGCGGGCACCCGCCTCGTCCACGACTTGCCGGATGAGTGCGCGGACGTCCGGGTGGGCGGCGAGTTCCGCGGGGTCGTCGGGCAGTCCCCGCTCGCGCGCCCAGGGCACGACCTCGTCGGGGTCCAGGGTCAGCAGCGCCACCAGGTGGGGGCGCCGGTCGCCGAAGACCATGGCGTGCGAGATCCATGGGGAGCCGCGCAGGTCGCCCTCGATGTTGGCGGGGCTGATGTTCTTGCCGCTGGCCGGGATGATCAGGTCCTTCTTCCGGCCGGTGACACGCAGGTAGCCGTCGGCGTCGAACTCGCCGAGGTCGCCGGTGTGCAGCCAGCCGTCGGCGAGGATCTCGACGGTGTCGGCGGGGGCACGGTGGTAGCCGGCGAAGACGTTGGCGCCGCGGGCCAGGATCTCCCCGTCCTCGGCGATCCTGACCTCGACCCCGGGCAGCGGGCGGCCCACGGTACCGAAGCGCCGGTCACCGGGGCTGTTCAGGGTGAGGACCGCCGCCGACTCGGTCATCCCGTAGCCCTCGTTGACCGGGACGCCGCAGGCGTGGAAGAAGTCCAGGATCTCCGGGGCGATGGGGGCGGACCCGGTCAGCGCCTCCTTCAGACGGCCGCCGAACACACCGCGGACCATGGACAGCCACCGGTCGTCGGCCTCGGTGAACTCCGCCTCGACCTCGGGGTCGACCGGTTCGCCCCGCTCCCGGGCCGCCCGCACCCGCCCGCCGAGGTCGACGGCGCGGTCGAAGGCCGCCCGGTCCGCTTCGGGGGCCTGACCGAGCAGCGTCCGCACGCGGGTGTGCACCTTCTCGAACAGCAGCGGGACCGACGGCAGGTAGTCGGGGCGCACCTCGCCGAGTTCGGCGACCACGTTGCGGACGTCGCCGCCGAAGATGTGCAGGGTGGCGCCCCGGGTGAGGGCGACGTACTGCACGATGCGGGCGAAGGCGTGCGCGAGCGGCAGGTAGAGGTAGATGCTCTCGCCCGCGCGCACCGGCATCCCGGCGTCGAGGCCGTCCAGGGTGGCCTGCCAGTGCCCGTTGCCGATCAGGCAGCCCTTGGGCGGGCCGGTGGTCCCGGAGGTGTAGATGATGGTGGACAGGTCGCCGGAGCGCACGCGCGCCTCCCGGTCGCGGACCGCCTCGACGCTCACGCCCGCGCCGCGCTCCAGCAGCTCGTCGAGGGGGATGGCACCGGCCACCGGCCCGTCCGGGGTGTCCAGCACCACGATGTGCCCAAGGCGCGGCAGCTCGGGCAGCAGCGGCCGCACCTTCTCCACCTGCGCCGCGTCCTCGCAGATCAGCACGGACGACTCGGAGTCGCCGAGCACCCAGCGGCAGTCCTCCGCGCTGTTGGTCGGGTACACCGGGACGCCGATGGCTCCGACGGCCCCGATCGCGAGGTCGCACACGGTCCACTCGGGCCGCGTCTCGGACAGGATCGCCACCCGGTCGCCGCCCTCGACGCCGAGCGCTAAGAGCCCGCGCGCGACGTCGTCGGTGACGTCGCCGAGCTGCGCGTAGGTCAGCTCCGGCCAGCGGCTCGGCCGGACCGACCGGACCGCGGTATGCGCCGCGAACCGTTCGGCCGAGTCCCGGGCCAGGCCGGCCGGAAGAACGGCGGAGCGCGCTTCGGACGAACGCCGCACGGACGAGCGCCGTGCGGCGGGGTCGGCGGAAGGTTGTACGGAGGGGTCTGCGGAAGAACGAACGGATCCGGGCACTGGTGCCTCCTGCGGTCCGTGTGCGGGGGACATCGCTCCCGGCAGCCGACCCGGGAGCCGCCCTTCCGAAGCTAGATCCGCGCCCCCTCCCCGACGATGGCCGAGCCGCTCATCCTGCGTGACCGTTGCGCTCACCGACGGTCGCCGGGGAGGAACCGAGGGCACCGGGGCCCGCCGGGCGGCCTTGCAGCCGGTCTCCCGCGGGATGTTCGGTGGAAAAAGCGGCACCGAAGGCGGCAGGGGCTCGGGGGCGCCGCTCCCACTCCCCGGTCAGAGCCGCCCCGAGATGATCATGGGCTCGCATCCGATCGCGTCCGTTTTATCCGATAGAACCCCGTGCTTATCCGTTAGAACCCCATGTTTATTGCGGAGCGGACACCAGGGCGGGGATCGGGAGGGATGCCGCTGCCGCCGACGCGGCCGACCGGCCTCGGCCGATCCTCCGGGAATCTATTCCACGAGGTATTTCAACTCTTGTGTCGCATACCAAAGCAATTCGTGTTCGTCGTCGTGGCCCGCGTCGGGGGCGGCGACGGCACGGGTGATGTCGTCGGTCGCGTCGGTGTCGTCGATGTGGGCGGAGGCGATGCGCTTGAGGGGGACCGCCCCCGCGACCGTGACGGCGGCCGGGTGGAGGGTGTCCGGACAGGGGCTGATCAGTTTGTCCGGGAGGTCGGCCGCGAGGACGACGCGGCGGCGCGGGGCCTGGGGGTCCTCGGCCAGGAGGGCCAGGGACGCGTCGGCGGCGGCGCGCAGCGCTTCGTATTCGAGCTCTTCGCCGTCCCGGCCACCCGCGCCGGCGCTCAGTTCCGCGGTGACCGCGAACGCGGTGATCGGCGCTCCGCGCACCTCCCCGTCCGCGAGGACGGTGGCGAGGGCGGGCAGGGTGCTCGGCAGGTAGATGCGCATCGTTGGACTCGGCCTTCGGGCGGGCGGTGCTGACAGGCTGAGTATGCCGAAAATCGGGGCGAACCGCTTCCCGACTCGGCGCCGTAGCCGCAGGCCACGGCGCCGAGTCGGCCGTTCGTCGCGCTACGGCGGCGGCGGGTCCACCGCGATCCCGCAGGTCCGGGCGAGCCGATCGCGCGTCTCGGCGGGGTCGCGATGCAGGATGCCGGTCATGCCGAGCTCGACGGCGGCCCGCACGTTGTGTTCGATGTCATCGATGAACACGCACTCCGCGGGGGACAGACCGGTCAGCTCCAGGGCGTGCCTGAAGATCTCCGGTTCGGGCTTGCGCATACCCACCTCGCCGGAGATGACCACGGCGTCGAAGGAGTCGGCGAAGCGGTCCCTGGGATAGCCGTTGCCCCATGAGTTGGACAGCAGGCAGGTGCGCACCCCCTGGCCCCGGGCCTGGCGCAGCACCGCGTACATCTCGTCGACCGGGTGGAACCGGGAGAACATCCGCTCGATCAGGCCGGCGGCCGGAACCTCGCCGCCGTCGACCAGCCGCAGCTCGGCGGCGAGGGCGCGCTCGAACTCCCCCGTGTCGACCTCGCCGCGCTCCAGGGCGTGGATCGGGCTGCCGTCGCCGTCGCCATTGCCGTTGCCGTAGGCACCCGCGACCCAGGAACGCATCACCGTGCGGTAGCGCTCGGGATCGATCCGGTCGGCGGCGAGCCATGCGTCGATCGTGTCGTGGAGCGGCGAGGTCAGCACCCCGCCCCAGTCGGTGATGATGCCGCGGCACGTTGCAGACACTCCATCGCCTCCGTCTCCATCGGGGTGGCAGGGACCGCCGCACCGGTTCGGGCGCCGACCCTGCCTCGCGGTTCGGCTCCGGCCCTCAGGCCGGGGAGACATCCTTCCCCGCGTGTACCAGGGTGAATCCTCTGGATGTGCGGCGATGGGACGCACCCGCCCCGGAGGTACCGACCGGTCGGTCGGGTGGCATACTCGGCTCATGGACTTCGAACTCAGCCCCGCGGCCCGCGACCACCTGGCCAACCTGCAGGAGTTCATGGACGCCCACGTCTACCCCGCCGAGCCCGTCTACCAGCGGCAGCGCGCCGAGGCAGGTCGCGACGACCACACCCTCCCGCCGGTGATGGAGGAGTTGAAGGCCGAGGCCCGCCGCCGCGGCCTGTGGAACCTCTTCCTTCCCGACGTCGGCGGCCTGAGCGTCACCGACTACGCCCCGCTGGCCGAACTCACCGGCCGTTCCCCCGTGCTCGCCCCGCAGGCGCTGAACTGCTCGGCGCCCGACACCGGCAACATGGAGGTGCTGCACATGTTCGGCACCGCCGAGCAGCGCGAGCGCTGGCTCGACCCGCTGCTGGACGGCCGTATCCGGTCGGCGTTCGCGATGACCGAGCCCGACGTGGCGTCCTCCGACGCCACCAACATCGCCACCTCCATGAAGCGTGACGGGGACGACTACGTGGTCAACGGCCGCAAGTGGTGGATCAGCGGCGCGGCCGACCCCCGCTGCGCCGTGTTCATCGTCATGGGGCAGACCGACCCCGACGCCCCCGCCCACCGGCGCCAGTCGATGATCCTGGTCCCCCGTGACACCCCCGGCCTGCAGATCGTGCGCACCCTGCCCGTCTTCGGATTCGAGGACCAGGAGGGCCACTGCGAGCTCCGGTTCACCGACGTCCGCGTCCCCGCCGCCAACCTGATCGCCGGGGAGGGCGAGGGTTTCGCGATCGCTCAGGCGCGCCTCGGCCCGGGCCGCGTCCACCACTGCATGCGCGCCATCGGCATGGCCGAGCGGGCACTGGAGCTGACGGTCCGCCGCGCCGCCGAGCGGGTCGCGTTCGGCGGGCCGCTGGCGCGCCAGGGTGTGGTGCGCCAGCAGATCGCCGAGTCCAGGCTGGCCATCGAGCAGGCCCGGCTGCTCGTCCTCAAGACGGCGTGGTTGATCGACCACCGGGGCGCCGAGGGGGCACGGACCGAGATCGCCGCGATCAAGGTCGCCGCGCCGCGGGTGGCCGTGGACGTCATCGACCGGGCCATCCAGGTCCATGGCGGGGCCGGGGTCAGCGACGACTTCCCGCTCGCCCTGATGTACGCGCACGCCCGGGCCATGCGCATCTTCGACGGCCCCGACGAGGTCCACCTGCGGTCGCTCGCCCGACAGGAGATCAAGCGCGTGACCGACCGATCGCCCCGTTGATCTCGGGGATATCGGGGCCTCCCGGGCGAATTTCACCCCGATATCCCCGAGATCAACGAACGGGAGTGGGGGCTGGGGGTGGGGGTGGGGGGTCAGTCGGTCGCGTAGCCGAGCCCCGCGCCGGTGGTGAGATCGGTGTCGGGGATGTCGACCGGGAGTCGGCCCTGGGGTTCGACTTCTCCGGCCAGGGCCCGGGCTGCGGCGATCCGGGAGGCGTCGACCGCGGAGTAGGTGGCGAGGTAGGCGTCGACGTCCGGGAAGGCGGCGAGGTCGTAGGGGGTGCCCTGGGCGACGGCCACCACCGGGGTGCCCGCCGACGCGGCGCCGGAGAGGAGCGCCCGCTGCTCGCTGTCGCGGCGCGCGTCCGCCGTACCCACGACGGTGACGTCGGCCGCACCGGGTGAGTCGGCGAGGGTGTAGCCGAGGCTGCGCAGTTCGCTGCCGATCGTCTCGGCCCCGCTGCCGGTGACGTGGACCCTGGCGCCCTCGCGGAGCGGCAGCACGCCGCCCTCATTGCGGAGGAGGGTCATCGAGGCGTCGGCGACGCGCTGGGCCGCCTCCCGGTCCTTTTCCGAGCCGACGGCGGCGGCCGCGGCACCGGGGTCGACCGGCTGGGCGCCGATGACGCCGCGGCGGATCTTGAGCTTGAGGACGCGCAGCACCGACTCGTCCAGGCGCTCCTGGCCGATCCGCCCCTCATCGACGGCCTCGGTGACGGCGTCGACGGCGGCCGCGGGGTCCGGCGGCATCAGCAGCTGGTCGGCTCCGGCGAGGATGGCGCGCACGGCGTTCTCGCCGTCGTCGTGGGCCTGGCGGACCCCCTCCATGTTCAGCGCGTCGGTGGTGACGACGCCGTCGTAGCCGAGTTCGTCGCGGAGGATGCCGCCGATGATGTCCTCCGAGAGGGTGGCCGGTGCACCGGAGTCGTCGAGCTGCGGCATGACGACGTGGGCGGTCATGATGGCGTCCACGCCCGCGTCGACGGCGGCGCGGAACGGCGGAAGGTCGGTCTTCTCCCAGTCCTCCCGGCTCTTGTCGATGGTGGGCAGGCCGGTGTGGCTGTCGACGTCGGTGTCGCCGTGCCCGGGGAAGTGCTTGACGACCGGGACGACGCCGCCCTCCTCGAACGCCTCGGCCTCGGCGATCGCCATCTCGGCGACCGCGTCGGGGTCGGAGCCGAACGAGCGGATGCCGATGACGGGGTTGTCGGGCTCGGAATTGACGTCGGCGACCGGCGCGTAGTCGAGGTTGATGCCCAGGGCGGCGAGCTCGGCGGCGGTCGTGCGCGCGAGGGTCCGGGCGTGCTCGGTGTCGCCGGTGGCGCCGACCGCCATGGCGTCGGGGAAGTGCGCGCCGAGGGTGAGCCGGGTGACCAGCCCCTGCTCCTGGTCGATACCGAGGAGCAGGGGGATGCCCGCTCCCGCGTCGGAGGCGAGCCCCTGGAGGCCGTTGGAGAGCGTGGCGATCTGCTCGGCCGATTCGAGGTTCTCCGGGAAGTAGATGAACCCGCCGGGGCGGTAGTCCGCGATGGCCTGGGTGTCGGCCTCGGCGGTGGTGCCGGAGGCGGTGAGCACGAGTAGCTGGCCGACCTTGTCCCGGGTGTCCATGTCCGACAGCAGGTTCTCGGCGATCCGCTGCTCCTCGGCGGCCGGGATCTCACCGTCGGGCAGGTCGGGCAGGTCCGGACCGGACGTCCCTCCGCCCCCGGTGCAGGCGGTGGTGAGCAGCAGCAGGCCCACGCCGAGCGGGGCGAGGGTGGGGCACAGTCTCATGATCGTCTCTCGGGCGGATCGGACAGCGGCGAACGTGGCGGCTGCGAGGAGATGGCAAAGCGGGTACGGGTGTGGCGGGGGACGGCGGGGGGAACCCGGTCCACGATAGCCGCGGGGGCGCCCTGCCGCTGCAGGACGCCCCCGATCGCCCCTCGGTTACAGGCCCAGGTCGGCCAGGCCGGGGAGGTGGCCGCGGGCGCGGCTCGCGGCCTCCTCGGCGGTGCGGGCGTCCACGGCGGTCCGGGCCGCCTCCCGGCATTCGGCCAGCGAGGTGCGCGCCAGGGCGGCGCGCACCATGGGCAGGGCGGTGGCGCCCATCGACAGGGACGTCACCCCCAGGCCGACCAGGACGCAGGCGAGGACCGGGTCGGCGGCGGCTTCGCCGCAGACGCCGCACGGGCGCCCGGCCTGCCCGGCCGCCGCGGCGGTCGCCGCGACCAGCTCCAGGACCCCCGGCTGCCAGGGGTCCTGGAAGCGGCTGAGCCCGCCCACCTCCCGGTCGGCGGCACAGGTGTACTGGGTGAGGTCGTTGGTGCCGATGCTGAAGAAGTCGGCGGCTCCCGCGAGGTGGCGGGCGCGCAGTGCGGCCGCCGGTACCTCGACCATGATGCCGGCGTGCTCGATGCCCGCCTTCGCCGCGGCGGCCGTGAACCACTCGGCGTCCTCGACGTCGGTGACCATCGGCGCCATGACGTACGCCTGCGCGTCGGTGCTGCGCTGGGCCTCGGCCAGCGCCGCCAGCTGCGCCTCCAGCGTGAGGGGGTGGCGGCGCAGCATCCGCAGGCCACGCTCGCCCAGGGCAGGGTTGGGTTCGGCCGCGGGGGCAGGGAGGAACGCCAGCGGCTTGTCGGCCCCGGCGTCCAGGGTGCGGACGATGACCTTGCCGCCGGGGAAGGCCTCCAGCACCGTCCGGTAGACGGCGACCTGCTCGTCGTGGCCCGGCGCGTCCGCCCGGTCCAGGAAGAGGAACTCGGTCCGGTACAGGCCCACACCCTCGGCGCCGTTCTCCAGGGCGGCGGGGAGGTCCTGCGGGCCGCCGATGTTGGCCAGCAGCGGCACCGGGTGGCCGTCGGAGGTGCGGCCCGGGCCCGTGATCCGGGCCGCCGCCGCTTCGCGCGCCGCGGCGGTGGCCCGGGCGTCCGCCACCTGCTCCTCGCCCGGCTCGGCCATCACCTGGCCGGTCACGCCGTCGACCAGCAGCGGCGTCCCGTCGACGATGCCGTCGGCGCCCGCGCAGGCGACCACCGCCGGAAGCCCCAGCGAACGGGCGAGGATCGCGGTGTGGCTGGTCGGCCCGCCCTCGCGGGTGACGAAGGCGACGACGCGCTCGGGGTCGAGCAACGCCGTGTCGGCGGGGGCGAGGTCGGCGGCGACCAGCACGAACGGTGTCTCGGAGTCGGGGATGCCGGGCACCGGGACGCCGAGCAGCCGCGCGACGATGCGGTCGCGCACGTCGTCGAGGTCGGCGACGCGGGCGGCGAGATAGTCGCCCGCGCCGGCCAGCATGTCCCGGTAGACCGCCATGGCCTCGGACACGGCACGCGCCGCTGTGGCTCCCTCGCCGATCCGCCGCTTGACGTCGTCGGCGAGCGCGGGGTCGCGGGCCATCAGCGCCTGGGCGGCCAGTACCTCCCGGGCGGCGCCGCCGGCGCGCTCGCCGCGCGCGGTCAGGTCGCGCGCCGTCTCCTCCATGGCGTCGGCGGCGCGCCGGATCTCGGCGTCGGCGTCGCCGTCGTGCCGGGCATCGGCCGACGGCTCGGGGGTGGCGCGGGACAGCCGCAGCGCCGGGGCGTACCCGACACCGGAGCTGACCCCGACCCCGCTCAGTGTGTCACCCATGGCTCCTCCCGAAGGCTTCTCCGCGCCCGAGGGCCGGTCTTTCCGCACGGCTGGTCGCTCCCACTAGCCGGCGTTGGCGATCTCGACCAGGCGGTCGAGCAGCGTTTCGGCGTCGTCGCCGTCGGCGGTGATGGTGATCTCGTCGCCGTTGCGCACGTCGAGGCCCATGATGGCCAGGATGCTCTTGGCGGAGACGGGGGCACCGCCGTCCTTGCTCACGGTCACGTCGCCGCTCGCCGTGGATGCCGCTTCGACGAACAGGGCGGCGGGGCGGGCGTGCAGCCCGACCTCGGACTCGACTTTGACCCGGCGTTCTGCCACTGGTCGCTCCTCACTGTCTCGTATCGGTCGCATCAAGAGCGCCGGCCGAGTCGCGGCCAGTCGACCTCGGTCAGGTGGTCGACGATGAGGTCCGCGTCTCGCAGGGCCGAGCTCTCGTGCGTGGTGGTGATACCGACGGCGCGCATCCCGGCGCGCCGTGCGGCCTCGATCCCGGCGGGGGTGTCCTCGAACACGACGATGTGTTCGGGGGCGTGGCCCAGGATCTCCGCCCCGGCGAGGAATCCCTCCGGGTCGGGTTTGCCCGTGGTGACGTCGCTGGCCGCCACCACGCCGCGGAACAGCGAACGCACGCCCAACATGGTCAACGCTCGCTCGGCCCATTCCCGTCCGGCCGACGTGACCAGGGCGAAGGGGACGCCCCGGGTGTGCAGGCGGTGCACGAACTCCACCGACGCCGGTAGCTCGGCCACCGGCGGCAGGTCGGGGTCGCGCCCGATCTCCTGAATCTCGGCGAGCAGGACGTCCCAGGTCACGCCGGGGAACAGTGCGGGGTCCTCGGCGATCACGTCCGGTCCGCGGCGGCCCATGAACCGGTGCAGGGTGGCCGTGTCGTAGGGCACGTTGTACATGTCCAGTAGGCGCGACCAGGTCGCCATGGATCGGGGTTCGCTGTTGATCAGCGTTCCGTCCAGGTCGAACAGGGCCGCGCGGGGCGTGCGGTCCGCGGTGGGGTTCATGCCCACCGGAACAGCCGGCCGCCCTGCGCCACATCGCCGGTGGCCGCGTCGGACACGACCTCGCTCTCGGCATCGAGGGCGACGACGGGGACGATGGCGGACAGCCCCTCGGCGGCGACCTCGCCGGGGTTCCAGCGGATCAGCGGTGTGCCCGCCTCGACCTCGTCGCCCTCGGCGGCGAGCTTCTCGAAGCCCTTTCCGTCGAGCTTGACCGTGTCGATGCCCAGGTGGACGAGGACGCCCCGGCCTTCGCGGTCGACGACGACGAAGGCGTGCGGGTGGAGCTTGATGATCTTGCCGCTGATGGGCGCGACCGCCTCCTGTGGCTCGGCGATCGGCACCACGGCCACTCCCGGGCCGACCATGCCCTGCGCGAAGACGGGATCGGGCACCGCGGAGAGCGCCACGGCTGCGCCCGGGGCGGGCGAGAGCACGCTGAGCACGGGTTGCCTCCTGGAAGGTAGAGGGTGGTGAATGCGCTGCCGACGGGCGCGGCGCGGGTGGGCGGCCGCGCCCGCGGTCGCGCGGATGTCAGTCGAGCAGGTCGGCGATGTCGTCGTTGAGCGCGTCGGCTTCGGGGCCGACCACGACCTGCACCACGTTGCCGGAGACCAGGACGCCGTGGGCGCCGGCCGCCTTCAGCGCCGCCTCGTCGACCTTGGCGGGGTCGCCGACCTCGGTGCGCAGGCGCGTGATGCACGCCTCGATGTCTTCGATGTTGCCGGCACCGCCCAGACCCGCGAGGATCGCGGCTGCCTTGTCGGCCATGTGTACCTCCGTGATGTGGTGCGACGGGCCGTTGCGGCCCGTGTGCGAGGAAATCGGTGCGGATTACCCCAGAGCTTAGGTCCCGGCGCAGGTCGCGCCTAGGACGTCTGGGTCACCTTGCCCAGGCCCCGGGGGGCGTCGGGGTTGTAGCCGAGCCTCCGGGCGAGCTGCTCGGTGATCAGCTGGGCGGGCACGATGAGGCTGATCGGCGCCAGCCACTCGGGCACGTCCGGCATGGGCACCGCCAGGTCGCACGCCCCCGCGAGGGCCGCGCCGCCGCCGATGCCGTAGGCGGGGGCGCCCGCCGCGGCGACGCGTTCGGCCAGGGCGACCGTGCCGGGCAGCGTGGGTCCGGAGTTCGCCGCGACGAGGATCGCGGGGGTGTCGCGGTCGACGACGGCGATCGGGCCGTGCAGCAGGTCGGCGTAGGACAGGCCCATGGCGTGCAGGTAGCACGCCTCCTTGAGCTTGAGCGCGGCCTCCAGCGCCGTCGAGAACGCCATACCGCGCCCGGAGATGACCGCGCCCTTGACACCGATGAGGCGCTCGACGATCGCGTCGAGCCGGTCGGTCGGCTGGGCCAGAACCTCCTCGATGGTGTCGGGGACCCCGCGCAGCCGACCCGCGTCGAGGTCGGCGCCGAGCCCGAGGGCCAGGACGGCGAGCGCGGCGAGCTGGGTGGTGTAGGTCTTGGTCGCGGGGACGGCCAGTTCGTTTCCGGCCCGGGTGACCAGGGCGACGTCCGCCGCCTCGGTCAGGGGCGAGCCGGCGCCGTTGGTGATGCCGACGGTGCGGGCACCGCACTCGGCGGCCCATCGCATGGTGTCGACGATCTCCTCCGTCCGCCCGGACTGGGAGATGGCCACGGCCAGAACGCCCGAGAGGTCCATCTTCGCGTGGTACGTGGTGGCGATGGACGGCGAGGCCAGGGTGGTGAGGCGGCCTCCGTGCGCCTGAACCAGGTAGCTGCCGTAAACGGCCGCGTTGTCGGAGGAGCCGCGGGCGATGAACAGCACCTGCCGGGTCTCCCGGGCGAGCCGTTCGATCTCGCCCGCCATGGGGAGCAGGGCGTCGAGGGTGGTCCGCAACGCCTCGGGCTGTTGCGCGATCTCCGAGCGCATCACGCTCGTTGTGGTCGTCATCTGACAAGTTCCCATCATCGGTCCACCGGCCGTGCCGCGGGGCCGGGGGTGGCGGCGCTGAGCAGCACGTATGCAGGCTTGAAGGGTGTTAAGCCGTGTGCACGTCGTCTATATTGACACATGCGACCACACTGTGGTCTAGTCCGGCCTATACCAGTCATACCAGAATGTCACACGACCGAACAGGCACCCACACCCATGGCGATCGACCCCGCGAGCCCCGTCCCGAAGTACCTTCAGCTCCGGGATCTCCTGCTCGACTGGATCGTTGAGACGGGCCTCTCGGTGGACGACCCCGTCCCCTCCGAACGCGAACTCGGGGCACGCTACGACCTGTCCCGGATGACGGTCCGCCAGACGATCGACCTGCTCTGCTCCGAGGGCAAGCTGTACCGGGTCCCCGGCAAGGGGACGTTCGTGGCCCGGCCGAAGATCGAGATGTCCCTGGCGCTGGCGTCCTTCACCCAGGACATGCTGGCGCGCGGCTACCGGCCGGGCGCCCGCGACCTCATCCGGCGCATCATCCCGGCCAGCGGGCACATCGCCCGGATGATGGACATCCCGCCGGGGTCGCCCGTCCACCACATCGAGCGGCTGCGCACCGCCGACGACGAACCCATGGCGGTGGAGCGATCCAACATCCCCGTCTCCATCGCCCCGAACCTCGACTCCTACTCGCTGTCCGGCCGCTCCCTGTACCAGATACTGGAGCAGGAGTTCGGCATCCTCCTCGACTCCGGTGAGCAGACCATCGAGGCCGGGATCTGCGACGCCGCGGACGCCCGGCTGCTGGGTCTGCCGCACGGAAGCCCGGTGCTGTCGATGCAGCGCCGGAGTTTCGGCAAGGGCGCCTGCGTCGAGCTGGCGATCTCCACCTACCGGGCCGACCGCTACCAGCTGCACTCCCGCCTGGACCCGCGGCAGAACGGCGGCTGAGGCCGGCCCCGACCCGTCCCACCCCGCATTCACCATCCGATCCACCTGCGTCCTCACGCCGTGCACGCCCCTGCGCGCACCCCGCACACATCCGAATCGACCACCATGTCGTTCCCTAGGGAGGCCCCGCGGTGAGCTCCGCACCAGCCGCATCAGGCGGCTCAACCGCCGCACCGAAATCATCGTCGAAGGCGCTGGCGATCCTGCAGCGCATCGGCCGCAGCCTGATGATGCCGATCGCCGTACTCCCGGCCGCGGCGATCCTGCTCCGGCTCGGCCAGGACGACCTGCTGGGCTCCGACGGCCTGGGCGGGCTGTCGGGCATGCACTGGATGTCCCCTGTCGCCGATGTCGTCGGCACCGCCGGCGACGCCATCTTCCAGGCCATGCCGCTGCTGTTCGCGGTCGGTGTGGCCATCGGGTTCGCCAAGCGCGCCGACGGCTCCACCGCACTGGCCGCCGTCGTCGGCTACATCGTCTTCGACCGCGTCACCAAGCTGCTCTTCTTCAACGCCGGCGGCGAGATGGGCGAGCGGGTCACCCTCGCCACGGCCGACGGCCCGGTGATCGACTGGGGCGCCAAGAACCCCACCGACGTCCTCGGCGGCATCCTCATCGGTATCGTCGCCGCCCTGCTCTGGCAGCGGTACTACAAGATCAAGCTGCCCACGTGGCTGGGCTTCTTCGGCGGCCGCAGGTTCGTCCCGATCGTCACGGCGCTGGCCGCGATGCTGCTCGCCCTGGTCTTCGGCCTGGTCTGGCCGACGCTGGGCGGGCTCCTCAACGACCTGGGCGAGTGGATCATGGGCGCGGGCGCGGTCGGCGCCGGCGTCTACGGCATGATCAACCGGCTGCTGCTCCCCTTCGGCCTGCACCACATCGTCAACTCCGTGGTGTGGTTCGTGTTCGGCTCCTATGAGGGCCCCGACGGCACCGTGCACGGCGAGATCTTCCGCTACTACGCCGGTGACCCCACCGCCGGGGGCTTCCTCTCAGGGTTCTTCCCGGTGCTGATGTTCGGTCTGCCCGGCGCCGCGCTGGCGATGTGGATGTGCGCCCACAAGTCGCAGCGGGCCGCGATCGGCTCCATCATGATCCCGGCGGCGCTCACCGCGTTCGTCACCGGTATCACCGAGCCCATCGAGTACGCGTTCATCTTCGTGGCGCCGATCCTGTTCGGCGTGCACGTCGTGCTGACCGGCATCTCCATGTCGGTGCTCAACGCGCTCGACGCCCACCTCGGGTTCGGCTTCTCGGCCGGGTTGATCGACATGGCGTTCAACGCGACGAAGTCGAACACCACCGGGCTGGTCTTCATCCTCGCGATGGGGGTCCTGTACTTCTTCCTGTACTTCGGGATCTTCTACCTGCTGATCACGAAGCTGAACCTGCCCACGCCGGGACGCGAGCCGATCGAGGAGAACCCCTCGGTCGCCGTGAACCCCGACAACCTTCCGGAGGCGGCCGCCACCGAGAAGCCCGAATCCGGCGGCTCACCGAGGTCGCCGTGACCGCATGACGACGTCGCGCGTGACGAAGTGACGAGGGGCGGGCGCCGCACACGCGGCCCCGCCCCTCGTCCGATGGTCTCGGCGACGTGCACCGGATGATCGCCCGTATTCGGTACACGCCGCCGAGACCATCGAAAGAAGAGGGTGGGGTCCCGCGGTCGCGGGACCCCACCCTCTCTTGCCGGCGTGCCCCCGTTAGGCGGCGGTGCCCTTCGGGTCGCCGTGGCACTTCTTGTACTTCTTGCCCGACCCGCAGGGGCAGGGCGCATTGCGGCCGGTCCCGGCGTACGGGTCGGCGGCACGGGTGGCCTCGGTGTGCTTCTCCACCCCACCGGTCTCACTCGGCGCCGTGTACTGCAGGTGGCTCGGGCGGTTCTCACCGAAGCCGGGGACGACGACGTCCTCGGGTTCGGGGGCGGCTTCGGCTTCGGCCGGCTTCTCGGCGGCCTCCGCCTCCTTCTCCTCCCCCTCGGGCTCGGCGGTGATGACCGCACCGGCGGCCGCGGCCGTGGCCGCCGCTCCGGCCGCCGTCACCTCGGTGGGGCGCCCCTTGACCTGCACCTCGACGTTGAAGAGGAAGCCGACCGACTCCTCCTTGATGCCCTCCAGCATCTCCTGGAACATGTCGTAGCCCTCCCGCTGGTACTCGATCAGCGGGTTGCGCTGCGCCATGGCACGCAGGCCGATGCCCTCCTGGAGGTAGTCCATCTCGTACAGGTGCTCACGCCACTTGCGGTCCATGACCTGCAGGATCACCCGGCGCTCGACCTCGCGCATGGTCTCCTCGCCGAGCTCCTCCTCGCGGCGCCGGTAGGCCGCCTGAGCGTCCTCGGTGACCCGCTCCAGGATGATGTCGGCGGTGAGCGTGCGCAGGTCGCCGCCGTTCTCGTCGATGAGCTCGTCGACGGTGAACCCGATCGGGTAGACCTGCTTGAACGCCTTCCACAGCTTGTCGAGGTCCCAGTCCTCAGGGTCGCCCTCGGCGGTGGCCAGGCGGACGTAGCCCGCCAGGACGTCCTCCATCATCGCCTCGACCTGCTCACGCAGGTCGGCGCCTTCGAGGACCTTGCGGCGCTCGGCGTAGATGACCTGGCGCTGCCGGTTGAGGACCTCGTCGTACTTCAGGACGTTCTTGCGGATCTCGAAGTTCTGCTGCTCCACCTGGGACTGGGCCGACTGGATCGCCTTGCTGACGACGCCCGACTCGATCGGCTGGTCCTCGGGGATGTTGAGGCGCTCCATGATGATCTCGACCCGGGCGCTGTTGAACAGCCGCATCAGGTCGTCCTGGAGCGAGAGGTAGAAGCGCGACAGCCCGGGGTCGCCCTGGCGGCCGGAGCGGCCGCGCAGCTGGTTGTCGATGCGCCGCGACTCGTGGCGCTCGGTGCCCAGCACATAGAGCCCGCCGGCGTCGACGACCTTCTCGTGCTCCTCCTCGTAGGCCTTCTTGGCCTTCTCCAGCGCCTCCGGCCAGGCCGCCTCGTACTCCTCGGGGGTCTCCAGCGGCTGCAGCCCGCGGGCCTGGAGCTCCTCGTCGGCGATGAAGTCGGGGTTGCCGCCGAGCATGATGTCGGTACCGCGGCCGGCCATGTTGGTGGCGACCGTGACGGCGCCGAGCTTGCCGGCGCGGGCGATGATGGAGGCCTCCCGCGCGTGGTTCTTCGCGTTGAGCACCTCGTGCGGGACGCCCTCGCGCTTGAGCATCTTCGACAGCAGCTCGGACTTCTCCACGCTGGTCGTGCCCACGAGGACCGGCTGGCCCTCCTTGTGGCGCTCGGCGATGTCCTCGACGACGGCCTCGAACTTGGCCTCTTCGGTCTTGTAGACGACGTCGCGGTCGTCGTTGCGGATCATCGGCATGTTCGTCGGGATGGGGACGACGCCGATCTTGTAGGTCTGGCTGAACTCCGCCGCCTCGGTGGCCGCGGTACCGGTCATGCCCGCGAGCTTCTCGTACATGCGGAAGTAGTTCTGCAGGGTGACCTTGGCGAGCGTCTGGTTCTCGTCCTTGATCCGCACCTTCTCCTTGGCCTCGATGGCCTGGTGCATGCCCTCGTTGTAGCGGCGGCCGCGCAGCACGCGCCCGGTGAACTCGTCGACGATGAGCACTTCGCCGTCCTTGACGATGTACTCCTTGTCGCGCCGGTAGAGCTCCTTGGCCTTCAGCGAGTTGTTCAGGAAGCTGATGAGCGGGGTGTTGACCGACTCGTACAGGTTCTCGATGCCGAGCCAGTCCTCCACCTTGGCCACACCCGACTCGGTGATGCCGACGGTGCGCTTCTTCTCGTCGACCTCGTAGTCGGTCTCGCGGCGCAGGCGCGGGGCGATCTTGGCGAACTCCGCGTACCAGCGGGAGTTCTGCTCGGCCGGGCCGCTGATGATGAGCGGGGTGCGGGCCTCGTCGATGAGGATGGAGTCGACCTCGTCGACGATCGCGAAGTTGTGGCCGCGCTGGACGGTGTCGTCGAGCGACAGGGCCATGTTGTCGCGCAGGTAGTCGAAGCCGAACTCGTTGTTGGTGCCGTAGGTGATGTCGGCCTGGTAGGCGGCGCGCCGGGCCTCGTTCGACATCTCCGGCGCGATCACGGCGATCTCCAGCCCGAGGAACTGGTGGATCCGGCCCATGTTCTCGGCGTCGCGCTTGGCCAGGTAGTCGTTGACGGTGACGACGTGCACGCCCTTGCCGGCCAGCGCGTTGAGGTAGACGGCCAGCGCGGAGGTCAGGGTCTTGCCCTCACCGGTCTTCATCTCGGCGATGTTGCCGAGGTGCAGGGCCGCAGCGCCCATGATCTGCACGTCGAAGGGGCGCTGCCCCAGCGTGCGCTTGGCGGCCTCCCGCACCGTGGCGAAGGCCTCGGGCAGCAGGTCGTCGAGCGTTTCGCCGTCGTCGAGGCGCTGCCGGTACTCATCGGTGAGCTCGCGCAGCTCGGCGTCGCTGAGGTCGACGAAGTCGTCCTCGATCGAGTTGGTCTGGTCCTTCAGCTTCTTGAGCTTGCGCAGGATCTTTCCCTCACCTGCGCGGAGGACCTTATCGAGTATGCCTGGCACTTCTAATGCGCTCCTCGCAGATCGTGGCCCGCCATGTCCTCGCGGCGGAACGGATCCTCTACCCGCAGCCTTCCACTGTAGGCAAGCCTATTGCCTCAACGGCCCTTCGTGCGTCCGCGCCGTGGCCGCATCGGGCACCCTGTCGGGTTTAGCCCTCTATGGGGGAGGTTATCCACCGAAGGAGGGGTCTTGTTTTTTCCATCCTCCCTTATGCCGCAGGCCACGAGGGGGATACAAGGGGGAGAAAGCCATGACTGGACAGCCGCACCCGCAGCCCTACATCCGCGGATACCAGGCGGAAGGCGGCGTCTGGACCGACAAGGGGAGCCACCGCGGCCGCCTGGGGTCGTGGGTGGCGGTCGCCCTCCTCACCGTCGGTTTCGCCCTGGGCGGACTGTCCATCGTGATGGGCGTGGACTGGTGGCTGATGGGAGCCGGCCTCGCGCTGATGCTCGTGGGCTTCGTGCTGTGCATCGTCACCGACATCCTCACCGACGTGGTGCTCGACCCCCCGCACTACGAACCCGAGGAGCCGCACGAGACGCCGCTGCACAAGATCAAGCAGCACGACCGCGGCATCCTGCGGGGCACCGACGGCGAGGGGTGAGCACTCCGGGCACCGGCACCGGTCCGCGCGCCCCCCCGCACCAGCGGTGTGCCGCGGCGGTCGAACCCGCCGCGGCACACCGTCACTCCACACGAATCGGTCGAGGGTCAGTCCATCAGGCGCAGGACGCCGTAGTTGAAGCCCTTCCGGCGGTAGACGACGCTGGGCGCGTCCTTCTGCTCGTCGTGGAACAGGTAGAAGTCGTGGCCCACGAGCTCCATCTCCATCAGGGCCTGGTCGATGCTCATCGGTTTGGCGTGGTGGAACTTCTCCCGGACGATCACCGGGGCGTCCCCCTGGGTGTCGAGCTCTACGAACTCGTCGAAGAACCGGTCCTCGGCCAGCGTGTCACCGGTTCCGCCCGACGTCTGGGAGGGGACGGGGGTGGTCGAGTCCGCCGATTCCGCGGGGGGTGCCACATGGTTGTCGGCGAGGCCGGCGGTGGCCGCGGCCACGGAAACCGGAGCGTGGTTCCCCCTGTGCACCTTGCGGCGGTCGGCCAACTTGCGCAGTCGGGCCTCGATGCGGGTCAGCGCCTGGTCGAGGGCGCTGTAGCGGTCGTCGGACGACGCTTCGCTGCGGATCACCGGGCCGCTGGAGTGGATGGTCAGTTCAACCCGCTCGCACTGGGCGGCGAGGCGCGGGTTGCGCTCCTTGGACACCTCCACATCGACGCTCATACCCTTCTTCTCCCACTTGGAGAGCTTGCTCAGCTTGTTCTCGACGTGCTGCCGGAACTTGTCGCTGACACCTGTGCGTCGACCCTTGACGATGATGTCCACAAGACCCCCTTCATCGCGTTGGCCATCTCCATCAGCGATGGCCAGGCTGTGTTCTATCGCCCCCCGCTGGTCGCGGCGGGCTCCGCGATACCCGCCCCTCCTCTCCGCCATCCCCCGAGGGATGACAGCTCGGTCTGGATCTGTCGTATACCCACAAGATCCCTGGTATTCACTCTGCCGAAGGTCGGTAATCGTCCAGCTCAAAACAGGAGAATTCACACCGGATCCTCACCCTGGCGCGGTGGGCCGGGGGTACGGGCCGCCGACTGCGTTCGCTACGGGACGCGGCGGCGGCGTGCGGCGCGCAGGGGCGCCCGGAGGCGGGCACCCGGCGGTGTCCGCAGGCCGCGGCGACACCCGGTGCACACCAGGAAAAGACATGCCACCCGCCCGGCCGACCTGGTCTTCGTCCCCACATCCGCCTGCTGAGGGTTTCGCCGCGCTCATGTGCGACTATTGCCCTTCTCCCGCTCCCGAGGGACATCCGGACCCTCTGCGGGGCAGGACTTACCTCTAAGGCGCACCGTGATCGGTCGACGAAAAGTCGCCTTACGTGGGCCGTTTCGCCTGCGCCTGGCATCGGCTTGCCGGACCCGCGCCCCTGGCGAGGGGCGGCGTCTCCAGCGCAACCACGGACCCGGACGGGTGCCATGTCAAGAACGCTAGCCCGAGTTCGCTCAGATGTCAGGTGCCGACGTCCCGGACGATCCCGCGCGCGCGTTCCGCTGCCCCCGGTACTACACCGAAGTCGGAAGACCCCGGACCGGAGTAAAAGGTTCTTGACCACTCCCTGGTCCGGGCGGGGGCACCCTCCGGCCAGCACCGAGGCTACCTGCGTTCGGTGAGCACAGCGGCCCCCTCCACCCCCACCCCCGCGGCACGCAGCGCGCGTGCCGCCTCGGCCAGGGTGGCTCCCGTGGTGACGACGTCGTCCACCAGGACCACCGCCCGACCGGCGAGCGCGGGCAGCGCACGCGGGCGCACGGCCAGCGCCCCGGCCACGTTCTCCCGCCGCCGCGACCGGCCCAGCCCCACCTGGTCGGCCACCCGGCGCCGGTGCCGCAGCGCCGCCACCGCCCCCGCGCGCCGACCCGGCCGCGGCGAGCCCCGCGACAGTTCCTCGGCCGCTGCGCGGGCCAGCAGTTCCACCGGGTCGAACCCGCGGCGGCGCAGCGCCGCGGCCCGCGCCGGAACCGGGACCAGAGTGACGCCGGCCCGGTCCGGTGCGGCCTCGGCCACCGCCCGCGCCAACCGCCGGCCCAGCGGCGCGGCCAGGGCGCGGACGCGGCCGTCCTTGAAGCGCAGCAGGACGTCGCGACCGCAGCCGGCGTAAGGGCCCGCCGCCCACAGCGGCGGACACCCCGGACGGGCGCGGCAGCGGCGGGGGCGGTGGTCGAGCGTATCGGCGCACCCGGGACACAGCAGCGCCCCGGTGCGGCCGCACCCGGCGCAGCGCTCTGCGAGTACCAGGTCGACCAGTGCGGACAGGACGGCGGGAACAGGCGGTGGCGACGTCGGCTCCATACCCGCGAGATTCGCCGCAGGGCGGCGTCCGCGGCAAGGGCGATCCACCCCCTGTGGACGGGCGGGGTCAGCCGGGATAGACCGGGTTGGCACCGTCGGCGACGCGCTGCCAGCTGATGCGGTCGCCGGTCATCATGATCTGGCCGTCCTCGGTGCTGCACATCAGCGGCCGTCCCGGGGCGGCGGCGACGGTCGTCATGTCGGTGCCCGAGGGCGCCCCGGCGCTGGTGGTGTCGGTGCTCCCGTCCAGCGACACCAGGAACGCCTGGTTGGGCCCGCGGGTGCGTTGGCCGACCACGGCCAGCTGGTCGCCGCCCCGCCAGGAGACGTCGGCGACACGGGCCAGCTCCTGGGCCAGGGGCAGGAGCGCCCCGACCGCGGACTTGTCGCCGCCGTGGATCACCCGGCCGACGAACAGCCGTCCGTCCTCGTCCTCGCCGTCGGAGGTGATGACGGCGACGCGGCTGCCGTCGCGGGATACGCGCAACCGCTCCACTTCTCGGTCGCGCAGCGCCGGGGCGTCCACCTCCACCGGGTCGGTGCCGCCGCGCAGCAGCCACACCCTGGTGGCGGGGTCCCTCGCGGCGTCGCGGTCGTCGGCGCCGTCCCGGCCGCCCTTGTCCTTGCTCTTCTTCCCGGACGTGCCGGCGCTGTCCTCGACCACCCACAGGTTGCCGTAGCCGTCCCAGGACAGCGACGTGTAGTGGCCCCCGGTCAGCAGGGGGGTGAACTCGGCGCCGCTCGCCAGGTCGGCGCCGACGACCCGGTCGCGCCCCGCTTCGACACCGGCGACGCGCCGCTCGTCCAGCGAGACCGCGTGCCGCTCCAGCGGGGTGTCGCCGCGGCCGGCCGCGCCCTCGACCCGGGCCTCGGTCTGCCGGTCGTCCTGCCCGGTGCCGGTCAGCGACCACAGCTGGCCGTTGCGGGTGAAGTAGGCGCTCAGGTCGCGGCGGACGCCCGCCGGGGTGATGTCGTTCCAGTAGTCGTCCCCGGACTGGAGGTTCTCGTCCTCGTTGTGCGGGAAGTCGACCTCCTCGCCGTTGACACTGAGGGAGAAGCCCTGCACCTCCGGCAGCTGCTTGAGCGTCCAGGCCAGCTGCGCCCCCATGCCGAAGGGGTCGCCACCGCCCTCCTCGCTGCTCAGTTCGACGATGACCCGGCCCGAGTCGTAGGCCACGTACGCAGTGGCGTCCTCGGGGAAGGAGGAGACGACCGCAGGGTCGAGCCAGTCGGTGGGGCCGCTGACCAGCTTGTTCACCAGTCGGATCGCACGCTTGTCGGCGCTGACCGGGAGGAACACCGGGTCGGGCACCAGCGAGCTGTGGTCGAGGTTGTAGTAGTACAGATTGAGCGGCCGGTAGGCGCGGTCGACGTCCTGGCGACCGAGCAGCAGCTCGTCGGGCAGGTCCACGATCCGCCACTCGCCCTCGTCGTCCCTGGCGAGCTCGAAGGTGACGTCGATCATCTTGCCCTGCTCGGCGGGGAGGTACTGCCCGCCGCGGTCGAGCGTGGCGATCTGCGGGCTGCGCACCCGCACCTTCGACGACGAACCGTCCCCGCCGGAGTCGACGGACAGCGAGACCGCGTCCATGTCGTCGTAGATGAGCACCGGCCCGTTGCCCGACCAGTCCCCGCGCCGCGCCGGCATCAGGTACTCGCGGGCGGCGTTGTGGTCGTCCTCGAAGCTGCGCATGTCGGTGAGGAAGCCGCGGACCAGGCCCTCCTCGCCGACGCCCTTCTGCGGGCCGGCCGGCAGCATGCGGACGTAGTTGTCATAGGGGTCGCCCGCCTCGCCGTCGCGCCCCGCGCCCTCGACGACGGGGCCGCCGGTGGGCACGGTGGCGCACGCGGACAGGAGCAGGGCCAGCACCGCACCGGAGGCGGCGGCGCGGAGGCGTCCCGGGCCGTGGCTCATGGTTTCTCCCCCATTCCGCCCGTCGGCCGGGCGGGATCCTTCTCCGCCGCGGCCACCTGGCCGTAGCCCACCCTGCGGCGGCCCAGCGCCATCTCCGGCGGGGCCAGCGGCAGCGGCGACCCGCGCAGCTCCTGCCCGGCCTTGCGGGGCAGGGAGAGCCGGAACTGCGACCCCTTGCCGGGGCTGCCCCAGGCCTGCAGCCAGCCGCCGTGCAGCTGCGCGTCCTCCTTGGCGATCGACAGGCCCAGACCGGTGCCGCCGGTGGTACGCGCCCGCGCCGGGTCGGCCCGCCAGAAGCGGTCGAAGCAGAGGTGCTCCTCGCCCTCCTTCAGGCCCACACCGAAGTCGCGCACGGCGATGGCCACGGCGTCGCGGTCGCCCACCGCCGTGACGATGACGTCCTTGCCCTCGCTGTGCTCGATGGCGTTGACGACGAGGTTGCGCAGGATGCGGTTGATGCGGCGGGCGTCGAACTCGGCGTAGCACGGCTCGGCCGGGAGCCGCAGCACGACCTTGATGCCGCGCTTCTCGGCGATGTGCTCGGCGTCGCCGACGGATTTCATGACCACGTCGCGGATGTCCATGGACTCGATGGCGAGCGTCGCCGCGCCGGCGTCGTGCCTGCTGATCTCCAGCAGGTCGCCGAGGAGCTCCTCGAACCGCTCCAGCTGGCTCTGCAGCAGCTCCACCGACCGGGACTGGGTCGGGTCGAGGTCCTCGCGGTCGTCGTAGAGGAGGTCGCCGGCCATGCGGATCGTGGTCAGCGGTGTGCGCAGCTCGTGGGAGACGTCGGAGACGAACTGGCGCTGCACCTTCGACAGCTCCTCCAGCTCGTGGATCTTCTCCTGCAGGTTGCCGGCCATGTCGTTGAAGGACATGGCCAGCCGCGCGAGGTCGTCCTCGCCGCGCACCGACATGCGCTCGCTGAGGTCGCCCGCGGCCAGCCGCTCGGCCGACCCCGCGGCCATCCGCACCGGGATCACGACCTGGCGGGTGACGGCGAAGGCGATCACCGCGAGCAGGATGACCAGCGCGGTGGCCACCAGGATCACGGTGTTCTGCACCAGGTCGAGCATCTGCTGCTCGTGGTCGAGGGGGAAGACGTAGTAGAGCTCGTAGACGTGGGAGAGCTGGGCGCCGACCACCAGGCCGGGCTCCCGCCCGTGCTCGCCGACGATCTCGGTGTTGCGCATGTACTGGGCGTCGAGCTCGGTGCTCTGGCTCACCCGTTCGCGCAGCGGCTCGGGAACGCTCTCGGGGTCGATGGTGGCCCAGCCGGAGAGTCCGCTGGTGGCGGGGAAGATGACGACCTCGTACAGGCCGGTGTCGCCGCTGCGGTCGCTCAGCTCGTCGATGATCCGGACCAGCTGGGAGTCGGGGTCGATGGACTCCTGCTCGCCGTTCTGCAGCACGTCGGTCGCGGTCTTCAGGCCGGCCTTGTGGTAGTTGAGCGCCGCCTGCTCCTTGGCTTCCAGCAACCCCGATTTGACCTGGTCGATCAGGACCACCCCGAGCCCCGCCGAGACGAGGGCGGACAGCACCAGGGTCGTGGTGACCACCCGCAGTTCCAGCGAGCGCCGCCAGCGGGTGTGCACGGCACGCACCAGGCCGCGGGCCGCGCGCTGGGCGGCGAGGTAGCCGCGCAGCAGCAGCGCGAGCACCCGCTGCCACGGCGACAGCACGGCGTCCTCGCCCTCCTGCGGGTCCGCCGCGTGTGCGCCGTCGGTGCTGCTGCTGGTCACGTGCGTGGTCTCGGTCGGATCAGGCGGTGCCCGCCTTGTACCCGACGCCGCGTACGGTCACCACGACCTCGGGGTGCTCCGGGTCCTTCTCGATCTTGGCTCGCAGCCGCTGGACGTGGACGTTGACCAGGCGGGTGTCGGCCGCGTGGCGGTAACCCCAGACCTGTTCGAGCAGGACCTCGCGGGTGAACACCTGGCGCGGCTTGCGGGCCAGGGCCACCAGAAGGTCGAACTCCAGCGGGGTGAGGCTGATGGGCTCGCCGTCGCGGCGGACCGAGTGCCCGGCGACGTCGATGGTGATGTCGCCGATCTGCAGCACCTCGGGCGCCGGCTCCTCGGTGCGGCGCAGCCGCACCCGGACGCGGGCGACGAGTTCCTTCGGCTTGAACGGCTTGACGATGTAGTCGTCGGCCCCGGATTCCAGGCCCAGCACGACGTCAACGGTGTCGCTCTTCGCCGTGAGCATCACGATCGGCACACCCGACTCGGCGCGGATCTGCCGACAGACGTCGATGCCGTCGGCACCGGGCAGCATGAGGTCCAGCAGCACGAGATCCGGCTTCGTCTCGCGGAACGCCTCCAGTGCCTTGTCCCCGTCGTGCACGAACGACGGCTCGAAGCCTTCGCCTCTGAGGACGATGCCCAACATTTCAGCGAGAGCGAGGTCGTCGTCGACGACCAGTACGCGTCCCTTCATCGATGTACCCGGCACCCGGCGCACATCCCGTCGGGGATGCGGCGGCCCGGCGCCTTCTCCTTTCTGGACACTCAAGCGGCACTGATCTGATGCGAGCTCTTGCGAGCACTACTGCCAGGGTCCCTGTGCGGGAGTCGTCGTTGTGCACTGCGCACGCGGCCGGACTCACCACCTAACCTTGCCATCTCCTGGCACGGCGTGGCGTCCGGTCGCCCCTGATCGGCCGCCCCGGGGGCGATCTTCCCTATTTATGCTTGCGTCACGGCGACGACGCGGGCCCTCCCGCCGGGAACACCCTGCCGTCCGACTCGCCGCCCCGTCCAGAGCACCTGCTCACCGAGCGTATGCGACTTGGTCGGTTGATAACCGAAAGCATACAAAAAGAATGAAGGGTATCGGCGGTCCGATTCACGGCGAAAGACCACGCAACAGGGGGAACACCCACGAGCGGGCGGATCTGGCATAGCGTGGGTGACGCCACGGCGGACGGCACGGCACGACGCAGGCACTGACGCCGCAGACGCAAGGAGCACGGAGGCAGCATGTCGCACGAGGACGGTCAGCCCTGGGAGGCGCCAGGGTCCTCCCCTGGCCACGGGGCCGACGGCACCCCGTTTCCTCCGGCTCAGCCCGGGTGGGCGGCCCCCGGCGGCCCGCCTTCGCCCGGCCACCCCGCATCCGCCCCAGGCCCCGAACACCACCGGGACCAGCCGGGTTGGACGCCGCCCGGCGGCCCCCCGCCGCCGCAGCAGCCCGGCTGGGCCGCGCCCGGCGGACCGGCCGGTCCCGGCCACGGCGCCGTTCCTCCCGGCTACGGGACGCCGTACCGAATGGCCGGTTCCGGCCCCTACCCCATGGGGCCGCCCCCGCCGAATCCCGGAGTCGTCGCGCTGCGCCCGCTCACGCTCGGCGACATCTTCAACGGTGCGTTCGGCTACATCCGGCACAACCCCAAGACGGTGTTCGGCCTGGCCGTCATCGTCATCGCGGTCTCCAGCATCGTCAGTGCCTTCGGCATGGGCGGCTACATGGGCGACTACGGGACCTGGGTCGACACGCTCATGGCCGACCCGGCCGCCGACCCCGACGTGCTGCCCTTCGCCCCCTGGACCCTCATCGCGATGTACGCCGGCATGCTCTTGTCCTACATCGGCCAGGTGGTGCTCACCGGCCTACTGGCCGCCGTCGTGGGCCTCGCCGTGCTCGGCCGCAAGCTCACCATGCGCCAGGCCTGGGCGGCCGCGCGCGGCCGGATCGGCGCGGTGCTCCTCGTGGCCCTGCTGCTCGCCCTCATCGGCATCGCCTGGACCGTGCTGCTCGTCGTCTCCCTCGTCACCGCGGTCTTCATCGGCACCGAGGCAGGCGCCGCCGTGGGCCTCGCCCTGTTCTTCTCCGCCCTGGCCGCGGTCATGGCACTGGGCGCGTGGATCTGGGTGCGAACCTCCCTGGCCATGCCCGTGGCCGTCCTGGAGCACCTCGGAGCGGGCCGCGCCCTGGCCCGGTCCTGGCGGATCACCCGCGGCAGCTGGTGGCGCGTCTTCGGCATCCTGCTGCTCGCGACCTTCATCGCCGGGCTGGTCTCCGGCATCCTGTCCACACCGTTCTCCCTGGGCGGGATGGTCGCCGCGATCATCGCCCCCGGGGCCACGTGGGCGTACGTGGCCGGCGGCGCCGCGTCGTTCGTCGGCACCGTCATCGCCGGAGCCCTCACCGTCCCCTTCCTGGTCGGCGTCACCACGCTCCTCTACGTGGACCTGCGCATGCGCCGCGAGGGCCTGGACCTCAAGCTCCAGGCGGCGGCGCAGTCCGGCCACGAGATCGACGCCGGCATCTACCTGCCCGACCCGGCACCGGCCGCCGGCCCCTACCACCCCGGCCACCACCCGGGCGGGGTCCCCGGAGCCCCGGCTTGACCGGCGCGCTCGCGGGAGCCGCGGCAGCACTCGCGGCCGCGGGTGAGCTCTCCCGCGAGGAGGGCGCCCGCCTCGCCCGCGAGGAACTGGCCAAACGCGCCTACAGGGAAGCCGAGCCCACCCTCCTCGACGTGCTGTGGGGGTGGGTCACCGAGTGGCTCGACAGCCTGACCGGCCGGATGGAATCGGCGATGCCCGGCGGCTGGTGGGTGCTGGGACCTCTCCTCGCCGTGCTGGCCGCGGTCGTCATCGGCATGATCGTCTACGCCCGCCCCGCCCGGCGGGCGCGGCGGGCCGTGCGCATCGACACCACCGCACCGCTCACCGCGGCCGACCACCGCGCCGCCGCCGAGCGGTCCGCGGCGTCGGGCGACTACGCCGAGGCCATCCGCGAGCGCCTCCGGGCGGTCACCCGCGACCTGGAGGAGCGCGCCATCATCACTCCCCGGCCCGGCCGGACCGCCACCGAGCTGGCCACCGAGGCCTCCGCGGAGCTGCCGGACCGTCGCGACGACCTGTTCACGGCCGCGCGGGTGTTCAACGACGTCGCCTACGGCGAGCGCACGGCCACCGCCGAGGGCTACCGGGTGCTGCGGGAGCTCGACGAGCGGGTGGCCGCCAGCCGCCCGGTCGACCGCGGCCGCCGCGACCGGGACACCGACGAGCAGGGCAGCGACAGGGAGGCACGGACCGCCGGATGAGCACCACCACCGCTCCCCCCCCTCCTCCGCCGCCCGCCGCCACGGCACCGGGCGGCGGCTCGACCTCGACCTCGGTCGGCGTCGGCACGCTCTGGCGCCGGGCGCGCGGCCCGCTCGCCTTCCTCGGCGCCATCGTGGTGCTCGCGGTGCTGCTGTCGCTGGGGGCGCAGACCACCCGCTCGGGGCCGCTGGAGCCGGACAACCCCGGCACCGACGGGTCCCGGGCGCTCATCGAGATCCTGCGCGACCGCGGCACCGGCGTCACCGTCGCGCGCGACACCGACACCGCACTCGCAGCCACGCACCGGGGCTCTCTACTCGTCGTGGCGTCCTCGCACCGGCTGCTGCCCGAGGAGCTCGACCGCCTCTCCGCGGCCCCCGGCGACCTGCTGCTCGTGCTGCCCACCACCGCGGCCCTGCGGGAGCTGGCCCCGGGTGTGCGGACCGGCGGCGGCACCGACGACCGCACCCTGCTCCCCGGCTGCGACCTGCCCGCGGCGGCCGCCGCGGGGTCCGCCGACACCGGCGGGGAGCTGTACACGGTGACCGGGGACGGCGCCGTGGGCTGCTACCCGGCCGAGGGCGGCGACGCCCTGGTCCAGGTCGCCCGCGACGGCGGCATGACGACCGTACTCGGCTCGGCCGACCCGCTCACCAACGGCAGGCTGGACCGCCAGGGCAACGCGGCGCTGGCCCTCAACCTCGCCGGGGACCGCGACGTCGTGTGGTTCCTCCCCGAGGTGCCCGCGGCGGGCCAGCGCAAGGACGTGTGGGAGCTGCTTCCCCGCTCGTTCGGCATGGCGGTGGCGCCGCTCGCGCTGACCCTGCTTCTCCTGGCGGTGTGGCGGGGCCGCCGCCTGGGGCCGCTGGTCGCCGAGCGGCTTCCGGTCGTCGTGCGGGCCGCGGAGACCACCGAGGGCCGCGCGCGGCTGTACGCGGCGCGCCGGGCCCGCGACCGCGCCGGGGCCGCGCTGCGTTCCGGGCTCATCGGCCGGGTCCGCCCCGCCCTCGGCCTCGGCGCGGACGCCGCGCCCGAGGCGGTCGTCGAGGCGGTGGCCGTGCGCGGCGGGGACGAGCCGGGGCGGCTGCGCACCCTGCTGTACGGTCCAACCAGTGGGCCGGAGGACGACCCGTACACCGCCGACGACCCGGGACTGGTGCGGCTCGCCGACGAGCTCGACCGACTTGAGGAACGCCTGCGGTGACAGGACGCCGACGCGGGCACCGAGCCGCCGAACACGGAGATTGCAGAGAGGTACACCAGACGTGACCGCCTACACCGACCAGGGGCAGCCCCCGGGGCAGCCGTCCACCGAACAGGCGCGGGCGGCGCTGACCGCACTGCGCCACGAGGTCTCCAAGGCCGTCGTCGGCCAGGAGGAGACCGTGACCGGTCTCGTCGTGGCGCTGCTGTGCCGCGGCCACGTGCTGATGGAGGGCGTGCCCGGTGTCGCCAAGACGCTGCTCGTGCGGGCCGTCTCGGCCGGACTGTCGCTGGACCACAAGCGCGTCCAGTTCACCCCGGACCTGATGCCCGGCGACGTCACCGGCTCCGTGGTCTACGACGCGCGCACCGCCAAGTTCGAGTTCCACGACGGCCCCGTCTTCACCAACCTCTTCCTCGCCGACGAGATCAACCGGACCCCGCCCAAGACGCAGGCCGCGCTGCTGGAGGCGATGGAGGAGCGGCAGGTGACGGTGGAGGGCAGGCCCATGGCGCTGCCCGACCCGTTCGTGGTGGCCGCCACCCAGAACCCGGTCGAGTACGAGGGCACCTACCCGCTGCCCGAAGCGCAGCTCGACCGGTTCCTGCTCAAGCTCGTCGTGCCGCTGCCGCAGCGCGACCACGAGGTGGAGATGCTCGGCCGCCACGCGTCCGGCTTCGACCCCGGCGACCTGGAGGGCGCCGGGCTGCGGCCGGTGGCCGGGGCCGCCGAGCTGCGCGCCGCCCGCGCGGCCGTCGGCGCCACCAAGGTCGCGCCCGAAGTCCTGGGCTACATCGTCGACGTGTGCCGCGCCACCCGCCGCTCCCCCTCGCTGCAGCTCGGCGCGTCCCCGCGCGGCGCCACCGCACTGCTACGCACCAGCCGCGCCTGGGCGTGGCTGTCCGGGCGCGACTACGTCACCCCCGACGACGTCAAGGCCCTGGCCAAGGCCACCCTGCGGCACCGCATCGCGCTGCGCCCGGAGGCCGAGCTGGAGGGGGTCACCACCGACGGCGTCCTGGACGGTGTGCTGGCGTCGGTCGAGGTCCCGCGCTGAGGACGGCGGGCACGGCAGCGGCCGGGTCATGACGGGTCAACGAGGTAGAGGAAACGAATGGCGATCACAGGCCGGGCGGTATTCGCCGCGTTCGCGGGCACGCTCGTGGTGCTCATCGCGGGGGCGGCCGGCCTCTGGGTGCTGTGGACGGTACTGGGCGTCCTCGCCGCGCTGATCGCGGTGGACCTGCTGCTCGCGCCCAGCCCGCGCAAGGTCACCTTCGAGCGCGGCGGCGACACCTCCATCCGGCTGGGCGAGTCCGCCACGGTCACCCTGGTGGTGGCCAACCCCGCCGCCCGGACACTGCGCGGCGTGCTGCGCGACGCGTGGGCACCCAGCGCGGATGCCCACCCTCGCGCACACGACGTGGCGATCCCGGGCGGGGGGCGGCGCCGGATCGGCACCGTGCTCACCCCGCGGCGGCGCGGCGACCAGCAGGCCGCCGGGGTGACCCTGCGCAGCGTGGGGCCGCTGGGGATCGCGGCGCGGCAGTGCACCCACGCGGTGCCGTGGAGCGTGCGCACCCTGCCGCCCTTCCACAGCCGCCGCCACCTGCCGGGGAAGCTCTCGCGTCTGCGTGAGCTGGACGGGCAGCACAGCACGCTGGTGCGCGGCCAGGGCAGCGAGTTCGACTCGCTGCGCGAGTACGTGCCCGGCGACGACGTCCGCTCCATCGACTGGCGGGCCACGGCGCGCCGCGACGGCGTCGTCGTGCGCACCTGGCGCCCCGAGCGCGACCGCAAGATCCTGCTCGTGCTGGACACCAGCCGCACCTCGGCCGGCCGGGTAGGCGACACCCCGCGCCTCGACCACGCCATGGACGCCGCCCTGCTGCTGGCCGCGCTCGCGGCCAAGGCCGGGGACCGGGTGGAGCTGCTCGCCTACGACCGCCGTGTGCGCGCCCAGGTCCGCAGCCGGGGCCGGGGCAGCATGGTGCCGAGCATCGTCCAGGCCATGGCGCCCTTGGAGCCCGAGCTGGTGGAGTCCGACCCGACGGGGATGGTCAGCACCATCCTCGGCGGCCAGAGCCGCACCCGGCAGCTGGTGGTCCTGCTGACCGACCTGAACGCCACCGCCATGGAGGAGGGGCTGCTGCCGCGGCTGCCCGCGCTGACCGCCCGCCACCTGCTCCTGGTCGCGGCCGTCGGCGACCCCCGTGTCACGGAGATGGCCGCGGCCCGCGGCGACGCCCGCAGCGTCTACGAGGCGGCGGCCGCCGAACGCACCCTCACCGAGCGCCGCCGCATCACCGCCGAACTGCGCCGCCACGGCGTCGAAGTCGTCGACGCCGACCCGGACCACATCGCCCCGGCCCTGGCCGACGCCTACATCGACCTCAAGGCCCAGGGGCGGTTGTAGGGAGATCCGGCGATGTGCTGATTCCTCTGCGAAGCAGAGCCACGGCACCTAGACTGGTGCCATGAACGCCCAACCTGACTATGAGGCCTTGCGCGAGATAATGGATGAGCTTCCGCCAGCCGGACTGCGACGCCTGCGCGCCTTTGCGGAGACAGACAGCGAAATCGTTCGGCTGCGAAACGCAGACGACGGTGGGCCAGGCAGGCGATTCCTTCCATTCGTCGGGAAGTTCGACTCTGGGCGCAGCGACATCTCAGAGCGCCACCACGAGATCATGCTCGAAAAGCTGAGGCACTCCGAATGATCGTCACACTCCTTGACACAGGAGTTCTCTGGGCGGCGATCGACAAGCGGGACAAGCACCATCGGGTCGCCACCGACCTGTTGGGGTCGATCCCAGGAAGGCTACTGCTCCCCACAACCGTCCTGACCGAGACAGCATGGAACGTCGAATCAAATCTGGGCAGCAAAGCCGAGGCCGAATTCATCGACGACGTGGTCCAAAGCGAGATGGAGATCGTCGAACTTGACCAGCAGGATATTATCTGCGCGGCAAGTTTCATCCGGCAGTACGCGTCCCTAAGCCTCGGCTTCGTCGATGCCTCAGTGATGGCTCTGGCTCAGCGCCTAGAAATCAGCCGAATTGCAACCGTAGATCGGCGGCACTTCTGTGCTGTTCGGCCGAAGCACGTGGATCACTTCACATTGCTCCCGGAATCAATCTAGGCCGCCACCGCCCAGTTTCCGTTTCTGCCGAGACTGCCACTCCGCCTCCCGCCGCTCAGCGGCGTCGAATACAGCCTGGGCCCGTGCGACGTCTTCCTCGCTGAGGGGGCCGTGTTCCGCCTCATAGGCAGCGACGATCTGTTCGAGACCTTCGCGTTCCGCCAGGCGTCGCGTCACCGGGTCGGCTTCGAGGTCAGCGCCGCACCGCCAGCAACGGGTGTGGTTGTGGACAGGCTCGGCGAGCATGTCGGGCGGTGACGGCTGTACTTCCCCTCCCGACGGGTCAGGCGAACCGATCCCCTGCAGCGGCAAGCCATCTGCATCCATGCCGCCAAGCTTGCTACAGGCGGGAGCATGCCCGCATGGAAATCATCCGGATACCGGCAGCACCGCCGGGCGTTCCTCGATGTCGCCGGTTTCGCCCTCCAGGTAGGCCTTGCGGCCGAGGGTGAAGATGTAGGCCAGGAACAGGACCTCGGCCACCACGCCGATGCCGATGCGCAGCCAGGTGGTGTGGACCCAGCCGGTGACCAGGCCCTCGATGAGCCCGGAGATGAACAGGACGAGGATCAGGCCCAGGGCCACCGCGATGGCCGGGCGGGCCTCCTCGCCCAGGGCGCGCAGGCGGGGCCGGTGACCCGGGGCGATGATGGTCCAGCCGAGTTTCAGGCCGACGCCCGCCGCGACGAACACCGCCGTCAGCTCCAGCAGGCCGTGCGGGAGGATCAGGCCGAAGAAGACGTCACCCTTGCCGTGGGCGATCATGATCCCCGCACTCAGCCCGAGGTTGGCGCTGTTCAACGCGAGCACATAGATCACCGGCAGCCCCAGGAAGGCGCCGAAGACGATGGCCTGGGCGGCGACCCACGCGTTGTTCGTCCACACCTGGGCGGCGAAGGACGCGCCGGGGTTCTCCACGTAGTAGTTGGCGAACTCGTGCTCGACGAGGAGGCGGATCTGCTCCGGGGCGGCGATCGAGGCCATCACCTGCGGGTCGTTGATCACCCACACCGCCAGCGCCGTGGCGAACGCGAGCGACCCGGCGGTCGCCCCGATCCACCACCACCGCAGCCGGTAGACCACCGCGGGGAAGGTATGGGTGAAGAACCGGGTGAAGTCGCGCCAGGCCGGGGTGTGGGCGCCGGTGATCGCCGCGCGCGCCCGCGCCACCAGACCGGACAGCCAGCCGACCAGGGCCGGGTCCTCGCCGGAGGAGCGGACCACCGACAGGTGCGTGCTGACCTTCTGGTAGAGCTCGACGAGCTCGTCCACCTCGGGGCCGGACAGCTTCCGGCGCCTGCGCACGAGGTGCTCCAGGCGGTCCCAGTCGGGTCGGTGCTTCTCAGCGAACACGTCGAGTTCCACGCCTGGACTCTACCCATTCCTCCCCCCGCACCGGGATCGGGCGGCCGGTGCCGGTCACCGGACGCGCGCCGGCCGACTCCGACGTGCCGATCTTCCCGGGTGCTGACAGACTGGAGGGGAGGCAGACAGGCGTACTCCTACGACCAGGGAAGAGGCAGCGGTGGCGTATCCGGGCACCGGACCTACACACGGGCAGTCCTCGCTGGTCACCGGGGACGCGGTGGTACTCGACCTGCGCCCGGCCGGGTTCGCGACGCGCATGGCCGCGCTGTTCGTCGACATCGGCCTGCAGGTCGCCGCCGTCATCGGGGTGAACGTCCTCGTCGGCCGGATCGCCGAGGGGGTCGACCCCGCCGCGACGGCCGCCGTCCAGCTCGGCCTGACCGTGCTGATCCTCGTCGGCTACCCGACCGCGTTCGAGACCTCCACCCGCGGCCGCTCGCCCGGCAAGATGGCGCTCGGGCTGCGGGTGGTCGGCACCGACGGCTCGCCGGTGCGGTTCCGCCAGGCGCTGGCCCGCGCACTGACCGCGGTGGTCGAGATCTGGACCCTGTTCGGCGTGGTCGCCCTGGTCGTCTCGCTGACCAACCGCGACGGGCGCCGGGTCGGCGACTTCCTCGCCGGGACGATGGTGGTCTCCGAGCGCACCGGGGGAAGGCGCGACGAGACCATCCTGATGCCGCCCCGGCTGGCCGTGTGGGCGTCCACCGCCCAGCTGGCCGGGCTTCCCTCGGAAACCGCGGCCATGGCCCGCCAGTACGTGCTGCGCTACGGAGAACTCACCGAGCAGGCGCGCTACGAGATGGGCGTGCGGATCGCCGACATGGTGGCCGCCTCGGTCGGCCCGCCCCCGCCGCCGGGGACCGCGCCGCCGGAGTACCTGGCGGCCGTTCTCGCCGAGCGCCGCCGCCGCGAGGAGGAACGGCTCGCCGCACGGCAGGCCGGCCGGCCGACGGGGTGATCCGCCCGGCCGACCGGGCCGCCCCTCCGCGCATCCCCCTCCCCCACCTCTCCGGTGGTCTCGGGCGAACGGTTCGAGTAATCGATGGAATCCGAACCGTTCGCCCGAGAACATCGGAACACCCTGCGGCCGGACACCGGCATCGCGGAGGGCGGAGGACGCCCCGGTCGCGCGTCAGGCGTGCCAGGAGTGCAGGTACTCCTCCTGCTCCGGGGTGAGGTGGTCGATGCCCACACCCAGGGCGGCCAGCTCCAGGCGGGCGACCTCGGTGTCGATGTCGGCCGGGACGTCCAGCACACCGGGGGTGAGCGTGTCCCGGTGCCGGGCCAGCCATTCGGTGGTGAGCGCCTGCACCGAGAACGACAGGTCCATCACCGCGGCCGGGTGGCCCTCGGCGGCGCCGAGGTTGACCAGGCGGCCCTCGGCCAGCAGGACGATACGGCGGCCGTCGCCCAGCACGTACTCGTCGGCCTGGGGGCGCACCTCGTGCCGGACCTCCACCGCCAGCGACTCCAGCGCCTGCAGGTCGATCTCGACGTCGAAGTGGCCGGAGTTGGCGAGCACCGCGCCGTCCTTGAGGGAGGCGATGTGCTCGGCGCGGATCACGTCCCGGTTGCCGGTGACGGTCACGAGCACGTCGCCGATCGGGGCGGCCTCGTCCATCGGCAGCACGGTGTAGCCCTGCATCACCGCGTCGAGCGCCTTGACGGGGTCGACCTCGGTGACGATGACCCGGGCGCCCATCCCGCGGGCGCGCTCGGCCAGACCGCGCCCGCAGTAGCCGAAGCCGGCCACGACCATCGTGCGCCCGGCGAGCATCGCGTTGGTCGCGCGCATGATGCCGTCGATGGTGGACTGCCCGGTGCCGTAGCGGTTGTCGAACATCCGCTTGGTCGCGGTGTCGTTGACCGCCACCATGGGCAGGGTCAGGGCGCCCTCGGCGCTCATCTGACGCAGCCGGATGACGCCGGTCGTGGTCTGCTCACAGCCACCGAAGGTGTCGCCGAGCAGCTCCGGCCGCTCCAGTGAGGCGAGGTTGACCAGGTCGCAGCCGTCGTCCAGGAGCATGTGCGGCCGGTGTTCCAGGACCGCCAGCAGATTGCGGTCGTAGCTCTCGGCGTCCATACCGGCGCGCGCATAGACGGTGACGTCGTAGTCCGTGACGAGCGCGGCGGCGGTGTCGTCCTGGGTGGACAGGGGGTTGGAGGCGGCCAGCGCGATCTGCGCACCGCCGGCGCGCAGGGCGCGCAGCAGGTTCGCGGTCTCCGCGGTGACGTGCATGCACGCGGCCAGGCGGAGCCCGGCCAGCGGCCGCTCGGTGGCGAACCGGTCGTGCACCTGGCGCAGCGCGGGCATGGCGCGGGCCGCCCACTCGACGCGCCGGACCCCGGCCCGGGCAAGGCCGAGGTCCGCGACGTCATGCTCGGGAACTGCCATGTCGTGGTGTGTCGCTACCGGTAGAGGTCGGTGCCGGTATCAGTAGCGGTAGTGGTCGGGCTTGTACGGCCCGGCGACGTCCACACCGATGTAGGCGGCCTGCTCCTTGGTCAGCTCGGTGAGCTTGACCCCGAGCGCGTCCAGGTGCAGCCGGGCGACCTTCTCGTCGAGGATCTTGGGCAGCGTGTAGACGTCGGTCGGGTACTCGTCGGTCTTGGCGAACAGCTCGATCTGGGCGATGACCTGGTTGGTGAAGCTGTTCGACATGACGAAGCTGGGGTGGCCGGTGGCGTTGCCCAGGTTGAGCAGACGGCCCTCGGACAGCACGAGGATCGTGTGGCCGTCAGGGAAGGTCCACTCGTGCACCTGCGGCTTGATCTCGGTCTTCGTGATGCCCGGGATCTTCTCCAGCCCGGCCATGTCGATCTCGTTGTCGAAGTGGCCGACGTTGCCGACGATGGCCTGGTGCTTCATCCGCTCCATGTGGTCGGCGCGGATGATGTTGAAGTTGCCGGTCGTGGTGATCACGATGTCGGCGGTCTCGACGACGTCGTCGAGCGTCGCGACCTGGTAGCCGTCCATGGCGGCCTGCAGGGCGTTGATCGGGTCGATCTCGGTGACGATGACCCGGGCGCCCTGGCCGCGCAGCGCCTCGGCGGAGCCCTTGCCGACGTCGCCGTAGCCGCAGACCACCGCGACCTTGCCGCCGATGAGCACGTCGGTGGCGCGCATGATGCCGTCCGGCAGCGAGTGGCGGATGCCGTACTTGTTGTCGAACTTGCTCTTGGTGACCGAGTCGTTGACGTTGATGGCGGGGAAGAGCAGCTTGCCCTCGCGGTGCATCTCGTAGAGGCGGTGCACGCCGGTGGTGGTCTCCTCCGTCACGCCCTTGATGCGCGCCGCGATCGTCGTCCACTTCTTCGGGTCGGCGGCGAGGCTCTTCTGCAGGAGGGTGAGGAAGACCTTGAACTCCTCGCTGTCGGCGGTGGCGGGGTCGGGCACCACGCCGGCCGCCTCGAACTCGGCGCCCTTGTGGACGAGCATGGTGGCGTCGCCGCCGTCGTCCAGGATCATGTTCGGGCCGTCACCGCCGGGCCAGGTCAGCGCCTGCTCGGTGCACCACCAGTACTCCTCCAGGGTCTCGCCCTTCCAGGCGAAGACCGGCACGCCCTTGGGGTCCTCCGGGGTGCCGTCGCGGCCGACGACGATCGCGGCCGCGGCGTGGTCCTGGGTGGAGAAGATGTTGCAGCTCACCCAGCGCACCTCGGCGCCGAGGTCGACGAGGGTCTCGATGAGGACGGCGGTCTGCACGGTCATGTGCAGCGAGCCCATGATCTTGGCGCCCGCCAGCGGCTTCGAGGCCCCGAACTCGGCACGGGTGGCCATGAGGCCGGGCATCTCGTGCTCGGCGAGGCGGATCTCCTTGCGACCGAACTCGGCCAGTGACAGGTCGGCGACTTTGAAGTCGAAAGACATGCGTGTCCTCACTCCAGACGGGTGGATGCGACCCGAGTCTAGAGGTGCTCGTGTGATCGTTACACGACCCTTGCGTCGAAATTGACGTTTTATTGTCAGATTCAACCGGGGGTGGGGTGCGGTCCGGTTAGAGTCACCCCCATGGCCGACGACGAGACACCCCGCGCCGCCCCGCGTCCCGGAGCCGCCGAGCGCGCCGGCGGTGAGCAGGCG
Source organism: Nocardiopsis mwathae (assembly GCF_014201195.1). Classification (NCBI taxonomy): domain Bacteria; kingdom Bacillati; phylum Actinomycetota; class Actinomycetes; order Streptosporangiales; family Nocardiopsidaceae; genus Nocardiopsis; species Nocardiopsis mwathae. Next base: position 215,234 of record NZ_JACHDS010000001.1, on the reverse strand, counting down.
CCCGCGCGGAGTACCGGTGGTGAGTCCGGTCACGAGCGCATCCCCATCTCGGCGGCGGCGCAGCGGCTGGACACCAGCGCCCGAATGCTGCGCTACCGGGAGAGCCTGGGGCTGCTGCCGGTCACCAAGGAACAGCCCACGGGTCGCGGGCACCGGCACCGCCGGTTCTCCGAATCCGACCTGCGCACCATCGCGGTCGGCCTGGAACTGGAGCGCGCCTACGGCATCACCCCGGCGGCGCTCGCGTTCGCACTGCGCATGCTCTCCGAACCCACCACGCTTGCGCGGGTCCGCTCGTTCGGCGAACGGCTGGGCCGCCTGACCCCGCCGCCGGTGCGCGCCATGGACTTCGAGAAGCAGAAGGCCCTGCGCCTCCTCCGTCAACGCCAAGAGCAGGAGCAGCGCCCCCGCCCCCGGTAACCGGCCCGCATCCTCCGTTGATCTCGGAGATATCGGGGTGAAATTCGGCGCTGATACCCCGATATCCCCGAGATCAACGGAGGGGGCGTGTTGGCTCAGTGGCGCCAGGCACCCCGGGCCACGGCGACCGCGGCGATGTCGTCGGCGTCGACGAACACCTGCCGGACCTCCCCCATCGGCACGGTGACCCGCCCGGCCATGATGGCGGGGTGGAAGAAGCCCTCGTCGAAGTTCTGGTCGAACCAGTCCGGCCGCACGATCGTCCACTCGGCGCCGGACGCCTGCACGAGATGCTCGGCGGCCATCAGCCGCTCGTCGCCCATCACCTCGATGGCCCCGCTGGACAGCAGCACGATCCGCTCCACCCCGCGCTCGACCGACCGGGCCGCGAAAGCGGGTGCGATCGGCAGCTCGTGCGGCGCCATCAGATACATCCGCGACGCCCCGTCCAGCACGAGGTCCCAGGTGGCGGGGTCACCCCAGTCGAACGGAACCTCCCCGCGCCGCGACGCGCCCCGCACCCGATGACCGGCCTCCCGCAGCAGCCCGGCCACCCTCCGCCCCGTCGTCCCCGTGGCGCCCAGCACCAGAATCGATGTCTCCGTCATGCGGCCAGTCGATCATCGACCACCTGACAGGGGGTGTCGGGAACCGCGGTTCCCGAAAATGATCATGGCGAAAGGCGGCGATTTTGTCCGTTCCGTCGCGGCGATCGCCATGGTCAGCGCGGGTCCGGCCGACGAAGGCGCCGGAGGTCGCGGATCTGCGACACGGTCGCCGCGACGGCGATGGGGAACCCTGTGATGGCGGCCATGAATCCCGTCTCCGCCGAAGCGAGGGCGAAAACCATGACGAGTAGGCCCGCCATCGACGCAAGCATCAGGTAGAGCTGCAGCTCGAAGCGACGTCCGTCATCCATGCGCATGACCTCCTCTGAGAACCCCGCAACCCTACAGCCGCCGTGTCGCGCCGGTTCAGGCCCACCGGGATCGGGAACAGGACCCGTTGCCCCGGAAGAACCGCCCCCGGCCTCGCGTGGGCGTGACGAGAGACGGAATATGGCCGACGAGCAGGAAAACCGCGCTCCATCACCCCCTGGCCCACCACCTTTGGCCATCGTGCGCCCGACGCCCTGGGTCGCCTTGATCGCGCTTCCCGTGCTGGCGGCCACGCTCGGCACCTATGTGCTGATCCTCACAGCGGAGCCCGGGGCCGCCGTCGTCCACGCCTGGATTCCCGCCCTCGGTATCGCGCTGGCGTGGATGGTCGGCTTCATGCGCGGCGAGATCAGCGTCGCGGGCGGAACCCTACGGCTGAGGGCGTTTCCGGTCTGGACGTTCACCATCCCCGTCGGCCGGATTCGGTCGGTCGAGGTGACCTCGGTCGACGCCTTCGCCGACTACCTCGGCGTCGGCCTGCGGGTCGGATACGGCGGAAGCATCGGAATCATCATGCGGAGCGGCCCGGCCATCGCCGTCACGACGGACTCTGGGAAGAGGTACGTCATGGTGGTCCCCGACCCCGAAGCGTGGCGGCAGAGGATTCTCGTGGCCGCATCGTGACCCCAGCGGCCGATCCGGTACGCGCGGTCGCTGAGGCCGGTCGGCTCCGACGTTCTCACCACTCCCCTGTCACGGGGCGCATCCGGGTTTCGAGGGGTGGGGCCAGGGTGCGCATGTAGGTGGTGGTGATGTGGCCGCCGTCCCAGTAGACGAGGACGTTGCCGATGACCGCCGGGCAGCGGTCGGCGGTGCAGAGGTGGTCGGTGAGGTCGAGGAACGTCACGTTGGCGGGGGCGTCCGCCAGGTCGGAGAGGGGGGACTCCTCGGCGAGGGAGTCGGAGCGGGCTCCGGCACAGTCCGATGGGGGCTTGGCTGCCACGCAGGAGGCGGTGTCGAAGCCGAGTCGCGGAGTGTCGCGGATGGCGATGACGTCGATGCCGAGGGCGGCGAGGGCCCGCCATTTGGCCGTGTAGCCGTCGACCACCGTTTCCTCACCGTAGCCCGCCTCCGTGTCGAGGCTCGTCGTCGTGGCCGTCGTGAAGACCGCGTCGGGGCGCAGGTCGGCGAGTTCGGTCATGACGCCGCGGTTCCACTCCGCGCAGGAGGTGTACTCCGCGCCCTTGTAGGTCTGCGGAGCATCGGTGAACAGGCAGGCGCCCTTGACGATGTTGACGATGCGCCAGCCGTTGTCCTGCGCGATCTCCTCCAGGGCCGGGAACCAGTGGGCCGCGTGCGAGCCGCCGACCAGGGCGATGGTCCGCTCGGCACCGTCAGGGCCGTAGGTGCAGGTGAGGACCTCTGACCCGGCGGTGTCCTGGTTGCAGCCGTCCGCGTAGGTGGTCGGGACGTCGTCGGCCGCTTCTGCCGGTGGAGGGTAGACGGGGAGGTCGGGCGGCTCCGTCTCGCCCGTGAGCGCGGCGGCCCCGGGGTAGTGGGCCGGGTCGGCGACGAGGGCCTCCAGTCGCTTCTGCTGCGCGGTCAGGTGGGCCGACCAGCCGCCCGCCGCCGTCAGGACCGGCAGCAGGCAGGCCAGGGCGACCGCGGGGGCGATGAGGCGGGTGCGGTGGGTCGTGGCGAACCGTTCGACGCGGTCTTCGATCAGATACCTGGTGGCGACGGCGAGGAGGGCGGAGACGGCCACGACGTAGGCGCCGCCGAGTGCGCTGGGCAGGGTCCGGTCGGTGACGGCGAGGTAGCAGACCAGCACCGGCCAGTGCCACAGGTACAGCGCGTAGGAGATGTCCCCGACCGCGTGCAGCGGCCTGCAGGTCAGCAGGCGGTCGGCGGCGTAGCGGCTGTTCGTCGTTCCGGCGAGGATGATCAGCACGGCCGCGCCCGTCGGCCACAGGGCGGCGAACCCCGGGAAGGCCGTCGCCGGGATCAGCATTCCGCAGGACACCAGCGCGGCCAGGCCGAGCCAGCCCAGCACGACACGTGTCCGGTGGCCGAGGTGGAGGTGGGGCAGGGCGAGTGCGAGGAGGCCGCCGAGGGCGAGCTCCCACAGCCGCGCGCCGGTGTCGAAGTAGGCCCACCGCTGGTCGGCGGCCGTGGCCAGGACCGAGTAGGTGAGGGATAGGGCGAAGACCGTCGCGACCGCGGCGAGGACGGTCCGGCGCAGGCCCCATCCGGACCGCGCGGCGATGACCGCCGCCGCGCCCACGAGCAGGGGCCACAGCAGGTAGAACTGCCCCTGGATGGACAGCGACCAGAAGTGCTGCACCGGGCCGGCCGCGCTGTTGTTCGCCAGGTAGTCGACGGACTCGGCCGCCAGCCACCAGTTCTCGTAGTACAGCGCGGCGGCCACGACCTGCTGGATCGTGTCCCGCCACCGGTCGTCCGGCAGGAACAGGTAGGCGGCGGCCAGCACCCCCGCCAGGGCCACCGATGCCGCCGGAAAGAGCCTCCTGACCAGCCGGGTCCAGAACGCCGCGACGTCCACCCGCCCCCTGCGCTCCACCATCCTGACCAGCGAGCCCGTGATCAGGAAGCCGCTGAGCAGGAGGAAGACGTCGACGCCTCCCGAGACACGGCCGAACCAGATGTGGTAGACGACCACGAGCAGGACGGCGAGCCCGCGCAGGCCGTGGATCTCGGGCCGGTGGCCGGTACCCGGCCCCGCGGCGGGGCGGGCGGGGCCTGGGGCGGCGGGACGCGCGGGGGACGACTGCGGGGGCGGGGCGGGCAGCACGGGGGAACGACCAACCTCGGGGGGACGGAGGTATGCGATGCTGCCCCGCGGGCGTTACCGCCGGGGATACCGCGTCTGAACCTCCGGTGGCCCGCGCGGAATTTCCGGCCGACGGGGACGGATCCCGCCGAGTCAGGTTTTCGGCGGGCCTTCGCGGGCTACTGTCACAAACGTGAACCCGCATCAAGGCCGACCCTTCGCCCTGGACCGCTTCCCGGCCCCGATCCGCCGGCGGCTGGCCGATCTCGACCGGCTCCGCGATGCCTGCGCCGACCACCAGCGGTACACCGCCGGGGGCCGCCCGCAGGAGGCCCTGCGCAGAGTCCTCCGACGCCACCTGCGGGAACTGCGGCTGCTGGCCGAACAGGAGGAGGCCGCCCCGGACCGGCTCCGGGCCGAGGAGGACATCCTGGTGGAGCTGGCCGCCGAGTGCCGCTCGGGGGAGAGCCTCACCCCGGGCTACCTCAGTGACCTGGCACGGCGGGCGCCGGACTTCGGCCTGCCGCCCGACCTGCCCGAGCAGTCCGGCAAGGTGCTGGCGGAGGCGGCGACGGTGGAGACCCACCCGGTCATCCGCGCCGCCCACCTGTTCCTGGCCTGCGAGGCGGAGCTCTGGCCGGATGTGCCCGTGCCCCCGCGGCCCCACCCGCTGCCCTGGGTACTCGCCTCGCTGTCGCTGATGCGCTCCGGCTACCCGCCACTGCCGGTGGACCGCCGCCTGCGGCCGCGCATGCTGGCGGTCCGCTCCCGCGCCGACTCCTACGATCGGCTGATCGCGCTGATCCCGATCTTCGCCGACCTGGCCGCGGCCGCACTCCGCGCCGAGCTCAGCCGGACCCCCGTGTCGGCGCCGACCAGGGAGACCACCACGTCGCACGGGCCCGCACCGCTGGCCGGCGCGCTGCACCGCAGGATCCAGGAGCATCTGCGCCGTCGCGGGGACTCGCTGACCCAGGTGCTGCGCGAGCTCGACCCGGACGCCCGGGTCGCGCACAGCGCCGGGGACGTCGCCGAGGACGCCACGGCGCGGCGCTGCGACGAGGCCGCCACCCGCGCGCTCTTCGAGCGGGGTCCGGGCTGCTGGTGGTCGTCGATGGAGATCGCGGCGGCGGAGGCGGTGCTGAGTCTGCTGGTGGCCGTGCAGCAGGTGGGGCCGCCGTCCACGGGGGTACTGGCGGTCAACGCCGACGGGGTGCTGGTCGGCGAGGAGGGGCGGGTCGACGTGCTCGACCTCGCCTGCATCGACTGCGTCACCATCATCCCCACCGACTGCGCGGACGAGCGCTGGCCGGACGTGGAGGCGTTCGTGGACGACGTGGCCTCACGGGCCATCGACCGGTTGACCCACGCGATGTACTGACGCCCCGGCCGCTGCACGCCGACCTCGCCGGGAGCCGCTACCCGATCGAGAGCAGCACGAGCAGCAGGACCAGGATGATGATCGCGATCAGCACCGCGGGGACCATCCACCCCTGCGAGAAGATCGGGTCCTCCGGCGCGTTCTGACGTGCGGCCTGCTTCTGCGGCGGCATGGCGGGGCGTGGCGCCTGGGTGGGCATGCCGTGCATGGCCCCGTAGGTGGTGTTCGGCCCGGCGGGCGGCGCGTAGTGGGCTCCCATGCTCGGGTGGGCGCCGGTCGGGCCGGGGCGGCCCCCGTGCGGCGGCTGCGGTCCGGGCTGGTTGGCCATGGGCACGTAGGCGCCCTGCTGCGGCCCGGTCATCGGCCGGGCGCCCATGACCGGCCCCGGCTGCCCGGGCGCGGGGAACGGGGTCTGCGGTCCGCTCGGGGTCGCCGGACCGTGGGGCGCCCGCAGGCCGCTGGGGGCGCCCGCCTCGGCGATGCGCTCGCCCTCGCGGACGGCGTCCGCCGTGGAGGTGGAGTCGGCGGGGTCGTCGTGCCCGAGGAGCCGCATCAGCAGCGCCTGGGCGCTGGGACGCCGGTCGGGGTCCTTGTCCAGGCACTGGCTCACGATGGGCAGCAGCGCGTCGGGCACCCCGTCAAGGTCGGGCGGAGCGCTGACGACGCGGTGCACGACCGCGGGCACGCTGTCCTGGCCGAAGGGGGCGTTGCCGGTGGACGCGAACGCGACCACGCAGCCCCAGGCGAAGATGTCCACCCTGTCGGTGATGTTCTTGCCCTCGATCTGCTCCGGCGCCATGTAGGAGGGGGTGCCGACGATCGAGTTGGTCATGGTGGCGGTGCCGTCGACGACACGGGCGATGCCGAAGTCGATCACCCGCGGCCCGTCCGGCCCCAGGAGCACGTTGCCGGGCTTGAAGTCCCGGTGCACGATCCCCGCCTGGTGGATGGCGACCAGCGCGGTCGCGGTCGACACGGCGAGCCGCTGCAGCTGGGCGCCCTTGTGCGGCCCCTTGGCCACCACCGCCTCCTGCAGCGACTGGCCGGGGACGTACTCGCTGACGACGTAGGGCGGGTCCTCGTCGAGCCGGGCGTCGTGGATCGCCGCGGTGCAGAAGGACGCCACCTTCCGCGCGGCCCGGACCTCCTTCTCGAAGCGCCTGCGGAGGTCGGTGTCCTGGGACCACTCGTCGTTGAGGACCTTGATCGCGTACTCGTCGCCGTCCGGGTCCCGGCCGAGGTAGACGACGCCCTGGCCGCCCTTGCCGAGGCGTCCGACCACGGTGTAGTCGCCGAAGGCGCTGGGATCGCTCGGCATCAGCGACTCGGGACCGGGCATCGATCTCCTCCTAGGCGAGGTCGTGTCTTTCTGGCGCGGGCGCACGACCAGGGTAGGGGTTGGCCGCAGACGCCATACGCCGCATGTGAGTCCACAGTGGCGCAATCGGTTAGAGCGATCAAACCGGCGGACCGTTCCCCGCAGAGCGGCGGAATCGGCCGAACGGCTCGGCTCCCGGCGAAATCGCCCGAAGCGACAACGCCGCGACGCCCCGCCCCCTCCGCATCCTGACCGGATGTGGACGCAGTGGAACATCGCGGCGCGGGCCGCGGTGCGGTGCCGGACCCACCGGGCACCCCGGGTGTCAGCGGATCTCGCGGGCCTCGTCGACGAGCAGGACGGGGATTCCGTCGCGGATCGGGTAGGCCAGCCCGCTCTCGTCGCAGACCAGCTCGCCCGCCTCCGCGTCAAGGCGCAGCGGCGCCTTGCTCTTGGGGCAGGCCAGAATCTCCAGCAGCCAGTCGTCGATCTTCGCGCTCATGCTCATCTTCTCGTCTCGTGTCGGTGCGGCGGTCCGCGGCGGGCGGCGCGGTCAGGCCCGGATGACGGCCAGGACGTCGTCGCGGAGCTTGGCCATGGTCGCGGTGTCGGGCGCCTCGACGTTGAGCCGGAGCAGCGGCTCGGTGTTCGAGGCGCGCACGTTGAACCAGCTCCCGTCGGCGAGCGCCACGGTCAGCCCGTCGAGGTGGTCGATCCGGGCGTCGGCGCGGCCCGCGTAGGCCTCGCTCACGGCGGCCATGCGCCCACCCTGGTCGACGACCTCGGAGTTGATCTCGCCCGAGGCCGCGTAGCGCGAGTACTCTGCGGTGATCTCCGACAGTTTACCGGTGCCGGAGCCGAGGAACCGCAGCACGTGCATGGCCGCCAGCATTCCGGTGTCGGCCCGCCAGAAGTCGCGGAAGTAGTAGTGCGCCGAGTGCTCGCCGCCGAAGATCGCCCCGGTCTGGGCCATCGTCTCCTTGATGAAGGAGTGCCCGACACGGGTCCGCACCGGCTCGCCGCCGTGCTCGCGGACGATCTCCGGGACGGCGTGCGAGGTGATCAGGTTGTGGATGATGGTCGCGCCCGGCTCCTTGGCCAGCTCCCGGACCGCGACCATCGCGGTGATGGCCGACGGCGGGACCGGCTCGCCGCGCTCGTCGACGACGAAGCAGCGGTCGGCGTCGCCGTCGAACGCCAGGCCGATGTCGGCGCCGGTGGCGCGCACCCTGGCCTGCAGATCGACGATGTTGTCGGGGTCCAGCGGGTTGGCCGGGTGGTTGGGGAACGTGCCGTCGAGCTCGAAGTACAGCGGCACGACCTCCAGCGGCAGCGGGTCGAGCACGGTGTCGCCGAGCACCGCCGGAACGGTGTGGCCGCCCATGCCGTTCCCGGCGTCCACGACGACTTTCAGTGGACGGATGTCGGAGAGGTCCACCAGTGAGCGCAGGTGCGCGGCGTAGCCGGCGAGCATGTCGCGCTCGGTCACGGTTCCCTCGGGGCCCTCATGGGCCGGCACGCCCTTCTCGGCGAGCGCGCGGATCTCGTCCAGCCCGGTCTCCGAGCTGATCGGCGCCGCCTCGGCCCGGCACATTTTGATGCCGTTGTACTGGGCCGGGTTGTGGCTGGCGGTGAACATCGCGCCGGGCAGCCCGAGGTGCCCGGAGGCGTAGTACAGCAGGTCGGTCGAGCCCAGCCCGGCGAACACGACGTCGACGCCCTGCGAGGTGACGCCCTCGGCGAACGCGGCGGCGAGTTCGGGTGAGGACGGCCGCATGTCGTGCGCGACGACGACTGCCGCACCCCCCGCCACGCGGGCGAACGCCGCGCCGATGGCCCGTGAGATGCCGGCGTCCAGCGTGTCCGGGACCACGCCCCGGATGTCGTATGCCTTGAAGATCTGACCGAGGTCGCCCACAGCTGCTCCGGATCTCACGCGACGGACAGGGTTGCGCGGGCGCGAGCGCCGTGCCCGCGCACGCCTACCAACGTACAAGACCGGGGTGGGCGGCCGACGAACGGCCGGTGGCGTTCAGGCGTCGCGCGGCGGGCGGCCCGGGCGCTGGTCAGGTGGGTGCTGGGGGCGCTGCGGCTCGGATTTCACGACGCGCAGGTGGCCGCGGCGGTGGGTTTCGACACCCTGTCCGACGGGGTCGCGCACGGCCGGTGGTCGGGCCGCCTCGCGGACGGCGTTGGCCAGCGCCTCCAGGTCGTCGCTGCCGGGGCCGCCGCCGGTGTTGTCGGCGGGCAGCCGCACGACCTCCCAGCCGCGCGGCGCGGTGAGGCGTTCGGCGTGCATGGCGCACAGGTCGTAGCAGTGCGGCTCGACGTAGGCGGCGAGCGGGCCGAGGACCGCGGTGGAGTCGGCGTAGACATAGGTGAGCGTGAAGACTGCTGGCTGCCTGCACGCGGTACGCGAGCAGCGTCGGACAACGCTCACGGGGATAGACTCTAGGCCTTTCTCCTGCAACGCGCCAGCATTGCCCCCCGTGTCCGTTACCGGCGCACGCCCCCGTGACCACGTCCTCGGGCCCGCAGGGGTTACGGTCCGGCCCGCCCGCGCTGCGGGGCCGCCCGAAGGCGCGCCCGCCCGCGCCTCGGGGCGGGGCTGCGCGATGGGCTCGGATGGCATAGTCTCAGAGCGTGCGACGAGTGCACCTTCACAGGCCGCAAGCCGACCGAATACGGCGCCGTGACCGCCGCGGGCGCGGCATTCGCGGACCTCTGGCTCCGCCTGAACTCCCTATCGCCCGCAGCAGGGCACAGATCTTCGACGACCTCGTGCTCGACGCCGTCGAGCGCTTGGAGCGCCTGTGGGCCCGGGAACTGGCCAACGTGGAATTCCTGGTCGAGGACGTGCCGCAGGTCCCCGCCGGGGTCACCGCGGAAGACGGCATCCCCTTCTCCCGGCTCGAATCGACCCGGTCCGGGCAGGCGCGCATCATCATCTACCGCCGCCCGGTGGAGATCCGCACCAAGGAACCGGAGGAGATGGCGCTCCTCGTCTACGACACCGTCGTCGAGGAGGTCGCCAACCTGCTGGGCCTGGAGCCGGAGACCGTCGACCCCGAGGCGTGAGCCCCCGTGCCCGGAGCCGCCCGCCCAGGCTGCGGCCCGGCGCGTGTCAGGGCACCACACCGGTGAGGGTGTCCTGGACCGGGGGCAGCAGGACCTCGGCCGGGGCGGGTAGGACCGGCAGTGTGGCGGTGACCCGCTTGTCGCCCGAGCCGTCGGACAGGACGCGGGCCGCGTAGACCGGTCCGGAGTCCTCGGCGACTTCGACCATCAGAACGTGGGCGCCGTCCGGGGTCTCCAGGTCGGCGGTGGTGGTGTGCCCTGCCTCGACCTGGACGGTCTGGCGTTCGCCGCGCTCCCCGTCCTCGGCGACCGCGGTGACGACCACGGTCGCGGCCCCCTCCGGTGCACCGAGGAGGAGGCGGGTCGAAACGCCGTCCGGGGCCGCCGGGAGGATGCCGCGACCGTCGACCGTCCCCTCCAGCGGGTCCGCCGCGGCCGCGTACGCGGTGTCCCTGCCGCCCGACCGCGCGGTGGCCACCCCCGCGACGACGGGGCCGTCGGCCTCGACGACGATGGTGGCCTCCTGCCGGCCCAGCGCGTCCTGCAGGCTCAGCGGCATGGACGCCCCCGGCGGGATACTCAGGCCGGTGAAGCCCTCGTGGTCCAGTTCGCCCTCGGTGGTGTACACGCGCACGTCCGCGGTGACGGCTTCCTCCCCCGTCGCGGCGACGATCAGCTGCCGACCGCCCCCGCCGCCGGGGACGCCCGGGATCGCCAGGCGCTCGGCCGGGGCCTGCGTCGGCGCGACCCAGTCCGCGCCGGTCTCGGTGTTCTCGGCGAACAGGGCCGCCGCGACCCGGCCGACGTTGGTGCGGACATGCACCACGGCCGTGTCCACCCCGTCGACCAGGCCGGTCAGGTCGATCACGGCCTCGCCGTGGGCGTCGACCGGCACCCCCCGTGTCTCCTCGCCGACGAGCGGGCCGTCGGGTGTGTAGACGTCCACGTTGACGGTGGCGGCGGTGCCGTCGACGTTGGCCACGTGCACCCGCAGCTTCTCCAGCCCGTTCTCCCCGGGTGCGGCGAACCACGTGCTCACGCCGGGTTCGATGCAGCGCACCTGGGCGACGTAGGGGTCGTCCTCGCCGACGGTCGTCTGGACGGCCTCCAACCCGGCCGCCATGGCCCCCTCGGCCCGCACGACGGTGGGCCGCTCGACGTCGGTCACATCCTGGGTCCACGGCCGACCGGCCTCACCCGTCTCGCCCATGGGCGGGGCGCCCTCGATATCGGGTCCGGCACTCAGCGTGCCGCCACCCGTCCCGCCCACGGGGGTGTAGGTCGACAGCTCGCTCTCCCGGTCGCCGCCGACCGGCGCCGGGCACACCCGCAGCGCCGATTCCACCGGCACCTGCTCGAAGGCGGGGGCGGCGGCCCCGGCGTCGGCCCCCATGGAGCGGGTCGCGAACGCCACGCCGAACAGCGCGGCCAGCGCGATCGCGACCAGTCCCAGCAGGGCGAACCGGTTCTCGACGATCAGCCTCACCGGGCTTCCCCCTTCTGCTCCCGCTTCAGGCCGCGGCCGCGTCGGCCGCGCCTGCCGCCGCCCGCGCCGCCGCGGCCGGTCCCGTGCCCGCCGCTCCGGCTCCTGGAGCGCGAGCGCGGCCGGGCGGGTCGGCGGGGGCGCGGCGCGGGTGTCGCGGCCTGCGCGCGGATGTCCTCCTCGGTGCGCACACCGGGCAGGGCGAACACCACGACCACGGCCAGCAGTGCCCCCTGCACCAGCAGCCAGGTCAGCCGCAGCACGTCGCTGCGGGCGATCTCGACCCGTCCGCCGGCGGCGGGCAGCTCGAAGGCCTGCATACCGTTGTCGGCCTCCGCAGGCGTGAGCTCGGTGCCGTCGTCGAGCCGGGCACTCCACCGGCCGTCGGCGGGCTCGGCCAGCAGCAGGGTGCGATCCGGCTCGCCCTCGGGGACATCGACCGCCACCGGCTCGCCGGCGTCGGCCCGCAGCACCACCGGTTCGCCCTCACCGAGCACCTGCACCCGCCCGGCCGGGCGGTCCACCCGCCACATGGCGAAGTCTTCGGTCAGCTGCAGCCGCGCCAGCCCCGGGGTGCCGTCCATGGTGTCGACCACGGTGACGTCGGCCGCGCTGCCGACCTCCGGCCGCGGCACCACCACGTAGCCGATGCCGAGGCCGGCGAGCACGTCGGCCTCGTCGCCGCCCCGTCCCGCGGCCAGCCCGGCCACGGCCCGGTCCAGCACGGCGCCGGGTCCGGGGTCGGCGGGGATCTGCTCCTCGCCCACGCGCGGTTCGCGGCCGCGCAGCACGCTGTAGCGCACCGCGCCGTCCTCGGTCGGGTTGACGACGAGCGCGCGCGGTTGGGTGCCGTCGTCGCTGACCGCGCCGAGCAGCCCCGGGACCATCCGCGGGGCGTCGGCGTCCAGTCCCTCCACTCCACCGAGCATCCACACGGCCGCCGCGGACAGCGGGGTGGTCACGGCGAGCGCGGCCACACCGGAGGCGAACAGGCGACTGCGCCCGCCCGCCTTCCACATCCCGTCGAAGGATTGCGCGGCGGTCGCGGCCGACAGCAGCATCGCCGTCGCGGCGAACGCCAGGGCGACACCCGGCCACGCGGGGGCGGCGGGGCCACCGTAGGGAGCCTCGACGACGATGCGGCTGATGAGGATCGCCACGAGGATGCCGACCAGGGCCATGCTCCAGCCGACCGCGACCACCATCCGGCTGCGGAGCAGCAGCAGCGCGCACAGCGCGGCGGCGATGAAGCCTCCGGTGACCCAGATCGGCGGGTTGCCGGGGCCGCCGGGCGACAGCATGAGCAGCGCCTCGGGGGTCGCGGGCGGAGCCGACAGCTCGGGCCGGTGCAGACCGGCCTCCAACAGCCACATCGAGGGGGTGGTGAGCAGCTCCCACGACCATGGCAGGAGCAACACCAGGGGGGTGGCCAGCGCGATACCGACGCTGACGTAGAGGCTGCGCCCCAGGTGTCCGAACGCCGCGAGCACGACCGCGCCGGTGACCAGGGAGAGCAGCCAGACCAGCGGGACGAACGCGGTGGCGATCGACAGGAACAGGCCCAGCGCCCAGGCCGCCCGCCGCGAGCGGCGCCCGGGCAGGGTCAGCACCTGGATCAGCAGGATGCCCAGCACCGGGAACAGGGCGTGCACGAGCGCCGTCCCCAGCCGCCCCTGCGCGACGGCGCCGGTGGCCATCGGCAGCAGGGCGTAGGACCCGGCCATCCACAGCTGCGCGGGGCGGAAGTGCAGCACCCGCCGGGCCAGCCGGTAGGCGGTGAAGCCCGCCAGCGGGACGCAGCCGAGCAGGACGACGGTGACGGCGGTGCGCGGGTCGCCCAGGGTCAGCGTGGAGAACAGGGCGAGCAGCCCGACGTAGGGCGGGGCCGGTGCGCCCGAGCCGATGCCGACGTCGTGCATGCTCGCCAGGTACAGCACCCACAGGTCGGAGGCGCCGCCGGCCACGGGGGCGAGCGCGCCTCCGGCGAGGTGGTCCCCGGCCAGCAGGGACCGCTCGGCCACCAGCGTCACCGCGGTCAGCGCCACGATCAGCAGCACGCCCGGGTGGGTGATGAACCGGCGCAGCACGCTCTGGTCGTCGCGCAGCGGATCGTCGTCGTCCTCGGCGCGCTCCGGCGGGGCGACGACCGCCTGGTGCCGCCCGGCGGTGTCCAGCGCCGTGGAGCCCGTCATGACGTTGACGGCCATCTCGGTGAGCCGCCGCATGGCCACGCCGCGGGCGAGGAACGGCGCGATCGCGCTGTAGGTGCGGCGTCGGTTGCGCCGCCGCCGAAAGCGGGCGCGGGCCAGGCGCCGGGGGCTGAAGTAGACCGATGCGATCGCCGCCGCCTCGTCGAAGGCGTTGGCCGGCTGCTTGGCGATGACGTACATGAGCACGCGCAGGAGCGAGCCGACGGTGTTGCGCAGCAGCGCCCCGACCATGCCGCCGAAGGGCAGGTTCGCCAGTAGCACGAACAGGGCGTTGCGGCGGTCGATCCGGCGCGGGTGGCCGCCGCTGGCGTCGATGGTGCGGCGGCGGCGCGCCGCCGCCTCGGCGTGGTAGGCCACGGCGTCGGTGACGATGAGGACGCGGTGCCCGGCGCCGCCGACACGCCAGCAGAAGTCGATGTCGTCGCGGAACAGCGGCAGGCCGCGGTCGAAGCCGTCGAGTTCGTCCCACACGTCGCGGCGGACCAGCATCCCCGCGCTGGAGACGGCCAGGACCTGGCGGGTCCCGTCGTGCTGCCCGTGGTCGAACTCGCGCGGCTCCAGGCCGGTCTCCCGGCGGCCGGCGCCGTCGATGGTCACGCCGACCTCGACCAGCAGGCGCCGGTCGAACCAGTCGCGGAGCTTGGGGCCCAGCACCACCGCGCGGGGGTTGTCGCCGGCGGCGAGGAGGAGGTGGTGCAGCGCGTCGGGCTCGGGCGTGCAGTCGTCGTGGATGAGCCAGATCCACTCGGTGGCGTCCGGCGCTGCGCCGGGGAACTCGGCTCGGGCGCGGGGCAGCCGCAGGCCCGCGCGCACGGCGTCACCGTAGCCGGTGTCGCGGGGCAGGGTGGTGATCGCGTCGGCGGCGATGAACTCGGCGAGGATCCGGCCGCTGTCGTCGCGGCTGCCGGTGTCGACTCCGACGACGCGCTGCACCGGTCGCGACTGCTCGCGGACGGACTCCAGCGTCTCCGGCAACCAGCGGTCTCCGTCATGGGTGACGATGACGGCCGTGACGATGTGGCGAGCGGGGTCCAGGGGTGGCACGGCTGGGGTTCGCTCTCGGGTTTCGGTGGCGGCGGTTGTCGATGGGAGGGACGAATCGACCGTTTACGGTCGGACCCTATCGGCTGATCACCATACGCCACATGCGCGCTGGTCGGGGGCGGTTGCCCGGTATCCCCGATACCGTCGGCGACGGCGCGTGAAACACCACTGGTCACAGCGCCACCACGGAGCGCATCGCCCCCGTGGGCCACAGGCACCCCGGCCGTCCGCGCACGAGCCCGGGGAAACCCGGGCAAAGCAAGCACGAAAAAAGCGTGTGCCCCGGGCAAAAGACCCGGGGCACACGCCCGACGGCGGTCGGCCGGTTACAGAAGGTCAGCCAGGAAATCGAAATCCTGACCGGCGGCTTTCTTCAACCGACGACGTTCGCGCTCGGAGAGTCCCCCCCAGATGCCGAAGCGCTCATCGTGCTCCAGCGCGTATTCCAGGCACTCCGCCCGCACCTCGCAGGAGTGGCAGACCTTCTTCGCCTCCCGTGTCGAGCCGCCCTTCTCGGGGAAGAACGCCTCGGGATCGGTCTGCGCACACAAGGCGCGTTCCTGCCAGCCCAGATCATCATCTGCGCCGTGCGCCAGCGGGATGACCTCGCTCATGCGCACCTCCTATTGCCCCCCTAGATGTACCCTCCCATTCGACCCCCGGGAGGGTGGAATCACACCTTGAAATTACACGCGCGCGCCTCGCTATACGTCAAGCGCGTTGCGTGGTAATCCACTGAATATCATGTAACGAACGGCCAACGGCCGCACGCCGCTGTCGGTTCAGCGGATTACCACGCAATTTGGGCGTGTAGTCCTGGGCGGACCGGGTCGTCCGGGTTTCCCGGGGTATCTCCCGCGAGGGCCGCGGAGTCAGCGCCGGTCGTCGTCCCGGTACCAGTTCTGCTGGCCGTCCCCGGACTCGGATGTCTGCTGTCCCAGCTGGTCGGAACCGTACTGCTGGCCGTAGGTGGCACCGGCCCCGTACTGCCCGGCCCCGGTGTCCTGCTGCTGCTCCGCCTGCTGGTACCAGGCGTACTGGTCGCCGTGCTGAGCGGGCTGGCCGGAATCGGCCTGCGGCTGGGCCGCGTAGGCGGCGGGGTCGTAGGCCGAACCGTAGTCGCCCTGCTGAGCACCCGTGGGGTAGGCCTGCTGGGCCGGGTCGGCGGTGCCGCCGTAGGCCTGCTGGCCGGAATCGGCCGTGTAGGCCGAATAGGCCTGCTGCGCCCCACTCGTGTAGGAGTGCGCCTGCTGACCCCCGGTGCCGAGGGCCGGCGCCTGCTGGGCCCCGTAGGCGTCATAGCCCTGCTGGGTGTCGTAGCCGGCCTGCGCCTGCTGAGCACCGGTGCCGTAGGCCTGCGCCTGCTGCTGCTCGGCGGACTGCCACTCGTGTCCGTAGGCCTGCTGGCCGCCGGTCTGGGTGTAGCCGGCCTGGTAGGCCTGCTGGGCGTAGCCGTCCTGGGCCCCGCCCTGCGGGTAGTAGGCGTCCTGGCCACCGCTCTGGCCCTGCTGCCAGCTCTGCCCGTAGCCGCTCTGGGCCGGGTCGGCGTAGGCCTGCTGGGACTGGTCGCCGTAGGCGGCCTGCGCCTGCCCCTGATCGGTGTAGGCACCCTGGTTCGGGTCGGCGTAGCCACCGCCCTGCGGGGCCGCCCAGTCCTGCTGCTGGTAGACGTGCTGGCCGTCCGCGGCGTAGCCCTGCTGGCCGAACGCCGCCTGGGCACCGGTCTGCGGGGCGAACGCCTGCTGCGGCCCCACCTGCTGCGGGGCGGAGCGCGGCACCAGGCTGTGGTCGCCGAAGACCTTCAGCATGTAGATCCCGGCGATGGACACGATGGCGAGCTGCCCGCCGACCGCGAACAGGTTGCTGAAGCCGACGCCCATGTCCGACACGTCGCCGGCGAAGATGAAGCCCATCACCAAAGTGACCAGGCCCATCAGCGCCGCGAAACCGGTGAGGATCAGCGCGGTCAGCACGATCGGGAAGTTCACGGAGGTCCGGTAGGGAGCGGTGGCCACCAACACCACCGCCACCAGCAGCAGGGCGATGACCACCGGCCCGAACATGTAGCCGCCTGCGTTCGCGACGAACGACCGAGGCGTGTCTTCGGCCCCGAAGACGTGGATCAGTCCGGCGATCACCTGCGCCGCCACTGCGCCGAGGAGCACCCAGGCAGCGGGCACCCGCAGGCGGTCGATTGCTTCGTTGTTCAAGAGAGGTTCCCCTCTGCCGCTTCCCGGTCGCGTCGGGGGAAGCTTTGCATATCGTCGGTTCGTCAAGGGATCCGGCCGGAGCCGCGCGAATCTCGGTCGAGCGCCCGCCCCACGGCGTCCCTCGCGTTCGTGCACGGTGGTCGGACGTGGGGGATATCACGTGGGTTCCGGACCCGCCGACCGACCGGTGTACGAGCCGGACCCGCACGGAACACCCCGCGCACATCCGCTCTCCGGAAGCCCCACCACCTGCCCCGCCGCCGGATGGCGGGCAGAAAGCGCACGTGCACCACCTGCCTCCGCGGACACGCGGGCCACACGGCGCACACACCGCAACAGCCTGCCAGACTTGGGGTCATGCGGATAGTCGTGCTGGCTGGCGGGGTCGGAGGCGCGCGGTTCCTGCGCGGCCTCAAAGCGGCGCTCGGAATCGGGGCGGACGCCCCAGAGAACGATTCGACCATAACGGTCATTGGCAATACGGGCGATGACATCACACTTTTCGGCTTGCGGGTCTGCCCGGACCTGGACACCGTGATGTACACGCTCGGCGGCGGCGCCGACGAGGCCCGGGGCTGGGGTCGCGCCGACGAGACCTTCACGGTCAAGGAGGAGCTGGCCGCCTACGGGATGCAGCCCACCTGGTTCGGCCTGGGTGACCGGGACTTCGCCACACACATCGTGCGGGCGCAGATGATGGCGGCCGACTACCCTCTCTCCGCCATCACCGCGGCCCTGTGCGACCGCTGGCAGCCGGGCGTGCGGCTGCTGCCCATGACCGATGACCGCGTCGAGACGCACGTGCTCGTCAACGACGAGGGGGGCCGCCGCGCCATCCACTTCCAGGAGTGGTGGGTGCGGCACCGGGCCGCGATCCCCGCGGAGCAGATCATCGGGGCCGGAGCCGCCGACGCCACGCCGGCACCGGGCGTGCTGGAGGCGATCGCGGAGGCGGACGCCGTGCTGCTGCCGCCGTCGAACCCGGTGGTCAGCATCGGCACCATCCTCAACGTCCCCGGTATCCGCGACGCCGTCGCCGCCAAGACGGTCGTCGGGGTCTCCCCCATCATCGGCGGCGCCCCTGTGCGCGGGCACGCCGACGCATGCCTGACCGCGATCGGCGTGGAGACCAGTGCCCGGGCCGTGGCCGAGCACTACGGGCCCGAGCTCCTGGACGGCTGGCTGGTGGACGAGGCCGACGAAGGGGTGAGTGTCGAGGGCATCGAGGTCCGCTCCCGCCCCCTCTACATGAGCGACCCCGAGGCCACCCGGGAACTCGCCCGCGCCGCCCTGGACCTGGCCGTGGAACTGAAGGACCGCGCCTCCGACACCGGCGGCCGGACTGCGGCGAAGGAGGCTCGCCCATGACGAGAGACCTGCACGTCCACGGGGTCACCGGACTCCCCGAGATCCGCCCCGGCGACGACCTGGCCGAAATCGTCGCCGCGGCCGTCGAGCCGCGCGACGGCGACATCCTCGCCGTGACGTCCAAGATCGTCAGCAAGGCCGAGGGCCGCGTGCACCGTATGGACCGCGAGACGGCCATCGACGCCGAGACGGTCCGGGTGGTGGCGCGCAAGGGCGCCACCCGCATCGTGCAGATGCGCAGCGGCCTGGTCGCCGCCGCGGCCGGAGTGGACGCCTCCAACGTGGAACCCGGATACGTACTGCTGCTGCCCGAGGACCCCGACGCATCGGCGCGTCGGCTGCGCGCCGCGCTGCAGGAGCGGTTCGGCGTGCGGATCGCGGTCCTCATCACCGACACCTTCGGCCGCCCGTGGCGCTCCGGGCAGACCGACGTCGCCATCGGCGCCGCCGGCATCGACGCCCTGGACGACCTGCGGGGGTCGAGCGACACGCACGGCAACGTGCTGGACGCCACCGTCAACGCCGTCGCGGACGAGATCGCGGCAGCGGCCGAGCTGGTCAAGGGCAAGTCGAACGGGATCCCGGTGGCGGTGGTGCGCGGCCTGGAGCACCGGGTGACCGAGGCCGACGGAGCGGGCGCCGCAGCGCTGGTCCGCCCCGCCGACGAGGACCTGTTCCGGTACGGGTCCCGCGATGTGGTGCCGGCACGCAGGACGATCCGGGAGTTCACCGACGCGCCGGTCGACCCTGCGGCGGTGCGCAGGGCGGTGTCGGCGGCGATCACCGCCCCCGCCCCGCACCACACCACCCCGTGGCGGTTCGTCCTGGTGGAGTCGGCGGCGACGAAGAAGCGCCTGTTGGACGAGATGCGCGACGCGTGGACCGCCGACCTGCGGGGCGACGGCTTCACCGAGGAGTCCATCACCAAGCGGCTGCGCCGCGGCGACGTGCTGCGCAACGCGCCCTACCTGGTGGTTCCGTGCCTGGTGGCCGACGGCGCGCACCCCTACCCGGACGCGCGCCGGGCGGACGCCGAGCGCTCCATGTTCCTGGTGGCGATGGGCGCCGGCGTGCAGAACCTGCTCGTGGGCCTGGCCATGGAGGGCCTGGGGTCGGCGTGGATCTCCTCGACGATGTTCTGCCCGGACGTGGTCCGCGAGGTCCTGGAGCTGCCGCAGGAGTGGCAGCCGATGGGCGCGGTCGCCGTCGGCCACGCCGCGGCCCCGCCCGAGGAGCGCCCGCCCCGGGACCCGGAGGCGTTCATCGAGGTCCGCTGATCCCGTCGTCTCGGGGCGCCTCAGGGCGTCCCGAGACGTCCGGAGGCGCCTGCCGCCTCGGTGCCGCTTCTTCCACCGAACATCCCGCGGGAGACCGCGGCCAAGGCCGCCCAGCGGACCTCGGAGCCAGGGGGTGCGGCCCCTTGGGCCGGGTGCGCCGCTCTAGCGGTGTGCATTCGGCACTTTTCGGGACACGTGGGTGACGGATCAATAGTTCACGACTTTACTGCAAACTTTCTTTACGATTCCATTGACGGCCCCTGGATCCGCGGCTTACGTTGCTTCCAATCCAAGATCCGGCCGGATCCACGACACAGTGCCCCCGCCGTCAGGCGGGGACGGTCTCGCGCGACCTGAGCGCCGTGTCCCACCGTGCCCGCTCGACGGATCTTCTCGGATCAGCGCAAGGAGCCCATCCCCCATGCACGCTCCAGCCGGACGCACCTCACCCCTGCTCTCCATCTCCGCCGCCGCCCTCCTCGTGGCCGGACTGTTCACCGCCTCCGCTCCCGCATCCGCCGCCCCGGCTCCCGCGGCCGAGCCCGCCGCACCCGCCGCCGCGGGTTCCGCCGACACCGGCGGGTGGCTCACCGGCTACTGGCACAACTTCGACAACGGGTCGACGATCCTGAAGGTCGGCGAGATCCCCGCCGAGTACAACATGATCGCGATCGCCTTCGCCGACAACCTCGCGGGCGTCCCCGGCGGCATCACCTTCGACCTGGCGAGCTCGGAACTCGGCGGCTACACCGAGGAGGAGTTCAAGGCCGACGTCGCCGCGGTCCGCGACCAGGGCCGCAAGGTGGTCATCTCGGTCGGCGGAGAACTCGGGCACGTCAACGTCACCAACCCCACCGAGGCCGCCAACTTCGCCCGCACCACCTACGACCTGATGCGCGAGTACGGGTTCGACGGCGTCGACATCGACCTCGAACACGGCATGAACGCCCAGTACATGGAGGAGGCGCTGCGCTCCCTGCGCAGCCTGGCGGGCAGCGACCTGATCATCACCATGGCGCCGCAGACCATCGACTTCCAGGCCCCCAGTTACTCCTACTACCGGCTCGCCCAGAACGCGGGCGACATCATCACCCTGGTCAACATGCAGTACTACAACTCCGGCTCGATGATGGGGTGCGACCAGGGCGTCTACTCCCAGGGGACGGTGGACTTCCTGACCGCCCAGGCCTGCATCCAGCTGGAGATGGGGCTGCGCCCCGACCAGGTGGGGCTGGGCCTGCCCGCCGTGCCCCGCGCCGCGGGCGGCGGACACCAGCCGCCGGCCGACGTCGTCCGGGCCCTGGACTGCCTGGAGGCCGGGACGAACTGCGCGTCGTTCACCCCCGACCAGCCCTACGGAAAGCTCGGCGGCGTGATGACCTGGTCGATCAACTGGGACGCCACCAACGGCTACGCGTTCGCCGACACCATCCGGCCCCGGCTCGACGGCGGCCCCGGCGATCCGGGTGACCCCGGCGACCCGGGCCAGCCCGGCGACTGCACCGCGCCGGCGTGGTCGCCCACGACCGTCTACACCGGAGGCGACCGCGTCTCCTATGCCGGCCGCACGTATGAGGCCCGCTGGTGGACCCAGGGCGACACGCCCGGTACGGGCGGCGCGTGGGGTCCGTGGAGGGACCTCGGCGCCTGCTGATCGCCCCCCCCTCACGCCGGCCCGGCCCGGGATGCGCGCGGCGCTCCCGGTCGGGCCGGACCATGTGCCGGTGCGGCGGGGACGCGCCCCGCCGCACCCCGCGGATGCCCGGTCGGCGTCAGACCAGGGGGAGGCGGGTGCGGCGGACACTCTCGGCCACGCCGTCGTGCGCCTCGGCGATCGCACGGCGCTCCGCGCTCACCTCGCCATAGGTGGTGGTGCGCTGCCGCAGCGGCCTCCCGGTGGGGGCGACCATCGCCCGGATGTCGCTGATCGTCTTGAACGACCCGTTGTCCGACCCGGCCATGCGGCTGATCGTCTCCTCCATCAGCGTTCCACCGACGTCGTTGACGCCGCCCGCGAGCAGCTGACGGCAGGTCTCCTCGGCGAGCTTCACCCAGGAGCACTGGATGTTGTCGATGGCCCCGTGCAGCAGCAGCCGCGCCAGCGCGTGCACCGCGCGGTTCTCCCGCACGGTCGGCCCGGTCCGGGCCAGCCCCGCCAGGTAGATCGGCGCGTTGGTGTGCACGAACGGCAGCAGCACGAACTCGGTGAACCCGGGGCGCCCGTTGCGCTCCACCGACCGCTCCTGCAGCGAACGCAGCAGCTTGATGTGGGCGACCCAGTGCGCCGGGGTGTCCACGTGGCCGTACATCATCGTCGACGTCGTGGGAATGCCCACGTCGTGGGCTGTGGTGACGACCTCGATCCACTCGGCGGCCGGCAGCTTGCCCTTGGTCAGAACCCAGCGGATGTCGTCGTCCAGGATCTCCGCGGCGGTCCCGGGGATCGAGTCGAGTCCGGCCTCCCGCGCCCGCTCCAGCCACGCGCGGATCGGCAGGTTCGTGCGCGATGCGCCGTTGACGACCTCCATCGGGCTGAAGGCGTGGACGTGCATGTCCGGGACCCGCTCCTTGACCGCACGCGCGATGTCGAAGTAGGCGGTACCGGGCAGGTCCGGGTGGATCCCGCCCTGCATGCACACCTCGTTGGCGCCGGCCTCCCACGCCTCGGCGGCCCGGTCGGCCACCTGCTCCAGGGAGAGGGTGTAGGCGTCGGCGTCGGTGCGGCGCTGCGCGAACGCGCAGAAGCGGCATCCGGTGTAGCAGACGTTGGTGAAGTTGATGTTCCGCGTGACCGTGAAGGTGATGTCGTCGCCCACCGCGTCCCGGCGGACCGCGTCGGCCAACCCGGCGAGCGCCTCCAGTTCCGGGCCGTCGGCGTGCAGCAGCGCCAGCGCCTCGGCGTCGCCGAGTCCGGCCGGGTCGGACTCGGCGTGCCGCAGCGCTGCGCGGATCTCCGGGTCGAAGCGCCGCGGCGCAGCGCCGCCCTCGTGCCGGGGAAGGCGCTCGCGCAGCTCGTCCCAGTCGCCGTAGACCGCGTCGAAGTCGCCGCGCCGGTCGCCGGTGCGCCCCTCGGTGTCGATGCCGGTGTGCAGGTCGGTCCGGCCCGACGCGGTCATCTGCGTCTCCGGTTCCTGCCAGGGGCGGCCCACGACCGGGGCGTCCTCGGCGGCCAGGCCGGTCTCGGGGTCGGCGAGCGCGTGGACGTGCGGGGCCACCCGCGGGTCCAGCCACGGCTCGCCCTGGCGCACGTACTCGGGGTAGGCGGGCAGCCGTTCGCGAAGGTCGAAGCCGAGTGCCGCGCTGCGCTCGGCGAGCTCGTCGACCTGCGGCCAGGGCCGCTCGGGGTTGACGTGGTCGGGGGTGAGCGGGGAGACACCGCCCCAGTCGTCGATCCCGGCGCGCAGCATCAGCTCGTACTCGCCGCCGATGAGGTTGGGCGGCGCCTGCACGCGCATCCGCGGCCCCAGGACCAGGCGGGTCACCGCGATCGTGGCGGCCAGGTCGGAGAGGTCGGCGTCGGGGCGGTGCATCATCGCGGTGTCCGCTTTGGCGCGGAAGTTCTGGATGATGAGCTCTTGGATCGCCCCGTACTCGCGGGCGGCGGCGCGCAGCGCGAAGATCGAGTCGGCGCGCTCGGCCAGGGTCTCGCCGATGCCGATGAGCAGTCCCGTGGTGAACGGAACACTGGACCGCCCGGCGTCCTGCAGCACCCGCAGCCGGACCTTGGGATCCTTGTCGGGACTGCCGTAGTGGGGCTGGCCGCGCTCGGTGAACAGGCGCTCGGACGTGGTCTCCAGCATCATCCCCATGGACGCCGAGACGGGCTTGAGCCGCTGGAAGTCGCTCCAGCTCAGCACGCCGGGGTTGAGGTGCGGCAGAACCCCGGTCTCCTCCAGCACCAGGATGGCCATGGCCCGCACGTAGGAGAGGGTGTCGTCGTAGCCGCGCTCGTCGAGCCACTGCTTGGCCGCCGACCACCGGTCCTCGGGGCGGTCACCCAGGGTGAACAGGGCCTCCTTGCAACCCATGGCCGCACCCTGTCGGGCGATCTCCAGGACCTCGTCCGGGGAGAGGAAGGGGGCGGGGAGCCTGCCGGGGACCGTGGCGAACGTGCAGTAGTGGCAGCGGTCCCGGCACAGCCGGGTGAGCGGGACGAAGACGCTGCGGCTGTAGGTGATGACGCCGGGACGGCCCGCCGCCTCCAGCCCGGCGTCGCGGACCCGCCCCGCATGGGCGAGCAGGGTGTCGAGGTCATCGCCGCGCGCCTGCAGCAGAACCTCGGCCTCGGTCGCGTCCAGTGCCTTGCCGTCGCGTGCCCGCGCCAGGGCGCGGCGCATGGCCGACGCCGATGGTGCGTCGGCCTTCCCGCTTGATCCACCACTCATAACCGCTCAGCCTACGCGCCGGTAGCCACGCCTACCGCCGCCAGGGGCGGACGATCCGCGACCAGACGGAGGGCTTGCGGCGCCTGGCCGGGTGGCCCTCCAGGTAGCGCTCCCAGCGGGCGGTGACGGTGTCGATGTGGAACCGCGCGGCGGTCTCCGCCGTGGCCGCGCCGAGGCGCCGTCGCTCGTCGGCGTCCTCGACCAGGCGCAGCAGGCCCGCGGAGAGGGCGTCGACGTCCTGGTCGGCGACGAGCAGCCCGTTGTGCCCGTCGGTGATGAGCTCGCGGGGGCCGAAGGGGCAGTCGAAGCTCACCACGGGCACGCCCACGGCGAAGGCTTCGACGATCGTCATGCCGAAGCCTTCCTGAGCGGAGCTGACGGCGACGATGGAGGCCTTGGCGAACTCGTCGGTGATGGCGGGGGTGCGCCCCATGAGCGCGACCCGGCCGTGCAGGCCGTGCTCGTCGATGGCGGCGCGGATGGCCGCCTTCTCCGCGCCGCGGCCGTAGATGCGCAGCTGCCAGTCGGGGTGCTTGTCGGCGACGGCGGCGAAGGCCCGGACGAGGAGCGGGTACTGCTTCACGGGGACGAGACGCCCGGCGGTCGCGATGATGGGGTTGGTCAGGCGGGAGGTGGCGTACAGCCGCTCGGGGAGCGGGTTGGGCATCGTCACCGCCCACTCGTCGGGCGCGTCCACGAACGCGGCGTACTCCGCGCGGTCGGCGTCGGTGAGGACCGTGACGCCGTCGAGGGTGGTGTGCACGTCGCGGATGTGCGCGCGGACGCCCTCATCGCGCTGGCCGAGGTTCTCGTGCTCCTGGCCGATGCGCAGGTAGTCCGGGCGGCCGAACTTCGCCAGCAGCGAGTTGAGGCCGGGGGAGGTGGCCACCACGACGTCGGCCTCGACCCGGTCCAGGTAGCGCCGGACCTCGCGCTCGGTGGCCGCGTTGAAGACGTTGGCGCGCTCGGCCTCGCTTCCGGGCACGTGTTCGGCGGGCATCGGTTCGAGTTCGGCGATCTCCGGCGCGGGCTCGGGGCGCTCGGTCCAGCCGCGGCTGTGGGTGAGGGTGTGCAGCCGGACCCTGGGGTCGATGGGAAAGAACGGTTCGGCCGCGTTCTGCGCGAGGCTGACGATCTCCACGTCGTGCTCGGCGCAGAGCCCGTTGGCCAGGCTGGACGTGGCTCGGATCGTCCCACCCATCCCGTAGATGTTGCCGATGAGGAAGGTGATCCGCATGGTCAGGCGGCCTCTCCCAATGCGTCGCCGGTGTCGTCGGCCGCTTCGTCGGCGCGATCGTCGGAGGTGTCGGTCACCGCGACTCCCAGGATGCTCAGGCCGTCCTTGACGGTGTAGTAGGGGCTCATCCCGATGGCCCCGGCGCCGGTGCCGATCGCGGTCCGCAGGAAGCTCAGGCGGCCCTTCTTCCCGACGATGTCGTCGACGTGGGAGCCGAGCCGCAGTTCGGTGTCGAGGCCGGGAATCCGCAGCCACAGGTCCCACTCGTTGTGGTCGCGTCCGAGGTCGTGTGCCTCGGCGAGCGGGCGCAAGGGGATCTCGGCGGTGAATGTGCGCCCGGTGAGCCGTGCCGGGTACCGCTGCTCCTCGTCGCCCTCCCGGTGGCGGCTCCGGACCACCAGTTCGACGTCGGCTCCGGCCGCGGGTTCGGCGGTGTAGGCGAGGAATCCGCCGACCGCGACCTGCTCGTCCGTGGTTCGGACGGTGCGCACCTCGGCGTGTGGTCGGACCGCGCGCACCCGCACGCGCAGGCGGCCCGTGGCGGTGCGCACCACGCCGAAGGCGTGCGTACGAGCGCGGGACGCGTACTCCTCCGCCAGGGCGGTGTCGTAGCAGGGGTCGGTGGTGAGAATCGGTCGCTCCATGCCGCCGGGCTCCGCCCAGCGCAGTGCCCAGGTCCCGGGGGTCAAGGTGCCGAAGTCGACCAGGACGCGGTCGCCGTCGACACGGGGCGGGAGGGACCGGTCGGCGGCGCCGGACTCCTTGAGCTTGCCGACCGGCTTGCAGATGAGGTTCGCGTTGGTCGCCCCGGACGCGGCCGGAGCCAGCTCCAGGACATCGTCCGCCAGGACGCGGCTCGTACCGACGCGCATGCTTTCCCCTGACTTCTCGGATATGTGCGTTCAGGACCGAACGACAAGCTAATGGAAGGACGGTTCATGACATTTCCGACTCCGCACCAAGAAGCGCCCAGGATTTCACCGGAGAAAAGCCAAGAAAACGTCAAGCAATGGCAAAAAGCACTGGTCCGCGCTGTGCGGTGAGCGGTCGGTCAGGCCGCGGCCCCCGGGGGCCGCGCTGTGCGCAGGGCTTCCTTCGCGCGCCGGCGCTCGGAGAGGAACTCCTCCCATCGCCGGGTGATCACCGCGATGTCGTAGTCGGCGGCCGAGAGCGCCGCCTCCTCGGCCATGCGGCGGCGCTCGTCGGGGTCCTCGACGAGGCGCAGCAGCGCGGCCCCGAGCGCCTCGACGTCCTGGTCGGGCACGAGCAGACCGTTGCGCTCGTGGTCGATGATCTCCCGAGGGCCGTAGGGGCAGTCGAAGCTGACGGTGGGCACCCCGACGGAGAAGCCCTCGATGATCGTCATGCCGAATCCCTCGACGCGCGAGCTGACCGCCAGCAGAGACGCCTTGGCCAGCTCCCCTGTCAGGTCCTTGGTGCGCCCCATGAGGGCGACCTGGTTGCTCAGGCCCATCTCGACGATCTTCTTGCGCAGCTTCCCGTCCTTGCTGCCGCCGCCGTAGATGCGCAGTCGCCACTCGGGGTGCTTCTCGGCGACCGTGGCGAAGGCGTCGAGGAGCTTGGGGTACTGCTTGATCGGCGTCATGCGCCCCGCCGCCGCGATGATCGGGTTCTCCTGCGTGGAGAGGGGATAGTCCTCCGCGGGAAGCGCATTGGGCATGACCCGCAGCCACTCCGGATCGGGGCCGAGGAAGTCCAGGTAAGCGGAGCGGTCGGCCTCGGTCAGCACCGTCAGCCCGTCGAGTCGGGAGAATCGGTCGGCGATGGCGCGCCGCAGGTCCTTGCGGTGCTCGTCGAGGTTGACGTGTTCCTGGCCGATGCGCAGCAGGCGGTCGGGCGCCCACGCCGCGATCGCGAGGTTGATACCGGGGCGTGTACCGACGACCACATCTGCGTCGGTGGTGCGCAGGTACCTGCGCAGGCGGTGGCCTGCCAGGCCGGTGAAGGCGCCGTTCTGCTCCACCTCGCTGGTCGTGACCACCTCGGCCAGGCGCCGCTCCCGCCACCCGTTGACCAGTCCGCCGCTGGTGTGGTGGGGTCCGCCGACCTGGGTGCCCATCGGCGTGAGCGGCACCACCCGGACGCCCTCGGGTACCGGGAAGAACGGCTTCTCCTGGTGCCTCGCGAGACTGGCGATCTCCACATCGTGGCGCGCGGCGAGCCCTCCGGCGGTGTTGAAGACCGTGCGGATGGTCCCGCCCATGCCGTAGGCGTTGGCGATGACGAATGCGATCTTCACCGCTCGCCCCTTTCCGCAAGGGTCGCCAGCAGCGACAGACCGTCGTGCACGGTGTAGTAGGGCCGGACCCGCACGGCGGGGCCCCCGGCGGAGAGTGTGGTGCCCGCGTAGACGACCTTCTTCTTCTTGCCGACGACGTCGTCGGCATGGGAGGCGAGGCGCAGCCCGTCCGGTGCGCCCGCCTCCGTGTCGGCCTGGAGCCACAGGTCCCACTCGTTGTGCGCACGCTCGAGGTCGTGCGCGGCCACCAGGGGGCGCAGCGGGATCTCACAGGTGAAACGGCCGTCGACGAGTTCGGCCGGGGCCGCCACGACGCCCGAGCGCGCGCGCTGGCGGGCTATGAGCTCGGCGGAAGCGGCCCCCTCGCGCTGGGCGGTGTAGGCGAGCAGGCCGGAGACGGTGACCGATTCGGCGCCCACGTCCACCCAGACGACCTCGGCGTACGGGGTGACCGCGACCGCGCGCAGCCGCAGCCGCCCCTTCGGGTCACGGATCGCCCGCAGTTCGCGGTGCCGCGGTCGACGCAGATAGGCGACGCGGTCACGCAGGTTCAGCCCGGGGTCGCGTGTGCCGAGAGGGGTGGGGTGGCCGTCGGGGCCGACCCACAGCACGTCCCACGTTCCCTCATCGATCGGAAGGTCCTTGAGGTCGGCCAGCACCCGATCACCCGACCTGCGGACGCTGGTGATGGGAATGACGGCGTCGGCATCGGCGGCCCCACCTCGGCGCAAGGCAAGGGAGGCGCCGTCGCCCGCCTCGCCGCCCCGGCCGTCGTGGTCGCGGAGGCGCAGCTCAAGGACGTCGCCGCTGTCGATTCGACTCAACTCTGTCTGCACTGGTCTCCCCATGAACCCATGACTGTCCCGCGGGCACCGCGCTGCGGCACTACGGGTGACGCCGACAACCGATGACGCGGATTATTCGACCGCGAACGGGACGGTCTGTGCATAGGTGGCATCGCCATGCAATCGACCCCCGATGGCACAGCAGCACCACTCTTCACCCTGAACCGTACAATTCCCCCTTTAAAGCGCGCGTAAGGGGTGCCTCTGGCAAATACGTCGAATCATCTCTATTTCGCCACGTCAATGGGGGTATCGCGCGAGCAGGCCGAAACGGTTTGCATGGCAAAAATAATGGCCACATGCGGCCAAGATCACACAAGTGGCCTTTGGGTGGCTATCCCGAGCGGCTGGCTCTACACCGAGCGCTTCCGTGCCCGGATCAGCACGATGCTGCCCCGGGTGTTGGGCTGCCGTGCGTCGTCGAACGACACCAGGGGGATCAGCGGCGCCGCGGCGTTGAAACCGACCCGCCCACCGCGCGCCGACAGCGTCAGATAGGCGCGCTCCGCGGCGCGGCCGCGGAACTGGTAGCTGTGCTCCAGCACGTCCAGGCCCACCGCGCCCAGCAGCTCGGCCAGCGACTCGTGGGTGTAGGTCCGCTGCACGTGGTAGCGCCTGCGGTGCGCCTCGAACAGCTCGGGCCACAGGGCGCGGCGCGACAGGCAGTCGGCCGACATCACCAGCTCTCCGCCGGGGCGCAGCACCCTGGACATCTCCGCCAGCGCGGCCGGACCGTCGTCGAAGTGCTCGATGGCGCAGATCGACATCACCTTGTCGGCGGCGGCGTCGCGCAGCGGCAGCCGGAGGGCGTCGCCCTCGACGAGCGCCGGCGCGTGCCGCAACCGTGCGCCACGCACCATCTTGTGCCGCGCAAGGTCCACCGAGACCGCGCGGGCGCCGCGGCGCCGCGCCTGGCCGGCCCAGTAGCCGTCACCCCCGGCGATGTCGAGGACCGTCTGCCCGCGCAGGTCGTCGCCGAGCCACCGGAGCAGCCTCCCCGCCTCGCGGTAGCGGCAGACATGAACCTGGTGGCCGGCGAAGGCGACGGCATCTGGGATTCCCACGCGGGCCACCCTAGGACACATCGCCCACGGTCCCCTCAGCGCTCCGTCAGCGAGATGTCAGGCGGATGGCGGTCCCCCGTTCTAGCGTGCAGGTGAGCACCTGGACCGGTGCTCACAGCGTGGACACAAGGGGGCTGCAGCAGATGTCGAACACCGCACCGGCGCCGCCGTGCGAGGTCCGCCTCCCGGGGGCACCCGCCCTCGCGGTGCGGGTCAGGGCGCCGGAGCGCGAGGGGCATGAAGGGCGCGGCGCCGCCGACCGGTCCGGACGCCCGGTCGTGCTCCTGCACGACCTGGGCAGAACCCTGGAGGACTGGGAGCCCATCGCCCCGCTGCTGGCCGGGCGGCACCCGCTCTACTCGGTCGACCTGCGCGGGCACGGCCATTCCGCGGACGGCGCCTGGACCCTCGACGGCCTGCTGGACGACCTCGTCCGGGTGGTCGGGCACTTCGGCCTGACCGCCCCGGTCCTGGTCGGCCACGGCCTGGGCGGGATGCTCGCGGTCGCCTACGGAACACGGTCGTCGCGCGTCACCGCCGTGGTGAACATCGAAGGGCACGGCTGGCCGCGCGCCCACCACATCGCCGACCGGCTCGGCATGACACCGGAGGAGGCCGCCGGCCACACGGCGGCCGTTCGCCACTACGTCATCGAGCAGGTGACCGCCACGCTCGCGCCGATGCCGCCCGACGCCTTCGAACGGATGGTGGCCGCCTACCGGTGCGGTGTGATGGGGCTGCCCGGCGCGGCCCTGGCGGCCTCGGCGCTGCGGTCCGCCTCCACCGGCGACGGCGTCGCCTGCCCGCGCCCCGGCCAGCGCGCCGCCCGGGAGCTCCAGACGGCCTTCGACTTCTTCGACCCCGACGTGCTCTACCCCGAGCTGAGAGCGCCCGCACTCACCCTCGTCTCCACGGCCCCCGTCGTCACCCCGCCCGGCGCACCGGCCCATTACGCCGCGATCCGCGCCGCCCAGGCCGAACACGAACTCGTCCCCCGCGGCGACCACCTGCCCACCCGCGGTGTGGACGCGCCCTACGCCGTCCACATGTCACACCCCGGGCACGTCGCCGACCTCGTCGAGGAGTTCCTGGCCGGGCGCTGACCGGCGCATCGCCTCGGACGCGTGCACGGTACGCCGGGCGTCGGCCAGTAGCCTGGCCACGTGCTGAGCCGGTTGCGCGACCACCGTTGGGTCCGCCTGATCTTCGTGCTGGCCGTCCTCGGGTGCGCGGGGTACGCGCTGTACGCCCGGTGGGACGAGGCCGAGTCGGCGCTGCGCACCCTCTCCCCCGGCTTCGTCGCCGCCTCCGTCGCGGCCGCGCTGGCCGGGCTCGGCGCGCAGATGATGGCCTGGCGGGCGATCCTTGCCGACCTGGGCTCGCCGCTGCCGGTGGGCGCCGCTGCCCGGGTGATGTTCGTCGGGCAGCTCGGCAAGTACCTCCCCGGGTCGGTGTGGGCGTTCGTCGCCCAGGTGGAACTGGCCCGTGACCGCGACGTCGCCCGGCAGCGGGGCTACACCGCGACCGTGCTCGCGGTCGTGGTGACCCTCACCGTGAACCTGGCCGTGGCCGCGGCGACCCTCCCGTTCGCCGCACAGGACGCGGCGGTGCGGTGGTGGTGGGTGCTGGCCTGCGCACCCGTCCTCCTGGCCGCGCTGCACCCGCGCGTCGTGACGCGGGCGATCCACACCGCGCTGCGGCTCACCCGGCGCTCCCGGGACGTCCCCGACGGCGAACCGGAGCGCGTCAGCGGCCGCGGGATGGCGGCGGCCGTGGGCTGGTCGGTACTCGCGTGGGTGCCGCTGGCCCTGCACATCTGGGTGCTGGTGCTGGGCGCCGGCGGGCACGGGCCGACCGCCCTGCCCGCGGCCGCCGGAGCCTATGCCCTGGCCTGGACGCTGGGCGTGCTGTTCGTCATCGCCCCCGCCGGCATCGGCGTCCGCGAACTCGTCATGGTGGTCGCCCTCTCCCCCGTCCTCAGCCCGGGCTCCGCCCTGGTCGTTGCGGCGCTGTCGCGGCTGGTCATGACGGTGGCCGATATCGTGTGGGCGGGTGCGGCGCTGGCATTCACCCGATCGGCCGCACCGGCGCGGTGAGCGCGTCGACGTAGGGGTCCCAGTAGGGCTCCGGGTCCACCGGGCGCACTCCGCCGCGCAGCCGCTCCGCCACACCCTCGGCGTAGAACTCCGCAAGGGCGCGGGCCAGGTCGGCGGCGTCGTCGGGCGCGCACAGCAGCCCGTCCGCACCGTCGCGGACGTGGTCGGGCAGGGTGCCCGCGCGGGTGGCGACGACCGGGACGCCGTGCGCGTGGGCGAGCCACACGTTCTGGGTGGCGGTCGCCGACCGGTACGGCAGGACCACGGCATCGGCGGCGGCGAACAGCTCCGCCAGCTCGCCGGCCGGGACATAGCCCTCACGGAACTCCACGCGGTCGGCGATGCCGAGGTCGGCCGCGAGCGCCCGCAGGTCGCCGGACCCGCCCCAGAACTCCCCGGCGACGGTCAGCCGCACCGTCGGCGGCGCGCCCCGGGCCAGCGCGCGCAGCAGCACGTCGACGCCCTTGTAAGGGCGCACGATCCCGAAGAACAGCAGGTGGTGGCGGCGCGCCTCGGCGGGGTGGGCGGGCGGCGGCCCGCCGGTCTCCGGCAGGTGCGGGGGTATCTCGGCCATCAGCACCCGCGTGTCCGCGCCCCGAGCCAGCCCGCGGGCGAGCGACTCCTGGTCGGGCGAGTGGGTGAGGACGCCGTCGACGCGGCGCAGCAGCGCCCGCATCAGGGTGGCGTCGGCCGGCCCCGGCTCGTGCGGCACGACGTTGTGGCAGAGCGCGACCGTGCGGGTCCGGCGCCCCACTCCGGCGAGCACGCCCAGGTAGGCGGGCACCTGGACGGGCGAGAACACGGTGAGCACCGTGAGCGCACCAGGTCCCCGGTGTCCGGCCGCGCGGCCGGCGCGCCACCAGCCGTCCGGCCGGTACCAGGCCAGCTCGTGCCGGGTGTTCGGGAACGGTTCGCCCTCGGGCACGTCGATGGTCTGGCGCCCCGGGTAGAGCAGTGCGGGGTACTGCGCCCGCCACGACTCGATGAGGACGTCGTGCCCCCGCCGCGCGAGCCGGTGCGCGAGCTCGGTGGTGTGCCGGGCGCCACCGCCCTTGTACGGGTGGGCCGGCCCGACCAGCGTGATGCGCATGCGCCCCCCTCCTTTCCTCTCACGGAACCCTCACCCAAGTCGCCGCCCCGCCCCCTCCGTTGATCTCGGAGATATCGGGGTGTCGGCGCCGATTTTTGCCCCGATATCTCCGAGATCAACGGAGGAGGAGGGGTCACATGCCGTCGCGGGAGCGCACGATCAGGTCCGCGAGCAGCGCCATGGAGCCCACGATCAGGCCCGTCATGAGCAGCATGATGGTGTTGTTCGGGATGTAGAGCGGCGACCTGACCATGTCGAACGCGAACTTGACCGCGCCGATACCGACCAGCCACAGCGCCACCGGCATCAGCACCTTGAGCGGGTTGAAGTACATCACCATCCGCAGCACCTGCAGGATGTAGCGGTAGGCGTCGCGGACGAAGTGGAACTTGGAGTCGCCCGCGCGCTTGTCGTAGCTGATCGGCACGTAGTGCACCGGGTGCTGGTTGGAGAGGAACGCCAGGGTGATCGTGGTGACGCAGGAGAACCCGGGCGGTAGCAGCCGCAGGTAGGGCAGGGAGACCTCGCGGCGGAAGGCCCGCAGGCCGGAGTTGAGGTCGGGGATCGTGGTGTTGGTGAGCCGCTCGGCGATCTTGCGGATCACCCACTTGGTCGGGATCCGCAGCAACCGGTGGCTGCCGGACTCCCGTATCCGGGCACCCACGACCTGGTCCATCTCCGGGTCGGCGTCGAGCAGCGCGACCAACTCCGGGATGCGCTCGTTGGGGTAGGTCATGTCCGCGTCGGTCCACACCACGATGTCGCCGCGCGCCCGCTGGGTGCCGATCCGGCGCACCGTCCCCGCACCGCCGTTGTGCCCGAAGGCGATGACGCGCATGTGCGGGTAGGACGGCTCGGCCTCGCGCAGCCGGGCCAGGGTTCCGTCGGTCGACGCGTCGTCGATCGCGAGCAGCTCGTAGGCGTAGCCGGAGGCGTCCATGGCCGCGCAGATCCGCTCGATCTCCAACACCACGTGGTCCTGCTCGTTGAAGCAGGGCAGCACGATGGTGACGTGGGGGTCGGTGTCCGGAGCGCCGGGAGCCTCCGGTCCGTCCGGTGTCGGCCTTTCGGCCGCTTCGTGCATCTCGCTCACGGTCGGCCAAGGATAGTCGGGGGAGATATACCGTTCTGCGGTCATCGGACCACCGCGATCCACACGTCGCCGTGGAAGGCCCAGGGGCCGGACGGCGGGCGCATCAGGGTGCTCGGGTCGGCGGCGCTCTCCACCTCGAACGGGTGCTCCTTGGGGGTGCCGGGCGGGACGTAGGTGTCCAGGGTCTCGGGGGCCGACGCGGCCAGGACCGGGGTGCGGCCACGGTCGCGGATCTCACCGGTCACCCGGCCGACCGCCTCGGTGTCGGTGTCCAGGGCCCGCGCGGTCGGAACCCCGCACATCCCCCGGATGAGCTGCATGTAGTTCCCGGCCGACCCGTCCACCATGACCACGCTGGCATCCTCCGGCAGCGCGGCGCACAGGTCCCCTGCAGCCGCGACCGACCCGATATCGGATCGATAGGTCATCACCCCGGCGGCGGTGATCGCCGTGGGGGTCAGCATGACCAGTCCGCCGGCCGCGGCCACGACCACGGCCCCCGTCCGCCCCGGATCCAGCCGTCCGGCGATCGGCCCCGACCCGGCCGGCTCGGCGGGGAGACGCCGCGCGAGCCACGCCGTGAACCAGACCGCGAAGAGGATGAACGCGGGGATCACCAGGACGATCAGGCGGCGGCTGGCCCAGGGGTGGTCCGGGGTGATCGCCGGCCGGACCAGGGTGGTGGCGACCGTCCAGACGAGCACCATCGTCGGCAGCACCCACTGGGGCTCGCGGCGGTGCAGCATCCGGTGCAGCAGCACCGCCAGGCCAAGGGTCGCGAGCAGCACCGTCCCCACCCCGATATACCAGGTGACCCAGTACAGGCTCATCTCCTCATACGTGCGCTCCGGGTCGACGGGCAACCCCTCGATCTGCTGGATCTGCCCGATGTAGACGCCGGTGGCCTCGTCTCCGTGCCCGTACTGGACGAGCAGGAGCGGCCGCAGCGCGAGCCCGACGACCACGAGGACCGCCAGCACGGCGACGGCCGCCGGCAGCCACCTCGGCCGATCGGTGCGGGGCACGCCGTGCCGCCACAGCAGCGCCGTGGCCAGCGCGATCAGGGCGACGATGACGGCGCTGAGCGCCAGCAGAGGGTTGAGCGAGTCCGACAGGTACTCCAGGTAGGGCGCCGAGAGTCCGAATCCGGCGACGAACCCGTAGCCGAGCCCCAGCACCAGCCCGGCGAGCATGGGCAGGGCCTGGCCGCGCCGGGCGAGCAGGAGCAGCGCTATGAAGCCGACGACCGGCAGCAGGTCGCGGATCGCGTCGATCCGCACGACCAGGCCGAGCCCGAACACCAGGCCCGCCACGGCGGCGAGCGCGTGCGCGCTCCCCCAGCGGTCGCGCGGCTCGCTACGGCGCGATAGCGCATCGAAGGCCAGACACAAGGCACCGAGCATCAGCACCTGCGCCGCGATCTCGCTGTAGGTGGCGCGGCTGATCCACTGCTGGGTCTGGCACACGGCCAGCAGCAGGGCCGCCAGGGGCGCCCAGCGCGACCCGATGAGTCGGGCGGCCAGTCCGGCGAAGGTCAGTACCCCCAGCGCGCCGATGATCGGAGCCGCCACCAGCATCCCGGGGATGTCGCCGATCCAGTACCCGACGGAGAGGATCAGCGGCAGCCCGGCGAGGAACTGCGGCCAGATGTCCGTGCCCACCTCGTAGTAGGCGAGGCTGCCGTACCCGAGGGCGGGGTCGTCGCCCGCGATCAGCTCGCGGTCCTGGGGGATCGGCAGCGAGCCGTGCTGCGCGATCCACGCGGTGAACTGGGCGTAGGAGGCGGGGTCACGCCGGATCACCAGCACTTCGCCGTGGTAGAGGACCTGCACCACCGCGAACACCGCGGTGATGAGCGCGACGGCGGCCACCGGCCACCAGGGCACGTCGCGCTCGGGCAGGTCGGGGACCCAGCGGGGGACGAGGGCCAGCGCGGCCAGCACGGCCGGGCCGCCCAGCAGCGCCCCGGTCATCGGGGTGAAGTGGCCGACGACCAGGAGCGGAAAGGCCACCAGCAGCCAGGCGGCCAGGGCGACGGCGGGGACGATCGTGACACGGGCGAGCAGGCGACCGGGGGTCAGGCTCATAGGGGCAACTGTTCCAGTTCTCGGCTGCGCACCGGATAAGGAACGGCCCACGCACGACACAGGCCGTGGGGACCCCGCCGCGGCAGGGCGGCGATCGGTCATGGGGGCGGATCCTCACCGGAGCGCTGAGCGGGGTGCGGAGATCTCGGATTTCCCGGCGAACCTACCGAACACCCGGCTCCCGCCCACAATCCGGCCGTGTTGCGCCCGGTCCGCAAACCCGGTAGCGGGGTGGGCGTGACGCCTGTGGGTGCCGGCGATCGAGGACAACCGCCGTGGCCCCCGAGTAGCATGTGCGGGATCCGTCCGCGCCCGACCGTCCCCGGGCCATACGCAAGGACCCTGCGTGACCGAGGAAACCCCCTGGGAGCTGTGGCGCTCCGCTGTGGCCGCCGACCCGGCCCGCCCGTTCGTCACCGCCTACGACGCCGATACCGGCGGCCGTGTCGAGCTCTCGTACGCCACCTTCGACAACTGGGTGGCCAAGACCGCCAACATGCTGGTCGACGGGATGGGTGCGGAGCCGGGTGAGCGCGTCGTACTCGCCCTGCCGGTGCACTGGCAGACCCTGGTGTGGATGCTGGCCTGCTGGTCGACCGGGCTCACCGTCGTCCCCGCCCCCGCGGGGGAGGTCCCCGAGGGCGATATCGCCGTCGCCGACGCGGCCCGCCTGGACGCGGCCCTGGCCACCGGCGCCCGCGAGGTCGTGGGCACGTCCCTGCACCCCCTCGGCGCACCGCTGGCCGACTGCCCGCCGGCCGCCACCGACTACACCGTTGAGGTCCGGTCCTACGGCGACCACTTCACACCCGTGACGCCGCCGATCGCCTCGGCCACCGCATTGGACGGCCCGTCCCCGGCGACGGCTGCCGATCTGGTCGCCGCGGCCCGGAGAACGGCAACGGATTGGCGGCTGACAGCGGACGACCGAGTGGCTATGATCACCTCGGCGCCGGATTCCCTCACGGTTCTGGGGAAGGACCTCTCCCGCTTCCTCGGGCCGCTGTCCCGCGCCGTGCCGCTCGTACTCCTCCCAGGTATCGATTCGGCTAACCTGCAATCACGGCTTGATATGGAACGTGCCACCGCGATCGTTGGCACGCCGCCCGACACCCCCGCGCTCACGGGCGGTATCCGGCCGCTGTCCTGACGCCTAACCCTCTCTTGGTGCCCAATGCCCAGAAAACGCTCCTCATCTCGCGGCTCCGCGCGGGGCCACGCCGCGCAGAAGAAGTCGTCGAGGTCCCTCCCCTCCAAGAAGAATCGCCTCTCCCCCAGCGCGTGGATCGCCGTCATCACCACGGGGCTCGTCATCGGTAGCAGCCTCACCGCCTATGCCGCCTACATCGACATCGCCGGCGGCATCAGTCGGGAGAACGTCGACACCGACGCGTTCGGCGACCGCCCGAGCAAGGTCGAGGGCGTGGTCAACATCATGATCATCGGCACCGACAAGCGCGACGGTGACAACGCGAACTACGGCGAGGCGGAGGGCGAGCGCCCCGACACCCTCGCGATCGCGCACATCTCGCCGCAGCGCGAGACGGCCACGATCGTCAACCTCCCCCGCGACTCGATGGTGCAGCTGCCCGCCTGCCCGGCGTCGGAGGGCTACACCGGCTCCGACCCCCAGCTGGGCATGATCAACTCGGCGATGACCTACGGCGGGGTCAGCTGCCTGTGGGACACCGTGGAGAAGGCCACCAACGTCCGCATCGACCACTTCGTCAGCGTCGACTTCACCGGGTTCAAGGGAATGGTCGACGCGCTCGGCGGCGTGGAGATGTGCATCCCCGAGGCGATCCACGACACGAAGGCCGGCGACCTCGATCTGGCGGCCGGGGAGCAGGTGCTCAAGGGCGAGGAGGCGCTGGGCTACGTGCGCTCCCGCAAGGGCCAGGGCGACGGCAGCGACCTGATGCGCATCGACCGCCAGCAGGAGTTCATGGCGGCCATGGCGCGCCAGGTGATGAGCGGCGACACCCTGAAGAGCCCGTCCAACCTCTACTCCTTCCTCAACGAGGTCACCGACTCGATCACCAGCGACGACGAGCTGACCATCGACACCATGGCCGACATCGCCATCGCGATGCGCGAGGTGGACCTCAAGGACATCAACTTCGTCACGGTCCCCAACGAGCCGTGGCCGCAGAACGAGAACCGGGTCCAGTGGGTCACCCCCGACGCCGAGCAGCTGTTCCAGGCCATCGCGACCGACGAGTACGGCGGTGATGACAGCGGGGACGACGCCGCGGCCGACGACGACGCCGGAGCCGAGGAGGAGAGCGTCGAGCCCGGCGATGTCGGTGTCGAGGTCATCAATGGCGTCGGTACGACCGGCCTGGCCGACCAGGTCTCCGCGATTCTGCGGGAGCGCGGCTTCAGCGTCAGCGGTACCGGCAACCCCGAGGGTGTGATCCCCGAGGCGAGCACGGTCTACTACGCCCCGGGAGCCAAGGCCGCGGCCGACCTCGTGGCCAAGGAGGCGATGAACGCCACCGTCGAGGAGGACTCCTCGCTCAGCGGCAACCAGGTACAGCTGGTCATGTCGAGCGACTGGCGCGGCTTCAAGGACAAGGGCGTCAGCGGGGACGTGCCCGGCTCGGTGAAGAACAAGAGCGCCGCCGACAGCACCACGACCTCCGTCTGCTGATCGGAGGCGACGGCACGTGCGACACGGCCGAGGCCGCACCCGGAACACCGGGTGCGGCCTCGGCCTTTCGCCGCCCTACGCGGCGATGGCGCCTTGCAGGTCGACCGGTTCGGGGGCGGTGCCGTTGACGATCAGGTCGGTCCACATGGCGCACACCCGCTCCAGCGCGTAATTGCCGGTGATCTCGGCCTTCGCCGCCGAGCGGGCGGCGTCGAAGCGGCCCTCGGCGACGGTCGCGTGGATCGCGTCGGCCATCGCCGCGGTGTCGTCGTGCAGCCAGCGGCGCGAGTAGATGGTGTCGGCGCCCGGCCAGCCGAGCACGGCGGGCACCCCGCCCGAGGCGGCGCACTCGGCCGGGGCCAGGTGGAAGCTCTCGTCGTCGCTGGTCGACAGCATGAACCCGACGCGGCGCAGCCACGTCGCCACGTCCGGCCCGAACGGGTCGAAGACCACGCCGTCGGCCAGCAGCGGGTCGCGCTGGATGGTGCGGTAGACGCGCTCGTAGTAGGCGCGCTCCTCCGGCCGGTTCCAGATCCACCAGTAGTCCCACGGCTGCTTCGACTTGACCGCGAGCGTGTAGCGCGGGTCCCGCCGGCGCAGCTCGGCCAGGACCTCCAGCCCGCGGTCGAGCCGCTTGCGCGACGGCGCGATGCCGATCATGCCCAGGGTGAACTCGGCGCCGGGCAGCTTGGGCCGGTCCAGCTGGTCGACGTCCACCCAGTTGGGCAGGGTGACCACCTTGTCGGCCGGCCACGAGGCCAGTTCCCGGGTGAGCGAGGCGTAGTGGGGGCTGACGCAGATGATCGCGTCGACCTTGTCGATGTCGAGTTTGCGCGGCCACTCCGCGTACAGCTCGAAGCGGTGCAGCCGGACGACCAGCCGCTGGCCGGGCCGCTTGTACCGGGAGTAGAACAGCGCGTTGGGACCGCACCACTCGCAGATGACGACGTCGGCCCAGGCCGCCAGCTCCCGGCTGCGGTACTGGTCGTGGTCGCGCAGCCCGTCCCACTCGTCCAGGCGCACCTCAAGCCCGGGCAGGGACATCAGGTGGTCGGCGAGCCGGGTGAAGAACTTCAGGTCGTGGCCGGCGATGACCACCTTGAGCGGGCGCTGCGTGTCGGTCCCGGCCGGGGCGGTGGGGTGGGCGAGGTCGAGGTAGCCGCGCAACCGCTCGGCG
Organism: Nocardiopsis mwathae; assembly: GCF_014201195.1. NCBI lineage: Bacteria > Bacillati > Actinomycetota > Actinomycetes > Streptosporangiales > Nocardiopsidaceae > Nocardiopsis > Nocardiopsis mwathae. Next base: position 175,789 of record NZ_JACHDS010000001.1, on the reverse strand, counting down.
GCCCGTTCCAGGGTGAAGCGGGCGGCGGCCGCCCGGCAGCGCTCGGCCGCCTCGGCGTAGATCCGGGGGTCGGCGGCGAGCGTGAGGGTGTCCGCCACGGTGGCGGTGCCGTCCGACGCGCCGGCGTCGACGAACAGCGGGTAGTCGGCGCCGAGCAGCTCCTCGTGCATGGGCGTGCGGTTGACCACCACCGGCAGGCCCAGCGCCCCCAGCTCCAGCACCTTGGTGGACAGCTCCAGGCTGGCGTCCATCTCCGCGGCGCGCCAGGACAGTCCCACGTCGCAGGCGGCCGACAGCCGCAGCGCCTCGGCGCGCGGCCTGCCGCCGTGCCAGGTCACCCCGTGTGTGCCCTCCAGGGCCTTGGCCATCCGCTTGGCCCACTCCGGTGAGTCGCGGTGGATCTTGTCGCCGATCATGTGCAGCTCGGCGTCGACCCCGCGCTCGGCGAGGGCGGCGGGCAGCCCGGTCATCTCCAGGGTGTTCCAGCGCGGCGCGAACTTGCCGGTGTAGACGAGCCGCAGCCGCTCACCGGGAGCGCCCGGGCCCGACACGCCCTCGGGCACCACCACGACCGGCGGGAACAGCACGCTCTTGCCGCAGGCCGCGGGTACCGCCGACTCCAGGAAGCAGCGCAGCTCCTCGGTCTGGCAGAGCAGGAACCGCGAGGCCACCGCGATGTCGGTGAGCTCGGAGACCGCCGTGGAGGTCATCTCGGCGACGTTCTGCGGGACGTCGGTGAGGTAGGTCCACAGCCGCCCGGCCAGCGCCTCGGACTGCGCGGCGATCGAGGCGAGTCGGCGGCCGCGCACGACCACCAGGTCGAAGCGCTGCTCGGTGTCGAACCGGGTCATCAGGGTGACGGCCTGGTCGGGGGTGAGCCCGCGAGGTCCCAGGTCGCCCAGCAGCTTCTCCTCATAGGGGCGGCGCAGGGTGACGCCGGACGCCCCGTCGAGCGGCGCCACCAGCCGGTCGGTGGTGACCGGGGCCTTGAGCAGCAGGGTGACCTCGCATCCGGCGGTGGCCAGCGCCTGGGTCATCGACTGTGCCCAGATCGCCGAACCGTCGATGATGTTCAGGTCGACATCCCCGTAGACAAGGGCGCGTAGCGGCTTCGCCCGCTGTTGGTCGGTCACGTGTTTCCCTTCAAGACCCGTCCCCGGGACCCGCCCCGATGGACTCCCGCGCGGCCGCCGCACCCCGAGGTGCGGGACGGGCACGGGTGTTGTGCCGCTGACTGTTCACAGGTGCGCACCGGCGCGGTCCGCTCAGCCCCCATCGGGGGCGCTCCCCACCTGCCCCGGGGCGGACTCCCGGTCGGCTTCGGGCTGGGGCCCCAGGGCGAGCAGCCGCGCCCCGTGCCGGTTCCACACCCCCGGCTGCAGACCGCGCCGCACCAGGTCGGTGCGGGCCAGGTCCGGTTCGATGGCGCTGACGAAGACGTAGTCCTGGTCGGCCACGGCGGTGCCGACCGGGTCGGCTGCGGTGTCGGCCGCGCCGACCGGGGCACTCCCCCACCAGGGCACGGCCGGGCCGACGGCGTCGGCGCCGGAGCACTCGGCGGCGCACAGGAGGTCGGCGAGGAACGCCGACCCCCGCGGCGCGCGCCACAGCGCGACCCACGGCGCCGTGGCCGCGCCGGCCAGGGCCGCCCACTCGGTGGGGCGGGGCTCGCGGGCGCCGCCGTTCGAGCCGGCCACGCGGGCGGTGCGCAGCGGGATCCCGGCGGACCGCAACCGCTGTACCCCGGCGAGGTGGTCGACGTCGTCCGGCAGCACGACCTCGGCGGGCGCGTACTCCTGCTTGAGGAGGTCGTCGGCGAGCGCGAGGGAGGTGATGTCGTCCGGGGGCGCGGCGAGCACCGCGACCTGGCGGGTACGCAGCGCCAGCGACGGGCTGCCGGAGCCGGGCGCGAAGTCGAGTCGGCCGAGGATGTCGGCGAGCCGGACGGGGGTGGCGTCGGTGAGGAACAGCGAGCGCAGCACCAGCCGGAGCTCCTCGGGGCTGAGCGGTCCGGCGGCGCGGACGCGGGCGAGCCCGTCGGCGGCCGCCCCGGAGCGCAGTGCGGAGGCGTCCACGGGGACGCGCACACGGCCGCGCGGTCCGGCCGGGCGCTCGGCATCGGACTCCGCGGCGCCGCCGAGCAGCAGGGCGCGCGCCCCGCAGGCCATGGCGCGGTCGGCCAGGACCGGGTCGTCGACGACGACGGTGGTGGCGGCCCGCAGCGCGGCGGGCTCCTCGGCCCAGCCGGGCTCGGTGCGGCGCACCCCGCCCTCGCGCACCAGCATGTCGACGAGGCGGTCGGCCACCACTCCGCGGTGTCCGGCGGAGGGCAGGTGGAGGGGGTCGGTGGTGCGCTCCGGTTCGGCCGCGATGGGGTTGAAGCGGTGCAGCGGGACGCCGACGCCGCCGTCGCAGACCAGGCCGAACGGGAGCGTGGCCAGTGCCGGGGGCGCGGGCGCGTCGGTGAGCAGGACCGAGGGGACGCCGCGCGCGGCGGCGGCCTCGACGACCCAGTTGAGTGCGCGGGTGCGGTCGCCCGAGGCTGGGTCGCCGACATGCGCCCACAGGCTGCCGGGCGCCGCGGCGGACGCCGACACCAGCACCACGTCGACGTCGACGGACTCGAAGACCACCTGGGCGTCCTGCGGGCGCAGCGCGACGACGCGGACATAGGGTTCGACGGCGGCGTGCACCTCGGGCGAGAGTACGCCGGCGACGACGAGGCGGTCGTCTCGGGTGCCGATGTTCCCGGCCAGCAGGCGCGCCTCCTGGCGCTCGGCGTCGTACGAGCGCACCGGCTGGGGCCTGCGGCGTCCCCCGGTGCTCTGCCGCGTGGCGCCGCTCTTGCGCCACAGCCGGAACAGGTCGCGCGGCAGCCGGACGAGTCCGCGGCCGGGCCGCTTGGCCGCGGCGGTGAGTGCGCGGCCGACCTGCAGGGAGGTCGATCCTTCCAGGGCGGCGAGACGCGCCTGGGCCTCCTGCAGCTGGGCCTCCCTCTCCGAGAGCGCCTGCCGCAGCTGTTCGGTCTGGCTCTGTTCACGCCGTTTCACGGGTGTCATCCTGCCTTGCGGTATCGAAGAACGGGGGATCGGTGGCGGGGTGCGCGTGTCATGGTGCGGTGTCACCGCCGGCCAGGACGGCGGCGATGCGCTCTCCGGCGTGGCCGTCCCACAGCGGGGGGACCTCGGCCACGGTGGCCGTGCCGATCCCGTCGCCCGCCAGGATCGCGGCGACGAGCCCGGGGAGTTCGGTGTCGGTGACGAGCCGGTTGGTGCCGTGGCTGATGGTCACCGGGCGTTCGGTGTTGGGCCGCAGGGTCAGGCAGGGCACGCCGAGGATGGTGGTCTCCTCCTGCACTCCCCCGGAGTCGGTCACCACGGCGGCCGACCCGCGCACCAGGGTGACGAAGTCGATGTAACCCAGGGGTTCGGCCAGCCGCATCCGCGGGTGGCCGCCCAGGCCGGCCTCCTCGAAGGCGCGGCGGCCGCGGGGGTGCACCGGCATCACCACGTCGGCCTGGTCGGCGACCTCGTGCAGGCGCTTGGTCAGCCGCGCCACGGTCTCGGGGTCGTCCACGTTGGCAGGGCGGTGCAGGGTCGCGGCGACGTAGGTGTCGGGCAGGTCCAGGCGCCGGCGCAGCGCGGCGGTGTCGAAACGGTCCAGGTGGCCCAGGAGGGTGTCGATCATCGGGTTGCCCACGAGGTGGATCCGGTCGGCTGCGACGCCCTCGCGCGCCAGGTGGCCGACGGCCTCGGGGCTGGTCGCGAAGCAGACGTCGGAGAGCTGGTCGGTGAGGCGCCGGTTGACCTCCTCGGGCATGGTCCGGTCGAAGGACCGCAGCCCCGCCTCCACGTGGGCGACGGGGATGTGGAGTTTGGCGGCGACGAGCGCGGCGGCGACCGTGGAGTTCACGTCACCGTAGACGACGACCAGCCCGGGGGACCGGGAGGTGAACTCCCGCTCCAGCCCCACCATGAGGGCGGCCGTCTGCTCGGCGTGCGAGCCGGAGCCGACCCCGAGGTCGACGTCGGGCCGGGGCAGCCCCAGCTCCCGGAAGAAGACCGCCGACATCCGGTCGTCGTAGTGCTGCCCGGTGTGCACCACCGACTGCCGCACGCCGCGCTTCTCCAGGGCCGCCACCACGGGTGCCGCCTTCACGAAGTTGGGCCGAGCACCGACGATGTGCACGACCTCGGCGGACCGGCTCCCGACTGACGACATCGCATTCCCTTCGAAGACGGATGAGATCTTGACCGCTGCCGGACGCCGTGGCGTCACCGGCAGGTCACCACGGCGTGGTTCGATGTGCCACCGTGCGCAACATCCTCAAGGCGGCCACCTTCACCGCGACCCTGACCTGGCGGCACCTGCGGGCCGAGCCCGCCCGTATGCCGCTGCTGGCCCTGCGCCTGCTGCCCGGCGGCGCCCGCCGCCGCGTACGCGACGGCGCGATGCGGATCGGCACGCTGCCGCGGGCCTACGGGCTGTGGGACTCCGGCCGCCGCGACGCGGCGCTGAGCGCCGTCCGCGACTCCGCCGGGCGGCCCTCCGCGTCCCCGCGCGCGGTGGCCCGCATGGCCGCCTTCGCCCTGGCCGTCGAGGAACCCGGGCTCGCCCGGGAGCTGCTGGAGCGCCTGCCCGAGGGAAGGAGCCGCGACCGGCTGGCACACCGGCTGGCGGTGGCGACGGGACGCGCCGTCCCGGCCGACACCACGGTGGGCCCCGCTGCTGACCTCCCTGACCACCGGCACGACATCACGGTAACGCCGCCGCGGAGAACGCGGCGCGACGACACGATGAACGCTGGGCGATCCGCAGCCGACGGGCTGCGCGTCCTGCACATGGTCACCAACGCGCTGCCGCACACCAACGCCGGGTACACCCAGCGCACCCACCGCATCGCGCTCGGCCAGCGCACCGCCGGCCTCGACCCGCACGTGGTGACCCGGCTCGGCTACCCGCTCACCAAGGGCGTGCCCGACGCCCGCGAACGCGTGGACGTCGACGGGGTCCCCTACCACCGGCTGCTGCCCTGGACCGCGCCGACCGACGACGCCGCCGTGCTGCGGGCCGGGCTGCGCCTGGCGGCTCCGCTGGTGGAGCGGTTGAGCCCGGATGTGCTGCACGCCGCCAGCAACCACCACAACGCCCGGCTCGCGCTTGCCCTGCGCGAGCGCTACGGCCTGCCCGTGGTCTATGAGGTGCGTGGCTTCCTGGAGGAGTCGTGGCTGTCGCGCGACGCGTCCCGCAGCGTCGAGGACGCCTACTACGTGGCCGAGCGTGCCCGCGAGACCGCCTGCATGGCCGCGGCCGACCTGGTGGTGACGCTGGGCGAGACGATGCGCGCCGACATCGTGGCCCGCGGCATCGACCCGGAGCGGGTCGCGGTGGTGCCGAACGCGGTCGGTGAGGCGTTCCTGGAGCCGTTGCCCGACGGCGCGCAGCTGCGGCGGGAACTGGGGATCGAACCCGAGGACTTCGTGGCCGGGACCACGACCAGCTGCTACGGCTACGAGGGGCTCGACACACTGGTGGACGCCGTGGCCGAACTGCGCCGACGGGGCGTTGCGGCGCACCTGCTGGTGGTGGGCGACGGGCCGGAGCTGGGCGCGCTGCGCGAGCGCGCGGCCGCGGCCGGGCTGGGCACGGCCGCGCACTTCACCGGCCGGGTCCCGGCCGAGGAGGTGCGGCGCCACCACGCGGTCATCGACGTGTTCACGGTGCCGCGGCGCGACGTGCGGGTGAGTCGGCTGGTCACGCCGCTGAAGCCGGTGGAGGCGATGGCCGGGGGGCTGCCGGTGGTCGCCAGCGACCTCGCGGCGCTGCGCGAGATCGTGGAACCGGGGGTGACCGGTGAGTTAATTCCTCCGGACGACTCGGAAGGTCTGGCGGAGGTGCTGGAAAAGCTGGCTTACAGTCGTGGAACGCGAGAGGCATTCGGTCTCGCGGGCCGCCGGCGGGTCGGAAATGGCCGCACCTGGCGCGCGGCCGCCTACCGCTATATCGAGGTGTATGAGGCGGTAATCCGAAAAGTGTCCGAACCAGGCCAGACCCTGTGATCCCGGCCAACCGGGAAGTAACCTCGGGCGTCTAGTCGGTATTGGAAGTCCTCGATACGCCGCCTCGATATTCCGCACCGAAGAAGAGAAACCCGAGGGGGACCCCCTGTGGATGTCGCTACCTCTACGTCCGACCTGGTCGTCATCGGCCTCGGATACGTCGGCCTGCCCCTGGCGCACGCGGCCAGCAGCTCCGGTCTCAAGGTCACCGGGCTCGATGTCAGCTCCCGGGTCACCGAGGGCCTGAACTCCGGGGCGTCGCACATCGACGACCTGGACTCCGGCGACATCGAGCAGATGTTGGGTGCGGGGTTCCGCGCGACGACCGACCCCGACGTCCTGGGCGGTGCGCACACCATCGTCATCTGCGTCCCCACCCCGCTGTCCGACGAGGGCGGTCCCGACCTGGGCGCCGTCACCGCCGCAGCCCGCGCCGTGGCCTCCCGCCTGGCCCCGGGGACCCTGGTCATCCTGGAGTCCACCACCTACCCGGGCACCACCGAGGAGGTCGTGCGCCCGATCCTGGAGGAGTCGGGCCTGGTCGCCGGGGCCGACTTCCACCTGGCGTTCTCGCCCGAGCGCATCGACCCCGGCAATCCGGCCTTCGGTATCGCCAACACCCCCAAGGTCGTGGGCGGGATGACCGAGCGCTGCGGCGAGCTCGCCGCCACGTTCTACGGGAAGTTCGTGGACTCCGTGGTCCAGGCGCGCGGCACCCGCGAGGCCGAGATGGCCAAGCTGCTGGAGAACACCTACCGGCACGTGAACATCGCGCTGGTCAACGAGATGGCGATCTTCTGCCAGGAGCTCGGTGTCGACCTGTGGGACGCCATCGCGTGCGCCGCCACCAAGCCCTTCGGATTCCAGGCCTTCTACCCCGGCCCCGGGGTGGGCGGGCACTGCATCCCCATCGACCCGAACTACCTGTCCTACAAGGTGAAGACGCTGGGCTACCCGTTCCGCTTCGTAGAGCTGGCCCAGGAGATCAACGCGCGGATGCCGACCTACGTGCTGCAGCGCGCCCAGGAGCTGCTCAACGACAGCGGGCTGGCGCTGTCGCGGTCCAAGGTGCTGCTGCTCGGTGTCACCTACAAGGCGGGGATCGCCGACCAGCGCGAGTCCCCGGCCCGGCCGGTCGCGCGGAAGCTGGCCGCCAAGGGGGCCGCGCTCACCTACCACGACCCGCACGTCGAGGAGTGGACGGTGAACGGCACGCGTGTCCCGCGCGCCGAGAACCTGGAACAGGCTCTGGCCGATGCCGACCTGACCATCCTGCTCACCGACCACACCGATTACCGGCCCAAGCTGCTCACCGAGCGCGCGCGGCTGCTGCTGGACACCCGGGGGGTGCTGCGCCGCCTGAACGACGACGAGGCGGAGAGCCGCCGCACCACCAGCCCGATCAACCGCGAGGGCATCCAGGTCCTCTAGGACGCGTTCCGCGGGCCTCCGAGCCCGCGCATCCGGCCGTGCATCCCCCGGCCCCGGCATCCGCTGGGGCCGGGGGATCGCCGTTGCACGAGCGCATTCGGTCTCTTTCCTCCCTGCCGTGCCCGTTACCGTCCGCCTTCGCGGGATTCCGCCGGAATTTAGGGTGATTTTCCGTTCCGGGGCGCAACCCGCACCACGGCGTTTCCGGGTTTACCGGCCGTAGCGGGCGAAGCCGGTACAAGAGCATTCACCCCGCCCATGCCCGCCGGTAACCCGACTTTTCACCAACTGTTTCCCCGGCTGCCTAGCGTGGCTCCACGACGTTCGCACCATTTAGCGCGAATGTTGGCACAGGCACCTTTGTGGCCGATAGAAGCAGGTGAAGTCGCATATGCACGCTCTAGTGGCCACTGTGGTCCACCACCCGGAAGACGCGCGCATCCTGCACCGGCAGATCCGCGCGCTTCTGGACGCGGGCCACAGCGTCACCTACATCGCACCGTTCCGCGATCGCGGCGTCACGCCATGGCGGGAGCTGACCGCCATCGACGTACCCCGCGCGACGGGGCGACGCCGGGCCCGGTCACTACGGGCCGCCCGGCGGCTCCTGGCCGAGCACGCGCCCCGCGCCGACCTGCTCCTCTTCCACGACCCCGAATTGCTGCTCGCGCTGCCCACGGACCGCCCGGTCACCGTGTGGGACGTCCACGAGGACACCGCCGCCTCGGTGCTCACCAAACCGTGGCTGCCGGCCCCGCTGCGCCGACCGCTGGGACCGGTACTGCGCCACATCGAGCGGCGCGCCGAACGGCGCATGCACCTGATCCTCGCGGAGGAGGGCTACCGCGACCGGTTCGCCCTGCCCCACCCGGTCGTCCCGAACACCACGAACGTGCCGGGGCGGCCCGAGCGCCCGCCGGGCACCGACCGCGTCGTCTACCTGGGCCAGCTGTCCGCCGCGCGCGGCGCCGCCGAGCTGGTCGAGCTCGGACGGCTGCTGCGCCCGCACGGCGTGCGGGTCGAGGTGATCGGGGCGGCCGACGCGGAGACCCGGCCGCTGCTGCGCGCCGCCCAGCTGGAGGGGGCCGTTCACTGGTACGGGTTCGTCCCCAACGACCAGGCGCTGCGCATGGTCAGCGGCGCGACGGCCGGGATCTGCCTGCTTCAGGACACCCCGAACTACCGGCACTCGCTGCCCACCAAGGTCGTGGAGTACATGGCGCACGGACTGCCGGTGGTCACCACGCCGAACCCGGCCGCCTCCCGGCTGGTCACCGGGCGGCCGGAGGGCGACTGCGGGACCGTCGTCCCGTTCGGCGACCCCGTGGCAGCGGCCGCGGCGGTGCTGCGGCTGCGCTCGGACCCGCAGCTGCGCCACCGGTTCGCCCGGACCGGCCACGAGATCGCGCGCACGGCGTTCCACTGGCCGGTACACGCGGAGGTGTTCGTCCGCCAGCTGGAGGAGTGGGCGGCGGCCGCACCCGGTCGGTGCAGGGCGGCGGTCCCCGATGCCGGGCCGGTTCCGCCGCAGGGTGCCGCACCGCCCGCCCAGCAGCGGCTGCCGCTGGTCTGGCCGACGGTTCCCGACCCCGAACCACGGACCGCACCGCGCCGTGTCCTGGGTCACATCGGCACCGACCAGGAATACCTTCCCGGGAAGACGAGTTGAGGCTCATCGACCGTGAAGTCCGCGGTCCCCCACGACCCACGAGGGACATACCGATGAGCGACACCGCCGAACTGCTCGAACTCTCCAAGGAAGCCCAGGACCTGCTGTTCCGCGACGCACGGACCGTCGGCGCCTTCGCCGACGAGCCGGTCACCGAGGAGCAGATCCGCGCCATCCACGACCTGGTCAAGTACGGACCCACCTCGCTGAACACCCAGCCGCTGCGGGTGACCCTGCTGCGCTCGCCCGAGAGCCGCGAGCGCCTGGTCCGGCACATGGCCGAGTCGAACCAGGACAAGACGCGCAATGCGCCGCTGGTCGCGATCCTCGCCTACGACCCCGACTTCCACGAGAAGGGCGAGGAGGTCTTCCCCGGCCGCGGCGAGATGATCAAGGGCATGTTCGCCGACCCGGTCGGCCGCGAGAGCGCCGCCCGCCTCAACGCGGCGCTGCAGGTCGCCTACTTCCTCATCGGCATCCGCGCCGCCGGCCTGGCCGCGGGCCCGATGACCGGCTTCGACGCCCAGGCCGTGGACCGGGAGTTCTTCGCCGACGGCACGCAGAAGAGCCTCGTCGCCGTCAACATCGGCACCCCGGCCGAGGGCCAGCCCCCGTTCGGTCGCCTGCCCCGCTACGACTACACCGACGTCGTCACCGAGCTCTGACGCCCAGCCCTTCGCCTTCCCTCGTTGATCTCGGAGATATCGGGGTAAAAATCGGCGATGACACCCCAGTATCTCCGAGATCAACGGGGGCAGTGCGGGGGCTCAGATGATGGGGGGGCGGCCGTCGCGGGCCATGCGCCAGGCGGTCGACCACTTCATCGGGGTGCGCGGTCCGGCGTCCTCGCGCCATCCCTCCGCGAACCCGCGGAACCAGGCGCGCAGCGCGGCCCGGTCGCGCTCCCGCAGCAGCGTGATGGCCACCCAGTTCACCAGGTAGACCGCGGCGAGCAGCCAGGGCAGGTTGCGCCGCGCCAGCCAGACCCGGTTGCGCGCGTTGAGCCGGTAGAAGTCGTCGTGCCGGGTCGGCTTCACCGCCGGGTGGTACATCACCGCCTCGGCGTCGTAGACGATGTAGAAGCCGGAGTCCAGGATCCGCCACGCGAGGTCGGTCTCCTCGTGGGCGTAGAAGAAGTCGCCCGGCAGCCCGCCGCCCATCTCGAAGGCGCTGCGCCGGATGGCGCACGCCCCACCGAGGAACGTGGTGACCCGGCTTGACCGCTGCGGGTCGCCGACCCGCAGCCGCGGCACGTGGCGCCGCTGGTCGGGGCCGCCGTCGGGGTCGGCGATACGGAAGGACACCGCCCCCAGCTCGGGGTCGTCGGCGAACGCGTCGTGCACATACCGCGCCAGGTCCGGCGATCGGTACCAGCCGTCGTCGTCGAGGAACAGGATGATCTCCCCGTCGCACTGCTGGACGCCGAGGTTGCGCCCCTCGGGGATTCCCACGTTCTCCGGCAGCCGCACCGGCACCACGCCCTCGGGCAGCTCCGGCAGATCGGCGCCGTTGCCCACGACGACGACCTCGATGTCGACGCCCTGCTGCTCGAAGACGCTGTTGATCGCGCGCCGCAGCTCGGCCGGACGGTTGCCCATGGTCAGCAGCACACAGGAGATCTTCATCTGCTGCCTACCTCCGGGACCGGCACCGTCCAGACTGCGGTCAACTGTAGGGGAGGTGGCGCCCCCGACCTGCGCGGGGTCGGACGGATCCGGACCGCGGCCGGACGCGGCCGCGGTCGTCTCGGAGGAAGCGGGACTACTCATGAGAACCGTTCGTGAACATCAGGAGTCAGACAGGGACGTGAGCGTCGACCATCGCATGGCGAGGCTAACCGCAGGATAAAAGCGATGATCACCGCTCGTGTGCAGATTCTACGGAGCGTCACCGATCGCGCGCGGGCATTTCGCGAAGGGCGTCGGCCCCGCAGAGCCGCGGGGGCGACGCCCTCGGGTCACTGCAGCCGGCGCGAAGCCAACACGCTGACCAGGTGCAGCACCGTCTGCAGGGCGGCGACGGCCACGCAGACGGCCACCAGGACCTGGGTGGCCAGCAGGTCGCCGCGGACCGCGTCGATGACGGCGGCGACGACGACCAGCAGCGACAGTTCCACGGCCTGGATGACGCGGTGGAAGCGCAGTGCCGAGGCGAACTTCCGGGCCAGGCTCAGCCCGGCCGAGCGCGGCGCCATCGCGGAGTCGGGGATCTTCTCCGGCAGCCCGGCCTTGGCGCGGGCCACCACGACGTTGTCGGTCTCGACCTTGATGAGCGCGGCGCCGATCGCCGCGGCCATCCCCGCGATCACCCAGCCGCCGGCCTCGAACTCGCCCTGGGCGCGGATGCCCAGGCCGATCAGCAGCGCGATCTCGGACAGGTAGTGCCCGATGCGGTCGAGGTAGATCCCGGCGACGCTGGTGCGCCCGGTGTAGCGGGCCACCTCGCCGTCGGAGCAGTCCAGGAGCAGGTACACCTGGATCAGCACGGCCGCTGCCAGCGCCGTCCACAGCCCGCCGAAGGCCAGCGTGACCCCGGCCAGCACCCCGCACGCCATCATCAGGTAGGTGATGGGGTTCGGCGGCACGCCGAGGCGGACGAAAGCCGTACTCACGTACGGGGAGATATCCCGCATGTAGAGGCGGCCCGCCCAGTGCTCCTCGTTGACGCGCTCCTTGATGCCCTCGGGCTGGCCTCCCGCGCGGACCTCAGCGACCGAGGGTTTCGACATATTCACCGACGCTCCGTCGAATCTCGTCATCCGGCAGGGCCAGGTGCTCCAGGATCGTGTAGCGGCCCGGTCGGGTGGAGGGGGCGTAGGCCACCGCCTCCGCGAAGGCCTCCTGGTCCAAGCCGACGTCGCCGGGGAGGATGGGCAGCTCGTGGCGGAGCAGGCAGGCGCGGATGTCGCGCATCCGCTGCTCGCCCTCGCCCAGGTACTTCTGGCGCAGGTAGTAGGTGTAGAGGCAGCCGATTCCGGCCAGTTCGCCGTGGTTGCTGGTACCCGGGTAGAGCTGGTCGATGGCGTGGAGCACCTCGTGGCAGCCGCCGCTGGCCGGGCGGCTCGACCCGGCCACCGACATCGCCATGCCGCTGAGCACCAGCGCCTCGGCCAGCACGGTGAGGAACTCCTGGGACTCCACCGAGTCGGTGCGGTGCAGCACGGCCTCGGCCGCGACCCGGGCGAAGGTGACGGCCATGCCGTCCACCGGCTCGCCCTGCTCGCGCCCGGCCAGCTCCCAGTCGGCGATGGCCGAGAGGTTGCTGACCGCGTCGCCGATGCCGGAACGCACCAGGCGCTGGGGGGCGGCGCGCACGTAGTCGACGTCGATGACGACGGCGATGGGCATGCTCACGCCGTAGGAACCCTTGCCGCTCTCGTGCTCCAGTGAGGCGGTGGGCGAGGCGATGCCGTCATGGGCGAGGTTGGTGGCCACGGCGACCATGGGGATTCCCGCCATGGACGCGGCGAACTTGGTGACGTCGATGGTCTTGCCGCCGCCGATGCCGGCCACGGCCTCGTAGTGGCCGGACCGCAGCTTCTTGCCGAGGTCGGTGGCCACGTCGATGCTGCCGTCGTCGACCCGGAAGACCTCGCAGTTGGGGAGATCGAGGTCGGCCGCGATCTGGGCGCCCTGGCCGGGTCCGACCGCGACGGCGATGCGTCCCTCGGTGGCGATCCGGCGGTCGGCGAGGACCGCGCCGAGGGAGGCCACGGCTCCCCGGCGGACGTCGATCGTCAGGGGGGAAGGGAGCATCCGGGCTAGTAGCGGCATGCGATCTCCCGGGCGCGGTTCAGGTCGGTGTGGTCGTCCACCTCGACCCAGTCGACCTTCCCGATGGGCGCGGTGGCGACCTTCTCGCCGCGATTCACCAGCTCCTGGTAGCCGTCCTCGTAGTACAGCTGCGGGTCGCGCTCCCAGGTGGCCTTCAGCGCGTCGGCGAGGCGGCCGTCCAGTGAGCCCTCGATGAGGGTGGCCCCGATGTACTCGCCCGCGGCCTGGGCCGGGTCCATGAGCTTGGTGATGTTCCGCAGGTGCCCGGAGGCGTCCAGGGTCACCTTCATCTCTTCGTCGCCGAGGGTTTTGACGTTGTCCACCGCGAGGAGGAGCTCCGGTCCGCGGGCGGCCAGTAGCGTCTCCTCGACACTCACCGGGTGCACGGTGTCGCCGTTGACGAGGAGGACGCCCTCGGAGAAGTACTCACGCGCGGTCCACAGGGAGTAGGCGTTGTTCCACTCCTCGGCCTTGTCGTTGTAGCAGAGCGTCAGTTCGACGCCGTGGCGGCGCTCCAGGGCCTCCTTGCGCTCCTCGACGGCCTCGGCGCAGTAGCCGACGACGACCACGACGTCGGTCAGCCCGGCCGCCGCGAGGTTGCGCAGGGAGATGTCCATGATGGCGGTGTCGTCGCCGTCGACCGGCACCAGCGCCTTGGGCAGGGTGTCGGTGTATGGGCGCAGACGGCGTCCCGCTCCTGCGGCAAGAACCATACCGAGCATGTACGCGCCTTCCTCCTTAACCGGTGGAGGCGTCTGCGCCTCCACGTTCGTTTCGCGGAACATCCGCCAGGGTCGTGACGGGGGTTGCGAGCCAGCTCCCGGTGGCCTCCGCGATGAGCAGCACCACCAGGTAGCCCGCGAGCACGCCGTAGGCGAACGGCAGCCAGCCGAGCGCGCCACCGCAGGCGATGAACAGCATGCGGCCGTCCCAACCCAGCATCGCCCGGGCGATCCAGGCGGGCGGGGGCACACCGCAGCCGGGCCGGAACACGGCGTCGCGGTGGTGTCCGATGACCGCAGTCAAGAGTACGAACACCAGCGGACCCGGCACGCCGGACCCGTAGCCGAGTGCGAGTAGGTAAAGGTACTCGGTTCCGCGCAGGACCGGCGGGACCATCCAATCAAAACGGCCGTCGTGTGGATGCCCCGACGCCACTCCCGCGAGCAGGAGGGCGGCGGCCGGTGCGAACAGGGTAATGCCTGACAAGCGTCCAAGACCGGCGAGTAGCAGCACTCCCACGACCAGCGCACCGGCCGAAGCCGGAAGCAGCGGGGGAAGCGACCCGGCGGCGAACCGCCCCAGGACGGTGCTGAGGTGACCATCGTCACGAAGAACTCGCAGGTCAACCGCGCTTCGCCCGCACGGCTGCGGCAACGCGACCATTCCCGTCCCAATGATGTCGTTCTCGCCCGACCTAGCCCGCGCTGCCCGCTTCGGCACGCACCGGCTGGTCCACGAGTTCGGCCGTGACCGCCACGCCGCAGCCGACGATCAGTGCGATGAACGTCACCCGCGGGTCCCAAATCGTTATCGTCATCGCGATCGTCGCGAACCGGGCGGCCTGGGGAAAGCCCAGCAGCCATCGCGCCGCGATCGGGTACAGGGCGTCCTCGCGGGACGGCTGCCCCCCTTCGGTCCTCTCGGTGGCGCCGGCCGATCCGACACGGCCGCACTCCGGCTCCGGCGGGCCGGTCGGGCCCGCCACGGTACCCGCATGCGGGACCGCGCCCCCGGCGTCGCCCCACGGGGGCGAGCCGAACAGCTTCGCGGTGAGGGCCGGGTCGCTGGGCGTGCGCTCGTCCGCACCCGCACCGGGATCGACGGCGGCGATGGGCGAGTCCGCACCGCGCCGCGGCGCCGGCACCCCCCGGGGGGCCGGGCCCGGTTCGGCGCGGTGCGCGGCCACCACGGCGTCGCGCAGGGCCAGCGCGATGAGCGCACCGCCCGCCCACGCCCAGGCGTTCGGCACCCCCGCCCAGGCCCCGCCCAGGGCCAGGCCCGCGTAGACCACGCACTCGCGCAGCCGGGACAGCATGGCCGCCGACCAGGTGTCGAGCGCGTCGCGCCGCTGCCCGGTGAGCTCGTCGGCCACGGCGTCGGTGAACAGCGCGGCGGCCAGGAAGAGGGAGCCGATGACGGCACCCCGCATGCCGGGCTCGGTGAACCAGACCGCGGCCGGCACGGTCAGGATCAGGCCGATCTTGCCCATCCACGCGGGCGTGAGCCGGGCACGCCGCGCCCAGCGCGCACCGGGGCGGGTCAGTCGACCCAGCCAATGGTCGGTCAGTGCGGCGGCGTTCGCCATGGTCGTGCCCCTCCCCGAGCGGCCCTGCAGTGGAACCGTGACCCAGGAAACCGCGCCAGGCAATCATCGCCACGCACTACACCCGGAGAAAAGAGGGAAAGGGAGGAAAAACGGCCCTGTCGGCCCGAACATCGGCCCGGCCGAGCGAGGGGCCGACGGAATCAGGCCGCCTGGTCGCCGTCTTCGGACTTCTTCTTGTCCTCGGTGGCGTTCTTCTCGTCCTCCGCGGCCTTCTTCTCTTCGGCCTTGCGCTTCTTGGCATCCAGTTCGGCCTGGGTGTCGGCGTTGTAGGCGGCCAGTGCGCTCTTGATGTCGGTGTCGAGGGCCACCGTGCCCTCCTTGATGTACAGGCCGCGGTTGCAGAAGCGCTTCAGGTCGGCCTCACTGTGCGAGACCAGCACCATGGTGCGGTTGTTCGCCAGCATCTCCTCGATCTTGGCGTAGCACTTGCGCTTGAAGGCCTTGTCGCCGACGGCCAGGACCTCGTCGACGAGCATGATCGGGTGCTCCAGCTGGGAGATCAGCGCGAAGCCGAGGCGCACCTTCATGCCGCTGGAGTAGTGCCGCACCGGCATGTCGATGTAGCCCTCGCGGATCTCGGCGAACTCGACGATCTCCTCGAACCTCTCCTCGATCGTCTTGGGGTCCATGCCGTGCAGCGAGCCCACCAGGTGGACGTTCTCCCGGCCGGTGAGCTGGTCGGAGAACCCGGCGCGCAGCTCCAGCAGCGGGGCCACCCGCCCGCGCACCGTGACCTTGCCCTCGTCGGGGATGAGGACCCCGGCGATGAGCTTGAGCAGCGTGGACTTGCCCGTACCGTTCTTGCCGACGATCCCCACGCAGTCGCCGCGGGCGATCTCGAAGGAGATGTCGCGCAGCGGCCAGAAGTCCGCCCCGGCCGCGTTGGGGTCGCGCTTCTTGCCATGGATGAACATCTCGCGCAGGCTGCGCTTGCGCCGGCGGTTCAATGCGAACTTGACGCCGAGCCCCTTGGCCTCGATGACCGGCTGCGTCATCACAACTCCTTCAGGACGGACATTTCCAGACGCCGGAACGTCGAGTACCCGATGGCGAACATGATGACCGCGCCGCCGACGGCTCCCCACAGGGCGATCGACGACGGGGTACCCAGCGGGAACCAGACGGACTGGTGCATCTGGAAGATCCCGACGAGCGGGTTGAGCTGGTAGACCACCTTGAACCACTCCGGCGCCGCCGTGCTGTCGAGGACCAGGGCCGCCGGGTACACGACAGCGGAAGCGTAGAACAGCACCCGGTTCAGGATACGCACGATCCGCTCGATGTCGCGCAGCAGCACGTTGACCGAGGACAGCAGCAGGGTCACGCCAAGGGTGAACACGAACTGCACCACGAGCGCCAGCGGCAGCCACACCAGCAGCCCCATCGCCCAGGTCCGCCCGCCCAGGGCGAAGACGAACACCAGCAGCACCGGCCAGGTGAAGAGGTACTCGACGAACTTCGTGGTGACCACCGCGAGCGGGAAGATCTCCCGCGGCACCTTCATCGTCGTGATGAGCTTGGAGTGGGTGATCAGTGCCCGGGGCGCCTCACCCAGCGACGCGCTGAAGGACAGCCAGGGCAGCAGGCCGCAGATCAGGAACAGCATGTACCCGCCGGGGGCGTCGTGCCCGCCGGGCGTGCCGCGGTCGGCGTTGAGCAGCATGCCGAAGACGAGGAAGTAGACCCCGGCCATCGCCAGCGGCTCCAACATCGACCAGGCGTAGCCCAGCACGGACTGCTGGTACTTGACCTTCAGGTTGCGTCTCACCAGGAGGCCTACGACCTGCCGGTTCTGCCAGACGGCCAGCGCCCTCGACGCCACCGCCACCTCCTCGGGGATGCGGTCTGCAAAAGAACAGGGAACGAACAGGGAACAGCGGACACCGTACGCGCGCCCACGGCATTGCCGGCTGTCAGCGCCGCGCGGAACGGGGACGGACACCGGCGGCCGGGTCGGCCCGGATGCGACCGCGGGTGCGGCGCCGCGTCGAGCCCCGCGGCCCGGGGACGGACGGCCGGGGCCTTCTCCGCATCGGCCGCGGCCGCGTGGGCGCGCCCTTCGGCCTCGGCGCCCGATCTTGTCACAGCAGCGGACCACCGGGAACCCGTTCAGGCGTCCTCAGAGTACCCGCGCTTCCGGAAGGATGGTTCAACCAGGGCGTCCCGCCGCCACCCGGCCCCCCGCCGACGGGGCCGCAGGCCCGGGGGCCGCAGGCCCGGGGGCCGCAGGCCCGGGGGCCGCAGGCCCGGGGGCCGCCGAACGGAGTCCGCTAACCTCGGCTGACGAGGACCGCAGGGTCGGGCGCCACCGGTCCGCCGCGCTCCCTCATCCCCGCACGCGTCCCCGCACCCCTCCGAGGAGAGGCCGACCGATGCCGACCGACGCCGCCACCGGACCCGCACCCGGCGGCGCCCGACCCCATGTGACCGCCGCCGTACTGGCCGGCGGAATCGGCACCCGCATGGGCTCAGCGCTCCCCAAGCAGCTGCTGCCACTGGCCGGACGGCCGGTCATCGAGCACGCCATCGCGGCGTTCTGCGCGTCGCCGCAGGTCGACGACGTCATCGTGCTGATGGTCGCCGACCGGTCGGCGGAGGTCGACAAGATCGTCGCCGACGCCGGGCTGGGCACGAAGGGCGGCGCGCCGACCGCCCCCTACGCCAAGGTCTCGGCGATCCTGCCGGGCGGCGCCACCCGCACCGCCACCTCGCACGCCGCGCTGCGTGCCCTGGACCACCGGCCCGGCACCGACCTGGTCCTGCTGCACGACGCCGCGCGGCCCCTGGTCACCCAGGCCGCCATCGCACGCTGCGTCGACGCGCTCGCCGACGTCGGCGCCGTCGGGGTCGCGGTGCCCTCCTCCGACACGGTGGTGGCGGTCGGCCCGGGTGCCTCGGGCGGCGAGGCCGTCCGCGACGTTCCGCCGCGCAGCACGCTGCGCCGGATGCAGACCCCGCAGGGCTTCCGGCTGGACGTGATCCGCCGCGCCTACGACCTCGCCCTGGCCGACCCCGGCCTGGTCGCCACCGACGACTGCGGGGTGGTACTGCGCTACCTGCCCGACGAGGAGGTCCGCGTCATCGCGGGTGAGGAGACCAACATCAAGGTGACCAACCCCGGCGACGTCGAGATCGCCGAGGTCCTGCTGCGCCTGCGCGACGCCCGCCCGGGACAGGACGGCGGCCCCGGGTCGCGGAGGACGCGGTGAGCGGCGTGTTCAGCCCGACCGAGGTCATCGGGCACCGCGGGGCCGGCCGCGGAGACGGCGGAGCCGATGGGGAGCACGGCCACCCGGAGAACACGGTCGCCTCGCTCCTGGCCGCGGTCGAGCAGGGCGCGACGTGGATCGAGATCGACGTCCGGCGCACCGCCGACGACCGATTGGTGCTCTACCACAACGCGGCGCTGGACGACGGCCGCGCGATCGTGGACCTCCCCGCCGCGGAGTGCGCGGCACACGGCCTGGCCACCCTGGAGGAGGCGGTCGCGGCCGTGCCCGAGCACATCGGGCTGGACGTGGACGTCAAGACGGTGATGGAGGACGCCGCCGACCCGCCGGCCCGGCGCACGATGTCGCTGCTGCTGCCCGCGCTGCGGCGGGAGGCGCGGCGGCGCCGCCTTTTCGTCTGCTCCTTCGACCCGGCGGCGCTGCTGGCCGTGCACGCCGAGGCGCCCGAGGTTCCCACGGCGTGGATGCCGTTCGTGCGCAACCCGCTGGACCAGGCCGTGGCCGGAGCCGCCGGGCTGGGCTGCGAGCTGGTCGCCATCGACGCGCGCTCCTTCGGGCCGGCCGGGGACGAGCCGCGTCCCGGCCGCCGTGCGGTCGGCTACACGGTCGACGTCGCGCACCGCGCCGGGCTGGAGGTCGTCTCCTGGTGCCCCGACCCCGCGGACGCCGCGCGGTTCGCCGACGCCGGTGTCGACGCGGTGGTCGTGGACGACATCCCGGGGGTCCTCAGGGCCCTCCGGTCCCCCGGCTCCCCGTGACGATCTCGGGCGAACGGTTCGGATCTCCGCGCGGGTTCGAGGTGTCCACCCGAGACCGTCGCAGGAGCGGGTCAGGCGGTGGTGCGGTTGGCGCGGGCGGTGCGGGAGTCGGCGCCCAGGCCGCGCGGGCTGGTGATGAAGCCGACGCCCCAGGCCATGTGCATGGTGGCGAGCGCGACGGGGATGGCCACCCGCGCGCCGGCCGGCAGCCCGCGGCCCAGGGGCACCGACGCCGCCAGGATCGCGGCGGCATAGGCGCCCGGAACGATCCAGGCCGGCCAGAACGCGAACCCGGCGACCAGGCCGACGAGGATGGCGGTGACCGCCATCGGCGGCGCCAGGTAGCGGAGGTTGATCGTGCCCTTGTGCTGGCGGGCCACCACGCGCCGCCACCGGCCGTAGTGGAAGTACTGCTTGGCCAGCGCCTTGGCGTCGGGCCGCGGCCGGTAGGAGACGCGCATGCGCGGCTGGAACCACACGACGCCGCCGGTGCTGCGGATGCGGTGGTTCATCTCCCAGTCCTGGGCGCGCAGGAACGCCTCGTCGTAGCCGTCCACCCGGTCGAGCGCCGAGCGCCGGAACACGCCCAGGTAGACGGTGTCGGCCGGGCCGCCCTCGCCTCCGGTGTGGAAGCGCGCGTTGCCGACCCCGACCTTGGAGGTCATGGCGGCGGCGACGGCCTGCTCCCAGGGGGTCTCGCCCTCGGCGGCCATGATGCCGCCGACGTTGTCCGCGCCTGTCTCCTCCAGGGTCTCCACGGCCACCCGCAGGTAGTCGGAGGGCATCATGGCGTGGCCGTCGATGCGGGCGACGACGGTGTGGGAGGACGCCTGGATCGCGGCGTTCAACCCGGCCGGGGTGCGGCCGGTGGGGTTGGCCACCACCTTCACCCGGGGGTCGGCGGCCGCCAGCGCGTCGGCGACCTCCTGGGTGCGGTCCGTCGACGGTCCGACGGCGAGCACGACTTCGAGCTCGCCCGGGTACTCCTGGGCGAGGACGTGCCGCACTGCGGCGCCGAGGTGGCGCTCCTCGTTCAGGACGGGCATGACAACCGATACGGCAGGCCAGGTCACGGTCGATTCCAAGTTGGTCACCAGGGGGCGGGTCAATGACGTGGAGCGCCCGCCGGCCACTCCGCCCGCACGGCGCGGGGGACGGGGCCGGGTGCTCCGCAGGTAACGGTACCGGCTGTCCCGGCCGGATCCGGCCCTGCTCACCGCCGCCGCCCGCCTCCCCCTCTCCCCTGCCCGGTGCCCGCTCACGCGACGGCTCCGCCCGTGTCACGGACCGGGCGACAACACGCCGAGGACCGACATCCGGTGACCCATCGGTGGATTGGGTGACAACCTAGGGAAGCCAGTGCCGGGGGACGACACGCCGGTGTCGGGGAGGACAGACATGAGCGAGCGGAAGAACGAGCCGGAGTTCCGCCGGGTACGTTCGGCGCCCACACCCCCCGGCAGCCGCGGGGGCACCCCGCCCGCGCGCGACCCTCTGCCGCTGCCCGACCCCACGGTGCGCCGCAAGCGGTGGGCGCTGCTGTTCGCCGGGTCGATGTCGGTCGTCGTGCTGCTGGCGTCCGGCACGGCCTGGGCGATCACCGGCTGGATGTCCGGCCAGCTCAACCGGTTCGACGTCTTCGGCGGCCTGGTCGACCGGCCCGACGCCGGCCCCAAGGGCGCTCTCGACTTCCTGGTGATCGGATCCGACAGCCGCGAGGGCGTCAGCCCGGAGGACCAGAGCGGCCTGGGGGTCGGGCACATCGGAGGGGAGCGCTCCGACACGATGATGCTGGTGCACCTGAACAACGATCGCGACGAGATCACCGTCGTCGGCATCCCCCGCGACTCCTGGGTGGACATCCCCGGCCACGGCGAGAACAAGATCAACGCCGCCTACGCCTTCGGCGGCCCGCAGCTCACCGTGCAGACGGTGGAGACCCTGACGCGGGTGCGCATCGACCACTACGTCGAGGTCGACTTCACCGGCTTCGTCGACGTCGTGGACGCCCTGGACGGCATCGAGGTGTGTCTGCCCGAACCCATCGATGACCCCAAGGCCCAGCTGGACATGGACGCCGGCACCCACCAGGTCGACGGCGCCGAGGCGCTCGCCTTCGCCCGCACCCGCAAGACGGCCGGCGGCGACCTCGACCGGATCGACCGCCAGCAGCAGGTCCTCTCGGCGCTGCTCGACAAGGCGCTGGGCTCCGACACGCTGAGCGACCCGCGGCGGCTCTCCGCCTTCCTCGATCACGCGCTGGGCTCCGTCACCGTCGACGAGGGCCTGGACACCAGGACCATCAACCAGCTCGCCAACCGGCTCAGCGACATCGGGCTCGACGACGTGTCCTTCACCCAGGTCCCGTTGGACGACACCGCCTACTGGACACCGCGCGGTGACGTCGCGGTCACTTGGAACCGCAGGGCGGCGGACCGGCTGTTCGCGCAGATCGCCGCGGACAAGCCGATCACCGACCCCGAGCAGGCGGCCGGCAGGGGGGAGACCGCGGACCCCGGCGACGCCCCGGGCGACCTGCGCCCCGGCGACATCCGGGTGCAGATCTTCAACGGCACCGGAACACCGGGGCAGGGGAACCGGGCGCGCGCGGAGTTCACCGGCGCCGGGTTCCAGGTCCCGGCGGCGGCGCAGGACTGGTCGTCCGCAGACGTTCCGACGACGCTGGTCCGGCACGCACCCCAGCGCAAGAGGGCGGCCGAACTCGTCGCCGACGCCGTGCCCGACGCCCGGCTGCAGGAGGACTCCACGCTGGGCGCGGAGGTCCAGGTCGTGGTCGGGTTCACCTATACGGGTCTCGACGCGCCGCAGGGGGCCGCGGCCGCGGAGCCGACACCGGAACCGAGCGCGGGCGAGCGCAGCCGGGTCCGGACCTCCACCGCCAGGGACAACGTCTGCGGTGACTGAGGCGGGGTGTCCCGCACCCCTTTTCCCCCGATGTGGGCCGGTATCCTGGAAGGCCACGACCGGAAACGGGCCGGGGCGGGTTCGGCGGATGCCCACCGGCAGGCGAGCGGCCGTCCGGGGCCGCGAGCCGGGGACGATCCGCCGGGCAGGCCCCCGGCGCCGAGCCGCGAGGAGGCCCCATGTTGCGCCACCTGATCGGGCTGGTGGTCGGTCTGATCCTCACGCCCCTGCTGTGGCTGGGCGTCGCGTGGGCGGCCACCGGTGTCGAACCGGTACTGCGGGGCGAGGGCTTCGGCGCCCCCCTGGTCATGCCGGCGGTCGCCGTGCTGATGCTCATCGGGGTGGTCTGCGGGTTCCTCGCCGGAGCGCGCGTCTCGCCCCTGGCGGCGCTGGTCTCCGGCGGGCTGATCCTGGCGTTCTCCCTGTGGCCGGTGCTGAACCCGGCGTCGCTCAGCGCGGCGCTGCCCGGGTGGATCGCGCAGGGCACGTTCTTCCACCCGGTGGGTCCGGCGCTGCCGATCGCCCTGCCGCTGGGCACACTGCTGTTCATCTCGGCGCTGGCGCCCTCGCGGTGGCGCCGCTCCGCGATGCCGCAGGCCGGGCCGGTGGCGCCGACCGTCGCGGCGGGCGATCCCGGTGCCGTCCCGCCGCAGCCCGGCCCCGGCCGCCGCGAGCCCGAGGGCGAGCCGGGCCCGGGCGCGCAGCGGTTCGACGCGCCGCCGCACGCCGTCGGCCCCGGTACAGGCGGAGATGCCAACACGACGATCCCGTTCCGCCGTGATCCGCAGACCGGGGCCGCGGAGCCCGGCTGGGATCGTCCGGCCCCGGGGGCGGCGTCGCACACCCGGGTGTTCGGCGACGAGGACCGCCGCTGAGGCGCCGCGCCTACCGCTGGGTAGTCTCGGGTTCGACGACGCACTCGCGAACTGCCAGAATTCATCGCACGATCTGACGAATCCTGCGCCCCTTGCGCCATCCATACCGTCTTGGGATCAAGTACGGGTTGTACGGGGACCGTCCGGCGGCAATGTCACAACTAACGGACGCAACCGATCGACGGCGCACGGGGACGCACTATGCGGGAAATCCACCGACCCCGGAACACCACCGGTGATCACCCGCCCCAGCACATGACACCGCTCCCCCGTAACGGGCCGGGACCAGCTCATCCCCAGGTTCATCAGGCGTCCCGCCGGTACTACCATGCCAGGGCCGGTTCAGCCGAGCGCACTCAGGCGATCGACCACGCACGAAGGGCCTGAACGCGGCAGCAGTCGAGAGAGGAACTTGGACCATTGGTCGCAGACAAGCAGCGGCTCAGCGGAGCTGAGCCCACGCGGACGGCCCCCAGAAGGATCTCCGTCATCGGGACGGGGTACCTGGGTGCCACACACGCCGCCTGCATGGCCGAACTCGGGTTCGACGTGCTGGGCCTCGACGTCGACCAGGCCAAGATCGACGCCCTGTCCTCCGGACGCCTGCCCTTCTACGAGCCCGGCCTGGAGGAGATCCTCAGCCGCAACCTGGCCGACGGCCGCCTGCGGTTCACCACCTCCTACGACGAGGTCGCCGAGTTCGCCGACGTCCACTTCGTCTGCGTGGGCACCCCCCAGCGCGCCGACTCCAACGCCGCCGACCTCACCTACCTGGACGCGGCCATCGACGCGCTGGGCCCCCGGCTGACCCGCCCGGCGGTGGTCATCGGCAAGTCGACCGTGCCGGTGGGCACCGCCGCCTGCGCGGCGGCGCGGCTGCAGACCCTGGCCCCGGCCGGGCGCGACGTCGAGCTGGGGTGGAGCCCGGAGTTCCTGCGCGAGGGCTTCGGCGTTGAGGACACCCTGCGCCCCGACCGGATCGTCATCGGCACCGACTCCCCCCGGGTCGAGGAGGCCATGCGGGAGGTCTCCGCCGCGCAGATCGAGCAGAAGATCCCGTTCCTGGTCACCGACCTGCAGACCGCCGAGCTGGTGAAGGTCGCCGCCAACGCGTTCCTGGCCACCAAGATCTCCTTCATCAACGCCATGGCGGAGGTTTCGGAGGCGGCCGGCGCCGACGTGATGCAGCTGGCCAAGGCACTGTCGTACGACGACCGGATCGGCGGGAAGTTCCTCGGCCCCGGCCTCGGCTTCGGCGGCGGGTGCCTGCCCAAGGACATCCGCGCGTTCATGGCGCGCGCCGACGAGCTGGGGGTGGAACCGGCGCTGTCGTTCCTCCGCGAGGTCGATGCCATCAACCAGCGGCGCCGGGCGCGCACGATCGACATCGCGCGAACTCTGATCGGCGGCGGGTTCGCCGGGCGCACGGTGGGCGTGCTGGGGGCGTCGTTCAAGCCGAACTCCGACGACATCCGCGACTCCCCGGCGCTGGACGTCGCCTCGACGATCGCCTCGCTGGGGGCGACGGTGACGGTGTACGACCCCGAGGCCCTGGACAACGCGCGGCGCGTGCACCCGGAGCTGAAGTACGCGCACACGATGGTGGAGGCGGTGCGCGACGCCGAGGTCGTGCTGCTGCTGACCGACTGGGCCGAGTTCCGCGACGCCGACCCCGACGAGCTGGCCAAGGTGGTGGCCGAGCGGCGGATCGTGGACGGCCGCAACGCGCTGGACCCCGCCCACTGGCGGGCGCGCGGGTGGATCTACCGGGCGCTGGGCCGGCCATAGGGCGTTCTCGCTCGGGGCGCCCGGACTTCCCCGCCCCACCTCTGCCGTCCCGTGCGTGTTTCCCTGCGTACGGGACGATCGGCGGCGATCCGACGGCGGGTCGCCGCCGTTTCGCTACCCGCAAGTAACCTCAGATTGTCCCAATTTGCCCAAAATGGGACCCTATGTACAAGCGAATAGCCTCCATCCTGCTGACCGCCCTGCTGATTCCCGGCCTCCTGGGCATCGCACCGGCATCGGCGGAGAACAGGCCATCCCCCGCCATCGCCACGTACAACGTCTTCCTCCTCCCCAAGGCCCTCTATCCCAACTGGGGCCAGGACAAGCGCGCCGACCTCATCGCCGACGACGGTGTCGTCGCCGACCAGGACGTGGTCGTCTTCCAGGAACTGTTCGAGAACACCAGCGGCGACCGGCTGCGGGCGGCCGTCTCCGAGAAGTACCCGCACGGCACCCCCGTCGTCGGCCGGTCCAGGTCCGGCTGGGACACCACCACCGGGTACCGCCCCGAGACCACCACCAACGGCGGCGTGAGCATCCACAGCGTCTGGCCCATCACCCGCCAGGAGCAGCACATCTTCCCGCGGGCCTGCGGTTCCGACTGGTTCTCCAACAAGGGCTTCGCCTACGTCGAGATCGACTCCCCCCACGGCACCCTGCACGTCCTCGGCACACACATGCAGTCCGAGGACCGGGGCTGCACCAGCGGCCAGGACGCGCGCATCCGCAGCCGTCAGCTGGCGCAGATCCGCTCCTTCCTCGACGGCAAGGACATCCCCGACGACGAACAGGTCTACCTGGCCGGAGACCTCAACATCATCGGCGGCACCGCCGAGTACGACCAGGCGATCGAGACACTGGACGCCGTGGCCCCCACCTTCACCGGCGCCGAGTACTCCTGGGACCCGACCACCAACTCGGTCGCCGAGGGCCAGTACCCGGGCTGGGCCCCCCAGCACCTCGACTACGTCCTGCCCATCCGCAACGGGGCGGCACCCCAGGCGTACCGCAACGAGACGCGCGCGGTGAAGAGTGAGCCCTGGACGGTCCGCTCGTGGGGCAGGGACTACACCTACGACGACTACTCCGACCACTACCCCGTCTTCGGCGGCGCCGTCTGACCGGCGTGCCCGACCGCGACACGACCGAATGAAGCCCCGGGCGGCCGGGGGAGCCGGACAGCGGGCAGAATCGCACCCATGAGCGACATCAGCGGAGACGCCCGCACCACCACCGGCGTCGATGACGACGACATCCGCCGCGTCCTGCGGGAGAGCGAGGTCTGGGCGATCGTCGGCCTGGGGGGCGATCCCGGCCGCCCCGCCTACGGCGTCGCCGCGTTCCTGCAGAGCCGCGGCAAGCGCATCGTCCCGGTGCATCCCTCGGCCGCCACCGTGCACGGCGAGCGGGGCTACGCCTCGCTCGCCGACATCCCCTTCGCGGTGGATGTGGCCGACGTGTTCCGCCGCTCGGCGGACGCGGGAGCGGTCGCCGACGAGGCACTGGCCCGCGACGACATCACGACCGTCTGGTTCCAACTCGGGGTGGTCGACCCCGCCGCGGCCCGGCGGGTGCACGACGCCGGACGGACCATGGTGATGGACCGCTGTCCCGCGATCGAATGGCCCCGGCTGCTGGGCTGATCCCCTGGCCGCCACGGTGCGCCGACAATTGCGCGGTGGCAATCCCCACCGCGCAGATTCACCGGCGCCCGATCGGGGTAGGGGCGAGGGCATGCGACGCTCCCGGCTTCTGCGGGTCTTCGGACCGAAGCCCGCACGGCGCTCCACGGGCGACCTTTCCGCCGCGCCCGCCGACCGGCCACCCGACGACGACCAGAGCCCCGAACGCAGGGCGCACTCGGCGAGTCGGCAGCAGCTCGCGCGTGAGCACGGCTGGACCTACATCGAGCGCGACACCCGCGCCATCCAGGGCTGGCCGCGCACCGCACTGCCGCCCGGGCCGCTGGGCCGGGTCCGCGACGAGATCACCGGCCACTACCGCGGACGCTCCTTCCGCTACTTCGACTACGTACACCGCGAATCCGAGCACGCCCCGTGGCGCAGGCTGGCGGTCTGCGCGGTCAACATCCCGGTGCAGGTCCCCTACCTCTACGTCCGCGACCCCGGCGGCGGCCACGAGTTCTACGCCGAGAGCCCGGAGGCGGACTTCGCCCTGGAACTGCTCTCCGACGACGTTCGCGAGGACATCCGGGAGAACGGCTTCACCGACCTCGTCATCGACCGCGACCTGCTCATCTGCACCGCCGCGGGCGGCGGCCCCCACGACGTCGAACCCCGCCTCGACGCCCTGACCCGCCTCATCTCCCACGTCCCCGCCGACGTCTGGGCGCATTGGGGACGGTGAGGGTACGGGCGGACGACTCATCCGCCCCGGCTGCGCCGTACCCGACGGGCACGCAACCGCTCGTCCGTCAGACCCCGAAACCCATGGAGTTGCCGCCGGTGACCTGGCGGCGAAGGCGTTCGCCCTTGGCTTGGGCCTGGGCCTTCAGCTCCTGCTGGAACTTGGCCATCCGGTCGCACAGGTCGGTGTCGTGGGCGGCCAGCATGCGGATGGCCAGCAGGCCGGCGTTGCGGGCGGCGCCCACCGCGACCGTCGCGACCGGGACACCGGCCGGCATCTGCACGATGGACAGCAGCGAGTCCATCCCGTCGAGGTACTTCAGCGGGACCGGCACGCCGATGACCGGCAGCGTGGTGACCGAGGCGAGCATGCCGGGCAGGTGGGCGGCGCCCCCGGCCCCGGCGATGATGACCTTCAGGCCGCGGTCGGCCGCCTCGGAGCCGTAGGCGATCATCTCGTGCGGCATGCGGTGCGCGGAGACGACATCGGCCTCGTAGGTGACCCCGAACTCGTCCAGGGCCTTGGCCGCTTCCTCCATGACGGGCCAGTCGGAGTCGCTGCCCATCACGATGCCGACGGTCGGGGCGGTCTCGGTCACTGGGGATCTCCCTTGAGGTAGGCGGCGGCGTCACGGGCGCGGGCGAGCAGGTCCTCGTAGTCGCCGCCGGCCACGTTGACGTGTCCGATCTTGCGGCCGGGGCGGACCTCCTTGCCGTAGAAGTGCACCTTCAGCTCGGGGTCCTTGGCCATGACATGAATGTAGCGGCTGTAGACGTCGGGGTCCGCTCCGCCGAGCAGGTTGGCCATCACCGTGTAGGGGGCGGTGGGCGACGGCGACCCCAGCGGCAGGTCGAGCACGGCGCGCAGGTGCTGCTCGAACTGGCAGGTGCGGGCTCCGTCCATGGTCCAGTGCCCGGAGTTGTGCGGGCGCATCGCCAGCTCGTTGATGACGACCCCGTGGGCCGTCTCGAACAGCTCGACCGCGAGCATGCCGACCACGCCGAGCGCCTGGGCCAGCTCGATCGCCAGTTCCTGGGCGCGGGTGGCCTTGGCCGCGTCCAAGTCGGGGGCGGGGGCGATCACCTCGTGGCAGATGCCGTCGCGCTGCACGGTCTCGACGACGGGGTAGACCGCGACCTGCCCGTAGGGCGAACGGGCGACCTGTACCGCCAGCTCGCGCCGGAACGCGACCTTCTCCTCGGCCAGCAGCCGGACCCCGGCCTCGGCGGCACGCTCCAGCACCACCAGGGCCTCGGCGGCGTCGTCGACGACCCACACGCCCTTGCCGTCGTAGCCGCCACGCGCCGCCTTCAGCACGAGCGGCCAGCCGACCTCCTCGGCGAACGCCTCGACCTGGGCGACGGTGGTCACCGCGCGCCACCGCGGGCAGGGCGCGCCCAACTCCTCGGCGCGCGTGCGCATGCGCAGCTTGTCCTGGGCGTAGCGCAGGGCGTCGCGCCCGGGCCGGACCACCACACCCGAGGCCTCCAGCTCCCGCAGCACCGGGTCGGGTACGTGCTCGTGGTCGAAGGTGAGGACGTCGCAGGACTTCCCGAACGCCAGCAGGTCGTCCCGGCCCCGGTCGTCGCCGAGGTGCACGTCACCGCAGACCAGCGCCGCGCTGTCGGTCGCCGACGCCGCCAGCACCCGGAAGTCCACGCCCAGCGCGATCCCCGCCTGGTGGGTCATCCGGGCGAGCTGGCCACCGCCGACCATTCCAACGCTGGGGACGGGCCGATTACGCTCGCTCACAATGCCTCACTCGTTCGATCACCGGTGCGGGAGGGGGCTCACGGCTGCCAGGGGGCACGGGACGGCCTCTGGCACCCCACGGAAGTCTAATGACCGGCCCGAGGTTGGATCGGAACGCCCCTTGCGCATCGCCACAGCCCTCTACCAGCGGTTCTCCC
This sequence comes from Nocardiopsis mwathae, assembly GCF_014201195.1. Lineage (NCBI taxonomy): Bacteria > Bacillati > Actinomycetota > Actinomycetes > Streptosporangiales > Nocardiopsidaceae > Nocardiopsis > Nocardiopsis mwathae. The sequence continues at coordinate 146,675 of NZ_JACHDS010000001.1, read as the reverse complement.
TACTCATCCACGAACTCGCCAAGTTCGGCACCGTCGGCGGCGTGGCCTTTGTGGTGCAAGTCGCCACCACCAACCTGCTGTGGACGGTGTTCGGCATGTCCGCCCTCCTCGGCCAGGCGCTCGGTACCGTCGTCGCCACCATCGCGGCCTTCATCGGGCACCGCCACTGGACCTTCAACACCCGTGCCCGGACCGGGCTGGCCCGCGAGTACGTCCTCTTCTTCATCATGAACGGCGTCGGCCTGCTGATCCAACTCGGCTGCGTGTGGACCACCGTCCACCTCCTCGGCCTGGACGGCGCCCTGGCCCGCAACATCTCCGGCAACATCATCGGCGTCGGCCTGGGCACCCTCTTCCGCTACTGGAGCTACCGCCGCTGGGTCTTCCCCGCCAAGCCGAACCAGCCGACGGCGGACCCCGCGGTCCCGGCCGACGCGGAACCCGCCCGCCGACCGTGAGGTGGCAGAGCACCTCCCCTTCAAGATCTTTATTCCGAATCAGGAATATTCCGCCAGGCCCATGGACTGCCCCCGGATCCGCTTCTAACGTCAGGGACGTGGCCGCGACGGCCCTGGCGAAGGGAGATCCGTGGACATCACCGAAGAGCTCACTCGCTTGACCGGTGGTGGCGGGCCTGCATGCGATGGTGACGATTGCCCCAACGTCTACGTGACAAGACATGGCACGTTCGTGGTCCAGGGCGACCAGTACCGCTCGTTGGAGGTACCAAAAGGCGAGGGTGCGGTGGAGATCCCGGAAAGTGTGCTGAGGGAGGCTGTTCGTGTACTTGGATGGTGACGCCTGGGTCAAGTTCTTCGACGCCTTCAAGGGCGAGGCGTTCCGGCTTGAGGTCCAGCCGACATACACGATGCCCGCTGAATCAGAGAGTTTCGCACGCTTCCTTCAGGGCGAACCGAAGCTTCCCGGCCACAACGCCAGGTGGCACAAGCGGCTCGCTGAATACATGGACCAAGGAAAGTCCGTAGGCCGCGTCAGGGTCGTTCGCCGCCCGCTCACCGACTACCAGCGGTATCAGTTCTCCTGGGGCATACCCGGAAACATTGCGCATGGCGAAGACATCCGCGTTCTCGATGCCACCGACGGCGTTCCCGATGGCCTCCCCATAGACCAGGACTGGTGGATGTTCGACGAAGAACGACTCGTCCACTTGAACTACCGGCCAGACGGCACCCAGATCAACCGCGAAGTCTTCGAGGGCGACCTCCAGCCGTATCGCGAATGGAAGCGGATCGCCATTGAGCACGCCCTCCCGTTGGCTGACTACCTGAAAGCGCACGGTGACGTTCTCCCCTGAACAGCTCGGTCAGTCGAAGCGTGATCTCGCGGAGACACTGAAGACGCTCAGGAAGCAAGCCGGTCTCACAGGAGACCGGCTTGCTCGGCGTTGCAGCATGTCCCAGAGCAAGATCAGCAAGATCGAGACAGGGAAGATGATTCCCAGCCTCGTCGACGTGGAGAGCATCCTCCGAGCTCTTGACGCACCACCAGCTCTGGTGGACGAGGTGGCCGAACTGGCGCGAATCGCCAACACCGAGTGGAACGCCAGCCGCTTGTCATGGCGCCGAGGGCTGGAAAAGCGGCAGTCCGAACTGGCCCATCTCGAAGCCGAGGCCACGGAGATCCGATATTTCCTTCCATCCATGATCACTGGATTACTTGCCACACCCGAATACATCCGCTCCAGCCTTGAACACGCCCCCGTAGACACCTCAAAGACCGTCGAGCGGAAATTGAAGCGCCAGGACCTCCTCTACGACACTTCCAAGTCGCTGACCTTCATCCTCACCGAGCAGGCCGTGAAATGGCCTATCGTGCCGCGTCCCGCCATGGCAGTCCAGGTCGACCGGCTGGTGTCGGTGTCCCACCTGCCGAGCATCCGTCTGGGTGTGATCCCTTTGGGCACGCCAACACCTAGAGGCCCATTGAGCACGTTCACCATCTACGACGATCGACTGGCGACCGCGGAGACTCTCACGGGGCGGATAGTCTTTCGGGACCCGAAAGACATCGACCAACACCGGGAGATCTTCTCCTCTTTCGAGGAGAACACCTTCTTCGACGACGACGCGCGAGATCTATTACTCGCGTGGGCCAACAGCTTCCGATAGCGCCTCACGAAACAAAATCCAACCCCCAGAAAGCAGTTTATTCTCATTCGAGAATAAGTCTTCCTCGTCGAACGCCTTCACGCGTACCTTCGTGTCATTCCACTGGAAACCACAGCGGATAAGAAAGGGATGGAACCTGTGAAGACTCCTTCTCCTGTCTTCTCGGAGCAGCGTGTGACTCCCGAAATCGCCCGCACCGAGCTCGCGAAGTTCTTCGTCATCGCGGACCTGGCGTCTGAATCGCCGGAGATGTTCTCCGCCTACATCGATGCCGAGTGGCATCGCATGCTCGGCACCAAGGAGTACCGTGCCCTGTACCGCGACGCGGTCGGGCACTCTGTCGGTCATGTCAGCGCACCCGGTTCGGGCACGCCATCGTGGCTGGGCCTCTATCACGAACGCTACGGGACGCTTCCGTGCGTGTGGTTCGCCGACAAGAACGGGGCTGTCGACAGGGAACTCTACGGCCGCTACCTCAGGAACCGGGGCGGTCGGCTCCATTCCGACGACGCGCCAGCAGAGGTACCGCTCATCGTCACCTGGGACTGCCAACCTACGACGAACGACGGGGACGACTTCCAGACCGCCTCGCCGCCGGAGACCGAGGGGTCGGGACACCTGACGTAAGGCTGGAGCGGCAAGGCGATCAACACGGGCGGGGCGTTGAGGGGCGTTCCGCCCGACTCCAAGCCCCGAGGGACACGAAGGAGATCTCCAGCGATGATTCGTCCACGCATCACCGCCACGACCGACCCCGCGGCGGTTCACCCCGGCCTCGCCGAGCACCAGAACGACATGATCCGCCGCTGCCCGTATCTCCGCCCTTCCGTGGATCGAGGGCTGACGGTCTGGTCGGCCTACGACGCCGAAACCGGCGACCAGCCCGAGCTTTTCGCTCTCCTCGTCGAGTCCGCAGAGGGACTCCGAGCCGCTCGCCGGGAGTCTGGTCCACTGGCCTGCCGCAACATCGCCATCCTCGGCCCGGAGGACAGCGACAGCGCCCGAAAGCTCCTGCAATGGCCGGCCTGGCTCGCCCGCAACCTCTATGCCCCGGTCCAGCTCATGGTCGGACGCTTCTGGACCGGTGTGGAACTCGTCGACAGCAAAGGCCAGGCGATGATGCCGCCTCCCGTCGCCTTCTTCTCACTGCGCAACGCGATCCCCAGTAAGGACGGGCTCTTCCTCGCGGAAAAGCTGCCCGACATCATGGCGATCCTGGAGCAGGGACCAGGTGACGACGGCCGGGACGTGTTCACGGAGCCGCTGGGACAGCCAGTCGACGATCCTGCCTCTGTCTACACGGAACTCAAGGCCCTGTTTCCGCCTCCGAGCCTCGCTACCACCAGGTGAGTGTGGACGCCGTGCTCTCCCATCAACTCGGCCGGAACGCTGAACTCCGACCCCTGGAGCCATGGAACGCCGAAGAGCTCTTCGACTGCGTGGAGTGCGCCAGGGAGCACCTGACCCCATGGACCGTCCTGGCAGCCCGGGTGACGGACGTATTCAGCGCTCGGAAACTCCTCCAGCACTACGCCGCCCGCCAAGCACACGACACAGGTCGATACCTCGGCATCTGGCGTGACGGTGCCCTGGTAGGCGGCGCCCTGTTCCGCACCTTCGACACTCGGTCAGCCTGCTGCGAGGTCGGTGCCTGGCTGATCCCCCAAGCCCAGGGACACGGCCTGGCGACCCTCGCTCTGCGTCACATGTTGGACTGGGCGTTCCATTCCCGGGGACTGCGACGATCCGAACTGCGCGCAAGCCCCGAGAATCCCCACGGACGAGGCATCGCCATGCGCCTCGGCATGGCTCACCAGACAACGTTGAGGAAGAGCTTCCTGCTCAACGGGATACACCACGACACCGAGGTCTGGGCCGTCACCGCCGAGAACTGGCAAGCCCAACGGAGCTTCTGCGGAACGTGCCCCTCGCCGGGACCTTAGGCCAGCCGATAACGAGAAGGGCCACCGAGACGGCGCTGGATGGCGTCGAACCACTGGTCCGCATGCGAGCACCGTTCGCGAATCGCGTCGATGCCAGTGAGATAGATGGCGTCCGGCCCATCCGCTGTCTTTCTGTACTTCGGGTAGAGCGCTTGCAGCCGCTTGGAGGGGGCGGTGTTCGGGCCGTCGTTGACGAGTTCCGCTCCGCCCTCCTCAGCGGTCAGGGCGCTGACCGCTGCCGCGATCCTTTGGTCTCCAGTGACGATTCCGAGCGCTTCCGGGCAAGCCAAGACCCACGTCTCGGTCTCATGAAGAAGCAGGTGTGGAAGGAACCGAGAGTCACCGATGGCCTCGGCCATCGCGCGTTCCACATGGACAACCTGATCGTGAGGCGTAGCAGAAGGCCGGTCCGCCATTCCAGGGGTGTCCGGCGGCGCTCCGTAGTAGTCGATGAAGGTCGTCACGAGACCGAGGGACGAGTCCTTGAGCAGTAGCCGGATCTCCACCTGGATCTTGCTCCACTTGGAGACACCTCCCTTGAAGGCGCTTCCGCCCGCAGCCCGCCGAGTCGTGAGGATCGAGTGTGTCGCGTAGACACCCCTCGCTTCGAGGTAGGGGGCGATGGTCTCGCGGACAACCGTTTCCTCGGTCTGACCCTCGCAGAGGATGTGGAGACGCCGCACGTTCACCCTTGTTCTGGCCGTGGACGACCGCCGATGAGGTTCTTCAGCCACAGCTCTCCGAGGGAGTACTCCTCTAACCATTCACGGAGTCGGTCAGGATCGGGACGGCTGAACGACGACGCGCCGTCATGGCGTTCCGCGACGATCAGGTCCTCAAGCGCGAACTGATCCATAAGGGTGACCGACTGGGTGGCGAGGACGACCTGGCTGCCCTGGCTCGCCGAGCGCAGCATGTCAGCGAGCTGGACCATGGCGTAGGGGTGCAGGCCGAGCTCTGGCTCGTCTAGGACGATCAGGGCGGGTTTCTCTGGGAGGTTGAGCAGGGTCGTGAGACAGATGAACCGCAACGTGCCGTCTGACAGGGCACTCGCGGGAAAGACCGTGTCGGATCCCTCCTGCTTCCAACGGAGGTGGATCCGCTCGTTTCTCTCGACAAGCACGAAATCGCGGAAGAAGGGCGCGACCCTCTGGATGTCGCGCACGATTCGACCGTAGACCGCCGGGTCCTCTTCTCGCAGCCTGAGCAGGACCGCTGCCAAGTTGCCCGCGTCGGGATGGAGGGTCAGGTTGTCCGCAACGTATCCGGCCTGCTTCACCGGCGCGTTCGCGCTCGTGTCGTGGAAGTGGAAGACGCGGCAGCCACGCAACATGTCAGCCACAGTTTCAAACGCCGACCGCATAGCAGACGGCTCGCCATCGACGGCACTCGATACGTAACTCTCGCGGTACCCTCCGCGACCGGATATCGGCAGCCTGCTCTTAAGCCCTGGGTTCAGTAGTGCAGTCTCGCCCACGAAAACCAGCTCATCATCGGCTGTGGGGACGAGCTCAGCCCGGTAACCGACAGCCATGGACCACAGCTGCAGTCGAATCTCCCTGCTGATCTTGGGGCCTCCGTGCAGGAGAGTGGACGCCCCACCGCTCTGCGCGACGAACAGACCGAGTTCGGCGTCCGCGATCCTTCCCAGCATTGCCAGTGCAGCTATCAGGTTGCTCTTGCCCGCCCCGTTAGCCCCGACCAACACGTTGAGGGATCCGAGTTCCACGGTCGCGGAGCGGATCGAGGTGAAGCCCTCCACCGTGAGCGCGCGAAGTCTGCGGCGTTCCATACGTCAACCCTAGATGCATGCAGTGAGACAACGGGGGGTTACCGGTGGGCGGCTCGCCTGGGGGCAAGGGGAGCCGCCCACCGGTGGTCGGGCTCAGGAGACCAAGCAGGAGACGGTCCACGTTCCGATGACGGTGGCGCCGTCGGGGAGGGGCGTGGTGTCGTACGGACTGACGGTCCGCACCCACAGGTCGGTCTCCTCGGAGTACAGGTCGTAGCGCTCAAGGGCTTCCCACAGCGAGTAGGGCATCGGCGCGCAGCGGCAGGCGCAGTGTCGGGCGTTCAGCGTGGGCTTGAGGGGAGACCGGAGCCCGGCCAGGGACACCCCGTCTTCGTCAGGCTCGCCGCCCTTGATGACCTGGACGACCGTGGTCGAAACGTCGGGGGTTGCGTACTGGGTGGCAGACATGGAGGCAGCTCCTTGCCGTGAGGGAAGCACCACACAGGGTGCTCAGCCAACTCCAGTATGATTGTGTTTGAACTCACGATCAAGCGATTCTTGTGTTCAAACTAAATATTCTCATGCGCAGGTCACCACTACGATCGAGGCACGCCCGCGCCGAGGAAGGGGAACCGTGGCAGAGGGACACTCGCCCAGCGTGCGTCGCCGCCGCCTGTCCGCAGCGCTCAAGAGATTGCGCGGCCAGAGCGGCATGTCCGCTGCTGAAGTCGCGAATCAGCTGAACTGGTCTTCGGCCACGAAGGTCACGCGAGCTGAACGGAACGAGTGGAAGTTCCCCAAGCGCGGGGACGTCGAGTCATTGCTCGACCTCTTCGGGGTGGAGGGCGAGGAGCGCGAGCATCTTCTCAGCTTGACCGAGGAAGCCCGCGGACGCAGCGACTGGCACAAGTATGCAGACTTGTTTCCGGGCTCCCTGCCCGACATCGAGGCCGAAGCAGTCAGGATCCGAACGTACGAGGCACTAGTGGTGCCGGGCCTGCTCCAAACCCCCGACTATGCAACGGCAGTCGCCCAGGCGAGCCAGGTAGTCCCCACCGAACAGATCGAGCGCAAGGTCGAGTCCCGGATGCTCAGGAGAGGGGTACTGAATGCTCCCGCTGGGCCTCACCTGACGGCAGTCGTGGATGAAGCGGCCCTCCGCAAGGTGGTGGGATCCCACAACACCATGGCGGACCAGCTGCGCTTTCTCTCCGGCATGGCCGCGCACTACAAGGTGAGTGTGCTGGTACTTGCCAACGAGGCTGGAGCACATCCGGCGATCGATGGTGCGTTCACCCTGTTCGACTTTCCCCGCCCAGAACCCGGAATCGTCTCCATATCTACGGGAGTTGAGACTCTCTACGTTGAAGACGGCGAGTACTTCGACCGACACGTACTGATCTTCGATGCCATCCAGAACCTTGCGCTGGACCCGCAAGGCTCCCTGAACTTGATCGATTCCATCGCCGCAGAACACGAGAAGCGAGCTTGACCATGCTGTTGGACTTCCTCAAATCCTCCTACTCCACCGGGCAGGAGAACTGCGTGGAGGTCGCCCAGATCCCACCGACCTTCCGGACCTCCTCCTACTCCTCTGGCGGAGACAACTGCGTCGAGGTCGCCGACCTCCCCACCGGCGCTGCCATCCGTGACTCCAAGCACCCCGACCTCGGTCATCTGGCCGTCGGGGCGGCGGAGTGGGTGGCGTTCACCAGGTGCGTCCGCCGTGAAGCGATTGGCGGCTGACCTCCACTGCGACCAGCGGGGCGCCCCCACCGGGCGCCCCATCTTGTTTCGATGGGAACGGTGGAGGCCCCTGGACTTCCGGTTGACCTGGATCTAGCTTGAGGTTCCATACTCGCTTCCGGGAGGTTCGGTGGGACGAGGAGCGAGACGGCGCGCGGGCTCTGAGCACGCGCGTGTCGGTGAGGGAGGTCGGCGATGACAAGAGCCATCCGCTACAGCCGCTACGGCGGCCCCGAGGTGCTTGCGCTGGAGGACGTGCCCACACCCCGTCCCCGTGCCGGGCAGGTGCGGGTCGCGGTGCACGCCGCCGGGGTCAACCCCGTCGACTACAAGATCCGCGAGGGCAGGTTCGGCGGCTCGGTCGACACTCCGCGGGGGACGGGGATCGACGTCGCCGGGACCGTCGACGCCGTGGGCCCCGGCGTCGACGCGTGGCGGGTGGGTCAGGCCGTGTTCGGCAAGGCGTCCTCCGGCTCCGCGGCGACCCACGCGCTGGCGCGGGCCGACATGATCGTGGCCAAGCCCGATTGGCTCTCCTTCGAGCAGGCCGCATCGCTGCCGGTGGCCGCCCACACCGCCTACCGCACCCTGCGCGAACTCGACGTGCGCGCCGACGAGACACTGCTGATCCACGCGGTGGCGGGCGGGGTCGGGCTCATCGCCGCCCAGCTGGCCACCGCATGGGGCGCGCGGGTCATCGGTACGGCGAGCGAGCGGCGCCACGCGTTCCTCCGCAAGATCGGTGTCGAGCCCGTCGCCTACGGAGACGGCCTCGACGAGCGGCTGCGCGAGGCCGCGCCCGGCGGTGTCGACGCCGTCCTGGACTGCTCGGGGCGGGGCGAGCTCCCGGTGTCGATCGAGCTGGCGGGCGGCCGCGACCGGGTGCTGACCATCGCGGCGGCCGACGCCGCCGCGCACGGCGTGCGCTTCTCCGACGGCAAGGACGCCGGCCCCCTGCCGGTGGCGATCGAGGCGGTCCTGGACCTGATGTCGCGCGGGGAGCTCGAACTGCCCGTCGCCGAGGTCTACCCGCTGGAGCGGACGGCCGATGCCCAGCGCAGCAGCAAGGCCGGGCATGTTCTCGGCAAGATCGTGCTGAGAGTCCACGGGGACTGACGGACGGACACCCGGTTTCACCTGGTTTCTACCTTATTTTTTCGGCAAAGCTTGCCCATGTTAAGGACAAGGCGCCCGAAGCATCTGCTATGTCCGCTATGTGCGGGTGGGTATTTTCGACCACACGACGGTCGTTCGGCGCGCATAATAGGGAAATCCCCGCGACTCGACTTACGATCAGGTACATGACCTGCGTTTTGCTGGCCGAAGACGATACCTCGATCTCCGAGCCCCTGGCCCGTGCGCTGCGGCGCGAGGGGTACACGGTGGACGTGACCGTCAACGGCAATGAAACCCTCGACCGCGCGCGAGGCGGGGACATCGACCTGATGGTCCTCGATCTCGGCCTGCCCGAAATGGACGGGCTCGAAGTGGCCAGGCGCCTGCGCGCCGAAGGCCACGGCACCCCGATCCTGATCCTGACCGCGCGGGCCGACGAGGTCGATACAGTCGTAGGACTCGATGCCGGAGCCGACGACTACGTGACCAAACCGTTCCGCCTCGCGGAACTCCTGGCCCGCGTACGTGCCCTGCTGCGGCGGGGCGGCGCCGAGGTACCCGTCGTCCACGGGGTGCGCATCGACAACGACTCCCGCCGCGCCTGGCTCGGCGACCGCGAGCTACAGCTCACCACCAAGGAGTTCGACCTGCTCCGCGTCCTCGTACGCGACGCCGGCAAGGTCGTCACCCGGGAGCAGATCATGCGGGAGGTGTGGGACACCAACTGGTGGGGTTCCACCAAGACGTTGGACATGCACATCTCCTGGCTGCGCCGGAAACTCGGAGACGACGCCAACCATCCGTCCTACATCACGACCGTCCGAGGTGTCGGCTTCCGGTTCGAACGCGAATAGGCCGACCTGCGCCGCGATACCCCCGCGGATGAGCCCGCCACGGGCTCCCGCAGGCCGCGCGGACAAGGAGTGACATGCGCAGGCGGATGCTGTTCTCCACCTTGGTGGTGACGGTCATCGCGGTGATGCTGCTCGGCCTGCCCTTGGGCGCGCTGACCTACAAGTCCGTCTACGACGAGAACATCCAGCAGGTACAGCACGAGGCCGACATCATCGGCGCGGACGTCGACTCGCAGCTGGAGGAGACGGGGAGGATCGACCGGGACCAGTTCGCCTCGACCTACCCGCAGCGGCACATCGAGATCGTCATCCCCGGGGCCACTGCGCCCATCCTCGCCGGTGGATGGGACATCGACCCCGAAGCCGAGGACGCACCCGACACGATGCGTGCCGAAGCGGTGTCGGCCACCGGCGTCCAGATCACGGTCTGGCGCGACGCCCGCAGCGTGCAGGAGAGCATCCTCAACGCCTGGATGGGCATCGCCGCGCTGTCACTCCTGGCCATCGGGCTGGCGGGCGGCCTGGCGATGCTCCAGGCCCGCCGCCTCACCCTCCCCCTGGTCGACCTGGCCGCGACCGCGGAACGGCTCGGCTCGGGGGTGGCCACCCCCTGGGGCCACCGGTACGGCATCCCCGAGGCCGACCGGGTCGCCGAGGTGCTGGACCGCAGCGCCGAGCGCATCGCGGGCCTCATCGCCACCGAACGGCACTTCGCGACGGACGCCTCCCACCAGCTACGCACCCCCTTGACGGCGCTGACCATGCGTCTGGAGGAGATCGTCGCGGAGGCCGACGACCCCGAGGTCGTCCGCGAGGAGGGCGAGGCCGCACTCGCCCAGGCCGAGCGGCTCGTGGAGACGATCGAGAGCCTGCTCGGCCGCGCCCGCCAGAGCCAGAACCCCGAGGTCGAAGCCGTCGAGATCGACGACGTCCTGGACCGGTTCATCGCCGAGTGGTCACCGGTGTTCCGCCGGGAGCACCGGGAGCTGGTGCTGGACGGGGAGCGCGGGCTGACCGCCATGACCGTGCCCACCGACCTGACGCAGATCCTCGCCACCCTGGTGGAGAACGCCTTCAAGCACGGCAAGGGCACCGTCGTCGTCCGCCCGGTCGACGGCGGCCACTCCGTGCGCATCGAGGTGAGCGACGAGGGCGAGGGCATCCCCGAACACCTCTCCGGACGGATCTTCGACCGGGAGGTCAGCGGGGGCGACGGCACCGGGCTCGGCCTTGCGCTGGCCCGCCACATCGCCGAGTCGGAGGGCGCCCGCGTCGAGCTCATCCACACCCGGCCGACCACGTTCGCCCTCTTCCTGCCCTCCGGTGCCGGCGGTCTGTCGAAGATCAGCGGACCGGTGTGAGGTCGGGGCGATGACCATGGCGGTGGGCGTCGATCCGGTCCCCCGATCGCGCCGACCGCCATGGTCATCCGCGGGGGTGTCAGTGCCCCCTGTCGATCCACTCCTGCAGATGCGGTGCCTCGGCCCCGATGGTCGTGGACTCCCCGTGCCCCGGGTACACCACCGTCTCCTCCGGCAGCGTCAGCAGCCGCTCCCGGATCGAGGAGATGATCTGCGGAAAGTCGGAGTACGACCGGCCGGTGGCCCCGGGCCCGCCCTGGAACAGGGTGTCGCCGGTGAACACCACCCCCAGCTCGGCCGCGTACAGGCACACCGCTCCGGGCGCGTGCCCCGGTGTGTGCAGCACCTCCAGCTCGACGCCCCCGGCCTGTAGCTTCTCCCCCTGCAACAGCGGAGCGTCGGGCTCGCGCTTGGGGTAGTACATATGCCACAGCGGGGCGTCGTCCGGGTGCAGCAGGATCGGCGCGTCCGCCAGCTCGGCCAGGTCGGCCGCCGCGTTGATGTGGTCGTTGTGCGCGTGCGTGCACACGATGGCCATCAGCTCGCGGTCGCCCAGCGCGCGGGCGATCTCCTCGTGGTCATGTGCGGCGTCGATCACGATCGCCGTGCGGTCGTCGCCGACGATCCACACGTTGTTGTCGACATCCCACTCGCCTCCGTCCAGCGCGAACGTGCCCGACGTGACGAGCCTGCGGACGGCGTCCGGATACGTCTCGGCCATCTACAGGGTCACCACCGAGCGCAGTACCTCGCCGCGGTGCATCTTGGCGAACGCCTCCTCCACATCGTCCAGTCCGATCCGCTCCGACACGAACCGCTCCAGCGGGAGGCGGCCCTGCAGGTACAGATCGACCAACATCGGAAAATCACGGGACGGCAGGCAGTCCCCGTACCAGGATGACCTGAGCGCACCACCGCGGCCGAACACGTCGAGCAGCGGCAGCTCGATGGTCATCTCGGGTGTGGGCACACCGACCAGCACCACGGTCCCCGCCAGGTCGCGGGCGTAGAACGCCTGCCGGTACGTTTCGGGTCGGCCCACCGCGTCGATCACGACGTCGGCACCGTTGCCGCCGGTGAACTCCCGGATCGCTTCCACCGGTGCCCGCTCCCGGGAGTTGACGGTGTGCGTGGCGCCGAACTCCGACGCCCACGCCAGCTTGCGGTCGTCGATGTCCACGGCGATGATCGTGGCCGCGCCCGCCAACCGGGCACCCAGGATCGCGGCGTCGCCCACGCCGCCGCACCCGATGACCGCCACCGAGTCCCCGCGGGACACACCCCCGGTGTTCATCGCCGCCCCCAGCCCGGCCATGACCCCGCACCCCAGCAGCCCGGCCACCGCGGCATCGGCGCCGGGGTCGACCTTGGTGCACTGCCCTGCCGCGACCAGCGTCTTCTCCGCGAACGCGCCGATGCCCAGCGCCGGGGACAGCTCGGTACCGTCGGCCAGCGTCATCTTCTGCGCGGCGTTGCGGGTGGCGAAGCAGTACTGGGCGCGGCCGCGCCGACAGGCCCGGCACCGGCCGCACACCGCCCGCCAGTTCAACACCACGAAGTCACCGGGCTCCACCTCGGTGACGCCCGCACCCACCGCCTCCACGACGCCCGCCGCCTCATGCCCGAGCAGAAACGGGAAATCGTCGCCGATACCGCCCTGCCGATAGTGCAGATCGGTGTGGCAGACCCCGCACGCCTGGACGGCGACCAGCGCCTCCCCCGGCCCCGGATCAGGGACGACGATGGTTTCCACCCCGACCGGCGCGTCCTTCTTCCGGGAGACGACTGCCCTGACTTCATGCGCCATGTATGGCTCCTCACACCTGGCTCGCGACGGTGCAACCTCCCGCACTCAGGCTCGCCGCTCGCTTCACCGCCGACCCCATCAAGCCTCCGGCCACCCAGGATCGACGCCTCCGCTCACGCACTCGCCTTCGTGACGGTGCTCTCCTCCGCACTCAGGCTCGCCGCTCACTTCACCGCCGACCCCATCAAGCCTCCGGCCACCCAGGATCGACGCCTCCGCTCACTCACTCGCCTTCGTGACGGTGCTCTCCTCCGCACTCAGGCTCGCCGCTCACTTCACCGCCGACCCCATCAAGCCTCCGGCCACCCAGGATCGACGCCTCCGCTCACTCACTCGCCTTCGTACGGGTCATCCCAGCGCGCAGGCCCTCATACCTGCCGCTGTTCCCCAACATGCCGGATCGAGGTCCCGGAGGAAAGAACTTTGCCGTGCGAATGGTGTCGTCCCTGGTAGGGGGAGCTCAGTTCGGTGGGCGGACGGGCTCGAAGGTGCGGCGCAGGACGTAGGGCTGGAGCTTTCCGAGCCCGTGGGCGTGCCTCGGGCGAACGGGCTCCACCTGCAGCGACTCCTCGTCCTTGAGGAGTTCGGCGAGTGTCTCGTCGATCAGCACGGTGCCGGGGCGGGCGAAGGAGGTCAGGCGGCTGGACCGGTTCACCGTGGTGCCGAAGACATCGCCGAGCAGGGCGAGGACGGGGCCGTAGGCCACCCCCACACGCACGTCGGGGACGTCGATGTGGGTGGTGACCCCGACGCTGAGCCGCAGGGCGATCTCCGCGGCCTGCTTCGCCGTGTTGGCCACGTACAGGATCTCGTCGCCCAGCGTCTTGACCACCCGACCGCCGCCCGAGGCGACGATGTCGGTGGCGGTCGACTCGAAGCCCTCGACGACCTCGGCCAGCCCCACCTCGTCCAGCTCGCGGCTGAGCGTCGTGAAGGACACCAGGTCGGCGAAGCCCACCGCGAGGGGGAAGTACGTGGGGGCAGCGCTCTCCGTACTCTCCATGAAGGCGATCCGGCGCGCGGCCGAGGCCGCCAGCTGGCGCCGCCAGATGTGCAGCAGCAGCACCTCCACATCGGGAAGCACCCCCTCGGCGATGCCGACGAGGCTGTCCAGCCGGTCCTCGCCGACCTCACCTTCAGGCCCGCGGGACATGGTGCTGAGGATGCTGGTCTGCCATTCGGCGAGCCGGGTCATGGTCTGCCCCATGGCGCGGGCCAGCCTGATGGCGGCATCGTCGTCGACGATGCCGCTCTCCAGCAGCCGCGTGGCGACGCGTAGCGCCTCGACATCGCTGTCGGTGAAGGCGATGGCGTCCTCGTCGCGAGTGGCGAAGCCCAGCGCCCGCCAGACGCGGCCGGAGAACTCCGGTGAGGCTCCCGCGAGCCGCACCGCCTCGGCACGGGTGTACCGTGCCTCTCCTCCGAGCAGGGCGGCTTCGATCTCCGTGGGGTCGGGGCGCGACGGCATACGTTCTCTCGTGTTCGAGGCCGGTGCGACGGCGCGGGGGATTTCCTTCTACCGGCCGGTTGGAAGGCACTGTCACGTGCGTGTGACTGTCGGTTTAGTACGCGGAAGCCACACTCGTCAAGAAACCGCATGCGCAGCGGGGGCGGGGCGGCGCACCGGCGGGGTGGCTTCCGTTTCACCGCCCTCCGTTGATCTCGGGGGTATCGACCGAATTCTCGCCGGTGCTCGGTCGATACCCCCGAGATCAACGGAGGATCGGAGGACGTCATCGGTGAAGCGTCACCGGCCGTGGTGGTCCGGCGGCTCGGGCGGCGGGGTCGAGCGCCGGTTGGCCTCCTCGACCTGCCGGTAGATCTCGCTTTGCAGCCACTCCACACGCGGCACCTTACGCAGTTCCATACCCTCCTGCTCGGAGGCCGACTGTACGGACAGGTTGCCGTAGCGCATGATGCGCTCCCACAGCGAGATGCTGAAGGTGACGTCGTTGACGCGGGTCAGCGGCATGTCGCGGCCGTGTTTGGAGAGCATGCCGTACCGGTACATCAGCCGCCGGTTGGTCAGGATGTAGGCGGTGGTCCACCACTTGAGGGTGGGGATCAGCCAGAACACGACCGCGGCGATGACGGCGACGAGGATGACCGCGTAGGTCGCCCACTGGGTCCATTCCTCGCCCGCGGGCATGAACCAGACCAGCCCCGCGGCGACGGCGATGACGACGATCAACGCGATGAACTCCGCCAGCACCGTCGTCCAGTGTTGGCGGGTGACGTACACCAGCTCCTCGCCCTCGGCGAGGTAGCGGTCCGCGATAGCCATGGGAGTGATCCTTGCATAGGACCCGGGTGCGCGCGCCGGGGACATCCCGGGCCGACACCGGATAATGTCCGCTTTACCCGATTTTCTGGCGGAGGGGAATGGCGCGGAATTGGCGCGCCCTTGGCCGACTCATGACCTCCCGTTCCCCTGGGCTCCCACCGGGCTTCCCGCACCTCACAGCGCTCACGGAGGCCCGCGGGACGCCGCCCGCTCAGTGCTTCGCCGCGGGTGGGCGCATCCCGGCTAGGGCACCACCGGGCGGACGTGGACGACGTCCCCGGCGCTCAGCGCCTCCTCGCCCCCGGCACCCGTGCGGACCAGCAGCCGCCCCTCGGCGTCCACCCCGGTCGCCCGGCCCTCGGCCGCCCGGCCGCCCGGAAGGTGGACCCGGACCAGCCGCCCGACCGTGCCGCATCGCTTCCGGTACTCCTCGGCGAGCCCGCTCGCCTCCGCATCGCCACCGTGCCGCACCCACGCCGTGTACAGCTCGGCGAACCCGCGCAGGACCGCCCGCAGCAGCGGGTCGCGGTCGGTGACGGGGGCGCCCTCGGCCGCGAGCGACGTCGCCGTGTCGACCGGCAGCTCGTCGCGCCGCTGCAGGACGTTGAGCCCCATCCCGATGACCACCGCCGACCGCCCCCGGGCGGCCGCCCCCTCGGCGGGGAACGCGGCCTCGGAGAGGATCCCGGCCAGCTTGCGCTGTGTGCCCTCGGCGTCGACACCCCCGGACAGCACGTCGTTCGGCCACTTCAACGAGGCCGGCAGCTCGCCGACGCGCCGGACCGCGTGCACCGCCGCCACCCCCATGAGCAGCGGCAGCCAGCCCAGGCGTTCCGCCGGGACGTCCGGGCGCACCAGCACCGAGAATGTCAGGGCGGCGCGGGCCGGGGTCTCGAACGTCCGGTCCAGCCGCCCGCGGCCCGCCGTCTGGTGCTCGGTGACCAGCACCGTCCCCTCTGGCGCGCCCTCCCGCGCGCGCGACACCAACTCGGTGTTGGTCGACCCCGTCTCGGGGGCGACCTCGATCCCGGTCCACAGCCCGCCGGGCCGGACGAGGACCCGCTGCAGCGCGGCCTCCCGCAGGGGAGGGCGGTCGAGATCGGTGTAGGGAGAGTCGCCGGTCATGCGCCCAATCTATATCCGCACACGGCGAGCGCCCGGTCTCCCGACCCCGGCCGCACCCACGCCTCCGCCGGCCTCCGAGACCGACGGAGAGCCTCCGAGACCGACGGAGAGCGGAGGGGTCGGGGCGAGGGGTGTCAGCCGGTGTTCTGCAGGCCGGCGGCCACGCCGTTGACCGATAGCAGGAGCAGCCGCTCCAGGTGGCGGTGGTCCTCCTCGCCCAGCGACTCCGCCTCCGGGCCGCGCAGCGCCTCCAACGCCCGCAGCTGCAGGTGGGACAGGGCGTCCACGTAAGGATTGCGCAGGTCGACCGCGCGGGACAGGACCCGGCGGTTCTCCAGCAGCCGCTTGTGTCCGGTCACCGCGAGCACACGCTCACGCGTACGGTCGTACTCGGCGAGGACCAGCTCGGTGAGCTCCGGACGGCCGCCCAGCGCCAGGTAGCGCTCGGCGATCGTCCGGTCGGTCTTGGCCAGGCTCATCTCGGCGTTGTCGAGCAGCGAGGAGAACAGCGGCCACTCCGTGTAGGCGCCACGCAGCGTGTCCAGGTCGTCGACCGAGGCCAGGCCGGTGCCCAGGCCGAACCAGCCGGGCAGGTTGACGCGGGTCTGCGTCCAGGCGAACACCCACGGGATCGCGCGCAGGTCCTCCAGCCCGCGGGCGGCGCCGCGGCGTGCGGGGCGCGACCCCAGCCGCAGCTCACCGAGCTCCTCCAGCGGGCTGACCCGGGAGAACCACTCCGCGAAGCCGTCGCTGTCGATGAGCCGCCGGTAGGCGTCGTGCGCGGCGCCCGCGATGCCGTCGGCCACCTCCCGGTACTTCGCCGCAGCCGTGGTGGCGCGCTCCTGCACCGTCCGCGTGGACGCCATCAGCACCGCGTGGCCCACCTGCTCGATGTGCCGACGGGCGATGGCGCGCTGCCCGTAGCGGGCGAAGATGACCTCGCCCTGCTCGGTCACCTTGAACCGCCCCGCCACCGAGCCCGGCGCCTGGGCGAGCAGCGCCCGGCTGGCCGGTCCGCCGCCGCGGCCCAGAGATCCCCCGCGCCCGTGGAACAGGGTCAGCTTGATGTCGTTGCGCTCGGCCCACGCGACCAGCTCGGCCTGGGCGTCGTACAGCCGCAGGGTCGCGCTGACCGGACCGACGTCCTTGGCGGAGTCGCTGTAACCGAGCATGACCTCCAGCCGACGGCCGGACTCGTCGAGCCTCCGCCGCACCGCAGGCAGCTCCAGCATGCCGTCGAGCACGGTCGGCGACGCCGCGAGGTCGGCGCCGGTCTCGAACAGCGGGATCACGTCGAGCACCGGCACGCGACCCGCGGGGAGGGCGTGTTCGGCCAGCTCGTGGACGGCGGCGATGTCGTCCGCCGACTGGGTGAAGCTCACGATGTAGCGGCGGCAGGCGTCCACGCCGAACCGGTCCTGGATCCAGGAGACGACCCGCAGCGTCGCCAGCACCTCCTGGGTCTTCTCCGACAGCTCACCCCCGGCGCGGACCTCGGCCAGCGCTTGGGCGTGCACGGCGCTGTGCTGCCGGATCTCCAGCTCGGCCAGGTGGAACCCGAAGGTCTCCGCCTGCCAGATGAGGTGCTGCAGCTCGCCGTTGGCCTGCCGGTCGGCCCCGGCGGCGGCCAGCGACCGCTGGACCGCGCGCAGGTCGGACAGGAACTCCTCCGGGCCGCGGTAGGCGAGGTCGGCGTCGCGCTCGCGGGTGGCGCGCAGCCGTTCGGTGGCGAACAGCAGCAGCTGGCGGTGCGGCTCGTTCGGCGACCGCTTCGCGATCCCGCCCATCACCCGCGGGTACCCGGCCTGGGCGGTCGCGATCAGGTCGCTCAGCTCCGCCGACGGCGGGGTGAGGTTGCCGTACACCGTCAGCGTCCGCCCGATGCGGCCGCACGTGTTCTCCAGGGCCCGCAGCACGTACTCGGACTGGATGGAGATCGCCTCGCGGGTGATCTCGTGGGTGACGAACGGGTTGCCGTCGCGGTCGCCGCCGATCCAGCTGCCGTAGCGCACGAACGCCTTGGCCTTGGTGGGCCTGCGTCCGCTGTCGGCCGGGTCGATGGCGGTGTCCAGCGCGCGGTACACCTCCGGAACGACTCGGAAGATCGACTCCTCGAAGGCGGCCATGGCGGTGCGGACCTCGTCCAGCGGGTCGAGCTTGGTGTAGCGCAACTGGGAGGTGCGCCAGAGCAGGTCGACCTCCTCCAGCAGGTGCCGGTGCGCCTCGGCCTCGGCCGAGCTGCCCGGGTGCGCCGCGTGCAGCTCCTCCAGGTGCCCGCTGATGCGCAGGATCGCCGTGGAGACCGCGCGCCGCCGCGCCTCGGTGGGGTGCGCGGTCAGCACCGGGTGGAACTCCATACCCTCGACGAACTCGCGCAGCCGTTCCTCGCCGGAGTCCTCCCGGACCCCGTGGACGGCCGCTGCCAGCGACTCGCGGGGCGGGTTGTCGGCGTCGTCGCGCTCGCGCAGGGCGCGCATGCGCTGGTGTTCTTCGGCGAGATTTGCCAGGTGGAAGTAGACGGTGAACGCCCGCGCCACCTGCTTGGCCCGCTCCAGCGGCCACGAGGCCACCAGCCGGGTGATCTCCTCACCGGTGACCGAACCGTCCCGGGCGCCGATGACGGCCCGGCGCAGCCGCTCGACGTCGGCCAGCAGGTCTTCTCCGCCGCTCTCCGCGAGGACGGTACCGAGCATCTCGCCCAGCAGGCGGACGTCGCCGCGCAGCTGGTCGGGCATCTCCTGGCGAGCACTGTCGCGCTCCGCGCTTACCGCAGTCATGTGCGAAACCCTACCCAGATTGGTCTGAACCATTGAGCGGCGGGGGTCACCTATCCCCAGCTTCGCAGAGGCGGTGAGCTCGGCGGAAGCGTGACCGGCGCCCCAGGCCCGACCGGGTGCGAACGCACGATCGGGGGCCGACGGCCGATTCAGGGGCCGGGTGGGGTGGCCCTCCCTGGCCCGCGTCGGGTTGGGTGGCTCAACGGCACGTGGACGACCACCCGTTCGACGGCGGGCAAGGAATCGGAAAGGATAGGCAAGGAATGGGGAAGGCCGCAGGCGCGCCGGAGCCTCGCGACCCGCGCGCGAACCGCCCGAGATCTCCGTTCCGAGCCGGGATTCCGCAGCGGAGGAGTGGGACGGGGAATGGGGCGGGGTGTGCGCAACCCCACTTACCCTTGGGTAACCGGGGTCACGTTCCTGCGGAGACCAGCGCCGGGACTATGGTGAGGCGTTATGGCGACCGAAGCCCCTGAACCGCTGCCCGCGGCCGACATCGACATCCGCACCACTGCGGGCAAGCTCGCCGACCTGCAGCGCCGCCGGTACGAGGCCGTGCACGCCGGTTCCGAGCGAGCGATCGAGAAACAGCACGCTAAGGGCAAGATGACCGCGCGCGAGCGCATCGACGCCCTGCTCGACCCCGGGTCCTTCGTGGAGTTCGACGCCCTGGCCAGACACCGCTCCACCCAGTTCGGCCTGGAGAAGAACCGCCCCTACGGCGACGGCGTCGTCACCGGATACGGCACCGTGGACGGCCGCCCGATCGCCGTCTTCAGCCAGGACGTCACGGTGTTCGGCGGATCCCTCGGTGAGGTCTACGGGGAGAAGATCGTCAAGGTCCTCGACCACGCCCTGAAGACCGGGTGCCCCGTCGTCGGCATCAACGAGGGCGGCGGCGCCCGCATCCAGGAGGGTGTGGTCGCGCTCGGCCTCTACGCCGAGATCTTCAAGCGCAACGTGCACGCCTCCGGTGTCATCCCGCAGATCTCGCTGATCATGGGAGCCGCCGCCGGCGGGCACGTCTACTCCCCCGCACTGACCGACTTCATCGTCATGGTCGACCGGACCTCGCAGATGTTCATCACCGGCCCCGACGTCATTAAGACCGTCACCGGCGAGGACGTCTCCATGGAGGACCTGGGCGGCGCACGGGCCCACAACACCCGGTCCGGTGTCGCCCACTACATGGGCACCGACGAGCAGGACGCGCTCGACTACGTCAAAGAGCTGCTGTCCTATCTCCCGTCGAACAACCTGGAGGACCCGCCCGTCCCGGCACCCGATTCCGACGGCGGCGCCGAGTTCGAGATCAGCGACTCCGACCTCGAACTCGACACCTTCATCCCGGACTCCGCCAACCAGCCCTACGACATCCACACGGTGATCGAGCATGTGCTGGACGACGGCGAGTTCCTGGAGGTGCACGCCCAGTTCGCCACCAACATCGTCGTGGGCTACGGCCGGGTCGAGGGCCGCCCCGTCGGCGTCGTCGCCAACCAGCCGATGAGCTTCGCCGGCTGCCTGGACATCCACGCCTCGGAGAAGGCCGCCCGGTTCGTCCGTACCTGCGACGCCTTCAACATCCCGGTGCTCACCTTCGTGGACGTGCCCGGCTTCCTGCCCGGTACCGACCAGGAGTGGAACGGCATCATCCGGCGCGGCGCCAAGCTGATCTACGCCTACGCCGAGGCCACCGTCCCACTCATCACCGTCATCACGCGCAAGGCTTACGGCGGCGCCTACGACGTCATGGGTTCCAAGCACCTGGGCGCCGACATCAACCTGGCCTGGCCCACCGCGCAGATCGCGGTCATGGGTGCCCAGGGAGCGGTCAACATCCTGCACCGCCGGGCCCTGGCCGCCTCGGACGATGTCGAGACCGAGCGCGCCAAGCTCATCCAGGAGTACGAGGACACCCTGCTCAACCCCTACTCCGCCGCGGAACGGGGGTATGTCGACGGCGTCATCCTGCCGTCGGAGACGCGGGTGTCGGTCGCCAAGGCGCTGCGCAGCCTCGCCGACAAGCGGCAGCAGCTGCCGCCGAAGAAGCACGGGAACATCCCCCTGTGACCGAGGCGCGCCGGGGACGGTAGATCACGTAGGGAACGAGAAGAGGGTAGATGTCGAACGCAGCCGATCAGCAGCGGAGCCCCGCCCCCTACCTGCAGGTGGTCCGCGGCGACCCGTCCAACGAGGAGGTCGCCGCACTGGTGACGGTGCTGACCGCCCGCGCACGCGCCACCCGCGCGCCGCGCGCGGCCGCGGCCTCCGGCGGCCGCACGCGTTCGGCCTGGAGCGACCGCGCCCAGCTGGTCCGCCACCCCCTCGCCCCCGGACCGGGCGCCTGGCGGAACAGCCTGAGGCCCCGGTGATCCCTCGCCGCACCCCCTGACCTCGACCGACCTCACGCGGGGTAGGAGACAACCGACTTCGCCGGATCTGGGCGGATCCCCCGCACACTTCCTAGACTTCTCACGACCAGGCGCGACACCCATCCGGTCCGGCGCCGTAGCAGGAGGAAATTCGACCGTGCGTAAAGTTCTGATCGCCAACCGCGGCGAGATCGCGGTGCGGATCGCCCGCGCCTGCAAAGACGCCGGACTCACCAGCGTCGCCGTCTACGCCGAACCCGACCTCGACGCCCTGCACACCACCACCGCCGACCAAGCCCACGCCCTCGGCGGAACCACCCCCGCCGACAGCTACCTCGACATCACCAAAATCCTCACCATCGCCCAACGCACCGGCGCCGACGCCCTCCACCCCGGCTACGGGTTCCTCGCCGAGAACGCCGACTTCGCCCAAGCCGTCATCGACGCCGGACTCACCTGGATCGGCCCCCCGCCCGCGGCCATCACCGCCCTGGGCGACAAGGTCCAGGCCCGCCACATCGCCCAGAAGGTCGGCGCCCCCCTGGTCGCCGGCACCCCCGACCCCGTCGCCGACGCCGACGAGGTCCTCGCCTTCGCCCGCACCCACGGGCTGCCGATCGCGATCAAGGCCGCCTTCGGCGGCGGCGGGCGCGGACTCAAGGTCGCCCGCACCCTGGACGAGGTGCCCGACGCCTTCGAGTCGGCGGTGCGCGAGGCCACCACCGCCTTCGGCCGCGGGGAGTGCTTCGTGGAGCGCTACCTGGACCGGCCCCGCCACGTGGAGACCCAGTGCCTGGCCGATGCCCACGGCAACGTGGCGGTGGTCTCCACCCGCGACTGCTCCCTGCAGCGCCGCCACCAGAAACTCGTCGAAGAGGCCCCCGCGCCGTTCTTGTCGCCGGAGCAGACCGAGCTGCTCTACACCTCCTCCAAAGCCATCCTGCGCGAAGCCGGGTATGTGGGGGCGGGCACGTGCGAGTTCCTGGTCGGGGCCGACGGCACCGTCTCCTTCCTGGAGGTCAACACCCGCCTGCAGGTCGAGCACCCGGTCACCGAGGAGGTCACCGGCATCGACCTGGTCCGCGAGATGTTCCGCATCGCCGACGGCGAGGAGCTGGGCTACACCGACCCCCCGGCCCGCGGCCACTCCTTCGAGTTCCGGATCAACGCCGAGGACGCCGGGCGCGGCTTCATGCCCGCCCCGGGCACCATCACCGCGCTGAACCTGCCCGGCGGGCCCGGGGTGCGGGTGGACACCGGCTGCCAGGCCGGGTTCACCGTCCCCCAGGCGTTCGACTCCATGGTCGCCAAACTGATCGTGACCGGCGCCACCCGCGCCCAGGCCCTTGAGCGCTCCCGCCGCGCGCTGGGCGAGTTCGAGGTCGGGGGGATGCCCACCGTGCTGCCCTTCCACCGCGCGGTGGTGGAGGACCCCGCCTTCGCCCCCCAGGGCGATGCGCCGTTCAGCGTGCACACCCGGTGGATCGAAACCGAATTCACCACCCCCATCGAGCCCTACACCGGGGAGACCGAGCAGGCCGAGGCCCCCGAGCGCGACACCGTGACCGTGGAGGTCGGGGGCAAGCGGGTCGAGGTCGTCCTCCCCGCCGGACTCGGCGCCGACCTGGGTCCGGTGGGCGCGGGCCGGGGTGCGAAGAAGGCTCCCAAACGCGGCAGGGGCGGCGGCAGCCGGGCTGCTGCGGCGGCGAGTGGGGATGCGCTGGTCTCGCCGATGCAGGGCACGGTCATCAAGCTGGTGGCCGAGGACGGCCAGGAGGTCGCCGAGGGCGACACGGTCGTGGTCATCGAGGCGATGAAGATGGAGCAGCCGCTGACCGCCCACAAGTCGGGCACCGTCACCGGCCTGGCCGTCACCGCCGGCGAGACCGTCGCCAACGGCGGCGTCATCTGCGAGATCAAGGACTCCTGACCGCACACAGACGCTTCACGATGCAACGTGATGCGGCGTGATACGGCATTCCGCGGGGCGGGGACCGACCGGTCCCCGCCCCGCAGCCCTCCTCGAAGATGAGCATGGGCTCGCATCCGCTGATGCCCGTTTCGCCCGAACGAATCCCATGATCATCCCGGGGAGCGGTTCCGGCCCGACCGGGTGCCCCGACCTACAGAAAGCGCTTTCCGTCCCCTGTCCTCCGTTGATCTCGGAGATATTGGGGTATCAGCGCCGATTTTCACCCCGATATCTCCGAGATCAACGGAGGACAGGGCGGGGCCGGGGCCGAACCGAGGCGCTGGCCTCCGCTGCTGGCCCGGCCGGGCACCCACCCGCGCGGCGAACGGTGTCGGTGGTGGTGGTGGCGACGACGACTCAGGCGTCGATGCCAGTGCCAGATCCTCCCCTTCTGACCTCCCGTGTTGCGCTGTGAGGGACGTCTCCCCCGCTACACATCCCCGCGCACATCCGATGATCCGCGCACAGGTGATCAGGTTGATACCAGGGCGATTGGGAATAAAGCGGCCGTGCTGGCTATTGTTCACGTTCGTGACGAACATTTGGGGCCTCACCGAGCGACGGCACATCGATCTGTGCCGCGTCGCCAGCCAAGCGTGTCGTCGTTCCTGAGAACGACCCTTCCCCCAGCGCGCCTCTGGCCGCGCGCCATCGTCCACCGGGACGCCGCACGATCCCCGCGAGCGCCCGGGCATCGCTCTGATCTTGGAGTCTCCCAGTGCTATCCGCACTTCGGCGTGTCCCATTCGCCGTGCAGGTCCTGCTCGCCCTCGTCCTCGGCATCGCGCTCGGCATCGTCGCCCGCCAGATGGGCGGCACCACCGACGACCCGAACTGGCTCGCCGTCACCCTCGACACCATCGGGTCGACGTTCGTCACCCTCCTCCGCACCATCGTTCCGCCGCTGATCATCCTCGCGGTCATCTCCTCGATCGCCAGCCTCCGCAACGTCTCCAACGCCGCCCGACTCGCCGGACAGACCCTGCTCTGGTTCGCCATCACCGCTCTGGTCGCCGTCGCGATCGGTATCGGGCTGGGCCTCTTCATCCGGCCGGGCCTCAACAGCGGCGTCGACCCGTCGACCGCGGCCGATCCGAGCACCCACGGCTCCTGGCTCGCGTTCCTGGAGAGCCTGGTCCCGACCAACTTCCTCGGCCTGACCGCCAGCACCAGCGCCGACGACGCCGGAGTGCTCAGTACCAGCCTGTCCTTCAACGCGCTGCAGCTCATCGTCATCGCCATCGCGATCGGCGTGGCCGCCGTCAAGGTCGGCAAGTCCGCCGAGCCGTTCCTCGCCTTCACGCAGTCCGCGCTGGACATCGTGCTGAAGGTGCTGTGGTGGGTCATCCGGCTGGCGCCGCTGGGCACGGTCGGCCTGCTCGGCAACGCCGTCTACAGCTACGGCTGGACCACCATCGGCGCACTCGGCAAGTTCACCCTGGCCATCTACATCGGTCTGGCGCTGGTGCTGTTCGTCGTCTACCCGGTGCTGGCCCGCGCGCACGGGCTGTCGGTGGTGAAGTACTTCAGCGGCGTGTGGCCCGCGGTGCAGCTCGGCTTCGTCTCGCGCTCCTCCATGGGCACCATGCCCGTGACGCAGCGCGTCGCCGAGTCCAACTTCGGCGTGCCCCGGCACTACGCCTCCTTCGCCGTGCCGTTCGGCGCCACCACCAAGATGGACGGTTGCGCCGCCATCTACCCGGCGATCGCGGCGATCTTCGTCGCCCAGTTCTTCGGGGTCGACCTGGGCATCACCGACTACCTGCTGATCGTCTTCGTCTCGGTGATCGGCTCCGCCGCCACCGCGGGCACCACCGGCGCCACCGTCATGCTGACGCTCACCCTGTCGACCGTGGGTCTGCCGCTGGAGGGCGTCGGGCTGCTGCTCGCCGTCGACCCGATCCTGGACATGGGCCGTACCGCCACCAACGTGGCCGGCCAGGCGCTCATCCCGGCGGTGGTGGCCAAGCGCGAGGGCATCCTCGACGAGGAGCGGTACAACGAGCCGCGCGGCCTGGGCGGGTTCGTGGCGCCGGAGTTCCGCAGCGCGGCGGAGCTGGCCGCCGACGCCGATCGTGACGCCTCCGCCGCAGAGGACGATTCGGCTGGCCGGAAACCGGCATCGGTGACCGCACCGTAGCGCCGGAACTCCCGGAACGTCCGGTTCCGGCGACGCACCATGGGGCGGCCCGCCACGACGGCGGGCCGCCCCTAGTGTTGGGGTATGGCGCCCCGGCGGGGGAACCAACGAAGACCGTCGTTCGTCAGACCCATGTGAGGGAGGCGAAAGGAACCATCATGTTGCGCCGCTTGGTAGTGCCCGCCCTGCTCGCCGCAGGGCTCACCGCATTCGCGGCGGCCCCTGCGAGCGCCGCCGACGCCCCTGACGTCAAGGACGTCGCCAATGAGCTGAAGAGCTCCAACATCTACGTCGACCCAGCCACCGACACCATCTCCGACACCGAGTCGGAGCTCATCAGCCAGCAGGCGGAGAACGCCGAGACCCCGGTCTACGTGGTCGTCCTTGAGGACGGGACGGTCAACTCCCGTACCGAGGCCGGGGGGTACATGGGCCAGGTGCAGCAGGAGGTCGGCGACGGCACCTACCTCCTGATGGACGGCAGGGACCTCGTCGCCGACTCCACCGTGCTCAGCGACAGCGCGGTCAACGCGGCCAGGGACGCCGCCACCCAGCAGGGCACGCAGGTCGACGCCGCCAACGCGTTCATCCAGAAGGCCGACAGCGAGGCCGGGGCCGCCGAGGCCGGGGCCATGTTCGGCATGGTGCTGCTCGGCCTGCTCGTCGCCGCCGTCGTCGGCGGCGGGTTCTTCATGTACAGCGTGAAGAAAAAGCGCGAGGCGCAGAAGGCCAAGGAGCTCGCCGAGATCAAGCAGATGGCGACCGAGGACGTCGTGTGCCTGGGCGAGGACATCGCCCGCCTGGAGATCGACCTCGGCAAGGTCGACGACCCCACGCGCGCCGACTACACCCACGCCATGGACTCCTACGACCGGGCGAAGAACACGCTCGACACCATCCAGCGGCCGGAGGAGATCCAGCACGTCACCAAGGCGCTGGAGGACGGCCGGTACTACATGACGGCCACCCGGGCGCGGCTGAACGGCGAGCCGGTGCCCGAGCGCCGCGGCCCCTGCTTCTTCAACCCGCAGCACGGCCCCTCGCAGCAGGACGTCCTGTGGGCACCGCCGGGCGGCAGCCCGCGGACCGTCACGGCGTGTGCGAACTGCGCGCAGGCGGTCCTCGCCGGGTTCGACCCCGACGTGCGCATGGTCGAGGTCGACGGCCAGCGCCGCCCGTACTACGACGCCGGTCCGGCCTACGCGCCCTACGCGGGCGGCTACCACGGCTCGGACATGATGATGGGCATGTTCACCGGCATGATGATGGGCTCGATGATGGGGTCCATGATGGGCGGCGGCTTCGGTGCACCCCCGGCCGACGTCGGTGCCGGTGACGCCGGAGGCGGCATGGACGGTGACTTCGGCGACGGCGAAGGCTGGGGCGACTTCGGCGGCGGCGGATTCGACGGCGGCGACTTCGGCGGATTCGGCGACTTCTAGCTTTCCGTTATCCCGGCATCGCAAGGGCCCGGCCACTCGGCCGGGCCCTTTCCTGTGTCCGGATGCCCGCTGCGGTCGACGCCGGCTAGCCGAAGATGTCGTCGGCGGTCTCGGCGGCCACGACCCGATCAGCCCACCGCTCGACGGCCTCAGGGTCAGCGCAGTCCTTGATCCGCGCACGCTGCTCATCGCTCAGGGTGGTCCCCCGACGTTCGATGATCCTGAGCAGCATGCGGATCTCACCTTCGAGAAAGCCCTGCTTCACACCCTGGTCGACGCAGCTCTGGATGAATTCGCTCTGGTATTCCATGGTCTGAGCATTCGCGATGGTCTCCATCCGCTGACGGTCTTCACCGTCGAGCAGGGTCAGGGTGTATCGGGTGTAGTCCTTGGCCTTGTCCGTATCGATCTTTCCCAGCCCCTCGCACAGGGCCTCGATCACGCCGGGGACCTCCGCGTGGACGGTCGCGACGAGGACGGCCAGGGCGGGTGAGGTGGCGACCCAGGCCGGGTCCGTGACGACCGGGACGACCTCCGGACCGACCACCAGTGGGTGGTAGTCGATGCGCGGCCCCGCCGGGAAGTCCACGTCGTACTTCCGGGCGACCTCTGATTCGGGGCAGACCGCCATCACCACGGCCGGGCAGTCCATGCGCGTTCCGAGCACGGCGGAGTACTCCAGCCAGCGCCGGAACTTCACTCTCTCGAACGAGCGCTGGACCTCGACGGAGATGCACATCTCGGTCTGCTCGTGTCTCTGGACGCGCGCGATCAGACTGCTGTCGCGCAGCGAGACGACGGCGTCGGCTCTTCGTTCCACGGCGATGGTCTCGGTGAGGTCGGCGCATTCCAGCGACACGCAGTCGTACTGGGGGACCTGGACGCCGAGCAGGTCGGTGAGCATCCGGGGAGCCATCTCGGGACAGTCCTTGAACAGCTGGACCATCGCCTCGTGCTGGGGAGGAACAGCCATGCGCGGGACGCTGGCGATCATCGCGGCCGTCACGCAGGGTTCTGTGGATATTTCTGTAGGTAGGTGGCCGGGTCCGGCCACGGGTGGGGGATGGACGGGGGGTTACCGGGTAAGTAGCGTCGGCTTCTAGTTACCCGGTAAGTAGGAGTCGACATGTCCGTCCGGCAGGGATTGCTGGCCTTGCTCGCCGAAGGCCCCAAGCACGGCTACCAGTTGCGCGCGGAGTTCGAGGCGCGGACCGGGGGCACGTGGCCGTTGAACATCGGGCAGGCCTACACCACACTGCAGCGCCTGCACCGCGACGGGCTGGTCGAGCCGCTGACCGGCGGGGCGGAGGGGGACCCCGAGCGGTTCGAGCTGACCGCGTCGGGCCGCGGCGAGGTCGCGGCGTGGTGGCAGACCCCGGTCCAGCGCGGGGCCCCCGCACGCGACGAGCTCGCCATCAAGCTGGCGCTCGCCGTGACCACCCCGGGGGTGGACGTGCGCGGCATCGTCGACCGGCAGCGCGCCGAGACACTGCGCTGCCTGCAGGACTACACGCGGCTCAAGATGCCCCGGAACGGCGCCCCCGGGTCGCCGGGCGCAGGGCGCGGCGCAGCGGCCGACCTCGCCTGGCACCTGATCCTCGACTCGCTGATCTTCGCCGCGCAGGCGGAGATCCAGTGGCTCGACCACGTGGAGGCGCGGGTCGCGCGCGCCGCGCTGGAGGCCGCCCGGCGGGCGTCCGCCGAGGACGGTGCGGACGCGCCCTCCGAACCCGGGACGCACCGGTGAGCGCGGCTGCCGACGGGGGCTGCCCCGCGGACGGAACCGGGGCCGAGGAGCCGGTCCTGGAGCTGGCCGGCGCGACCCGGATCCACGGGGACGGTCCGACGCGGGTCATCGCGCTCGACACGGTCGACCTTCAGGTGCGGGCCGGCGAGCTGGTCGCGGTGATGGGGCCGTCCGGGTCGGGCAAGTCCACCCTGCTCAACCTGGCCGGAGGGCTCGACACCCCCACCGCCGGGAGTGTCCGCGTCATGGGCCGCGAACTCACCGGCATGGACGCCACGTCCCGTGCCCGCCTGCGGCGACGCCTGGTCGGCTATGTGTTCCAGGACTTCAACCTGGTCCCGTCGCTGACCGCGGCGGAGAACACCGCACTCCCGCTGGAGCTCGACGGCGTCCCGGCGCGACGGGCCGCCGAACAGTCCAGGGCGGCGCTGGACAGCGTCGGCGTCGGCGACCTGGCCGACCGCTTCCCCGAGGAGATGTCCGGCGGGCAGCGGCAGCGCACCGCGATCGCGCGCGCCCTGGTCGGGCCGCGCCGCCTGCTGCTGGCCGATGAACCCACCGGTGCGTTGGATACCGCCGCCGGCGAGGAGATGATGCAGGTCCTGCGCGGGCGGATCGACGCCGGAAGCGCGGGGGTGCTGGTCACACATGACGCCCGCTACGCGGCGTGGGCCGACCGCACGGTCTTCCTGCGGGACGGCCGCCTCACCGGCTCCACCGGGCCCCGGATGGGCGTCGAAGCGCTGTTCACCGCCCCGGGCGCGCCGCCGCCCCCGCGCTCGGAGCCCGAACCGTGAGCGGCGCGATGCGATCCCGGTGGGCGCCGTGGCGGGCCTGTCTGCGCGCGGCGCGCCGCGACGCCCTGCGCAACCGCGGCACCACCGCCCTGATCGCCGCCATGATCACGCTGACGGTGTTCGGCGGCACCCTCGCCGACATCATGCTCCGCTCGGCCGTCCCGGAGCCCGCGACCTTCAACGACATGATGCTCGGCGAGAACGCCCAGGCCAAGATCGCCTGGCGGATGCCCGGTGAGGTCATGCAGGACGAGCGCGCGGACCTGTGGATCGGGGCCGACGACGCCGACCATCGCGCGTCCACGAGCGACTATGAGCACGAGTTGCTCGACGCGCTGCCCGCCGGCACGGAGCTGACGCGGGCCGCCGAGGGGTCGGTCGCGCTGGGCATCGGCGACCGGCGGACGGAGCATCTGAAGGCGGCCGAGGCCGACCTCGACGCCCCCGCGCTGATGGGCCTGTTCCGGCTGGAGGCGGGGCGCATGGCCGCCGGGCCGGGGGAGGTCGTGGTGAACCGGGGGCTGGCCCGGCGGCTGGAGGTGGAACCGGGCGACCCCATCGAGCTGGAGGACGGCGCGGGTTCGACCCGGTCCGGCACCGTCACCGGCGTGTACCGCACCACCCTGAACGAGATCGAGCTGGCGCTGGCGTCCGGGACGCTCCTGGACAGCGGCGCCGCGCCCGGCGACGGCCCCGCCTCACCGACCTGGTACGCGACCGGACCTGAGCCGGTGGCCTGGGAGCAGGTGCTGGACGTCAACCGACTCGGGTCGACCGTGGTCAGCCGGGCGGTGGTGCTCGACCCGCCGAACCCCCGCGACATGCCGGTCCACCAGGGTGCTCCCGCTGAGGCCGACACCGAACGCCTGCTCGTGTACGCCGGGGTCCTGGGGGCGGGGCTGCTGGTGACGGTGCTGCTCATCGCACCGGCGTTCGCGGTCGGGGCGCAGCGCTCGGCCCGGCGGCTGGCGGTCATCGCCGCGCAGGGCGGCGCCCCGCGCGACCTGCGGCGGATGGTGCTCAGCGGGGCGCTGGTCATCGGGCCGACCGCTGCGGTGGCGGCCGCACTGCTGGCCGTGGCCGTCGCCTCCGCGGGATTCGCGCTGCTGCGCGCTGCGGGAAACCCGAACTTCCCCAACCTGATCCTGCCCTGGGCGGACATCGCCGCCTTCGCGCTGTTCGGCGTGGCCATCGCGGTCATCGCGGCGTGGCTGCCCGCCCGGACCGCGGCGCGGATGGACCCGGTCGCCGTGTTGACCGGTCGGCGCACCGCCACGACCTCCCGATCCCGGCTGCATCTCCTCGGCCTGGCGCTGTCCCTGGCCGGTGGCGCGGCCGTCGCGGTCGGTATCGGGCTGATGCGCTACGAGGTCTCCGCGGCCGGCATCGTCGTGATCGTGCTCGGCACCGCCCTGTGCTCGGGGGCGATCGTCGGCGCCCTGGGGCGGGCGGCCGGCCGGCTGCCGCTGTCACTGCGCATCGCGCTGCGCGACTCCGCCCGCAACCGCCCGCGCACGGTCCCCGCGATCGCCGCGGTCTTCGCCGCGCTCACGTTCATGGTCGCAACGGCGGTCTTCACCGTGTCCGAGGCGGAGCACGCGGGGTGGTTCCACTTCCCGCGGGCGGCCGAGGGCACCGTGCTGGCCTACCTGACCGATCCCGACCGGGCCGACCCCGACACCACCGAGCGCGTGGCGACGGCGATGACCCGTGAGCTCCCCGCCACCGAGGCACTGCCGGTGCGGATGATGGACACGGACTTCGCCGTGGCCCCCCTGCCCGACCCGAACGGTTCCTGCCCGCTGTGGGCCGTGGTGCCCCCGGCCTCTCCTGCGCAGGCCGCCGAGATGAGTGTCGACGACATCGACTGCGCCCCGATGAAGCTCAACGCCGACCGCAACCGGCAGACGCTGTGGGAGACACGAGGGCAGGTCTCACCGCTGGTGGACGACGGATCGGTGGTCCGTGCGCTGGACCTGCCCGACGCCGACCGGGCCGCCGGCGCGCTGGCCGAGGGCAAGGCGGTGGTCACCCGCGACCTGGACCTGCGGCCCGACGGGCAGGCGCACGTCGCATTCCTGCGAGTGCGCAACGTCGATGGCGATCCCGACCCCGGCCGGGCGGACGGGCCGTTCGACGACGGCCACGTCGCCGAGGTTCCGGCGGTCGTGGTCGACTGGCCGAGCGCCCAGTACGAGCTGATCATCCCCCCGTCGATGCTGGCGGACTGGGGCGGGGAGGCGCGGACGGTGGGCCTGGTGGCGCCGACGGCGGACGCCGTTCCGGACGACGCCTCGGTGGACCGGGCCCGCGCCGCTGCCGCAGAGCTGGCCCCGGTCGAGGTCTTCGCCGAGCGGGACGGCGGGTCCCCTGCGAACCCGACGCGGATGTACGCGCTGATCGCCGTCGCGGCCGTCATCGCCGTGGGGGCGTCGTGGGTCGCGGTGGGACTGGCCGCGGCCGACGCACGGCCCGAGATGGCGACGCTCGCGGCGGTCGGTGCGGCGCCGTCGACCCGGCGCAGGGTCAGTGGCGCCCGGGGCCTGGTGATCACCGCCACCGGGGTCGTGCTCGGGCTGGCCTGCGGGCTCGCCCTGGGGGCGGCACAGGTCCTGATGGAGCGCCACCGGTACGGCTACCCGGACGAGTCCTGGACCGTGGTCGTGCCCTGGCCGATGATCTCCCTCGTCGCGGTCGCCGTTCCCGCCATCGCCGTCCTCGGCGCCGCCACGGTGATTCGTCCGCACATCCCATTGGTACGCAGAGCTACCCTGTGAGCACGAGAATGGATTGCCTACAAACAGAGAAAAAGCGACATTCGCGTCAGACAATCAGTCTCATCCGCAAAAACGGACACGCCGCTGACCTAATGCGGCCACAACAGGTCCATTCGGGACGCGAAATCAAGGAAATCCCCGCCCGCGAACGCGCACCCGATACCGAAGATCGACCGACACCAGGAC
This sequence comes from Nocardiopsis mwathae, assembly GCF_014201195.1. Lineage (NCBI taxonomy): Bacteria > Bacillati > Actinomycetota > Actinomycetes > Streptosporangiales > Nocardiopsidaceae > Nocardiopsis > Nocardiopsis mwathae. The sequence continues at coordinate 114,365 of NZ_JACHDS010000001.1, read as the reverse complement.
CTGCGACGACCGCGAATCGGCGCCCGCCCCGAACGAATTCCCACACCCCTCCTCACGTCACATCGATAACGCAAGATCGTCTTTCGGCCCGAAAGAATCGCCCCTTGCCCGCACCGGCAAGGCGGAGGTAGAAACTTAGGCGATGGCCATCGCTGCCAGATTCGGTTCCCGAGGGACTCAATTCTGTTGGGCACGGCATTCATGTGCACTGGGTGCCGATTCCCTGGACGTTCCGAATGGTTTGTCACCGAACGAGGGAGGGACACATGTCCTCCACATCGCCCACGACGGGGCACTCGCTCGCCGCACGCGCGGGTGCCATGGTCGCGGCCTTCGGCCTGGCCGGCACCCTCGGTGTCGCCCTCGCCTCCCCGGCCGAGGCCGCCTGCCGGGCAGGCGGCGCGTCCGCCACCGCGTACCGGTCCGTCGCCTGGACCAACACCGCCGACTGCCGATACTTCGGCCGTTCGTGGGCCAGGAACGGCAGGGTCTACGCGGCGACGGGATGGCACCCCAGGTCCACGTACGCCTACGCCCGCGACGCCCGCTTCGGATCGCCGAGATTCGCGGGATTCGCGTTCCGCTAATCCGCACGAGTGAATGAAGAGCCGACCATGGCCGCCACAGCGCGCAGCGTGGATCCGCACATCCGCGCCGATCGGTGGCCGCCATGGTCGGTTTCCCCGACCACCCTTCCGCTGGGGAACTCCGGATCTGGAACCACCATGCGACCGAACAGAAGTCCGAGATTCATCACAACGATCTCCGCGCTGTGCATCGCCGCAATGGCCGCGTGCAGCGCTCCGACCGGCGACGATCCAACCGACACCTCCACCGGAAATTCCGGCCTCTCACTCGTCGAGCAATTCAAGCAAATGCGCGCGGAGGCGACTTCCGACTTCGAACGCGAGGTCTTCGATCGCGCCGTCGAGAACGGAGAAATCGCTCCGGAGGACTACGAGGAGGCGTTCAACAGGTACATGAAGTGCGCCGAGGGCGCCGGGCTCGATGAAACCTACACCAAACTCCCCAGCGGCATTTATAAACTCGTGAAATGGGACGCCGGTGGCTCCGACGACCAGCAGGCGAACGAGGAGCACTTCGAGAAGAGCGCCGAATGCGCCGACGGCACCATCGTTCGCATCGAGGCCATGTACCTGCAACAGGTCGGCGGAACCGACGCGCACGACGATCCGCGTGAGGCGGCCGTCCACTGCCTCATCGAGGCGGGAGTCGCACCCGCCGACTACTCGGTGGATGAGTTCGACGAGGACCTGGAGAACGGATTCGAGGGCAGCGACTTCGACGTCACCGACCCCGCGACCCAGGACTGCATGCACACGGCCGGATACTCACTCGGCAGCGGTGACTGACCACCCGCCGCCGGCCACGGGGAGCGCACCAGCGCCGCACGAAAGCGCCGAACAGAATCCGGAGGAACCGATGTCCCCGACCCGCTACCCCGCGATCACGGCACTCGTCTGTGCCGGCCTCATCACCCTGGCCGCGTGCACCCCACCGGGCGAGGAAGGCCCCGAGGCACCGGACACCCCCGGCACCGCCGGCTCCCCCTCCCCCGACGGCGAACCGGAAAGCGTGGAAAGCCAGCACGCGGGCGAGCTCCCGGACGAACTCGGCCTGGGCGCGGAGATCCAGCCCGCCGTGGACTGCCTGATCGAGGAGGGCCTCGCACCCGAGGACTACACCACCGACCGGCTCGACAGGGATCTGAGGGACGGGTTCGACGACGCCGCGTTCGACGGCACCGATCCGGCGGTCTCCACCTGTCTGGAGAAGGCCGGGATCACCTTCGAAACGGGAGATGGATGACCATGCGAGACGTCGCCACCACCACGAGAACACCACTGCGGTCGCGCGTCGCGACCGTTACAGCGGCACTCGCCGTCGCGGCGCCGCTCGGCATCGCCACGCCACGACCCGCTGAAGCAGCCGCTTGCAAGGGCGGCACGGGATCCAGCGCGACTCGGATCTACGCGTGGGTGGACGTGACCGACTGCGGTCGCATGGGCCGCGCCTGGGTCAGATGCGGCCCGAAGACGGTGGTCGCATCCTGGGTCACGACCCGCGCGTACGCCGGTCTGCTCTGCTCCCCCGCCGACTCACCGAGGGACGCCGGGTACGGCTTCCACTAGGGCGTGTTCGGCGGATGCTTTCCTCCTGAGCGAGCGGCCGTCCGGGGCGGCGCTCGCAAGCCGCTGCACGACGTCGATCCAGGTCGGCTTTGCGAGTGGAGCGGCGCAGCGAGCGTCGTTCCGGTGGCCGCGAGCCGGAAATGATCCGTCGAACACGCCCTCGCCCGCTGGGACCGGTACCCGCTTCCACCCCCGCACACCCTCCCCGCCTCCGATCTCCTGACCTCCTCCTTCTCCGTGTTCCCGGGTTCCGCCCCAGCGGCGCGGGAGGCACCGGACCTCTTGGATGTGGTGCAATGCTCAACCGACCAACGGGGACCGCCGTCCTCGCCGGTGCGGTGCTGGTGGCCGCCGGCGGCGTGGCCGGGTTCCTGCTGCGCCCTGCGGGGCCGCCTCCCGACCTCGCGGCCGCCGATACCATCACCTCCGCTCCGGTCGCCGAGGAGAAGTACGCCGACGAGCGGACCGTGCAGGTCACCCTGAATCTCTCCCCCGCCGCCGACCTCACCGTCGGCACGGCGGGCCGGGTCACCTCCACCGGCTGCGCGGCCGGCGGCACGGTGGAATCGGGGACGGTGCCGGTGCGCGTGGACGGCAAGCGCCTGATCGCCCTGGCCACTTCCGTGCCCCTCTACCGCGACCTGCGGTGGGGGCACACCGGCGCCGACGTCAAGGCCCTGCAGACGGAGCTGGCCCGGCTCGGCCACCCCACACCGGCCGACGGGACCTTCGGACGCCGGACCTATGAGGCCGTCCGCTCACTGAAGAAGGCCAACGGGTGGAAGAACCCCGACGGCGAGGTCGCCGTCGACCGCTTCATCTGGCTCCCCGCGGCCCAGGTCACCGTCGAGGAGTGCCAGGCTCCCCTGGGCGCCCACCTGGGCAAAGGCGGGGAGTTCGCGACCGTCCCCGGGCGGGTGGAGTCGGCGAGGGCGGACAGCCTCCCGGCCGACGCCGCACCGGGTGAACGCACCCTCACCGTCGCCGGGGTCAGCGGACCGGTCAGCGGGGAGGGCGTCGCCGACGATCCCGGCTTCCTGCGCGAGCTGGCCGCCACCAAGGAGGCGCGGGCCGCGCAGAAGGGCCAGGACGACCCGGTCAGCGGCTCTGTCGCGCTCACCGAACCGCTGGACGCGCTGAAGGTCGCACCGGGCGCGCTGTTCGGGACGTCGGGCGACTCCGGGTGTCTCCAGGAGGGCGACGACACCATCCCCGTGCGCATCGTCGGCTCCAACCTGGGCTCGACGCTCGTCGTCCCCGAGGACGAGGACGGCGACGTCCCGGACGAGGTCGCCGTCGGTACGGCCATCACCGCCACCTCATGTGCGGGCGACACGTCATGACGGCCACCCACGTCCGCGCGACGGGCCTCACCCACCGCTTCCCCGGCACCGCGACACTCTTCGCCGACCTGGACTTCGAGCTGCTGCCCGGCCGCATCACGGGGGTGTGCGGGCCGTCGGGCTGCGGCAAGTCGACCCTGCTGGCGATCCTGGCCGGGTGGCTGGAACCGGTCGGCGGAGCGCTGGAGATGTCCGGGATCCACCGCACCGGCTGGGTCTTCCAGAACCCCTACGGTGTGCCGGCCCGCACCGCCCTGGACCACGTCACCCTGCCCCTGCTCGCCCGCGGGTGGGAGCGCTCCGCGGCCGACGCCCACGCAACCGCGGTCATGGCCGACTTCCACCTCGACCAGGCGGCCGAGCGGCCGTTCCGCGAACTGTCCGGTGGGGAGTCCCAGCGCCTGATGCTGGCCCGTGCCCTGTGCTCGGCCCCGGACCTGCTCCTCGTCGACGAACCCACCGCGCAGCTCGACCTCAGCACGGCCGCGACCGTCAACGCCACCCTGGGCAACATCGCCCGGGACGGCACGATCGTGGTCATCGCGACCCATGACCCCCACACACGCGAGGCCTGCACCGAGGTCATCGATATGGACAGGACGGCATGCGGCGGGACGGCCCCCCGATGAGCACGCCGGAGGACCACCGGGGAGGGAGAGGGAGGATGGCGGGTGCCGGGAGGCCGGACGCGCCGGAGGGACGCCTCGGAAGCGGGTCAGGGGACGGCATGCGCCCCGGGTCGATCCTGTCCGAGGCCTGGCGCGACCTGGCCACCGGCACCACGCGGGCGGCCGTGTTCGCCGTCGCACTGGCCGCGGTCACCGCGAGCCTGGCGATCACGGACGCCCGCGCCATCATCGCCCTGCAGCAGCGGGCCGCCGAGTTCGTCGACGCCGGGGCCGCGGTGCGGATCCTCAACGCCGTCGACGCCACCGACGGCGCCGCGTGCGAGGCGCTGTCGGATGTCCCCTCGATCGGATCCGCCGGAGCCGTCAGCGAGGGCACGCCCCTGACCCTGGCGGCGATGCCGGACAACCCCGTCCCCGTCTACGAGGCCACCCCGGGCATGGGCGAGGTGCTGGGGGTGCGCCCGCTGTCGGCCGACGGCGTGTGGATCCCCACCGGGGTGGCCGAGAGGCTGGGGGTGGGGGCGGGCCGCACACTGGAGACCGACCAGGGCCCGATGGTCATCGCCGGGGTCTACGACCATCCCGACGACGGCCGCGACAGCCGCCTAGGGTACGCCGTCGTCGTCCCCACGGTGGCGGCGGGCGAGTTCGACCAGTGCTGGGCGCACGTGTGGCCGGTCGTGGACGACGCCGACGAGCTGATCCGCTCGACGGTGGCGTCCGACGTCGACCCCGACGTCTCGGTGACGATCGGGCAGCTCAACACCCGGCTCGGGGCATCGTTCGACGCCGCTGCCGCGTTCTCCGAGCGCATCACCCGCGCAGCCGTGCCGGGCGCGGCGCTGGCCGGGCTGGTCCTCGGCTTCCTGGCGATCCGCGCCCGCCGCCTGGAGATCGCGGGGGCACTGCACGTCGGGCAGTCCCGGCGGGCGCTGCTGGCCGCGGTCCTGCTGGAGACCGCCGCGTGGTCGGTGGCCGCGCTGGCGCTGGCCGCGTTCGCGCTGCTGCCGGCGGTCGGCCCGAACAATCCCGCCGACCCGCTGCAGGCCTTCGCCATCGACATCCGCGGCCCCGCCGCCGCGGTTCCCGCCGCACTGGCCGGGGCGGTGGTGGCCCTCCTGCTGATCCGCGAGGACCACCTGTTCCGCTACTTCAAGGACCGGTAAGCGCCGCGCTAACGCCACACTTCCGTTGATCTCGGGGATATCGGGGTAAAAATCGCCGCTGAGACCCCGATATCCCCGAGATCGACGAAAGGGGGTCGACCGGCTACTCCGGGGACGCCTGCATCAGGGAGCGTGCGGCCTCGGTGACGCTGCCGGACAGCGACGGGTAGACCGCGAAGGTGTGGGCGATCTCGTCGACGGTGAGGCGCTGCTGCACCGCGATGGACACACCCAAGATGAGCTCGCTGGCCCGGGGGCCGACGATGACGCCGCCCAGCACGATGCCGGTGTGCTGGCGGCAGATGAGCTTGATGAACCCGTCCTTGCTGTTGTTCATCTTCGCCCGCGGGTTGGTGTCCAGCGGCAGGGTGACGATGCGCGCGTCGACCCTGCCGGAGCGGACGTCCTCCTCGCTGGCGCCCACCGCGGCCAGCTCGGGGTGGGTGAACACGGTGGAGGCGACGGTGGACAGCTTCAGCGGGGAGACCGCCTCGCCGAGCGCGTGCCACATCGCGATCCGGCCCTGCATGGCGGCGACCGAGGCGAGCATGTTCACGCCGGTGCAGTCGCCCGCCGCGTACACACCCGGGGTCGAGGTCCGCGACACCCGGTCGACCTGGACGAACCCGCCCTTGTCGAGCCGGACGCCGGTCTCCTCCAGGCCGATGTTGGCGGTGTTGGGGATCATGCCGACGGTCATCAGGCAGTGGCTGCCCTCGATCTCTCGGCCGTCGGAGATGGCCACCCGGACGCCGTCGCCGGTGTTGGTCACCGATTCGGCGCGGCTGTTGGAGAGGACCGTCATGCCGCTGCGCCGGAACACGCCCTCCAGCACCTTGGCGGCGTCGACGTCCTGCGTCGGCATGACGTGGTCCCGGGAGGAGACCAGGGTGACCTCGGATCCCAGCGCCTGGTAGGCGTTGGCGAACTCGGCGCCGGTGACGCCGGAGCCGACGACGATGAGCTTCTCGGGCAGCTCGTCGAGGTCGTAGAGCTGGCGCCAGGTGAGGATGCGGTCGCCGTCGGGTTTGGCGGTGGGCAGCTCGCGCGGGTGGGCGCCGGTCGAGACCAGGACGACGTCGGCGTGCAGGCGCCGGTCGCCCACCGCGACGATGCGCGGGTCGACCAGGCGGCCCTCTCCGGGGATGATCTCGACGCCTTCCTTGACCAGGCGGGCGGCGGTGTCGTCGGACTGCGCCTGGGCGAGCCGTTTGACGCGCGCGTTGACGGTCGCGATGTCGACGTCGACGCTGCACGGCCCCGCCGACTCGGCGCCCGCGCCCGGGGCGCCGCCGGTGCCGATGTTGAGGCCGAGTTTGGCGGCCTCACGGACGTAGGTGGAGCGGACGGACGTCGCGATCATGGTCTTGGACGGCACGCAGTCCGTCAGCACACAGGCTCCGCCGATGCCGTCCCGGTCAACGACCGTCACCTCGGCGCCGAGCTGCGTTGCGACCAGAGCCGCCTCGTAGCCTCCGGGCCCGCCTCCGATGATCACGACCTTCGTCACGTCTGCTCCACTCCTCAATGGCGATGGGCCGCCCGCACGCGGGCGCCGCGGCCCGATAAAGGCCTTCGCCTGGGTCTTCGCTCGCCTGTCGCTCTCCCCCATTGTCCTCTCATCCCCGCTCGACGCGTTCGCACCGGGGTGCCGACACGGTCCGCCGCGGTCGTCCGGGCGCTGCGGACCACGCCGCCGCCCCGAGGCACGACGGCCGGAGGGACGGCCGTCTACCGCCCATAGCGGCGTTTATGGAGGCCCCGAACACGCTGCGTTGCGCTCCGGCACAAAACGGTTACGCAGGGGTAGGCTCCGGAGATGTGAGCGAATCCACGCAAGATCGTCCCGTGATGCGGACCGCCGAGGCCAAGGACCTGGCGGCCGAGGCGGCGGAGGAGCTGAAGGCCCGCAGCGGCGCCGACGGCTACGACGCCGTGGTCGTTCTCGGCTCGGGATGGGCCCAGGCCGCGGACTATCTGGGGACGCCCGACATCGAACTCGACGTGATCGACCTCCCGGGCTTCACCGAACCGACGGCGGCCGGCCACTCCCCGAAGGTGCGCAGCATGTGGGTGGGCGCCAAACGCGTGGCGGTCTTCCTCGGCCGTGTCCACCTGTACGAGGGCCACGATCCGATGCGGGTCGTCCACGCGGTGCGCACCGGGGTGTCCGCCGGCGCCCGCACGGTGCTCCTCACCGGCTCGGCCGGGTCGCTGCGCGCCGACTACTCGGTGGGCCAGCCGATCATCGTGCGCGACCACATCAACCTGACCGCCACCTCCCCACTGGTAGGGCCGGACTTCGTGGATCTGACCGGCGCGTACCCGCAGCGGCTGCGCGATGTCGCCCACGCCGCCGACCCGACGCTGGCCGAGGGCGTGTATGCGACGGTGTCCGGGCCGCAGTTCCAGACCCCCGCGGAGCTGGGGATGCTGCGGGCCGGGGGTGCCGACCTCGTGGGCCAGTCCATGGCGCTGGAGACCATCGCGGCCGTGGAGATGGGGGCCGAGGTGTTGGCGCTGGCGATGGTCAGCAACGACGCGATCACCGCGGTCTTCGAACCGTTCGACCAGGAGGCGGCGCTGGAGGCGGTGCGGCAGCGGAGTCCGCGCCTGGGCGAGCTGCTGAACGCGATCCTCATGCGGCTGTAGGCCGCACGGGGCCGCGACGCGCAGGCGAGCGCGGCCCGGGAGAAGAGCGGGGATCGCCGGCCCTATCCGCGCCAGGGCCGGCGATCCCTTTCTTTTCCGTGGTGAAGCAGGACCCGCGTGCGGTGTCGGGCGGCGCTGCGTGGCGAGCAGCATCCCGAGGCCGAGGATGACCGACGCCGTCCGACTCCGGTGGCGGTGGTGTCCCGGTGCGGCCCGGTTCCGGGGGTCCCCGCAGACCCCGTGGGATCCGGGCCGCACCTTTTCTTCTTCTTCGGATACAGCGCGCCGCCGAGGGTGCCGTGTCCGGATCGGAGTCCCCGCGACCCCTTCCGGTCGGATGTCCCCGCACGAGTGGCGATTCGTGCGGCGGCGCGCCCGCTATTCAGTTGACCCGCAAGTGCCCGGGGAACTCGGGGTTCGGATGGTCCGGCGATCCGCGCTGACACCGGACCCCCGAACCCGTGCTCCTTAGGCATGCCTTACCTAACCAGCAACCCGGGGTCGCGGTCAAGTCACCGCGGGAAAAAAATCGCGGGAAAAAATCGCGGAGAGGCCCCGGTCAGGGCCTCCCCGCGATGGGCGGACGGGTCCGCCTCAGCCGACCAGCACCGCCGTGACCAGCAGAAGAGCCGGGACACCGAGCGCCACCAGCGCGTCGGGCGACCACACCGCGGACAGGCCGACCGCACCCTCGCCAGGGCCGTCGGCCCCCGGGATCTGCTCGGCCTTGCGCCGCTGCGCCTCCTCCCGCAGCTGGCGGGCGATCAGGTTCACCGGCCGCAGCTCGCGCGGGTCCGCGTCGGCCTCGTCCAGGATCGGACCACCGTCCGATCCGGCCCGGCGCATGTTGTCCCGCACGACGGCGCGCTTGGGCTCCCGCAGCGGCCAGGACCGCACCACCCGGTCACCGGCGTGGATGCGCAGCACATCGGTCACGTCGGCCCAGGTGAAGGCCGACCACGGCACGAACGTCTCCCGCATCGGGTTGACCACCCGAACGCCGTCGTCCTGCGGCACCACCCGCGGGCGCAGCCACAGCACGTACGTGCCGCCCACCGTGCACAGCAGCACCGCGGCCGCGATCAGCGCGGCCCGGTCGCCACCGTTCACCAGCAGGTCGATCAGCAACAGGACGACGACGCCGATCCAGACCCACCCCAGGACGCGCGGCAGCGGAGCCGTGAACGGTTTCACGCCGTGGCCCACTTGAGCTGCGCGAAGCCCGGCTTGATGTGCCCGTTGATCAGCGCGAGCCGCTCGTCGAAGGGAAGGAACGCCGACTTCATCGCGTTCACCGTGAACCACTGCAGGTCGTCCCAGTCGTAGTCGAACGCGTCGCACAGCCGCGCGAACTCCTCCGAGAGCGTGGTGCCGCTCTGCAACCGGTTGTCGGTGTTGACCGTGACCCGGAAGCGCAGGCGGCGCAGCATCCCGATCGGGTGGTCCGCGATCGACGTCGCCGCACCCGTCTGGATGTTGGAGCTGGGGCACATCTCCAGCGGCACCCGCTTGTCGCGCACGTACCGCGCCAGTCGGCCCATGCGCGGCTCGCCGTCGGCCGTGCGCTCGATGTCGTCGACGATCCGCACCCCGTGCCCGAGCCGGTCGGCGCCGCACCACTGCAGCGCCTCCCAGATCGACGGCAGCCCGAACGCCTCGCCCGCGTGGATCGTGAAGTGGGCGTTCTCGCGGCGCAGGTACTCGAACGCGTCCAGGTGGCGGGTGGGCGGGTGGCCGGCCTCCGCCCCGGCGATGTCGAAGCCGACCACGCCGACGTCGCGGTAGCGCACGACCAGCTCCGCGATCTCCCGCGACCGGGCAGCGTGCCGCATGGCGGTGAGCAGGGTCCCCACCCGGATCGTGCGGCCCTGCTCCGCGGCGCGGTCCTGGCCCAGCCGAAAGCCCTCCAGGACGGCCTCCACGACCTGCTCCAGGGTCAGCCCCGCCTCCAGGTGCTGCTCGGGGGCGTAGCGCACCTCGGCGTAGACGACGCCGTCGGCGGCGAGGTCCTCGGCGCACTCGGCGGCCACCCGGACCAGTGACTCCCGCGTCTGCATCACACCGACGGTGTGCGAGAACGTCTCCAGGTAGCGCTCCAGGGAGCCGGAGTCGGAGGCCTCCCGGAACCACTGCCCCAGCTCGACGGGGTCTTTCGTGGGCAGTGCGGAATACCCGGTCGCTTCGGCGAGTTCGACGACCGTCTCAGGGCGCAGCCCGCCGTCCAGGTGATCGTGGAGGAGGACTTTCGGCGCGCGTCGGATCTGGTCAAGGGTCAGTTGGTGGCTCATGCGTCTTAAGGATGCCACCTGAACTCGGTGCCCGGCCCGACCGGCCGGTGCCGAACGGGCCCGCAGCGCGAGCGGGCCCGGTAGGGCGTGTTCGGGCGGTGCCGGTGCCCGGCTGCGAGGGGAGAAGGGCAGCAGGGCCGCGGGGGTCAGGCCAGTGCGGCGTCCTCCACCGTGCTGTCGCTGCCGGGCCGGGCCCCCTCCCACAGCGCGGTCAGGGCGGAGGCGGCCATCAGCTGGACACCGACGCAGATCGCGCTCTCGTCGACGTCGAACGTCCCCTGGTGCAGGTCGAGCATGGGGGAGCTGGAGGTCGGGGAGTGCGTACCCAGCCGCGCCATCGCCCCCGGCACATGCTCCAGGTACCAGGCGAAGTCCTCGCCGCCGAGGCTCTGCGGGGTGGACGCCACCGATTCCGGGCCCAGCGTCTGCGCGCAGGCCGCGCGCAGCATCCGCACGCTGGAGGCCTCGTTGACCGTGGGCGGGACGCCCCGCCGGTAGTCGAGGTCGGCCGTCGCACCGTAGCCCGCCACCACGGACTCCACCAGTTCCTTGATGATGTCGGGGGCGGCGTGCCAGGCGTCGTCGTCCAGGCAGCGCACCGTCCCCTCGGCGACGCCGTCGTCGGGGATCGCGTTGGGCGCCGACCCCGCACTGATACGCCCCCACACCAGGCTGAACCCGGCGCGGGGGTCCACACGGCGGGACAGTGCCGCAGGCAGCTCGGTGACCACCTTGCCCAGCGCGTAGACCAGGTCGGTGGTCAGGTGCGGCCGCGCGGTGTGCCCCCCCGCGCCCGACAACCGCACCATCAGCTGGTCACAGGCGGCGGTGATGGGGCCGACACGCAACCCGACCTGGCCGCACAGCAGCCGGGGGTCGCAGTGCAGGGCGAAGATGCGGTCGACCCCGTCGATCCCGCCCGCGCTGATGACCTCGCGCGCCCCGCCGGGCATCTCCTCGGCCGGCTGGAACAGCAGCCGCACCCGGCCCGGCAGCGCCCCGGCGCGGGCCTGCTGGGCGAGGAAGAGCCCGGCGGCCAGCACGACCGTGGTGTGCACGTCGTGACCGCAGGCGTGGGCGGCCCCGGGCACCGTCGAGCGGTAGGGCACGTCCTTCTCGTCGGTCAGCGGCAGCGCGTCGAGGTCGGCGCGCAGCGCCACCGTCGGCCCGTCGCTGGAACCGATGTCGCAGATGAGCCCGGTGCCCCGCGGCAGGACCTTCGGCGCCAGGCCGGCCCGGCGCAGGCGCTCCACCAGACGCTGGGTGGTGCGGTGCTCGGCGAAGGCGAGCTCCGGGTGCATGTGCAGGTCTCGCCGGAATTCCACGAATTCGCGCTCATGCCGGGCCAGAAAGGCGGTCAACTGGTCTGGCAGGTCACGTCCGTGCATGCGATGGCCCCCTGTTCCTCGACGATTGATCTGGGTCGGCGTTGCCGCCGGTGTCGCCTTGCTCCGCCCCCTGCCCGCCGGTGGCGCTCCGGGGGCGCGGCCAGGGGCCGTCGGCTCCGGAGCGGAACTCCGCCACCAGTGCGTCCACGACGTCGTTGAGCGTGCCGCCCTGGTCGATCACGGCACGCTGGCGCTCGTAGGGTGCGCCCTTGTCCAGGACCTCGAAGGCGACGTCGAGGTCCTCGGCACAGCCGAGCCGGGCTGCGACCGGCTCCAACTCGTGAAGGAGCTCGTACAGGTCGTCGCGGAGCGGCACGGTGGTGCCGTGCTCGTCGACGATGACCCGCGCGTCCAACCCGTAGCGGGTGGCCCGCCACTTGTTGTCGTTGACCACCCACGACGGTGCGCTGGGCAGCCCGTAGCCGCGGTCGAACTGCTGGTCGAACAGCCGGACGAGGCTCTGCGTCAGGGCGGCCGCCATTCCGACCTCGCGCAGCGTGGGAATTCCGTCGAACATCCGGATCTCGATGGTGCCGAAATCCGGGTGCGGGCGGACATCCCACCACACGTCCTTGATGCTGTTGATCGTGCCCGCGCGCAGCAGCGTCTCCATGTATTCCTCGAATGCCGCCCAGTGCGGCAGGACCGGCGGCGGACCTGCCGTGGGAAGCGCGCCGAATACGATCGACCTGGCGGAGGCCAGACCGGTGTCATGGCCGCTCCAGAATGGGCTGGAGGCGGTCAGCGCGAGAAAGTGCGGCAGGTACCGCGACAGCGCGTTGACGATCGGGACCGCTTTTTCCGCCGAACGGACACCGACGTGCACGTGGACCCCGAAGGTGAGAATGCGCCGCGCAATCCACTGGAAATCCTCGATGAGCTCGCCGTAGCGCCGCACCGGTGACGGCGTCTGGTCGCGCCAGTCGTCCAGCGGGTGCGTGCCCGAGCAGGCCAGCGCGAGCCGCCGCTCCTGGAGGACGGGGGTCAGCCGGTCGACACTCGTGGCCAGGTCGCTCTTGATCTCCTCGACCGTCTCGCAGATGTCGGTGACGACCTCCACGGTGCACTGCATCAGCTCATGGCGCAGCGGCGGGTGGGAGGAGCCCCGGCTGAGGTCGGGCAGAGCGGCCAGCACCTGCTGTGCCTCCTGGCGGAGATGCCGGGTGTTCACGTCGACGAGCTGCAATTCCCACTCGGCACCGATGGTGGTGCGGTCAGAGGCGTTGAATTCGATGGCCACGGTCAACCTCCGCGCTGTCCGGTCGGCTCGCACACCGACGTCAGAGGCACCATAAGCGAGGCGGCGTCCCGCATGTCAGTCCGCCTCATGACCGAATTCACTCTCCCTCTCGAAGACGCCGAAGGCCGCCCTACGGCGCCTCAGGTGCTCAAGTGCGGGTGGGCGACTCCACCCGGACGAGGATTGCAGGTGCCTCGGTGAACCTGCCGGAAAACCGCGAATCATGCCCCGATGCGACCGGACCGTCTCATCATCGGGAACCGCACGGGCGTGTAAGGCATCCCCCGCGTCATCTGAAACAGCGTCGAAGGTTTCCGGCGAATTCCCACCGAGGACCCGCCCCTGGCCTTGACAGAGCTACACGCTACCCAAGATCGGGGCCGAAAACCGGGAAGTTGACCTATACGTGATACGACGCGTCGGATGCCGTCAGCGACGGCATGCGACGGCACATGGCCGGATCCGGCCTCATCGCACGCTCTGTACGGACTGGCGGGGCACGGAGCGGCGGTGTCCGCGGACCCACACCGCCAGCGCGGCGGCGCAGGCCAGGGCCGCTGCGGGGAGCGCGACACGGCACAGCGCCCACCGGGCCGACCGAAACCTCTCCCCTGCCGCGGGGCGCACCTCGGGGCCGAACTCCGGGCCGAAGGCGATCGCCACCCCGCCCGGCCCCGGCACCGCGCCTCCTGCCCCGGCACCGGCCCCGCCGCCCCCACGGGCCGGGGGCGCACCCGCCGCCGGCGGCATCCCCATCGGCACCGCCCCCTGGTAGGGCGGGGGCACCGCCAGCCAGGTCGCGGTCCACGCGGCGGCGAACAGAACCAGCCGCATCACCAGGTTGATCCACACCAGCAGGCCCACCACCACAGCGAAGGAGGCATAGACGGGGTTGCCGAGCGTGCCGCCGATCAGCAGCGCGCCCGCCGCCTTGAGCACCTCGAACCCCAGAGCCGCCAGCAACGCCCCGCGCCACAGCAGCCGCAGCGGGCGCCCGCTCCCCGACAGGGTGGCGAACAGCATCAGGAAGATGAGCAGGTTCATCCCGATGGCGATGGCCAGGCCCAGCAGCCGCGTCGTGGCGATCGCGGCCGACGACCCCTCCAGCCCCACCCACGACAGCAGCCAGCCGGTGGCGGCCTGCGCAACTGCCGTCAGCGCGACCGTGGCCACCAGGGCGAGGCCCGCCACCACCAGCACGGCCAGGTCGAAGAGGTACCTCAGCACGATGTTGGGGCCGGACTGGTAGTCCTTCAGCCAGATCTGGTGCAGCGCCTGGCGCAGCGACGACACCGAACCGAGGCCGGCGTAGAGCAGGCCCAGCAGGCCGATGATCCCCGCCCCTGTGCGGGCCCGCGCGATCTCGTCGATCGGCAGCCGCTCCGACAGGCCGGGCAGCATCTCGTCGATCGCGAGCTCCAGGTACTCCCGCAGGTCGGCATGGAACTCCACCAGGTAGCCGACCGCCGCGAACGCCAGCGCGAGCAGGGGGAAGAAGGACAGGAACGCGTAGTAGGTGACCGCGGCGGCGAACGCGCTGCCCTGCCGGTCGCCGTAGCGCTCCACCGCCCGCACGGCATGGTCGAAGGCGGGCCGTCGCCGACGCGCGGCCCAGTAGGACTCCATGGCCAGGTGGCCGTAGTGCCGTCCCCGGCTCCTGACCCTCTCCACCAGCGATGCCATCGGCGTTCGCTCCTGCCCCATTCGTCCGTGTGCAGGTGAAGGCGAGCGTAGCCGCGCGCGCCGACATCGAGAAGTTCCGGCGCGCCGCCGCGGCGGACGGACCGACCGCGCCACACTGGCCTGACCACCCCACCCCGAGGAGAAAGAGCGATCATGCGGGTACTGGTCACCGGCGGCGCCGGGTACATCGGCAGCGTCGTCGCCGCGCGCCTGCTGGAAGCCGGATCCGAGGTCGTGGTCGTCGACGACCTCTCCACCGGGCACCGCGACGCCGTGCCGGACGGGTGCGCGTTCGTCGAGGGCTGCATCCGCGACCGCGCACCCGAGGTCCTCGGCGCAGGCCGCATCGACGCCGTCCTGCACTTCGCCGCCCGATCCGTCGTCGCGGAGTCCGTGGCCCGCCCCGAGCTGTACTGGGCCGGGAACGTCGGCGCCTCGCTCGCGCTGCTGGACGCGGTGCGCGCGGCCGACGTGCGGCGGATCGTCTTCTCCTCCACCGCGGCCGTCTACGGCGAACCGGACGGCGTCCCCATACGCGAGGACGCGCCGGTGCGGCCCGCCAACCCCTACGGCGCCTCCAAGGCCGCCATCGACGCCGCCCTGGCGGAACACGCGCGAATGCACGGCATCGGCGCCGTCAGCCTGCGCTACTTCAACGTGGCCGGGGCGCAGGGGCCACGCGGCGAGCGGCACACCACCGAAACCCACCTCATCCCGATCGTCCTGCAGGTCGCGCGCGGACTGCGCGGCTCGGTGGCGATCCACGGCACGGACTACCCCACCCCGGACGGGACCTGCGTGCGCGACTACATCCACGTCACCGACCTCGCCGACGCCCACCTGCGTGCCCTGGAGGCGTGCGCGCCCGGCTCGCACCGGGTGTTCAACCTCGGCAACGGCGCGGGGTTCTCGGTCCGCGAGGTCATCGAGGTCTGCCGCGAGGTCACCGGCCACCCGATCCCGGCCGCCGTCGCACCGCGCCGCGCCGGGGACCCCGCGGTGCTGGTCGCCTCCGCCGACCGCGCCCGCGCCGAACTGGGGTGGGAACCGCGCATCCCCGCGCTTCGGGATATCGTCGCCGACGCGTGGGCCTTCCACACCGCCCACGAGGATCGAAACGGGCAGGGCGCGCGGGTGCGTGCGCCCGGGATGAGCGGGTCGGGGACAGCGTGAACGGACTGCGGGGGCTGCTGAAGCCGTTCGGGGCGGCACTGCGCCGGGACGGGGCCGATGACGATACCGGTGCCGAAGAGTGGCGGGTGAGCACCCGTGTCGACGACGACGCGCTCGCCGGGGCATTCGCCGACGCCTACGGCGCCCCGCCGGCGGGCATCTGGCGCGCACCGGGCCGCGTCAACCTCATGGGCGACCACACCGCGGTCGGCGGCGGCCTGGTGCTGCCCGTGGCGCTGCCGCTGGGCGTGTCGATGGCGGTGGAACCGACCCACGACGGCACCGTCGAGGCGCGCAGCCTTCAGCGCCCGGGGGACGCGGTGCACGTGTCGATCGCGGAGCCCGACCCGAAGGCCGCGGCTCGATCGACGACCCCGGGTTGGGGCCGCCACATCACCGGGGTCGTGCGGGCCGCGCGCGAGTCCGGGCACCTCGACGCGGACGCCGGGGCGCGGATCCTCATCGACTCCGACCTGCCGGTCCGGGCCGGCCTGGCCTCGTCGGCCGCGCTGGAGTCCGCGACGCTACTGGCGCTGGCCGAGGCCCACGGGGTCGACGGCCTGGCCGGGGACCGCCGCGCGATGGCCGACCTCGCCCGGCGCGCCGACACCGCGTTCGCCCGATCCCCCACTGACGGAACGGGCCACCACGCGTCGCTGCGCTGCAAGGAGGGGCACGCCCTCTTCCTGGACCGCCGGACGGGCGGCGGCCGCAACGTCGCGCTGGACCTGGCGGAGGCGGGGCTGCGCCTGCTCCTCATCGACACCGGTGTCCGGCCCCGGCCGCGCGATACGGAGCACCTTCGGGCGCAACGGCGGACCGAGTGCGCACGGGCGGCCAAGCGGCTGGGCGTCGATGCCCTGCGCGACGTCGAGAACCTCGCGTCCGCGCTGGAGAAGCTCAAGCAGCCGGTGCTGCGCAAGCGGGTGCGGCATGTGGTGACCGAGATCCACCGGGTCAACGCCGTCGTCGGCCTGATGCGCGCCAAGGCCCTGCCGGAGATCGGGGCGGTGCTCACGGCGTCGCACTTCTCCCTGCGCGACCAGTTCGAGGTGTCCTGCCCGGAACTCGACCTCGCCGTGGAGACCGCCGTCCGGGCGGGCGCCCGCGGCGCCAAGCTGACCGGCACCGGCCTGGGCGGGTGCGCCATCGCCCTGGTGCCGGAGGAGAGCGTGGACGAGGTGAGCGCCACCGTGTCGTCCGCCTTCGCGAAGAAGGGCTTGCGGGTACCGGAGGTCCGCTCCGCCCTCCCCTCCGCGGGCGCCCGTCGGACACACTAGGGTGTGCCCGAGCCGAGCTCGGGCACACCCGCGGCGTCCCGGGGGTATCGCTGCGGTCACTCGCCGCCGATGTGATCCATCCACTCGCCGGGCGCGGTCAGCCAGTGCGGCACCAGCTTCACCGGGAAAGGTGCGTCGGTCTCGAAGACCTTCTTACCGACGACTTCGGCGGCGGTGCGGTAGCTCTTGTTGTCGAGACGCCACTCCAGAAGCTCCGGCTCGTCTCCCCATACGTTGATGACCCAGTAGGACTCGATGCCGAAGTCGGCATACTCCGCCCTCTTGGTATTGGTGTCCCTGAACAGGCTCGACGGAGACACGACCTCGACCGCCAGCAGTGGGGGGACCGTGAAGTACGGCTCTTCGTAGTCATCCGTACGGAAGACGGACAGATCGGGGATGCGGTGGTGGCTCCGGTCGGCGTTGAAGTTCGCCCCCGCTCCCCGATACACATCGCACTCCGCAGGCGCTAGGTTCTGCAGGTGCCAGCTGAGCCGATGCTCAACCTTCGCATGGCGGTTGGTCGGTGCGGGCGACACGTCAAGCCTCCCGTCGACCAGCTCGTACCGCCTCCCGTCGTCGGGCATCCGCTGCAGATCCTCGACTGTCAGCGGGCGCTCCTGCGACTCCGGCCGTTCGATCGTCATGACAGACATACTGCCTCCTTCGTTTCATGCGGGCCAGTGTTCAGGAGCGGTGTCCGGTTACCGGCGAGTTTCCGCTATCCGGATCGAAAACGCTTTCGGGCGTTCCAGCCGAAACAGGCGTAGCGTGACCTCCCTCCTCCTTCTGCGCCGGACAGGAGCCGATCAGTTGGCGGAGAAGGCGAACGCACTGACGGCAGAGGCTCCGCCGAAACCGGGCCCAGCCGTCCCGTCAGGTACGCCTCGGCGGGAACCCACATACGATGTGGCAAGTCATAGCGGCAGGAACGCCACAGGAACGCGGCAGCACCCAGCGGGCACGGAACGGATGGACGACCACGGCGATGGCTGATCGAGGCAACGGACGCAACCGGCCCGACAACGGGTCCACCGGGGACCACGACCGGACCGGGGTGTTCCGGCGCCCCCGCGGCGGAGGGGCTCCCGACGAGATCGAGCGGCTCTACCGGCCGCGCGGATCCGAGCAGCGCTCCGGGCACGGGTCCGGCGGGTCCGGCGGTTCGCGGGGCGGGCGCTCCGGGGGCGGGGCCGCGAGCGGCCGCGGGCGCCCCGGCGGCGGTGGCCGCGTCTACGACGGGACCGGGAGATCGCGCCGGGAGCGGGAGCAGCGGGCCCGGCGCCGCCGCACGGTCCTCGTCACACTGCTGGTGGTCCTGCTCCTGGCCCCCACACTCTTCTACTTCTGGGCCGACAGCCGGCTGGTGCGCGTCGACGCCCTCCAGGACTACGAGAACCGTCCCCCCGAGCAGCCCGGCACCACCTACATGGTCGTGGGGTCCGACAGCCGCGAGGGTCTCAGCGACGACGAGATGAAGGAGCTGCGCACCGGGCGCGCCGAAGGCAAGCGCACCGACACGCTCATGATCCTCTACGTCCCCGACAGCGGGCGGCCGACCATCATCAGCGTGCCGCGCGACTCCTACGTCAGCATCCCCGGTATCGGCGACAACAAGATCAACGCGGCCTTCAGCGAGGACCTGGGCGGCGGGCCGTCGACCCTGGTGCAGACGTTCGAGCAGGCCAGCGGTGTGCGCATCGACCACTACGTGGAGATCGGCTTCGCCGGGTTCGTCGATATCGTCGACGCCGTCGGCGGGGTGGAGATGTGCCCCAAGGAGGACATGGAGGACCCCAAGGCGGGCTTGGACATCAAGGCCGGCTGCCAGGACATGGACGGGGCGACCGCTCTGGGCTACGTGCGCACCCGCGCCTCGGCCCGCGCCGACCTCGACCGGATCCAGCGGCAGCGCGAGTTCTTCAGCGCCCTGGTCGGCAAGGCCACCTCGCCCGGGACACTGCTCAACCCGTTCCGGTCGGTCCCGCTGATCACCAACGGCACCTCCGCCTTCGAGGTGGACGAGGACGACCACCTCAGCGACCTGGGCCGGATGGCCCTGGCGATGAACGACTCCCCCGCCACGACCTCGGTCCCGGTCGGCTCCACGCCGACGCTGAACGTCGGGTCGGTGGTGCTCTGGGACGAGGCGGCGTCGAAGGAGATGTTCGAGGCCATGAAGGAGGGGCGCGAGATCCCGGAGTCGGTCCTGCGCGACTGAGGCGGCCGGCCGGTGCGGAAGGCGGCCGGGGCGGCGGCCCCCGGCCGACCGGTCACGCGTCGGTCACGGGGCAGGTGTACTGCCGGCGGACGCTGCTGCCCAGCCGGGAGATGTCGGCGCCGTAGACGTGCAGGGAGATCGCCATCGTGTCGCAGTCGTTGCGCACCAGGTGGATGTCTCCGGGCGGGGCGAAGCCGCAGACCGTGCCGCGGGCGTTGACGACCTCCCCAGCGGGAACCAGGCGCAGGGTCTCGCCCGCGCCGCGCAGCTCGTAGCGGCGCTCCAGCTCGGCGCCCTCGTGGACGCCGGTGACACACCAGGACACGTGGTCGTGGATCGGGGTCTCCTGGCCGGGGAGCCAGACGAGCGCGACGACCGAGAAGCTGCCGTCCTCCTCGGCGTGCAGGACGTGCTGGAGGTAGTGGTCGGGGTTTCCGACGCGGTACCGGTCCGGGAGCAGGTCGGGGTCGAGCAGGAACGGGCGCATCCGATCGGCGACGAGCCGGGCCGTCTCGGACGGCGGACGCTCCATGCGGACGGCCTCACCCACGGCGGTGATGAGTTCGGCCAGGCGGGGGGTCGTCGCGGTGGTGCCACTGAAGGTGCTGGACGTCATCGCCGCATCCTCTCCGTTTCGCGTGGTCGGGTCCGCGGGCACCGCCCCGGGCCTCCCGGGGACTCCGGGGGGACTCGGGAAAGGCGGGCGGACGGTCGACGACGGGCGTTCGGCTGTGTCTCCCCCGTAGCTTTGCCTCCGGAGGTGCATGGGGTCCAGTTCGGGTTTCTTCGCGGGTTGCAAAGATCCGCTTATAGGTCCAGTGCACGAGGGGCGGATCGAGCCCCGGACCGCTCGGAGCGGGGTCGTTCGGACGTGCCCCGCTCGGCGTCGCCGCCCCGCCGGTGCGCTGCGTCCGCTGTGCCCGCGGTCTGCCGCAGTGCGCCCAGCATCAGCCGGGCGGCCGGGATCCGCTGGTGGCTCGGCAGGGTGTAGGCGGAGATCCGGCGTCGCCCCATCGGGGTGACGGGGCGCCCGGTCACCCCGGGGTGGCGCAGGAAGGAGAGGACCATCTCGGGCATCAACGCGACCCCGACTCCGGCGGCGACCAGGCTTTGGACGGCGAGGTTGTCGTCGGTGGTGAAGGCGATGTCGGGGGTGAACCCGACCGCCCGGCACGCCTGCGCGAAGTGGCCCCGGCACCGGCGGCACCCCGCGATCCAGCGCTCGTCGGCGAGCGCGCCCAGCTCGACCGCCGGCCGCTCGGTCAGCGGGTGGTCGGCCGGCAAGAGCACCAGTAGCGGGTCGTCCAGCAGGGGAAACTCCACCAGCTCCTCCGGCGGCTCGGGTGTCCCCTCGTAGCCGAACGCGAGGCTGATGTCGCACTCGCCGCGCATGAGCATGTCGAGGGAGTCCGGAGGTTCGGCTTCCAGCAGTTCGATGCGGATCCCCGGGTGCTCCGCCATGACGCGCGCCGTCGTCGGAGGCACCAGTGTCGCGCTGGCGCTGGGGAAGGCCGCGACACGGACGTGGCCGGAGCGCAGCCGGGCGATCGCGGTCATCTGCTCCTGGGCCGCCGACATGGCACCGAGGATGCCCTCGGCATGGCTGGAGAGCACCTCCCCGGCCTCGGTCAGCCGCAGACGGCGGCCGACCCGGGTGAACAGCGGGGTCCCCACGGCGCGCTCAAGGGCCTTCATCTGCTGGCTGATGGCGGGTTGGGTGTACCCGAGGTTCCGGGCCGCCGCCGTGTAGGAGCCGGTCCGCACGACCTCGGCGAATACTCTCACATGCCGGGAATCGAACATTCGGCAAGGATAGGCGCGACAGAACGGGCCAATAGGACCGAAGACATGAAAAGGGCCCGCCGCCCTTGGGGCGACGAGCCCTTATCCTGACGTTCCGCGCCTCGCGCGCCTACCCCCCAGCGGGCGCGGGGGCGGAACGTCGGTCTGGGATGACCTCATCTCGACGTGTTCGAGCCTACTGCCCGGCAGGTAAATCCCTGCGGCAGACACGTTCAAGATAGGGCAATGTTCGCGAAGCACGCGAATCTGAAAGGCGTGTCCTAGGCCGCATTCCCTCCATACCGTGACCGGGCATATTCACAACGCTTTTTCGGCCCACATCCCGCGCCCGCCCCGCCCGGTCCGAGCCCGCCGGCCTTCGTGGCATGTGCGCAAGACCACACCGCGCATGCGGCGAGGGGCCGCCCCGCCTCTTGCGGCGGGGCGGCCCCTCGTGCGCGGTCGGCCAGGAGGTGATCAGGCCAGGCGCTTCTGCAGGTTCTCGTCCAGCGCGGCGAGGAACTGCTCGGTGGTGAGCCACTCCTGCTCGCCGCCGACCAGCAGCGCGAGGTCCTTGGTCATCTGACCGCCCTCGACGGTCTTGACGACGACGTCCTCAAGCGCGGCGGCGAACTCGTTGACCTTCGGGGTGCCGTCGAGCTTGCCCCGGTGGTCCAGCCCGCGGGTCCAGGCGAAGATGGACGCGATCGGGTTGGTCGAGGTCGGCTTGCCGGCCTGGTGCTGGCGGTAGTGCCGGGTGACCGTGCCGTGCGCGGCCTCGGCCTCGACCGTGCGGCCGTCGGCGGTGCGCAGCACCGACGTCATCAGGCCGAGCGAGCCGAAGCCCTGCGCGACCGTGTCGGACTGCACGTCGCCGTCGTAGTTCTTGCACGCCCAGACATAGCCGCCCTCCCACTTCAGCGCGGCGGCGACCATGTCGTCGATCAGCCGGTGCTCGTAGGTGATCCCGGCCGCCTCGAACTTCTCCTTGTACTCGGCCTCGTAGATCTCGGCGAACACGTCCTTGAACATGCCGTCGTAGGCCTTGAGGATGGTGTTCTTGGTGGAGAGGTAGACCGGGTAGCCGCGGTCGAGGCCGTAGCCGAAGCTGGCCCGCGCGAAGTCCTCGATGGACCTACGGTAGTTGTACATGCCCATGGCGATGCCGCCGCCCTCGGGGAAGTCGGCGACCTCCATCTCGATGGGCTCTCCGCCGTCCTCGGGCGTGTAGGTGATGGTCACCGTACCCGGGCCGGGCACCTTGAAGTCACTGGCCTTGTACTGGTCGCCGTGGGCGTGGCGGCCGATGATGATCGGCTGGGTCCAGCCCGGGACCAGGCGGGGGACGTTCTGGCAGATGATCGGCTCGCGGAAGACGACGCCGCCGAGGATGTTGCGGATGGTGCCGTTGGGCGACCGCCACATCTTCTTCAGGCCGAACTCCTCGACGCGGGCCTCGTCGGGGGTGATGGTGGCGCACTTGACGCCGACACCGTACTGCTTGATCGCGTTCGCCGCGTCGATCGTGATCTGGTCGTCGGTGCGGTCCCGCTCCTCGATCCCGAGGTCGTAGTACTTCAGGTCGACGTCCAGGTAGGGAAGGATCAGCCGGTCCTTGATGAAGGACCAGATGATCCGGGTCATCTCGTCGCCGTCGAGCTCTACTACGGGATTCTCAACCTTGATTTTGGCCATGGCTGTGTGGCTGTCCCTTCGTTTCGGCTAGCCGTCCTGTGGCTGCAGGCCTCGTGCGCGGGGCGATCGGGACTCGCGCCAGGCCGCGGCGCTGTTCGCCGCGACCGCGGTGCCGGACCCGTGGCCGCCGCCGGGGCGGCGGCCGATCCCACGTCTCGCCTCGTGAGCTCGCCGCAAAACCTTCCAACCGCCGGCCACACCGGCCGTCATGCCTGCTCAGACCGGGATTTCGGCGGCTATGGTCGTTCCATCGTCTGCGGTATCTCGATATCAAGCTTATTAGACGCTCACGATGACAGCTGCGGCGCCACCCACGCGAGCACGATCAACAGCACCGCGAGGGTGACCGTGGTCGCGATGTCGATCCAGCGGCGGCGGACCGCCAGCATTCCGATCCGGTCCGGCGGCAGGAGGTAGCGGAAGGCCGCGGCCAGCAGCAGCGCACCGGCGATCAGGGCGGGGCCGCGCTTGAAGTAGGCGGCGGCGACCACGACGATGCCCGCGGACATCGTCGCGAGCACCAGGAAATAGGGGACCTGGGCGAGCCACCCGGGGGTCTCGTCGTGTGCCGTGTCGGCGGTGCCCGGAAGGTCGGCCGCGTCGCCGCCGTGCTCCGGCTCCGACGCGCGCCCCGGTTCCTCCTCCGAGGGGCGTGACTGGGGTGTGACAGCGTCCTCCACTGCTTTATGGCTCACCGTAAACCTCGCCCTAACGCAGACATATTCCGGGCTCCCACCGACGCACCGGGAGGGTCATGGCGCGGACTGGCCACGTACGAGCGGACCGTGACCGAAAACGGGACATCCGGGAGAGCAACGGCCGAGCGAACCTTGATCGACCACACATCGTTACTGGCTACAGCGCCACTCATTCTAGTGAGCCCGGACCCGTCCCGGCCCCATGCCCCACCGTATCGGCGCCCAAGCCACTGCTCTACGTAACGACCCAATCGCCGGAATCCGGTGTAAACCTGTCGCGATAGCTGTCTAACCGGAGAGTAAGCGCGTAGAACCCACAGTGCCCGGGTAACCACTCACCAGATGAGCGCCACGGTGAGCGAGGACAGCCCCCCATGAACCCCACTCGACCAGCGACCGGCAACCGAACCGCCTCCAACGTCAGGCAGCCTGCCTCGCCACGCTGTGAGAACGTTCATCGATCGCGCCCCACACTGGGAGGAACAACCGTGGACGGGCCCTACATACGGGTCGAGGAAAGCGGGGACGTACAGCAGCTGAACGCCGAGGTCACCACGGTCGGACGTGGTGAGGGAGCCGACATCCACCTGAGCGACCCGAGCGTCTCCCAGCTCCACGCGGAGCTGGTCCGCCGGGGACCCTACGTGTACGTCGTCGACCTCGGACTGTCGCGCAACGGCACCAGGGTCAACGGCCGCCCCATCGCGCGCAGGGTCCTCGAAGAGGGCGATGTCGTCACCTTCGGCACCTCGCGCTGCAAAGTCGGCGGGCTCCCCCGCGAGGAACTCCACCCCGACGTCGAGCTCCGCAAGGGCGCCACCCCCGAGTTGACGCGCCGCGAACTCGACGTCCTCACATCGCTGTGCCGCCCGGCCCTCTCCGACGAAGCGTTCGTCTCCCCCGCGACCGCTCGCGAGATCGCCGAGGACCTGGTGGTCACCGAGGCCGCCGTCAAACAACACTTGCTCCGCCTCTATCAGAAGTTCCGGATCCCGGAAGGACCGAACCGGCGCACCAGGCTCGCCAACGAGGTCGTCGCCCTGGGCCTCGTACGCCCGATGCCGGTCCTGGACCGGGAACGCAAGGCCGGTTGACCCCGAGCCCGCGGACGCGCAGCCCCGCGGGCCACCCGGGCCGCCCGGAACCCCCACCGCGCCACACGCGTCGAACCCCACACCGGCTCGGCACGCGGACACGCGTGTGGCGCGGGAGCGCCGGCCCTATCCCGTCCTCCCGCGCGCCGGAGGACACCGCGCCGACGGCGGAGTGTCGGCACTGCGATACGGAGAGGTGCGTACGGCATGGCGAGCCACGACGAGGTCCTGCTCATCGTGATGACGGGTTTCGGACTGTTCGGCATCCTCTTCGGCGTGATCGGCATCGCCATGACACGCCGGGAGAGCGTCTACCGGAACCGCGGGGTGAGCGCCCCCGGCCAGGTCGTCGACGTCGTCCAACGGACGAGTACTCGCAGCGGCCGGAACGGATCCCGGGTCACCTCGACCTACTACCACCCGGTGGTCGCCTACCGGACCGCGGAAGGCCACGACGTCCTGCGGCGTTCCACCGTCGGCACCGACCCGCCCCGCTACCGGCGCGGTGACTACGTGCAGGTGCTCTACCTGCCCGAGTCGCCCGACAGCTTCCGGATCGCGGGCGACTCCAGCGGCAGGTTCATCGCCTACGGCTTCATGGCCTTCGGCCTGATCTTCCTCACGATCTCGGTGGTGGGCCTGGTCGGCGCCCTGCTGTGACCCCGCTCCGCCACCCGGCGGGCCTCAGCCGAGTCGGCGCTCGGCCGCCTCCACCACGTTGACCATGAGCATGGCCCGGGTCATCGGGCCGACCCCGCCCGGGTTGGGCGAGACGTACCCGGCGACCTCGCGGACGTCCGATGCCACGTCCCCGGCCAGCCCGTCGTCGGTACGCGTGACACCGACGTCCAGCACCGCCGCCCCGGGCTTGACCATGTCCCCGGTGATCAGACCGGGCACACCGGCCCCGGCCACCACGATGTCGGCGCGGCGGGTGTGCTCGGCCAGGTCGCGGGTGCCGGTGTGGCACAGCGTCACGGTCGCGTTCTCGCTGCGCCGCGTCAGCAGCAGGCCCAGCGGGCGGCCCACGGTCACACCCCGGCCGACCACCACGACCTCGGCACCCTTCAGCGGGATGCCGTAGCGGGTCAGCAGCTCCACGATCCCGCGGGGCGTGCACGGCAGCGGCGCCTCCTCCATCAGGACCAGCTTGCCGAGATTGGAGGGCTGCAGCCCGTCGGCGTCCTTGTCCGGATCGATCAGGCCCAGCACCCGGTTCTCGTCGCGGCCCTTGGGCAGCGGCAGCTGCACGATGTACCCGGTGCACGCCGGGTCGGCGTTCAGCTCGGCGACGGCCGCCTCGATCTCATCCTGCGTGGCCGTGGCGGGCAGATCGCGGCGGATGCTCTCGATCCCGACCTGCGCGCAGTCGCGGTGCTTGCCGTTGACATAGGAGTGGCTGCCGGGGTCGTCCCCCACCAGGACCGTGCCCAGACCGGGGACCACGCCCTTGGCCCGCAGCGCGGCCACACGTTCCTTCAGCTCCGCCTTGATCGCCTTGGCGGTCGCCTTGCCATCGAGAATCTCTGCGCTCACGAGCGTTGTCGTCCTTACCTTGTGTGCGGTCCTCGGCCGCCCGGGACGGACGGCCCCCACCTCGCTGTCGCCGATGGTGCGATTCTCCGCCGTCACGTGGTGTGCAGGCGATCGCCCTCGACACCGCTGCGGCCACCGCGGACGTCGTCCGGCCGAGCGGCCCCGGCGGGTGGCATCAGTGGAAGAAGTGCCGGGTGCCGGTGAAGTACAGCGTCACCCCCGCGCGCTCGGCGGCCGCGACGACCTCCTCGTCGCGCACCGACCCGCCCGGCTGGACGACGGCCCGCACGCCCGCGTCCGTCAGCACCTCCAGGCCGTCGGGGAACGGAAAGAACGCGTCGCTCGCCGCGACCGCCCCGCTCACCCGGTCGCCCGCGCGCGTGACCGCGAGCCGCGCCGAGTCCACCCGGTTGACCTGCCCCATGCCGACGCCCACCGTGGCGCGGTCGGCCGCCAGCAGGATCGCGTTGGACTTCACGGCCCGCACCGCGCGCCAGGCGAACGCCAGGTCCGCCAGGGTCGCCTCGTCGGCCGCGGCGCCCGCCCGCAGCTCCCACTCCGCCGGGTCGTCGCCGGCGGCCGCGATGGTGTCCGCGGCCTGCAGCAGCACCCCGCCGCTGATCTGCCGCGCCTCGGGCCGGGCCGTGCGGTCCGGCGGGGCGACGGTGAGCAGGCGGATGTTCTTCTTGCGGGTCAGCACGTCCACGGCGCCCGGCTCGAACTCCGGGGCCACCACGACCTCGGTGAAGATGTCGGTGACCTGCTCGGCCATGGCCACGCTCACCGGCCTGTTGGTCGCGATGACACCGCCGAACGCCGACACCGGATCGCAGGCGTGCGCCTTGCGGTGCGCCTCGGCGATGTCGGCGCCCACCGCGATGCCGCACGGGTTGGCGTGCTTGATGATCGCGACGCACGGGTCGGCGAAGTCGTAGGCGGCACGCAGCGCGGCGTCGCCGTCCACGTAGTTGTTGTAGGACATCTCCTTGCCGTGCAGCTGCTCGGCACCGGCCAACCCGGGGCCGGCCGGGTCGTCGCCCCGGTACAGCGCCGCGGTCTGGTGCGGGTTCTCGCCGTAGCGCAGGGTCGACACGCGCTCGTAGGAGTCGGCGTAGAAGTCCGGCCACCCGGTCTGCGCCGCCACCTCGTCGGGCGCGTAGGCGGTGGCGAACCAGCTCGACACGGCGGCGTCGTAGCCCGCGGTGTGGGCGAAGGCCTGCCCCGCCAGGCGTCGGCGCTGCTCGGCGGTGAAGCCTCCCGCCCGGATGGCCTCCAGGACCTCGTCATAGCGGGTCGGGTCGACCACGACGGCGACGCTGCCGTGGTTCTTGGCCGCCGCGCGGACCATGGCGGGGCCGCCGATGTCGATCTTCTCGATGCACTCCTCGGGCGAGGAGCCCGAGGCCACCGTCTCGCGGAACGGGTAGAGGTTGACCACGACCAGGTCGAACGGCTCGACGTCGAGCTCGTCGAGGGCGGCGCGGTGCTCCTCCTTGGCGCGGTCGGCCAGAAGGCCCGCGTGGACCCGGGGGTGCAGGGTCTTGACTCTGCCGTCGAGACACTCCGGGAAGCCGGTGACGTCCTCCACCGGGGTGACGGGGACCTCGACCGCCGTCAGCCGGGCGGCGGTGGAGCCGGTGGAGACGATCTCCACCCCGGCCTCGGCCAGGCCGTAACCCAGCTCCTCCAGCCCGGTCTTGTCGTAAACGCTGATCAACGCACGCCGAACGGCCTGCTGGCTCACCGGTTCTCCTCTGCAACGTAGCCGGATGCTTGCGCCGGTCCGGGCTCGGGCGAGCCCAGCCGCACGTGTCGTTCGTCCAGGGTCCATCCGTCCCTGGCGAGGCGGCCGACGACGTCGACCAGCATGGTGCGCTCCACCCGCTTGATGCGCTCGTGCAGGGAGGCCTCGTCGTCGTCGGGCTCGACCCGGACCGCGGCCTGGTCGATGATCGGGCCGGTGTCGACGCCCTCGTCCACGAAGTGGATGGTGGCGCCGGTGACCTTCACGCCGTGGGCGAGCGCGTCGCGGACGGCGCGCGCACCGGGGAAGGAGGGCAGCAGCGCGGGGTGGAGGTTGACGACGGTGAAGCGGCTCAGCACCGCGTGGCCGAGGATGCGCATGAATCCGGCCGAGACCACAAGGTCGGGCTTGAACCGGGCGATCTCCTCGGCCAGGGCGGAGTTCCACTGTTCGCGGTCGGGGTAACCGCGGAACGGGGTGACGAAGGTGGGGACGCCGGCCTGCTCGGCCAGGTCGAGTCCGCCCGCACTCGCGCGGTCGGCGCCGACGGCGACGACGTCCGCCCCGTAGCCCGGGTCGGCCGCCGCGTCGAGCAGGGCCGCCATGTTGCTTCCCGTCCCTGAGATGAGGACGACTACTCGCGCCGACAGAGTGCTTCCTCCCGTGCTGAGAAATTCGATACGCCGAACACTCGCGGTCCTGCGTTTCCCGGGGGCGCGGTGTGAACAGCGCAGCATCCGGGGTGTGCGGATAGGCCCGATGCCGGGCGGGGCGGGGGATGGGATCCGCGCCCCGTCCGCGTGAACACCCTATCCGGCGAGGTAGCGTCTACTCCAAGAGGACCCTTGACTTGCGCGGTCTGGCGGCCGCGTGCGCGCCCGCCCCTCTCGGCGAGCGCGCGTCCTCGACCGTGCACCGACGCATTCGCCACACCGCCAGATGGCACCGCAGCATCGAAGGAGCCTCCGTGACCAACGAGCCGACCGGACCGCGTGCCGACGGGCAGCAGCCCGCCGTTGAGCGAGGCGGCCTGTGGGGGCTGATCTTCTCCACCGCCGGTCTGGTGCTGCTCTTCCCGTTCGGAGCGCTGCTCTGCGTCATCGGCATCTACCAGGGGCGGAAGGCCCGCCGCGCGGCCAAGGAGAACACCACGACGGCGCCCGGCGCCGTCCCCAGCATGGTGCTGGGGTGGCTCGGTCTCGTCCTCGCCGCCTTCATGTACATGGGAATGCTGATGTTCTGGGACGAGGTCGAGGCGTACCAGCAGTGCTCGTCGCGGGCGCACACGGTCAGCACGCAGCAGCAGTGCGACGAGGCGCTGCAGGAGGGCCTGCGCGACGCGATCGCCGAGCGCACCGGCGTCCCCAAGGAGAACGTGCGGATTCCGAACATCGGGGCCTGAGCAGGCGCGGCTACCGGTCGCGGTGCCCGGACCCGGGCCCGTCTGGGCGGCGACCGACGCTGTGCTCCGCCGTCCCTGCTTCGGTCTCCGCCTCCGGGGGTGCGCCGTCGTCCGGGTCGACCTCATAGGTGATGCCGTAGAGCTCCTCGGCGTCGTCGGGTTCGGTGGCTCCGCTCCCCTTCCCGCCGGTCCTCCCCCTGCCCCTGCCCCAGTGCGGCAGGCGCGGACGCCAGGTCGGCAGCGCGATCCGGCGGCGCGGACGGGTGGCCCCGCCGGTCCCGGTCTCCGGCTCATCCACGGGGTCGGCGGCGCCCCGGTCCTCGACGTAGTAGGTGTCCGGGTCGGTCCTGATCAGCGTCAGTGTGGGAGCGGCGTCGGCGGTCGGCGCATCGGCGGGGGCGGTGTCGGAGGCTCCGGTGTCGGACGACGCGGCGCGGGGTTCGGTGACCGCGTCCGCGCGCTCCGCCCCCGGGGGCGGCCCAGCGTGCGGCCGCTGACCGTCCTCCCCTTCGGCCGCCCGTATCCGGCGCAGGTAGCGCCAGTTGGCCAGCCATGCCGTGATCGCGGCGGCGACCCCGACCTCCAGGGCCGTGATCACCCCCACCTGCCAGGCCGACGGGCCGACCACGGCGAGCCGGTCCGCGCCCAGCGAGCCACCGGCGATGAGGGACAGCGCGGCGAGGACCAGGCCGGTGCTGACCCCGCAGACGAACCCCCACAGCGGCGCCGCCTCGCCGACCAGGGTGGGCGCGCTGCGCTGGGTGAGGATTCCGCCGACGATCCCGGCGGCGAACGGCGCGGCCAGGGCGACCAGCGAGATCGCGGGGGCCGGACCGTTGTCGGGCAGTGCGGCCAGCATCGGGAACAGCGGCAGTGCCCCGACTGTGATCCCGGTCGGCGCCACCATGGTCCCGCTGCCGAGCGCGAAGCCGGGGCCGATCGCGTAGGCCGTCCCGAAGACGACGGCGTTCGGCAGGTAGAGCAGCTGCAGCAGGATCAGCAGGATGCCGCCGATGATGCCGGGGGACAGCTGGTGAGTGATCGCGGCGGCTTCCCCGTGGTTCAGGGCGAGGGGAACGGCCACCAGGAGCGCCCCGGCCACCAGCAGCGTCCCGGTGGCGCCGAGGGTTCCGGCCAGCAGCGAGCGCGGCCGCTCCGGCATGACCTCCAGCAGCCGCCGCTTGGGGATGCCCTTGTCCTTCAGCAGCTGGTGCAGCACGCCCATGCCCCCGGCGGCGAAGGCCAGCGCGAAGCCCGCGAGCAGCGCCTGCACCACACTCGGGCGGATCGCCTCGGTCTGCCCGATCAACGCGAGCGTCCCTGAGATCGCCGCATACGGCCCGGCGATCGCCAGGGCGGCCCGGAACAGGTGGCGCAGCCGGGGCAGCTCGCAGCTGCGCGCCAGCCACCGCCCGGACCGGTACAGCACCAGGCCCGGCAGCACCACCAGGCCGAGCGGGAGCATGCCGACCTGGCCACCGGGGATCCCGAAGCCGACGAGGTGGCCGACCAGCCACATCTGCACGGCGGTGCGCAGCACGCCGTCGACGTCCTGGTCGAACGCGCCGTGCGGGGCCGCCGCCCAGCCGATCGCGGTGACCGTCAGCAGCACGACCAGGCCGACGCCGGCCGCCCAGCCGGCGGCCAGACCACCGGCCGTGTACACCGGGCGCGTGTCGCGGGGGGCGGGCGGCGCGTCGGAGGCCTCCGGACGCGGACGCGAGGTCCCGCCGCTCCGGGCCGGACCGCGCGCCGACGGAGGATGCTTCGCGGGAGGATCTGCGGGCGCACTCACCCGGCCTATGCTGCCAGCCTTGTTCCGGTCTCGGGAGTCTTCGCACCACGTGTGTCGCCCGGCCGCCGATGCCCCGGTCGCACGGACACGGACCGACTTGCCGGAGGTCGCCCCCCGATCCCCATCCAAACGCAATCACTCTGAGTGAGAGATCAGCTACCGAACGTGGCATTATTGCCGAGAGGGGACCCACCCTTCCGGTCGATGCCCCACCACCGGTCACCGACCGCCCGCGAGGAACAGGGACGAGGATTCATGGCACAGGGGATCGTCAAGTGGTACAACGCCGACAAGGGGTTCGGCTTCATCACGGCCGACGGCGGCCAGGCGGACCTGTTCGTGCACCACACGGACATCGAGGGCGGCGAGCCCAAGGTCCTGGTGGAGAACCAGCGCGTCGAGTTCGAGGCCAGTCAGGGTGAGAAGGGGCCGCAGGCGACACAGGTCCGTGCCATCGGGTGACCTCTGGCCGCACGTGTGTGCCCCGCCCCCGTTTCCGGGGGCGGGGCACACACGCGAATACGGCAGGACCGGTCCAGCCTCCGCTCCCCTTTTCGGGGGAGTGGGCCTAGAACAGCTCGCGGGCGAGCTTGGCCGTCTCGCTCGGGGTCTTGCCGACCTTGACTCCGGCGGCCTCCAGGGCCTCCTTCTTCGCCGCGGCCGTGCCCGAGGAACCGGACACGATCGCGCCCGCGTGCCCCATGGTCTTGCCCTCGGGGGCGGTGAAGCCCGCGACGTAGCCGACGACCGGCTTGGTCACGTTGGCCTTGATGAACTCCGCGGCCCGCTCCTCGGCGTCGCCGCCGATCTCACCGATCATCACGATGGCGTCGGTGTCGGGGTCGGCCTCGAACGCCGCCAGGGCGTCGATGTGGGTGGTGCCGATGATCGGGTCGCCGCCGATGCCCACGCAGGTGGAGAAGCCGATGTCGCGCAGCTCGTACATCATCTGGTAGGTCAGCGTGCCCGACTTCGACACCAGGCCGATGCGGCCCGGCTTGGTGATGTCGGCCGGGATGATGCCGGCGTTGGACTGCCCGGGGGTGATCAGGCCGGGGCAGTTCGGGCCGATGATGCGGGTCTTGTTGCCCTTCTCACCGGCGTAGGCCCAGAAGGCGGCGGTGTCGTGCACCGGGATGCCCTCGGTGATGACGACGGCCAGGCCGATCTCGGCGTCGATCGCCTCGATCACGGCGTCCTTGGTGAACTTCGGCGGGACGAAGATCACCGTGACGTCGGCGCCGGTCTTCTCCATGCCCTCGGCCACCGAGCCGAAGACCGGCACGTCGGTGCCGTCGAAGTCCACGCTCTGCCCGGCCTTGCGCGGGTTCACACCGCCGACGACCTGGGTGCCGGAGGCCAGCATGCGGCGCGTGTGCTTGGTGCCCTCAGAGCCGGTCATGCCCTGGACCAGCACCTTGCTGTCCTTGGTCAGAAAGATAGCCATTGTCGCTCTTCTCCGCCCCTACTTCGCGGCCAGTTCGGCGGCCTGAGCAGCGGCGCCGTCCATGGTGTCCACCTGGCGGACGGCCGGGTGGTTACGGTCGTTCAGGATCTTGCGCCCCAGGTCGGCGTTGTTGCCGTCGAGGCGGACGACCAGCGGCTTGCTGACGTCGTCGCCGCGGTTCTCCAGCAGCTCCAGCGCCTGCACGATACCGTTGGCCACCGCGTCGCAGGCGGTGATGCCGCCGAACACGTTGACGAAGACGCTGCGGACGTCCGGGTCACCCAGGATGATCTCCAGGCCGTTGGCCATGACTTCGGCCGACGCGCCGCCGCCGATGTCGAGGAAGTTGGCCGGCTTCACCCCGCCGTGCTCCTCGCCGGCGTAGGCCACCACGTCCAGCGTGGACATGACCAGGCCCGCGCCGTTGCCGATGATGCCGACCTGGCCGTCGAGCTTGACGTAGTTGAGGCCCTTCTCCTTCGCCTTGACCTCAAGGGGGTCGCCCTCGGCGGCGAACTCGAAGCGCTCCAGGTCCTGGCGGAACTCGGCGTTCTCGTCCAGGGTGACCTTGCCGTCCAGGGCGACCACGCGGCCGTCCTTGCTCAGGATCAGCGGGTTGACCTCGACGAGCGTGGCGTCCTTGCCGACGAAGGCGTCCCAGAGCTTGCCGACGACCTCGACCGCGCCCTTGGCGGCGGCCTCGGGCAGCTTGCCCTGCTTGACGATCTCCGCGGCGACCTCGGCCGGGGCGCCCTTCAGGGCGTCGATCGAGACCTTGGCGACGGCGTCGGGGTCGGTCTCCGCGACCTCTTCGATCTCCACGCCGCCCTCGCGGGAGCAGATCGACAGGAAGGTGCGGTTGGCGCGGTCGAGCAGGAAGGAGAAGTAGTACTCCTCCGCGATCTCGCTGGCCTCTTCGATGTAGACGCGGTGGACGGTGTGGCCCTTGATGTCCATGCCCAGGATCTGCTCGGCCTTCGCCTGAGCGTCCTCGGGGCCATCGGCCAGCTTGACGCCGCCGGCCTTGCCGCGGCCGCCCGTCTTGACCTGCGCCTTGACGACTACGCGGGGCTTGCCGGCCGCCGCGAATTCCTCGGCGATCGCACGCGCCTCAGCGGCCGTGCTCGCCACCTTTCCCTGGGGTACGGGGACCCCATACTCCGCGAAGATCTCCTTCGCCTGGTACTCGACAAGGTCCACGAGGGTCCGTCCTTGTTGCTCGCTGGCTGCAGTGTCTTGCGGAGGTCGTGTCACTCAACCCGGGAACCTCTACAGGGTCTGCCGCGTTGGAAGTTCGCTGAAAAAGCCATCCGCAACATGCGGAAGCTTAGTCCTCCTGCCCCTTGACAGCTGACATCGGGGCCGTGTTGACCAGTCAATCCATACCCGAACGCCGCTGTCCGACCCGCTTCTGCCAGGGGCGGCGGTGAGAATTCGTGTGACGAGTCACATCGCCGTCAACATCACGTTACGCCAGCCGGACGACCCGCGGCACGCTGGGCGAAGGCCCCGGACCGGCGCGGTCCGCTCAGCCGCCCGGATCCGCCGGGTCCAGGGCGGGCGGGCCGTCCCTTCTCCGTCGGCGGCGCACCCGGAGCTCGTGGGTCGCCATCACCAGCAGCCACAGCGCGGTGATCGGGACCGCGAACCACAGCATCGCCGCGGCGAAGGACTTGAACGCCTCGTGTTCGGTGGTGGCGAGCACCAGGTAGGTGAGGTAGGCGGCGTAGAAGGCCACGAGCAGCGCGCCCTCCCACCGGGTCACCACCGACCCGGTGAAGGCGACCGGCAGCAGGACCAGCGCCACGGCGATCATGATCGGCAGGTCGAACCGGATGGCCGACGGTTCGACGGACACCCCCTGGGGGGCGACGATGGCGGTCACGCCGAGCACGAAGCCGATGTTGAAGACATTGCTGCCGACGATGTTCCCCACGGCGATGTCACGCTCGCCTCGGACCACCGCGACGACACAGGTCACCAGTTCCGGCAAGGACGTGCCGACGGCCACGACCGTCAGTCCGATGACCAGGTCGCTGACACCCAGGGCCGCGGCGATGTCACCGGCCGCGGTGACCAGCAGGCGCGCCCCGACCACCAGCAGCGCCGCGCCCACCGCGACGAACAGCGCGTCGGCCAGGACCCGTCGGACGCGTGAACCGGCGCCGCGGGCAGCGCCGTCGTCCTCGCGCGCGGCGACGGTGTTCCGGCGCCGGTGGGCGACGACCACCGAGACCGCGACATAGGCCAGCAGCGCCGCGAACAGCAGCACGCCGTCGCCCGGGCCGACCGTTCCGTCGAGCGCGAGCAGCAGCACGCCCACCGACAGAGCGACCATCACGGGGATATCGGTGCGCACGATCTGCGATCTGACCAGCAGCGGCACGCACAGGGCCGAGACCCCGAGCACCAGCAGGACATTGGCGATGTTGCTGCCCACGACGTTGCCGACCGCCAGCCCCGGGTAGCCGGCGACCACCGCCCCCGTGCTGACCGCCAGCTCCGGCGCCGACGTGGCGAACGACACCACGATCAGCCCCACCATCAGCGAGGACATCCCGATGGTCCGCGCCAGTGAGGCGGCCCCCCGAACGAGCGACTCCCCTCCCGCGATCAGCAGGCCCAGCCCCGCCGCCAGGGCGAGGAGCGTCGGCACGGTCACCTGGCCGCCTCTGCGACGGTGTCGGTCCGCTCGGGACGTGCCCCGCCCCGTCGACGCGGTCGCGCTTGTCCTGACACGTCTCTCCCGCTTCCTCGAACGGCCGTGGTGTTCCCCTCCTGGGTCTTTCCCCACAGTGCTCCGAGGACCGGAGCGTGCGTATCGGCTCGCGGCGGTCGGCGCCGCCGGTCGGCGCCGTCACCGCCCGGGGCCGCCGCTACCCGGCGGCGTGTGCGGAGCGGATGTTCTCCCGGACCCAGTCGCTGATCTCGGTCGTGGTCGCGCCCGGGGTGAAGATCTTGGCGACCCCGAGGCGTTCCAGCTCGGGGATGTCCTCCTCGGGGATGATGCCGCCGCCGAAGACCATGATGTCGGTGGCGTCGTTCTCCTTGAGCAGTTCGAGGACACGGCCGAACATGGTCATGTGTGCGCCGGACAGCACCGAGAGGCCGATCGCGTCGGCGTCCTCCTGCAGGGCGGCGTTCACGATCATCTCCGGGGTCTGGCGCAGACCCGTGTAGATGACCTCGACGCCGGCGTCGCGCAGCGCGCGAGCCACCACCTTCACGCCCCGGTCATGGCCGTCGAGCCCCGGTTTGGCGACGACGACCCGTACCGCTGTTGACGCGCCCATGCTCCGCCAGCCTCTCTTCAACTGCTCGGATCCGCACCCGATCGAACCGCCCCGCGCCGTCCTTGTGAGCCGTGCGCGGGCGGCCCGGATGAACTTGTGAGCAGAGTAACGCAGCTCACGCTCCGTTGAAGGGCCCGGTGGGCGGGTACTTCAAGAACATGACCGAAGATCTGCCCCGGATCGACCGGCTCACGACCATGGAGCTGCGGGACCGCGCGGTCGCGCTGGCCAAGCGCCGGTGGGACATCCGCTTCTTCTGGCGGCTGCTGGAGAGTCTGCCGGCCGCCGAGGCCGCGGCCGGCCACATGGACGCCAGCCAGGCCACCGTCGCGCAGGCATCCGGTCTGTTCCACGAGGCGCTGGCGGCCGAGAGCGACCCCGACGTGCAGGAGGCGCTGCGGCCCCTCTACGTCGACTACCTGCTCCGGCACGCCGAGGATGTGGCGCCGTCCGACACGGACGAAGGGAGGACCGCAGGGCCCTGACCCGCTCCCCTCATCCGTTGATCTCGGGGATATCGGGGTGAAAACCGGCTGGGAGGCCCCAATATCTCCGAGATCAACGAGAGGCGCGGGGCGGCTGTGGAGGTGTCGCGGGTCCGCCGCCGTGAGCTGGATGTCCGAAATCCGCTAGCCTGCGAGGCCGGGGCGAGCGAGGATGGTCGGGTGATGGATGACGACCACTGTTACCTCGCGGTTCGCAGCGGCGACGCGCGCTTCGACGGCGTGGTCTTTGTCGGCGTGACCAGCACCGGCATCTACTGCCGGCCGAGCTGCCCCGCAGTGACGCCCAAGCGCGAGAACACCGTGTTCTTCCCGTCCGCCGCGGCGGCCCAGGGTGGCGGATTTCGCGCCTGCAAGCGGTGCCGCCCCGACGCCGTCCCGGGCTCACCGGAGTGGAACGTGCGGGCCGACGTCGTGGGCCGCGCCATGCGGCTGATCGCCGACGGTGCCGTGGACCGCGACGGGGTTGCCGGGCTGTCGGCGTCACTCGGCTACAGCCCGCGCCAGCTGCAGCGGCTCCTGACCGCGGAACTGGGCGCGGGCCCGCTGGCGCTCGCCCGCGCGCAGCGGGCGCAGACGGCCCGCGTGCTGCTGGAGACGACGCGGCTCCCGATGGCCGACACGGCGTTCGCCGCCGGGTTCGCCAGCATCCGCCAGTTCAACGACACCGTCCGCGAGGTGTTCGATCACACCCCCAGCGAACTGCGGGAACGCTCCACGCACCGCGTCGATGCCGACCGCGGCCGCAGAGTGGGCGGCGGTGCCGGCCGCAACGACGGTGCCGCGTCCTCCGGCAGTGCGCGGCCGGTCGGCCAGATCACGCTGCGCCTCCCCTACCGCCCGCCGTGCGATCTGGACCAAGCGCTCGAATTCCTGGGTGCCCGCGCCGTTCCGGGTGTGGAGGAGGTCACCCCGTCCGGCTACCGGCGCGTGCTGCGCCTCCCGCACGGCACCGGCATCGCCGAGCTCGCCCCGGCCGGCGGCCGCGACCACGTCGTCTGCCGCCTGCGTCTGGAGGAACTGCGCGACCTCGGCACGGCGGTCCAGCGCTGCCGGAGGCTGCTCGACCTCGACTCCGACCCGCAGGCGGTGGCCGAGGTGCTGGGGCCCGACCCGCTCCTGGCACCCCTCGTCGCGGCGGCCCCCGGGCTGCGCGCACCGGGACATGTCGATCCGGCCGAGCTCGCGGTCCGCGCGATCGTCGGGCAGCAGGTCTCGGTCGCGGCCGCCCGTACGGTCGCCGGGCGTCTCGTCAAGCGCTTCGGCACTCCGCTGGCCGCCCCCGATGGAGGCCTCACCCACGCCTTCCCGCGGCCGGAGGCCCTCGCCGCGGCGGACCCGGATGAGCTGCCGCTGCCCCGCGGCCGCGCCCGCGCACTGGTGGCGCTGGCCGGCGCGCTGGTCTCCGGCGACATCGATCTGGGGCCCGGCGCCGACCGCGACGAGGCCTGCGCGCGCCTGCGCGACCTGCCCGGTATCGGTCCGTGGACCGCCGACTACATCCGTATGCGGGCGCTGGGCGACCCCGACGTGTTCCTCCACACCGACCTGGGGGTGCGCCAGGCCCTGCGGCGCCTGGGCAACCCGCACGACGCGCGTTCGGCCGAGCGGAGGGCGCGGTCGTGGAGTCCGTGGCGGTCGTACGCGAGCCACCACCTGTGGGCGTCGGCGGCCCGAGCCGCCCCGTCGGCGGGCGGTCCGCACCGGCCGCCCCGCGGCCCGCGCCCGGCCGTGCGGACCGCCGCCCCCACCGGCCCGTCTCCCCGCACTCCTGCCCCGGCACCGGCCCCGGCGCCGTGCCCGACCACCGAGGACACACGATGAGCACACCGACCGCCCAGGACCCGCTGCCCCTGGACGTACCGGACGACGTAGCGGACCCGCCGGCGCCCGCCGCGGTTCCCGCCGCCGAGTTCGCCCGCCCCGGCGACGGGCCGACCCTGTACACCACGATGGCGTCGCCGGTCGGGGAGATGCTGCTGACCGGCGACGGTGAGGCGCTGACCGGCGTGTTCATGCTTCCGGAGCCCGAGTGCGGGCCGGGACGTGTCGAGGCCGACTGGAAGCACGTCCCGGACGGTTTCCGGGAGACGCGCCGCCAGCTCGCGGCCTACTTCGCCGGTGAGCTGACCGCGTTCGACCTGCCGCTGGCTCCCCGCGGCACCGAGTTCCAACTGCGGGTCTGGCGCGAACTCACGACCATCCCCTACGGCCGGACCACCAGCTACGGGGCCATCGCCGCCGCACTGGGCCGACCGACCGCCTCCCGCGCGGTGGGCATGGCCAACGGGCGCAACCCGATCTCCATCATCGTGCCCTGCCACCGGGTCGTCGGCGCCGACGGTTCCCTGACGGGGTACGCGAGCGGGCTTCCGCGCAAGCGGCACCTCCTCCGGTTGGAGGGCCTCACCCACCGGTGAGGGGCGCCGCCCGCACAGCCTCCGCCCCGGTCCGGGCCGGTCAGCACCACTCGCCGGGCAGCACGAAGGGGGCCGCGGGCGGAAGCGGGTCGGTGGCGGCCGAAGGGCGCAGCGCGTCGAGGAGGAGGGCGACGTAGCGGCGCCAGCCGTCGCCGCCCTTCTCCACGGTGAACACGACACCGCCGAGCATCGCCAGGACCCGCATCATGTCACCGGGCACCAGGTCGGCGCGGGCCTGCCCGTGCTCCTGGGCGCGGCGGACCAGCTCTTCCAGCGGCCGGTAGAACCGCGCCGAGCTCTCGTCGCAGAAGACCGTGTCCTGCGCCATCATCGCCGAGGGTCCGCTCTGGGCGATCATCCCGGCCCACGCCTCGATCACCTCCACCATGCCGCGCCAGGCGTCGTCGCCCCGGAGGGCGCGTTCGACGACGGGGTCGATCCCCTCCCGGAAACGCAGCTCGAAGACGGCGCGCAGCAGCTCCTCCTTGGTGCCGAACCTGCGGTACAGCGTGGCGATGCCGACCCCTGCGCGTGCGGCGACCTGTTCCAGGGGTGCGCCGTAGCCCACCTCGTCGAAGGTGTCGCGGGCGGCGCGAACGATCCGCTGCTGGTTGCGGGCGGCGTCCGCGCGCAGTGGGCGCCCGCCCGCGGTGCCGGTGCCCGGATCCGGGGTTCGCCGCCGGTCGGTGTGTCGATGAGCGTCCGATGCCACGGGGCGACCCTATCAACTGATAGCGAACTATCAGTTGTGCTACCGTCGACCCCGAACTTAAGTGATAGTCCACGATCACTTCTACGTGCGCCCTGACCGGTCACGGGACCGGCTACGACCACACTCCGGAGGCCTGAGATGGCGGAGACCCCGAACCCGCCCCTGTCGTCCCGACGCGGAGCGGCGGCCTGCCCGTTCGATCCGCACCCCGAACTGGCCCGGCGACGCGCGGAGGAACCGGTCTCCGCCACCGACACCCCTGCCTGGCTCGGCCAGGACATCCCGACCTGGCTCGTCACCTCCTACACCGACGTCCGAACGGTCCTCCGCGACCCCGCCCGCTTCAGCAGCGTGCGCAGAAACCCCGAGAAGCCCGACGAGCCCTTGGAGGCCGAGCGCAGCGGCCGCCTCCTGGAGCACGACCCACCCGAGCACACCCGGCTGCGCGGCAAACTCGTCGACGCCTTCACCGTCCGCGGCATCAACGCGATGCGGCCCCGTATCGAAGAGATCGTGGAAGAGCACCTCGACGCCATGGAACGCACCGGCCCGCCGTGCGACCTCGTCACGTCGTTCGCCCTTCCGGTCCCGTCGATGGTGATCTGCGAACTCCTCGGCGTCCCCTACGACGACCGCACCGACTTCCAGCGCCGCACCGCCCGCCTGCTCGACAACACGGCCCCCGTCACCGAGTTCATCGCCGGAATGGCCGAGATGAACGCCTACATCGGCGGCCTGGTCGCCGCGCACCGGACGACGCCCGACGAGAGCCTGCTGAGCCGCCTCGTCCGCGAGCACGGCGACGAGCTGTCCGACGAGGAGCTGACGGGGATCGGCGCCCTGTTGCTCATCGCCGGCCACGAGACGACCGCGAACATGCTCTCCCTGGGCGCACTCCTGCTCCTGCGCCACCCCGACCAGCTCGCCGCGGTACGCGACGACCCGGACGCGGTCGCGCCCGCCGTCGAAGAGATGCTGCGCTACCTGTCGGTGGTCCACGCACCGATGCCCCGGTACGCGACGCAGGACATGGAGTTCGGCGGCCGGCGGATCGGGGCCGGGGACATCGTCGAGACCTCCCTGGCCGCGGCCAACCGGGACGAAGGGCTGGTCGCCGGCGACCCCGACCGGTTCGACATCACCCGAAAGCCGGTGGCGCACGTCGCATTCGGGCACGGCCCGCACCAGTGCATCGGCCAGCAGCTGGCCCGGCTGGAGATGCACCTCGCGTTCCCCGCCCTGCTGCGCCGGTTCCCCGGCCTCCGGCTCGCCGTGCCCTTCGAAGAGGTCCGCTACCGCCGCGAGTCGACCGTCTTCGGCGTGCGGGAGCTACCCGTCGCGTGGTGAAAGCGAGGGCGGCGGGAGACGCCGCCCCCGTCGAACCGCGGAGAGCCACCCCTCCGGGCCTGGGGGCACCCGCTTCCAGGCCCCCGCGCGCCGCCGTTCTCCCCTGCATCACCCACCCGCAGGGCCTTGCAGAAAGTTTCCGCAAGGGATTGCACAACACACGAGGGGCTGACTACCGTTCGCGTAACCCGCCGACGACAGAGCGAGAGGACCATCCCCCATGACTCGCCTCCGTTCCCGGCCACAGCGCGCACGGCACGCCGGACGGCTCCTCACCCTCGGCCTGACCGGCGCCCTGCTGGCGGCACACCTCGCAGCCACCCCGGCGAGCGCGGCACCCGCGCCCCCGGCGGCGGGCCCGGTCGGCCACGACCTCGGCACCGCCACAGCCCACTGGATCGACCGCACCACGGTCACCTGGCCCCGCCCCGCCCACGACGCCCACACCTACGACATCGTCCACTCCACCGACGCCTCCATCCGCGTCGACGACGGCCGCCTCACCGGCGACTTCCAGACCATCCCGCTGCGGCCCGCGCCCGACGGCCTCACCGACGAGCAGCGCGCGCAGTGGCCCCACCTCGCCACCCGCACAGCCCTGCGGATCGGCGCCGACGGCCACCGCGGCGACACCTCGGGGCGACTGGCCGACGCCCTGCGCGGCCAGGTCGCCGTCGTCGAACGGGACCGCGACGGGCGCGTCATCGCCGCGACCGGGGCCCAGATCCCCGGCGTGCTCGACGACCTGTACGCGGCGGCCGCCGACGCCGCGCTCGGCCCCGCCTGGACGGACGGCAGGCCGACCCTGTCCGTGTGGGCGCCCACCGCCCGCACCGTGCGGCTCGTCCTCTACGACGGCCCGCGATCCGCCGACTCCCGCACGGTCCGGATGAAGCGCGACGACGGCACCGGCGTCTGGTCGGCGCACGGGCCGACCGCCTGGAACGGGAAGTACTACGCCTTCGAAGTGGAGGTCTACGCCCCGACCACGGCCGAGATCGTCACCGACACGGTCACCGACCCCTACAGCCTCGCCCTCGCCGCCGACTCCCAACGCAGCCTGATCGCCGACCCGGCGGACCCCGCCCTCGCTCCCGACGGATGGGAGGAAACGGCCAAGCCCGCCCCCGTGCCCCTCCATGCCGCGACCATCTACGAGCTGCACGTCCGCGACTTCTCCGCCTCCGACACGACCGTCCCCGAGACCGACCGCGGCACCTACCGCGCGTTCACCGACCCCGGTGACCGGCCCACCGCGGGCATGGCCGAGTTGCGCTCCCTCGCCGAGGACGGCGTCGACCACGTGCACCTTCTGCCCGCCTACGACTTCGGGTCCGTCCCCGAACGCCGCTCCGACCAGAAGACCCCCGCATGCGACCTGGAGTCCTTCCCCGCCGACTCCGCCGAGCAGCAGGCCTGCATCGAGCGGACAGCCCACGCCGACGCGTTCAACTGGGGATACGACCCGGTCCACACCACCGTTCCCCAGGGCTCGTACGCCGGCGACCCCGACGGCACCACCCGCATCACCGAGTTCCGCGAGATGGTGATGGGCCTCAACCGCGCCGGACTTCGCGTCGTCATGGACGTCGTCTACAACCACACCTACGCCACCGGTCAGGACTCCATGTCCGTGCTCGACCGGGTCGTCCCCGGCTACTACCACCGCCTGCTCGACGACGGCTCGGTCGCCGAATCGACCTGCTGCCCCAACACCGCCCCCGAGCACACCATGATGGGCAGGCTCGTGGTGGACTCGGTGGTGACCTGGGCCCGCGAGTACA
Organism: Nocardiopsis mwathae; assembly: GCF_014201195.1. Classification (NCBI taxonomy): domain Bacteria; kingdom Bacillati; phylum Actinomycetota; class Actinomycetes; order Streptosporangiales; family Nocardiopsidaceae; genus Nocardiopsis; species Nocardiopsis mwathae. The sequence continues at coordinate 71,897 of NZ_JACHDS010000001.1, read as the reverse complement.
AGGTCGACGGCTTCCGCTTCGACCTCATGGGGCACCACCCCAAGGCGAACATGCTCGCGGTGCGCGCCGCCCTTGACGACCTCACCCCCGAACGCGACGGCGTGGACGGCTCGGCGATCGTGCTCTACGGCGAAGGCTGGGACTTCGGCGAGGTCGCGGGCGGCGCCCGCTTCGAGCAGGCCACCCAGCTCACCATGGCCGGGACCGGCATCGGCACCTTCAACGACCGGCTGCGCGACGGCGTGCGCGGCGGCGGCCCGTTCGACGCCGACCCCCGCCTCCAAGGGTTCGGCTCCGGGCTGTTCACCGACCCCAACACGGCACCCGGCAACGGTGACCCCGGCCACCAGCGAGCCCGGCTGCTGCACTACCAGGACCTGATCAAGGTCGGGCTGACCGGAAACCTCCGGGACTACCGGTTCACCGCCTCCTCCGGGCGGGAGGTCACCGGCCGCGAAGTCGACTACAACGGCGCCCCCGCCGGTTACACCGCGCACCCGGGCGAATCCGTGACCTACGTCGATGCGCACGACAACGAGACCCTCTACGACGCGCTGGCCTACAAGCTCCCGCCGGGCACCCCGATGGAGCAGCGCGTGCGCATGCAGTCGCTGGCGCTCGGCACCGCACTGCTCGGCCAAGGCGGCGCTTTCGTGCACGCCGGAAGCGAGCGGCTGCGCTCGAAGTCGCTGGACCGCAACTCCTACGACTCCGGTGACTGGTTCAATCGGCTCCACTGGGACTGCGCGGACGGCAACAACTTCGGCGTGGGGCTGCCGCGTGCCAGGGACAACGAGGACAAGTGGCCCTACGCCCGCCCACTGCTCGCCGACCCCGCGCTGCGGGCCGACTGCGCGGCGATCGAGAACTCCCGCGCCCGATTCGGTGAGCTACTGCGCATCCGCGCCTCCTCACCCGTGTTCACGCTGGGCTCCGCGGAGCAGGTGCAGCGCCGGGTGTCGTTCCCGCTCAGCGGCCCTCAGGAGACGCCGGGCGTGATCACGATGCGCCTCGACGCCACGGATGTCGACCCGCGCTGGTCATCGGTCACCGTCGTGTTCAACGCGTCCCCCCACGTACGGACGCAGACCGTCGAGGCGCTGCGGGGCGCCGACACGGCCCTGCACCCCGTCCAGGCGGAGTCCGACGACCCCGTGGTCGGGGAATCGTCCGTCGACCCGGAAACCGGCACCCTGACGGTGCCCGGGCGGACCGTCGCCGTCTTCGTCGAGCACTGACGGCACGATGATGCGCACCGTGCGATGACATCGGGCCGCTCACCCCCGGGCTTCCCCAGGCTCGTGGCCGGGCCGGAGCACATCCAGCCGCGCGAGGACGAGCGTCCGCCGATCGTCAACCTTGACGGGGCCGAGCACAGCAGGTCACGGGGCGCCATCCTCGGCGAGTTCACCGTGCGCCGGGTCCGGGAGATGCGCCCATGGATCCAGGGCATCGTGGACGGTCGCATCGACGCGATGCTCGCCGCGGGACCTCCCACGGACCTGGTGGACATGCTCTCCCTCCCGGTTCCCCTGCGCGTCGTGTGCGAAATGCTCGGGGCGTCCTATGCCGACGACCACCTGTTCGAGGACACCACCTGCAGGATGATGTCGGCGGGCGTCACCGACGAGGACCGGGACCGCGCCGCCGCCGACCTGAGCCGGTACCTGGAGCGCCTGTGCCGGGAGAAGGAGGCGCACCCGACCGAGGACGACATGCTGGGACGCAAGGACGATGCGATGGTGTACGGCCTCTACGAGCTTCCCGTCGCGTGGTAGCGGCGATGGCGGAGTCGATACGCGTCGTAGCGGACCGCGACCGCTGCGCCGGGAACGGGCAGTGTGTGCTCACCGACGCGGCCGTCTTCGACCAGGACGACGAGGACGGCAGGGTCATCGTCCTGAACGAGTGGCCCGGGGGCGAGAGCGCCGGACGGGTGCGCCAGGCCGTGCGCCTCTGCCCGGTCCGGGCGCTCACCGTAGGAGATCGACGGCGGCGCGGCCGATGGTGTCGGCATCGATACCGGCACCGTCGGCGTGCAGCCCGGGTCGGCCGTTCAGGGCGCGCACCGGTAACGCGCCCTCCTCGCACCCGAGATCGAGCCCATGCCCATCCCTGCCACGCCACACCGCGCTGGGGAGCCCCCTGCGGAGTGCCACTAGAGAGGCAGAGAAACCCCGAACTTGACGGTTTCGAAGGAGGGCAGCGTCTCATACCTGGCGACCTTCGCAGCCGAGCCGAAGAGCCGCCCCGACAACTCCCGGTTCTCCGCAACGTCGGCGGTGAGGAGGATGACCACGAAGTCCCACTGGCCGACGATGCTGTAGCACTGCTGCACGGCCGACTCGGCGAGCATCCGCTCGCGGAACGCCGCATGGTGCCCGACATCATCATCCACCAGGGCGACGAGCACCACCGCGGTCATCCCCACCCCCACCGCCCCCGGATCGAGGACGGCGACCTCGGCGCGGATCACCCCCATCCTGCGGAGCCGGGTGAGCCGACGCTGTACGGCGCTCGGTGACAGACCCACCTCATCCCCCAGTTCATGGAGGGGACGCCGCGCGTCGACCTGCACCAAGCCGAGAAGCAGGTGGTCGATTTCGTCAAGGGAGCGATCAGCTGGCACGCAAGGATTTTGCACGGAGCCCGAAGAATCTTCAATCGCCGCCACCGGCATTCGACCTAACGTTGCGCTCATCCGTTCCGACCGGCGAGACACGGAGGCCACCCATGAGCGATAACACCGACATCGGCGCTGGAACCACCACTGGCACTGGCACCGGCACCGAGCCACAGACGCGGTCGGGGAAGCAGACTGGGAAGCAGACAGCCATCGAAACGGGCATAGCCCTCGACCGAATAGCCGAAGCGGCCCGGGTCATCGACCCCGTCTTCCTGAACAGTCCGCAGTACATCGAGGAGCAGCTGTGCGCGCGGCTGGGCCGCCGTGTGCTGACCAAGGTCGAAACGCTGAACCCGCTGCGCAGCTTCAAGGGGCGGGGCGCCGACTACATCGTCCGCAGCCTCGCCCGCGACGCCACCGTGGTGTGCGCTTCGACCGGCGGCAACTTCGGCCAGGCCATCGCCTACGCGGCCCGCAGCCACGGGCTGAGTGCCACGGTGTTCGTCCCGGCTGACATGTCCAGGGTCAAACTCAAGCGCCTGGCGGACCTCGGCGCCGACGTCCACCCGGTCCCGGACGCGCGCCATGCCGGCCCCGCGGCCGAAGCCTTCGCCGCAGCGGAGCCGAGCCGGGTTCTCGTCGTCGACGGCCGCGACGCAGCGATCAACGAGGGCGCCGGATCGATCGGCGTGGAGCTGCTCCGCGTCGGCGACTTCGACACCGTCGTGCTGCCCCTCGGAGACGGGGCACTGATCACCGGAGTCGCGCGATGGATCAAGGCGCACTCACCCGATGTGCGGATCATCGGGGTCGGTGCCGCGGCTGCCCCCGCCATGCTGCACAGCTGGCGCGCTGGACACGTGGTGGCGACTCCGCGCAGCAGCGCGTTCGCCGCAGGGATCGCCATCAACGAGCCACACCCCGACGCCGTTCGTCGGGTGCGGGCGCTCGTCGACGACATCGTTCTCGTCGAAGACGCGGAACTGGCCACGGCGATGCGACTGGCAGCAGAGACCATCGGTGTTCTCCTCGAACCCGCTGGGGCCGCCGGGCTCGCGGCGATCGCCCACCACGACATCCCCGGCGACGTCGTAGCCACCGTCCTCACCGGAGGAAACGCCGACCTGGACGCGTTCCCCGGGTGGACACCCCGCTGACCGGGCTCCCCCTCCGGCCAAGGAAGGGCGGGAAAGCGCTGTCCGGCGGCCTTTTAGGCCCGGTGGGCGGTTGCGGGCGCGCGGAGCAGCTGCCGGGGCCCACCCGGAAACCCGACCTTCCGCCTTCCCCCGTTGATCTCGAAGATATCGGGGTGAAAACCGGGCGGGATACCCCGATATCTCCGAGATCAACGAAAGAAGACCCGACCCGGGGCGGCAAGGACGCCCTCCCCTCTCCTCCTCGCCGCTGCTTCTGCGTACGGCCCCAGAACCGGACAACGGAGACCGCCCCACACCACCGAGAAGGCCACCCACGGGTTCACACAATCACAAACACAAACAACAAAAAAATGGAGGGCCACCCCCACAAAAAAAAGGGGGGCAACCCTCCACCTCAAAGAATGCGCGGCGGCGACCTACTCTCCCACCCCACCACAGGGCAGTACCATCAGCGCAGGAGGGCTTAACGACCGGGTTCGGAATGAGACCGGGTGTTTCCCCTCCGCCAAAACCACCGCAACCCTCAACCACCACCGGACAAAACCGGCGTGGAAAACCAGGGCCGCAACAGCGGCACAATATGAAAAAACAAACGATTCGTGCGCGATCTTCGCCGACCACCCCACCACCCACAAGCGGTGAAAGAAGTCGATAGTGTGCGCGAGCACCCAGCATCTGCGGTGGACAAGCCCTCGGCCGATTAGTACCGGTCAGCTCCACCCCTCACAAGGCTTCCACACCCGGCCTATCAACCCAGTCGTCTACTGGGAGCCTTACCCCCTTCACAGGGGCGGGAGACCTCATCTCGAAGCAGGCTTCCCACTTAGATGCTTTCAGCGGTTATCCCTCCCGAACGTAGCCAACCAGCCATGCTCCTGGCGGAACAACTGGCACACCAGAGGTTCGTCCGTCCCGGTCCTCTCGTACTAGGGACAGCCCTTCACAAGTCTCCAACGCGCACAGCGGATAGGGACCGAACTGTCTCACGACGTTCTAAACCCAGCTCGCGTGCCGCTTTAATGGGCGAACAGCCCAACCCTTGGGACCAACTCCAGCCCCAGGATGCGACGAGCCGACATCGAGGTGCCAAACCATCCCGTCGATACGGACTCTTGGGGAAGATCAGCCTGTTATCCCCGGGGTACCTTTTAGCCGTTGAGCGACACCGCTTCCACACGCCGGTGCCGGATCACTAGTCCCTGCTTTCGCACCTGCTCGACACGTCCGTCTCACAGTCAAGCTCCCTTGTGCACTTACACTCAACACCTGATTGCCAACCAGGCCGAGGGAACCTTTGGGCGCCTCCGTTACCCTTTAGGAGGCAACCGCCCCAGTTAAACTACCCACCAGACACTGTCCCCCACCCGGATCACGGGTGCGGGTTAGATGCCCGAAACAGCCAGAGTGGTATTTCACCAACGCCTCCACCACCACTAGCGTAGCGGCCTCACAGGCTCCCACCTATCCTACACAAACCATCCCAAACACCAATGTCAAGCTATAGTGAAGGTCCCGGGGTCTTTCCGTCCTGCTGCGCGAAACGAGCATCTTTACTCGTAGTGCAATTTCACCGGGCCCATGGTTGAGACAGCGGGGAAGTCGTTACGCCATTCGTGCAGGTCGGAACTTACCCGACAAGGAATTTCGCTACCTTAGGATGGTTATAGTTACCACCGCCGTTTACTGGCGCTTAGATTCCCAGCCTCGACCCCCCGAAAGGAATCTAACCGGTCCTCTTAACGTTCCAGCACCGGGCAGGCGTCAGTCCGTATACAGCGTCTTACGACTTCGCACGGACCTGTGTTTTTAATAAACAGTCGCTTCCCCCTGCTATCTGCGACCCCACCCAGCTCCAGAGGAAAACTCCTTCACCAGACAGGGCTCCCCTTCTCCCAAAGTTACGGGGACAATTTGCCGAGTTCCTTAACCATGGTTCACCCGAACGCCTCGGTATTCTCTACCTGACCACCTGCGTCGGTTTAGGGTACGGGCCGCCCACACACTCGCTAGAGGCTTTTCTCGACAGCACGGGATCACTCACTTCACCAAAAACGGCTCGACATCACGCCTCACCCACATAACGAGAGACGGATTTACCTACCTCTCGGGCTACACGCTTATCCCGGGACAACCACCGCCCGGTAGAGCTACCCCACTGCGTCACCCCATCACTTACCTACTACCCTCCTGGGTCCCACGCCTCCACGGAAAAACACCCGAAGGTGAAAAACCGCTTCAGTGGTGGTTAGCATCAAAGGATTCGATACTGGACGCGTGCGAACGGGTACGGGAATATCAACCCGTTATCCATCGACTACGCCTGTCGGCCTCGCCTTAGGCCCCGACTCACCCTGGGCGGATTAACCTGCCCCAGGAACCCTTAGTCAATCGGCGCACACGTTTCTCACGTGTGTCTCGCTACTCATGCCTGCATTCTCACTCGCACACCCTCCACCACACGATCACTCGGCAGCTTCACCGGATGCACGACGCTCCCCTACCAACCAGCACCCAAAGGCACCGGCTCCACAGCTTCGGCGGTGTGCTTAAGCCCCGCTACATTATCGGCGCAGAACCACTTGACCAGTGAGCTATTACGCACTCTTTAAAGGATGGCTGCTTCTAAGCCAACCTCCTGGTTGTCTCAGCAACTCCACAACCTTTCCCACTTAGCACACGCTTAGGGGCCTTAGCTGATGATCTGGGCTGTTTCCCTCTCGACTACGAAGCTTATCCCCCGCAGTCTCACTGCCACGCTCAACTTAACCGGCATTCGGAGTTTAGCTGACCTCAGTAACCTTGTCGGGCCCATCAGCCAACCAGTCGCTCTACCTCCGGCAAGCAACACGCAACGCTGCACCTAAATGCATTTCGGGGAGAACCAGCTATCACGGAGTTTGATTGGCCTTTCACCCCTACCCACAGCTCATCCCCCAGGTTTTCAACCCTGGTGGGTTCGGGCCTCCACGACCTCTTACAGCCGCTTCACCCTGGCCATGGGTAGATCACTCCGCTTCGGGTCTACAGCATGCGACTCAAACGCCCTATTCAGACTCGCTTTCGCTACGGCTACCCCACCCGGGTTAACCTCGCCACACACCATAACTCGCAGGCTCATTCTTCAAAAGGCACGCCATCACCCACACAAAAGCACAGGCTCTGACGGCTTGACAGCACACGGTTTCAGGTACTATTTCACGACCCCTCACCGGGGCACTTTTCACCTTTCCCTCACGGTACTAGTGCACTATCGGTCACCAGGACGTATTCAGGCTTAGCAGGTGGTCCTGCCAGATTCACACGGAATTTCACGGGCTCCGCGCTACTCGGGAGCATGCCCAGCAGCCAGTGCTCTGCCTTCACCTACGGGACTCTCACCCACTCCGGTACCGCTTCCCAACGGATTCAGCTAACAGAACACACAACCACCCCAGGCCGGCAGACCTGAACAGGCACATCCCACAACCCCGCACACGCAACAACTGCCGTCTATCACACGCGCACGGTTTAGCCAACATCCCCTTTCGCTCACCACTACTCAGGGAATCACATATTGTTTTCTCTTCCTGCGGGTACTGAGATGTTTCACTTCCCCGCGTTACCACCAACCGCCCTATACATTCAGGCGGCGGCAACCCGACACAACTCGGGCTAGGTTTCCCCATTCGGACACCCGCGGATCAACGCTCGGTTGACAGCTCCCCGCGGCCTATCGCGGCCTCCCACGTCCTTCATCGGCGCCTGGTGCCAAGGCATCCACCGTATGCCACACATACTTGGCCACCACAGATACAAGATGCTCGCGCACACTATCCACGAATCAAAACACCAGCCACACACCCAACCACAACACCAGACAGCAGCAGCCGGAACCTCCCACCAACTCCACCGGCCAACAACCAGCGAACAAGCAGGACGACCGCAACCCGGGTCTTCATCGGGGTGGCAGCGGGAAGACAACCACACGGTCGCTCCCTCAGACACCCAACAGCGCGCCCACACCCCTCTTCCAAACGGTGCAGGACGTTTGCTTCTCAAAACCCAGCCATCCCAGGCAACCCCGGTCCAGAAAAACCAGACCAGGAACCCGGGTCCACTTCCGAGTCCGCCGACCAATCGGAAAAACCCTGCGAACGCAGGAACCGTCGGCTATCAAAGACTCCTTAGAAAGGAGGTGATCCAGCCGCACCTTCCGGTACGGCTACCTTGTTACGACTTCGTCCCAATCGCCAGCCCCACCTTCACCCACTCCCTCCCACAAGGGGTTAGGCCACAGGTTTCGGGTGTTGCCGACTTTCATGACGTGACGGGCGGTGTGTACAAGGCCCGGGAACGTATTCACCGCGGCAATGCTGATCCGCGATTACTAGCGACTCCACCTTCATGGGGTCGAGTTGCAGACCCCAATCCGAACTGAGACCGGCTTTTAGGGATTCGCTCCGCCTCACGGCATCGCACGCCCACTGTACCGGCCATTGTAGCATGTTTGCAGCCCAAGACATAAGGGGCATGATGACTTGACGTCATCCCCACCTTCCTCCGAGTTGACCCCGGCAGTCTCCCATGAGTCCCCACCACTACGTGCTGGCAACATGGAACAAGGGTTGCGCTCGTTGCGGGACTTAACCCAACATCTCACGACACGAGCTGACGACAGCCATGCACCACCTGTCACCGATCCCCGAAGGACCCGCTATCTCTAACGGATTACCGGTGATGTCAAACCTTGGTAAGGTTCTTCGCGTTGCGTCGAATTAAGCAACATGCTCCGCCGCTTGTGCGGGCCCCCGTCAATTCCTTTGAGTTTTAGCCTTGCGGCCGTACTCCCCAGGCGGGGCGCTTAATGCGTTAGCTACGGCACGGGAACCGTGGAAAGCCCCCACACCTAGCGCCCAACGTTTACGGCGTGGACTACCAGGGTATCTAATCCTGTTCGCTCCCCACGCTTTCGCTCCTCAGCGTCAGGTAAGGCCCAGAGACCCGCCTTCGCCACCGGTGTTCCTCCTGATATCTGCGCATTTCACCGCTACACCAGGAATTCCAGTCTCCCCTACCTACCTCTAGCATGCCCGTATCCACTGCAAAACCAGGGTTGAGCCCCAGCCTTTCACAGCAGACGCGACACACCGCCTACGAGCTCTTTACGCCCAATAATTCCGGACAACGCTCGGACCCTACGTATTACCGCGGCTGCTGGCACGTAGTTAGCCGGTCCTTATTCCCCACCTACCGTCAACCCGAAGAAAACCCCGGGCCTGCGTGAGTGGTAAAAGAGGTTTACAACCCGAAGGCCGTCATCCCCCACGCGGCGTCGCTGCGTCAGGCTTCCGCCCATTGCGCAATATTCCCCACTGCTGCCTCCCGCAGGAGTCTGGGCCGTGTCTCAGTCCCAGTGTGGCCGGTCGCCCTCTCAGGCCGGCTACCCGTAATCGCCTTGGTAGGCCGTTACCCCACCAACAAGCTGATAGGCCGCGAGTCCATCCCCAACCGAAACAACTTTCCACACCCCACCATGCGGAGGGGCGTCGTATCCGGTATTAGACCGCGTTTCCACGGCTTATCCCGGAGTCAGGGGCAGGTTACTCACGTGTTACTCACCCGTTCGCCGCTCGTGTACCCCCGAAAGGGCCTTACCGCTCGACTTGCATGTGTTAAGCACGCCGCCAGCGTTCGTCCTGAGCCAGGATCAAACTCTCCATCAAAGGTCAAACAACCGCACGCACCCGAGGGCGCGGCGGTAAACCTGGAAGAGATAACCCTGACCGACCAGGTATCACCCTGGCCAATCAAAGGAACCCCGAGCACCAACCGGACACCGCAAGGCATCCGTGTGCTCTAAGGGGCCAAAACAAACTTGGCTGAAAGAAAAACAAACACGCGCTGTTGAGTTCTCAAGAAACAACCGCTCATCCCATACGAACCCTTACCGGGTTCTTCTGCAGAGGCGGTGCTTTCCGCTTTGTTGCCGGGATTTCCCCTCCAGGACCCTACCAGAGTCCGGATCGAGAAGAACCCTTCAACGTTACTCCGGATCCCTGCTCAGTCAAGAACCGAACCGGCTTTCTGGAGTGGTTCCACTCTAGCGTGTCGATCCGAGTGCTCGGACCGTTCCGTCAGAGTGGGGAGAACCGGCTTGCGTCCGACGGTTCAAGGACCGTGTTCGGCTCGCTCGGTGCTCCCCAACACTACAAGCCTTCGGGCAGTGCTCCGTACGGTTTCCCCGAGAAGGTGGCGGCACCGCCGGTCACAGCTTCTCGATGGGTGCGAACTTCACCAGGAAGTCCTTCTCGCCGATGTCGGCACCGAAGTCGATGCGGGCCTTGGTCTTGTCGCCGGCACCGTCGACGAGCAGGACCGTGCCGAGCCCGAACGAGTCGTGGGTCACCTTGTCGCCCGGGGTCAGCGAGGGCACGTTCTTGGCCGGCTTCCGCGTCGGCGGTTCGCTCCTCATGCGCGTCACCGGTGCGCTCGCGCCGAACGACGATTCGGATCGGCGCCACTCGACGAGTTCCTTGGGGATCTCGTCGATGAACCTCGACGGAGGGTTGTAGGAAGGGGTACCCCACGCGCTGCGCACGGCCGAGCGGCTCACGTACAGGCGCTCCTGGGCTCGGGTGATGCCCACGTACGCCAGGCGGCGCTCCTCTTCCAGCTCGGCCTTCTCGTCCAGGGTGCGCATGTGCGGGAAGACCCCGTCCTCCATCCCGGTGAGGAACACCACCGGGAACTCCAGCCCCTTGGCCGAGTGCAGGGTCATGAGCGTGACGACGCCGCCGTGTTCGTCCGCGTCCGGGATCTGGTCGGTGTCGGCGACCAGGGAGATCTGTTCGAGGAAGTCCACCAGTGTGGGCTCGCCCGCCGAGTCGTCGGACGCAGGCTCGGCGCTCTCGCCGTCCGGTGTCTCTTCTCCGGAGACAGCCGCTTCCCCCGCGCGCTCCGTTCCGGACTCCGGCGGCTCGTCTTCCGGGTAGAGCGGGCCGGTGAACGACGCCTCGAACTCGCGGGCGACGCCCACGAACTCCTCCAGGTTCTCGACCCGGCTCTCGTCCTGGATGTCCTTGGAGTCGGTCAGCTCGGACAGGTACCCGGTGCGCTGCAGCACCGCCTCCACCATCTCCGCCGGTGAGCTGGTGGGTGCCAGTTCCTCCAGCTCCTCCAGCAGCGCCACGAACTCGCGGATGGCCTTCAGCGAGCGGGTGGCGAGTCCCGGCGCCTCTTCGGCCCTGCGCAGCGCTCGGGAGAACGAGATCCGCTCACGCGCCGCGAACAGCTCGATGGTCTCCTCCGCCCGGTCACCGATCCCCCGCTTCGGCACGTTCAGGATGCGGCGCAGGCTGACCGTGTCCTCGGGGTTCGCCAGGACCCGCAGGTAGGCCAGGATGTCCCGGATCTCCTTACGCTCGTAGAATCGCACGGCGCCGACGATCTTGTAGGGCAGCCCGGTCCGGATGAACACGTCCTCGAACACACGGGACTGCGCGTTGGTCCGGTAGAAGACCGCGACCTGGCCCGGGTCGCAGACTCCCTCGTCGGCGAGCCGGTCGATCTCCCCCACCACGAACGACGCCTCGTCGTGCTCGTTGTCGGCCACGTAGCCGACGATCGACGGGCCGACGCCCTGCTCGGACCAGAGCTTCTTGACGGGGCGGCCCGGGTTGCGGTCGATGAGCGCGTTGGCCGCGTTGAGGATGTTCCGGGTGGAGCGGTAGTTCTGCTCCAGCAGGATCGTGCGCGCCTCGGGATAGTCGCGCTCGAACTCCAGGATGTTGCGGATGGTGGCACCGCGGAAGGCGTAGATCGACTGGTCGGCGTCGCCGACCACGCACAGCTCGGACTGCGGGACGACCGCGTCCGCTCCGCCCTCTCCGACCAGCAGGCGCACCAGCTCGTACTGGGCGTGGTTGGTGTCCTGGTACTCGTCGACGAGCACGTGCCGGAACCTGCGGCGATAGTGCTCCGCCACGTCGGGGAACATCTGCAGCAGGTTGACCGTGATCATGATCAGGTCGTCGAAGTCCATCGCGCCGGCCTCGTGCAGCCGCCGCTGGTAGAGCGTGTAGGCCTCGGCGAGCTTCTTCTCCTGCTCGGTCTGCGCCTGCTCGGTGAAGGTGTCGTAGTCGATGAGCTCGTTCTTGAGGTTCGACACCTGCGCGGAGAACGACTTGGGCGGGAACCTCTTGGGGTCGAGGTCCATCTCCTTGCAGACCAGCTGCATGAGCCGCTTGGAGTCGGCCGAGTCGTAGATGGTGAAGCTGCTGGGGTAGCCGAGGCGCGCCGCTTCGCGGCGGAGGATGCGCACGCACGCGGAGTGGAACGTCATGATCCACATGGTGTTGGCGACACGCGCGCCCAGCAGGTCCTCGATGCGCTCCCTCATCTCGGCCGCGGCCTTGTTGGTGAAGGTGATCGCGAGCACCTCGCCCGGGCGCACTCCCCGCTCGGCCAGCAGGTGGGCGATGCGGTGGGTGAGGACGCGGGTCTTGCCGGAACCGGCACCGGCCACGATCAGGAGCGGACTGCCGGAGTGGGTCACGGCGTCGCGCTGAGGAACGTTCAGACCTTCGAGAAGCTGCTCTTGGGAGGACACGCCACCCAGACTACGAGCCTTCGTGAGGGGAGATCTCCCCTCACGCGCGATCCGCCGCGGCGCGGCCGGATCCGGCGCGTTGGGACGAGCGGCTGCCCGGCGCGCCTACCCTGGATGGGCACTTTGATCATCATTCCGTACTCATAGGACAACCTGGGGGAAACGTGCGGGTCTTTGTCGATTGCGACCCTGGTATCGACGATGCGCTGGCGCTCGCCTACCTGACCGCGCGGCCCGACGTGGAGATCGCGGGCATCGGGGCGGTGTTCGGGAACAACAGCGTCGACATCACCACCGACAACGCGCTGCGGCTGATGGAGCTGTACGGCCGCCCCGACGTCCCCGTGGCGCGCGGCGCGTCGCGGCCGTTGGTCCAGCCGCCGCACCTGGCCGAGTCGGTGCACGGCGCCAACGGCCTGGGCGACGTCGAGACCCCCGCCCCCGCCGGCGCTCCGGTGGCGGAATCGGCCGCCGAGCTGCTGGTCCGCCTGGCCCGGTCGGCCCCCGGCGAGATGGACGTGCTCGCGGTCGGCCCGCTGACCAACCTCGCGCTCGCCCTCGCACTGGAGCCGGAGCTGCCGCGGCTGGTCCGCCGCGTCGTGGTCATGGGAGGCGCGGTACAGGCACCGGGCAACGTGACCCCCTGGGCCGAGGCCAACACCTCCAACGACCCCGAGGCCGCCGAGGTGGTGTTCGCGGCCGGGTTCGACATGGCACTGGTCGCGCTGGACATCACGATGAAGACCGTGGCGACCGGGGCCTGGCTGGACGAGTTGAAGACGGTCGAGGGCGAGCGCGCCCGGAAGACGTCGGCGTTCCTCGACTTCTACGTGGGCTGGTACAGCAGCGTTTTCGGCGCCCGCCAGTGCGCGATGCACGACCCGCTGGCCGCCGCGGTGCTGCTCGACCCCGAGATCGTGACCCGGTCCGTCGACGTCCCGATCCGGGTGGAGCTGAAGGGCGAGCACACCCGCGGGCTGACCATCGCCGACCTGCGCCCCGACGCCGCGAACCACACGGACGACCGGCCGAGGATCACGCTGGTGCAGGAGGTCGACGGGGAGGCCTTCCTCAAGCGCATGATGGACGCCCTGCGCTGATCCCGCGCCGACGGATCCACCCCGCGACGGCGGCGCCGCACCGGCGCCGCCGTCGTCGTGAGCACGCAGACCGGGTCAGACGAGTTTGCGCGCCGTCGCCCAGCGGCTCAGCTCATGCCGGTTGGACAGCTGCAGCTTGCGCAGCACCGAGGAGACGTGGGTCTCCACCGTCTTCACCGAGATGAACAGCTCCTTGGCCACTTCCTTGTAGGCGTATCCGCGGGCGATGAGGCGCAGGACCTCGCGTTCGCGCTGGGTGAGCCGGTCGAGCTCGGGATCCATCGGCGGGGCGTCGGTGGCCGCGAAGGCGTCGAGCACGAACCCGGCCAGACGCGGGGAGAACACGGCGTCGCCGTCGGCGACCCGCACGATGGCGTTGGCGAGTTCCTTGCCGGAGATCGTCTTGGTGACGTAGCCGCGGGCGCCGCCGCGGACGACACCGATCACGTCCTCGGCGGCGTCGGACACGGACAGCGCCAGGAAGCGGATCTCGGGGTGCGAGCCGAGGACGCGGCGCAGCACCTCCACGCCACCTCCTCCGGGCAGGTGGACGTCGAGGAGGACGAGGTCGGGCCGCTGCTCGCCGATGACGCGCACGGCGCTGTCGACGTCACCGGCCTCGCCCACGACCTCGACGGCGTCGCCGAGTTCGCCGCGGACCCCGCTGCGAAAGAGCCGGTGGTCGTCCACGATCACGACGCGCGGTACCGCGTCTCCGCTGGCAAAAGTGCTGTTGTCGTCCACATGTCGGACTCTACCCATTGCGGCCTTTCGATGGGCTTTCACCGGGCCGGGTGGGTCGTGGGGGAAGCGCGCGTCGCCGTCGGGCCGATTCAGGCGCTCTCGGTGGTGCGGGGCATGCGCAGCTGCACCTCGGTGCCCTCTCCGGGGGCGGTGCGGATGCGGGCACTGCCCCCGTGCCGCTCCATGCGCCCGACGATGGATCCGCGCACGCCCATGCGGTCCTCGGGGATGCCGTCGAGGTCGAATCCGGTGCCCCGGTCGCGGACGAAGATCAGCACCTCCCGCGGGTCGACTTCGCCGAACACCGAGATGGAGTCGGCACCCGCGTACTTGGAAGCGTTCACCATGGCCTCGCGGGCGGCGCGCAGCGCCGCCTGGATGTTGTCGTCGATGGGGCCGTCGCCGACGCACACCACCTCGATGGGGACGCCGTGCGCTTCCTCCACCTCGGCGGCGACCCGTTCGAGTGCGGGCTTCACGGTGGTCTCGGCGTCGGCGGGGCGCTGGTAGAGCCAGCTGCGCAGGGCGCGCTCCTGCACGCGGGCCAGGCGCTGGACCTCGCGCGGGTCGTCACTGCGCCGCTGGATGAGGGTGAGGGTGTGCAGCACGGAGTCGTGGATGTGCGCGGCGAGTTCGGCCCGCTCCTGGTTGCGGATGCGCTCGCGGCGCTCGCGGTCGCGTTCGCGGACCAGGCCGATGATCCAAGGGGCGGCGACGAGGGAGATCCCGGCGATCATGGCCGCGGCGAAGGTCAGGCCGGCGCGCGCGTCCTGGAGCTGCTGCTGGAATCCGAGGAAGCCGATGACGCCGATGACGATGAGGAGGACACCCAGGCCGCTGCGGACCCAGCTCTTGCGGCTCTGCAGGACGGTCGCCGACATCCACTCGTCGCGCACGGCGGGGTTGGCCTGCTGCCACAGGATGGCGCCGCCGAGGGCACCGAAGACGAGGAACCACAGGAGCGGGTCGAAGACGCCGCCGAAGATGAGGAAGAGCACGCCCAGGCCGCCGGCGAGCGCCAGGTAGGCGAGCAGCTGGCTGATGTCGCGCCCGCGCTGGCGGGAGCGTTCGTGTTCGGCCCGCCCGGCGCTCTCACCGGCTGTGGCCGTGTCCGCGCCCGTACCCGCGGGGGCGGCGGGCGTGGGTGCGGCGCCGTCTGCGGGGGTGTCGGTCGCGGTTTCGGGTTCCAGCGGGACGAAGAAGAGCAGAACCAGGTAGACGGCGATGCCGAGGCCGCCGATCCCCAGGGCGAGGAACGCGAGCCGGGTGACGACCGGGTCGATGCCGAGGTGCCGGGCGAGGCCCGCCGCGACACCGCCGAGCAGCCGCCCGCTGCGGGCCCGGTACAGCCGCGGTGTCCCGGTCGCCGTCTCCGTCACTGTCGGGGTGTCCTCGTCTCCGTCGTCATGGTCGCCCTCGCCGGCCGCTCGCGTCCGCGCCGAGTGCCACGCGCGTGAGCGTTGCGGTGGTCGCGCGGGTCGGTCTCGCCGGTGTCGTGGTTTCGTCCTGATTCCAGGATGCCCCTTGTGTGTCCTTTTCGGCATCAGGGGCACGCCCTCACCCGCCCCGGAGGGGCTCAGGGTGCGCTCAGGGTCCTCCCGGATGGGAATCTCTGGTGTGAGCAGCGACGATGGGCAGTGTGAAGGAAGACGTGGTGGCCGACCATGACTGACGGACGTGAGCCGGCGAACGACACCGGAGGCCCGGCGTCGGCCTCCGGCGACTCCCCGTTCACATCTGAGGAGCGGGAGCTGCGCCGACACAGCGAGACCGGTGTGGTCACGGGGGTGTGCGCCGGGCTCGGCGAGTACACGCGGATCGACCCGGTGGTGTGGCGGGTCGCGTTCGCGCTGACGGCGCTGAGCGCCGGAGTCGGGGTGATGCTGTACATCGCCGCCTGGACGGTGATGCGGGACCAGCAGGGCGGTCCGGCCATGGCCGAGCAGCTGCTGAACCGGCGGATCGAGGGGCGGGCGGTGCCCGCGCTGCTCGGCGCGGGGTTGGCGGCGGCCGCGGCGCTGAGCCTGGTGGGCGGGTTCGGCTGGGGCACACTGGTGCTGGCCACGCCGCTGATCCTGGGTGTGCTGGTGGCGCACAACCGCGGGGTGGACCTGCGCCGGACCTATCGTGAGCTGCCGTCCCTGCTGAAGTCGCGGGAGCCGCCGCCGACGGCTCCGGCGCCGGAGCCCAGCCCCTCCTACTACAACCCGGCCCAGCCGTGGGCGCAGGCACCGAGCGGCCCGATCGACCTCGCGGTCGTCTCCGGGCAGGAGCCGGGGACGGCCGAGCCGCAGGACGCGGGCGCGGGCGGCCCGGACGCTGGGGACGGTGCCGAGGGGGGCACGCGGGACGACGGCTCCGACTGGGAGCGGTACATGGCCGAGTCGGCGCGGGAGCGGGCGCGCGCTCGGGAGGCCCGGCGGCGGCGCAAGGAGGCCCGGAAGCGCTGCGGCGTGCCGCTGCTCGCCCTCGTGCTGTGGGCCGTGCTCGCCGTCACCGGCCTGGCCTTCGCCCTGGCCGGGGAGCCGTCACTGACGGCCCTGGTGGGCCCCGTGACCGGCCCGCTGTACGTGGGAGGCGTCGTCGTGATCATCGGCCTGGCCCTGCTGGTGGGGGCGTGGGCCGGAAACCCGCGCGGGCTGATCACCCTGGGTGTGCTGGCCACGCTGCTGCTGGTGGCCGTCTCGACCGTGAACGTGACGGCGATGCGATTCGGTACGGCCGACTGGCGGCCCCAGTCGGCGGCCGAGGCGACGCGGCCCTTCGACCTCACCATGGGCGCGGCCTCGCTGGACCTGACCCGGGTCGACCTGGAGCCCGGTCAGCGTGTCGAGGTCGCCGCGGATGTGGCGGTGGGCAGACTCGACGTCACGGTGCCGGACGCGGCACGCGTGGAGGTCCATGCCGCCACGCGGTTGGGGGCGGTCGCCGTCGACGATGTACGGCGCTCCGGAACACGGCTGGACATGCGGATGACACTGGAGCCGTCCGGCGCCGAGGCGCCGGCGGACGGCGGACCTGAGGCGTCGGCCGAGCCCCCCACGGTGGCTCTGGCCCTGACGTCCTATGTCGCCGAGATGGAGGTGCGGCGTGAAACGGCGTAGGACCGACTGGGGGTCGCTGGTCGCCGGTCTGCTCTTCGTGGGCCTCGGGATCGCCTTCGTGGTGAGCAACCGCACGGACTGGGAGTTCGACCCGCTGTGGGTACTGCCGATCCTCGCGATCGGGCTCGGCCTTGCCGGGGTCGCGCGGGCGCTGTCGCGAAACTCCGATCGGGCCGACGGTGACTCCGGTGGCACACCCTCCGGCGATGCACGGGACGGGCGCGCCGAGACGTAGCGGGTACGGCGCACGCGAGGGCGATCACCAGGGCGAGCATGGACCGGCCCCCGGACGGAGTGCTCCGTCCGGGGGCCGGTCCGCCGGTCAGGGGACCGGTGGGGCGGGGGGTGCGGCGAGGGCCCGGCTCACTCCCACTCGATGGTGCCCGGCGGCTTGCTGGTGACGTCCAGCGTCACCCGGTTGATCTCCCGCACCTCGTTGGTGATGCGGTTGGAGATGGTGGCGAGGACGTCATAGGGAAGCCGCGACCAGTCGGCGGTCATGGCATCCTCGCTGCTCACGGGGCGCAGCACCACGGGGTGGCCGTAGGTGCGGCCGTCGCCCTGCACCCCGACCGAGCGCACGTCGGCGAGCAGCACCACGGGGCACTGCCAGATGTCGCGGTCCAGTCCGGCGCGGCTCAGCTCCTGACGGGCGATGGCATCGGCCTCGCGCAGTACGTCCAGGCGCTCGCGGGTGACCTCGCCGATGATGCGGATGCCCAGGCCGGGTCCGGGGAAGGGCTGGCGCCACACCATCTCCGGGGGCAGTCCCAGCTCCTCGCCGACGCGGCGGACCTCGTCCTTGAACAGCTCGCGCAGCGGCTCCACGAGGGTGAACTGGAGGTCGTCGGGAAGGCCGCCGACGTTGTGGTGCGACTTGATGTTGGCGGTGCCGGTGCCGCCGCCGGACTCGACGACGTCGGGGTAGAGGGTGCCCTGCACCAGGAACTCGACCTCTTCGCCGGCCGCACCGCTCTCGGCGACGACCTCGCGGGCCGCCTGCTCGAAGACGCGGATGAACTCGCGGCCGATGATCTTGCGTTTCTCCTCCGGTTCGCTGACCCCGGCGAGCGCGGCCAGGAAGCGCTCCTGGGCGTCGACGACCTTGAGCGCGGCGCCGGTGGCGGCCACGAAGTCCTTCTCGACCTGCTCGGCCTCGCCCTTGCGCAGCAGGCCGTGGTCGACGAAGACACAGGTGAGCCGGTCGCCCACGGCGCGCTGGACCAGGGCGCCGGCGACGGCGGAGTCGACGCCGCCGCTCAGCCCGCAGATGACGCGCTTGCTGCCGACCTGGGCGCGGATCCGCTCGACCTGCTCGTCGACGATGTTCACCATGGTCCAGGTGGGGCGGCACCCGGCGGCGTCGTAGAGGAAGTGGCGGAGGACGGCCTGGCCGTGCTCGCTGTGCATCACCTCGGGGTGGAACTGCACGCCGTACAGCCCGCGCTCGCGGTTCTCGAACGCGGCGACGGGGGCGCCGGCGGTGGTGCCGGTCGCGCGGAAGCCGGAGGGGGCCTCGGTCACCGAGTCGCCGTGCGACATCCACACGTTCTGCACGGCGGGCAGGCCGTCGAACAGGAGGGTGTCGGTGCCGACCTCGATCTCGGTGCGGCCGAACTCGCTGAGCCCGGTCCTGGCGACGGTGCCGCCGAGCGCCTGGGTCATCGCCTGGAAGCCGTAGCAGATGCCGAACGTCGGGACGCCCGTCTCGAACAGTTCGGCCGGGGCCTGCGGGGCGCCGTCGGCGTAGACGGACGAGGGGCCGCCGGAGAGGATGATGGCCTTGGGGTTCTTCGCGAGCATCTCGCCGACCGGCATGGTCGAGGGCACGATCTCGCTGTAGACGTGGCATTCGCGGACCCGCCGCGCGATCAGCTGTGCGTACTGCGCGCCGAAATCCACGACGAGGACGGTGTCGAACGTGCTATCGGAAGCACCGGCAAGGGACACGTAACGGCCTTCCCGCAGGTAGATATGGATTGCCCCCAGTCTAAGGCGCGTTGTGGACCGGGTGGCGAGGCCGCGGAGGGGGTATGCGTCACGGCGTCGCGGCGCGTGTCCGCGAACCGGCTGGTCAGAGGGGTGGCCGGTGGGTACCCACGTGGGTTCGCCACACCCTAGAACCGGGCGGCGAGCACGGCGCGGTCGTCGGCGTGGCCGATGGCCGAGGACCATTCCATGATCGCGGAGCACACCTGCGTGGGCCCGGGGCCGCCGAGGCCGGTGAGCAGGTCGGCGAGCTCGCCGAGGCCGACGTCGAGCGACTCGCCGCGCCGCTCGACCACGCCGTCGGTGTAGAGGACGAGCATGTCGCCGGTGCCGACCCCGACGCGGTCGCGGGTCCGTGCGGCGCCCAGGGAGCAGCCCAGCGGAGGGTCGACGACCGCGTCGAGGGGTTCGCACCGGCCGTCGGCCCGCAGCAGGAGGGGTGGCACGTGTCCGGCGTTGGCGTAGGTGAGCCGCGCCTCCGCCGGTTCGTAGACGAGGAAGCAGGCGGTGGCCATGCTCGCGGGGAGGTAGGTGTCGACGTAGCGGTCGACCCGGGACACCACCCGGTCGGCCGGGGCCTCTTCCTCCAGCGCGGCGGCGCGCAGCGCGCTGCGCAGCTCCGCCATGACCATGGCCTCCGACAGCCGGTGCCCGGCGACATCGCCGATGACCAGGGCGACGCGTTCGGTGTCGGGGATGCCGAAGACGTCGTACCAGTCGCCGCCGATCTCGGCCCCGTGGGCGGTGGGCCGGTAGTCGACGGCGACGCTGAGCACCGTGCCGTCGATGTGGTCGGGCAGGAAGCTGCGCTGTACCTCGGCGGCCACTTCGTGTTCGCGCTCCAGGCGGGCACGGAGGTGGCGTTCGCGCTCGTCGCGCGCTGACGGCCGGGGGAAGCGTCCGCGGCGGCCCGGGGGGACGAGCCGGACCTGTACGACCGGCTCGCCGGAGGCGTCGGCCGCCCAGGCCGCCCGCGCTCCGAAGCAGTGGCAGCGGTGGGTGCCGCCGTCGGGACCCCGCAGGGCGAGGGCGCCGACGATCGGGGCACCGCACCGCGCCCACCGCCAGAGGGTCTCGGCGGTGTCGTCGGCATCATCGGCGGTCAGGTCGTAGAGGTTGGACCCGGCTCCGGCCTCGGGGAAGGTGCGGCGCATGGCGGGGTTCGCCCCGAGGATGGTGCCGGAGATGGCGACGAGCAGCATCGGCTCGCTCACGGTGCGGGTGATCGCACCGAACAGTTCACCCGCGCTCACGGCCGTCCGCGCCGTCGCCGCCGACGCACGGCGGGAGGGTGGCCGGGAACTCGTCGAACCCGCCGTAGTACTCGTTGCCGGGTGCCCGGTCGGCGTCGGGCCCGGGGTTCAGGTGGATCACCACCATGCAGCGGGCGTGGTGGCGGGCGATGGTCTCGGTCAGGTCGACCTTGGCATAGCCGAGGTAGCGCGCGGTGAGGTTGCCGAAGACGCTGGACGTCATGGTGCACAGCGCCTCGTTGCCCAGGACCGGGGCGCCGAAGGGGCAGGTCCGGTTGCCGAGGACGATGCGGTCCTCGTCCTGGGAGACGATGTAGAAGTCTCCCTGGATCCGGCGGTAGAGATCGACGAGTACTTCGGCGATCTGGTGGCGGTCGAGGTTGTCCAGCTCCAGTTCCCTGGTGTAGAGGTCGCCGAGCGCATCCCCCATGCGCTGTCCCGCCAGAGCGATGTAACCGGACGCTTCTTCGAGTCCGACGACGGCTTCCAGGGAGGCCGCGAGTTCGGTGAGGAGGCGGCGCATGAAGTCGTCTCGTTCCAGTGGGACAGCGGCATCTATTACTCGCATAGTGCCTCCATAAGACCCGTACGGGCCGCGGCCGCCGTGTGCTTGGGGAACCGGGAGGGGGTGGCAGCGCGGTTGCCGTACCCGGAACGTTACGCCGGTCCGGCGAGCCCACGCAGGGCTTTTCCGCTTTTTTGTCGAGGTGGGAGCGGAACGCGGGGTTTCCGACGTGTTGGCGACCGGTGCACCCTCGTGCCACACCTGTCACACCTGTCGCGTCCGTGTCGCCCGCCGCCCCGGGCCGGGTCCGGGGCGGGTCCGGGGCGGCGGGGCCGGTCAGCGGATGTGGAACCGCTTCATCAGCCGGGCACCGCGGGTCATCAGGGCGGCGAGAGTCGCGCCGTCCATGTCCGGGGTGCCGCCGAAACCGACGAAGTGCTGGCTGGCGATGGTCTGCGGTTCGGTGTAGCGCAGCAGCCCCTCGGCGCCGTGGCGCCGCCCGAGGCCGGACTTCCCCATGCCGCCCATCGGGCCGCCGTAGCTGGCCCACGCGGCGCCGTAGCCCTCGTTGATGTTGACGGTGCCCGCGCGGATGCCTTCGGCGATCCGGCGGCCCCGGGCGGTGTCGCGGGTCCACACACTGGCGTTGAGCCCGTAGTCGGTGGCGTTGGCGCGCTCGACGGCCTCGCTCTCGTCGGTGAACCGGTAGAGCGAGACGAGCGGGCCGAAGGTCTCCTCCGCACAGGCGGCCATGGTCGGCTCGACGTCGGTCATGACGGTGGGCGCGTAGAACAGCGGGCCGATGTCGGTCCGGGGCCGCCCTCCGGCGAGGATCGTCGCCCCCTTCTCCCGGGCCTGGTCGACGTGGTCGATGACGCGGTCGAGCTGGCGCTGGTAGGTGAGCGACCCCATGTCGGCGGAGAAGTCGTAGCGGGTGTTGAGCTCCATCGCGTTGGCGGCCACCGCGAAGCGCTCGGCGAACTCGTCGAAGATCGCGTCGTGGACGTACATGCGCTCCATGGAGATGCACAGCTGCCCGGCGTTGCTGAAGCAGGCGCGCAGCGCGCCCTCGACGGTCCAGTCGAGGTCGGCGTCCTCGCACACGATCGCCGGGTTCTTGCCGCCGAGTTCGGCCGAGCAGCCGATGAGGCGGCTCGCGGCGCGCTGGGCGATCTTCGCGCCGGCCGCCGAGGAGCCGGTGAAGGCGACGTAGTCGGAGTGGTCGATGAGCGGGTCGCCGATCTCGGCGGGGTCCCCCAGGACCGGGATCCACAGGTCTTCGGGGAGACCGGCCTCGACGAGCAGGTCGATGGCCCACAGGGCGCTCAGCGCGGTCTGGGTATCGGGTTTCGCGACGACGGCGTTGCCGGCCAGCAGCGCGGGCACGGCATCGCCGACGGGGAGGGCCAGCGGGTAGTTCCACGGCGAGATGACGCTGACGGCGCCCTTGGCCTGGCGGTGCACGTAGGCCCGGGTGGCGCCGGGCACGGCGCCGGGGACGCGTCGGCGGCGCAGCATGGCCGGTGCCTGGCGCGCGTAGTAGAGGGTCCCCGCGGCGGCGTCGTAGACCTCCTCGAAGGCGTGCCGCCGGGCCTTGCCGGTCTCGGCCTGGAGGATGTCCAGGATCTCCTGCTGGCGGTCCAGCACGAGGTCGTGGAAGCGGAGGAAGGGGGCGACCCGGTCGCGGGGGGAGGCCGTGGCCCAGGCCCGCTGGGCGGTCCGGGCGCGCTGGAACGCGTCGCGCACGTCGGCGGCGGTCGACTCGGGGAGTTCGGCCAGGGGCTTGCCGGTGAACGGGGCGGTGGTGGTCGTACTGCGGCCGGAGGTGCCGGCGACGCGGCGCGTCAGGCGCTCCACGGTCGCGGGGTCCAGGGCCGAGATCTCGGTGGAACCTGTGGCGATACCCATATCAGGAGCCTAATCCGCGCCCTGCCCCTTGACTACCTCTCGGTAACACCCGCTGTGTCGGGGGACACGTCCGCGGGGGGAAGGTAGGGAGTGCGGGCACCGGACCGCCGACCGCAGGGGTGTCGCGCGTCACCGCCTCGGCCCTCTGGACGATCCGGCGGACGCGAGGTTTTATTTCATCGAGTGTTGAATTATGTCGGTCAGCCGACCACCACGCGCCACGCGGAGGCCGCGATGACACGCACCCACACCACCACCGTCGCCATCGCCGGGGGCGGCCCGGCCGGGATCATGCTCGGCCTGCTGCTCGCCCGCGCCGGAGTCGACGTCACCGTCCTGGAGAAGCACGGCGACTTCCTGCGGGACTTCCGCGGCGACACCGTGCACCCCTCCACCCTGCAACTCCTCGACGAACTGGGGCTGGCCGAGGAGATGGAGCGGATCCCGCACCGCAAGGTCCGCTCCCTGGCCGTCGGCAACACCGAGGCACCCGTCGTCCGTGTCGACCTCGACCGCCTGCCCGGCCGCTACCGCTACGTCGCGATGACGCCGCAGTGGGACTTTCTGAACATGCTCGTCGAGCACGCCGAGCGCTACCCCGGATTCCGGATCCTGATGAACGCCGAGGCCACCGACCTCATCCGGGAAGGGGGCGCGGTCAGGGGGCTGCGCTACTCCGACGCCGAGGGCGAGCACGAACTGCGCGCCGTGCTCACCGTCTCCGCCGACGGCCGCAACTCCGTGCTGCGCCGCGCCGCCGGGCTGGCCTCGCGGGAGTTCGGCAGCCCCATGGACGTCCTGTGGCTGCGCGTGGACCGCACCCCGGACGCGGGGTCCGGACTCCAGGCCCGCATCGGCGACGGCGCCATGGCCGTGGGGATCGACCGCGGCGACTACTGGCAGATCGCGTTCCTGATCCCCAAGGGAGGGCTGGAGGACATCCGTTCCCGGCCGGTCACCGAGTTCCAGGACACCCTCCTGGAGATGCTGCCGTACCTGGACGAGAAGTCGGTGCGCGCGGTCGACGACTGGGACGAGGTCGCGTTCCTGGAGGTCCGGATGGACCGGCTGGAGCGCTGGTACACGCCCGGATACCTGTGCATCGGCGATGCCGCGCACGCGATGAGCCCGGTCGGCGGGGTCGGCATCAACCTGGCGGTCCAGGACGCCGTCGCCACCGCCAACCTGCTGTGCGACGCCCTGCACCGGGCGCAGGCCGACCCCCGCCGCTTCGAGCGGACGCTCAACCCGGAGCTGCTGGCCCGGGTGCAGAGGCGGCGCATGTTCCCGACGGTGGGCACCCAGGCCCTGCAGAGCGTGGTGCAGCGGCGGCTCATCGCCCAGGCGCTGAGCACCACGCCCGAGGAGCCGTTCGACGTGCCGATCGCGCTGCGGGCACTCGCCGCGAGCGGGGCGCTGTCGTGGGTGGGCACGCGGGTGCTCATGCTCGGGCTGCGTCCGGAGCACGTGCGCACGCCCGACCGGTCACCCGGGGCCGAGTGATCCTGCGCCGCCGGGACCGCCCCGTCGATGGACCGGGGGAATCGGGTCGGATCTCCGCCCGGATCCTCGGAGCCGGGGCGGCATGGTGGACGCGGTGTCAGCCGTCCGCGAAGCCGCGGGGGTTGGCGGACTGCCAGCGCCAGGCGTCGGCGCACGCCTCGTCGATACCGCGGGTCGTCCGCCAGCCGAGATCGCGGCGGGCGGCGGACGGATCGGCATAGCAGGTGGCGATGTCGCCGGGGCGGCGCTCCACGATCTCGTAGGGGACGGGGCGGCCGCAGGCGCGCTCGAACGCCGCGATGGACTCCAGGACCGAGGTGCCCTGCCCGGTGCCGAGGTTGTAGACACGGTGCCCGGGGGTCCCGGCCAGGTGCTCCAAGGCGGCGAGGTGTCCCAGGGCGAGGTCGGTGACGTGCAGGTAGTCGCGCACGCCGGTGCCGTCGGGGGTGTCGTAGTCGGCGCCGAAGACCCGCACCCGGGCGCGGCTCCCCGCGGCGACCTGGGCGATGTAGGGGAAGAGGTTGTTGGGGACGCCGTGGGGGTCCTCCCCGATCAGGCCGCTTTCGTGCGCGCCGATCGGGTTGAAGTAGCGCAGCGAGATGACCTCCCACCGCTCGTCGGCGGCGGCCAGGTCGGTGAGGATCTGCTCGATGAACAGCTTGGTGGCGCCGTAGGGGTTGGTGACCGACAGCGGCATGTCCTCGGTGATCGGCACGCGGGCCGGGTCGCCGTAGACGGTCGCCGAGGAGCTGAAGACCATGCGGCGCACGCCGTGGGCCTGCATGGCCTCGCACACGGTGAGCAGCGCGTCGAGGTTGTTGCGGTAGTAGCGCAGCGGCTGCTCGGTGGACTCCCCCACGGCCTTGAGCCCGGCGCAGTGGATGACGGCGTCGACGGGGTGGTCGGTGAGGACCTTCTCCATGACCACGGGGTCGGCGCAGTCCTCCGGGTAGAAGGGGACGGTGCGGCCGGTGATGCGCTCGACCCGGCGGACGGCTTCGGCGTGGCCGTTGGTGAGCGCGTCGAGCACCACGACGTCGTGGCCGGCTCTGATGAGCTCGACGGCGGTATGCGTCCCGATATATCCGGCGCCACCGGTCAGCAATACCTTCATCGGCGTTCCTGCTTCCTGGGAGACGACCGCACGGTTCCCCGGCCACATGCGGCACTCCCATCAGGATATGCACGCCCCCTTCCTTCCCCGTCCGCCTCCGCCCGGGCATCGGTCAGAGTCGCGGGTCGACCGGCTCCGATTCGAGGGCGAGGACGCCGAACACGGCCTGGTGCACCCGCCACAGCGGTTCGCCGCGGGCATGCCGGGCCAGCGCTTCCAGGCCGAGCTTGTGCTCGCGCATCGCCAGCCCGCTCTTTCGGTCCGGTCGGCGCTCACGCAGCACCCGCATGCGCTCGGGCTCGGTGTAGTCGGGGCCGTAGATGATCCGCAGGTACTCCGGACCGCGCACCTTCAGCCCGGGCTGGGCCAGACCCTGGCGCCCGCGCGCGAGCGCACCGGTGAGGGGTTTGACGACCATGCCCTCGCCGCCGGCGTCGACCAGCTCCCGCCACCAGGCGGCCGCCGCCGCGGTGGCGTCCGGGTCGGTGACGTCCACGACCAGGTAGCGCGTGCTGCGGACCAGGTCGCAGGCGTCGGCCAGGCGCTCGGCCACCGCCATGTGCCACAGGTGGTCGGCGTCGGTGAACGCCCTGCCTTCCGCGGTCAGCACCGCGAAAGGGGCGTACCGCAGTCCGGCCGCCCCCTCGGTGGGCCAGCTGTAGCGGCGGTAGACCCGGCTGAACGCCTCGATGCCGTCGGCGCGCCGGGAGACCCGGTCGGCGAGCTCGCCGACCTCCAGGCCGCGCCCGGCCGCGGCGGCGAGTGCCGCCCCGGCCGCCGGGAGCGCCGCCCGCGCCGCCGCACCGACCGCGGCGTACCGCTCGCGGATGAGGCCTTCGGCCTTGGCGGACCACGGCAGCATCTCACCGTCGAGCGCGACCCAGTCGGTGTCGAGCCGCTCCCACAGCCCGGCCGCGGTGATCCCGGCGCGCAGTTCGGCCAGCACCTCCGACTCCACCTTCGGGTCGGTGAAGAACGGGCGACCCGTGCGGGTGTGGATCGCACCGAGGGAGTCGGGCACGAACCGGCGCTCGGCGGCGGCCGCATCGCGGCACACCACCGCGACCGCCCGCGAGCCCATGTGCTTCTCCTGGCAGATCACCGTGCCGGCGTCGACGCCGGCGCTCCGATAGTGCGCGAACGCCTCGGCGGGATGCTCCAGCAGTTCCGGGTCGGCCGCGGTGGGTGCCGGCGCCATGGTCGGCGGCAGGTAGAGCAGCCAGCGCGGGTCGACCGCGAAGCGGCTCATCACCTCCAGCGCGGCCAGGGCGTTCTCCGGGCCGATGCGGACCCTGCCGTGCGCGGTCTCGACACCGCCGCCCGAGACGGCCCGGTCGGCGAGGGAGGGAGCACGGTCCTCGCGCGGCGGTTCCCCGGGCTCCGCCACGGGTGCGGCGGGGTCGGCAGGCTCGTCGGGGTCGGCCCCCGCGTCGGATCCGGGCAGGTCGTCGACTTCATCCAGGCGGGCGATCGCCGCGCTGAACAGGCGCTGCCGACGCGACAGGTAGCGGCGGGTGATCCAGGCGCGTTCCGGGTGTCCGGAAAGCCAGCCCTCCCCCGCCCGCGCCAGCTTGTCGATCTCGTCCTCGGCGACCCGGTAGTGCTCGGCGCCGTCCATGGCGGGCAGCAGCACGTACAGGTGGCTCAGTGCGTCGGCCAGCCGCATCTCACCGGTGAGGGTCAGACCGACGTAGCGGGAGTCCCCCCACCCGGGCAGGCCGGGGTCCAGGGGAACGGGGACCGCATCCACCTGCCAGCCCAGCGGTTCGAAGAGCGACCGCGCCCGCGCGGCCCCGCCCCGGCAGGGCACAGCGGGCAGCGAGAGGGTGAGCGGTAGGGCCGTCACGGCCAGGTCGGGGCGGGCCGGGCAGCGCCCCTTGAGGGCGGACCGGAACGTGTCCCCGAGCGCCACCGCGAACAGCGAGGCTGCGGCGTAGGGCCGGTCGTCGACGTACCGCGCGAGCGCGAAGTCGGGGCTCCGCACCGTGGTGCGGGCGCGTAGCGGCTCCTGCGGGTCGACCTCCAGCATCAGCGCCGCCGTGCAGCGGTCCGCGCCCGCCTCCGGGTAGAAGACGTGCGCCGTTCCGAAGGACTGCGCGAAGCACTGCACCCGGTCGGGGTGCTCGTGCAGCAGATAGCCCAGGTCGGTGGCGGGTCGGCGGGTGGTCGTGATCGTCAATAGCACGCCCCCAGTCTGGGCGATGCCGATGTCCGATATCGAGCTGTTTTCCGCCCGGCACGCCCGGTGGAGGGGGCCGGGGCACGCCCGGCTCAGCTCTTCACACGCGGCGGCTTCGGGGTCGCCTCGGGGACGATGTCGGGGGCGCCGTGCTGCACGGCGTCGGCCTCGTGGTCGTTCTCCTGCTCCTGGGCCGCGCGCTCCGCCTCGATGCGCTTGCGGTAGTACTCGATCTCCCGCTTGACCTGGTCCTCGCTCCAGCCCAGCGGCCCGGCGATGAGCTCGGCGGCCTCCTCGGCCGCGGCGATGCCGCGGTCCCACGTCTCGAACGCGATGCGGGTCCGGCGCGAGAGCACGTCGTCGAGGTGGCGAGCGCCTTCGGCCTCGGCCGCGTACACGATCTCGGCACGCAGGTAGTCGTCGGACCCGGCCACCGACTCCTTGAGCTCGGGGCGCCGCCGCATCAGCTCCAGCAGGTCCTCGATCTGCGAACCGTACCGGCGCAGCAGGTGCACCACCCGGGAGACGTGCAGGCCGGACTCGCGGGCGATCGTGTGGCGCTGGTTCCACAGGGCCGCGAACCCGTCGGCGCCCACGAGCGGGATGCGGTCGGTGACCGACTCCGGGATCTTGCCGTCGAGCCCGTGCGCGACGGCGTCGACCGCGTCCTTGGCCATCACCCGGTAGGTGGTGTACTTGCCGCCGGCGATCAGGACCAGGCCGGGCACCGGGTGGGCGACGGTGTGCTCCCGGGACAGCTTGGAGGTCTCGTCGGACTCCCCCGACAGCAGCGGGCGCAGGCCGGCGTACACGCCCTCGACGTCGTCTCGGGTGAGCGGGACCCGCAGCACCGCGTTGATGTGGTCCAGGACGTAGTCGATGTCGGCGCGGCTGGCCGCCGGGTGCGCCTTGTCCAGGTTCCACGGGGTGTCGGTGGTGCCGATGATCCAGTGGCGGCCCCATGGGATGACGAACAGCACGCTCTTCTCGGTGCGCAGGATCATCCCCGACGACGCCTGGATCCGGTCCCTCGGCACCACCAGGTGGATGCCCTTGGAAGCGCTGACATGGATCTGGCCGCGGCCGCCCACCATCTCCTGGATGTCGTCCGTCCACACCCCGGCGGCGTTCACCACCTGCTGGGCGCGGACGTCGATCTCGTCGCCGGTCTCCAGGTCCTGCACCCGGGCGCCGGTGACGTGTTCGCCCTCCCGCAGGAAGCCCACGGCCTGGGCGCGCGAGGCGATCCGCGCGCCGTAGGTGGCGGCGGTGCGCAACACGGTGAGGACGTAGCGGGCGTCGTCGACCTGGCAGTCCCAGTACTGCAGGGCGCCGGCGAGCGCGTCGCGGCGCAGCGCCGGGAAGACGCGCAGCGCGCCCGTTCGGGTGAGGTGCCGGTGCGGGGGCAGGCCGCGGGTGTTGCGGCCGGTCAGCGAGAGGAGGTCGTAGAGAGTGACGCCCGCCCCGATGTAGGCGCGTTCCCAGTGCTTGTGGAACGGAAAGAGGAACGGGACCGGCCGCACGAGGTGCGGGGCGAGGCGGCCGAGCAGCAGCCCGCGCTCGGTCAGCGCCTCGCGGACCAGTTCGAAGTCGAGCTGTTCCAGGTACCTGAGGCCGCCGTGGATCAGCTTGCTGGACCTGCTGGAGGTGCCGGAGGCGAAGTCGCGCGCCTCGATCAGTCCGACCGACAGGCCGCGGGACACCGCGTCCAGGGCCACGCCCGCGCCCACGATGCCCCCGCCGACGACCAGGACGTCGAGCTCGTTGCCGGCCATGTGCGCGAGCGCCGCGGCCCGCTCGTCCGGCCCCATCCGCGCTGCCGTCATGTCATGCCCTCCCGACACGTGCCACCGAACGCCTACCCGGAACATCTGCGGATATCCAGGCTAACCCGCACCACTCGGAACACCCGTCGGGCCCGTCGGCGCGTCGGGACTCCCCGGGATAAGGCAGGGCGGGTCAGGAGACGCGGGCCGCGTCGGCCGCGTAGCGGTTGGCGATGTCCAGGACGTCGCGGACATAGGTCTCGGACCGGTTGTAGGAGAGGATCGCCTGCCACCAGTCATCCTGGTCGGTGAGGTCGCGCCCCTCGGCACACAGGTAGCGGGCCGCGGTCAGCGCGGTGTCGTCGATGTTGTGCGGGTTCGCCCGGCCATCGCCGTTGCCGTCGGCCCCCCACTGCTCCCAGGTCGTGGGAATGAACTGCATCGGCCCGACCGCGCGGTCCCACACGGGGTCGCCGTCGAGCTCGCCGCCGTCGGTGTCGGGGATGGCGGCGGTGTTGTTGGTGCCGTCCAGCGGGATGCCGATGACGTCGACCGTGGTGCGCCCGTCAGGGCCGATCTCGCCGCCGGCGTACGTGCCGTGCCGCGATTCGACCTCGCCGATCGCGGCCAGGGTCGGCCAGGAGACCTGGCAGGCCGGCTGCTCCTCCATGAGCCGCAGTTGGGCGTTGGCGTACCCCTGCAGGGCGCGGCGCGGCACGCCGCTGGCCTCGGAGATGGTGTCCAGCCACTCGGGCAGGGGGTCGGCCGACGTGGCGGGCTGCTGCTCGGCGGGCGAGGGGCGTTCGTCGGCGAGCACGCCGACCTGCTCCTCGGCGTCCGCGGCCTCGGCGGGGACGGTGTCGACCACGCCACCCGCCTCCTGAGGGCCGGGTGGTGGCTGCGGGGGCGCGGCCGACGGGCTCAGTCCGCCGACGACGGCGACGATTCCGACGGTCAGGCCCGCGGCGGAGAGAACGGCGGCGGTGGCCGCCACGACGGGTTTCCGATGAGGGAGGGGCTTTCCTGCGGACGCGTCGGCGTCCTGATCGACCCGGGGGGAAGCTGTCACCGACTACCTCATTCGCTCACCGAGCGCGCGCCGGATGATACGGGGGTGGTGCGTCGCACTCGGCACGCCCTCACTTTCGCATGGCCTACGCCGAGTGAACAACCTACGCGACTTCGCGGATCTCGGGCAGGGGAGAAAGGAAAAAAGCCCGGGGCGCCCTCGTTTCCCGTTCGAGCGGCGCCCCGTCCGACGGGGCCGTGCCGGCGGACCTCAGCGGTGCGGATTGACGACGACCTCGACCCGCTGGAACTCCTTGAGGTCGGTGTAGCCGGCGGTCGCCATGGTGCGGCGCAGCGCGCCCATCATGTTCATGGAGCCGTCGCTGGTGGACGCCGGGCCGTGCAGGATCGACCGCAGGTCGCCGATGGTCCCGACCTGCACCCGCTCTCCGCGCGGCAGCTCGCTGTGGTGGGCCTCGCTGCCCCAGTGGTAGCCGCGGCCGGGCGCCTCGCTGGCGCGCGCCAGCGGGGAGCCGACCATGACGGCGTCGGCGCCGCAGGCCAGCGCCTTGGCAATGTCGCCGCTGCTGGTCATGCCGCCGTCGGCGATGACGTGCACATACCGGCCGCCGGACTCGTCCAGGTAGTCGCGGCGGGCCGCGGCCACGTCGCCGATCGCGCTGGCCATGGGCACGGCCACACCCAGCACGGAGCGGGTGGTGTGCCCGGAGCCGCCCCCGAAGCCGACCAGCACGCCGGCGGCGCCGGTGCGCATCAGGTGCAGGGCGGCGGTGTAGGTGGCACAGCCGCCGACGACGACCGGGACGTCCAGGTCGTAGATGAACTGCTTGAGGTTGAGCGGCTCGGCGCGCCCGGAGACGTGCTCGGCGGAGACCGTGGTGCCGCGGATGACGAAGATGTCGACGCCTGCGTCGATGACGGCCTTGTGGTACTGCGCGGTGCGCTGCGGGGAGAGCCGGGCCGCGGTGATGACGCCCGCCGCACGGATCTCCTCGATGCGGCGGCCGATCAGCTCCTCCTTGATGGGGGCGGAGTAGATCTCCTGCAGCCTGCGGGTGGCGGCCTCATCGTCGAGCTCGTGGATCTCGGCCAGCAGCGGCTCGGGGTCCTCGTAGCGCGTCCACAGCCCTTCGAGGTCGAGCACGCCCAGCCCGCCCTGCTCACCGACGGAGACGATCGTCTGCGGCGAGGCGACGCTGTCCATCGGGCTGACGACCAGCGGCGTCTCGAACCGGTAGGCGTCGATCTGCCATGCGATGGACACTTCCTCGGGGTCGCGGGTCCGCCGGGCGGGAACGATCCCGATCTCGTCGAGCTCGTAGGCGCGGCGCCCGTTCTTGCCCAGCCCGATCTCCACCTGAGCCAACGCTTAGTTCCCCTCTTGCGTGCTTCACCGGCACGATCACCGGCGGGTACTGCCGCCGCGAGTTTACCGCCGGGACACCCGGGGGTGCCCCGGCGCCCTTTCGGCGGCGGGTGCGGGCGCGCTCGGCACTGCGGCCGCGGGCCCGCCCTGTCAGCGCTTGGAGTAGTTCGGCGCCTCGACGGTCATCTGGATGTCGTGCGGGTGGCTCTCCTTGAGGCCGGCCGATGTGATCTGCATCAGCTGCCCCTTCTCCCGCAGTTCGGCGACGGTGCGCGCGCCCGCGTACCACATGGACTGGCGCAACCCCCCCGCGAGCTGGTGGGAAACGGCCTGCAGCGGGCCGCGGTAGGGCACCTGGCCCTCCACGCCCTCGGGGATGAGCTTCTCCTCGGAGGCGACGTCGGCCTGGGAGTAGCGGTCCTTGGAGAAGGAGCGCCCGCGCATGGCGCCCAGCGACCCCATACCGCGGTAGGTCTTGTACTGCTTGCCGTTGATGAAGATGAGCTCGCCCGGGCTCTCCTCCACACCCGCGAGCAGGCTGCCCAGCATCACCGTGCTCGCTCCGGCGACGATGGCCTTGGCGATGTCGCCGGAGTACTGCAGGCCGCCGTCGGCGATCACCGGGACACCGGCCGGGCCGGCCGCCTTGGCCGCTTCCAGGACGGCCGTGACCTGCGGGGCGCCCACGCCCGCGACCACGCGGGTGGTGCAGATGGAACCGGGACCCACCCCGACCTTGACGGCGTCGGCACCGGCGTCGACCAGGGCCTGGGCCGCGGCGCGGGTGGAGATGTTGCCGCCGACGACGTCCGCGGTGGTGTTGGCCTTGAGCTTGGCGATCATCTCCAGGACGCCGGAGGAGTGGCCGTGGGCGGTGTCGACGACGATGAAGTCGGCGCCCGCGTCCACCAGCGCCCTGGCGCGCTGCTCGGCGTCGGGACCCACACCGACGGCGGCGCCGACGACGAGACGGCCGTCGGCGTCCTTGGTGGCGTCGGGGAACTGCTCGCTCTTGATGAAGTCCTTGACGGTGATCAGGCCGCGCAGCCTGCCGTCGGCGTCGACCAGCGGCAGCTTCTCGACCTTGTTCTGCCGCAGCAGCCGGAGGGCTTCGTCCCGGCTCACCCCGACGGGGGCGGTGACCAGCGGCATCGGGGTCATGACCTCGCGCACCCGGCGGCTGCGGTCGTCCTCGAAGCGCATGTCGCGGTTGGTGACGATGCCGACGAGGCGGCCGTCGTCGTCGGTCACCGGCGCGCCGGAGATCCGGTAGTGCGCGCTGAGCTCCTCGACGTCGGCGAGGGTGTCGTCGGGACGGCAGGTCACCGGGTCGGTGACCATCCCCGCCTCGGAGCGTTTGACCAGGTCGACCTGGGCCGCCTGCTCCTCGATGGCCAGGTTGCGGTGCAGCACCCCGGCGCCGCCCTGGCGGGCCATGGCCACGGCCATGCGGGCCTCGGTCACGGTGTCCATGGCGGCCGAGAGCAGCGGGATGCGCAGGCCGATGTTGCGGGAGAGCCGGGTTCCGGTGTCGGTCTCTCCCGGTTGCAGGTCCGAGTAGCCCGGGACCAGCAGCACGTCGTCGTAGGTGAGCCCCGGCGGCAGAACCTTGTCGCCGTCCCCCGTGTTCGTCCGCGTCATGACACCCTCACCCTCTTTTTTGCGACCGCTACCGCGTGTCATTTCATCCTAGGACGCTGACCGGCGCCGATTCTCCGTCCGGCATGACGACGCACGTCACACCGGCGGCGGCACCGTTCGGGACGCGTGCCGGCACTCCCCCCCGGGCGCGGTCAGCGCAGGCGGCGGCCGTAGGCGCAGTGGGTCCGGGACCGGATGCGCGAGGGGCAGCGGCGCCCGCGGGGGCCGGGCCGGAGCGGGGCGTGGTGGGTGCTGCTAGATGAGGCGGTTCGCCACGGCCACCTTCCGAAGCCGAGCAAGAGCTCGGTGCTGGGCAACCCGAACCGCTCCGGCCGACATTCCCAGAACATGTCCCGTCTCATCAGCAGATAGACCCGCAATCACGCGCATGACCAGCAGCCGTCGCTGCTGCTCGGGAAGTTCACTGAGCAGTGCCCGGGCCCGCTCCGCCTCGATGGTGCGGACCGCGGCCTCCTCGGGGCCGGGACCGTCGTCGGGATGGTCCGGCACCGCGTCGGTGGGAACGTCGCGGGTGGAGCCGCGCAGGGCGTCGGCCACCTTGTGCGCGGCGATCCCGAACACGAACGACGCGAAGGGCCGACCCATGTCCTCATAGCGGGGGAGCGCGGCCAGGAGTGCGATACACACCTCTTGCGCGACGTCATCGGAATAGTGTACGTAACCCGAGACACGGGCCAGGCGTGCCCGGCAATATCGGACCACCATGGGACGCACCTCGCGGATGAGCGAGTCCACCGCGCCATGGTCACCCTGGACCGCCAACGACGTCAGCTGGCTGAGTTCCGTATCGTGCCGCCGGGCACCTGATCGTTCCGCGAGCATGCCCCCCGCACCGCGTGGATCCGTCACGTATCGAATGATGCCCCCGCGTGTGGACCCGGCAGTCACGAACCACGGCTACAGAATGATCACATTTAAGGGAAATGCCGGGTAATGACACGCGTGCCCCGAGTGGGACCCGGGGCACGCGTGGTACGGCATGGGACCGCTGACGCGGGCCCGCCGCGCGTCCGATCGCGCGGACGGAGCGCAGATCAGTGGCCGTGACCGTGGCCGTGGCCGTGGCCGCCCGCGGCGTCGTCCTCGTCCTCCGGCTTGTCGACGACCAGCGCCTCGGTCGTCAGCAGCATGCCGGCGATGGAGGCGGCGTTCTGCACCGCGGAGCGGGTGACCTTGACCGGGTCGATGATGCCCTGGGCCATCAGGTCGCCGTACTCGGCCGTGGCCGCGTTGTACCCGTGGCCGACCTCCAGCTCGGAGATCTTGTAGGTGATCACGTAGCCCTCGGCCCCGGCGTTCTCCGCGATCCAGCGGGCCGGCTCGACCAGGGCGTTGCGGACGATCGCCACACCCGTGGCCTCGTCGCCGCTGAGGCCCAGGTCGTCCAGGGCATCGGCGGCGTGCACCAGGGAGGCGCCGCCACCGGCGACGATGCCCTCCTCGATGGCGGCGCGGGTGGCCGAGATCGCGTCCTCCAGGCGGTGCTTCTTCTCCTTGAGCTCCACCTCGGTGGCCGCGCCGACGCGCAGCACGGAGACGCCGCCGGCCAGCTTGGCCAGACGCTCCTGCAGCTTCTCGCGGTCCCAGTCGGAGTCGCTGGCCTCGATCTCCTTGCGGATCTGGTTGACCCGGTCGTCGATCGCGGACTGCTCACCGGCACCGTCGACGATGGTGGTGTCGTCCTTGGTGATGGTGACGCGGCGAGCCGAGCCCAGGACGTCGATGTCGGCGTTCTCCAGGGTGAGGCCGACCTCCTCGGCGATGACCTGCCCGCCGGTGAGCGTCGCGATGTCCTGCAGCATCGCCTTGCGGCGCTCGCCGAAGCCCGGTGCCTTGACCGCGGCGACGTTGAGCGTGCCGCGGATCTTGTTGAGGACCAGCGCACCCAGCGCGTCGCCCTCGATGTCCTCGGCGATGATGAGCAGCGGCTTCTTGTTCTGGACGACCTTCTCCAGCAGCGGCAGCAGCTCGTTGAGGTTGGCGATCTTGCCCTGCGTGATCAGGATCTGGGCGTCCTCCAGGACCGCCTCCTGGCGGTCGCCGTCGGTCACGAAGTAGGGCGAGATGTAGCCCTTGTCGAACTGCATGCCCTCGGTGAAGTCGAGGTCCAGGCCGAAGGCCGGGGACTCCTCGACGGTGATGACGCCGTCCTTGCCGACCTTGTCGAAGGCCTCGGCGATCAGGTCGCCGATCTGGGCGTCCTGGGCGGAGTTGGTGGCGACGTAGGCGATGTCGGCGCGCTCGCCGACCTCGCGGGCGCGCTCGATCAGCACCTCCGAGACGCGGGCCGCGGCCGCCTCGATCCCCTTCTTCAGCGACATCGGGGAGGCGCCGGCGGCGACGCTGCGCAGGCCCTCGCGCACCAGTGCCTGGGCGAGCACGGTGGCGGTGGTGGTGCCGTCGCCCGCGGCGTCGTTGGTCTTGGTGGCGACCTCCTTGACCAGCTGGGCGCCCAGGTTCTCGTAGGGCTCCTCCAGCTCGATCTCACGGGCGACGGTCACACCGTCGTTGGTGATGGTCGGCGCACCGAACTTCTTGTCGATGACGACGTTGCGGCCGCGCGGGCCCAGCGTCACTTTGACGGCGTCGGCGAGGCGGTCGACACCCCGTTCGAGGGCGCGGCGGGCCTCGTCCTCGAACTCCAGGATCTTCGGCATGGTGAGTTTCCTCTATCCGTGCAGGTACGTCGGAGATAAAGAGAACCGCCCCGCCCGGCTGCGAGCCGGCCGGGGCGGGATGTCACATGGGTGACGCCGGTGTGTGCCGAGATCTACTTCTCGACGACCGCGAGCAGGTCGCGGGCGGAGAGGACGAGGTACTCCTCGTTGTCGTACTTGACCTCGGTGCCGCCGTACTTGCTGTACAGGACGACGTCGCCGACCTTGACGTCCAGGGCGACGCGCTTGCCGTTGTCGTCGAGGCGGCCCGGGCCCACGGCCAGGACCTCGCCCTCCTGCGGCTTCTCCTTGGCGGTGTCCGGGATGACCAGGCCGGACGCCGTGGTCTGCTCGGCTTCGAGCGTCTTGACGACGACGCGGTCCTCAAGCGGCTTGAGCACGGTCTTGGTGGCGGTCGACACGGTTGTGACCTCCCCCTTCATGAGATGGTTCGAGACGTCATGCTTGACAAAAGGGGCGACCACGGCGGCCTGCCGTCGCGGGTGCCAGACCGGCCTCGTCGCGATTAGCACTCTACCCTTGAGAGTGCCAGTATGGAACATTAGTCGCGCCCGCAGGGCTCGTCAAACAACAGGTCACGGGGGGAAGGGCAGGCGGATCCGAGTGCAGAGCAACGGGCAGGTCACGGCGTTTCAGGCGCTGCTCACGCCTGCCGGACGACGCCTTGTGGACACCCTGGACCCGGCGGAGGTGGAGGCCGATCCCCTCGGCGTCGCCACCCGACTCCGGCGGAACCCGCCCCACGGCGCGGAGGGCCTCGGCGTCGAGCTGTCCGACCTGGTCGGTGCGGCCCTCACACAGGCGCGCCTGCGCGGACGCGCGCGGGAGAAGTTCGGCGGGCTGGCCGAGCGCATGTACTTCACCCCCGACGGGCTGGAGCAGTCGACCCGCCTGGTGGTCTCCGCCTACCGCGCCCGCCGGTTCACCGCCGCGCTCCCCCCGGACGCCCTGGTCGGCGACCTGTGCTGCGGGATCGGGGCCGACCTGCTGAGCCTGGCCGAGGCCGGGCTGCGGGTGGAGGGGGTCGACGCCGACCCGTTCACGGTGGCGGTGGCCGGCGCCAACGTCGAGGCCCGCGGGCTGGCCTCCCGCGCTCGGGTGTGCCGGGGCGACGTCGGCGCGGTCGAGCCGGGCGGCTACGACGCGGTGTTCTGCGACCCGGCCCGCCGCGGCAAGCGCGGCCGCATCTTCGACCCGGACGCCTACTCACCGCCGTGGAGCACCGTGATGGGACTGGCCCAGGGGGCTCCCGCCGCGTGTGTGAAGGCGGCGCCGGGGATCCCGCACGAGCTCGTGCCCGCGGGGGCCGAGGCGGAGTGGATCTCGGTGGGCGGCGAGGTGAAGGAGGCCGCGCTGTGGTTCGGAGCGCTGGGCGACGGCGGCCGCCGGGCCACGCTGCTGCGCGAGGGTGCCGAGCCGGCCACACTGGCCGCCGACCCGGCGCTGGGGCCGCCGCCGGTCGCCGAAGCCGGCCGCTACCTGTACGAACCGGACGGCGCGGTGGTCCGCGCCCACCTGGTCGCCGAGGCGGCGGTACTGCTCGACGGTGCGCTTCTGGACCCGCACATCGCCTACGTCACCTCCGACCGGCTCGTCGCCACACCGTTCGCCCGCGCCTTCGAAGTGATCGATGTGCTGCCCTTTTCGGTTAAGCGGCTGCGGTCGGCTCTTCGGGAGCGCGGCGTCGGGAACGTAACGATCAAGAAACGCGGGTCAGCGGTCGACGTGGATAAACTCCGCCGCGATCTCCGCCCCTCGGGCCCGGGGTCGGCCGTGGTCGTGCTCACGAGGATCGGCGAGCGCCCCGTGTCGCTGCTGTGTTCCGAGGTCACGGACTTCCGGTAAAGAGAGTTTCCGGAACTCCGGAAAAGGGCCGACGTGACGGTGCAGACAGTCGGTACTAATGTGACGAACACCGGTGTTCCATCCGGAACCGATGTCTTTTCTCGCTGGATCACGGTGAACGCTGTCCATGTCGTTAGACTGACCCCCACTGAATCCATTCCCCCTACTCCCGGATTGTCTCCGCGTCGCCTGCGCGGGCGCACGGCGAGCCCCCGACCGACAGCGGCTCACCACGCCTCGCGGGCTTACGGCGAGTAGGCGTCGGACATCCGAATGTGAACGCCGGTACGTCGGCAGGTCCCGCCCCTCGACTCCGTGCCGGCGAACTTCTCCACACCACCCCTGGCCTCCCGTCGGAGGAGGACGGGGCGCCAGAGCCAAAGGAGCACCTCGGTGGAACAGTCCAACCACAACTTCCTCAACGGAGGAGGTCAGACCGGGATCTCCGACCGAATGCGGGACCTCCTCTCACGGGCCGCGCAGGACCAGGTCTCGGAGCAGAAGACGCAGGGCGCGATCTCCGAGGAGATGCGCCAGCGCCTGGAGGGCATGGAGTGGCTGCTACGCGAGTTCCGTGAGCGGGAGTTCGCCACCCTGGCGGAAGGCCTCGCCACGGTGCAGGGGCGCGTCGACGAGCTGACCACCCGGCCGCCGGAGTGGGCCGAAACCCTGGCCGAGCACATCGCCCTGGTCGGGGAGCGGGTCAAGCCACTGGCCGAGATGGCGACGCTGCGCACCGACGTCCGCCAGATCGGCGGCAACGTCGACACCGCACTGACCCGCCTGCAGGGCGTCATCGAGACCGGTGACCGCACCGCCTCCCAGGTCGACGCGGCCAACGGCCGCCTGGAAGACCTGTCCGCCGCGATCGAGGCGCGCTTCGCCCGCGTGGATGAGGCCGTGGAGTCCCTGGCCGCCCGCGCCGCTGCCCTGGAGACCGCGGTCGCGGGCCTCGCCGAGCGCGCGGAGTCGCGGCATGAGACCGCGCTGGCCGCGGCGGCCGAGCAGCACGAGGCGCTGAGCACGGCCGTCGCCGAGGGCCGCGCCGCTGTGGAGCAGGCGGTCGCCGACGGTCGGCGGTCCCTGGCCGAGGCCGCCGCCGAGCAGCACGAGGCGCTGCGGGCCGCCCTGGCCGAGCAGCACGAGGCGGTCACCGCCAAGCTCGACACCACCGCCGAGGAACTGCGCGGCACCGCTCAGGAGCACCACACCGCCGTCACCACCAGGCTGGAGGGCACCGCCGAGGAGCTGGGCGGCCGACTGGACACCTCCACCGAACTGCTGAGCGGCAAGCTGGACAGCGCAGCCGAGGAGCTGCGCGCCAAGGTCGACGCCAGCACCGACGACCTGCGCGGCAGCACCACCGAGCAGCACACCGCGCTGGCCGCCAAACTCGACGACGGAATGCAGGCGCTGACCGGTACCGCCACCGAGCAGCACGAGGCGCTGACCGCCGCGCTGCGCGAGAGCGTCGCCAACCTCAGCACCCAGGCCGATGAGAACCACGCGGAGGCCACCGCTGCGGTCGCCGACACCAACAGCGCGGTCGTCAAGCTGGCCGAGGCCACCGACGAGAAGCTCGGGGCGTTCGGCGCCCACCTGCGCGAGCGCCTCGGCGAGCTCAACGAGCAGTTGGAACTCCAGCGCGCCGAACTGCGCGAGCGCGACGACCAGCAGCGCGAGAGCATCCTCGCGCGACTGGAGGAGACCACCCGGAACCTGCGCGCCAAGGCCGAGGAGGACCTGGAGGCGGCCACCACCGCGCTCGCCGAGATGCGGACCTCGCTGGACCGCAACGTCCAGGCGCTCAACGAGAAGGTCGACGAGCGGCACCTCGGGCTGGCGGAGCTGACCGAGCAGCACCAGTCGGCCGTCGCCGAGCACCTGGAACAGCACCGGGGCGCGGTCGACGACCGGCTGGAGGAGTACCGGGCCTCCGTCGACGACCGCCTGGAGCAGCAGCACCGGGAACTGAACGCCAAGGTCGACCAGCACCTCAACACCATCACGGGCAAGTACGAGCACGGGCTCGGCCGCCTCTCCGACCGCTTCGACAGCTTCGAGGGCCACTTCGAGGGCAGCTTCGAGGGGATCGACGGCAAGATCGACGGCGTCGACGGCCGCCTCGACGGCCTCAACGGCCGCCTGGACGGCATCGACGGCCGGGTCACCGGTGTGGAGGGCCAGTTCGAGGGCGTCAACGGCCACATCAGCGGCGTCGACGGCCGCCTGGAGGCCGTGGACGACCGCCTGGAGGCCCTCAACCAGCGTCTCGCCCAGTTGCCGGCCTC
The DNA here is from genome assembly GCF_014201195.1 of Nocardiopsis mwathae. NCBI lineage: Bacteria > Bacillati > Actinomycetota > Actinomycetes > Streptosporangiales > Nocardiopsidaceae > Nocardiopsis > Nocardiopsis mwathae. Next base: position 31,491 of record NZ_JACHDS010000001.1, on the reverse strand, counting down.
GCTGGAGGTCAGCGAGGTGCACCGCCGCCTCACCGAACTGGTCGACCGCCCGGTCATCGACCACTCCGACCGCTTCGACGCGGTCGACCGCGCCCTGGTCGAATCGCTGGAGCCGATCCTGCGCGAACTCCAGAACCGCCCGGACCGGCACGAGTTCGAGGAGACCGTCAACGAGGCCGTGGAGACGTCCCACGACGACGTCACCAAGCGCCTGGCCTCCCTGGAGGAGACCATGCTCGCCCTGGCCGAGGCGCTCCTGCGCCCGGCCCGCGACGGCAAGAAGAAGCGCCGCCGCGACGAGGACGACGAAGACGACGAGTAGACCCGGACGTCACCACCGCATGACCACCGAGGGCCGGTCCGCACGGACCGGCCCTTTTGCCTCAGCCTGTGGAAAGCCTCGCCGCTCCACGACCAACCGGCCTACCATGGGTCACAGGCGAAGTCAGGGGAGTGAACATGGCGCTCAGCCTGCCGGACCGCAGAACCACCGCCGGTTCGTTGCGCCGCCTAGTGGAGGAAGCCCCCACACCCAGGGGGTTCCGGGTCGAGATCATCAGGGGACGCATCGTGATGTCGCCCACGCCCTCGTTCAAGCACGGGGGCACCGTCCGACGCATCGGACAGCAGCTCCTCGCCCAGCTCGACGAGAATCGGATCGCGCAGCAGATGTACTCGATCGCTTCTCCGATCGACGCCGACGACTACACCTCGCCCGGCCTGGTGGTCGTTCCTGCCGCAGTCGAAGATGAGGACGGCTGGCTACTGGACGCCGATGCCGTGGACCTGACCGTCGAGGTGGCCTCACCGGGCAATGCGAACTGCGACTTCACCGACAAGCTCGAAGAGTACGCCGCCTGGCACATCCCGGTTTACCTCCTGGTCGATCCCCGCAAGGGTGGCGTGTTCGTCTACTCGGACCCGGCCAAGGGCAGGTACCGCACAACGCATGAGGCCGGCTTCGGGGAGGTCATCGAGCTCCCCGGTCCGCTCGACGGCATCCGGATCGAGACCGCGGACTTCCGGATGTACGGGTCATCGGCCTCCACGGACGGAACGAAGACGTCTCCGAACCACTAGACGGCCAGCGGGCGGTCCACCGGCAGGGAGGTGTCGGTGGCCAGGTCCAGGGTGGACGGGGGGAGGCCGGCGGCGACGACCTCGGCCCCCAGGGCCGCGATCATGGCGCCGTTGTCGGTGCACAGGCGCGGCCGGGGCACGCGCAGCTCGATGCCGGCCTCCGCACAGCGCTGTTCGGCCAGGGCGCGCAGGCCGGAGTTGGCGGCGACACCACCGCTGATCACCAGGGTGCCCACCCCGTGTGCGACGCACGCGTCGACGGCCTTGCGGGTGAGCACGTCGGCGACGGACGCCTGGAACGCGGCGGCGATGTCGGGCACCGACAGGGCGTCGCCGTTGCGCTGCCCGTCCTCCACCCAGCGGGCGACCGCGGTCTTCAAGCCGGAGAAGGAGAAATCGTAGGTTCCGTCGCCCCACTTGCCGCGCGGGAAGCGGATCGACATCGGGTCGCCCTCGCGTGCCGCGCGGTCGATGTGCGGGCCGCCCGGGTAGGGCAGGCCGAGCAGCCGGGCGACCTTGTCGTAGGCCTCACCGGCGGCGTCGTCGACGGTGCCGCCGAGCGACCGCACGTCGGTGGCCACATCGCGCACCAGCAGCAGGGAGGTGTGGCCGCCCGAGACCAGAAGCGCGATGGCGGGCTTGGGCAGCGGGCCGTGCTCCAGCTGGTCCACGGCCACGTGGCCGACGAGGTGGTTGACCCCGTACAGCGGCTTGTCCAGGGCGAGCGCGTAGGCCTTGGCGGCGGAGACGCCGACCAGCAGAGCCCCGGCCAGACCCGGGCCGGCCGTGACGGCGATCGCGTCGACATCGGAGAGCTTCACCCCGGCGCCGTCGAGTGCGCGGTGCACGGTCGGAACCATCGCCTCAAGGTGGGCGCGGCTGGCCACCTCGGGGACGACGCCGCCGAAGCGGACGTGCTGCTCCACGCTGGAGGCCACCTCGTCGCCGAGCAGCTCGCAGCCGCGCACGAGGCCGACGCCGGTCTCGTCGCACGAGGTCTCGATCCCCAGGATCAGAGGCAGGTCACGGTTGCTCATCGCGTCTTCTCTTCATTCTCCGCCGCGCGGCGTCGGCCAGCCGCGCCCGCGGGGGTGCTCAGGTCCGTGGTGGCGGCGCCGCCTGCGGCCCGCTCCGCGGGCGAGGCCGAGCGGCGCATCACGATCGCGTCGGCGTCGGTGTAGTAGCGGCGTCGGATGCCGATCTCGGTGAACCCGAAGCGGCGGTACAGCTCCTGGGCGCGCGGGTTGTCGGAGCGCACCTCCAGGAAGAGGTCGGTGACGCCGCGCTCGGCCGCCCGGGTGATGAGCTCCGTCAGCAGTGTCGAGCCGATGCCCCTCCCCCAGTGGCCCACGGCGACGGCGATGGTCTGCACGTCGCCCTGCGGCGGCACGGCGCGCAGGCCGGCGTACCCGACGACCGCCGCCGGGTCGCCCTCCTCGTGGGCGACGACGTAGTGGCGGGACGGTTCGGCCATCTCGCCGCGCAGCATCGACTCGGTCCACGCGTCCTTGGGGAACAGCACCCGCTCCAACCCGATCACGAGGGCGATGTCGGCGTCGGTCATCCGCCGCAGCCCGACACCGGCTCCGGTGCCCGCGCCGGGCGTCACGCCTGCCATTGCCGCACCTTCTTCGGTGTCCCGGGGACGGCGGCATCCGGTCGGCGCAGGTAGAGCGGCCGGGGCTCGGGCAGCTCCTCGCCCGCCGCCAGTCGACGCAGCGCGAGCTCACCCAGTGCCGCGGCGGACGGGTACAGCGGTTCGGCGGCCTCCGGGTCCTGCCCGAACGCCTCGGCGTACATGTGCGCGCCGTGGCCGATCACCGGCAGCCCTCCGGTGTCGACGTCGGCGGGGCGGTCGACGGCGATCTCCCCGGCACGGGTGGACGCGTCGGCGTAGCGGGCCCAGAACACCTCCCTGCGGCGCGCGTCGCTGGCCGCGATGAAGGGGGTGGTCCGGCCGGAGGCGAACGCGATGGCGTCCAGAGTGGCGACCCCGTGGCACGGGATGGCCAGGGCGTCGGCGAGGGCCAGCCCGGTGGCCAGGCCGACCCGCAGCCCGGTGTAGGGGCCGGGGCCGATGCCGACCGCGACGTGGGTCAGCTCGGCGAGGGTCGCGCCCGCCTGCTCGACGACGTCGCGCACGCCGGGGGTGAGGAGTTCACCGTGGCGGCGCGCGTCGACCGAGGATGCGCTCGCGCGCACCCGGACCTCGGCGCCGGAGAGCTCGCAGACCGCGGCGGTGACGGCCGGGGTCGCGGTGTCGAAAGCCAGTAGCAGCACGATCGTCCAGCCTAGTCCGCGCTCGGTAGCGCATCGGCCCAGCGCACGCCGACGCCGGTCAGCCGGACGGTGCGGGTGTCGTCGGGCAGCCGGTCGATGGAGATCTCCAGGCGGTCGTCGGACAGCTCCTCGGCCACGCCTTCGCCCCACTCGACGATGGTGACCGCGTCGTCGAGGCTCGCCTCCAGGTCGAGGTCGTCGACCTCGGCGGCGCTGCCCAAGCGGTAGGCGTCGACGTGGACGAGCGCCGGTCCTCCGGAGAGCGGGGGGTGGACGCGCGCGATCACGAAGGTGGGCGAGGTGACCGGCCCGCGAACGTCGAGCCCGTCGGCGATCCCCTGGGTCAGGGTGGTCTTTCCGGCGCCCAGCGGCCCGGACATGATGAGCAGGTCGCCGGGGCGCAGCAGCCCGGCGATGCGCCTGCCCAGTGCCCGCATGTCCGCGTCGGTCGCCGCGGTGACGAGCGCGCCGGTGGCGAGGGTGGTGGTGTCGGTGGTGTCGGTCATGAGCTCACAGCGATGTCGACGGAGGGGCCCGAGGTCGGTGCCCCTCACCAGGGTAGGCACAACTCCGCGGTGGCGTGCCGCGTCGGCCTACCCCTCCTCTTCCGGGATGTTCGGTCGCCCCGTCGACCGCCCCGGACCACCGACGTGGACGCGCGGTACCCGCTGGCCGATACGGGTGACGATCTCATAGGGGATGGTCCCCAGCGCGTCCGCCCAGTCCTGGGCGGTGGGTTCGCCGTCGTCACCGGGGCCGAAGAGGACGGCGCGGTCCCCGGCCGCGGCCGCGTCGTCGCCGAGGTCGACGACGAACTGGTCCATGCAGACCGTGCCCGCGATCGTGCGGCGCCGCCCGGCGGCCAGCACCGGCGCGGTGTCGGTAGCGGCGCGCGGCACACCGTCGGCGTAGCCGAGAGGGACCAGCGCGAGGTTGCTCGGGCGCGCGGTGGTGTAGCGGTGCCCGTAGGAGATGCTGCTGCCCGCGGGGACCCGCTTGACCATGGCGATCTTCGTGCTCAGGGTCATGGCCGGGCGCAGCTCGGGGACGTCGAGGCCCGGGATGGGGTTGATGCCGTAGCCGGCGATCCCGGTGCGCACCAGGTCGAAGTGGGTTTCGGGGAGGGTGAGCGTCGCCGGGGAGTTGGCGAGGTGTCGCACATCGGGGCGCAGCCCGGCCTTCTCCGCGATCTCCAGGGCCTCGTGGAACACGGCGATCTGGGCGGAGATGGAGGGGTGGCCGGGTTCGTCGGCACAGGCGAAGTGCGACCACACACCGGTGACCTGGATCGGCCCGGACGCTTCGGCGCGCGCGGCCGCGGCCACCACGGCGGGCCACTCGTCGGTGGTGACGCCGCCGCGGCTGAGCCCGGTGTCGGCCTTCAGGTGGACGCGTGCGCGCCGCCCGGCCTCCCGGGCGGCCGCCTCGATCGCCTCCAGCAGCCACAGCGAGCTCACCCCCAGGTCGATGTCGGCGGCGATGGCCGCCGTGAGGGGTTCGCCGGGCGGAACGATCCACGCGACCACGGGGACACGGATCCCGTCGGCGCGCAGTCGCAGGGCCTCCTCGATGAACGCCGTGCCGAGCCAGGTCGCGCCGCCGGCCAACATGGCGCGGGCGGCGGGGAGCATTCCGTGCCCGTAGCCGTCGGCCTTGACGACACCCATGACATCCGCACCGCGTGCCCGGCCCCGCAGGAACTCGATGTTCTCTGTGATCGCGCCCAGGTCCACGCGCGCTTCGGCGAAAGTTGGAGGCATGGCTCAAGTCTGGCACGCACGCGGACCGACGTGCGCGAACGCGGTGTGGCATAGGCAACGGGATGTGGTGGCGGCGTCCATCCCGAGCCTCCGCGGCCTGCGGCTATCCCCGCAGCAGGCGGTCGGTGGACCGGGGTAGGGCCAGTCCGGCCACGGCCGTGATCGCGTAGGGGGTCTGGCCGGGTGCGCAGGCGCCGAGGAGAAGGGTGATGCTGTGGCCCGGCCTGCGCAGGACGTCGCCCACGGTGGGATGCACCCGGGGGACGGCCCAACCGCTGACCAGCAGGCTCACGAAGGCGGCCACGGCGGCCCAGGCCCACGCCTGCTGGACCGGTGAGAGGGCACCCAGCCAGGTGGCGGCGTCGCCCAGGACCGCCACCGCGTAGCCGAAACCGCCGCCGGATTCCGGGACGGCGGCCCACTCGCCGCCGAGGTATCCCGACCCGACGTGCGGGTGCAGGGCCACCAGGACGCTGGCGGCGGCCGCGACCGAAAGGGAGGCGGGGGCGGGCGCCAGGGCGGCGCGCAGGGAGCGGGCCGAGGCGGCCAGGTCCTCCCGGCGCGGGAAGCGGCGCCAGGGGCGGTCCCCGGCACGGGCCGCACCCATCGCGTACGCGCGGCGCTGCCGCAGGAAGTCCCAGGTCGTGCAGAGTGTGGCCGGGCCTCGGGCGGCGGCCGCGAGCATCACGGCGAACTCGTGCAGGATCGCGGAGAGCGCGGTCACGAGCGTCACCGGGAGCAGTGCCCAGGAGTAGGCCGCGCGGCGGAAGACGGGGGCGATGTCTCCGGGCACGCGCACCCGGATGCGGACCGACCGGCCGCGCGCCCACCGGCGCAGACCGGCGAGCGGCGGCTCCCCGGGCAGCGCGGGGGTGGTGTCGGCCGCGGCCCCGGCAAGCCGGTGGTCGAGGAGGACCGCGGCGACCAGCAGGGCGAGCAGGATCCACCGGGTCGCGGCGCCGCCGCCGGTGAGTGCGGCGAGGACGGCGGTGACGGGAGTGGGGTCGACGCCGGCGATCGCCGCGTTGAACGTCATGTGCTCCAGTGCGGCCACCCACAGGGCGAGCGGGGGCAGGATCCATAGCCGCGCGCCGTAGTGCCGGTGGCCGACGATCGCCAGCCCCAGTGCGGCGCCGATGAGCCCGGTGGTGACGGCGTGCCCGGAGAACTGGATGCCCAGGCCGGGCAGTTCGGTCCAGCCGGGGAACAGGGTGAGGACGCCGTAGACGGGGGCAGGGCCGGCCCCGCCGGTGGCGGCGCGCAGCGCCTGCTCCGCCAGGTGGAATCCCGCGCCGGATGCGGCGGCGAGCAGCAGGTAGTCGACGGCGGCCAGCCGCCTGAAGCGGCGCCCGGCGACCATCCGGCACAGCAGCAGTGGGAGGAGCTTCATGGGTTCTTCCACGAGGACGGCGATGTAGGTCGGGCCCACCCAGGCCTCCACGTCGCCGAGTGCCCCGGCCAGCAGCCGCCCGGCCAGCGCGGCGGGCCAGATCATCAGCGCGCCCAGCGCCACCACCCGCATCAGGGTCGCGAACCCCACGGTTCGGGAGCGGGCGAACCAGGCGAACTGGGCCATCAGCCACAGCGTGCCGGCGAGGACGGGGAGGGACGCCGAGATGCCCGGCACGATGAGCGCCGCGGCCAGTAGGACCGCGACCATCGCCCACCCCCAGGCACCGCGCAGGGCGCGCATCCACGCCACGGTGCGGTCGGCGCTTTCGCGCAGCCTGCGGGCGCGCACCGCGACACGTTCGGCGAGGTCGGGCCCGGGGGCGCGCGCGGCGGTGGCATGGCCCTGGTCGATGCAGCCGTAGCGCTGGGCGGCACGCAGCAGCCGGGGGTCGCGGTCCTTGCGGGCCTCCTCCGCGAAGGCGGTGCGGGCTCCGGCGAGGTCGCGGCCGACGAAGGGGCGCAGGAAGTCGTCGGGCCCGGCGGCGACGGTGAGCTCGGAGGCGGTGACCAAGACGGCGGCCGACAGGTCCTCGACGGCCACGACCAGGTCGGTGGGTTCGTCGCCCCAGCCGCGGATGACCGCGACGATACTGGCGGTGTCGGCGGGCACGTCGGTCACCGGCTCGAAGGCGAACTCGTTGCGCGTCCGGCAGATGAGCAGGTGGTCGACGCCCATGGCCCGTCCCGCGGCCACGATGGTGTCGATCAGGGAGGTGTCGCGCGGCGCGGTGAAGGGGACGGTGATCTTTCCGTCCGACCGCAGCCATTCCTCGTCGAAGTCGATCGGATCGGCGCACAGCCGCAGGACGAGGTCGCGGGTGAGCATGGCCTGTTCGTCCATTGGCTCCCTTTGTCTAAGGCCGTGTCCGACGAATTCTCGATAATTCCCCCGCGTTATCGTTCCGAGGCGAGTTCCCTGCCCGGCCCCGGCGATCGCCTACGCTATCGCGCCGGCAGCGGCGCGGGGCAAGGCCTTGGCGGATGTTCACCACCCTGACGTCACCGCGCAGGGTCCGCGGTGTCGCCCGCGTTGGCGGCATCGCTTCCCGGACCCGTGCGCGGCCGCGGCCCCCCGGGACGGGCGCCGAGGGCACCGGCCGCAGACCGGGCGAGGGACGCGATCCCGGGCAGTGCCGCCTGTGCCCGCTCCCGGAGGGCGAGGTGGCGGCCCTGGCGGATCCGCTGCCCCAGCAGCACGGCGGGCAGGAGGCAGAGGACCACGCCGACGGCTTCCCCCACCGGCCAGCCCGGAGCCAGCCGGACGACCGGCGCGGCCAGGGGCATCAGGATGAGGTCCAGCCAGACGATGGCGCCCACGACGAGCGGCACCGGCAGGTCGCGGGCGAGCAGTACCGGCAGCACTCCCCACAGCACCGCCCACCCCCACCACAGTTCCACCGGGACACCGAGCACACTCGGCCCCTCGCTGTGGAAGGACCACCAGTCCGCGCGGAAGGCGAGCAGGTTGAGGCCGAGAACGCCGGTCCCGCTCCAAGCGGTGGCGGCGACCGCGGCGGCGGTGTCCCGCGGCGAGGGGCGGTGGGCGGCGACGAGGGCCGCGACCACCAGGGCCGGGGCGATCAGGGCGACGGCACGGATGACGACGGGGTCCGCGGCCACCTGCCCGGCACCGCCGACCAGCTGCACGGCCGCGGCGGGCATCACCGCGACCTCCCGCCTTCCGCGGCCGCGGGTGCGGTGGCGCCCGCAGCGGGTCGCTTCTCGTGCACCATGTCCTGCCCTCCCCGCCGGTTCCGGCTCGCCGAGCGCTTCACCGTTCGATTTAATCAGATGGTTAAAGCGTACGATGAAGGCGCCCGCCGGACCGATGGAGAGGGATGGAGCCGTGGCCAAGGGAGGCGCGCAGGGCCGCCGGTCGAGCGAGGAGACCCGCGACCGCCTGATCACCGCAGCCGGACAGGTCCTGCGCGAGGAGGGGTACACCGGGACGTCGGCGCGGGCCATCGCCAAGGCCGCCGACGTCAACTCGGCGCTGATCTTCTACCACTTCGGGGGCGTGGACCAGCTGCTGCTCGCGCTGCTGGACCGCTCGGCGCAGGAGCGCATGGCGCTGCACCGGGCCACCGCGGCGCGCGCCGCCACCCTGGAGGAGCTGGTCGAGGCCGCGGTGCACATCTACCGCACCGACCTGGAGCACGGGTACCTCGCCGAGTTCGCCGAGCTCGTCGCGGCCGCTGTGACCCGCCCCGAGCTGCGCGCCGAGATCAACGCACGGGCCGAGCCGTGGATCGCGTTCGTCGAAGAGCACTACGAGCGGGTCGTCGGCGGCTCTCCGCTGGCCCGGCTGCTGCCCGCGCGCGAGGTCGCCTACGGCGCGATCACCTACTACATGGGCGCCAACTTCTTCTCCGTGCTCGACGAGGACCGCAGCCGCACCGCAGCCGTCTTGGACCTCGCGGCGCGCGTGGCGCCGCGCGCCCGACTCCTCACCCTCCGGCTGCCCCGGCGCGCGGGAGGCGCGGGCGCGGCCCACGCTCCGGACGGAGGCTGAACGGCCGGGCGCGACCGGAGCGCCGGCGGGGAGCAGCTCGCGGGAAGGGCCGTCGGCGCCGGTAGCGTCGGTGCCGACACGGGCGGAGGCCCGGTGGAACCGAGACGAGGGGAGCGCCACGGTGGCGAGCGGTGTGGAGGTCGCGGAGGGGATCGTCTTCCCCGACACGGCGGACGGCGGACGGTGGGTCGGCGGCGCGGTGATCATCGACGACGCGGGGCGCGCCTTCGCGCAGCGCCGATCGCCGGACCGGAAGGTCTTCCCGCACTGCTGGGACATCGTGGGCGGGCACGTCGAACCCGGCGAGACCATGCTCCAGGCGCTGCGACGGGAGGTCGCCGAGGAGACCGGCTGGGAGCTCACCGCCGTCCTCGACGAGCTGTACCGGCTCGTGTGGACGCCGGGCGACGGCATCGAACGCCACGAGGTCGACTACCTCGTCCGCGTCGAGGGCGACCTGACGGCGCCGCGCCTGGAGCCGGGCAAGCACACCGAGTTCATGTGGGTGGACGAGAACCACGTCGACCTCCTGCACGACCACCGCGACCCCGGCGAGTACTTCATCACCGACATCGTCTCCCGCGGCCTGCGCAGCGCCCGGAGGCCGCGCGGCCGGGCCTGACCGCGCCGGCGGCCCGGCGGTCAGCGCCGCCGGACCTCGCGGATGGCGCGCGGCAGGGCCGACAGCAGGTCGGAGGCGGCGACCGGGGCACCGTCATTGGCCAGGCGGGCGGCCAGTCCGTGCAGGTAGGCGCCGCACACCGCCGCCTCGCGCGGGGCCAGGCCCCCGGCGAGCAGCGAGCCGATGAGGCCGGCCAGCACATCGCCGCTGCCGGCCGTCGCCAGCAGGGGCGTCCCCGTCGGGTTGACCACCGCGGGCCGCCCCGGTTCGGCGATGACGGTGGTCGACCCCTTGAGGAGGACCGTGCAGCCGTACTCCTCGGCGGCGCGGGTGGCGTGTTCCAGGCGGCGAGCCTCGACGTCGGCGCGGTCGGTTCCGGGCAGGAGGCGGGTGAGCTCACCGGCGTGCGGGGTCAGCAGGGTGGGGGCCGCCCGCTCCCGGACCATGCGGGGGTCGCTCGCCAGCAGCGTGATGGCGTCGGCGTCGACCAGGACCGGCAGGCCGGTGCCGAGCACCCGGGCCAGCTCCATCGTGGCCGCCGGGTACAGCCCCCGGCCCGGTCCGATCACCCAGGCGCTCACCCGATCGGGCAGCCCGTTGACCGGATCGAGAGGGTCGAGCACCGAGGTCACCGCCTCCGGCCAGCTGTGCAGCACCTCGTCGACCGCGTCCTGGTGTCCGGCGTAGCGGACCATGCCGACGCCGCCGCGCAACGCCCCGCCGACCGCCAGCACTCCGGCGCCCCGGTAGCGCGTCGAACCCGCGGCTATGGCGAGGACACCGCGGCGGTACTTGTCGGCTTCGGCGCCCACGTGTGGCAGGAGCGTCGCGATGTCCTCGGCCTGCGGGGACTCCACGCGCGCGGCGGGCAGTTCCGCACCGATCCCGATGTCGACGAACTCCACCACCCCGGCCCGCTCCGCCCCCGGGTCGACGAACAGCCCGGGTTTGTGCGTGCCGAAGGTCACGGTGACGTCGGCGCGCACCGCCGCGCCGCCGACTGCTCCGGTGTCGGCGTCGATCCCGCTGGGCAGGTCCACGGCGACGACCGGCGCCGTGGCGGCGCCCGCCAGGGCGGCGACCGCGGCGTGCGGTTCACGTAGCCCGCCGTGTCCGCCGATGCCGACGAGGCCGTCGATGATGAGGTCGGCGGCGCTGATCTCGACGGCGGCCTCGGCGATGGGCACGTGCCGTAAACCCGGACCGCCCCGGGTTCGTCCGCCCCCGTCGCCGACCGCGATGGCGCGTCCACCGGCGGCCCGCAGCTCGGCGAGCCCCTGTTCGTGCACGCGCGACCCGGCCGAAACGACCCGGACCGCCGCTCCCCGCCGTGCCAGGAAGGCGCCGGCGTACAGGGCGTCTCCCCCGTTGTCGCCGCCGCCCACCAGCAGCACGACCCGGGAGCCGTAGACCCGCGGGAGCATCCGGACGCACACCGCGGCCAGCCCGCGTGCCGCCCGCTGCATCAGCGCGCCGTTCGGGAGCCGCGCCATGAGCTCGCCCTCGGCCTTGCGCACCGCTTCGACCGTGTGTGCGTACCGCACCGTGCCTCCCCGCCCCGTACTCCGCAACTCCGGGCACGCACAAGTGCCCTCATCACCAGAGCATGCCCCGCCTGCGGCGGCCTGACCACCCCGGTGCGGGCCGTGGCCCTGCGGCCCTGCCCCTTCGACCCTGTTCCGGTGGCCGTGCCGCGCGGCGGAGTGGGGCGTGGCGGGTCCGCCGGAGCGGACCGGCCGACGCCGCCGGTCGCGTACCGTCGATGGCATCCCCTTCTCGGCGCACCGGCATGAAGCGGCGCGCACGGGCCACTGATTTACTGGCCCGAATAGCGATATTCCAGGCACGGACAGCAGCACAGGACGTTTCCGCATGACCTTTACCGACAACCGCATCGCGACCGATGACGGACTGTCCGAACGCGTCGCGCACCTGCAGAACGCCATGCACAAGCTCGGCGCGGACGTCATCCGGCTGCAGACCCAGCTCACCGATCTCGCGACCGCGGCACCCCCGCAGCCGACCGAGGAGAAGGCCGAGGAGCCGGTTCCGTTCATCTTCAACATGTCCCGGGACGCCTACAAGCGGGAGCTCGCGGCCCTGGTGCGGTGGGTGGACGAGTTCCTGGTGCCGGTCTACATCGGCGACGGCTCCGCGTGGTGCCCGGCGTGGTGGGAGCACCACGAAGCGGTGGGCCGCCTGCACGCGCTGCGGCTCTCCTACGGCGAACTGACCGACACCGAGCGCTCGGGACCGGTCGGCCCGGCGGTCTGGCACCGCGACCACCTCGACCCGGTCCTGGACCGGCTGTGCTCGGACGACGGCCCCTTCGCGGCCTGCCTGACCCCCGCCGGCCACGTCGAGCGCCGCCGCGGCGCCCCGTCCTGAGCCACCCCGTGCGCGGGTGCCGTCAGACCCGGATGAGGTGGGGCACGAAGGACGACGTGTCGTCGGTGATCAGGCGGGACGTCTCGCGGATGCCCAGCCCGGCGGAGGAGTCCCCCACCACCCATGTGCCCAGCACCGGGTGCCACCCCTCGAATTCGGGCAGTGGCTGGAACCGCTGGAAGACGTAGCCCTCGACCCCGTAGTCGCCCCCCGTCCGCTCCAGCTCGCCGTCGGGGGTGACGATCCGCATGCTCGCCCCCTCACGGCCCAGCAGCGGCTTGGCGATGTAGGAGTCGAGCGGCCCGGGGTCGCCGAGGTAGGACGGCAGCAGGTTGGGGTGGCCCGGGTACATCTCCCACAGCACGGCCAGCAGCGCCTTGTTGGACAGCACCATCTTCCACAGCGGCTCGATCCAGGGGACGCCGTGCAGCTGCTGCAGGATGAGCGGGCCGAACCGGTCCCGGATCAGCCACTCCCACGGGTAGAGCTTGAAGGCGGCGGTGATCGTGCGTTCCTCCAGGTCGACGAACTCACTCGCCGAGTAGTCCCAGCCGATGTCCTCCAGCGCGATCTCCTGGGTGGACAGCCCCGCCTGGTCCGCGGTCTCCTGCAGGTAGGCGGTGGTCAGCGCCTCCTCGCCGGTCTCGTCCTCGTTCGTCCAGGCGAAGTGCACCGGACCGTCGGGCAGGCGGGGGCGCAGCGCGGCCCACCGGTGGATGAGCCGCTCGTGCAGCGAGTTCCACTGGTCGGCGCCCGGGTGGGTGTCCTGCAGCCAGTGCCACTGCACGATCGCGGCCTCCACCAGGCAGGTGGGGGTGTCGGCGTTGTACTCCAGCAGTGTGGGCGGGTTGACGCCGTCGTAGCGGAGGTCGAACCGGCCGTACAGGTAGGGGTCGGTGCGCCGCCAGGAGTCGCGGATCGCGGGCGCCGCCCACTCGGGGATGCCGAAGTCGGCGAAGCGGTTCTCGGAGACGACGTGCTCGACCGCTTCCAGGCACATCCGGTGCAGGGACTCCACCACCGCTTCGAGGTGCAGCACCTGCTCCATCTCGAACTCGTAGTGCACCGACTCGTCCCAGTAGGTGCGCTCCAGGTGCTCGGGGTGGACCGCGACGTGGAAGCCGAGCCCCTGCGCCTCCACGATCTCGCGCCAGTCGGGCCGGACGGGGTTGCCGCTCTTCCTGATCATGTGCGCCTCAGCCGCCCCATCCGCTGCCGCCGCGGCCGCCCGCGCCGCCGCGCTGGATGACCGTGCCACGCTCGGTCACGACCTTGGCGTCCGAGGGCCGCGTGGTGGTGCCGCCGCTGACCCGGCCGTTGTCGACGGTTCCGCCGTAGTAGTAGTGGTAGCCGCTGCCGACCCCGGACGAACCGCCGGAGCGCTTGCAGTGCCGCTCGTCGACGACGCGCTGCCCGTCGCGGCCGCCGCCGTCCGCTGCGGCCGTCGGGCCGGGCGCAGGGGTCCCCCAGGGGTCGGGGGACGCACCGGGGGTCGGCCGTCCCTTGTTCCCGTCCTCGACGCAGTGCGCCGTGACCTCTTTGGCAGGGGTCGAGCAGCCGGCGACCGCGAGTGACAGGGCGCCGATCGCGCCGATCAGTACCGTCGACGAACTCTTCCGCCCCGGCTGCGGCGGCTCCTCGCCGGTGCGGGCGGCTGTGGTGTTCCCTGGCGACATGGCGCTGCTGTCTCTCCTCGGCTCGTCGACGCGGGGTGGGTGCGGAACGGCGCCGTGCGCGTCCTCCGCGTCCCCGTACCCGGTTTCGACCCGCGCCGGAGCGTCGCGGTTCCCGCCCGGAACGCGAAAACCTCCCCCCGGACCCGGCCGACTCCGGCCAACCGACCGGACGTGGCGGAATCCGGACGGGCCGCGCTCAGGTCTTGCGGAGCCGTACGCGGCGGACGCGGTGGTCGGCTCCCTTGTAGAGGACCAGGGTGGCCCGGGCCCGGGTGGGCCGGATGTTCTCCACCAGGTTGAGCTCGTTGACCGTGCGCCAGGTGTGCTGGGCGAACTGCACCGCCTCGTCCTCGGGTACGGAGGTGGCCATCGAGTGGAAGTAGGAGCGCGGGTCGGAGAACGCGGTGCGGCGCAGCTCCAGGAACCGCTCCAGGTACCAGGAGCGGATGTGGTCGACCTTGGCGTCGACGTAGATGGAGAAGTCGAAGAAGTCGGCGACGGCGAGGCGCCCCGGCTGTGCCGGTTGCAGCACGTTGATGCCCTCAAGGATGAGGATGTCGGGCCGGTAAACAGTCTGCTTCTCCCCGCCGATGATGTCGTAGTGCAGGTGCGAGTAGACGGGGATCTCCATCTTCTCGGCGCCGGACTTCATCTCGGAGACGAACCGCACCAGGCGGCGCCGGTCGTAGCTCTCCGGGAACCCCTTGCGGTGCATGATGCCGCGCTGCTTGAGCACGTCGTTGGGGTAGAGGAAGTTGTCGGTGCTCACCAGCTCCACGTCGGGGTGGTCCGGCCACTGGGCCAGCAGCGTCCGCAGCAGACGGGCGGTGGTGGACTTGCCGACGGCCACGCTGCCCGCCACACCGATGATGAACGGGGCCGGGCGGTCGTCCTCGCCGAGGAAGGCGCGCACCGCGCCGTGCCGCTGCCGTGTCGCCTTCACATACAGGTTGAGCAGCCGCGACATGGGCAGGTAGATGTCGCGCACCTCATCGAGCGACGTGGGGTCCGTGGTTCCGCGCAGGACGTCGAGCTCCGCCTCGGTCAGAGAGAGGGGAGTCGAGTCGCGGAGGGCCGCCCACGCCTGTCGGTCGAGCTCAACGTAGGGCGTTGAGAAGCCGTTCTTCGTCGCTTGAGACACGTCTGCCCACCCTAGAACAGCCCCTGCCCCGGACCGGCCACCGCCCCTGAGGCGATCGCCATTGAGTTCCGATCGTTCTGCCCCGATATGTACGTCCGGATCGTCACCCGACGGGATTTTTTTCGCCGCGAGACCAAGGACACGTCCCGGGGGCACTCGTCCTACCCGCGCCGCGCCTGACGTGCGCCATCGACCCGACACACACCAACTGGTCTATACCGCCACCTGCGAAAATGGCCAATGGTCTGGCGCTGCGCGGTGCCCGGCGACCCCTTCCGATCGCTTACGCTGGCGCTCATGTGCGGAATCGTTGGCTACGTCGGGCCGCAACCGGCGCTCGATGTCATCGTGGACGGCCTGGCACGGCTGGAGTACCGGGGATACGACTCCGCGGGCGTCGCCGTCCTCACCGATGGCAAACTCGACACCGAGAAGCGGGCCGGCAAGCTCGCGAACCTGCGGGCGGCGCTGGAACGGAGCCCCCGCGACGCCGACGGGATCGGCATCGGGCACACCCGCTGGGCCACCCACGGCGCCCCCACCGACCTCAACGCCCACCCCCACGTGGACAACGACCACCGGGTGGCGGTCATCCACAACGGCATCATCGAGAACTTCGCAGCGCTGCGCCTGGACTTGGAGGAGCAGGGCGCCAAGTTCAGCTCCGAGACCGATACCGAGGTCAGTGCCCACCTGCTGGCCCGGGAGCTCAAGGAGCGCGGCGACGACGACCTGGCCGCCGCCATGCGCGCGGTCTGCCGCCGCCTGGAGGGCGCGTTCACCCTGGTCGCCATGTTCGTCGGCGATCCCGACCTGGTCGTGGCGGCCCGGCGCAACTCGCCGCTGGTCGTCGGCCGGGGCGAGGGGGAGAACTTCCTCGCCAGCGACGTGGCCGCGTTCATCGCGCACACCCGCGACGCCATCGAGCTGGGCCAGGACCAGGTGGTGGAGCTGCGCCGCGACTCGGTGCGGGTCACCGACTACGACGGCAACCCGGTCGACGTCCGCGAGTACCACGTGGACTGGGACGCGTCGGCCGCCGAGAAGGGCGGCTACGACTACTTCATGCTCAAGGAGATCGTCGAGCAGCCCAAGGCGGTCGCCGACACCCTCCTGGGGCGCGTCGGCGTCGACGGCACGCTGACCCTCGACGAGATGCGCCTCGCCCCCTCCGACCTGCGCGACATCGAGAAGATCGTCATCATCGCGTGCGGCACCTCCTACCACGCCGGGATGATCGCCAAGTACGCGATCGAGCACTGGTGCCGCATCCCGTGCGAGGTGGAGGTCGCCAGCGAGTTCCGCTACCGTGACCCGATCCTCGACCGACAGACCCTGGTCATCGCGATCTCCCAGTCCGGCGAGAGCATGGACACGCTGATGGCGGTCCGCTACGCGCGCGAGCAGAACGCCCGCGTGCTGGCCATCTGCAACGTCAACGGGTCGACCATCCCGCGCGAGTCCGACGGGGTGCTCTACACCCACGCCGGCCCGGAGGTGGGCGTCGCCGCGACGAAGACGTTCCTCACCCAGCTCATCGCCTGCTACCTCATCGGCCTGTACCTGGCGCAGGTGCGCGGACTGAAGTTCGGCGACGAGATCAACGCCGTGATCGCCCAGCTCGCCAACATGCCCGAGCAGGTGGAGCGGGTCCTGGCCACGGTCGAGCCGGTGCGGGAGCTGGCCCGCTCACTGTCCGACGCCGACACCGTGCTGTTCCTGGGCCGGCACGTCGGCTACCCGGTGGCGATGGAGGGCGCGCTCAAGCTCAAGGAGCTCGCCTACATGCACGCCGAGGCGTTCGCCGCCGGCGAGCTCAAGCACGGCCCGATCGCGCTGATCGAGCAGGACCTGCCGGTCGTCGTGGTCGTGCCGTCGCGTGCGGGGCGCAGCGTGCTGCACGACAAGATCGTCTCCAACATCCAGGAGATCCGCGCCCGGGGCGCGCGCACCATCGTGATCGCCGAGGAGGGCGATGAGACGGTGCGTCCGTTCGCCGACGAACTGATCGAGGTGCCCGCGGTGCCGACGCTGCTACAGCCGATCGTGGCCACCGTGCCGCTCCAGGTGTTCGCCTGCGAGCTGGCGCTGGCCAAGGGCAACGACGTCGACCAGCCGCGCAACCTGGCCAAGAGCGTGACCGTGGAGTAGCCGCACGCGTCCGGGCACGTGCGGCCCGGACCGTCGGCCACCGCGTGCGGCGGGTGGGTCCTCACGAGGACCCACCCGCTTTTCTGCGTTGACCTCGGCGAAGTACACCGAATAATCGGCAGAATTCCGGTGCACTTTGCCGAAATCGACGGACGGGCGGAGTGGTACGGCCCCGAATAAGGCGGAAGAAACCCGCGGAATACGTGCGGGCAACGTTCCGGGATCGAATACGCGAGGTAGGAGGGCCTACCGCGTGGCGGTTCTCGGCGATCGGCCGCGGAGCCACCACGATAAGCGATGTACGGCATCGCACCCGCCGCGGACGGGGATCGATTTCCCGATCCGCTGCCGTGCCGGTGCACCATGGCGAGATTTCCGCGCGGAGAGGACCAGGCATGGCACGCAGCCGGTTGAGGCGGGTCGGCGCCGCCGCGGTGACGGCGGTTCTGCTCACCGCGGCGCCCACCGCGATCGCGGCCGCGGCTCCCGGTAACGGGATCGGCGACCCCTACTTCCCCACCTACGGCAACACCGGCTACTCCGTCGACCACTATGACCTCCGGCTCAGATACGAGCCCGAGACCGACCGGCTCTCCGGCACCGCCACACTGGTCGCGGAGGCCACCGAGGACCTCGACGCGTTCAGCCTGGACTTCCTCCTCGACGTCACGTCCGTGCGGGTCAACGGCAAACCTGCGGAGTTCGCCCCCCGGGGCACCCACAAGGTCGTCGTGACCCCCGCCTCCCCCGTCGAGGAGGGCCGCCCGCTCACCGTCGTCGTCAAGTACGCCGACGTGCCCTCCGAAGTGCGCTGGACCGGCGGCGACGTCCACGGGTGGCACCGCTCCCCGGACGGCGCCGTCGCGCTCGGTCAGCCCGAGGTCGCCTGGTGGTGGTTCCCCGGCAACGACCACCCTCGGGACAAGGCCACCTTCGACGTGCTGGTGAACGTCCCCGAGGGCTACACGGCGGTCAGCAACGGCGTCCTCACCCGCCAGTACACACTGGGCGGAAGAAGCGTGTACGCCTGGCGCCAGGACCGGCCGGCCGCCACCTACCTGGCCACACTCGCGGTCGCCCGCTACGAGGTGAACCAGGACACCACCGCGTCGGGCCTGCCCGTGTACAACGCCTACGACCCCGGCCTCGGAACGATGATGGGCGCGGCCAGGGCCAGCATCGAACGCAGCGAGGAGATTCTGGAGCTGCAGGAGCGCGACTTCGGCCCCTACCCGTTCAACGCGCTCGGCGGCATCGTCACCGGACCCGAGACCGGGCTCGGCTTCGCCCTGGAGACCCAGACCCGGCCGGTCTACAGCCACGCCTTCTTCGCCCGCGGATCCAACCCCTACGTCGTCGCCCACGAACTCGCCCACCAGTGGTGGGGCAACCACGTGTCACTGGCGCGCTGGCAGGACATCTGGCTGAACGAGGGCTTCGCGAGCTACGCCGAGTGGATGCTCTCCGAGCACGAGGGCGAGGGCACCGCCCAGGACCTCGCCGACTACGTCTACGCGTCCTACCCCGAGGACGACCCGTTCTGGACGGTGCCCCCGGGCGCCCCCGGGGCGGACAACGTCTTCCACTCGGCGGTCTACGACCGGGGCGCGCTCGCCGTGCACGCGCTGCGCCTGGCGGTCGGCGAGGAGACGTTCTCCGACATCCTCACCACCTGGCAGAGCCAGTACACCGACGCCAACGCCACCGTCGATGACTTCACCGAGCTGGCCCAGAAGGTCTCCGGCCAGGACCTCACCGAGCTCTTCGACACCTGGCTGTTCACCGAGGGCCGTCCCGCGACGCCCCCGGCACCGCGGGACGGCGCCCGAACGGCCCCGGCGCCCGGCGCAGTGCCGAAGGAGCCCGAGTCCTGGCGGACCATCAAGGCCAACCACGACCTGATGCACCGGCTGGGCCACACCCATCCCTGAACGCCGTTCAGGGATGGGTGTCAGCCCAGGTCGGACTTGACGACCCCGGCCAGGCGCCCGGCGATCTCCTCGGCCCGGTTCTCGGTGGTGGCCTCGACCATCACCCGGACCATCGGTTCGGTCCCGCTGGGCCGGATCAGCACCCGGCCGGAGTCGCCCAGTTCGGCCTGGGCGAACTTCACCGCGTCGGCGACCACGGGGGACGTGGCCGCCCGGCTCTTGTCGACACCGCGGACGTTGACCAGGACCTGCGGCAACCGGGTCATGACGGTGGCCAGCTCGGCCAGCGGCTTCCCGCGCCGGGCCACCGCGGCCAGCAGGTGCAGACCGGTGAGCAGGCCGTCGCCGGTGGTGGCGTGGTCGAGCAGCACCACGTGCCCGGACTGCTCGCCCCCCAGCGAGTACGACCCGGCGTGCATGGCCTCCAGAACGTACCGGTCGCCGACCGCCGTCTCCACCACCTGGATCCCGGCCTTGCTCATCGCCAGCTTCAGCCCCAGGTTCGACATCACCGTGACGACGAGCGTGTCCCGCGCGAGGCGCCCTGCCTCCTTCAGCTCCACGGCGAGGATGCCGAGGATCCGGTCCCCGTCCACCACCGACCCGTCGGCGGCCACGGCGAGGCAGCGGTCGGCGTCGCCGTCGTGCGCGATCCCCGCGTCGGCGCCGTGCTCCACCACCGCCGCACGCAGCGCGTCCAGGTGCGTCGACCCGCAGTCGGTGTTGATGTTGAGGCCGTCGGGCCGGTCGCCGATCGCGATGACCTCGGCGCCGACGCGGCGCAGCGCCTCGGGGGCGATCCCCGAGGCGGCGCCGTTGGCGCAGTCCACGACGACGCGCAGCCCGTCGAGTCGGTGCGGCAGCGACGCGACGACGTGCGCGATGTAGCGCTCTGCGCTGTCGGCCGCCTCCGTCACCCGGCCCACCCCGGCACCTGTGGCGCCTTCGCGGGGGTCGGCGAGCCGGGCCTCGATGCGGTCCTCGACCTCGTCGGGGAGCTTCAACCCGCCCCGGCCGAAGAACTTGATCCCGTTGTCGGGGGCCGGGTTGTGGCTGGCGGAGAGCATGACGCCGAAGTCGGCGCCCAGTTCGGCGGTGAGGTGGGCGACCGCCGGGGTGGGCAGCACGCCGAGGCGGACCACGTCCACTCCGGCGCTCGCCAGGCCGGCCACGACGGCGGCCTCCAGGAACTCCCCGGACGCGCGCGGGTCCCGTCCGACGACCGCGAGCGGGCGAGCGTCCGCACCCGTATCGCGCCCCTCGGTCAGAACCCGCGCCGCGGCGATGGAGAGGTCCAGTGCCAGGGTGGCGGTGAGGTCGCGCCCGGCGACCCCCCGTACTCCGTCAGTGCCAAACAGCCGAGCCACGTATCCTTCGCCCCTTACACATCTCATGGAAGTCCGATGACAGGGCCGTCGGGACGCCGTTCGGCGCCCCGTCGACCGACCGCCGACCACTGGTGCGACGGACGGCCCGGGGCCCGGCCTCGACGGCCCCGGAGGGTGAACGTTCTCGGCGCGGCGACGCGCGCACGGCCCCCGTGAGAGTATCCACGGCGGCGACGCTCCACGGGTCGGATTCACCACTTCGACGCCGAGAAACGGCTATGGCCCGCCTGTCCCCCGAAAGACCAGGGGACAGGCGGGCCGTAGCGTGCGGCACCGGCATGCTCGGTGCTCGGAGAGTCTCGACGGAGTGGTTACCGCTTGGAGAACTGCGGCGCCTTGCGGGCCTTCTTGAGACCGGCCTTCTTCCGCTCGACCTCGCGGGCGTCACGGGTGAGGTAGCCGGCCTTCTTCAGGACCGGGCGGTTGTTCTCCGGGTCCAGCCCGGACAGCGCACGGGCGATGCCGTGGCGCAGGGCGCCGGCCTGGCCGCTGGGGCCGCCGCCGTTGAGGCGGGCGAAGACGTCGTAGGAGTCTTCGAAGCCGAGGGCGACCAGCGGCTCCTTGATCAGCTGCTGGTGGACCTTGTCCGGGAAGTAGGCCTCCAGCGGCTTGCCGTTGACCTTCCACTCGCCGGAGCCCGGCGCGATGCGGACGCGGGCGACGGCCTGCTTGCGGCGGCCGGTGCCGGCACCCGGGCCGGTGGCGGTGGGGACATAAGCCGCACCGGACGCCTCGGGCGTCTCGCTGGTGTACTCGCTCGGGAACTCCTCGGAGTTCTCCTCGAAGTCCTGGGTGGCGACGTCTTCGATACCGGTGGGCTCGACCACGGTTCTCCTCGTACTTCCTTCAGTCTCGCGAACGCCTAGGCGGGCTGGTCGATCTTGGTGATTTCGAACGGCACCGGCTTCTGGGCCTGGTGCGGGTGCTCCGCGCCGGCGTACACCTTGAGCTTCTTGGCCATCTGGCGGCCGAGGGAACCCTTCGGCAGCATGCCCTTGACGGCCTTCTCGATGGCCCGCTCAGGGTGCTTCTCAAGCAGCTCGCTGTAGGCGACGGAACGCAGACCGCCGGGGTAACCGGAGTGCCGGTAGGCCCGCTTCTGCTCCAGCTTCTTACCGGTCAGCGCAACCTTGTCGGCGTTCACGACGATCACGAAGTCGCCGGTGTCGACATGGGGTGCGAAGTAGGTCTTGTGCTTGCCTCGGAGCAGCGTGGCGACGTGGCTGGCCAGCCGCCCGAGCACGACATCGCTGGCGTCGAT
Source organism: Nocardiopsis mwathae (assembly GCF_014201195.1). NCBI lineage: Bacteria > Bacillati > Actinomycetota > Actinomycetes > Streptosporangiales > Nocardiopsidaceae > Nocardiopsis > Nocardiopsis mwathae. Next base: position 9,849 of record NZ_JACHDS010000001.1, on the reverse strand, counting down.
GACGTGCCACTGACGCTGGACATCGCTGGGCTTAGGGCTGAATGTGCGCACGATCGTAAGCCTTCTCAGTCGGCGTGGTCCATCCCCGCGAGCGGAGATGGGGAACTCGTAATTACTGGACCGGCCGCCTCGACCTCCGGAAGAGGGCCCGGCCGGCAAATGAGTGTGCAGACGATGATGCGTGACCGGCGCCCATCCAACAGATGTGGGAACCCACGGCAACTCAACGCACAACGACGGAGTATCCTACCGGCCGGGTGCACTGCAAGTCAAAACGACCCATGATCATACTCTGCACTGATATGGGTCGACGAGCACTGACACCACGATCCGTGTTTACTCCACCTTCATTATGCCCTCCCCGGCGAGTGCTTTCGCCGGTCCCGGGGCACACCGTACCCGCGCGCCGCCCCGGCGCACGGCCGCGACGCCCGCAGCCTGGGGGATCGCCGCTCGTCAGACCGGGTCGATCGCGAACTCACGGGAGATTACCGCCATACTCACCCGCCGACCCGGCGGACAGCGGCGAAGCGGACCCCGGAGCCGCCTGCAGAGCATAGCCTGAGGGCGAACCGTGCGCCGTCGTGCCGATCCGGTGCGCACAGCCCGGCGCGCACACGCCTTCCCACACGTGCCACGCCGGCCCGGCCCGTCCACGCGGTCCCGACGGATGGCCGGGGGCGAGAACGGAGAAGAACGACCCGGCAACGGATACCCGAGCCCCTGACAAGCTATCCTCTGGCCGCACGGTCGATGCGCGACCCCTGAGCCGCGAACGGATCCGTCGGCGCCTCGTCCCGGGACGCAGCAGGTCACCCCGACAGTCGGGCGGCACCCGGCCGCTGTGCTCCAGGACGCCGCAGGTACACCGAACACCTTCCCGGACCGACCGGCCGCGCCACGCCCCCCATGTGCCGCCCCAGGACAGTCTCCGGAGCCTCCCATCGCACCGCATCCGAACGAGCCGACCGACGGCCGCCCCGGCCCCGACGGCCGACATCACGGGCGGCACGCCGCCATGACCCCCGGACCCGCCGAGGAGCCCGCGCAGACCCCGCGACCGCAGCAGCCCGGCCCGCCGCCCCATGGGCCCGGCACCCAGGGGCCGCGTCAGCCCGCTCCCCCCTCCCCCGGTGCGCCGCCGCACGCCGGGCCGCCGACCGTACCCGCGCCTCCGGGCGGCCCCGGGGCACCCGCGCGCCACACCGGCCCGCCGCCCGCCCCGCAGGGCCGACCGGGTGCCCCGGCTCCGAGTGCTCCTGGCCCCCAGCCGCCCTGGCAACCTCAGCGCCCCCAGCAGCCCCCGCAGGCGCAGCCGCCCCAGCCGGGCGGTGGGCGACCAGGGCCGCAGCCGCCCACCGGCGGCCAGCCCCCGATGGCCGCCCCCACCGGGGGACAGCGTCCCCTGCCCCCACCCCAGCAGCCGACTCCGGGCGGGCGCCCCGGCGCCCAGCCGCCCACCGGCGGGCAGGCCCCCATGCCGCAGCCGCAGCACGGCGGCGCCCAGCGACCGGCGCCCAACGGCGGCCCCCAGCAGCGGCCCGCGGGTCCGCCCCCGCAGCCGCAGCCGCCGACCGGCGCCCAGCAGCCACTGTCCCGCCCCAGCGGTCCGTCCAGCGGCCCGTCCTCTCCGCCGCCGCAGGGCGCTCCGCGGGCCCCCTCGCCGAACCCGCCCGGGCCCCGACAGGCGCAGCGCCCGGCGCTGCCTCCGGCCCCCGAGGGCGCACCCCAGCGGCCCGGCCCCGCAGGCCCACCGCCTGCACCCGGCGGCCTCGCCCCGCAGCAGCCACCGCAGGCACAGGCCCTGCGTGCCCTGCCCCCGGCTCCGGGCACGACACCTCCGCCGAACCCCCCGACCGGAGGGCACCCGGCCATGGGGCGGCCCACCGGCGGCCAGCAGCCGCTGAACGTCCCGACGGGCGGGCAGCGCCCCATGGGCGGCCAGGAGCCTCCGCCGGGCAGCCCCACCGGCGGGCAGCGCTCCATGGGCGACGCGCACCAGCCTCCGGTCGGCGATGCACCGCACCGGCCCCTCCAAGGCCGTGTCCTCCAGCCCGGGGCATCCACGCCGGAGGCCGAGCCCGTCGCGGACGACCCCGTCTTCCCCGCGGACGCCGGGGCGGCAACGCAGAGCATCAGCGCCGTGGTCGACGACAACGCGACCCAGGCGATCCCGCCCGTCCAGGACGACTTCGGCGGCCTGCCGATGTTCCGCGACGAGACCCGCAGGAGCGGCGCGACCTATGAGCGCACCGCCGAGATCGACCTGTCCGCCATGGACATCGACGGCGAGGAGCCCGCCGGCCGCGACCGGGGCCGTCGCCGCAGCGGCAGCGGCAGCGGCAGCGGCAAGAAGGGCATCCTGCTGGGCGCGGGGTTCGCCGTCCTGCTCCTGCTCGGCGGCGGAGGCGCATTCCTCATCGCCAGCGGCGGCGGTTCGGCGGATCCCGAGACCGGTTCGGGCGGCGGAGCCGTGGCCACACCCGACGCGCCGGTCGACCTCGAACCCGGAGCCATCTTCCCGGACGAGGTCGAGGTCGGTGGGGTGACGTTCACGCGCGTCATCACCGACGACACCGGTGAGGACTGCGCGACCGCCGCCCACGGCGACTACGGCGACGTCCTCACCGAGAACGACTGCCGCCAGCTCATCCGCGCCACCTACGTCAGCAAGGAGGGCGACCGCGCCGTCACCACCGGTGTGGCCGCGCTTCCGGCACCGGACAAAGCGGACGCCGTGCGCCAGGCCCAGGACCTCGACTCCGCCGACTGGTTCGCGGGCCTCAAGGGCAACGACGGGGGCGCCGAACGCATGGGCTTCGCCGGCGGCCACGCCTCCGGCGCCCAGTGGGGCCCGTACCTGGTGTTCGCCCTGGCCGCCAACAGCGACGGCCGGGCTCCCGAGGCCGCCGACTCCGATCTGGCCGGCCTGAGCGACGGCTTCACCGGCGAGTCCCTGTCGTCCCTCTCCGCCAACGTCGGCTGACGGGAGCCGCACGAGCGTCCACGCGCGACGCCCCGGCCACCACAGCGGGTACCGGGGCGTCGACCGGCGGTCGTGTCTCCCGGCCGGTGGCCGGGCGGTCCGGGTTCAGGTGCCGGGAAGGGTTCGCACCCTGCGGGTGGCGGCGGCCCGCCGGGCCAGTTCGGAGTCGGCCGGGTAGCGGATCTCCTCCAGGCACAGCCCGTGGGGCGGGACGACGTGGACGGCCGAGTCGCGGACCCCGGCGCCGAGGACCGTTCGCGGCCAGGACGTGTCGCGGCGGCCGTCGCCGACCGCCAGGAGGGCGCCGACGAGGGCGCGGACCATGTTGTGGCAGAAGGCGTCCGCCTGCACCGTGCCCGCGTAGAGATGGTCGTCCTCGCGGACCCAGTCCAGGCGGAGGAGCTCGCGGATGGTGGTGGCACCCTCGCGCTTGCGGCAGTAGGCGGCGAAGTCGTGCTCGCCCAGCAGCTCGGCGGCGGCCCGGTTCATCCGGTCCAGGTCGAGAGGGCGCTTGTGCCACAGCACGTCGCGGCGGCGCAGCGGGTCGACGCCGCCGGGGGCGTCGCTGACCCGGTAGACGTACCGGCGGAACAGGGGGGAGAACCGGGCGTCGAACCCCGCGGGGGCGGGGCCCACGGCGCGGACCCGCACGTCGGCGGGGAGCACCCCGGACAGGCGGCGGAGGAGCCGGTCGCCTTCGGCGGCCCACAGATCAACGGGGACGTCCAGATGGGCCGCCTGACCCCGGGCGTGCACGCCCGCGTCCGTTCGGCCGCCCACGGTCAACTGGACGCCGTCCAGGCGCAGCACACGCGCCAGGGCGGCCTGCAGCTCGCCCTGGACGGTCCGGCGTCCGGGCTGGTCCGCCCACCCGGAGAAGTCGGTGCCGTCGTAGGCGATGTCCAGCCGCAGGCGGAGGAGCTCAGCGGCGCTCGTCGGCGGCGCCGTGTCGGTCATGGTCTGCTCCGTGGTCTCGGTGGCCCTGCCCCCACATGACGGAAGTGCCCGGCCCCCGGTCCCGGGGGTCGGGCACTTCGCGGTGAGTGAGGCAGGAACGCGGGCGTCCCTACTTCTCCTCGGTGGCCTCGTCGGCCTTGGTGTCCTCGGCCTTGGTGTCCTCGGCCTTCGCCTCGGCCGGAGCCTCGGTGCTCTCGTCGGCCTTGGCCTCCTCGGCCTTGGCGTCGGCGGCCTTCTCCGCCGCCGGCTCGGCCGGCACGGCCTTCGCGGCCGGCGCGACCAGGGCCTCGACCAGCTCGATCACGGCCATCGGGGCGTTGTCGCCCTTGCGCGGCCCGATCTTGGTGATCCGGGTGTATCCGCCGTTGCGGTTCTCGTAGCGCGGGCCGATCTCGGTGAACAGCTCGTGCACGACCGACTTGTCGCGGATCTTGGTCATCACCTGGCGGCGGGCGTGCAGGTCGCCGCGCTTGCCGAGGGTGATGAGCTTCTCGGCGTACGGGCGCAGACGCTTGGCCTTGGCCTCAGTGGTCCTGATGCGGCCATGCTGGAACAGCGAGGTCGCCAGGTTCGCCAGCATGAGCCGCTCGTGGGCCGGGCCGGCCCCCAGGCGAGGCCCCTTGGTTGGCGTGGGCATGGTGTCGTTCTCCTAGTGGTGCGGTCCTCGACCAGGCACTCGGCCGTGGACCATTGGGCGACGTCTTCTAGTACTGCTCGGTCTCGACGAAGGACTGGTCCTCATCGTCGGAACCGTAGGAGTCCGCCGCGCTGCTCGGGTCGAATCCGGGCGGGGAGTCCTTGAGCGAGAGGCCCATGTCGATGAGCTTCTGCTTGACCTCTTCGATGGACTTCGCGCCGAAGTTCCTTATATCGAGGAGGTCCTGCTCGGAGCGTGCGACGAGCTCGCCGACGCTGTGGATGCCCTCGCGCTTGAGGCAGTTGTAGGAACGGACCGTGAGGTTCAGGTCCTCGATCGGCAGTGCCAGGTCGGCCGCCAGGGCGGCGTCCGTCGGCGACGGGCCCATGTCGATGCCCTCGGCGTCGACGTTGAGCTCGCGGGCCAGGCCGAACAGCTCGACCAGGGTCTTACCGGCACTCGCGACGGCGTCGCGCGGCCGGATCGCCGGCTTGGTCTCGATGTCGACGATCAGCCGGTCGAAGTCGGTCCGCTGCTCGACACGGGTGGCCTCGACCTTGTAGGTGACCCGCAGAACCGGCGAGTAGATCGAGTCGATCGGGATACGCCCGATCTCCTGACCCGGCTGCTTGTTCTGCGCGGCCGAGACGTAGCCGCGGCCGCGCTCGACCGTCAGCTCCATCTCCAGCTTGCCCTTGCCGTTGAGCGTCGCGATGTGCAGGTCGGGGTTGTGCACCTCGACCCCCGCGGGCGGCGCGATGTCGGCCGCGGTGACGACACCGGGGCCCTGCTTGCGCAGGTACATCAGCACCGGCTCATCGTGCTCGGAGCTCACGACGAGGCCCTTGAGGTTCAGGATGATCTCGGTGACGTCTTCCTTGACACCGGGAACGGTGGTGAACTCGTGCTCGACGCCCTCGATGCGGATGCTGGTGACAGCGGCACCGGGGATGGACGACAGCAGGGTCCGCCGGAGCGAGTTCCCGATGGTGTACCCGAAGCCCGGCTCCAGGGGTTCGACGACGAACTTGGAGCGGAACTCCGAGACCGACTCCTCGGAGAGCGTCGGACGCTGAGCGATCAACATGGTCCGTGTTTCCTTTCCCACGGCCGCCCGCTATATGACGGCCACTGGACGGCTCCGCGAGCGCGGAGCCTGATTACCTCATACCCGCCCCGCGGGTCCGGATCGAGCGGACCCGCGCGGACAGCGCGGCGAAGCGGCGGGTCAGACCCGGCGGCGCTTCGGCGGACGGCAGCCGTTGTGCGGAACCGGCGTCACGTCCTGGATCGAGCCCACCTCCAGGCCGGTGGCCTGCAGCGAGCGGATCGCGGTCTCACGGCCGGAGCCGGGGCCCTTCACGAAGACGTCCACCTTGCGCACCCCGTGCTCCTGGGCACGGCGCGCGGCGGCCTCGGCGGCCATCTGCGCGGCGAAGGGGGTGGACTTGCGCGAGCCCTTGAAGCCGACCTGTCCGGAGCTCGCCCACGAGATCACCGCACCCGTCGGGTCGGTGATGCTCACGATCGTGTTGTTGAACGTGCTCTTGATGTGAGCGTGCCCGTGGACAATGTTCTTCTTTTCCTTGCGGCGCACCTTACGCGCTGCGCCCTGCTGACGGCCCTTAGGCGGCATTGACTACTCCCAAGATCATCGGTCCGTTGGCGTTCCCGGACACGAAGCGGTTGGCTTACGTCCGGGGCGGACTACTTCTTGCCGGCCTTCTTCTTGCCGGCCACGGTCTTCTTCTTGCCCTTGCGGGTACGGGCGTTCGTCTGCGTCCGCTGGCCGTGGACCGGCAGGCCGCGACGGTGACGGATGCCCTGGTAGCAGCCGATCTCCATCTTGCGCCGAATGTCGGCCTGGACCTCACGGCGGAGGTCACCTTCGACCTTGTAGTTGGCGTCGATCCACTCACGGATCTTCACCAGCTCGTCCTCGGTCAGCTGGTGGACCCGGGTGTCGGGGTTGACGCCCGTGTTCTGCAGGGTCTCGGTGGACCGGGTGCGCCCGACCCCGAAAACGTAGGTGAGAGCGACCTCCACCCGCTTGTCGCGGGGGATGTCAACGCCGGCAACGCGTGCCATGTGGGCGAACTCCTTCGTACTAGTGCGGAGGTCTTTCCCGTTCCTCCACCCTCTCGTCGCCCAATCGACGAGGCCCCGGCCTCCGACCGGGGGTTATCCCTCCGCCTCGCGGTCACCCGCGGATCGGGGAGATGGGAACGGGACTTCGAAACTTCTACCGCCGCCGACGGGTGGGCGAACCTGTCGCCCCCGTGGCGGACCAGCCTGTCAAGAAAGAAGCCGTCAGCCCTGACGCTGCTTGTGGCGCGGGTCCGAGCAAATGACCATGATCCGGCCGTTGCGGCGGATGACACGGCACTTCGCGCAGATCTTCTTGACGCTCGGCTTGACCTTCATGGTGTCTCCGAACTCATGCCACCACGCCGTGCCGTCTCCATGGAAAAAGCGGCCGACGCGCGATGGCCTACTTGTAGCGGTAAACGATGCGCCCGCGCGTGAGGTCGTACGGGCTCAGCTCCACGACGACGCGGTCGTCGGGAAGGATGCGGATGTAGTGCATCCGCATCTTGCCGCTGATGTGGGCAAGCACCTTGTGCCCGTTGTCGAGCTCCACTCGGAACATAGCGTTGGGCAGGGACTCGATAACGGAGCCCTCGATCTCGATGGCGCCGTCTTTCTTAGCCATATCCTCCACGCTTCGGAATCACGCCTCGCGGCCGCACGGTCGCGGGGGACACGAGGCAGGGCCGCTGGGGCCCGGTAACCATTTGCTGAATCGAACACTGAGAAATCAGGTCAACTGCGTCAGCATACGTCCAGGAACCGAGCGGATGCGATTTCAGGCAGCCTGACCCAACAGCCCGAGTGTGGGCAGTGCCAGTCTAGCGTGCCCGGACGGGTGCTCTCGACAACGGGGCGCGACGTGCCGCGGGACGGCGGTGCCCTCCCGGTCCGCCGGCGCCCATCACGCCTATGTCGCGCCCGGAACCACGCCCGGAGGCGGCTCAGTCGCCCTCGGGCCGACCCGATCCCGTCCGGGTGAAGAGCAGGGCCAGGGTGATGAGCAACATGATCATCCCCCATGGAACGAGCACCCACAAGAACCACGGGTATCCGCCGGTGGTTCCGGTCAGGAAAAGGATGGACCAGACCGAGAAGCAGATGGTGTTGACCCCGGCCCACAGCCCCCACGGGATCAGCAGCGCCGGATCCTTCAACAGGTCGCCGACCTGGGCCGGGCGCTCGACCGCGGCGCCCTCGGCCCGGCGCACCTCCCCTGCGGCCGCCCGGTACCGTGCGCCGCGGGGCTCGGTGAGATCGCGTTCGGGAAGATCGCGGGTGAGCGGCTGGAGTTCGCCGACCGTGCGCGCCTTGTAGGCCCGCTCCAGCCGGGCGCTGAACTCCTCGTTGTCGAGCCGCCCCTGGGCGAAGTGCTCCTGCAGAAGCTTGGCCACGCGATCGCGATCGGTGTCGGAAGCCCGGATCTCCGGCGCTGACTCGGACACGCTCACACCATCCTCGACGACTGACCGGGACCGGATGACCATCGCCGCCCATCCTAGCGACAGGCGCGACGTCCCTCCATTTCGAGCGTCAGAAGCCCGGATCCACGAATCCCATCTCGGCGATCTTCGCCCGGTTCTCCTCACGAGCCGTGAGGACCATGGGGCCCTCGGCGGTGATCGCGACCGAGTGCTCGAAGTGTGCCGAGCGCTTTCCGTCACGGGTGACGACCGTCCAGCCGTCCTCCAGCTGCACCACGTGCCGGGTGCCCATGTTGGTCATCGGCTCGATGGCCAGGCACATGCCCTCGGCCAGCCGCAGGCCCTTGCCCGGCCGCCCGTGGTTGAGCACGTGCGGCTCCATGTGCATCTCGGTGCCGATACCGTGCCCGCCGTACTCCTGCACATTGCCGTAGGCGCCCTGGGACCTGATGTAGGACTCGATGGCGTGGCCGATGTCGCCGAGCCGCTTGCCGGGGCGGAGCTGGTCGATGCCCTGCCACATCGACTCCTCGCAGACCTCCAGCATCCGCCGGTCGGCCTCGCCGATCTCGCCGACGGGGATGGTGATCGCGGAGTCGCCGTGCCAGCCGTCCAGGATGGCGCCGCAGTCCACCGAGATGATGTCGCCGGGCTCCAGCACCGTGGTCTCACGCGGGATGCCGTGCACGACCTCCTCGTTCACCGACGCACAGATCGAACCGGGGAAGCCGTGGTAGCCCTTGAACGACGGGATCGCCCCCGCGCCGCGGATGCTGCGCTCGGCGATCGCGTCGAGGTCCAGCGTGCTCATGCCGGGCTCGACCGAGGAGCGCAGCAGGTCGAGCGTGCGGGCGACGACCTGGCCCGCCGCCCGCATCTTCGCGATCTCCGCCTCGGTCTTCAGCTGGATCGCGGGGTCTGCCTTCCGGAACATCAGTCCTTGGCCCTCAGTGCTTCCTCAGCCCGCGCCGTGACGTCCTCGACGGCGCCGGTCGCCTGGATCGACACCAGGAGCCCCTCGCCCTCGTAGAACGACACCAGCGGTGCGGTCTGCTCGCGGTAGACCTCCAGGCGGTGCCGGATGGTCTCCTCCCGGTCGTCCTCCCGCTGGAACAGCTCGCCGCCGCAGGCGTCGCAGACGCCCTCCTTCTTCGGCGGGTCGTACAGCACGTGCTGCACATGGCCGCAGTTCCGGCAGGAGCGGCGGCCGGAGAGCCGCTTCACGACCTCCTCCTCGTCGACCTTGAGTTCCAGCACCGCGTCGAGGCGCTCACCCATGTCGTCGAGGATCTTGTTCAGGGTCTCCGCCTGGGCGACGTTGCGCGGGAACCCGTCCAGCAGGAAACCGCTCTGGGCGTCCTGCTGGCCGAGGCGGTCGCGCACCATCGCGTTGGTGACCTCGTCGGGGACCAGGTCGCCCCGGTCCATGTAGGCCTTGGCCTGCTTCCCTAGCTCGGTGCCACCGCTCACGTTGGCACGGAAGATGTCGCCTGTGGACACCTTCGGAATCGACAACTCTGACGCCAGGATCTGGGCCTGGGTGCCCTTACCGGCTCCCGGGGGTCCCACCAATACGGCACGCACTATCGCAGAAAACCTTCGTAGTTCCGCTGCTGGAGGTGAGACTCGATCTGTTTCACCGTGTCCAGCCCGACACCGACCATGATCAGGATGCTCGTCCCGCCGAAGGGGAAGTTCTGGGTGGCACCGGAGGCTCCCAGAGCGATCATCGGCAGCAGAGCGATCAGCCCGAGGTA